>CAVQGR010000004.1:0-495185 GCA_963712105.1 uncultured beta proteobacterium
ACGCTGCTCATTCCAGGAAAAAACGACTCCGACGCCGAACTGACGGCGATGTCCCGCTGGATTGCCCGCGACTCGGACCGGACGTGCCGCTGCACTTCACGGCGTTCCATCCGGACTACAAGATGATCGACGTCGCGGCCACGCCGGGGGCGACGCTCACGCGCGCCCGCGCGATCGCGCGCGGCGAAGGCCTGCGCTACGTCTACACCGGCAACGTGCACGACCCAAGCGGCGGCACCACGTCCTGTCCGGACTGCGGCAAGCCGCTGATCGTCCGCGACTGGCGACGAGATCCTGGCCTACGAGGTACGGCCGAGGGCACCTGCGGGCATTGCGGCGCGGCGATTCCCGGCCGCTTCGGATCCGGCACGCCTGCGCGCGGACGCCGCAGGCGCATGCCGGTGCGCATCGCGATGGCGTCCTGACCCGGACGGTCGCGCGGGCGCGAACGGAAGTCGCGCGGCTAGAACTTCTCGTCGCGGCGCGGTACGCCACTGCCCGACCGGCAGCGGTCCCAGCGGCACGCCACCGCTGCGCACGCGCTTCAACGCGGTCACGGAAAGATTCACCAGCTCGCCCGCATGCGACGGATCTGCCGCTTGCGGCCCTCGCGCAGGACGAAGCGCAGTTGATGCTCGTTCTGCCAGGACACCTTGGCGGGCTTCAGCTTGACGCCGTCGAGTTCGAGGCCGTGCTGGAGCAGCTTCATGTCCTGGTCCGACAGCGTGCCCTCCACGCGCACCAGGTATTCCTTCTCGACCTCAGAGTCGCGGCCGATCAGTCGCTTGGCGACGCGGCCATCCTGCGTGAAGACGATCAGCCCGGTCGAGTCGATATCCAGCCTCCCGGCTGGCGCGAGCCCGCGCAGATGGTTCATCCTGAATTTGATCGGCGCCGGGTCGTCGGGCCAACGGTTGTCCGGCTTGATCAGCGTCATGGCCGGCGTGTGGCCGTCTTCGGCCTGTCCGGAGACATAGCCGATCGGCTTGTTGAGCACGATGGTCACAAGTTCGCCCTGGTGCTGCGTCGCGGCCGGGTCGATGTCGATGCGTGAACTGCCCGACACGCGCGTGCCGAGGATGTCGACGACCTTGCCGTCGACGCGCACCCAGCCGTTGACGATCCAGTCATCTGCCTCGCGGCGCGAGCACAGGCCGAGTTCGCTCATGCGCTTGGACAGCCGGGGATCGTCGTTGCCGACGTTCTGCGGTGCGCGTGGTTGCGGCGCACGCACCGGACGCGCCGGTGGCGCGGGATCTGCCGTCCGCCGTCTGGTGTCGGGCGTGCGCGCTGCCCCTTGTGGCTTCTTGCCGGCAGCTTGCGCGCGTGGCGGGCGCGCGCCTGCCGGAGCTTCGCCGACTGCCGCCGCAGGTTTGCCGCGTCGCCGCGAGCCGGTCTTCGCGGGCATCGGCGCATCGGTGCGCGTCGGCGAGGCGGTCGGATCCGGCACAGCCGGCGCCACAGACGAGGCGGCAGTCTTCGACGGCGATCGTTGTGGCGGCTGGCCGTGCGCCGCCCGCCACGCGCGCGACGTCGGCGCCTTGGGCGCGGCGGTCGGATCGACCGGTTTGGTGACTTTGAGCGTGGGTCGGGCCATGGGCTGGAGGTCGACCGCATGAGGCGACGGCCAGAGCGCATCATAGCGGGCCGCCGGGCCGCGGCGGGCGCGATGGCGCAACATCCGCCCCGCCGCCGGACGGGAATTGCCCGATGGACTGCGGAAGCGCGTCGCGGCGGGAATGAGATTCCGCCGGCGGGCGATGCCACAATGGCGAGCGCTTTCCGCGGAGAAATGTGATGAACGACCTTGCGGACCACAAGCCGCATCTGCCGATCGATCGCCGTCTACGGCCGCAGCCGCCGTCGCGCTGCAGGCTGTGGCGCTGCCGATGCATCGCATCGGGACTGGCGCTGGCGATGGCCGCGGCGCTGCTTGTTGGCTGCGCCGCCGGCGGCAACGCGCCGTCGCGCGAGTTCGTCACCGTGAACCTGAAGCCCGGACCCGACCTTCCCGCGCAGACCGGCCGCGCCTTCCTGATGCCGCAGGACCGTGGCACGCGCGTGCAGATCGAGGTCACCGGCGTGCCGGCGATGATCGTGTCGCGGCCGGTTCACCTGTACACGTTCATCCATCGCGGCCGCTGCGGCGCGCTGGTCTCCCCACCGGCGTATCCGCTGCTGCGCACCGTGCTTGCAGGCTCGCCGGCGAGCACCGCGCTGGCGCCGGCCCACGGCCCGTTCACGGTGAGCAACGTCGCGCCGCTGCCGCTTGCGGAGTTGCGCGCGGGTGGCTATGCGATCGTGGTGCGCAGCGCGCCTGCCGACGGTGACCGGGAGATTTTCTGCGGCGACGTGAACTAGGCTCGCCCGGGCGCCGGCGGAGCGCGGAATCCCGCCTGACTCAGGCCTTCGAGTAGATCTCCGCCCCCTTCTTCACGAACTCCACCGCCTTGGCCTGCATGCCCTTGGCCAGTGCGTCGGCCTCGGCGATGCCCTGCTTGGCCGCGTACTCGCGCACGTCCTGCGTGATCTTCATCGAGCAGAAATGCGGGCCGCACATCGAGCAGAAGTGGGCGAGCTTGGCGCCATGCTGCGGCAGCGTCTCGTCGTGGAACTCGCGGGCCTTGTCGGGATCGAGCCCCAGGTTGAACTGGTCGTCCCAGCGGAACTCGAAGCGCGCCTTGGACAGTGCGTTGTCGCGGATCTGCGCCCGCGGATGGCCCTTGGCGAGGTCGGCCGCGTGCGCGGCGATCTTGTAGGTGATGATGCCGTCCTTGACGTCGTTCTTGTTTGGCAGGCCGAGGTGTTCCTTGGGCGTCACGTAGCAGAGCATGGCGGTGCCGTACCAGCCGATCATCGCCGCGCCGATGCCGCTGGTGATGTGGTCGTAGCCCGGCGCGATGTCGGTGGTCAGCGGCCCCAGCGTATAGAACGGCGCCTCGCCGCACAGGCGCAGCTGCTCGTCCATGTTGACCTTGATCATGTGCATCGGCACGTGGCCGGGACCCTCGATCATCACCTGCACGTCGTGCTTCCAGGCGATCTGCGTCAGTTCGCCGAGCGTGGCGAGTTCGCCCATCTGCGCCTCGTCGTTGGCGTCGTGCGATCGAACCGGGGCGCAGGCCGTCGCCGAGCGAGAAGGCGACGTCGTAGGCCTTCATGATCTCGCAGATGTCCTCGAAATGCGTGTAGAGGAAGCTCTCGCGGTGATGCGCGAGGCACCACTTGGCCATGATCGAGCCTCCGCGCGAGACGATGCCGGTCATCCGCTTGGCGGTCATCGGCACGTAGCGCAGCAGCACGCCGGCGTGGATGGTGAAATAGTCGACACCCTGCTCGGCCTGTTCGATCAGCGTGTCGCGGAAGATCTCCCAGGTCAGGTCCTCGGCCTTGCCGTCGACCTTTTCGAGCGCCTGGTAGATGGGCACGGTGCCGATGGGCACCGGAGAATTCCGCACGATCCACTCGCGCGTCTCGTGGATGTTCCTGCCGGTGGACAGGTCCATCACCGTGTCGCCGCCCCAGCGGATGGCCCAGGTCATTTTCTCGACTTCCTCGCCGATCGACGAGGACACCGCGGAATTGCCGATGTTGGCGTTGATCTTGACCAGGAAATTGCGGCCGATGATCATCGGCTCGGATTCCGGGTGGTTGATGTTGTTGGGAATGATCGCGCGTCCACGTGCGACCTCGTCGCGGACGAATTCGGGGGTGATCGTCGCCGGAAGGGACGCACCGAAACTCTGCCCGGGATGCTGGCGGCGCACCGATTCCGGCAGCTGCGCGACGAACTCCTCGCGCAGCAGGTTTTCGCGGAGGGCGACGAATTCCATTTCCGGCGTGACCATGCCGCGGCGCGCGTAGTGCATCTGGGTGACGTTGGCGCCGGCTTTCGCGCGTCGCGGCAGGCGGTGCAGGTCGAAGCGCAGGCCGGCGAGTTCCGGGTCGGCGAGCCGTGCCTGGCCGTAGGCCGAGGTCA
The DNA here is from genome assembly GCA_963712105.1 of uncultured beta proteobacterium. Classification (GTDB taxonomy): domain Bacteria; phylum Pseudomonadota; class Gammaproteobacteria; order Burkholderiales; family Casimicrobiaceae; genus VBCG01. Next base: position 3,980 of record CAVQGR010000004.1, read on the forward strand.
ATCCGGCCAGTTCCTCGGTATCGCCGCGCTCGGCGATCCATGCGGCGCGCAGCGGCGCCAAACCCTTGCGGATGTCGATGGTCACCGCCGGGTCGGTGTAGGGTCCTGAGGTATCGTAGACGACCAGCGACGGGTTCCTCTCCGCGCCAAATGACGCCGGCGTGTCGCTCTGGCTGATCTCGCGCATCGGCACGCGCAGGTCGGCGCGCGATCCCTGGACATGGACCTTGCGTGACGCGGGCAGCGGCGCCACCGCGGCCGAATCCACCTTCGCATCGCGCGCGAAGTGCTGGTCGTTTGCATTCATGGGTTTCTCCTCGAAGTCTAGGGCGCGAGGAGCGGAAGAACGGGCTTCACGCTTCCCTCTCGCCGGCATTATCCGGATCAGGTTCCAAGGGTTTGGTCTCACCCGCCGGCAATGCCGGCAGGACCCCTAGCGTTGGAACCACGTTACGCTGAAACTGCCTGACAGGCAATCTGCGGCGGTGTCGCCCCTCTGGCGACACCCGGTAAAAGGCCGCGGGTGGAAATTGGAACCAAGGTGACGAGAATGCAGAATTGGATCTCAATGGCGCTGGGCCTCGTTTTTGCGACGACCGCAGCCACGGCGACGGCAAAAGATGCCGCCGCGAGTGATGCGCGGACGATCGCCGACTGCCACGCGATCGGCAACCGGATGGCCCGGCTGGATTGCTACGACGCCGTCACCCGGCGCAGCGATGCGCGGCGCGAACATGAACGCCTGCGCGACAGTGCGGCGACAGCCGCCGGAGAAAGGCCTGCCGGCGCGGCGGGTCGCATCGCCGCCGCCGGCGGCATCCTCGGCGAATTCTGGGGCTTCGATGTCAGCGCCGAGGAGAGCAAGTTCGAAATCAGGCAATACCACCCGAACTACCTGGTCGCCTACGGCACCAGCCCGTTCGACGCAGCGCCGCAGTCCTCGCCCGAGCGCGTGTACGACGACCAGCCGAGCACGGATCCCAAGGGCGTCAAGTTCCAGATCTCCGCCAAGGTGCGGATCTTCGACCGCGACGATCATGCCTACGGCCTCTGGCTCGCGTACACGCAGCAAAGCTGGTGGCAGGTATTCGATGCCCCCGATTCGCGGCCATTTCGCGAGACCAATTACCAGCCCGAGGCGATCATCGCGCTGCGACCCGAGTTGTTCGGTGTGAAGAACGACGGCGATGGGTTTGCCTGGCGCATGCTCAATTTCGGCTTTGCCCACCAGTCCAACGGGCAATCGGGCAACGCGTCGCGCAGCTGGAACCGTGTCTATGCCGAGGCCGGATTCGAACGCGATTGGCAGGAAGGTGGCCAACTCGCGCTGCTGGCGCGCGGCTGGGCCCGGATCTCCGAGGATCCGAACAAGGACGACAACCCGGACATCACCGACTACCTGGGTTATGGGGACCTGCGGGCCATTTACCGGCGCGGCGATTACCTGTTCACTGCCATGGCGCGAGGCAACCTGCGTACCGGCAAGGGCGCGGGCGAGATTGCCTTCGCCTTCCCGCTGGTGCGCGGCGCCGCGGCGCGCAGCTTCCCGTTCAAGGGCTATGTGCAGGTCTTCACCGGCTACGGCGAGAGCCTGCTCGACTACAACTGGCGCCAGACCACGGTCGGTATCGGTTTCATGCTCAACGACCGGCGCTAGGTCGGGACCGGCCGGGCGTTTCCGTTCGCGCCCGACCAGCTGGGCAGTCGCGGAGCGTTGCCGCTGCCACGGCGACGCGCGTAAAATGCCCCGACCGCGGGTGTAGCTCAATGGTAGAGCAGAAGCTTCCCAAGCTTAAGACGAGGGTTCGATTCCCTTCACCCGCTCCACCGTCTGCCTCGTACGACCCTGAGATATGGGTTACATCCCGGACCTAAGTCTCGGGTTGCTCACATCGGCCGGCGTGAGGCCGGCACCACCGGCCTCCGCAGGACACTCAACCGCGAATCGAGTCGCGCTAAGGGCGCATTCTGGCGCGCAGCGAATCGTAGATCGGCTCGCCGCGCAGGGCCGACGCGGTCAACATCGCGCTGAAGCAGGCGATGAACGATGGAACGATCAGCGAAGTGGCGGCAGTCATTTCAACAACCAGCACGATGCCGGTCAGCGGCGCGCGCACCACTGCAGTGAAAAATGCGGCCATCGCGACCACGGCAAACGACATCGTATGGAGATCGAGCATCGGCAGCAGGCGGTTGGCGAGAATCGCGAAGCAGGCGCCGCCGATGGCGCCGAGGAGCAGCAGCGGCGCGAACAGTCCGCCAGGCGCGCCCGGGGCATAGCAAATCGGACCCAGCAGCCAGCGCAGGACGAACAGCGTCGCCAGCGTCGTAAGCGGCACCAGGCCATGCAGGACGTCCAGACTGAGCGTCTCGCCGCCGCCAACCAATGGCGGCACGAACCAGGCCACCAGTCCGACGGCGCCACCGACAAGCGCCGCCTTGGCCTCGGGCGTCCATGACGAGAACAGGCGCTGGTGGAGTTCGAGAGCAAGAATGATCGTCCGGTTGTAGGCGAGTCCCGCGAATCCGAGCAGTACGCCCAGTAGCACATAGGGAACCAGTTCGTGCATTTGCGCATACGGCAGCGCGGCGATGGGCAATTCGACCTGAACACCCAGCAAATAGCGCGACACGCTGATCGCCGTTCCGGCGGCAAGCAGCGTCGCGAGCGTCAGGCGCATCCCGAAACGCCGATCCACCTCCTCGAACACGAACAGCGCGCCGCCCATCGGTGCATTGAACGCAACGCCGAGACCGGCGCCACCGCAGGCGGTCTGCAGGTCGCGGATATCCTCGAGACGCATGCGCAGCCATCTGGCAATCATCACCCCGAGCGTCGCACCCATCTGCACGGTGGGACCTTCGCGGCCAAGGACCATACCTGAACCGATCGCCAGCACGCCGCCGACGAATTTCACCGGGATCACTGCGGGCGACGCGGGCCGGGCCTCGCCGGCCGCAACGGCCTCCACATGCTGCACGCCGCTGCCCGAGGCCTCGGGCGCGAAGCGCACCAGCCAGCGCGCCGCGGCCATGCACGTCGCACCGACCAATACCGGCACCAGCCAGCCCCAGGACGGCCCTTGCTGCGCCCAGGCGAGCAGATCGCCGCGCGCCTGCTCGGCGCGCACCAGTGCGAAGCGAAAGGCGGCGCCGGCGACGCCGGTTGCGGTTCCCGCGAGCAGCGCGGCCATCGCCAGGCGGGCAAGACCGCTGGCATCGCGCTCGTAGGCGAGGTCGTTGCGGCGCGCAGAGACCATCCGGTTGGCGTCGCGTTCCGGCGGTTGAGGGGAGGCGGGGGGCAATCGATGCTCGCGCGATCAGGTGGTCGTCGTCCCGGCGGCGTCTGGCTTGAGTGACGGCGCCAGCTTGCGCGCGATGCGGAATACCAGCGGATTGAGCAGAATCGACGCCAGCGCGCCGCCCAGCATCAGGTTCTTTCCCTCGACCGGCAGCACACCCAGCGCCACGGCCATCGCGGCAAGGATGAACGAGAACTCACCGATCTGTGCCAATGCCGCGGCCACGCGCAATCCGGTGGATGCCGGCCGCCCGAGTGCAATCACGATCAGGAAGGCGATCACCGATTTGCCGAAGACGATGATGACGATGGTCGCGGCCAGCGCGACCGGCCGGTCCATGATGATCGCCGGCTCGAAAGCCATGCCGACGGCGACGAAGAACAGCACGGCGAAGGCGTCGCGAAACGGCAGCAGTTGCTTGGCGACCCGATGCCCGGACCTGGACCCGTTGAGTACGACGCCGGAAAAGAATGCGCCCAACGCGAACGAGACGCCGAAAATCTCTGCGGCGCCGAAGGCGATGCCGATGGCGATGGCGAGTCCGGCGAGCAACAGCAGTTCACTCGATCGCAGCCGGTCCACGCGGGTCAGTGCCCAGGGAATGACGCGGGTGCCCACGGCGAGCATCAGCACCGTGAATGCGGCGACCTTGGCCAGCGCGATGCCCAGCGTCGGCAGCGCGGCATCGAGATCGCCGGCGCCGTTGGCGAAACTCGCGAAGCTGGGCAGCAGCACCAGCGCCACCACCATCAGCAGATCCTCGACGATCAGCCAGCCCACGGCCAGACGCCCGTCCGGTGTCTCGACGGCTTTTTCCGCTTCCAGTGCGCGCAGCAGCACCACGGTGCTGGCCACCGACAGCGTGAGACCGAACACCAGTCCGGCGGGCAGCGACCAGCCCCACAGATGCGCAAGGCCCGCGCCCATGGCGATTGCGGCGGCGATCTGTCCGATGGCCCCGGGCACGGCGATGCGCCACACCGACAGCAGGTCGCGCAGCGAGAAATGCAGCCCGACGCCGAACATCAGGAAAATGACGCCGATCTCGGAGAGCTGCGGCGCGAGGTCGACGTCGGCGACGAAGCCCGGCGTAAACGGTCCGACGATGATGCCGGCGACCAGGTAGCCGACGATCGTCGGCAATCCCAGCTTGACTGCAATCACGCCAAGTACGAACGCCCAGGCGAAGGCGCCGGCGAGCGTGGCGATGAGGGCATGCGACGGTTCCATCAACGAGTCCCTGGGTCGCGAGCGAGTTCCGATCATAGCCCGCGTCTGGCAGCTGTCCTTCGCTGCGGGTAAAATGGTCAGATCGGCTACTGCATTTGTTGCGGTCGGCCAATGCCGCCGGGCCATTGTGCCCGGCGTTTGTTTCCCGCCGCGTTTCGGCGGGCCCCGCTTGCCCGCTTGCTTCCCCGACCGCGCTCCACCATGTCCCCGAAATTTTGTTCACTGCGCGCAGCGACCACGGCGTTATCGATGCTGCTGGCGGTTGTCGCCGGTGTCGCGCCGTCGATCGCAACTGCGCAAACGGCGCAGGTGCCCGGATTGCGGCTGCCGCGTGACGTGGTGCCGCTGGCCTACGCGCCGCAGCTGACCGTCGACCCCGGCACTGAACGCTTTGCCGGACACATCGACATCGAGGTGCGTGTCGATCGACCGACCGCGGTGGTCTGGTTGAACGCGCGCAACCTGACGTTGGAGTCCGCGCGCCTGGTTCCAGCGGCAGCCTCGGCGGAATCCGTCGACGCGACCATCGATAAGGGCAGCGAAGAGGTGGTCGGGTTGCGCTTCGCCCGCCCGCTGCCGCTAGGCGAGGCCACGCTGTCGATCCGCTATTCGGGCAGCATTGAGAGCGTCAGCGCGATAGGGGTGTTTCGCCAGCAGGATCGCGGCGCCTGGTACGTGTTTACGCAGTTTGAGCCGCTGGACGCGCGCCGCGCCTTCCCCTGCTTTGACGAGCCCGACCTCAAGGCGCCGTGGACACTGACGCTGACCGTTCCAGAAGCGATGCGGGCGTTCGCCAACATGCCGGTCGCCAGGGAACGCGCCGCGAGACCCGGCTGGCGCGAGGTGACCTTCGAGGCGACGCCGCCATTGCCGACCTACCTTCTGGCCTTCGCGGTCGGCGATTTCGACGTGGTCGACGCGGGCAATGCAGGTATGAAGGCGACGCCGATCTCGATCATTGCGCCCAAAGGCCGTGGCGGTGAGGCCGCGTATGCCGTAGCGAACACCGGCGCGGTGCTGGCCGCGGCCGAGAGGTATTTCGGCTTCGCCTATCCCTTTGCCAAGCTCGACCTCATCGCCTATCCGCGCCCGACCTTCGGCGGCGCGATGGAGAACCCCGGGCTCATCACATACGCGGCGCGGGTGCTGTTGGCACGCCCGGACGAGATGTCCCCGGGGTTTGAGCAGCGCTTCCTCGGCTTCACCGCGCACGAAATTGCTCACATGTGGTTCGGCAACTACGTCACCATGACCTGGTGGGACGACCTGTGGCTGAACGAGTCGTTCGCCTCGTGGCTGGCGTCGGCCATTGTGCAGGATCTGCGCCCGCAGTGGGGAGTGTCGGGTTATCGCGAGTTCCAGCGCTACCGCGCCATGTACACCGATCGCCTGCCGTCGGCGCGGCGCCTTCGCCAACCGATCATCGCGCAGGACGAAGTCAAGGCGGCGTTCGACAGCATCACCTATGCCAAGGGCGAGTCAATCCTCGTGATGTTTGAGGCCTGGCTGGGACCGGAAAAATTCCGCGACGGTGTGCGTCGCTACATGGCCAAACACCCATGGGGCAATGCCACGGCGGAAGATTTCTTCGCCGCGCTGTCGGCGAGCGACGATGCGCTGGTTCCTGCGCTGCGCGGCTTCGTCGAACGCCCGGGCGTACCAATGCTCGACGTCGCGCTCGACTGCACGACCGCGCCGCAGCTCTTGTTGAAGCAGCACCGTTTCGAGCCGGCCGGCGCGACCGTTAAGGCGGCGGAATCCTGGGTGTTTCCCGCCTGTTTCGAAATCGCCGACGGATCCGGCATCCGCGAGGTCTGCACGCTGGTCAGGGAAGCGCGGCAATCGCTGCCATTGCCTGTCGCCGCCTGTCCGCAATGGCTGATCGCCAATCGCCGCGGCATCGGCTATTTTCTGCCCAGGCTGTCTCCGGCGCTTTACGCGGCGCTGCCGAATGCGCAGCGGATACTTGCGCCGGATGACTACGCCGCGCTGCTGGGCGATGTCGCGCAACTCACCCGCAGCGCGGAACTGTCTTATGCAATAGCCTTGCCGCTCGCCGCCACGCAGGCCGACAGCGTGTCGACGCGGGTTGCGCGCCGTGCGCTCGGCCTGGCCGTGGTGCCGGAGGCAATGGTCGCGCCGAATCACCGGGCGAGCTACGCCGCCTGGTTGCGCAAGCACTTCGGCGCAAGGGCACGCGCACTTGGATGGTTGCCGCGTGCCGGCGACGATGGCGACACCATGCGCCTGCGTCAGGACGCGCTGCCGGCGATGTCGCTTCGCGGCAGGGACGTGAAACTTTCTGATGAAGCGCAACGGCTGGCTCGGCGCTGGCTGGCCGACCGTAAGGCAGTGCCGCCGTCGATGCGCGAGCCGGTGTTGCTGACGGCAGTCGCCACTGCCGGCGCCGATGCTCCGACACTATTCGACGCGTTGGTCGAGGTTGTGCGGACCAGCAAGGATGGCAACGAGCGCGATGACGTCGGCGCTGCTCTGGGTTCCTTTCGCGACCCGGTGCTGCTTGAGCGGGCACTTGCGCTGGCGCTGGACGGCGCGCTGTCCCCGCGCGAGAGCACCCGACCGTTGAGTGTGGCGCTCGGACATCCCGCGACGCGGGAGGTCGCGCTGGCCTGGCTGGAGCGCAACATCACGGCGTTGGCGGCACGCGCCCCGGCCGAAACGCAGGGCTTCTGGCCGAAGTGGCTGGCGTCGGCCTGCTCCGCCGACGAGCGCGCGCGTTATGTCGCTCTGTTCGAATCCCGCGCCGCCGGACTTGACGCCGGACCGCACTCGTATCGCGAGTCGCTGGAGCAGATCGACCTGTGCATCGCCGCGCGGCGCGTCCAACAGGCGCCGCTCGACGCCTTCCTGGCCGGATTGAAGTGACCCGCGACCAATTGCACATCCCGACGGTGGCAGTACTGATGATTGCCGGCGCGGTCGCGTGCTTCGCGTCACTAGACGGCATCATCAAGTCGCTGGGGACGCGGCAACCCGTGCCGCTGCTGGTGTGGGCGCGCTGGTCGTTCCAGGTGCTGGCGATGCTCATCTGGCTCGGGCCAAAAATGGGCACCGACATGGTCCGCACCACGCAGCCGCGGATGCAGATCGCGCGCGGAATTCTGCTGGTCAGCTCATCGCTGTGTTTCATGACCGCGCTCAAGTACCTGCCGCTGGCCGATGCGACCGCGCTCAACTACACGACGCCGACCATCGTCATCGTCCTCGCCGTGGTGTTCCTGCACGAGCGCATGACCCGCGCGCGCGTCGCGTTTTTGGTTGCGGGCATGATCGGCATGCTGCTGATCGTCAAGCCGGGCGCGGAACTGTTCAATGGCGCTTCGATCTATGCGCTCGGATCGGCCATGTTCTACGCCGTCTACCAGATCACCACGCGCATGCTTGCCGGCGAGGATCCACGGGTGACGCTGTTCTACCCGGCGCTGGTCGGCGCGCTGCTGATGACTTTCGTCTGGCCCTGGTTCGGCTCGGAAATCGACGTCAGCTGGACCGACGTCGCGCTGCTGGCGGCGACCGGAATACTCGGCACCGTCGGTCACTTCCTGTTCATCCTCGCCTTCCAGCGCGCGCCGGCGTCGGCGCTGACGCCGTTCACCTACATGCAGCTGGTTTTCGCGACACTGGTCGGCTGGCTGGTTTACGATCACTTTCCCGGACCCTATTCGCTGACCGGCATGGCGGTGATCGCGGGCAGCGGACTGCTGCTCACCTGGCACGAGCGCCGGCGCGCGCAACGCGCGCTGCTCGCCCCGCCGGCCATCGACTGAATCGACCCACCCACAAGGAGCAAAAAAACATGGACAAGAAACCCCGCACCGGCTTCATCGGCATCGGCCTCATGGGCCATGGCATGGCCAGGAACCTGGTCACCAAGGGCTTCCCGCTCACGGTTCGCGCCAACCGCAACCGCAAGCCACTGGAGGATCTGCTCGCCGCCGGTGCGCAGGAGGTCAAGACTAGCGCCGACGTCGCGCGCGAGTCCGACATCGTGTTCCTCTGCGTCACCGGGTCGCCGCAGGTGGAGGAGGTCATCAACGGCAAGGACGGCATCATGTCGGCGGCACGCAAGGGCCTGATCGTCGTCGACACATCGACCAGCGAGCCCGACGTGACTGCGAAAATGCGCGACGCTCTCGCCGAAATGGGCGTGCGCCTGGTGGATGCGCCGCTGGGCGGCACGCCGGTGCAGGCCGAGGGCGGCACTCTGAACGTCATGGTCGGCGCGGATGATCCGACCTTCGCCGAACTGCAGCCGGTGTTCGGCGCCTTTTGCGCCAACGTCATTCATGTCGGCCCCCCGGGTCACGGGATCATCCTGAAGCTGCTCAACAATTTCATCGCCCAGGCCATCGCGACGGCCAGCGCGGAAGCGCTCGCCGCCGCGGCCAAGTCGGGGCTGTCGATCGCCAAGCTGCATCAGGTGATTTCGGCCGGTGCCGTCAATTCCGGAGTGTTCCAGATGATGGTCGGCAAGATGGTCGAGAACAACGGCGATCTCACCGGGCTCAAGTTCACGCTGGTCAACGCAATGAAGGACCTGCGCTATTACACGCACTTCGCCGAGTCGCTGCCTGTATCGGCGATCATGGGCGAGGCAGTGCACCAGAGCCTGGTCAACGCCAATGTGCTGGGATTCGGCGACAAGTACGTCGCTTCGCTGATCGAGGCGCAGGAAAAGCTCAACGGCATCAAGATCGTGCCGCGCAAATAGGACTGCGATTCACGATGCGACTGCTCGTTCTCGGCGGCACGCGGTTTCTCGGTCGCCATGTGGTCGACGCGGCGCTGGCGCGTGGCGACGTGGTCACCATATTCACGCGTGGAGCCAGTGGCAACCCGTGGGGCGGCGACGTCACTGCGTTGGTTGGCAACCGTGATCCTGCCGTTTCGCCCGGTTTGGCCGCGCTGGAACATGGTGAATGGGACGCGGTGCTCGACACCAGCGGTTATGTTCCACGCGTGGTGCGCGCCTCGGCCGAATTGCTTGCTAGGCGCGTCGGACGCTACCTGTTCGTCTCCTCGCTATCGGTCCTTTCAGATGTCAGTCGGGCAGGGGTCGACGAATTCGGCGAGGTGGGAACGCTCGACGATCCAGCCACCGAGGAGGTTGGCAAGCACTACGGACCGCTGAAGGCAGCTTGTGAGCAGGTGGTGGAGTCGGTCTACGGAACGCGCGCACTGGTCGTGCGGCCCGGTCTCATCGTCGGACCCTTCGATCCCACCGACCGCTTCGGCTACTGGGTCGCCCGCTTCGTGCATCCGGGCCTGCTGGGGGCGCGCCCCGCCGAGGCGGTGGTTCCGGGGGCGGCGGAATATTGCTTGCAGTTGATAGACGCCCGCGACCTTTCCGCGTGGATGCTGAAGTTGCTCGATGTTGAGGCCGGTGGCGTGTTCAACGCGACCAGCCCGGCCCGGCAATGGACGATGGGAACGCTGGTCGACGCGTTGACTGCCGTCGGAGGCGCGCAGGCGCCGCAGCCGGCGTGGACCGAAGAAGCGCTGCTGCTGGAATACAAGGTCGAGCCCTGGACCGGCCTGCCCTTGTGGATTCCGGCGAGCTATACCGACATGGGCGGTTTCATGGAGGTCGATTGCACGAAGGCCGCGCGTGCAGGGCTGGTAACCGGACCGCTAGCGCAAACCGTTGCCGATACCGCCGCGTGGCTGGCGGCGCGGGACAACACCGGCGCCTGGAAGATCGTATTGGGCGCCGACGCCGAACGCGAAATCCTCGCCGCGCGAGCGGGTGCCACCAGCGTGCGATGATGTCGTTCACAACCGACCCCACAACCGCACGAGTTCCGCGATGACCCCGCAGCAAGCACAGGACTACGCCGAATTCGCCTGCCGGATGGCGCATGCGGCGGGTATTGCGATCCTGCCGCATTTCCGCGAGATAATCACCGTCGAGGACAAGCGCAATTTCATGGGCTACGACCCGGTCACGGTCGCCGACCGCGCCGCCGAGGACGTGATCCGCGCGGCGATCCGCGCGGCGTATCCGACTCACGGCATCCATGGAGAAGAACATGGCATGGAGACGGGAAGTTCGCCGCTCACCTGGGTGATCGATCCCATCGACGGCACCAAGAGCTTCATCCTCGGCCATCACCATTGGGCGACGCTGATCGCGCTGCACGATGGACACGCGCCCGTCGTCGGCGTCGTGCACCAGCCCTTCGTCGGCGAAACCTTCATCGGTGTCGCCGGTGGCGAGGCGCACTGGCGACGCGGCGACGAGCATCGCAGGCTGCGCACCCGTCGTTGCGCGCGCATCGAGGACGCGATCGTCAGCACCACTGATCCACGGCAGTTCCGTTCTTCGGGGGAGCGCGCCGCGCTGGCCGCGGTCAGCGACCATGCTCGCCTGCTGCGCTATGGCGGCGACTGTTACTGCTACACGCAGCTGGCGATGGGATTTGTCGACGTGGTGATCGAGAACGGCCTGCAGCCCTATGACGTGCAGGCGCTGATCCCGATCGTCGAGGCTGCGGGCGGCAGGATCACCGATTGGGTGGGCGGTCCCTGCGATCAGGGAGGTGCAGTGCTCGCCTGCGGCGATCCCGCGCTGCACGAACTTGCGCTTCGAGCGCTGCGCGACGTTCGCTGAGGGTCCTCGCCCGGTCAGGCGCCGGATGCTGCGTGGGCGTTAGAATGGTTCGCTCCTGCCTCACGCTGGGGAATGTCGCTCATGGTCAGCTCCGCCACGTCCCTTTGGGACAACCCGCTTGGCACCGACGGCTTCGAATTCATCGAATACGCGGCGCCGGATCCTGCCGCGCTCGGCCGCCTGTTCGAATCCATGGGCTTCGTCGCGGTCGCCCGGCATCGTTCGAAGAATGTCCTGCTGTACCGTCAGGGCGACGTCAATTTCATCGTCAATGCGGAGCCCGACTCCTTCGCGCAGTCGTTTGCGCGGGTGCATGGCCCATCGATCTGCGCCATCGCCTTTCGCGTGCGCGACGCCGCGCAGGCGTATCAGTCGGGGATCAAGCAGGGGGCCTGGGGCGTCGAAAACCGTCCCGGGCCGATGGAGCTCAACATCCCGGCGATCAAGGGCATCGGCGACTCGCTGATCTATCTGGTGGATCGCTATCCCGGGTCTCCGGCCAATGCAGGCGGCGCGATGACCATCTACGACGTCGACTTCGTACCGCTTCCCGGCGTCGACCAGCGGCCGGCGGGCGCAGGACTCACCACCATCGATCATCTGACGCACAACGTGCATCGCGGGCGCATGGACGAGTGGGCCGATTTCTACGCCAGAATTTTCAATTTTCGCGAACTCCGATATTTCGACATCGAAGGCAAGCTGACGGGTTTGAAATCCAAGGCGATGACCAGTCCCTGCGGCCGCATTCGCATACCGATCAACGAGAGTTCGGACGATAAGAGCCAGATCCAGGAGTATCTGGTCGCCTATCGGGGCGAGGGCATCCAGCACGTGGCATTGGGCACCCGTGACATTTTCGCGTCGGTCGAGGCGCTGCGGGCGCGGGCGGTGGTTTTTCAGGACACGCCGGACACCTATTACGATCTGCTGGCTACCAGGTTGCCGGGTCACCGCGAGGACGCGGCGCGCCTGCGGGCCAATCGCATCCTGCTCGATGGCGCGCCGGCCAAGGACGAAATGCTGTTGCAGATCTTCACCGCAACGGTCATCGGACCGATTTTCTTCGAGATCATCCAGCGCAAGGGCAACGAGGGTTTCGGCGAAGGCAACTTCCAGGCGTTGTTCGAGTCCATAGAATTGGACCAGATCCGCCGCGGCGTTTTGCGCGACGGGTCGGCGGCCGATCGCTGAGGTGCCGGCGTGGCGGCCCTGAGGCCAGCAAGTGGCCCGGGGGGTGACCGATCGTTGAGTTTTGGGGCGGAGTTCGCCCGGTGGCTGACCGGGGCTTGCATTTGGCGGGCTTGGCCGCACATCCGTTGTTCAGGCCCGACAATGGTGCATATGGACGCCTAACGTGTTAGAGTGGGCGGTGCAACATATATAACGATGTCAGTGCTCACTCCTCTCGGATTCTCGCTCCTGCGCCAGCTCTCTGACGGCGCCTTCCACTCTGGCGAAGACCTCGCCGCGACAGTGGGGTTGACGCGCGCCCGGGTTTCGCAGCTTCTGAAACAGGCGGAAACGGCCGGTTTGTCACTCGAACGTGTCCGGGGACTGGGATATCGGCTGACTGCGGCGCCGGATTTTCTGGACGCCGATGCCGTGCGACTCGCACTGCGCGCCATCGCCGAGAAGGGCGCCAATTTTCCTCTACTCAATGTCGAAGTGGTCGACCAGGTGGCGTCGACCTCGACCGAGCTGTTGCGTCGCTCGCAGCGTCGGGATATCCACGGCACCGTGCTTGCCGCCGAGTGGCAATCCGCCGGACGCGGGCGCCGCGGCAAGGCGTGGACCGCTGTCGCCGGCGGCAGCCTCACCTTTTCGCTGGGCTGGCGGTTCGAGCAGGGTGCGGGCTTCCTGGCCGGGCTTTCGTTGGCGGTCGGCGTGTCAGTGGTGCGTGCGCTCGAAGCCGAAGGATTGGATGGCGTTGAATTGAAGTGGCCCAACGATCTCGTCTATCGGCATCTGAAGGTAGGCGGAATCCTGGTCGAATTGAATGGTGACGCGCTGGGTCCGTCGACTGTCGTCGTGGGCGTCGGCCTCAATGTGCGCCTGCCCGTCGAGGTCCGCCGCGACATCGACCAGCCGGTCAGCGATCTGACGACCGTTGCCGGACGTGGCGCGCCGGCGATCGACCGCAATCACCTGCTGGCGCGCGTCGCCGCCGATCTCGCCGGGACGCTCGATGCCTATGCAAGCGCCGGTTTCCCGCCCTTCGCTGTCGAGTGGCAACGCCGCCATGCCTACCAGGGCAAACCAGTCAAGTTGCTGCTGCCCGATGGCGGCAGCGTCAAGGGAACGGTTGCCGGCGTGGACAGCACCGGCGCGTTGGTGCTTGCCGACGGCCCGCGCCGCGCACGCTTTCTCTCCGGCGAAATCTCGCTGCGACGTACCTGAGCCCCGGCGGCGGAGCGAGTTCCGCCCGCAGGCGCCGCCCCGCGTTGCATCCGATTCATGCAGACTCGATTTCGAGCCGAACGGCGGGAGGCCTTACGGGCATGGCCCAGGTCATGGATAATTCGATGCACGAAGGTTCGACTGTGTACGATCCCGCGATTGCGATCCTTGGCGGGAATCGGCGCAGGCAGTCGTCAGGGCCACCAAGACCACGATGCGCATCGTCATCATTCTTCTGCTTCTCGCCAACATCACCCTCTACGCCTACACGCGGTTGGACAGCGGCGGCGGCGAAGGCCTGTTGCTCGCCGACCAGATACAGCCAGACAAGATCAAACTGCTCACGCCGCAGCAGGTCGCGGGTCTGGGACCCGCCAAGGTCGCCGCACTGAGCGATTCCTGCGTCGAGTGGGGGCCTTTCTCCGACCCTGACCGGACCCGTGCGCTGGCCGAGCTCGAGCCGTTTGCGCTGGGCCGGTTGTTGTTGCAGAAGCGGGTGGAATTTGACGGTGGCTTTGTCGCCTTCATGGGGCCGTTCGCAGGCCGCGCCGCGGCAGACAGCCGCGCTGCCGAAATCAAACGACAAGGCGTGCGCGACGTCGCGGTGACGGATTCCGGACGCGGGCAGTTCGTCGTTTCCTTCGGATCGTTCCGCTCCGAATCGGCGGCTTCCACCTATGTCGAGGACCTCACCCGCCAGGGCATCAAACTCGTCAAGGTCGAGCGCAGCGCGCAACCGATCACGCAGTCGCTGCTGGTCGTGCGCTCGCCGCAGCAGAACGTGGTGGCCCGGCTGAGGGATCTGCTGCTGCAGTATCCCGGCACCGAGATCAAGATCGCCACCTGCGAACGTCCCAGCTGACGGCCGGCCCCGAGCGCGACCGCCATGCACCTTGCGACCGCCGACGCCAAGGCCATTGCCGGGCGTGTGCGCGCTCTGGAAGATGCCTGCGGTGTCGAGGTCGTGACGCTGGTCGTCGGGAAGTCCGACGTCTATCCGGAAATCGTGTGGAAGGCGTTTGCGCTCGGCGCGTCGCTGGCCGCGCTGATCGCCACGCTGGTCGACGCGGTTCGACCAGACTGGATACTGCCCGGGGCGCTGTTGCTGCAGGCCGTGACCATACTTGGCGCGGGCGCCGCCTGTGCGCTTGCCACACTGGCCTTGCCGCGCTTTGCGCGGCTGTTCCTGCGCGAGGCGCGTGCTGCGCTCGAAGTGCGCCAGTACGCCGAGGTCGAGTTCCTTTCCCGCGAGCTCTTTGCAACCCCGCAGCGCACCGCGGTGCTGATTCTGGTCAGCCTGCTCGAGCGGCGGGTGGTCGTGCTGCCTGACCGGGGCTTCCAGCGACGCGTCGGGCAGGCGCAATGGGACGGGCTGGTTGCCACCATGACCGCGGGACTCGCCATGGGCGCGCCCGGAGCGGCGTTGATCGCCGGACTGGACCGGCTGCGCGCGATCGTGATGGCCGCCGGTTTCGCCTCGACCGACGCGACGAACCGTTTCGCCGACGCGCCGCAACAGGGACCCGGCGCATGAGTGCCGCCGGGCCGCCCCAAGGCACTCGCCCCCTGGGGGGAGCGGCGCGCAGCGCCGATCGGGGGGAACCTGCAAGTGCCGCCGGGCCGCCCCAAGGCACTCGCCCCCTGGGGGGAGCGGCGCGCAGCGCCGATCGGGGGGAACCTGCAAGTGCCGCCGGGCCGCCCCAAGGCACTCGCCCCCTGGGGGAGGCGGCGCGCAGCGCCGTTCGGGGGGACCACACTATTTTGCGAATTGTATTGCCATCGTCGTCATGTCGTTCGCGCTGGCGCTGCCCGCTGCAGCGGCCGACGTGCCCTTCCTCTCCGGCCGCGTCGTCGACAATGCCGAGATTCTCAAGCCGGCCACGCGGGAGCGCATCGGCGCCGTGCTGAAGGCGCACGAGGAGAAGACGACTGACCAGATCGTCTTGCTGACGGTACCGACCATCGAGCGAGAAAGCATCGAGGAGTTTGCGTCGCGCGTGTTTGCCGAATGGAAACTCGGCCAGAAAGGCAAGGACAACGGAATTCTGATCGTGGTCGTTCCCAACGATCGCAAGATGCGCATCGAGGTCGGCTATGGCCTGGAAGGCACGCTGACCGACGCCTCGGCAAGCCGAATCATCCGCAACGACATGACGCCGCAATTCAAGTCCGGCAATTTCGATGGTGGCGTCGAGGCCGGCGTCAATGCGGTGGTCGCGATACTGGAGGGGGGCGCCGCACCGGCGACGTCGGGCGTTGCCGGGGCGAAGGCAGTCGCGGAATCGTTTTTTGGCGGAATCGAGGAGCCGGACCTGCCGCCCTGGCCAATGCGCATCCTGCTGGGTGCGTTCATTTTCGGCATCATCGGTCTGTTCACCATCGTCGGCATCGCGACGCCGGGCGTTGGCTGGTTCCTGTATCTGTTCCTGATCCCGTTCTGGGCGATGTTCCCGATCGTCGTGCTCGGAGTGAAGGGTGCGCTGGTGCTGTTTCTCATCTATGTCGTCGGCTTCCCCATCGCCAAGCTGATCGTCGGCCGCACGGCGTGGCACCAGAAGGCGCAGAAGCAACTGAAGACCAAGGGCAAGGCCACCATCGGCGGCTTCACCATGAGCAGCGGCTCCTCTGGCTGGTCGTCGGGCAGTTCCGGCAGTTCCGGCGGCTTTTCCGGCGGCGGTGGCAGTTCCGGCGGCGGCGGCAGCTCGGGCAGCTGGTAGCCCTTGCCGCCAACTACAGCCGTGCCGTCACCACGAACGGCTGCAATTGCGCGTCGTCGCGCGGCGACGGCGCGACCGCCGTATCGAGAAACCCTGCAGCCTCGACCAGGGCAACGAGTTCATCGGGCTGATACCAGGTCATGGCCAGCGTCTCGTGCTCCTCGGCAAGGCGCTGTGCGCCGCAACGCAATGCATAGCGTCGCTCGCTCCTCACCATTCGCGCGTCGGGCCAGCAGGTGGTCTCCGAACGCAGCACGATCTGCGATGCGTCGGGCAGCGTGACCGAACTTACCTCGACCAGCGGTGCGCCCTGGCGCTGCAGTGACTGGGGCGGAGCATGGCAATCGAGGACCAGGTGACCCGGCGCCACAAGGTGCGCGCGGATGCGTTCCAGCGCCAGCGCCGTGGCAGCCGGTTCGGTGAGTCGCTGGAAGGCGCCGTTGGCGGCGAAGGCGCAGCCGTAGCGCAAAGGCAGGTTCATCTGCACGACGTCCTGGCGAAAGATCGCGGCCACGGTACCCGCTTCGGCGAGCGCCGCTTCGCAGACGTCGACCGCGGCGGCGGAAGCATCGATGCCGTGGATGCTGCGCCCGGACGCGGCCAACGGCACCAGCAGCCGGCCGTACCCACACATCAGCGCCAGCGCAGGACCGCCGGCATCCGGAAGCTGCGCCTGGTACCAGTCAATTTCGGTCGCCGGGGCGCGCGGGTGCAGCGCCTGTCGAAAGCGGGTGCCGAGCGGGCCGATGACTTTCACGCCGATGCCAGCTGTTTTGGTTGCAGACGCCGTGTAGCGGTCGCCGCGCGCCGGTCACGCAAGCGCGGCATTAACGGGAAGACCCTACATCTGCTCCCAGGGCAGGCCTTCCTTGCGCCAACCGGCCTCCGCGCCGCGGTGGTGCTTGTCGTCGAGCGGGCCCTCGAAGCCGTCGAGGACATTGTAGACCTCGCTGAAGCCGGCCTTCTCCAGCGCGAGGCCTGCATCGACCGAGCGATGGCCGCTGCGGCAGATGAGCACGATCGGGCGGTTCATGCTCGCCACCTTCTTGACCTGCCCGACGAAATGCGGATTGATGTCCCAGTCGGGTCCGTCATTCCAGGCGACGTGCTGGGTACCAACCGGATGGCCAACGAAGAAGAATTCCATCTCACTGCGGCAGTCGACGAATACCGCTGACGGGTTGGCGGCCAGAAAGTCGTGCGCTTCTTTGGGTTTCAGGTGTTTCATGGCGCAAAGCGTAGCACGCAGACACGCGTCGCGTTATTGCCCGTGGTTCTGCACATATTCCGTTCCGGCGCCGGAGGCGGCGGGGACAAAGTGCTAATATTCAAGACCTTGTCCGCTCCCGGACCGCCAAGGAGACCCTTCCCGTGCAGCCCGACCGCACTGCCATGCTGACCCGCCTGCTGCGCGAGCGCATTCTGGTGCTCGACGGGGCGATGGGCACGATGATCCAGCAGCGCAAGCTGGGCGAGGCTGAGTTTCGCGGTTGTTTCCACGGGCACAAGCACGACCTCAAGGGCGATAACGACCTGCTCTCGCTCACCGGGCCGCAAATCGTCGCGGCGATCCACGACGAATACCTGGCCGCCGGCGCGGACCTGATCGAGACCAATACCTTTTCGGCGACGGGAATTGCGCAGGCCGACTACGGCATGGCGGGCGAGGCGCGAGCGATGAATCGAGCGTCGGCGCAGATCGCGCGCGAATGCGCCGACGCCTGGACCGCGCGCACGCCTGACCGGCCGCGCTTCGTCGTCGGCGCGCTCGGGCCGACCAATCGCACCGCATCGATTTCCCCCGACGTCGATGATCCGGGCGCGCGAAACGTCAGCTTCGACGAATTGGCGGCCACCTATGCCGAGGCCGCGGAGGGCCTGGTCGAGGGCGGCGCCGACATCCTGATCGTCGAGACGATCTTCGATACCCTCAACGCCAAGGCCGCGTTGTTCGCGATCGAGGAACTCTTCGAGCGTCTGGGCCGGAGACTGCCGCTCTTTGTCTCGGGAACCATCACCGATGCCTCCGGGCGAACGCTCTCCGGCCAGACGCCGGAGGCGTTCTGGAATTCGGTGCGCCATGTGCGGCCGCTGGCGGTGGGCCTCAACTGCGCGTTGGGCGCTGCGCTGATGCGCCCATACATCGAGGAAGTCGCGCGGGTCGCCGACACTTTTGTGATCTGCTTTCCGAACGCGGGGCTGCCCAACCCGATGTCCGACACCGGCTACGACGAGACGCCGGAGCAGACTTCGGCGCTGCTCGGTGAGTTCGCGACAAGTGGCTTCGTCAACATTGTCGGCGGCTGTTGCGGCACTACGCCTGCGCACATTCGCGCCATCGCCGAGGCGGTGCGCTCACTGCCCCCGCGTGTGGTGCCGCTGCCCGAATTGGCGGAGGCGGCCGCGTAGGATTCCTTGGCGCTGTGCGGCGGCCATTCGTCGCCGCGCAGCGCCCATTGCCGCGTCGGCGCATCAACGTGGCGCTGTTGCATCCAACCCGAGCCGAACCACAATTCATGTCACGCCTCATGCGCCTCGCCGGCCTCGAACCTCTGTCCATCGGCGACGAATCGCTGTTCGTCAACGTCGGCGAGCGCACAAACGTCACCGGCTCGCGCGTTTTCGCGCGGCTGATCCTCGCCGGCGATTTCGCCGGCGCAGTCGAGGTCGCGCGTCAGCAGGTGGAGAACGGTGCGCAGATCATCGACGTCAACATGGACGAGGCGATGCTCGACTCGAAAGCGGCGATGTCGCGCTTCCTGTCGCTGATCGCCGCCGAACCCGACATCGCCCGCGTGCCGGTGATGATCGATTCGTCGAAGTGGGAGGTGATCGAGGCAGGCCTGAAATGCGTGCAGGGCAAGCCGATCGTCAACTCCATTTCGCTCAAGGAGGGCGAGGAGGCCTTCCTGCGCCAGGCGGCGCTGGTGCGCCGCTACGGCGCCGCGGTCATCGTCATGGCATTCGATGAAAAGGGCCAGGCCGACAGCTTCGAGCGCAAGACCTCGATCTGCCGTCGCTGCTACGACCTGCTGGTCGACCGGATCGGCTTCCCACCCGAGGACATCGTCTTCGACCCCAACGTCTTCGCCATCGCCACCGGCATCGACGAACACAACAACTATGCGGTCGACTTCATCGAGGCTACACGCTGGATACGCGAACACCTGCCGCAGGCCAAGGTGTCGGGCGGCATCTCCAACGTCAGCTTCAGCTTCCGTGGCAACGACGCCGTACGCGAGGCGATCCACACGGTATTCCTCTACCACGCCATTCGCGCCGGGCTCACCATGGGTATCGTCAACGCCGGGCAGCTCGGCGTCTACGACGAGATCGATCCCGAGTTGCGCGAGCGCGTCGAGGACGTGGTGCGCAACCGCCGCCCCGACGCGACCGAGCGCCTGGTCGCCTTCGCCGAGACGGTGAAGGCGCAGGGCAGGACCGTCGTCGAGGACCTGGCCTGGCGCAGCGGAAGCGTGGAGGAACGCCTGACGCATGCGCTGGTCAAGGGCATCACCACGCACATCATCGAGGACACCGAGGAGGCGCGCCTCGCGCATACGCGGCCGATCCAGGTGATCGAAGGCCCGCTTATGGCGGGCATGAACGTCGTCGGCGATCTCTTCGGAGCAGGGAAGATGTTCCTGCCGCAGGTGGTCAAGTCGGCGCGGGTGATGAAGCAGGCGGTTGGCCATCTGGTCCCTTTCATCGAGGAGGAGAAGGCACGCTCGGGCGACGCGGGCAAGCCCAAGGGCACCATCGTCATGGCGACGGTCAAGGGCGACGTCCACGACATCGGCAAGAACATCGTCGGCGTGGTGCTCCAGTGCAACAACTACGAGGTAATCGACCTCGGCGTAATGGTACCGGCGCAGAAGATCCTCGACACCGCACGCGAGCACGACGCCGACATTGTCGGACTGTCAGGGCTGATCACGCCGTCGCTGGAGGAAATGGCGCATGTCGCGCACGAGATGCAGCGCCTGGGCATGCGCCAGCCGCTGCTGATCGGCGGTGCCACCACGTCGCGCGTTCACACGGCGGTGAAGATCGCACCGAATTTCGGCGGCGTGACGGTCTACGTGCCCGATGCGTCGCGCGCAGTCGGCGTGGCCAGCAACCTGCTGTCCGACGAATTGAAGGACGCCTACGTCGCCGAGGTTGCCGCCGATTACGAGAAGATCCGCATCCAGCACGCCGGCAAGAAGGGGCCGCAGTTGGTCACGCTCGCGGCGGCACGCGCGAACGCGTTTGCAGGCGACTGGAATGTCTACCACCCGCCCGCCCCAGTCGCGCCCGGTCGGCGCGAGTTGCGCAATGTCGACCTTGCGGAAATCGCCCGCTACATCGACTGGGGCCCGTTCTTCCAGGCCTGGGAGCTGTCGGGCCCCTATCCGGCCATCCTCGACGATCCGCTGGTCGGCACCGCGGCGCGCAGCGTGCTCGCCGACGGACAGGCGATGCTGCGCAAGATCATCGAGGGTCGCTGGCTGAGCGCCAACGGCGTGGTCGCGTTGTGGCCGGCGAATGCCGACGGCGACGACATCGTGTTTTACGCCGACCATGCTCGCAACGAGGTCGCCTTCGCCTGGCACAACCTGCGCCAGCAGAACCAGCGGCCGGCCGGAAAACCCAATTACTGCCTGGCCGATTTCGTCGCGCCGCGCGCATCGGGCGTTTCCGACTGGCTGGGCGGCTTCGCGGTGACCGCGGGCCTGGGCATCGAGAAAAAGCTCGCCGAGTTCGAACATGCGAAGGACGACTACGCTTCGATCATGCTGAAGGCGCTGGCCGACCGGTTGGCCGAGGCTTTCGCCGAATGGCTGCACGCCAAGGTGCGGCGCGAACTATGGGGTTATGCGCGCGACGAAGTCGCGGCGCCGCCGTCGCTCGAGGCGCTGGTACGCGAGGAGTATCGCGGCATCCGTCCGGCACCGGGCTATCCCGCCTGTCCCGACCATGCGGTCAAGGCGCCGCTTTTCGCGGCATTGCGCGCCGACGCCATCGGCATGTCACTGACTGAGAGTTTCGCCATGCTGCCCACGGCCGCGGTGTCGGGCTATTACTTCTCGCACCCGTCGGCGCGCTACTTCGCCGTGGGCCGGATCGGCGACGACCAGCTGCAGGATTTCGCGCGGCGCGCAGGAATTTCGACCGAGGATGCGCGCCGGCGCCTCGCGCCCAACCTGGGCTGACGAGGTCCAAATCCCGGCGGTGCGTCTTTCTTCAACCCACCCTCGTCACGACGCGAGCTTGATCCCCGGTGGATTCCAGCTGCCGTCGATGACCGGCTGCTTCGGCCAGTAGACGCGCAGGATCACGCTGTAGCCGCCTTCCTTGGGCGCGGGAAGCCAGTTCGACTCGTGGTCCTTGCCCGGGTCCGCATGCTGCAGGTAGAGGTCGAGCGACCCGTCGGCGTTCTTTTTGAGTTTGTCGTTGCTGCCGAGATTGTGACGATCGAGCGGATTGCCGAAGAATTTCTTTTCTGGCGTGTAGAGGCTGAGCGACCAGAAGCCGTCGGTCGGCGGCAGCTTGCCCTTGTCGAAATGCAGCACGTAGCGGTTGGCGCCGTCGAGGCGGCGCCCGCCGGAGTCGAGGTAGGTGGACAGGAATATTGCGTCCTCGGGCGCATTGACGCCGAGGCCGTTGTAGGCGGCGACCGCGCGCCTTCCATATTCGGTACCCCAGCGGCCGAGCGCGCGGTCGACGCGCCAGCCATGTTGGATGTCTGCGCTTCCGGATCCGCCGGCGGCGGACACGATGGCCTTGCGCGCCGAGTCGATGCCCTCGTCGATACTGCGCATCGAAATCTCGTCGCGCCCGGCGAGCGTGAAGGGCTTGCCCGCCTCGATGCCCAGGGCCTTGATTTTCTCCAGCATCGGCGCGTCGTCCTTTGCCGGGGGATTGTCCGCCAGCAGTTCGGCGAAGCGGGTGAAGAACGTTGCCGCATCCATCTTGAGCACTTGCTCGCGTGGCGACGTCTTGGTATCCACGGCTGCGGCTGTAACAGGCGGTTCAGCGGCGTTCTTGCCGCCCTTGCGGCGCTCCGGCTTGCCGCCCAGCTTGATCTGATCCTGAACTTTCGAGGCCGCCTTCAGGTCCTTGCGGTCGTCTACCGCGGTTCGGCCGAAAAACCAGGCCAATTCCGTCGGCGAACGGATTTCGGTTACGCCCTCGGGGAGCTTTCCCTTCCAGCCTGGTCCGACGATGGCGAATTTTCGGCTTTCGCTCCCCAGGGTTCGCTCGCCGAGCGAATGCGCAACATTGCTCCAGGCGTCAAGCATGGCGACCAGGTAATAGCGGCCGCGGGTATCGGGCACCGTGAGAATCACCGGCTCGCCGGAAAGATCGAGCCAGGCCTGCGAATACAGGAAGTCAGCGTTGGGATTGACCACGCCCTGCGTCGCCGCATCGGGCAGCGTCTTCAGGTGCCGCATCGTATTCGCCGGGGTCTCGGCCGTCTCGACCTGCCGGGTCACCTCGGTAAGGATCAGCGGGAAACCGAAGACGTAGAGTTCCGCGGCAAGGCGTTTCAGCTCCGCGTTGACCGCAGGCACGACAGGCTTGGGCGCTTCAACCTTCGGAGGAGGCGGGGCTTCGGTCTTGCCGCAGGCCGCAAGTCCGACCAAGCCGGCAAGCGCGGCACACAGGAAAACGTGGCGATATGGAGTCATTTGAGTGATCTTCGATGGCTTGCCGCTAGGCGCCGGCCCGGCGGCCCGTCGTCACGGCAAGGGTTGTCGTAAACGCAGCAGATTAACAGCTAGCCCGGGTGGAGTGGAATCCCGGGGGAAAATCCGCGGCCCTGCGGCGACACTTGCGGACCGGTGGATCCGCCCGCGTACCGGACGACCGACGGAATGTCCGTCAGACCGGTGCCGGTCTTGGGCAAACGCGCGGAAACGTCCCCTGCGTGATGAAGGGCACGTCGTACTGGTTGGTGAATCCGTCGAGGTTGAAGTCATACCAGCTCGAATTCATGGTCGTGACGTTGGCCCAGTAGTTGAACTGGTCGACGTCCTTCTGGTCGACGACGCCGTCGAGATTCACGCAGGGAGGCACTACGTAACCGGCGGCCTTGAGATTGGTGGCCGTCTGCGTGAAATTGGTTTTCCTCAAGCTCGGAAGATGAGGATCGCGCTATCGCTCTCGATGATCGAACGGTAACCGCGCCCGGCGCCGGAGGGATCCTGCCGTGCAAGACCATCATGGCCGCATCCGGCTCATCATCATGTCGTGAGTGGAAGCGAAGATCATTTCGTCATTGTGTCAGGCTCGATCGCGCTCTGGGCGCGCGGTGATTGATTCGACGATCTTGAGCGTGCTTGGGCAGCCGATGCAGATCGCCGGAAAGGGGCAAGAAAAAAGCCCCGCAATCGCGGGGCTTTTTGGTGAAGTGCCGAAACAGTTACACGCGCTCGATCACCGCGGCGATGCCCTGGCCACCGCCGATGCACATGGTGATCAGGCCGTAGCGGCCGCCAGTGCGCTGCAGTTCGTAGATCGCCTTGACCGTGAGGATCGCGCCGGTGGCGCCGATCGGATGGCCGAGCGCAACCGCGCCGCCGTTGGGATTGACCTTTTTCGCGTCGAGGCCCAGTTCCTTGGTCACGCCCAGCGCCTGAGCGGCGAAGGCCTCGTTGGACTCAATCACGTCGAGGTCGGCGACCTTCAATCCCGCCTTCGCCAGCGCACGCTGCACGGCCGAGACCGGCCCGAGACCCATGATCTTGGGATCGATGCCGGCGTGGCCGTAGGCGAGCAGGCGGGCCATCGGCTTCAGGCCCTTGGCGGCCGCGGCCGATTTTTCCATCAGCACGACGGCGGCGGCGGCATCATTGATGCCCGACGCATTGCCGGCGGTGACGGTGCCGTTTTCCTTGATGAACACGGCCTTGAGCTTGGCCATGCCTTCGACGGTGGCGTCGGCGCGCACGTGCTCGTCGGTGTCGAAGACGACCGTGCCTTTCCTGCTCTTCAGCTCGACGGGCAGGATCTGGCTCTTGAAATGGCCGGCGGCGATGGCCGCCGCCGCGCGCTTGTGGCTCTCGACCGCGAAGGCGTCCTGCACCTCGCGGGTCAGGCCGCACTTGGCGGCGACGTTTTCCGCGGTGACACCCATGTGCATGGTGTCGAAGGGGTCGGTCAGCGCGCCGACCATCATGTCGATCATCTTGGAGTCGCCCATGCGCGCGCCCCAGCGCTGGGTCAGCGACGCATAGGTCGCACGGCTCATGCTCTCGGTACCGCCGGCGACGGCCGTGTCGGTTTCGCCCAGCAGGATGTACTGCGCCGCCGAGACGATCGCCTGCATGCCGCTGCCGCAGAGGCGGTTGACGGTGAAGGCGCCGGTATCGTGCGGCAGCCCGCCGTTCACCGCCGCCAGACGCGAGATGTACATGTCGCGCGCCTCGGTGTGGATGACGTTGCCGATCACGCACTGGCCGACGTCCTTGGGGTCTATCTTGGCGCGGGCAACCGCCTCGCGGACCACCTTGGCGCCGAGTTCGGACGGCGGAATATCCTTCAGGCTTCCGCCGTAGTCACCGATGGCGGTGCGCACGCCGGAAAGGATGACAACTTCTCGATTGCTCATGGCTTGGCCTCCTCGTATGGGATTGTAATGATACTGCGTCGCGTCATGACGACTTTGCCGGGGGTCAACAAGTCCGAATGACCCGGGCGGGAGCGTACCGACACGGCGGGAACGCGTTGTGGCCACCGTCCGGCGCTGCTGCTACCCTTTGACCATGACGATTCGTTCGCTGCTGTGCGCGGTCATTCTTTGCATGTCCGGCGTGGCGCCGGCTTTCGCGCAGGTCCCTACCGGTCGCTTCACCATCCAGGACCTGCCCAAGCGCACCGGCTTTCCCGTTGTCGAGCAGAAGCTGCTTGCCGCGGTGCTGACCGACGACCAGACGCGGGTGCGGCGCCATGCCTGGGATCTGTGGGCGGCGCTGACGGCGCCGTCGTCGTCGACCGTCGATGGACAAAGCTTGCCAGTGTTTCAGACCTGGTATTCGATCCCCGAAGTCTACAACTCGAAGGGACCTGCGGGCGTCGACGGGCGCGCGCTGCGCCATCCGTTCAGGGCGCCGACGCAATCGGCCATCGCCAACTCCAGCCGCGGCGGCGCGCCCGCCGGACTCATGTCCTTCGTCAAGCTCAACCGGCAGGCGGCGCAGTTCGTCTGGAGCAATGGCTACCACCTGACGCCGACGCTGTCGGGTCTCAATGCGCGTTTCGACGCGCGCGGTACCGCGCCGGTCGAGCGCAGCATCCAGCCGTTTCCGAACGATGCAGTGGCGATCAAGCTGGTTTTCTGGCTGATCAAGGATGCGGCGAGCCCGCAAAGCGAACGCGGGCTGACCGCGCTGCCGATCTGGGACCCGGCCTATCCGCCACCCGCCGGCGGCGTACCGCCGATGCACACGACCTGGGCCAAGGGCGTCGCCGTCGACCCGGCCGGCCGCTACCCGGAGGGATCGCTGCAACAGGTGAACATCAATGGAAGCATAGCGCGGCCGAACCCGACCTTTGCGCCAGTGGTGTCGCTTAAACGATTTTATTCACACCGGCTGAAGTCCGCCGAAGACGTCGCCGACGCGCGCGTCTACATGGACATGATGTCGTCGGCCGCAGGCGAGCAGGAGCGCATGGTGACCAACGCGGGGCAGACACCGGAAGTCGGCGACTACATCGTCCTGCTGGGCATGCATGTCACCACCAAGGAAATGGACGACTGGACCTTCCAGACCTTCTGGTGGATGCCATCGCCGCACACCGTGCCCTTCGGCGGCGACCGGCCGGCGTCGGTGCGCCCGCCATTCGACAACTACCAGATGTGCACCGCCTATAGCACGGTGTCACCGTTGGGCGCGGACGGCGTGCTGCCGGTGTGCTTCAACCCCTATCTCGAGACCGACCTGGGTCCGACCAAGACGTATACGATGGACGGCAAGTCCTTCCCGCCGAACCCGATGGCGGGTACGCATTCCAACTGCATGAACTGCCATCGTCGCGCGGCCTATCCGGCCTTCGATCCCAAGGCGCCGGCGGCAGCCGATTTCGGTCACGTTTACAACGACGGCTACCGGTCGCCGAACGATCCCTATTTCGCCAAGCTGCTGAAGACTGACTTCATGTGGTCTATTGCGCTCAAGAACGTGGCGCCCTGACCATGCCGGCGCGAGCGACGTACTGGCGGTGTCGCGCAATTCGACCACCACTGCGTCGATTGGAGGAGGACTGACATGAGCAAAGAGACCCAATGGCGGCATCACGGCGTGCGCGTCGTGCACGCCGGTGAACTGGACACCAACACGCCGCAGACGCCCGGCATGAACCGCGCCGCAGCGATAAACCACGCCCGGGCAGGTGCGGAGAAGCTCTGGGCCGGCACGGTGGTCATCCACCCGAAGGCGAAGACCGGCGCGCATCATCATGGCCCGGTGGAGAGCGTCATCTACGTGGTCAGCGGCCGGGCGCGAATGAAGTGGGGCGACCGGCTGGAATTCACCGCTGAGGCGGGTCCCGGCGACTTCATCTACATCGCGCCGTTCGTCCCGCACCAGGAGATCAACGCCAGCGACGACGAGCCACTGTCCTGTGTGCTCTGCCGCAGCGGGCAGGAGCCGGTGGTGGTCAATCTCGACCTGCCCAACGTCGAGCCCAATCCCGAGGAAGTGCACTGGGTCGACAACATTCATCCGCCGCCCAGCGGCAAGCCGGTGAGCTGACGCCGCCGCGAGTGGCGACGCGGTTCGTCATCCGTCGTCGTCGCTGGTCATGGCCCTGGCGCAATGCGTCGCGACCCGGTTGGCAACGCGGCGCGACTGCGCGACGCTTGTCGAGGCTGCCGAATCGGTGGCCGCGCTATCCTGATGGATACACATTGAAGGAACCTGGCCAATGAACACCTCCGAACAACGCGCAGTGCTGACCCTTTGCCTGATGGCGGCCTTTGCCGATGGTGGCCACGACGACCGCGAGCGCGAGGAGATTCGCCGGATCGCCGACGCCATGGGCAGCCGCGAAGGGGTCGACGTCGACGCCGCGGCGATCTACCGGCAGGTGCTGCTGGCGAAACCCGGGTTGCCGGTGGTCGCGGCGGCGCTGACCGGCGCCGAACAGAAGCAGTTTGCCTATGAGATGGCAGTGGGTGTGTGCAATGCCGATGGCGTGACGACCGACCAGGAGCGCAGTTTCCTGACGGCGCTCGCGCGGGCGCTGGGAATCGAATCCGGCGCCGCGACGGCCTTTCGCGAGGATGCCGATGCGCTGGCCGCGGCACCGCTGGCTGGTGCCGGTGTCGCCGCGGGATCCGCCGTCGCAATCGGCGCAACGGCTGCCGCCGGCGCAAGTTCCGCAGCGGGCCCAGGTGCGACCTCCGGACTGCCGGGTGCCGAGGGCGCACTCGTCGCTGCGGTGCCCGCCAATGCCGCCGAAATCGACAGGATGATCCTCAACTATTCGATCCTGAATGGCGCGCTGGAACTGCTGCCGCAGTCGCTGGCGTCGATGGCGATCATTCCGCTGCAGATGAAGATGGTCTACCGGGTGGGCAAGGCGCACGGCTTCGATCTCGACCGTGGCCACGTCAAGGATCTGCTCGCCACCATGGGCGTGGGCATGACCTCGCAGTACGTCGAGCAGTTTGGCCGCAAATTGCTCGGTGGACTGCTTGGCAGCATCGGCGGTGGCCTGCTGCGCGGGGCCGGGCGGCTGGCGACCGGGGCGGCTTTTTCCTTCGCTTCGACCTATGCGCTAGGCCATGTCGCCAAGCGTTACTACGCCGGCGGTCGCCGAATCGATGCCGCCGGCCTGCAGCAGGCCTTCAGCGAAATGCTCGGCGAGGCCAAACAGTTGCAGGGCAACTACGCCGGGCAGATCGCCGAGCAGGCGCGCACGCTGGACCTGAACAAGGTACTGGCAATGGTGCGGCAGTAACGCGGCGAGCGGCACGGGCGCGGCTGGGGTCCCTGCGTCAGCAGGAGCCGATGTAGCACCTTCGACGTCCACATTCGAGCGCCGACGCGCGACAGACTTATCCTATAATCCGCCGGTTGCGTGTGCCGCCCCGGCGCGAACTCCGGACTTCCCGGGTCGCGTGGCCGAAACGGCATCGCCACCCGCTGCGTTGGCGCCTGCCGCGCTCGCACGGGTTCAACTCCGGGAGCCGTAGCAATGCCAGCATCCATGTCCTCAATCCGCCGTCGCGCAGTTGCCGGAGGACTGGCGCTCGCGTTCCTGGCGATTCCCCACGGCGCCGCGGCTGCCGACGCCCCGGCCCAGACGCCGGCAGCGACGAAGGCGCCTCGCGCACCGGGGTCGCCGCCTCGTATCGGACTGGCACTGTCCGGCGGCGGCGCGCGCGGCATCGCCCACGTCGGCGTGCTCAAGGTACTGGAGGAAATGCGCGTCCCCATCCATTGCATCACCGGCACCAGCATGGGCGCGATCGTGGGCGGCACCTATTCGGCCGGCCGGCCCGCCAAGGAACTCGAAAAGCTGGTGCTCGAGGCCAACTGGAATCAGATCTTTCGCGACCAGCCGCCGCGCGACGAAATATCGATGCGTCGCAAGGCCGACGACTACAAGACACTGTTCGCGCCGGAGTTCGGCGTCAAGGACGGTGGTCTGGCATTGCCCAAGGGCGTGATCGCCGGCGTGTCGATCGAGGCCTTCTTCCGCATCCTGGTGGAGCCGTCGCTGGGCATCAACAACTTCAACAAACTGCCGATCCCCTATCGCGCAATGGCCACCGACATCGAGACCGGCAACTCGGTGGAACTCTCCCGCGGCAGCCTGCCGCAGGCGATGCGCGCCAGCATGTCGGTGCCCGGCGCGCTGGCGCCGGTGGAAATCGACGGCAAGCTGCTGGTCGACGGCGGCATCGCCAACAACCTGCCCATCGACCAGGCGCGAGCCTTGTGCGGCGATGTGATCATCGCCGTCAACATCTCGACGCCGCCGATGAAGCGCAAGGACATCACCTCGGCGCTGACGGTCAGCGCCCAGCTGCTCAATTTCCTGGGCTTGCAGACGGTCGAGCAGCAGATCAAGAGCCTGACCTCGGCCGATGTGCTGATCGCGCCGGACCTGGGCACCATCACGGCGGGCAGTTTCGAACGCGCGAAGGACGCGATCCGCGTCGGCGAGGAGGCCACGCGCAAACTGGCCGCGTCGCTGGAGCGTTACAGCATTCCGCCTGAACAGTACGCTGCCTTCCGGAAAAACCAGATCGAGGGCAGCAAGGAAATGGGCCAGGTGGCCGAAATCCGCTTCGAGGGACTCGAGCGCACCAATCCGGAGGTCCTGCGCGGGCTGCTGGAGACCAAGCCCGGCGAGCCGCTGTCGGAGGAGAAGATCGGCGCCGATCTGCGGCGTATCTATGGCCGTGGCGACTTCGAGGGCGTCGACTACCGGATCCTGGGTGAAGGCGGGCCGCGGGCCATGGTGATCAAGCCGACGGAAAAGTCCTGGGGCGGTGACTATCTGCGCTTCGGCCTCGGATTGCAAAGCGATTTCCAGGGTGATAACCAGTTCAACGTGCTGGTTCAATATCGTCGGACCTGGCTCAACAAACTTGGCGCCGAGTGGCTGGTCGAAGGCCAGGTGGGGCAGGACACACACCTGTCGAGCGAGTTCTACCAGCCGCTGAACGAGCAGGGCGTCTGGTTCGGGTCGGTCTACGGCAGTATCGGACAGCTTACGCGCAACGTATACCAGGGCGACCAGAACATCGCCGATTACCTGGTCGGCAACCTGCGCGGGGGTGTGGACCTTGGCGCCGTGCTGGGGACCAAGGGCATCGTTCGCCTCGGTGCCGTCTGGACCGACATCAACGCCAGGGTGGACACCGGCGATTCGGTGCTGCCAACGATCAAGCAGTTGACCGCCGGACCACGCCTGCAACTGTCCATCGACCAGCTCAACCATGCGTTCTACGCGACCGAGGGCTATTCGGCGTACCTGAACGCCTATCTGGCGACGAAGTCGCTGGGTTCGGCGCTGAACTATCAGCGGATCATGGGCTTCGGCAACTACGCGAAGAGCTGGGGGCCGCATACGTTGAATCTTCCACCTCGAGGGCGGCAGCGCGCTCGGCACCGACATGCCGGCCTACGAATCGTTCCTGCTCGGCGGGCCGCTGCGCCTGTCCGGATTCCGCATCGGCCAGTACGCCGGGCGCGAGTTCGTTTTCGGCCGAGCGATGTACTACAACCGGTTCCATGCCCTGCCGGACCTTCTGGGCAGCGGCATCTACCTCGGCGCGTCGGCCGAGGTCGGGCGGATGTACGACCGCTTCGGTGATCTGCCGTTGCCGGGAACGTTGTACTCGGGATCGATCTTCCTCGGCGCGGACACCTTCGCAGGTCCGGCCTACCTGGGCGTGGGTGTAGGCAATGGTGGCAGCGTGTCGGGGTATCTGCTGCTCGGCGCGCCGTGATCGCTGCTGAATTCCGCCGGCCGAAATACCGGACGTTGGCGCGCGTCGCCGCGGGTCAGAGCGACTGGCTGATCCGGTAGAGCCCTTCCAGCACCAGGTTGTCGTGCAGCTGGAAGGGGATGGTCAGCCGTGGTGCGACAGCGCCCGCAGCGCCACCCGACAGCAGGCAGGCCAGATCCGGCGTCTGCCTTGACTCGAACGCGTACAGTCGCTCGATCGCGCCGGCCTGCGCATGCTGACAGCCGCTGGCGATGGCATCGACCGTCTGCGTCGGGTAATTGGAGAAATCGCCATCCTGATCGGGCAGCGCGGCGGTGCCTTCGTGCAGCGAGCGCAGCATCAGGCCGAGGCCGGGCATGATCATGCCGCCCTTGAATATGCTGTCGGCCGACAGGAAGTCGAGCGTGGTTGCCGTGCCGCAGACGACGACCATGGCGGCGCGGGCGCCGAGCAGGTGCCGCGCGCCAATCACCGCTGCCCAGCGGTCGCTGCCTAGTTGCGCCGGATTGCGGTAGCGATTGGTGACGCCGCACTGCTGCGCCTGCGGCACCAGCCAGTAGGGCACAGGTGCCTCCGGCCAGACCTCGAGCATGCGGATGGTCGCGGCGCGCATGCGCGAGCCGGCGACGTTGGAGATGACGATCGATGCGGGTACCGGCAGCCTGGCGAACAGCGCCGGCAACGCCGTGACCTCCTCGAGCAACGCATGCCCCGACTCGACGCGATGATCGTGCGCCAAGCCATCCACCGAGGGCAGGAACAGGCCCCACTTAAGGAAGGTGTTGCCGATGTCGATCAGCAGGCTGCAACGATTTTCGTCTGGCATGGAGCGTTCCGGGGTGATGATGGACGTGACTCCGCCCAACGGCGCGAAGCTTACAACGGATCGAGCGGGAAGATGGGTCGGACCAGCTTGCGATAGTTGTAGACGGACAGGTCGGCGTTGGTGACGCCGGCCCCCGCGCATTCGACGGCCGCGGCGGCGATCGGCCGGAATCCAGCACGATAGTGGATCCGTGACTTGAGCATCAGGTAGCGAGCG
The DNA here is from genome assembly GCA_963712105.1 of uncultured beta proteobacterium. Lineage (GTDB taxonomy): Bacteria > Pseudomonadota > Gammaproteobacteria > Burkholderiales > Casimicrobiaceae > VBCG01. The sequence continues at coordinate 35,754 of CAVQGR010000004.1, forward strand.
CGCCGAGGGTCGATCCCCGCGTGGGTGAAGACCCCGACGTCGAAGGGTTCGTGCGGCCGTTCGGTGACGACGATCCGCGTCCGGCCGGTGTCGAGCACTGCGGTGCGGCCCAGATAGGTACGGACGCCCGTGTACATCGGGCCGGTGATCGTGAATTCGCCGTCGGTGATCGCCTGCACGCGGCCCTCGACGGCAAGCGGCGCACCGGTGAGGCCGATCGACGGCATGTCGGTGTGCCCGCCCAGCGACAGGCGCAGGCGCTGGCCCACGCCCGCGTCGACCATGGTCGCCACCGCAGCGGGGTCGCGGATCGGCGCGATGGCGACGTCGTCGAGTTCCTGGCGCAGGATCTCCGCGACCACGGCCATGACGTCCTGCGCGCCACCCGAGCCGCAGTTGTCGCAGTGGTCGATCAGCAGCACCGGCGCGCCCGGATCCGCCAGTCCAAGCGCTTTGGCCGCCGCGACCGACTCGGCAAGAGGCGGCGCCTGGTGCACGTACTGCGCGCGGCGTTGCCAGGCGATGTCGAGCATGGCGGCGCAGGCACGCCGCGCCGCGTCGCGCCCACCGCGCCGTGCATCGGCGACAACCACCGCCGACACCGCCGTATGCGGTGTGTCCGCATGCGGAAACGATGGCAGCAGCGTGGCCGCGAGTACCCGGCCTTCACGTTCCATGCGCTGCGCGAGATCGACGATGTCGCCGGAGGGCCCATCTTCCGGCGCGTGGCGCATGATCGACGCCAGCAGCGGCAGCCGGCCCCAGGCCATCACCGGCTCGATCTCGCCGTCGAGCGCGCGTTGCAGGATGCCGCCGACGAGAACTCCGGTCTCGTACATGTCGACGTGCGGATAGGTCTTGTAGCCGGCGATCGCCGACGCGTTGTCGACCAGGGTTGGCGAGAGATTGGTGTGGTAATCGAGCGCCACTGCGATCGGAATGCCGGGCGCGATGCGGCGCAGGCGCTGCACGATCTCGCCTTCGGCGTCGTCGCAGTCGTCGAGCACCATCGCACCATGCAAGTCGAGGAACACCGCGTCGCAGCCGGCGCGTACGGCATCCTCCAGCGGTCGCAAAAGTGATTCGAAGGTGGCGCGCGAAGCGGCGTTCGACGGCCAGGATTCCGCGGCGACCGGGGTCACCACGTCGGCGTTTGCGCGCCGGGCGAGATCGAGGAACGCCGCCATTGGCGTATTGGTGCCCTCAAAACGTGCCCGCGCTTCGTCGCCGAATGCCGGACCCTCGCCGTGGCCAAATGATGTCGGCGGCGTGGCGATCGGAGAAAAGGTGTTGGTCTCGTGCTTGATCAGCGCGATGACGTAGCGGCGACGCATGACCGTCAGCCGGCGCGAAAGGCCGGGCCGCCGGGTTTCAGACGCAACCCGGGGCGCAGCCGGGTCCAGTTGAACATGGTCGGGTCGGCCTTGGCCGGCCCGGGAGCTACGACGACCAGAACTTCGCTGGCGATCGGCTGGAAGTCGGCGCGGAAATGCACCGAACTCTTCAACGCCAGAATGCGTTGCGTCTTCGGCTCGATGCCGACATGGCGGAACATTTCCTGATCCGCCGCCTGGACCTTCTTCGCGGCCAGCACCACGCGTACGTTGCCACGTTGCAGGACCGCCATCGGCCCCAGGTCCATGCGAAAGCCCTTGAACATCGGCCCGGTACAGGTGAACTTGCCATCGGCCAGCGCGGCCACCGTGAACTCCCCGGCCAGCGGCACGTGACCGGGCACGCCGGAGGTTTCGCCAAGACTGAATTGTGCGCTCCTGCCCAGGCCAAGCTCGCGCGCCTGACGGGCCGAAGCGCCGTCGATCAGCAGGCCCAGCACCGCGTCGCGCGGGTCGCGCGCCAGCAGCGCGGCGAGCAGTCCGGTGGTGTCGCCGTTGCCGCCGGCGCCGGGATTGTCCTGCGTGTCGGCCAGCACCACCGGCGCGCCGGGCATGCCGCGCTGCGCGGCGCGAGCGACCGCCGCATCGGGTTGATAGAGATCGAGCGCGAACTCCGGTTCGGCTTCGTGGATCGCCTGCGCCAGCGCATCGACCGCATGCTGTGTCCGCGCCGCGTCGGGACCGTAGCCGCAGACCGCCATCTGGCATTCGGGGAAGTCGGCCATCGGAAATCCGGGTGTGAAGGAAAGCTCGGTGGCGTGTTCGCGTTCCAGTTGCTCGAGCAGCTCGTACAGGCGGCGCCCAGGCTCGATGAAGGTCGACTGCGACGACAGCCCGGTAAGGAAATCCAGCGGGCGCATCGCCTTGGCGAACGGGCGACCGCCGGCAAGCGTGCGCTCGAGCAGTCGTGCAGCGCGGGCGCCCGCTGCCGCCATGTCGATGTGCGGATAGGTTCGATAGGCGGCGAAACCGTCGGCCTGCGTCATCATCGCCTGCGTGAGATTGGCGTGCAGGTCGAGGCTCGCCACCACCGGCACGCGCGGTCCGACGACCTTGCGCACTCGCGCGAGCAGTTCGCCCTCGCCGTCGTCAAGGTGGTCGGTGACCATCGCGCCATGCAGGTCGAGGTAGACGCCGTCGACCGGACCGGCCGCGACGAGGCGCGCGAGCAGTTCTCCGACAATGCGCTCGAAGGCGTCGCGGGTGACGTGCGCCGACGGCGAAGCGGCGCCCCAGGCGAGGCCGATGGTTCGGTGTCCCGAGGCGTGCAGCGCTTCGATGGCACCCGTGGCCGGAATGTTCGCACCGGCCAGCCTCGGCGCGATCGCGTCGCCGAAGCAGAGTTCAGGCCAGCCGCCACCGTTGGCGAAGGTCGCGAAATCGGCCTTTGACGGCGCAAAGGTATTGGTCTCGTGTTGGAAGCCTCCGACCGCGATGACACTCATGTACGCTCCAGCCCGTCTGCGCTTCGAATCAGCGTAGCACAGGCAACGGCGACCTCGCCGCGGCCGATCCCGATTCGTGGGCTGGGTGTGGCCGCGACCGCCGGTCGGTTGGTAGACTAGGCGATCAATCGCCAAACTTGGTCGAATCGAGCATGGCCCACACCAAGGGATCCATCTTCTGGAGCGTCGTCGGCATGGCCTTTAGCGGCCTGTGTGGAGGACTGGCGGGTTGGGCATCGGTGACGCTCGCGGGTTGGAGCGGTACCGGCGGCGCCATCTTGGCGGCGATGATCGGCATGGTGGTGGCCACCGCCACGTGGGTTGGCCTCACCGTGCTGCTGCGCACATTGGGATTGCTGCGATGACTCCGCAGGCCGTGACCGCTGTGGCCGATGCGCTGATGTCGGCTTACGACCATGCATCGATGATTGCGCCGATTACCGCGACCATGCCGGACTTCGACGTGCCGGCCGCCTATGAAATACTGCACGAGATCGAGCGGCGTCGCGTGGCGCTCGGCTGGCGGCCGATCGGGCGTAAGATCGGCTTCACCAACCGAACCATCTGGCCGCGTTACGGCGTCTATCAGCCGATGTGGGCGCACACCTGGAACCGGACCGTCCACCGCGCAGTCGACGGCAAGGCAACGCTGGCGCTTGACGGCCTGGTTCAGCCGCGCATCGAACCGGAGGTGGTGTTCGGCCTGTCCGGGCCGGTGCCGGTCTCGGAAGACTCACGCGAAGTGCTGCGCGCCGTAGAGTGGATCGCTGCCGGCTTCGAAATCGTGCAATCGCACTTCCCTGACTGGAAATTCACCGCAGCAGACTGCACGGCGGCGTTCGGACTGCACGGTGCGCTGGTGGTCGGCACGCCGCTGCCGGTCACCGTGGACAACCGCGACACGCTGGCGGAGCTTCTGCCCTGTTTTGAGTTGACGCTCCGGCGCGGGAACGAGGTGATCGACCGCGGCGTGGGTTCGAACGTGCTCGGCAGTCCGGCCTTGGCGCTGGCGCACCTGGCCCGTGTGCTCGCCGGCGATCCCGAGGCGGCGCCGCTGGAGGCGGGTGAGTTGGTGACCACCGGGACGGTGACCGATGCCTGGCCGGTTGTGCCGGGGCAGACCTGGATGAACCATTTTGGTGCGCTGGGAATCGACGGACTGCGGCTGACGCTTACCTGACTGCCCGAGCCTTTCACACCATGGCAAAAAAACGTGCTAGATTCAACTGGTCAGACCCTTTGACCAGTTTTGTTCCCCCCGAGGCGTTCGGGCAGCAGCGCTGCGGGGGAACGCTGGAACATAATCAGAAACGCGCGCCGCCCCGCGGCCAAGCGGTCAATTCGCCCATCTTCATCGAAGGAGAGGAACCATGAAACGCCGTCTGTTTGTCACGTTGTGTGCAGTTTCCGCCGCGGTCGCCGCGACGTTTACCCCAGTGGTCGCCACGGCCCAGAATCAGGTCTGGAAGGCTTCAGACGTCCATCCGCTCGGCTATCCCACCGTGGAAGCGATCGTGCGCATGGGCAACAAGCTCGACAAGGCGACCAACGGCCGCATCAAGATCCAGATGTATCCGTCGATGCAGCTGGGTGGCGAAAAGGAAATGATCGAACAGGCACAGGTCGGCGCGCTGCAGATTGCCCGCATTTCGGTGGGAGCGATGGGGCCGGTGGTCGACGACGTCAACGTCTTCAATCTGCCTTTCGTGTTCCGTGACGAAGCGCACATGCGCAAGGTGATCGACGGCCCGGTCGGTGCCGAATTGCTTGAGCGGATCAATAACGACCCGAAGTCACGCCTGGTCGTGCTGGGCTGGATGGACGCGGGCACGCGCAACGTCTACTCGCACAAGGCGGCGGCCAAGCCTGAGGACCTCAAGGGCCAGAAGATCCGCATGATGGGCAACCCGCTGTTCGTCGAGACCATGAACGCCATGGGCGGCAACGGCGTGGCCATGGGCTTCAACGAGCTCTACACCGCCATGCAGACCGGCGTGGTCGACGGCGCGGAAAACAATCCGCCGACGCTGTACGCGCAAAACCACTACAAGCTGGCCAAGAAGTATAGCCAGACCGGCCACCTGATCATTCCGGAAATCTTCGTCTTCTCCAAGAAGACCTGGGAAGGATTGTCCAAGGAGGATCAGGCGCTGCTGAAGAAAGTGTCGCGCGAAGCGCAACTGGAGCAGCGCGCGCTGTGGGACGCCTATGTAAAAGAGGCCGAGACCAAGCTCAAGGAGAACGGCGTCGAGTTCATCCCGGCCGACAAGGCGGCGTTCTACAAGGCGACGCAGCCGGTGCGTGACAAGTATGGCGCCAAGTACGCGAAAATCCTGAAGGAAATCCAGGACACGAAGTAGGTCGCTGTACCGGAGGCACGCGGCACCCGGTGCCGCGTGCCTTTTTGTTGTCCATTTTGTAGTTTGTTCGCGGGAGTCCCACCATGACTGCCAAACAGCGCTACGCGCAGGCAATGGATTGGCTGTACATCGCCTGCATCGGCGTGTCCGGTCTCGCGCTGGTCGCGATCACCATCATGATTCCGTCCGGCGTGTTCATGCGCTATGTGATGAACGATCCGCTGTCCTGGCCGGAGCCTGCATCCGTGGTGCTGATGGTGATGTTCTCGTTCATCGGCGGCGCCGGCGCGTTTCGCGCCAACGTCCACGTCGCGGTCATGGCGCTGAAGAACGCGGTCGGGCCGAAGATGAAGGCCAGGATGAACCTGGCGGTCTACATCTGCGTGACGGCGGTGGCACTGTTCATGATCTACTACGGCATCCAGCTGTGCATCGTTACGCAGCATTCGACGGTCGCCGAGTTTCCCGACCTGTCGCAGGCGGTCGTCTATTCGCCGATCCCCATTGCCGGATTCTTCACGCTGCTGTTCCTGATCGAGCGCTTCTGGGTCGGCGAGCCGCCGAAGACGTCGATCATGTTTGCCGACCAGGCGACGGAGGTCAGCTAGCCATGGAAGCCTGGATCCTGCTCGGCACCTTCCTGGGCCTGTGTGCGCTGTCGGTCCCGATCGCCTATTCGCTGGGACTGGCGGCGATCGCTGCGGCGCTGTGGGCGGACATTCCGCTCGAAGCCATCATGCTCAAGATGTCGGACGGCACCGACGATTTTGCGCTGCTGGCGATACCCTTTTTCGTGCTGGCCGGCGGCATCATGGCCGAGGGTGGCATGGCGCTGCGCCTGGTCAACCTGGCAAGGGTTTTCGTCGGCTTCATCCGTGGCGGCCTCGCGCTGGTCAACGTGCTGGCCAGCACGATGTTCGGCGCGATCTCCGGATCGTCGGTGGCCGACACGGCGTCGATCGGCTCGGTGATGATCCCGCAAATGGTCAAGGCCGGATTCCCGCGCGTGTTCGCGACCAACGTCACCATCTGCGGCTCGGTGCAGGCGCTGCTGATTCCGCCGTCGCATAACGCGGTGATCTACTCGCTGGCGGCCGGCGGCACGATCTCGATTACCAGCCTGTTCCTCGCCGGCATCATCCCCGGGCTGATCTTCGGAGGATGTCTGATCGGGCTGGTGCTGCTGATTTCGCACCGGCGCGGCTACCCCAAGGGCGAGCCGGTCAAGCTGCGCGAAGTTCCCCGCATCGTGATCGACGCGCTGTGGGGGCTGGGCACCATCATCATCATCATGGGCGGCATCCTGTCCGGTGTGTTCACGCCGACCGAGTCGGCGGCGGTCGCCTGTATCTACGCCTTCCTGGTCACGTTTTTCATCTACGGCGACTACAAGCTGCGCGAACTGCCGAAGTTGGTGCACCGGGTGGTCAAGACCGTCACCATGGTGATGATGCTGATCGGCTTTTCGGTGGCCTTCGGCTACATGATGGCGCTGCTGCAGGTGCCGGCCAAGGTGACGGCAGTGTTCCTGACCGTCTCCGAGAACAAGTACGTGTTCCTGTTCCTGGTCAACATCCTTCTGTTGATCCTCGGCACCTTCATGGACCTGGCGCCGCTGCTGCTGATCTGCACGCCGATCTTCCTGCCGGTGATCGCCAAGTTCGGCATCGACCCGGTGCATTTCGGCATGATCATGATCCTGAATCTGGGCATCGGTCTCATCACTCCGCCAGTTGGAGCGACGCTGTTCGTCGGTTGTGCCGTGGGCAAGGTCACGATGGAAGCTGTGGTGAAGGAGCTATGGCCGTTCTACCTGGCGATGTTATGCGCGCTGGCGCTGGTCACCTACATTCCCGCGCTGTCGCTGTGGATTCCGGGCATGCTCAAGTAGCGGTGACGGTTGGCGCCTGAACCCGAGACGCCGGCGCGCAGCAGATGCCGCAGCAGATGCCTTGTTGCCGGCGTTTGGTTAGAATCCGGGCTTTTTTGCTGCGGCCTGCGCTGCCGCGGTTTTCGGAAAGCCATTGCCATGAAACATCTGCTGTTCGCCGCCCTTCGACGGCAACGGCCTCCCGATGCGCTCAGGCGACCGTCAGGCCGCGCTTGGCGTGCCAGTCGGCGATGCCTTCGCTCGGATATTCCGGAAAGTGCACGTGCCCTTTGCCCGCCGGCACATCGGCCCAGGGCGCCGCGTAGTCGAGCATCAATTCAACTTCCTCCGGCGGCCGGGGCAGCGGCGTGTCGATGGCCGAGGCGAACGGATAAATCCACTCGGGCCATTGCGGGTCTGCAACCCAGAGTGCGCTTCCGCACTTGGCGCAGAAATTCCGGCGCGCATGCGAGAGGCGACGGCGCTTGGTTTTCGGATCGAGAAGTCGCGCCCGGTAGGTTGCGACGCTGGCCGCGCCGCGCACCTTGAGCGTGGCCGCGTCGCCCATGATGTTGATCGCGTAGCCGCCGCCGCCCTGCGTCTTGCGGCAGATCGAGCAGTAGCAGCGCATGAACGGATACGGGGTGTGCGATTCGACGCGAAAATGCACGGCGCCGCAATGACAGCTGCCTTCGAGCTTCATAATGGCATCCTCGTGGAATGTGGACGAGAGAATCATAGCGCTGCTGGGTTCCCGGGAACACGCAAGAACACCGGGCAGGAAAATCATGGCGCGAACGTGCCGAGGGTTCCGTTCCGGGCTGCCGGACAGGGAAAGTTGCATCGATGGGCCAAAAGCGATCCAGACGACCGAATGATGCCGCTGTGCCGGCGGCGGCGGCATTGCCCGCGTCGCGGCACCGGCTCCTGCTGCTCCTGCTGGTCGCGTCGGTCGGCGCCCTTGCCGCCGGCTTTGGCGCCTGGCTGTGGCTGTCCGGATCAGCTGGCCAGCTGCCCGTAAGCGCCCCGCCCCGGCCGGCCATCGTCGCGACCTATGTCGCCGATGCGCAATGCGGCGAATGCCACGCCAAGGCGGTCGACGCCTGGCGCGGCTCGCACCACCAGCGGGCGATGGAGCCCGCCAACGCCAAGACCGTACTTGGGGATTTCGCGGATGTGAAATTCACCCACCGCGGCGCCACCACGTCGTTCAGCCAGCGCGATGGCAAGTACTTCATCACCACCGAGGGTCCCGACGGTAAGCCGGCCGAATACGAGATCAAGTACACCTTTGGCGTCGCGCCGCTGCAGCAGTATCTGATCGAATTCCCCGGTGGCCGCCTGCAGGCACCGACCGTGGCCTGGGATACGGAGAAGAAGCGCTGGTTCGCGCTCTATCCCAACGACCGGCACAAGCCGGACGATCCGCTGCACTCGACAGGCCGCTATCAGAACTGGAACCTGATGTGCTCGGAGTGTCACTCGACCGACCTGCGCCGCAACTACGACGCGAAGACCGACAGCTACGACACAAAGTGGGCCGAGATCAACGTCGGCTGCCAGGCCTGCCACGGGCCGGGCAGTGTGCACCTGGCTTGGGCCAAGGCCGCAACAGGGAAGAGTTCCAAGGGGCTGGATGCGCACGCACTAGGCCTGCCGGTCGACTTCCGCGGCACCGATTCGCGCTTTCAGGTCGAGGCCTGCTCGCCCTGCCATTCGCGGCGCCAGCGGCTGACCGACGGCGAGCTTCCCGGCAAGCCTTTCCTTGACAACTACCACCCGGCGCTGCTGCGGCAAGGGCTTTATTACGCCGACGGGCAGCAGCGCGAGGAGGTCTACATCTGGGGCTCGTTCCTGCAAAGCCGGATGTACGCGCAGGGCGTGCGCTGCACCGACTGTCACAACGCGCACAGCCTGCAATTGAAGGCGTCGGGCAATGCCGTGTGCACCCAGTGTCATCAACCGACCGGGAACGCGCGCTTCCCGACGCTGGCGAAGAAGGACTACGACACGCCGGCGCACCATCACCATGCGGCAGGCAGCGCCGGCGCGCAATGTGCGCAGTGCCACATTCCGTCGCGCGATTACATGGTGGTCGACGCGCGGCCGGATCACAGCTTTCGCATTCCACGTCCCGACCTGTCGGTGAAGATCGGCACGCCGAATGCCTGCAACGGCTGTCATGACAAGCAGACGCCGCAGTGGGCCGCCGAAAAGGTGGCGCAGTGGTACGGACCCAACCGGCGGCAGGAAGCACACTTCGGCGAGGTTTTTGCGGCCGCCTGGACCGGTGCGCCGGCGGCACTGTCCGGCCTGGATCGCCTCGCCGGCGACCGCGCGCAGCCGGCGATCGTGCGTGCCTCGGCGCTTGATCTTGCCCGCGGCTTCGGGCCGGCCGGCGGGCGCCTCGGCGTCCAGGCGAAGAACGATCCCGACGCGCTGGTGCGCGCCGGCGCCGCGACGGCGCTGGCCGCGTTGCCACCCGAAGAGCGGGTCACGATGGTCGCGCCGTTGCTGCGCGATCCGGTCAAGCTGGTGCGCATCGAGGCGGCGCGGTCGCTGGCCGACGTGCCGGCGAACCGCATCCCCGAAGCCGAGCGCGCGGGATTCGAGCGCGCCTGGGCCGAACTCTTGGCCTCCGAGCGGACGCTGCTGGACATGCCGTCGATGCAGATGAATCTCGCCGGACTGGCCTGGCGGCAGGGCGACGTGGCGACCGCCGAGAGCGGCTATCGCCGTGTCATAGCCATGGATCCCTACCTGCCTCCGGCCTATAGCGCCCTGGCGAGCGCGCTGTCCGGACAGGGGAAAAACGCCGACGCCGAGCGCGTGCTGCGCGAAGGCATTGCGCGCGTCCCGGGCGACGGCGACCTGCATCGCTCATTGGCCCTGCTGCTGGCCGAAGAAAAGCGCGACGCCGAGGCGATCGCGGAAATGGAACGTGCCGCGAAACTGCTGCCGCAACACGCACGGGTGTTCTACAACCTCGGACTCATGCAGCAGCGTCGCGGCGATCTGCGCGCGGCAGCGACGGCGCTGGCGAAAGCGCGCGAGCTCGGCGATGCCGACGCGACCTACGCGCTGGCGCTGCTGTTGCTGCAGCAGAAGCAACCCGACAAGGCGCTGCCGCTGGTGGAGGAAATGGCGGCGGCCAATCCGGGCAACGCGCAAATTGCGAAAATGCGCGACGAGGTGCGGCGAGCCACAGGGAAATAGCCGGGCGCCGAAGGTGGCGCCCGCCGCCATGGATAATGCGCCACGGCGTCGCCGACCTGACGGCAGTGACGTTGACAATTTTTTGTTGGCGGTGAAGGCCTGTCCTGGAGAGCCGACATCCGTGAACGAGAACCCGCGTGAATTCAACAACCAACCAAGGAACGAAATGAAACTGATCAAATGCGGGAAAATTCTTGCCAGTGCAGCGTCGCTGCTTGTCCTGGCCGCCTGCAATCCGGCAACCGATTCCAAGCCTGCCGAACAGGCGTCCAAGGATCCGGCTGCCGCGACGGTGAACGGCATGGCGATCAGCCAGCGCACGGTCGACGCGATCGCCAGGCAGGGCGCCGGTGCCGGCCGCCCGGATACGCCGGAAACCAGGAAGACCATCATCGACCAGCTGGCGCTGCAGATGGTGGCTGCGGAAGCGGCGGTCAAGAAGGGCCTCGACAAGACGCCCGAGGTTGCGGACCAGATCAGCGCGATGAAGACTTCGATTCTGGCCACCGCCTATGTTCAGGACCTCATCAAGACCGGTGCCGTGACCGACGAGGCCGTGAAGGCCGAATACGATCGCATCAAGGCGACCATCACCGGTTCCGAATACAAGGCGCGTCACATCCTGGTCGACAAGGAATCCGACGCCAAGGACATCATCGCCAGGCTCAAGAAGGAGCCGGGCGCTTTTGCCAAGCTGGCGGCGGAAAAGTCCAAGGATCCTGGCTCCAAGGCCAACGGCGGCGATCTGGGCTGGTTCGATGCGAACGGCATGGTGCCTGAGTTCGGCGCTGCGGTGGGCAAGCTGGAAAAAGGCAAGTTCACCCAGGAGCCGGTCAAGTCCCAGTTCGGCTACCACGTAATCCTGCTGGAAGACGTGAAGCCGATCGAGGCGCCCCCGCTGGAAGAGGTCAAGGCCCAGCTCACCCAGCAACTGCAGCAGCAAAACGCGAAAAAGCAGCTGGATGCGCTCAAGGCCAGCGCCAGGATCGAGATCGTCGGTGCGGCAGCGTCTGCGCCAGCCCCCGCGGCCGCGCCGGTAAAATAGGCGGTCGGGATGTTGACTGCGTTGCAGACGCCCGGCAAGAATGACTGACCCGGTTCGGAGAGTTCGATGAAGCACAGGAACCAAGCAATCCGGATGATGCCGGCGTTGTCGGTGGCGGCAATGTTTGCCGCCACGCCGGTCCACGCCGAAATGAGCGCCGAAGAACTGGCCAAGCTGGCGCAGAACCCGGTCGGCAATCTGATCAGCCTGCCGTTCCAGAACAACACCAACCTGAATCTCGGGCCGGAAAAGGGCACGCAGAATGTGCTCAACATCCAGCCGGTGATCCCGATTTCGGTGAACAAGGACTGGAACATCATCACCCGCACCATCGTGCCGGTCATTTCCCAGCCGGCATTCTTTCCCGGCGCAGACCGCACCAACGGCATCGGCGACGCGGTGTTCACCGCGTTCCTGTCGCCGGCGGTGCCCAAGGGCGCGATCTGGGGTGTCGGGCCCGTGGTGCAACTGCCGACCGACAGCAAGGGTCTGGGCAACAAGAACTGGGGCCTGGGCCCATCGTTTGTCATTCTCAAGCTCGAGAAGGGCAGTCCCTGGGTCTACGGCGTGCTGGTCAACAACGTCTGGTCGCTCTCCAGCGACGAACGCGGGGGCTCGTACAACAACGGCCTGATCCAACCCTTCCTCAACTACAACTTCCACGATGGTACCTACCTGACCAGCGCGCCGATCGCCACCGTCAACTGGAAGGCCGACAGCGGCCAGCAGTGGACGGTGCCCATCGGCGGCGGGGTGGGCAAGATCTTTCACGTGGGCAAGTTGCCGGTGAACACCCAGATCTCCGCTTACTACAACGCCGTGCGGCCCGACTTGGCGGCAAACTGGCAGATACGCGCCCAGGTACAGTTGTTGTTCCCGAAATAGAGGGAACGGGCCTACCCCCCCCACCGGTGGTGGCGAAGCGGATCGGTGGAAGCCCTAATGTTCGGTTCTGGAGGATCCCATTGAAGGATGCCGGCGCGTCCTGAGATTGCGTCGCATCGGTCGGTACCGACCGGTCCTGTTATCCGCTTTACCATCGTCACGCCCTGAGGAGACGCTTCGATGATCAATATCGCCACCAACCTGGTGCGCAACGGCGCGCTGGTCCCCGACAAGGTCGCCATTCATTTCGGCGATCGCCAGTTCACCTATGCGCAGCTCGACGGTGCCGCCAGCCAGGTCGCCAATGGCCTCACCGCGCTGGGCATCGGCAAGGGCGACAAGGTGCTGCTGTCCTGCCCGAACCTGCCGTATTTTCCAATCGTCTACTACGGCATCCTCAAGGCGGGCGCGGTCGCTGTTCCGCTCAACGTCCTGCTGAAGTCCCCGGAGGTGGCGTATCACCTCAAGGATTCGGATGCCAAGGCGTTCCTGTGCTTCGAGGGCACGCCGGACCTGCCGATGGGTGCGGAAGGCTGGGAGGGCTTCAAGAAGGCGGGCACCTGCGAGCATTTCGTGATGATCACCGCCGACCCGACCAAGTCGGCGGCCATCGACGGCGTCAAGCACACGCTTGGCGGCCTGATGAAGGGCCAGTCGCCGAAGTTCGCGACCGTACAGACCGACGCCAACGACACCGCAGTCATCCTGTACACATCGGGGACCACGGGCACGCCCAAGGGCGCGGAACTGACCCACGCCAATCTGGCGCTCAACATCTATGCCGCCCAGTCGCTGATGAAGGTGGACGGCCGCGATACGATGCTGATCACGCTGCCGCTGTTCCACACTTTCGGCCAGAACGTGCAGATGAACACTTCGGTCATGTGCGGCGCGACCATGGTCTTCCTGGCGCGCTTCGATCCGGATGCCGCGCTGGCGGCGATGCAGAAGCACAAGGTGACCCTTTTCGCCGGCGTGCCGACCATGTACGTCGCGCTGCTCAACCTGCCGGGCGCGGCCGAGAAATACGACCTCAAGGCGATCGCGGCGGCGCTGCGCGTTGCCCTGTCCGGCGGCGCAGCGATTCCGGTGGAAGTGATCAAGGGCTTCGAGGCCCGCTTTGAGGTGCCGATCCTGGAAGGCTACGGCCTGTCCGAGACCAGCCCGGTGGCAACCTTCAGCCACCTGGAATTCGAGCGCATTCCGGGCAGCGTCGGTCAGCCGCTCACCGGCGTCGAGATTGCGATCATGAACGATTCGGGTGAGCGCGTGGCGCAGGGCAAGGACGGCGAGATCTGCGTGCGCGGCCACAACGTGATGAAGGGTTACTACAAGAAGCCCGAGGCGACGGCCGAGGCCATTCGCGACGGCTGGTTCCACACCGGCGACATCGGCCGCTTCGACGAGAAGGGCAACGTCTTCATCGTCGACCGGCTGAAGGACATGATCATCCGCGGCGGCTTCAACGTCTACCCGCGCGAACTCGAGGAGGTGATGGCCGCGCACGAGGCGATCGCGCTGGTCGCGGTCATCGGCGTGCCGCACGACGTCCATGGCGAGGAGGTCAAGGCGGTGATCACGCTCAAGCCCGGCAAGGAAACCACGCCGGAGGCGGTCATTGCCTGGTGCAAGGAGCGGATGGCGGCGTACAAGTACCCGCGCGTGGTCGAGATCATCGATGCCATGCCGATGACCGCAACCGGCAAGATCCTCAAACGGGCGCTGAAGGGAAAGTGACGCGGAGCGCAAGCGGCGGCCATGCAATGGTCTCCGCCGCTTCGCCTGGCTGCCGTGCGTGCGAGAATCGTCGTCGGCCCGACTGGTGGCCGAAGGATTCCGGACTCCAACGAGACGCGGGGGCGACACGATGACGACCAACGACTTCGACTTCGACTGGCTGATCGTCGGCTCCGGATTCGGCGGCAGCGTCTCGGCGCTGCGCCTGTCCGAAAAGGGCTACCGCGTCGGCGTGCTGGAATGTGGTCGGAGGTATCGTGACGAGGATTTCGCGAAGACCACCTGGAACCTTTCCCGATACCTGTGGGCGCCGCTGCTGGGCCTGCGCGGCATCCTGCGCCTGACGCCGTTCAGGGATGTGTTCATCGCCAGCATTTCGGCGGTGGGCGGTGGCAGCATCGGCTACGCCTGTACGCTGTACCGCGCCGCGCCGGAATTCTTCAGTAATCCGCAGTGGGCGGCACTGGACGACTGGGCGGCGACGCTCGAGCCGCACTACGACGCCGCGGAGCGCATGCTGGGCGTGAACACCGTTCCCTTCGCAAGCGACAGCCAAGGTCTGGCGCAGGAACTCGCTGCGCATCTTGGCGTCGAACACACCTTCAAGCGCACGCCGGTCGGCATCTATTTCGGTGAGCCGGGGAAATCCGTACCCGATCCGTTTTTCGGCGGCGAAGGTCCGGCGCGAACCGGCTGCACGCGCTGCGGCGCCTGCATGGTCGGTTGTCGTGTCGGCGCGAAGAACACGCTGGTCAAGAACTACCTGTGGTTTGCTGAAAAACACGGCGCGCAGGTGCATGCCGAAACCGAGGTCGTCGACATCCTGCCGCTGGGTGCGGGCGACGGCAGCGACGGCTATCGAATTACCACTCAACGTCCCGGCGCATGGTTCTTCAGGCGCCGCCGGGTATACACCGCGCGCGGCGTGGTGCTTGCCGCCGGCGCGCTCGGCACCAACCGGTTGCTGGCGAGCTGCAAGCACCGCGGCTCTCTTGGGCGCATCAGCGACCGGCTGGGCGAATTGGTGCGCACCAACAGCGAATCGGTGCTGGCGGTGCGTTTCCCCGACGAAAAGCGCAAACCCTGGAACGACGTGGCGATCAGTTCCAGCATTCACCCGAAATCCGATACGCACATCGAGTTCGTCACCTATGGCCCCAACGGTGACTTCATGTCGACGCTGTTCACGCTGCTTGTCGGCAAGGGCACGCATCTGACTCGTCCGCTGATGCTGGTCGGCAACATCCTGCGACATCCTGTGCGCTTTGCGAAGTCGGCCTGGCCGATCGGCTGGAGTCGGCACACGTCGGTGCTGCTGGTGATGCAGACGCTCGACAACGCCATCGCCTTTCGCGCCAAACGGCGCTGGTTCGGCAGCGGCGTAGCGTTGGCCACCGAACAGGATCCGGAAAAACCCAATCCGACCTTCATCGAGGCGGGCAATCAGGCCGCGCAGTGGCTGGCGCAGCATACCGGTGGCACCGCGCAGAGCATGATCCTGGAGGCGGTCGCCGATATTCCGACGACCGCGCATATCCTGGGTGGTGCAGTCATCGGCGCCGATGCGTCGACCGGGGTGGTCGACAGCCGCAACCGCGTGTTCGGCTACCGGAACCTGATGATCTGCGATGGATCCGCGATGCCAGCCAATCCTGGGGTCAACCCTTCGCTCACCATCACCGCCATCGCCGAACATGCGATGAGCCATGTGCCGCCGGCATCAGTGAACTGATCGCGGCGGACGCGATCACCAGAAAGGCTTGCCAATGGATTCGAACATTGTCCGAATGCACGAGATTTTCGAGCGCCAGCGCCGCGCCTTCGCGGCGCAGCCCTACCCGGAACTCGCACAACGCAAGGCACGGCTGAACGCACTGAAGCAGGTACTTCGGCGCTACCAGAACGTCATCGTCGACGCTGTCAGCGCGGATTTTGGCTGTCGGTCAGGGCCGGAGACCCGGCTGGTCGAAATACTGGGGCCGGTGCTCGAAGCCAATCATGCGATCGCCAGCATGCGTCGCTGGGCGAAGCCTTCGCGTCGTCACGCCGAACTGCTGTTTCTGATCAACCGCGTCTGGGTGTCCTACCAGCCCAAGGGCGTGGTCGGCGTCATCACGCCATGGAATTTCCCGCTGTATCTGTCTCTGGGGCCGCTGATCGCCGCCATCGCCGCGGGCAACCGAGTAATGATCAAGATGAGTGAATTCTCGCCGAACTCCACCGAAGTGCTTGCGCGCATGGTGGCGGAATGCTTCGCCGAGGACGAGGTCGCGGTGTTCGGCGGCGAAGTCGAGGCCGCGGTCGCATTCTCGAAGATGCCCTTCGATCACCTCGTTTTCACCGGCTCGCCCGTGGTCGGCAAGCATGTGATGCGAGCCGCAGCGGACAACCTCACCCCGGTTACGCTGGAGCTTGGCGGCAAGTCACCGGTGCTCCTGTCTCCGAAAGGTTCGGTGGAGCAGGCCGCGACGCGCGTGGCGCACGGCAAGGCCTTCAACAGTGGCCAGATCTGCCTGGCCCCCGATTACGCGCTGGTCCCGCGCGAGCGCGTCGACGCCTTCGCCGCCGCGGCGCAGGCGGCGTTCCGGCGTTTCTATCCCAAAGTGCAGGGCAATCACGAATACACGTCGCTGGCCACGCCGGCCCGGGCGCAGCGCATTCGCGACCTGCTCGCAGACGCCGAGGCAAAAGGCGGCAGGATCGCCGTCTGTGGCGACGTCGGCGACGGTGCGCAGATTCCGTTGCACGTGGTCACCGGTGTGCGCGACGACATGCGCATCGCCGGCGAGGAGCTGTTCGGCCCGATCCTGCCGGTGATCGGCTACGACTCCCTCGACGAAGCCATCGCCTACATAAACGCGCGACCGCGTCCGCTGGGCATGTATCCGTTCGGCTTCGATGCGGCGGGGATCGAGCGCCTGCTACGCGTCACCCACTCCGGCGGCATGTCCTGCGACGACTGGGGCTGGCATGCCTTCAATCACGACCTGCCCTTCGGCGGCATCGGCAATTCCGGCATGGGCAGCTACCACGGCGTCGAAGGCTTTCGCGCGCTGTCGCACGCGCGCGCGGTGTTCCGGAAGCACCGCTGGTACCCGATCAGCCTGTTCTACCCCCCCTACGGCAACTGGGTGCAGAGGGCATTGTTCAAGTTCTACCTGGGCGAAGCGGATCCTACGTTGCAGGCCGGACCCTCCGATCGGGTTTCGAAGGCGCCGCACTGAAGCCCGGTCGGGACTGGTCAAGCGCCGGTCCGCGCAGCGGATGCGCGACCGCCTGACGGAGGGGTGACCGGTTACGTGCCGGCGCCGATGGGATTCATTGGCCACGCGCTCCCGGCAACCTCGACTGCCGCCATGGGCCGGACCACATCCGCTGCCGCTTCCGCGACCACGACGTAGCGCAACGGCCCGCCCGCGTCGAGCGCGTCGAACGGAAAGCAGGTGACCAGCGTGAGCGTGGGCCGCGCCGTGTCGCGCGGCAGATGCAGCGATCGATGGTCGGCGACGTAGGTGTCGCGAACGCGGAATTGCCGCTGCGACCCATCGGCGCGTTCGATGATGATGACGTCGTTCGCGGCGACCTTGCGCAGGAACCGGAAATGCGTGTCGCGATGCGCGGTCAGCACCGCGTTGCCGGGTTCGCCAGGTTGCGCCGAGCCATCGAGATGGCCAGGACCGAAAGCCAGCGTGCGGCCCGAGGCGCCGGCGAGCACCAGCAGGTCGGCATCGCGCGCAGGAACGATGAGCCGGGCGACCGGATGCGTGTCGGCCCATGGCCAGGGCTTGGCCGGTGCGCCGGCTTCGCGCGTGCGCTCCCAGGCCGAATGCAGCAGCACCTGCGCCAGCTGTGCCTTGGCCATGATGTACAGGCCATGGCCGGTGCTGGCGAGGCCGAGGACGGCCAACAGGACGATACAGAAAATCGTCAACCCGCGGTGCCGCCGTATCGAATCCGCAGTCGCGCTGACGAACGATGGTGTGCCAAGCCGATCACGCGAGGTTGAGCCGGAAAGGGCGGTGGCGCCGATCGTCGGGCTGGCGGTCGACGACGCCTCGCCGCGGATCGGGGAAGACTCGCCCACGGACCGCCGGAATGCGATTCCTGGCGCGCTGTCCCGCATCCAGTTGCGCGATTCACCGTGACCACAGGCGACTGGTCCTCCCCGATCGGCGGCAAGGCTGGCGTTCATGCAAACCTCGGCGATAGCCGGACGAACGACTTGCGTGGCCCGGCACCGGGTGCGGCAAGCGGACCCGGATGCAATGAATTCGAACGATGGCCCGATTGCCAGCGCAGCAGCAGTGCCGCCAGCGTCAGCAGCGCGATGCCGATTGCCAGCAGCAGCGGCGCGGGCGTGGCGGTGCGCGGCAACTGGTCGAAGCCGATGAGTCCCTCCGGGATGTTGCCGGGGAGGGCGCTGGTCGTCGCGTTGGCGTCAAGCGGACGCGTGGGCGTCACGTCGACGGCGACCAGACTGGTGTACTTGCTCACCAGGTGATGCGTGAGCGCGACATCGAGCACCGCGGCGCGGATCTCCGGTTCGGGCGCACCACGTCGACCCTCGTCCATCAGCGCTTCGATCTTGGCGCGGGCCCACAGCACGCCGACGCCGGGCTCGTCGACGGTTTCGGTTGCGGGCATCAGCGTGCCCCAGGTGCTGCCCGCGCGGCGGCCGGACAGCGCGATTTGGCCGCCCGAGGCATGCGCGTTGAACTGTGCGACCATCACCACTGGCTCGCCGGCGTACAGATCGGGAACGAGCTTCGGCCAGGCGTCGGCGCCGGCCGGCCAGTCGACCACGATGTCGGTCAGCGCCGGGCTCTCCAGTTTGCGGAACAACGCGGTCATTTTCGCCTTCACTTCGCGCACGTCACCGATATAGGTGTAGGTGCCGCGGCCGAACTGCGCGGCCCGGGTCATGAAAAAAGCGTTGGGTGCGGGACCGATGCCGACGGTGAACAGGCGCCGGTCGCCGATCCTGTCGCTGATCAGGCGCAGCAGCGTATCCTCGTTGCCCACGGCGCCGTCGGTGAGGAACACCACCTGGCGAATCAGATCCGACTCGGCCGTGCCAGTGAGCGCCGCCTCCAGCGCCGGAAGCATCTGCGTGCCGCCGCGGGCACGCAGGCCGGCGACAAACTGCCTGGCTCGCTGCAGCGTGCCGGTGTCGAGCGGAACCGGCGCGGAAAACAGCGGTGTGGCGGCTGAGTTGAATTCGATCACGTTGAAGCGGTCGCCCGGCTGCAGGCGTTCGAGCGCCAGCAGCAGCGCTTCGCGCGCCTGCGCGATGGACACGCCTTCCATCGAGCCCGAGGTGTCGATGATGTAGGTGATCTCGCGCGGCTCGCGCCTGTGCGGAGTTGCCGCAGACGGCGGCAGCGCCATCAGCAGCGCATAGGTCCTGCCGCCGCGGGTTTCGGTGAACAGCGCGGCGCCGGGCGCGGCGCCCACGTCCGGCGTCCAGGTCAGTTCGAAGTCGCGCGCGGCCGGGACCGGTCCGCCGTCCAACGTCAGCCGGTAGCGATGCCCTGGCGCTTCCTCGATACGCATCGGATGATAGGTGCTGGCGAGCTGCGCCAGTGCGAAACCGGCGTTGAGGTTGATGGCAATGGCCACCGGATTGACGTAACCGTCGGCGCGCGCGGCCAGCGGCGGCGTGATGCGGTCGGCATCTAGCACATCTTGCGTTGCCGGTGACCAACCGAGACCACCATCGTCGCCGGCATCGGTAGGCAGCGGAGCGCCGGGGATGAAGCGCGGCGTGATCGCCATCGGAAAGCGCAGGCGGAACGAGCCGTCGTCGTAGCGCAGCGATTCCTGGTACTCGATGGCGACGACGATTTCTTCGCCGGGGCCGATGTTGGCCACACTGGTGGTAAACATGTTCGGCCGCTGCTGCTCGATGAGCGTCGTCTTGCGGCCCTCGGCCTTCGCCGCCTCGTAGTTCCGGCGCGCCTCGCCGCGCTCCTTGATCCTGCCGTCGATCAGGCGTTCGCCGACACGCATCTGCAGGTGGTCGACGGCGGCGCGTTCGGGCAGCGGGAAGGTATACACGCCTTCGCGCCATTGTGCGGTCGGGTTGACGAAGCGCTGGCTGACCTTGACCCGCGCGATCAATCCGGAAATATCCATCTGCACATCGGTGAAGACCAACGGTGCGATCGCTCGTGCGCCTTGCGCGTCCTTGAGCGTCAGCGTGCCGGTCCCGCCCTCGGTTGGGGCCGCATGGGCGGGCGCCGACACGATGAACACCGCCAGCGCCAGCACCAGGCTCGCGAACATGCCGGTGGCGATGCTCGTCAGCACCAGCCGTCCCAGTTCCCGCCATTCGCCCTTGCGCAATCCGTCGCGCATCGTCCTGTCCGCCTCGGCCATGGTCCCGCCCTGTTCCTGGAATTCAAGCCGGCGGTTGGTCGGATTCCACCGTTGACGCCCGCCGGCGACGCGTCATCGATGAAGCGCATTACGCGGGCGCATTGCGGCGAAGACCGGAGCGCGATCGGGCACAGTGATGATTAAATGTGGCAAACCGCGGGCAGATTTGCTGCGAGCGCCGCCGCGCAGGCGTAACAGGGCGTCGTTTCCGCTATAGTCGGCGCGAACATGCGTCGCATCGCCATCGTCGAGGACGAGCCCGCCATCCGCGCCAACTATGCGGAGGCGCTGCGCCGCCATGGCTACGAGGTCGCCACCTACGCCAATCGGCCGGAGGCGCTTGCGGCTTTTCGTACGCGCCTGCCGGACCTGGCGCTGGTCGACATCGGCCTGGGCGACGACGTCGACGGCGGCTTCGCGCTGACCCGCGAGTTGCGCGCGCTGTCGGCGACCGTGCCCATCCTGTTCCTGTCGGCGCGTGATTCGGATTTCGACATCGTCGCGGGATTGCGCCTGGGTGCAGACGACTATCTGACCAAGGACGTGAGCCTGCCGCATCTGGCCGCGCGCATCGCCGCGCTGTTCCGGCGCAGCGAGTTGCTCACCTCGCCGCCGGCGACCGAGGACATCGTCCAGCGCGGTCCGCTGTCGCTCGACATCAAGCGGCTGACCGCGCTTTGGAATGGCCACCGGGTCGATCTCACGTTGACCGAATTCTGGATGGTGCACGCGCTGGCGCGCCATCCGGGCCACGTCAAGGACCGTGACGCGCTGATGCGCGATGCCAGCATCGTCGTCGATGAAGGCACCATCACCTCGCACGTCAAACGCATCCGCCGCAAGTTCCAGGCGATCGACCCTGCCTTCGACCGCGTCGTAACCGTCTACGGCATGGGCTACCGCTGGGGAGAGTGATGCCGCGTATCGCGCTGTCCATCCGTGCGCAGCTGCTGCTGGTCCTGACCGTGTTCCTGGTGCTGCCCTGGCTGGGCTACGAATACGTGCGCGAACTGGAACGGGTGCTGCGCGACGCGCAGGAACGCACGCTGGCCGGTACCGCGCAGGCAGTCGCGACCGCGCTGCACGATCGGCCGCGGCTGTTCGCGCAGCCACCCGACCCCATCGCCTCGTTCGCGCGCGAGCGCGCCGACCGGCGTATCGGCGGCGGGGGCGTATCGCTGCCGCCATCGGCCTCGCCGGAAATCGCCCAGATCGTCGAGGGACTTTCACGCACGACCGCGCGCATCTGGGTGATCGACCGCGACGGCGTCGTGCTCGCGCGCGCGGGCACGCTGAAACCCCCGCCGGCTGCGCCACCGGTGGAGTCCATCTGGGCGCAATTCGGCAGCGCGACCATCGGCCGGCTCTACGCGCTGGTGCTCGAGCAGCCGACCGAGGATTTCAGCGACGACGCCGCCACGCGCGGTGCGCCGCGCGGTCGGGCCGTCGAAGGCGCGCTGGCCGGCATCCTGATGACCGAGCGGCGCCCGACCAGCGACGGCAGGGCCATGCTGGTCAGCGCCGCGCATCCGGTGTGGGTGGGCGACCAGGTGCGGGGCGTGGTGATCGTCGAGGAAACCGCCAACGCCGTGGTCGCCGAGCGCAACCGGGCCTTCGAGCGCCTGTTCAACATCGTGCTGGCGGTATTGCTGGTCGGCTCGCTGGCGCTCACCGCCTACGCCACCTGGCTGTCGGCGCGCATCCGCCGCCTGCGCGATGCGGCGGAGCGGGCGATCGACGAGCACGGCCGGGTGCGTGCGCCTTTCGCGGCGACCGCCGCGGGCGACGAAATCGGCGACCTGTCGCGCAGTTTCGCCAGCGTGCTGGCGCGCCTGTCCGAGTACGCCGGCTACCAGGAAAAAATGGCCAGCCGCCTGTCGCACGAGTTGCGCACGCCGATCGCCGTCGTGAGCAGTTCGCTGGATAACCTCAAGGATGCTTCGCTGCCGGACGATGCGCGCGTGTACATGGCGCGGGCGCAGCAGGGCTTGACGCGCCTGACGCAGATCCTGACGCGCATGACCGAGGCCACCCGCCTTGAGCAGAGTCTGGCCGATGTCGAGCGCGAGCGCTTCGATCTCGTTGCAGTGGTCACCGGTTGCGTCGAAGGCTTTCGATTGGTCTATCCGGCGGCGCAACTCGCGTTCGCGCCACCGGCGGGACCGTTGCCGATGGATGGCTCGCCCGACCTCATCGCGCAGATGCTCGACAAGCTGGTCGCCAATGCGGTCGAGTTCGCTCAGGGCCGGGCGATCGAAGTACAGCTGGACACCGACGGCGCCCGCGCCCGGCTCGTCATTGCCAACGACGGGCCGCCGGTGCCCGACGGGATGGAGGGCCGGCTGTTCGAGTCGACGGTGTCGGTGCGCGCGGGCGGAGACGCCGGCGTGCCGCACCTGGGTCTCGGGCTGTACATCGTGCGCCTGATCGCGCAGTTCCATGGTGGCGCTGCGCGCGTCGCGAACAAGCCGGAAGGCTCCGGCGTGGTGGTAACGGTCACGCTTCCGCTCGCTGCGCGTCAGGCACGAACCGGTGCGCGCGCCGATCAGGGATAATCGCGGGCAAGCCTCCCGGAGTCCCGGCATGAATTCCCGCACGATCAATCCCCGCATGAATCCTGGTCATCGCCCGCGCGCTTCGCACGACCGCGTCGAAACAGGCGCGGTCTGCGGCATTTTCCGCGGCTGATCGTCTTGGCTGTGGTCGCCTTCTCGCGGGTCTATTTCGCGTTCGCCGCGGGATACCTGCTTTCCTACCTGTACCGCACGGTCAACGCGGTCATCTCGCCCGAACTCGTCCGCGATCTCGACCTCAACCCGTCGTCGCTGGGTCTGCTTACCAGCGCCTACTTCCTTGCCTTCGCCACGTTGCAACTGCCGCTGGGCATCATGCTCGATCGCTTCGGCCCCCGCCGCGTCGAACCGGTGCTGCTCACCTTCGCCGCGCTCGGCGCCTTTTTGTTCGCAGCCGCCGAATCGCTGTCCGGGCTGACGCTGGCGCGCGCGGTGATTGGCGCCGGCGTGGCGTCCTGCTTGATGGCGCCGCTGAAGGCGATCGCGACCTGGTATCCGCCCGAAAAGCAGGCGTCGTACTCGGGCTGGATCATGGTCGCGGGCGGTATCGGTGCACTGGTTGCCACGGTGCCGGTCGAGGTGGCGCTGCGCTTCATGCATTGGCGCATGATCTTCGTCGTGCTGGGTGGGATCACGCTGGTGGTGGCGGCGCTGATCGCCTGGCGCGTGCCCGACATTCCCAAACCCGCGCAGACGGTGGGACTCGCCGCGCAATTCGCCGGCGTGCGGGCGGTGTTCCTGCATCCGCGTTTCTGGTGGATCGCGCCACTCGGCGCCTTCGGCATGGGGACTTTCATGGCCATCCAGGGTCTGTGGGCAGTGCCCTGGCTGATGGAGGTACGGGGCCTGTCGCGCGCCGCGGCGGCCAATCATCTGCTGGTGATGAACGCCGTCATCATGGTCGGCTATTTTCTGCTGGGCAGTTTTGGCACGGCGCTGGCACGAAGGGGCATTCATGCGCGGCACTTGTTCGGTGTCGGTTTTGCGACCAACGCCGTCTCGCTGGCGCTGATCGTCGCGGAACTGCCCGGCGGCCACCTCTGGTGGTCTCTCTACGGTCTGGGCGCCGCGGTCAACGTGCTCGCCTTCACCGTGCTGAACGAGGGCTTCGGCCGCGAACTTGCCGGACGCACCAATACTACGCTCAACCTGTTGATGTTTGCCGGCAGTTTCGCCGCGCAGTGGGGCATCGGCGTACTCGCCGACACCATGCGCGTGGCGCTCGCGCTCGACGGGGCGGGCGGTCTGCGTGCCGCGTTTGTCGTGATTCTCGCCGGTGACCTGCTTACCCTTGTCTGGTTCGTCCGCGGCTGGCGGCGTCATGGCGTGCTCATCCGGGTTCCATAGGCCCTCCGATGCATCTGCATATTCTCGGCATCTGCGGCACCTTCATGGGCGGACTCGCGGCGATCGCGCGTGCCGCCGGACACACGGTCACCGGCTGCGACGCCAATGTCTATCCGCCGATGTCCACGCAACTGTCCGCATTGGGCATCGAGCTGACCGAAGGCTTCGACCCGGTACAGTTACGCGGCGTTGCAGCCGACGCCGATGTATTCGTCATCGGCAACGTGGTGTCGCGCGGCAATCCGTTGATGGAGGCGCTGCTCGACGCCGGCCGGACCTATGTGTCCGGTCCGCAGTGGCTGGCGGAGAACGTCCTTGCCGGCCGCTGGGTGCTGGCGGTAGCCGGCACGCACGGCAAGACCACGACCTCGGCCATGCTGGCGTGGATTCTCGAATGCGCGGGGCTCGACCCCGGCTTCCTGATCGGCGGCGTGCCGGTCGAGTTTCCGGTGTCAGCGCGACTGACCGACAGCACGTTTTTCGTGATCGAAGCCGACGAATACGACACCGCCTTCTTCGACAAGCGCTCCAAGTTCGTCCATTACCGATCGCGCACGGCGATCCTCAACAATCTGGAATACGATCACGCCGACATCTTCCCCGACCTCACGGCGATCGAAACGCAGTTCCACCACCTGGTGCGCACGATTCCCGCGCAGGGTCGCATTGTCGTCAACGGCGGCGAGACAAGTCTCGCGCGCGTGCTTGCGCGCGGCTGCTGGAGCGAGGTCGAACGCTTCGGCCTCGCCGAAGTGCCGGGCACCGGTCCGGACTGGACCATTGCTGTCGACGGCACCATCCTGCTGGGCGGCGCGCCGCAGGGCACGCTCGTCTTCGGGCAGATGGGCCGGCACAACCAGCTGAACGCGCTGGCCGCCATCGCCGCGGCGCGGCACGCCGGCGTGCCGGTGCGCGAGAGCCTCGCGGCACTGGCGCGTTTCAACGGCGTCAAGCGCCGGATGGAATTGCGCGGCAATGTGCGCGGCGTCGCCGTCTACGACGATTTCGCGCACCATCCGACCGCCATTGCCGTAACGCTCGACGGCCTGCGGCGCCGGGTCGGCAGCGCGCGCATTCTTGCGGTGCTGGAGCCGCGCTCCAACACCATGAAACTCGGCGCGATGAAAGATGCGCTCCCCGGCAGCCTTGCCGCGGCCGCGCAGGTGTACTGCTATGCGGGCAACCTGGGCTGGGATGTCGCCGCGGCGTTGGCGCCACTCGGCGACCGCGCGCTGGTGAGCGAAAACCTCGACGCACTGGTCGACGCCATCGCGGCAGCGGCACGACCCGGCGACCATGTCGTCGTCATGAGCAACGGCGGCTTCGGCGGCATCCACGACAAGTTGCTCGCCCGGCTGTCGCGATGAAGACCATCGTCTACCTGCATGGCTTCCGGTCGTCGCCGGCGAGCATCAAGGCCAGGCATTTGTCCGAGGCGGTTGCGGCATTGCCCGATGATCTGCGACCGCAGCTGTACGTGCCGGAGCTGACGAGCCGTCCGGCGCTGGCCATCGCCGGTGTTGTCGCCTGGGTCGACGCCCATGCCGACCCCGCGGCGCTGACCTTTATCGGCAGCTCGCTCGGCGGCTATTACGCGACGCATCTGGCCGAGCGCTTCGATGCGCGTGCGGCGATGATCAATCCGACGATTCGGCCCTACGACGACCTGCAGCCCTGGCTGGGCGTGCAGACGAATCTCTACACCGGCGCCGAGTTCGAAGTGTTGCCCGCGCACTTCGACGAGTTGCTGGCGCTGAAGGTGGCGCGCATCACGCGGCCGGAGCGCTATTTTCTGCTGGCCGAAACCGGCGACGAAGTGCTCGATTATCGCGAGGCAGTCGAGTTCTATGGCGGTGCGCGACAGTACCTGCACGGCGGCGGCGATCATGCGTTCACGCGCTTTGTCGAGCAGATTCCGGCGCTGCTGCGCTTTGCTGGCGCGGGCGTTCTGGGCATGCGCGTTCGCGATCGGGCGCTGGCCTTCGGCGGCGCGCGATGAGCGATCGCGAATTCGACATGGCGATCGTCGGTGGCGGCCTGGTCGGTGCGGCACTTGCCTTCGGCATGCGCGATCTGGGCGGGCGGCTGATCGTGCTCGACGAAGGCGATGTGGCGCATCGGGCATCGCGCGGCAATTTCGGGCTGATCTGGGTGCAGGGCAAGGGGTTGGGCATGGCGCCCTACGGCGGCTGGACGCAGCATTCGGCGCGCGCCTGGCCGCTGCTCGCGGCAATGCTGCGCGAACTGACCGGAATCGATGTCGCGCTGCGCCAGCGTGGCGGCCTGCATGTGTGCCTGACGCACGAGGAACTCGAGCGTCGTGCGCAGCACTTCGTCGAATTGTTCGCTCAGGAAGGTTTCGAACACTACGACGTCGAGTTCCTCGACCATGCCGGCGTCCTGCGCAGCTTGCCGGCGGCGGGCGCCGGCGTCGTGGGTGGAACCTGGAGCGCGCTCGACGGCGATTGCAATCCGTTGCGGTTGCTGCGCGCGCTGCACGCCGCGCTGGACCGCGAGGGCGTGGCGCGCTATTCGGCTGCGCGGGTCGAAACGGTCGAGCCGGTCGCCGGTGGCTTTGAACTGCGCTGCGGCGGGCGGTCGATCTACGCCGAACGCGTGGTCCTTGCCGCCGGCCTGGGCAACGCCCGCCTGGCGCCGATGGTCGGCCTGAACGCGCCGGTGGTCCCCAATCAGGGACAGGTGATCGTCCTGGAACGCGTGCAGCCGTTCCTGCCCTTTCCGCTGGAAACCATGCGACAGACCGACGAGGGCACCGTGCTGCTCGGCAATTCGCAGTCCGATCTGGGGTTCGACGACACGACGGACGCCGGCGTGCTGGCAGCGATCGCGAAGCGTGCGCTGCAGGTACTGCCCGCGCTGCGCGATGCGCGGGTCAGCCGTGCGTGGGCCGCGCTGCGGGTGATGTCGCCCGACGGCTTTCCGATCTATGCGCAGTCGCGTGCGCATCCAGGCGCGTTCGTGGCGACCTGCCACAGCGGCGTCACGCTGGCCGCCGCGCATGCGCTTACTCTGGGACCGGCGATCCGTGACGGAGGCCTGCCTGTTGTCGTCGCCGCCTATGCACAGGAGCGATTCGATGTTCGCGCGGCTGCCTGATCTCGCCGGCGAGATGATCGAGTTCTTCGTCGACGGGCAACCGTGCATCGCGCGCGCCGGAGATACGGTTGCCGCCGCCCTGTTGGCGGCGGGACAGTTGGCCTGCCGCCGGACACCGGCAGGCGATGCGCCGCGCGGCCCCTACTGCCTGATGGGCGTGTGCTTCGACTGCCTGACCACGATCGACGGCCGCGCCAATCAGCAGTCCTGCATGGTCGCGGTTGCCGCAGGCATGCAGGTACAGACGCAGCGCGGTGCCCGCGCGCTGGACGTCGCGCCGGACGCGGACGCATGAGCACGCTCGACGTCGCCATCGTAGGCGCCGGTCCTGCGGGTCTGGCCGCCGCCACGCTGTGCGCCGAACACAGTCTGTCGACGTCGCTGTACGACGAACAGGCGTGGCCGGGCGGGCAGATCTATCGTGGTATCGCGGCGAGTCCGCTGCGCCGGCCCGAAATCCTGGGCGATGACTACTGGCGCGGGGCGAGTCTGTTGCGCCCGTTCGCCAATTCCGGCGCCCGCTATGTTCCCGGCGCCAGCGTGTGGTCGGTCACGCGCGCCGAGGACGGCATGTTCTCGCTCGGACTGGCCATCGGTCCCCCTGAAGCGCGCAGCGCCATCGTCGTCACCGCGCGTGCCGTGATCATCGCCACCGGTGCGCTGGAACGCCCGTTTCCCGTTCCCGGCTGGACACGTCCCGGCGTCATGGGCGCGGGCGGCGCGCAGGTCCTGCTCAAGACCGCCGGCGTGGTGCCGCAGGGTCGTACGGTGATTGCCGGCTGCGGGCCGCTGGTCTGGCTGCTCGCCTCGCAGTACCTGCGCGCCGGTGTTGCCGTCGACGCGTTGCTCGACACGACGCCGCGCGGGCGCGCACTCGCGGCCGCGCGCCACTTTCCCGATTTTCTGCGCTCGCCGTACTTTGCCAAGGGACTGGCGCTCACGCGCGAGGTCCGCAGCGAAATCCGGGTGATCGATCACGTCGAATCGCTTGCAGTGGAAGGCGACGCGTCGACCCAGGCCGCGACCGCGCTCCGCTATGGACTCGCGGGTGGCGAGTTCGCGACGATTGCGGCCGACCACATACTGCTGCATCAGGGCGTGGTGCCGGACATCGCGCTGGCGTCTGCCGCGGGGGCGGCGCTCGAATGGAATCCGCTGCAGGCCTGCTTCGTTCCGGAGGCTGATGCCTGGGGCGGCACGTCGCTGCCCGGGCTATACGTTGCCGGCGATGGCGGCGGTGTCGCCGGCGGCTTGGCGGCCGAAGTCCGTGGCCGCCTGACCGCGCTTGCGGTCGCCAACGCGCTAGGCCGAATCGGCAGTCGGGCTCGCGACCGCGATGCCCGGCCGCATCACCGCGCGTTGAAGGTGGCGATGCGCGGCCGGCGCTTTCTTGACACGCTCTACCGGCCCGCCGACGCCCTGCGCCAGCCGGCGGGCGACACGCTGGTTTGCCGCTGTGAGGAGGTGACGGCGGCCACCGTGCGCGAACTCGCGCGTGCGGGCTGCGCCGGTCCGAACCAGATGAAGGCGTACTCGCGCTGCGGCATGGGTCCCTGCCAGGGTCGGTTCTGCGGGCTGACGGTCACCGAACTCATCGCCAGCGAGCAAGGCCGCGATCCCGCCGAGGTCGGCCACTATCGTCTGCGCTGGCCGGTGAAGCCGCTTACGCTGGCCGAAATGGCCGCGCTGCCCGCGAGTGCGGAGGCGAGGCGCGCGGTCGAAGGCTGAGATCGCCGCTGTTCGGCGACCGCGCCGACGGCAGTGACGGCCCCGCGCTGGCGGCGTTGGCGCCGGAGCTGCCGGTCGTCGGCCCGAGTCCTGCTCTGCCCCGGCGTATACTTTTGTGATGACCGCAGCGACCGCCGCCGAGCAGCTTGTCGTCGCGATCAGTTCGCGTGCGCTGTTCGATTTCGAAGAGGAGAATCGCGTCTTCGAGAACGCCGACGACCGCGCCTACATGCGCCTGCAGCTCGAGCGCATCGAACAGCAGGCCAAGCCCGGCGTGGCCTTTCGCCTGGTGCGCAAGCTGGAGATGTTCAACGCCGATGGCATCAAGCGCGTCGACGTGGTGATCCTGTCGCGCAATGATCCGGTCTCGGGCCTGCGCGTGTTCCGTTCCGCCAAGGGTTCCGGTCTGGCGATCGAGCGCGGCGTGTTCACCCGCGGTCGCGCGCCCTTCGGTTATTTGGAGGCACTCAAGGCGAACCTGTTCCTGTCGGCGAACGGCGAGGACGTGCGCGCAGCGCTCAACGCGGGCTTTCCGGCCGCGCTGGTCTACACGCAGACGGCGCATGAAGACCCGCATCCCGACGAAGTGCGCATTGCCTTCGACGGCGACGCGGTGCTTTTCGCCGACGAGGCCGAGCGCATCTACCGCGACCAGGGCCTCGACGCCTTCCAGCGCCACGAGGCCGACCACGCGCAGCGCCCGCTGCCACCGGGACCGTTCAAGCCACTGCTTGAGGCGCTGCACCGGCTGCAGCAGACCGACGACAACGGCAAGGTGCCGATGCGCCTGCGCACGGCGCTGGTCACCGCGCGCTCCTCTCCGGCGCACGAGCGTGCCATACGCACGCTGATGGACTGGAATATCCAGGTCGACGAAGCCATGTTCCTGGGCGGCCTCGGCAAGGGCGAGTTCCTGCGCAAGTTCGAGCCGGATTTTTTCTTCGACGACCAGACCCGCCATGTCGAGTCCGCCGCCGCGCACGTGCCTGCCGGGCATGTGCCGCATGGAGTAAGGAACGAATAGCCGGCTGTGGCGCAATGTCGCACCTGCCCGATGCACGTCGTCGGCGACTTGGACGAAACAATGAACTTCTTGAACGTATCCAAGCTTGCCCGTCAATGCCTTGCGCATTGCTACCTCATCGCCTTTAATACGGTAGGGTCAATATGGCGGTGCCAGACGGCGTCCGTATGACGCCGTTGTTCCCATTTCACATGGACTTAGCGAGGAAACCATGAAAAGCAAACTCTCTTACCTGGCAGGCGGCGGCCGCGCGATTGCCGCGGCGGTCGTGCTGTCGCTTGTACCACTTTCGACGGTCGGCGCCGCCGACTTTCCGAAGCAGCCGGTGGAAATCACCGTGCTGTTCGGCGGCCCGGTTGCGACCGTCGCCCAGTTGCTCGCGGAAGGCATGACCAAGCAGCTCGGTTCGCCGGTGGTCGCGGTCAGCCGCACCGGCGGCGGCGGCGCGGTCGGCTATTCCTACGTCACCTCGACCCCGCCGAACGGCTACAACGTCGTGTTCAACTCGAACTCCATCAGCACCGCGCACTACGCGGGAAACATGCCGTTCGACTACAAGGCGTTCGAGCCGGTGGCGCAGGTCGGCATGGAAGTGCCGGCGCTGGCAGTGCGCAGCGACTCGGGCTGGAAGACCCTCAAGGATTTCGCCGCAGCCGGCAAGAAGCAGAAGATGAAGGTCGGCATCTCGGGCCGGGGAGCCTTCACGCATCTGGCCTCGGCAGCGCTGTTCGACAAGCTGGGCATCGAGGTCATCTACGTTCCGTATGGGACGGGCAGCGCGCCGGTCGAGCTGCTCGGCGGGCGCATCGACGCCGCGCTGCAGTGGCCCGCGCAGTTCAAGGCGCAGGCCGATGCAGGCACGCTGCAGATACTTGCGGTGACCGGTCCGGAGCGCATTCCGCTGCTGCCCAACGTGCCTACGGCCAAGGAGCAGGGCTACGACGTCGACGTCGTCATGTGGCGCGGCCTCGCGGTGCCCAAGGGCACGCCCAAGGACGTGGTCGAGAAGCTCGACAAGGCCGCCAAGGCCGTGATCCAGAGTCCCGAATTCAAACAGCGTACCGGCACGCTGGGAATGGAAACCGCCTATCTTCCGGCTGCCGAATTCGGCAAGGTGGTCGCCAGTGACGACAAGACCATCGGCAAGCTCATGGAAGAGCATGGCCTGACCAAGAAAAAGTAGTCGGCAGTGCGTTCGGATCGATGGCTGGGCCCCGTCATCGTCGTGATGGCGGCGGTCTGGCTGGTACTCTCCTACCTGTACATCCCGGGCGCCCAGAGCGAGGGCGAGCCCGGTCCGCGCGCATTTCCGATCGTGCTCGGCGTCTCGCTGCTCGGGCTCGGGATCCTGATGACGGTCACGGCATTGACCCGGGGCCGCAAGGCGGCGGTTGTCGCGGAAGTTCCGGTGACGCGGCGCGAGGCGACTGTCGTGGCAAGCACGTTCGGCGTGCTGATGCTCTACGCCTTCCTGATGGAAAAGGCCGGGTTCCTGATCTCGACGCCTATCGCGATCCTGCTGCTGATGTTCGGCATTCTGGGGATGCGGAACTGGCTGCTCATGCTGCTGATGGCCACGGGCGTCACGGGCGTCTGCTGGCTGCTCTTCGTCAAGGTGCTGGGCGCCACGATGCCCTATGGGTCCTGGCTGTGGCTGCTGTGAGCGGGAGTATTTGAATGGATGCCCTGGGCCAGGCTGCCTCCCTCGTATTCACCTATCACGTGATCTTCGGCACGGTCCTGGGGACCGTGGTAGGTTTGGTCTTCGGTGCCATCCCCGGATTGACCTATTCGATGGCGCTGGCGCTGATGCTGCCCTTCACCTTCGGCATGGAGCCGACGGCCGCCATTGCGCTGTTGCTCGGGGTCTACGTCGGGGGCATGTCCGGGGGCTCGGTTTCCGCCATCCTCCTTGGCATCCCGGGAACGCCCTCGGCCGCAGCCACGGTGATCGACGGACATCCGATGGCGCTCAAGGGGGAGGCCAGCGTCGCGCTGGGCGGCGCCGTCATCGCCGCGGTCTTCGGCGGACTGCTCAGCCTGGTGATCATGGCGCTGTTGCTGGAACAGGTGGCGGCAGTCGCGATCAGGTTCGGTCCGGTGGAAATCTTCGCGCTGGTGCTGTTCGGGTTGTCCACGATCTGCGGCCTGGCCGAGCGATCGATGGCGCGCGGCCTGGTGGCGGGCGTGCTGGGGCTGATGCTGATGATCGTCGGACTCGACGAGATCGACGGCGTCGCGCGGCTGACCTTTGGCACGGTGGCGCTGCAGCAGGGCGTCAACCTGCTGGTGGCCATGATCGGCCTGTTCGCGATTCCGCAGGTGATGACTACCTTCATCGACCATGGACACAAGGCGCCGGCGAAGATCCCCGGCAACGTGCGCACTACGATGCCCTCGTTGCGGCAGCTCAAGGACCGCTTCTGGCTGATGCTGCGCTGCGGCGTCCTGGGCACCGGCATCGGCGCCATTCCGGGGACGGGCGGACCGATTGCGGCCTTTCTCGGCTACGACCATGCGCGGCGCTTCAGCAGGAATCCCGAGGCTCTAGGCAAGGGCGAGCTCTCGGGCGTGGTCGCCCCCGAAGCCGCCCACAATGCCGTCACCGGCGGCGCCATGATCCCGTTGCTGAGCCTGGGCATTCCGGGCGACCCGGCCACCGCGGTGATCCTCGGCGGCATGATGATCCACGGCCTGCAACCGGGCCCGATGCTGTTCAAGACCCACCTGCCGATCATCTATGCGATCTACCTGGCGATCGTCCTTGCCTATGTCGTCACGCTTGTGGTCCAGATCTGGGGCATCCGGGTATTCGTCCGCGTGCTTCGGGTGCCGCCACATCTGCTCGCGGTGTGCATCGTCGTACTTTCCGTGCTGGGCTCGTACGCGATCCGCAACTCCATCCTCGATGTCTACCTGATGGGCATCATGGGCCTGCTCGGCTATTTTCTGCTGCGCCTGCATATCCCCGTGGCGCCGGTGGTGCTGGGTCTCGTGCTCGGCGGAACGCTGGAAACGCAGTACCGGACGGCGCTGATCCTGGGCGAAGGCAGCTACAGCGGCTTCTACGAAAGCAAGTTCGCGCTGTTTTTCTTTGCGCTGATCGTCGTGACCCTGGGCGCGCA
The DNA here is from genome assembly GCA_963712105.1 of uncultured beta proteobacterium. Taxonomy (GTDB): domain Bacteria; phylum Pseudomonadota; class Gammaproteobacteria; order Burkholderiales; family Casimicrobiaceae; genus VBCG01. Next base: position 68,998 of record CAVQGR010000004.1, read on the forward strand.
GCTGTGGTCGACGCGCCGCCGCGGCAAGGCCGCCGCGGGTTCATAGAGGCAACAGGCCCTAGTCGACCTCGCGCATCATCTTTCGGTACTCGGTGGGCGAGTGCTGGAACCTCTGTCGAAACCGCCGGGTGAAATACGCCTCGTCCTCGAATCCGACCGAGTTCGCGATCTTCGATATGCGTTCGATGCTGTTCGCCAGGAGATGCTGCGCCTGCTCCATGCGGCGCGCGGTAAGCCATTCGACGAAGGCCATGCCGGTGTGTTTCTTCAGCAATTGGGAGACATAGTTGGGGGAAACGAAGGTGGCCTCCGCGACCTCGTTCAGCGAGACGCTGCGATCCAGCGACTCATCGATGAACTTCAGCACCCGCGCCAGGGCGTCGGAACGGCCCTTCATGAAGGTACGGCTGTCCGACAGCGCCTGCAGCGCCGAGGCATGGCGCTCGACCGTGAAGCCGATGATCTCGAGCAGCGCGCCGCGGATGCGCTCCATCGTGCCCAGCGTGCGGTGACTGTGCAGTTCGGCGAGCCGATCGATGATCGACCGGACATGGGCGAATTCCTGCTCGGTGAACACGAAGTCGACGCTGCCCTCGTAGAGGAAGGGAATCAATTCCGGGTACTCGACGATGGACGCGGCCTCGATTTCCAGCGGGGAGAGGCTGAAATCCTGCTTCAGGAAATTGGCGGCGAAATTGATGACGTAGTACTCGGAGCGGGCCTTGACATGGGCGGCGTAGTGGACCCGGTAGGGAAGGATGAATATCAGCGATCGGGCCGGATAGCGGCATCGCTGCCCGCAGATGACGTGGTGCGCGTCACCGGCGATGTTGACTTCGATCTGGAAGAATTCGTGGCGATGCGGAGTCGTCACCGGAGGCCGGACCGTGTGACTTCTGATCTCGAAGTCCAGGCGGTCCGAGCGCTCGGCCATCTTGTAGGTCTTGATTTCCGGCGTATCGGGCGCCGATCCGGGCTGGGCCAATTTGTTGTCGGGCAGATGCGAGGTGGGGTGGGCCATGATGTCTGCGGTCTTCAGCGCTGCCTCGTCGCAAGTATGCCCCGCCGGGGCCATCCCGGGCGGGCCTGACCGGATGATTCAACGAAACTCTTGAACGTATCCATGCACCTGCCCGCTATGGCTTGCACCACCGGTCCAGCGGCTATTAAATCACTATTCACCATCCCTGGTCCCGGCATTGGGCCGCCAGGAATTCAACCGGTTACAGGAGTCCGCCATGCCAGCAACGAGCGCAGAACCGTCCACGAAAGACAGCTACGAGATCCCCGGCACCATGAAAGCCTGGGTACTGGACGATCCGGGCAAGCTGTCCATGGTCGAAAAGCCGGTGCCGCAACCGGGAGCGGCCGAGGTGCTGGTGCGCATCGACGCCATCGCGGTCTGCGGAACCGACATCGAGATCATCTGGAAGGGCTTGCCCGCCATCATCGAAGGCGGAGAGCCGTTCAACAAGAATTTTACCCCGGGCCATGAGTACATGGGCACGGTGGTCAAGCTGGGCGAGGGAGTGGACGAGTTCAAGATCGGCGATCGCGTTGCGGTCGAGGTCCACGCGGGCTGCGGCCGCTGCGAACGCTGCCGCGAAGGCATGTACACGTCCTGCCTGAACTACGGCAAGAACTATGGCGACGTGAAAAAGGGACATCGCGCCAACGGCTTTACCACCGACGGCGGCTTCACGCAGTACGCGGTCAACAGCATCAACACGCTGGTCCACGTTCCCTCCGACATGAGCGACGAGGAGGCGACGCTGATCGTGACTGCGGGCACCGCGATGTACGGACTCGACGTGATGGGCGGCCTGATCGCCGGCCAGTCGGTCGTGGTCATGGGTCCCGGTCCGATCGGCCTGATGGGCGTGGCCGTGGCCAAGGCGCTGGGCGCCGGCCAGGTGATCCTGATCGGCACCCGCGACAACCGCCTGGAGATGGGCCGCAAGCTGGGCGCCGACCACACGGTCAACATCACCAAGGAAAATGCTGTCGAGATGGTGCGCAAGTACACCGACGGCGGCGCGCAGTACGTGCTGGAGTGCTCCGGCGCGCCCACGGCGATCAACGACGCGTCGAAGATGCTCAAGCGCGGCGGCCGCATCTGTCTGGCGGCGTTCCCCGACAAGGAAGTGTCGGTGGACGTGGCTGCGCTGGTGCGCAACAACATCTACCTGTTCGGCATCCGTGGCGAAGGCAAGAGCGCGACGCATCGCGCGGCTTCGCTGATGGCGCAGAAGCGCTTCGATGCCAAGCTGATCCACACGCATACCTTCCCGTTGGCGGAGGTCCCGGAGGCCGTGCGCTATGCCCGCGAACGTGTCGACGACGCGATCAAGGTCGTGGTGAAGATGCACTGAGGACGCACTGAGAACCGGAATCCGCAAACAAATTTCGGCACGATGAAGAGGAACTGACGTGGAAAACTTCTCTATCTACAAATACGTGAAACTTGGAATCATCCATTTCAAGGCCTATCCTGAGGCAACCACCGGAGAGGGTCCGATCGTCGAGACGCTGCGCAAGATCGTCGAAGACGATTTCTGGACCGCAGTCGAAGTGGGCTGGATGAAGGACCCCAAGGTGAGGCACGAGGCCCGCAAGCTGCTCGAAACTTCGCACATGGAGGTCGCCTACGCGAACCAGCCGCGGATGTTCACCGGGAAGTTCAATCTCAACTCCTTCGACCCGGCGGAACGCAAGAAGGCGATTGCCGCCATGAAGGCCGGGGTCGACGACGCCTTCCAGCTTGGCGCGACCAGCATGCGCGTCTTCTCGGGCAAGCATCCCGGCGAGGAAAAGAAGGAGGAGGCCAAGAAGATCCTGATCGATTCGTTGCGCGAAGTCTGCGACTACACCAACGAACAGGGTCCGATGGAAATCTACATGAAGGTGTTCGACTACGACATCGACAAGAGTTTCCTGATTGGTCACTTCCAGGACGCGGCCGACGTGACGGCGGTGCTGCACAAGGAGTATCCGAATTTCGGCGTGCTTGCCGACCTTTCCCATTTCCCGCTGCTGCGCGAAACCCCGGAGGAGGCGATTCCGCTGGTGGCGATGTACCCGATGCACTTCCACATCGGCTCCTGCGCCTTCCGTGACCGCAAGCATCCGGGTTACGGCGACCTGCAGCCCCGATTCGGAATGCCCGGCGGCGAGATCGACACGCCGCAGGTCCGGGACTATTTCCGGCTGCTGCTCGACCTGAAGCTCCTGAATCCGGACAAGCGGCCGATCCTGAGCGCCGAGGTGCGCCCGTTGCTTGCCGAAGAGACCTCCGAGGTGATCCTGGCCAATACCAAGCGGGTGATCAAGGAAGCCTGGGCGATGATCTAGAGGATGCGCGGACGATGCTGACCTTCGACCAATACCTGACGCCGGCGACGCTGGCGGACGCGCTGCGCGCCCTGCACGAGATTCCGGGCGCGCGCGTCGTCGCGGGTGCCACCGACCTGCTGCCCTGGGCTCGGGACGGACGCGCGGGTGATGTCCACCTGAGCGCGCTGGTGGACGTCAGCGGGTTGGCCGAGCTGGGCGGTGTCATCCTGGCGCAGGGACGAATCCGGATGGGGGCGGCCACGACCATCGCGGCCTTCCAGCACGACCCGCTGTTGCGCAAACAGGCGCCGATACTCTCGCGCAGCGCCGTGTGGTTTGCCGACGACCAGCTCCGCGAGCAGGCGACGGTGGGTGGCAACCTGATCAACGCGTCACCCGCCGGTGACTCGCAGCCGGCGTTGCTGGCGACCAATGCCCAAGTGACGCTGGCGCGCCTCGAAGATGGCGCCGTCGTCGAACGAACGATGCCGCTGGCGGAGTTCATCGTCGGTCCCGGAAAGACGCAGCGCCAGCCGACGGAGATCATGACGCAGCTGGAACTCGACGCCTTGCCGGGGCATGGTGCGGCGTTCGAGAAAGTGGGCCACCGCCGTTCCATGGTGATCTCCACCGTCTGCCTGGCGGCGCTGGTCAAGCTCGACCGGGCCGGGTTGCGGATCGAGGATGCGCGCATCGCCATTGGCGCGGTCGGTCCGGTGCCGGAGCGTCTGCACGATGTCGAGAAATTCCTCACTGGACAGGCCCCCACGCCGGCGAGCCTGCGCGAGGCGGCGCAAATGGCGGTCCGCCGGGTGCGTTCGCGCAGCCGGCAGGAGTATCGTCGCGAGGTGCTGGTCAATTTCGTCGAGAGGGCGCTGGTTACCGCGCTTGCCCCTGGTGGCCTGGCGATCAAGCGATTGCCCAAGGAGGCAGAACATGTCTGAACTGGACCGAATTTCCGTGGCGACGGCCGAAGGTCGGCACCCGACGACGCAGATCACGGCAACCGTCAACGGCCGCCAAGTCAGCCGCAGCGTGCCCAATCACTACCGGCTGATCGATTTCGTTCGCGAGGAATTGAAGCTCACCGGCAACAAGGAAGGCTGCGGCGCCGGAGAGTGCGGCACCTGCTCGATGTTCGTCAACGGCAAGCTGGTCAAGAGTTGCCTGACGCCGGTGCAGAAGATCCAGGGTGCCGAGATCGAGACCATCGACGACCTGGATCGCGATCACGGGATGACCGTGCTGCAGCGCGCGTTTCACAAGTGCGGCTCCAGCCAGTGCGGTTACTGCATTCCCGGCATGGTGATGGCGGCGACGTCGACGCTGCGCCGCAATCCCACGGCCAGCCTGGACGAGATCAAGGAAGGTCTGGGGGGAAACATCTGCCGCTGCACCGGCTATCAGAAGATCGTCGATGCGGTGGAACTGGCGCGTGACGTGCTGAACGGCAGCAAGCCCGAATCCGCGCTGGGCGAGGACGAGGCCACTGGCTTCGTCGGGCACAGCACGCGGCGGCTCGACGCGCCGGCCAAGGTCACCGGCGCCATCAAGTACGCGGCCGACATGTGGATGCCCAACATGCTGCACATGCAGGTGCTGCGCAGCCCGCACCCGCATGCCCGTATCCTGCGCATCGATACCACCGCTGCCCGCGCCATGCCCGGCGTCGAATGCATCCTCACCAGCGCCGACGTGCCGGGTGTTGACAACTTCGGCGTGGCCATCGACGACCAGCCGATCATGGCGCGCGACGTCGTGCGTTACGTCGGGGAAGGCGTGGTCGCGGTGGCCGCCGAAACCCCCGACATCGCGCGCGCGGCCGTGCGCAGCATCGAGATCGAATACAAGGTCCTGCCCGCGCTCTTCGACGCGCAAGAGGCCATGCGGCCGGACGCCGTGCAGTTGCATGGTTTTGCCGAGAACAACATCTGCAAGCACACCAGGATCCGCAAGGGTGATGTCGAAGCCGGGTTGAAGGAGGCGGATCTGATCGTCGAGGAGACTTACCAGACCGCGGCCATCGAACACGCCTACCTCGAGCCCGAGGCCGGCCTGGCCTACGTGGAAGCCGATGGCTGCGTCACCGTACAGTCGCCCAGCCAGAACATCACCCACCATCGCCACATGCTGGCCCGGATACTGGGCCGCCCCATCAACAAGGTGCGCATGATCATGAGCACGGTGGGCGGCGGCTTCGGTGGCAAGGAAGACATGCTCTACCAGGGCATGCTGGCGCTGGCGGCGATCAAGACCCGGCGGCCGGTGCGTTATGTGTTCACCCGTGAGGAGAGCTTCGTTGCCAGCGCCAAGCGGCATCCGATCGAGATCCGCTACACGATGGGATTGAAGCGCGACGGGCGCATCACGGCGACAAAAATGGTGATGGTGGCCGATGGCGGCGCCTATGCGATGTCCACACCCTACGTCATGAACAAGACGGCGATCCTGGGTCCCGGTCCCTATGCGATCCCGAACGTCTGGGTGGATGCGATCGGCGTCTACACCAACAACACGCCCTGCGGGGCGATGCGGGCGTTTGGCGCGTTCCAGTCGGAATTTTCGACCGAGGCGCATCTGGACCTGTGCGCGCAGCGGCTGGGCATGGACCCCGTGGCCCTGCGCATGGTCAACCTGATGCGCGACGGCGCGACCACGCATACGCGCCAGCAACTCGACCGCGTGCTGGCGACCGAATGCCTGTCTGCCGTTGTGTCGGCTGCGGGCTGGGATGCCGGGGTGCCCTTCCGCCAGGGCAACGGCCAAAAGGCGCGCACCGACCTGGGCGGCCCTGGTACACGGGCCCCCTGCACGCTCGGCGCCAGCCTGGCCCCGCCGCGGAAGAAGGCGAACGTCGGCAGCCCCGATGTGGTGCTGAACAAGTGAGGGGGACGACATGAAACATCGCGGACGTGGTGTCGCCTGTGGCTGGTACGGCATTGCCCGCACGGCGGCGATGGACCGGGCGGCGGTTTGGGTGGAACTCGACGATGGCGGTACGGTGAAGATCGCCACCGGCGTGACCGAGATCGGCGAAGGCATCCTCACCGGCCTGTGCCAGATCGCCGCGCAGGAGATGGGCGTGCGTCCCGAGGACATCGTGCTCGGCGACAACGACACGGCGCGTGTGCCGGAAGCCGCGCATGCCGGCGCCACGCGCATGACCTACATGATCGGCAACGCGGTCGCCGTCGGCTGCCGCGAGGCCTTCGGCAAGTTTCGCGACGCCATGGCGGCGTACTGGGGCGTGGCGGCGGGCAGCATCCACGCCTTTGCCGGTGAGGTCTGGGTCGAGGGCTCGTCGATCAAGCGCATGAGCATGGCCGACGCTGTGCATGTGCTGAAGAAGGAACGCGGCATCGTCATCGTCGGCAGTGGATTGTTCACCTCCACGCACACGCCACTGAACCCCGACACCGGAGAGGCAACGCCGTGGCAGAGCTATGTGTTCGGCGCGCAGATCGCCGAGGTGGAAGTGGATGACGACACCGGCGAGGTGCAGGTCCTTGGCGTCTGGGCCGCTCACGACGTCGGCCGCGTGGTCAACCCGCAACAGGTGGAAGGCCAGATCGAGGGCGGCGTGGTGATGGGCCTCGGACATGCGCTGATGGAAGACTACATCCAGGTCGAAGGCCAGACCACCACGCCCGGCTTTGCCAAGTACATCCTGCCGACTTCGCTGGACGTTCCCCAGGTCACGTCGGTGCTGATCGAAGAGCCCGACCCGAAGACGCCGCTGGGCGTGAAGGGCATCGGCGAACCGTCGATCACACCGACGGCGCCGGCGATCATCAACGCCATCTACGACGCCGTCGGCGTTCGCATGACCCGACTGCCGGCCACGCCTGAACGTGTGATGGCAGCGCTGCGCGACAAGCGCATGGCCACCGCGGAGCGGAGCGAACAGGCCTGATCGTTTGCGCTTGCCTCGGGCCAGCGCCACGAGCAAAAAAGGAAAGAGGATGGAAGCAACGACGGACAAATCCCTGATCAGGCAAGCTGGTCCCGGGGGTCAGAGGGTTCGTGCCATGGCGATCGCCAGTGCCGGAGGCCTGCAGGCCGCGCTGGACCGCGGACTGCTGCCAGAACAGCCCAGCGTCTCGCTGTCGGAAGGACTGGTGCTGGGCCTGCTGCGCCAGGGCGTGCGCAAGTACCTGGCGATCTTCGGTCATGGCTCCACCGATCTTGGCGAGGTGCTTCGCGTCTACACCGAGGCGGGTGTCACGCAGGTGTTCAACTTCCGCAACGAAGTCGAGATGGCACACGCCGGCACGGCGCTGGCGTGGGTCTACGGTGAAACCTGCGCGGTGGTGACGTCGATCGGTCCCGGCGCGCTGCAGGCAATGGCGGGTTCGCTGGCCGCAGCCTCCAACGGAGTCGGGGTCTATCACATCTACGGTGACGAGACGACGCACGGCGAGGGTTACAACATGCAGCAGGTGCCCAAACAGCAGCAGCATCTGTTCGGGCAGCTGACGGCGGTGATGGGACAGTCGTACGTGCTGCACACGCCGGAAGCGCTGCGCGATGCACTGCGCCGGGGCACGCAGTGCGTACACCATCCGTTCAAGGCCGGACCGTTCTACCTGCTGCTGCCGCTGAACACGCAGCCGCAGGTGATCGATCAACTGAACCTGGCCGCGATGCCGGAGCGCCTCGAACTGCCGCGCACGGCCGTGGCGGACGACGAGGCCATCGGCGAGGCCGCCGCGCTGCTGTGCCGCCACAGTCGCATCGTGATGAAGGTCGGCGGCGGTGCTCGCGCCTTTGCCGCTGAGGTGCGCGCGCTGGCCGAGGCCGTAGGGGCGGCGGTGGTGCTGTCGCCGGGCTCCACCGGCGTATTGCCGGATGCGCATCCGCAGAACATGCATGTCGGCGGCAGCAAGGGATCGATCAGCGGCAACCACGCGATGGAGCAGGGCGAACTGCTGGTCGTCGTCGGTTCGCGCGCCGTATGCCAGGCGGATTGCTCGGGCGTCGGCTATCCGAAGGCGCAGGCAGTGATCAACATCAATGCCGACCTGAGCGACGTGGCGCACTATAACCGGACGTTGGCGCTGCCCGGCGATATCGGCGCGGTCATCCCCCGGCTGCTGCGGGCCCTGTCCGCCGCAGCGAAGCAGCCAGCTGTGCGCCGTGCCTGGCTCGACGAGTGTGCGGCGATGAAGGCGCAGTGGAAGGGCTTTTTGCAATCGCGCCAGTCGGATCCGCCGCTGGAGGATGAGGTCTGGCAGCGACCGGTACTGTCGCAGCCGGTGGCGATCAAGGCGGTCTGCGACTTTGCCAAGGCGATGGACGCGATCAAGTTTTTCGACGCCGGCGACGTGCAGGCCAATGGTTTCCAGACCGTGGAGGACGAGCGTCCCTTCGACACCTTTACCGAAACCGGCGCGTCGTACATGGGTTTTGCAGTGTGTGCGCTGACCTCGGCCGGACTCGCGGACCAACCGCGCTACGGCATTGCGTTCACCGGCGATGGGTCGTTCATGATGAATCCGCAGGTGCTGATCAGCGCGGTCGAGCACGGCGCCAAGGGCATGATCGTCATTTTCGACAACCGGCGGATGGCGGCGATCTCCAGCCTGCAGCAGGCGCAGTATGGCGTTGACTTTCGCACCAACGATGGCGTCGCCGTCGACTACGTCGCGCTCGCGGCAAGCGTTTCCGGCGTCAAGGCGCTGGCCGGTGGCGATACGCTGGATTCGCTGCGGGCAGCGCTGAAGGAAGCCCGGGCGCACGATGGCCTGTCGGTCGTGCATGTGCCGGTGTATGCCGGACCGGCGCCCGAGGGTGGACTGGGCGCCTACGGTTCGTGGAACGTCGGCAACTGGTGCGCCGACGTGCAGAAGCGCTACTCGAATTCCGACATCTGATATCTGGGAGCAAGCAACGTGAAACGTGAAGACTTCGGACTGTACAAGGACTACGGGCTCTACATCGACGGCCGCTGGCGGCCCGCCGGCGACGGCAAGGTTCGCGAGGTGCTGGACCCGGCCAACGAGGAAGTGCGCGGCTTCATTCCGGTCGCCGGCAAGGCCGACCTGGATGCCGCGCTGGCCTGCGCGCAAAGCGGCCTGGCGCTCTGGCGCCGGACCTCGCCATGGGAACGCGCCGCGATCCTCAATCGCACTGCCGAGTTGATTCGCAGCCGACTGGATGCCATTGCCGAACTGATGACCATCGAAACCGGCAAGCCGCTGGCGCAATCAAAGGGTGAGACCAACGATGCGGCGGATCAGTTCGTCTGGTATGCGGGTGAAACCCAGCGCCTGTACGGGCAGACCATCGAGGCGCGCGTTCCCGAGGTGCGCATGCAGGTCCGCTACGAACCGGTTGGCGTCGTCGCCGCGTTCTCGGCCTGGAATTTCCCGGCGCTGCTGCCGTCGCGCAAGATTGCCGCCGCGCTGGGCGCCGGCTGTTCGGTGATCGTCAAGCCGGCCAGCGAGGCGGCCGGGAGTGCCATGGCGATCATGCAGGCGCTGCACGACGCCGGCCTGCCGGCTGGCGTGGTGAACCTTGTCACCGGCGACTCGACCTTCATTTCCGAGTACCTGGTGCGCTCGCCGATCGTGAACAAGGTGACGCTGACCGGATCGACCGGCGTGGGCAAGCGCATGCTCCAGTTGGCCGCCGAGAACGTCAAACGCGTGACCATGGAGCTGGGCGGGCATGCGCCGGTGCTGGTCTTCGGCGATACCGACGTTGCGTATGCCGCCGAGCAGTGCGCGCGCTTCAAGTACCGCAACTGCGGACAGGTGTGCGCGTCGCCGTCGCGCTTTTACGTGCATGAGAGCCTGTATGACGCGTTCTGCGACCGCTTCGCCGCGGTCGCCAACTCCCTCAAGGTCGGCAACGGTCTCGACGCGGCCACCGAGGTCGGTCCGATGGCCAATCGGCGCGGCCTGGACCATGCGCAGCGGCTGATCGCCGATGCGCTCGAGCACGGCGCACGGGTGATCGCCGGCGGCGGCCGCCCGGCCGGCATGGCGGGCGACAAGGGCTATTTCCTGGCACCGACCGCGCTGGCCGACGTCGCCGAGGATGCCCGCATCATGACCGACGAGCCCTTCGCGCCGGTGGCGCCGATTGCGCCGTTTGCCACCTTCGACGAGGCGATTCGGCTCGCCAACAGCACGCCCTATGGCCTGTCGGCGTATCTGTTCTCGAATTCTCTGAAGACCGCCACGCTGGCCAGCGAGGCGATCCACGCCGGCATGGTGGGCGTCAACGAACTGGCCATCGCCAGCGCCGAAATGCCCTTTGGCGGCGTCAAGGAAAGCGGCATGGGACGCGAAGGCGGCGCACTGGGAATCCGCGACTATCTCGAGCCCAAGTTCATCAAGACGCGGCTGCTGTAACGGCCGATCGGCGTTGCCGGAGCGCTCCGGATTCCACCGGCGATCGCAATCGATGCTGGCAAACGATGTTCACAGTCGATGTTCACGGTCGATTTTCACAATCGACAGGGAGATTCAAGCGTGGCAGATGTGGATGAGGTGGGCGTCGCCCGCGGACTGACCAATTACGGTGACCGCGGATTCGCGTTGTACCTGCGGCGCTCGTTCATCAAGTCGATGGGCTACTCCGGCGACATCCTGAGCAAGCCGGTAGTGGGCATCGCCTCCAGCCCGTCGGGCTTCAACAATTGCCATCGGTCGATGCCCGAGCTGGTCGAAGCGGTCAAGCGCGGCGTGCTGGCCGCCGGCGCGTTGCCCATCGACTTTCCGACGATCTCGCTGGGCGAAGTCTTTTTGAATCCCACCAGTCTCATGTTCCGCAACCTGATGAGCATGGATGTGGAGGAAATGGTGCGCGCGCAGCCGATGGATGCGGTGGTGACCATCGGCGGCTGCGACAAGACCGTGCCGGCGCAGCTGATGGGCGCGGCCTCCGCCGACCTGCCGGCGATCCAGTTGGTGACGGGTCCGATGATGACCGGACGCCACAAGGGCCAGCGGCTTGGCGCCTGTACCGATTGTCGTGGGTTCTGGGCCAACTTCCGCGCCGGCAAGATCGAGCGCGCGGAAATCGATGTCGTGGAGAGCCGCCTGGCGACCACCGCGGGGACCTGCGCGGTGATGGGTACCGCCAGCACCATGGCCTGCATCACCGAGGTGCTGGGCATGTCCTTGCCGGGTAGCGCCGCGATCCCGGCCGTGCACGCCGACCGGCTCCGCGCCGCCGAAGCCAGCGGCGCGCTGGCCGCCAGGATGGCGCTCGGTCAGGCGCGCGCGCTGCGGCCCAGCGAAGTGATCACGCCGAAGTCAGTGGAAAATGCACTGCGCGTGCTGCTCGCGCTGGGCGGCTCGACCAACGCCATCATCCATCTGACCGCGGTGGCGGGGCGCCTGAACATCCCGGTGTCGTTGCAGCGACTGAACGAGATCAGCGAAACCACGCCTGTGCTGGTTAACCTGAAACCGACAGGCGACAACTACATGGAGGATTTCTACGCCGCCGGCGGCATGAGCGCGTTGCTGCGCGAATTGAAGCCACTGCTGCATCTGGACACCGTCAGCGTCACCGGCGAAACGCTGGGCGAACGGCTGGACGCGGAGAAGGACGAGTGGATCGACCACCGGGTGGTCAGGCCCGCCAGCGACCCCATCGAGCCGGTGGGCGGGCTGGTGGCGCTGTTCGGTTCGCTGGCGCCGCGCGGCGCGATCCTCAAGCGCTCCGCCGCAGACAAGGGACTGTTCGAGAAGGAAGGGCGCGTGGTCCTGTTCACTTCACTGGAGGATCTGAGCCTTCGCGTCGACGATCCGGATCTTGACGTCAATGCGGATGACATCCTGGTGCTGCGCGATGCCGGTCCGACCAGTCGCAGCGGCATGCCCGAGGCCGGCTATCTGCCCATCCCCAAAAAACTTGCGCAGGCCGGAGTGAAGGATATGGTACGCATCTCGGACGCGCGCATGAGCGGCACCGCGTTCGGCACCATCGTGCTGCACGTCGCCCCGGAGGCGACGGCGGGTGGGCCGCTGGCACTGGTCCAGACCGGTGACCGGATTCGACTGAGCGTGAAAAACCGCAGTCTCGACCTGCTGGTCGACGAGGCGGAACTCGCTCGCCGGCGCAAGACATGGGTATCGACGCGGCCAAAGGTTGCGCGCGGCTACGCCAAGCTCTACCAGGACCACGTGCTCCAGGCCGACGAAGGCTGCGACTTCGACTTCCTGCGCGGGGCGGGCGCCGCCGACGCCAAGGGCTAGCCGGGCGATCGCGGCTGGAAGATCAATCCAGCACCCGCCCGTTGAACGGATACTGCGGATCGCTGTAGCCCGGTGTCGACGGATGTCCGGGGCGCACCAGCGAGTCGACCAGCGCTTCGTCCTCGTCCGACCACGGCGTGCCGATGGCCGCGACGTAATCGTTCCACTGTTCCAGCGTGCGCGGGCCGGCGATGATCGAAGTGATGATCCGGTTGGCCCACAGCCAGGCCAGCGCGAACTGGGTGAGCGTGCGTCCGGTCTGGTCGGCATGCTGGCGCAGTTGCTGCGCGATCCGGTAGGACTCCGGGCGCAGCTCGGTTTCGAGCATGCGCTTGTCGCCAATCGAACCGCGCGAGCCTTCGGGCAGCGGCGCATCGGGCATGTACTTGCCGGTGAGCACGCCACGGGCGATGGGAGAGTAGGGCGCGACGCCGATGCCGTAGTAGTCGCAGGCGGGCAGGACCTCAACCTCGGGCTGGCGATTGAGCAGGTTGTAGTATGGCTGGCAGACCACGGGTGGCGCCACGCCCTGCGCCTCGCACTCGGCCATCACCTCGGCGATGCGCCAGCCGCGGAAATTGGACACACCGAAGTAGCGGATCTTGCCCGCGCGGATCAGGTCGCCGATGGCGCCGATGGTCTCGGCCAGCGGCGTGTCGCTGTCGTCGCGGTGCAGGTAGTAGATGTCGATGTAGTCGGTGCCGAGGCGGGCGAGACTGTCGTCGCAGGCCATCAGCAGCCAGCGGCGCGACGAGCCGCCGTCGACGGGCTTTCTGGTGAGCACGTTGCCCGCCTTGGTGGCGAGGATCCAGTGGCGCCGGTGTGCCTTGATCGCCGCGCCGAGGATTCGCTCCGACTCGCCCTTGGCGTAGGCGTCCGCGGTGTCGATGAAGTTGACGCCGGCTTCGCGCGCGGCGTCAATGATTCGCTGCGAATGCGCGGCGTCGGTGCGGTCGCCGAACATCATGGTGCCGAGGCACACCGGCGACACCATGAGTCCGCTTGCGCCCAATCGTAGATATTCCATTGCCTGCTCCCGTTGCGTCGAATGTTGAATATGCAACATCGAGCGGAATCACGCAACGCGAGCTGCCGCGACCGGCGTGGAATGGAAGCGTTGGCAGCGAGGAACTTGATTCTGTCAGGCGTCCCCAGATTCGAGCAACATCCCAGGAAATCCCGGACGGGGCAGGCGCGCGCGGCGGTTGCAGCAACCGCGAGCCTTCCAACTAGCACGGTCAGTAGCCTGATGGCCACCGGCGACCGGTGGGTTGCGCTGATCAAGTCCCGCAGAATGTCCGGTAACACGCCGTCACGGCGGCCGGCGCGGGCTCGGCGTACGGCGTGCGGTCGCCGGCCGCGTCGTACGGCTGCCTGAGCGCGGCGAGCAGCCGGTCGAAAGGCGCAATGTCGCCGTTGTCGGACGCGGCCGCCAACGCTTCCTCCACGCGATGGTTGCGGGGGATCACGATCGGATTGACGTTGCGCATTGCTGTGGCGCGCTCGAACCCGGCCGTCGCGGGGTCGCGCCCAGCACCGCCATCCTCGCTGGCGCAGCGTGCCCGCCACCGCGATAGCCAGGCGTCGGCTGCGCCTGCGCCGGCGAACAGCGCGCGCAGCGGCGCCTCGTCGCCCATCGCGGCGTCGGCCAGCCGCCGCCATCCGAGGGTGAAATCCACCTGTCCGGATTGGAGCAGCTTCAACCAGTCGTCGGCCAGCGCGGCATCGGCGCTGTCGTCGCCCGGTTCGCCTCGACACAGACCGAGCTTGCCGCGCTGCCCGCGCAGCAGGTGCCCGCGGTACTGCCCGGCAAATCCCTTGAGCACCTCGGTGGCCGGCGCCACCGCCTGTTCAGTATCGTCACCGATGAGCGGCAGCAGCGCCTCGGCAAGGCGGGTCAGATTCCAGACCGCGATATCGGCCTGGTTGCCGAAGGCGTAGCGTCCGTGACGGTCGATGGAACTGAACACCGCAGCGGGATCGTAGGTCTCCATGAAGGCGCAGGGCCCGTAATCGATGGTCTCACCCGACAGCGTCATGTTGTCGGTGTTCATCACGCCGTGGATGAAGCCCACGTTCATCCACTGCGCGATCAGCGCCGACTGCCGCTCGACCACGGCCCGCAGCAGCGCCAGGAAGGGCTGGGGTGCCGTTGCCAGGTCGGGATCGTGCCGAGCGATCGCGTATTCGGCCAATCGACGCAGGCGATCGATTTCTCCGCGCGCCGCGAAATACTCGAAGGTGCCGACGCGGAGGTGGCTCGCCGCCACGCGGGTCAGCACCGCGCCGGGCAGCGCCTGTTCGCGCTGGACCTGCTCGCCGGTCGCGGCGACGGCGAGCGCACGGGTGGTGGGAATGCCCAGTGCATGCATGGCCTCGCCGAGCAGCACTTCGCGCAGCATGGGTCCGACGGCGGCCTTGCCATCGCCGCCGCGCGCGAAGGGCGTGCGTCCCGAGCCCTTGAAGGCGATGTCGCGGCGGCATCCCCGCCGGTCGATCACTTCGCCGAGAAGCAGCGCGCGGCCATCGCCGAGTTGCGGCGAGAAGCCGCCGAACTGATGGCCGGCATAGGCCTGCGCCAGTGGTTGGGCGCCGTCGGGAAGATCGTTCCCGGAAAAAATCTGCGCACCTGCCGGTCCATCGAGCGATGCGACATCGAGGCCGAGTTCCTCC
Source organism: uncultured beta proteobacterium (assembly GCA_963712105.1). Classification (GTDB taxonomy): domain Bacteria; phylum Pseudomonadota; class Gammaproteobacteria; order Burkholderiales; family Casimicrobiaceae; genus VBCG01. The sequence goes on from CAVQGR010000004.1 coordinate 84,216, forward strand.
GCAAGCATGCGGTTGAAGAACAGCAGCCGGGGCGCCGGCACGACCGCAGGTTGCAAAGGCACGTAGAACCCCTGCAGCTCGCGGGCGAACGAATTGTCGAAACGGAAGGCGGCGACGGAATCCATCGGCTGGAATGGTTGTGGCGACGGTCGAGTTTGCCACACCGCGCCGATCACGATCCTGCTGCCGAACCGCCCGCGGTGTTGCCTGCACCAGCCGCGCTAGACAACGCGTTCGAGATAGCTCTGGAACACGCCGACGTGGACCAGCGCAGCGTCGGCGGAATCCGGCCACAGGTCCTCACTGCGAAAACGCACGTCGTACGTTGGTTCGTCCTGCGCCTCGACGCCGTGCGCATGTGCGTCCGGGAATGGATACGCCGGCGACTCGCCGACGACCACGCCAATCCTGCCACGGATGTAACCGGGCATGCGGACATGGCCTGGAATGTGGTCGGGTCTCACCCGAACGCGATCGCCGAGCTCGAAGCGCTCGCGGGTCGGCAGGTTGCTGCGCCCCGGCGCGCTCGGTCCGGCAAGCGGAAAACGTCCTCCGGCCCGCCGCTCCAGTTCGTCGCGGCTGACGATGCCCTTCTCGACACAGAGCGTTGCCAGGCCGGTGAGCGATCGTTCGTAGTAGCTGGCGGTGACGTAGTGGCGCGGTTCCATGCGCTCGATCGCGTGTCGGTACTCGTCCATGTTGATGAGACCTTGCCGAACCGCGAACGCGTACAGGGAATTGGCGCGCACTTCCCAGTCGGCATGAAACGCCGTCGCGTTATGCGTCCAGCGTACCGGTCCGAAGCCCTGCCTGCCGCCGAGGTCGTGCATGCCGTCCATGGTTGCGAATCCGCCTAGAGGCGCGCAACGCCGATCATGCCATCGCGCGTGACGATGCCGGCAAGCCTGTCCTCGGGCCAGCCCAGGGTTTCCGGTGGCTGCACGGGCAATACCATGTAGCGCGTATCCGCAGTGGTGTCCCATACCCGGATCTCCACCTCGGGGGGCAGGTCCAGTCCCATTTCTCTCAGTACGGTGCGCGACTCGCGAACCACGCGCGCGCGGTATTCCAGATCCTTGTACCAGTCGGGCGGCAGACCGATGAGCGTGAAAGCCGTGCATGAGCAAAGCGTGCAGCAGATGACGTTCTGCACGGTTGGTGTGTTCTCCAGCACCACCAGGTGCCGGTGATGCCTGGGCATCGGCAGGCCGAGTTCCTCGACGGCGGCACGGCCATTGGCAAGGAGGCGCGCGCGAAACCCCGGGTCGACCCAGGCCTTGGCGATCACGCGGGCGCCGTTTTGCGGGACCCATTGCTCGAGCGCAAGCTGCCCCAACTCCACCACGGCCTCGCTGGCCTTCATGCCGCGCTCGTCGAACAGCGACTGGACGGTGTCGACGCGCTGTTCCATCGAGGCGGTGCGCTGTACGACACGTTCCTGATCGGGCATGTTGGTCGCTCCTCCGCGGGCCAAGCTCGGTGCGCAAAGGTCCAGTATTCCTCTCCCATGGTGGTGCGTCAACCTGCGATGCTGGAATCACGGCGCAGCCGCAGCCTCGAATACTCGCGTAAACCCGCCGATGAGCGGGTCATCCGAAAAAGCCGGCGCGTCTTCCAGCCTCTCGACCGTGTCCTTCATCGTTTGGCGCTATTCTCCAGCCTTGGTCTGCGTTGAGGCCGGGCATGTTCCGCTGCCCGGTCGCGACCCCGCCGCAACCCAAGGAGAGCCAAGGTGCAAACCAAAGTCCATGAAATAGCCGACCAGATTTATCGTCTGTCGACCTGCGTCCCCGAGGCGGCGCCAGGCGGGTTCACGTTTAATCAGTTCCTCATCGCGGCCGATGAGCCGCTGCTCTTTCATACCGGGCCGCGCCGCATGTTCCCGCTGGTTTCGCAGGCGATCGCCGGGATCGTTCCCCTCGACCGGCTGCGCTGGATCACCTTCGGGCACGTTGAGTCCGACGAGTGCGGGGCGATGAACGAGTTCCTTGCTGCCGCGCCGCGTGCCGAGGTCGCGCATGGCGCGATCGGCTGCATGGTCTCGCTAGACGACCTGTGCGATCGGCCGCCGCGCAAGCTGGCAGACGGCGAGGTCATCGATCTTGGAGGCAAGCGGGTTCGCCACATCGACACCCCGCATGTTCCGCACAACTGGGAGGCGCGCGTTCTGTTCGAGGAAACCACCGGGACGTTGTTCTGCGGCGATCTCTTCACGCATACCGGAGACGGACCGGCGTTGACCGACGGCGACATCGTCGGGCCGGCGATCGCGGCGGAACAACTTTTCCATGCCACTTCGCTGTCGCCCGTTACCGCGACGACTATCCGCCGACTCGCCACGCTGGAGCCGCAGATGCTCGCGATCATGCATGGCTCATCGACCCGGACGCGCTGCGGCGAGTCGCTTGTCCGGCTTGCCGATGCCTACGATGCGATGCTCGACAAGGGCTGAGGGAAACCATGGCAACGCCTAGCCTGCAGGACCCGTTGTTCGCCGCGCTCGGCCACTGAGCCGGCGCGTCGACCCTGGCGGGCGCCGAAACCCGCTGCGAGCGGGTCAGAAACCGTTCGCATGGCTCGACCACCGTCAGGCCCTATAATTGTCGGCCTTCACGCCGGCGCAGCGCTCTCCGCGACGTCGGCGTGCCTATTCCGCCACCACGTTCCCGCCATGAATGTCCTGTTCGAGGACGACGGCCAGCTGAAGGCCGGCAGCGTCCTCGCCGATAACGACACCTCGCTGCAGGTGGAAGCGGTCTCGGGCAAGCGCCTGAAGATCAAGTCCGGTCACGTGCTGCTGCGCTTCGCCTCGCCAGGCGCGGGCGACACGCTTGCCGAAGGGCAGCGGCTGGTCGCGGAACTCGACCCATCGTTCCTGTGGGAAGTCGTCGGCGAGGCCGAGTTCGGCTTTGACGACCTGGCGCGTGAGTACTATGGCGCGCACCCGTCGCCGGCGCAGTCGGCGGCGATCGCATTGTTGCTGCACGCCGCACCCATGCACTTCTACAAGAAAGGCAAGGGACGCTACCGCAAGGCGCCGCCGGATTCACTGAAGGCGGCGCTGGCCTCGGTCGAACGCAAACAGCGCGAGGCCGAGCAGATGGCCGGTTGGGTCGCCGAACTGGTCGCGCACCGGTTGCCGGAGACCATGCGCGCCAGATTGCCGATGCTGCTCTACAAGCCGGACAAGAACACGCTGGAGTGGAAAGCGCTGTCCGCGGCTTGCGACGCGGCGAAGACCAACCCGGTCGAAATGCTCGCGGCCTGCGGCGCGATTCCGTCGACGCACGAGTATCACTTCAATCGCTTCCTCACCGAGGCGTTTCCCGCCGGCGTCGCGTTTCCGGCCTGGGGCATGCTATCCGAGCCGCCCGAACTGCCGACCGCGCCGGCGCATGCCTTTTCCATCGACGACGCGACGACGACTGAAATCGACGACGCATTCTCGGTGCGCGAACTGCCCAACGGCAATGTCGAGGTCGGCATCCACATCGCCTGTCCGGCGCTGGCCATGGCGCGAGGCAGCGCGCTGGACGCCATCGCGCGATCGCGCCTGTCCACGGTCTACATGCCCGGCCGCAAGCTGACCATGTTGCCCGACGAGGCCGTGGCGGCGTTTACGCTGAAGGCTGGAGCGTCGCCGCCCGCGCTCTCGCTCTACGTCGAGACGACGCCCGATGGCGCGCCGCTGCGGCTCGAAACGCGGGTCGATCGCGTGCCAATCGCGGCCAACCTTCGGCTGGACAGGGTGAGCAGCGCCTTCGCCAATGCGCTGCCTTCCCCGGACGACCCGCCGTGGACGGCAGAGCTGCGCATGCTGTGGAAACTCGCCGGTCACCTGTCCGGACTGCGCGGCAAGAACGACATCAACCGCATCGACTACGGCTTCGACGTCGACTGGAGCGCGGGGCCCGACGGACGCGTCGCGATCGTTCCGCGCGAGCGAGGGAGTCCGCTGGACAAGCTCATTTCGGAGCTGATGATCTTCGTCAACAACAGCTGGGGCAAGCTCCTCGCCGAGTTTGGCGCCGCGGGCCTTTACCGCGTGCAGGCGGCAGGCAAGGTCAAGATGAGCACGCGCCCCGGCGAACACCAGGGACTGGGTCTCAACCACTATCTGTGGTCGAGTTCGCCGCTGCGCCGCTACAGCGACCTGGTCAATCAACGCCAGCTGCTGGCGGCGCTCGCCGGCGAGAAGCCCCCCTATGCGGATAACGACGCCGATCTTTTTGCCGCGCTCGCCGACTTCGAGGCAACCTACAGCCAGTACGCGGAGTTCCAGGATCGTATGGAGCACTACTGGTGCCTGCGCTGGCTGCTGCAGGAAAAGGTGACCGAGACGACGGCACGGGTGATCCGCGACAACCTGGTCCGTTTCGAGTGCCTGCCGCTGGTGCTGCGCCTGGCCGACCTGCCGGCGCTGGCGCCGGACGCCGTGGTGCGTGTGGCCGTCGGCAACGTCGACCTCCTTGCCGCGACGCTCGAGTGCCGCTACGCGGGAACGGTGGAAGAAGCGCCACAGATGGCGTAAGCGACGCCCGGCGATCACACGTCGGGCATGACGCCGGCATGGCAGGCGCTTACAATAGCCCGCACGCCCACTCCGGAAATGCGACCCGACGTGCCGCGACGCGCCACGCCGCCCAAGACGCCCGAGAATTCGCCCGGGCAAGCAGAAATCCAGGCTGCCGCAGCGCCGGCGGTGCCCGCGACTGCGGCCCCCAGGGCTGCGACGCGGCCCAAGCGTCCTGCGGCGCGCATCGCGTCGGTCTCTCCGAAAGTCAATGCCGTGCCGCGGGTCGCCAGTCCCCTCGTCGATCCGGTGGTGCCGGCACATGTGCCTCCCGCGCGTTCGGGTCCGCCGCAACGCCGTACCGCGCAGATCGCGCCGGTCGGCGCGCTGCCGCTGGCGCGGATTCCACCCGAGGCGCTGGCGACGCCTCGCAATGATCGCCTGCTGACTTGGGCGATCGGCCTGTCCGTGGCGCTGCATCTGGTCGTGCTGACGATCCACTTTCGCCCGTTCGACCTGAAGCGCACGGCGGACAAGGGTCCGCCGATCGAGGTCGCGCTGGTCAATGCGCGGACGCTGACCAAGCCAACCACGGCCGACGTTCTCGCGCAGGCCAATCTCGACGGCGGCGGCAATACCGACGCCGACCGCCGCGCCAGGACGCCGCTGCCGGTGCTGCCAAAAAACAATCCGGAGCAGCGGGTGGCCGTGGCCACGCAGAAAGTGGAGGCGCTCGAACGCCAGACCCAGGAGATGATGGCGCAGTTGCGGTCGCTGCCTAAAGTGCCGTCGCTGCAGAAACCTGCGGACGCGACGGAAAAGACCGATCTGCCCAGCGCCAACGAACTGATGCAACGCACGCTGGAGGCGATGCGGCTCGAAGCCCAGATCGCCAAGGACATGGATGCCTACCAGAAGCGGCCCAAGCGCCGCTTCGTCGGCGCGCGGGCCGAGGAATACCGTTTCGCGCGCTATGTCGAGGACTGGCGGCTGAAGGTCGAGCGTGTCGGCAACCTCAACTATCCGGAGGCCGCGCGACAGAGGCAGCTCTTCGGATCGCTGCTGCTCACCGTATCGATCAGGAGCGACGGCAGCGTGGAAAACGTCGAACTCAATCGCACGTCGGGCAGCCGCATACTCGATGCGGCGGCGATCAGGATCGTCGAGATGTCCGGTCCGTTCTCGGCGTTTCCGGACGATATCCGGCGCGACACCGACATCCTGCACATCACGCGTACCTGGTCGTTCACCCGAGCGAATTCGCTGGAATCGCGCTAGGGCTGCGCCGGTCATGGATCGCTACGCCGTCGTCGGCAATCCCGTCGCGCATTCGAAATCCCCGCAGATCCACGCGGCTTTCGCGCGCGCTGCCGGACAGCAGATGACCTACGAGCGGCTGCTGGCCCCGCTCGACGATTTCGCCGGTACGGTGGAGGCCTTCGCACGGGAAGGGGGGAAGGGACTCAACGTCACCGTGCCGTTCAAGCTGGAGGCGCTGGCGCTGGCGCTCGAGGTCAGCGAACGCGCGCGCGCGGCCGGCGCCGCGAATACGCTCAAGCGTAGGATTGGCGGCTGGTACGCCGACAACACCGACGGCGCCGGCATCGTGCGCGACCTCACCGCAAACATGGGCGTGGCGCTGGTGGGTCGAGATCTGTTGCTGCTAGGCGCAGGTGGCGCCGCCCGCGGGGTGCTGGCGCCGCTGTTCGCGCAGGAGCCGCATTCGGTGGCCATCCTCAATCGCACGACTGCCAAAGGCGCGGCGCTCGCGGCGGCATTTGCCGGGCGCGGGCCGGTGACCGCGCTGACGCCGGAAGCGCTTGGCGGGCGGCAGTTCGACGTGGTCATCAATGCCACCAGCGCCGGGCTCGGTGGCGACGTGCGCCTGCCGTGGCCGCCGGGGCTGTTCCGGCGCGACGCCGTCGCCTACGACATGATCTACGCCGATGCACCCACGACTTTCCTGCGCTGGGCGCGGGAACAAGGCGTCGGGCGCGTGGCCGACGGGTTGGGCATGCTGATCGAGCAGGCCGCCGAGAGTTTCTTCCTCTGGCGCGGCGTGCGACCCGACACGCAGCCGGTGTTTTCGCTGCTTCGGCCCGGCGCCTGATGGCCGCCGCCGCACGCCGGGGGCGCGTATGGCGAGCGCTCGGATGGGTGTTGGCGGTGCTTGCCGCGCTGTTGGTCGTCGCCCATCTCTGGTCCGCGGCGCAGATCGTCTGGTGGCGCTTCAATCCCGTGGGCGAATCGTCGTTCATGGTCTATCGGATGGACGAACTGCACGCGAAGAATCCGCGCGCCCAGTTGAAGTACACCTGGGTACCCTACGAACGCATTTCGGCGAATCTCAAGCGCGCGATGGTTGCCGCGGAGGATGCCAAGTTCGTCGATCACGAGGGCTTCGACTGGCAGGGCATACAGAACGCGCTGGAGAAGAACCAGAAGCGGGGCCGCGTCGTCGCCGGTGGTTCGACCATCACTCAACAGCTGGCCAAGAACCTGTTCCTGACGCCGTCGCGCAGCTACCTGCGCAAGGTCCAGGAGGCGGTGCTCACGGTGATGCTGGAAGCACTTCTGCCCAAGCGGCGCATCCTCGAGATCTACCTGAACGTGATCGAGTACGGCAGCGGCGTCTTCGGCGCCGAGGCAGCCGCGCGGCATTACTACGGCGTCGGTGCGGCGATGCTCTCGCCCGAACAGGCGGCGCGCCTCGCGGCGATGGCGCCGAATCCGCGTTTCTACGAACGAAATCCCGGCGCGCCCGGCCTCAATCGCAAGATCGGCATCATTCTCGCGCGGATGCCCGCTGCCGAACTGCCATAGCGTCGCCCGGCACCGGGGCGAAAGCGGTTAGAATTCCCGTCCCCTGATCCGTCCGCGCTGCCGTTGAGTACGAGAAAGCCATGGCCGAGATTGTCGACGAACCGGCGAACGCGCCTCCCGAGCCGCGAGAGCGCGTGCAGGACGCACTGGTGGAAATCACCATGCTCCTGCGCAAGAACCGCCTCGTCGAGGGCCTGGTTCACGAGCAGCTCGAGCACGCGCCGCTAGGCGATCACGCGAACCGCGGCGAGGTCGTCGAGAGCCTCGTCACGCGCCAGAACAAGGCGCTGCTCCAGCGCAAGCTCGACCGGCTGCACCCCGCCGATATCGCCTTCATCCTCGAGGCGCTGCCGCTCGACGAGCGGCTCTACATCTGGGATCTGGTCAAAGCCGATCGCGACGGCGAGATCCTGCTCGAGGTGTCCGAGCCGGTCCGCGAGGGCCTCATCTCGGCGATGGACACCGAGGAGCTCGTTGCCGCGACGGAAATGCTCGACGCCGAGGAGATCGCCGAGCTCGCACCCGACCTCCCGCAGGAGGTGATGGACGACGTCTTCTCCGGCCTGCCCGTGGAGGAGCGCGAACAACTGCGCGCGGCAATGTCCTTCGACGACGACATGGTCGGCGCGCTGATGGACTTCGAAGACCTGCAGGTGCGTCCCGACGTGACGCTCGAAGTCGTGCTGCGTTACCTGCGACGCTTCGAGGAATTGCCGTCGCAGACCGACCAGCTGTTCGTCGTCGACCGCAGCGAGAGGCTGCTCGGCGTGCTGCCTGTGAACAAGCTGATCATCAGTGACCTCGAAACGCTGGTTGGCGATGTGATGCAGGAGCCGGTGGTCAAGCTGCGCCAGCACGACAGCGCCGAGGAGGCGGCCAGCGCCTTCGAGCGCTACGACCTCGTCTCGGCGCCGGTGATCGACACCAACGACAAGCTGGTTGGCCGGGTGACGGTCGACGAGGTCCTCGACTACGTGCGCGAAAGCGGCGAGGAGGATGTGCTGGCGCAGGCCGGCCTGCGCGAAGAGGAGGACGTGTTCGCGTCGGTGTGGAAATCCTTCCAGAACCGCTGGGCCTGGCTGGCGATCAACCTGGTCACCGCGTTCATTGCTTCGCGGGTCATCGGAATCTTCGAAGGCTCGATCGAGAAGCTGGTCGCGCTGGCGGCGCTGATGCCCATCGTCGCCGGCATCGGCGGCAACTCCGGCAATCAGACGATCACCATGATCGTTCGGGCCGTCGCGCTGGGTCAGGTGACGCGCGAGCATGCGCGACAGCTCTTCCGCAAGGAATTCCTGGTCGCGCTGGCTAACGGACTGGTCTGGGGCACGGTGATGGGTGTGGTGGCGATGTCGCTGTACAAGGACGTTCCGCTTGGCCTGGTCATGATCCTGGCGATGACGCTCAACATGCTGCTGGCGGCGACGATGGGCGTGCTGATCCCGATGACCATGATCCGCTTCCGTCGCGACCCGGCGGTGGGCTCGTCGGTGCTCATCACCGCGGTGACCGATTCGGGCGGGTTTTTCATCTTCCTGGGCCTGGCCACGATATTCCTGATTGCCTGAGGCAGGGCGCCGGCGCGGTCGCGGCCCGAACCGGGAATAATCCGGCCGTCAGCCCTGTTCGGGCCATTGTGAGCGCCTCCATGCACGCGCGGGGGGCACATGGCGCAGAATGACGCGATGACGACGCCCGGCCACCTTGCCGCCCCCCCGCTGCCGCAGCCCGACCTGCTGGCGGCGTTGCCACGGCTTCGTCGCTATGCGCGGGTGCTGACCGGGGACTTTTCCCGTGCCGACGATCTCGTCCAGGAAACGCTGGCGCGGGCATGGGAGAAACGCCGGCTATGGACAGCGGGAACAGATCTGCGCGCGTGGCTGTTCACCGTCATGCACAACGTCTTCGTCAACCAGCAGACGCTCGCCCGCCGCGAAAAGGGCCATGTGTCGCTCGACTCGGAAGACGGCACCGGCGAGGCCTGGCAACTTTCCGTGGCGGCGGAACAGTACTCGCGGGTGGAGTTGATGGAATTGATCCAGCATGTGGGCAGGTTGCCGGTCGCCCAGCGTGAAGTCCTGTTGCTCGCGGTCGTGGAGGAATTGCGTTACGAGGAAATTGCGGCGACGCTGGCGATACCGGTCGGCACCGTGATGTCGCGCCTGTCGCGGGCGCGGGAAAAACTGCGCAGCGCATTCAGCGGAACGTCATCCTCCGCCGCAGCGCTAAAGGTCATCAAATGAACTGCGAATCCGTACTGCGATGAATCCGCTGCCGATCACCGAGACCGACCTTCATGCCTATGTGGACGGCCAGCTCGCCGCCGCGCGGCGGCCGGACGTCGAGGCGGCGATGGCGCGCGATCCGGCGCTGGCGGGTCACGTGGCCGGTCTGCGGTGGCAGAACGACGCGCTGCGCGAGGCCTTCGATCAGTGGGTCGGCGAACCGTTGCCGGAAGCGCTGATCGCCGCCGCCGCCGGACCTGTGACAAGACGGCGGGGATTGCCGCTCTGGGCGGCTTCGCTGCTGTCCGCCGCTGCCGCGCTGTTCATCGGGGTGGCGGTGGGCTGGTTCGGTCGCGACCTGACGCTGGAACATGAGGGTACGCCCACGACCTACACCCGCTCGGTGGCGCTTACCCATGCGCTGTACGCCGGTGACGTGAATCGGCCGGTGGAAATCTGGGCCGCCGAGGAAAAGCGCCTGGTCAACTGGCTGTCCAAGCGACTCGGCTTTCCGGTGCGCGCACCGGATCTCAACAGCGTCGGCTTTGCCCTGGTCGGTGGCCGGCTGGTTGCCGGCAACGAAATGCCGACGGCGCTGTTCATGTACGAAAATGCCGACAAACAGCGCCTGTCGCTGCAGGTGCGCAAGCAGCCGGCGGGTGCCGACGAAGTCGCCTTTCGCTATGCGGTCGAGGGGGGCGTCGGCGTCTACTACTGGATCGACGCGCATTCGGCTTACGCGCTGTCGGGCAATCTCGACCGGGCGCAGTTGTTGTCGATCGGACGCGTCGTATACGGTCAACTGGCCGCACTGGAGGCCACGCAGAAGTAGCGCCATTGCGGCCTTGCGGGCAATCCGATTCATGGCATCAACGGGCGTCGGCAGGAATGCGACAATACGGCTCGCCCGAATTTCCGAGCCGCCGATGCCCCATCCTGCTCCGTCCGGCCTTGCCCGCCCGATCGCCGTCCTGACGCCGCGTAACCCCGGGGGGCGCTGATGCAGCGCGTCCCCGCCCGTATCGGCGATGCGCTCGCCGCCGTCGAGACTCCGGCGCTGGTGGTCGATCTCGACGTGTTCGAACACAACCTCGACCTGATGGCCAACGTCGTGCATGGCTCGGGTCTTGCGCTGCGGCCGCACGCCAAGTCGCACAAGTGTCCGGATATCGCGCATGCGCAGATCACCCGCGGCGCAGTGGGCGTGTGCTGCCAGAAGGTCGACGAAGCCGAGGCCTTCGTTGCGGCGGGCATCGCCGACGTCCTGGTCACCAACGAGGTCGTTGCACCGGCGAAGATCGCCCGCCTCGCGTCGCTGGCCCGGACCGCTACTGTCGGTGTGCTGGTCGACAACGCGCAGGTCATTGCCGACCTGTCTGCGGCCGCCACCATGGCGGGCAGCACCGTGCACGTGTGTGTTGAAATCGACGTCGGGGCACATCGCTGCGGTGTTCTCCCCGGCGAGGATGCCTTGCGACTCGCGCAGGCGATCGACGCTGCCCCCGGCCTCTCGTTTCGCGGCCTGCATGCCTACCAGGGCGCGGCGCAGCACCTTCGCCATCCCGACGAACGCCGCGCGGCGATCGCCGAGGCAAGCGCACTCGCCGCGCGGACCCGCGACCTGCTGGTCGGCGCCGGCATCGCCTGCCCCGTCGTCACCGGAGCGGGAACCGGCACCTGGCAACTCGAACGCGACAGCGGCGTCTACACCGAACTGCAACCGGGTTCCTATGTGTTCATGGATGCCGACTACGGCCGCAACGCGCTGGCCCGCGACCAGCACAGCTTCGAACAGAGCCTGTACGTGCTGGCCGGCGTGATGAGCGTTCCGGCGGCCGACCGAGCCATTGTCGACGCCGGCCTGAAGGCGCTTTCGGTCGACTCAGGCATGCCCATCGTGCATGCCGCGCGCGGACTCGAGTACCTGAAGGCTTCCGACGAACACGGCGTTCTGCGCGTCGATCCGGCGCAGGCGGCGCCGGCACTGGGCGAGCGCGTGTGGCTGATTCCCGGCCATTGCGATCCCACCGTCAATCTCTACGACTGGATCGTCGGCATGCGCCAGGACCGGGTCGAATGCCTGTGGCCGGTGGCGGCCCGCGGGGCGTTGGGCTAGCCGGCGTCCGGCGTCATAGCGTCGCCACCCCGTGCGCGGTACGGATCATCGCCGCCAGCCGCGGCGATTTTCCGTAGGTCACTTTCAGGATCCCGGTCAGGCCGAGCGTGGCGATGTCACCGTGCACCGCACCGGGGTCGGGATGCTCGCCGGCCAGCGCGACCAGCCGCAATCGATGATCGGGCAGCCCGTCTGCCGGGTGCCGCGCGTCGGGCCACTGGATGAGCGTGGGCACCAGCCCTCGACCAGGCCGGTGACCGTCGGCGGGAATGGTGATATGCCAGTTGAAGGCTCCGCGCGCCATCGGCGTGACCTGGCCCAGTTCAGGCAGGCGTGTTGCCGCCTCGTCGATCTCGTTGCAGCGGGCGACCCAGTGCGCCAGTTGCGGCCCTTCGGCCAGCGCTGCCTTGAGTCTGGGCTCGTCGAGATCGAACCAGCGCGGTCGCCCCGGCGCCTGGCCGTCGGGATCGACGGCTATCACCTCAAGGTAGAAACGCGGACCCAGGGCAAGCAATGCGTTGTGCGTGCCCATCGCCTCGTGGCGACCGCCGGGCTGCGGCCGCGGGCCGAGTCGCTGCTCGACCCAGTCGCAGCCGGCATCGAGCGTCAGCGCGGCGATGACCAGATGATCCGGCTGGACGACCAAAGGATTCACCGTTCCCTCCATCCGCTTGCGGCAATCGCGGACGTGACGATTGGCCGGTTCCTCACCGGCGCGGAGGCACTTCGTCGGGGCTGAAATCGAGTTCCACGCGAGCGCCGTTCGGGTCGTGAAAGAATACCTGCCACAGCCGGGTGCCATTTTGCTGCCGGCAGATGTGCTCGATACCGTGCGTGACCAGCATCGCGATGGTGTCGCCGAGTCCCTGCGCGGTGAAGGCCATGTGGTCGATGACACCCGCGCGCAGCTGGTCCCGGCTGCGGCCGCCGATGACGTGCAGCACGGCGGTGTCGCCCGCGTACAGCCATGCGCCGGGAAATCCCAGATCGGGCCGCGGACCGTCGGTCAGTCCGACAAAACGCGCGTAGAACTCGACGGTGCCGGGCACGTCGTCGGTCAGGATGGTGAAATGGTTCATGCCGGATACGGGCATGGCAGTTCTCCGATGATGTCGAGGCGTCGGCGCGGCCGGCCCCGATTCTAGATCAGGATGATGTCGTACTGCTCGGCCGTGTACATGGTCTCGACCTGCAGCGAGATCGGCTTGGCGATGAAGTCGCCGAGTTGCGCCAGACTTTGTGATTCCTCGTCGAGAAACATGTCGATCACCGATTGCGAGGCGAGGATGCGGAATTCCCGCGCGTTGAACTGCTTGGCCTCGCGGACGATCTCGCGCAGGATCTCGTAGCAGATGGTCTGCGCGGTCTTCAATTCGCCCCGACCGTGGCAGGTCGGGCACTGTTCGCACAGAACGTGCGCCAGCGACTCGCGCGTGCGCTTGCGCGTCATTTCGACCAGGCCCAGCTGCGTGAAGCCGTTGACCGTCAGCCGGGTGCGGTCCTTTTCCAGTCCGCGATCCAGTTCGGCCAGCACCGCGCCCCGATGCTCGGCGTTCTCCATGTCGATGAAGTCGATGATGATGATTCCGCCCAGATTGCGCATGCGCAGCTGGCGCGCGATTACCTGCGCCGCTTCGAGATTGGTCTTGAAGATGGTGTCGTCGAAGCTGCGCCCGCCGACGAAGCCGCCGGTGTTGACATCGATGGTGGTCATCGCCTCGGTCTGGTCGATGATCAGGTAGCCGCCGGATTTCAGATCGACGCGGCGGGACAGCGCCCGCTCGATCTCCTCTTCGACACCGTGCAGGTCGTACAGCGGGCGCTCGCCGATGTAGTGGTTGATGCGCTCGGTCAGCGCCGGCGTGTACTGGCCGGCGAATTCCTGCATCTTCACGTAGGTCTCGCGGGAATCGACCAGCACGCGCGCGGTCTCGTCGGTGGACATGTCGCGCAGTACGCGCTGCGCCAGATTCAGGTCCTGATGCAGCAACGAAGTGGGCGGTACCTCGTGCGAGCGCCCGGTCAGGTCGCTCCACAGCTTGGTCAGGTAGCCGATGTCGGCTTCCATTTCGCGCACCGAAGCAGACTCGGCCATGGTGCGGATGATGAAGCCACCGGTCATGCCTTCGGGCAGCAGCCCCTGCAGGCGCTCGCGCAGCGTCTCGCGCTCGGCCTCGTCGCCGATGCGCTGCGAAATGCCGATGTGCGAATCCTGTGGCAGGTAGACCAGCAGGCGGCCGGCGAGGCTGATCTGCGTGGACAGGCGCGCACCCTTGGTGCCAATCGGATCCTTGATCACCTGCACCAGCAGTGACTGGCCCTCGTGCAGGATTTTTTCGATGGGGCGTTGCTCGCCGCCATGGCCGTTCTGGCGATGTTCCCAGATGTCGGCAATGTGCAGGAAGGCCGCGCGCTCGAGACCGATCTCGATGAATGCGCTCTGCATGCCGGGAAGTACGCGTGCCACCCGTCCAAGGTAGATGTTGCCAACCAGGCCGCGCGCGCTCGCGCGCTCGATGTGCAGTTCCTGCACCACGCCCTGCTCGAGCATGGCCACGCGCGTTTCCTGGGGCGTGACGTTGATCAGGATTTCGTGAGTCATGTCGCGCCGGTGGGACACCCGGTTGGTCGCCGGGCATGGACCCGCCGGTTCCGGCGGCCTGTGATTGCGTCCGTTATAGCACGGGGCGGCCGATCCCGGCGAGCAGGGTGGAAGTCTCGGCGAGCGGCAGGCCCATCACGCCGGAATAGCTGCCTTCCAGCTTGGTGATGAACGCCGCTGCCAGTCCCTGAACGGCGTATCCACCGGCCTTGTCGAACGGCTCGCCGGATTCGATGTAGTGTTCGATTTCGCGGGCGCTCAAACGGCGCATCGTCACCTGCGACACCGACATCGCCACCTCGACCTCGTCGTCGAAACGCAGCGCCACCGCGGTCACCACGTCATGGCTGCGGCCCGACAGCTTGGCCAGCATCACGCGGGCCGCGTCGGCGTCGCCGGGCTTGCCGAAGATCACGTCGTCGAGCACGACTTCGGTGTCGGCGGCCAGCACCGGCAGCGGCGACAACTTGCGCTCCTCCATCCGCCGCCAGCCGATCGTCGCCTTGGCCCGGGCAATACGCTCGACGTAGTGCTGAGCCGGTTCGCCTTCGAGCGCCTCCTCGACGACATCGCGATGCCGGCCCGAGGCCTCGCGCAGGCGAATTTCCGTGAACGCCACGCCGATCTGGCGCAGCAGTTCCTGCCGGCGCGGACTCCGCGAGGCCAGGTAGATGACGGGCTCAGTCACGATGGTAGGGGTGGCCGGCGTTCAGGCTGACAGCGCGGTAGAGTTGCTCGGCGAGCAACACCCGCACCATCGCATGCGGCAGGGTGAGCGCGGACAGTGCCACGACCACGGCGGCATCGTCGCGGATCGCCGGGTCCAGCCCGTCGGCGCTGCCGATCACGAAGGCGACATCGGATCCGCTGTCGCGCCAGCGTTGCAGGCGCTGCGCCAGCATTCGCGTCGTCCAGGGCTTGCCGCGTTCGTCCAGCGCGACCATCGTGGCGTCCGCGCAGGCGGCGCGAATGCGCGGCGCTTCCGCCGCCAGCAGCTGTGCGACGGTGCGGCCGCGGTCGCGCGGCTCGGGTTTGAGTTCGACCAGTTGGAGAGGCGTGTCGCGCGGCATGCGCTTGGCGTACTCCGTGTAGCCTGCGCCGACCCAGGCCGGCATCCGGTGGCCCAGCGCGACGATCGACAGTTTCATCGGTGGCTGCCGCGGGCATCGGGCGGACACGCCATGAGGTCACGCCGCGGCCTGCGTCTGCCGGCGCACGGCAGGCACCTGCCACAACTCTTCAAGGTTGTAGTGTGCGCGCACCGCGGGCAGCATCAAGTGAACGACCAGGTCGCCGCAGTCGACCAGCACCCAGTCTCCGGTTTCCTCGCCTTCGACGCCGAGGATGTCGGCGCCGGCTTCCTTGAGCTTGTCGCGCACGTGATGCGCGAGCGCCCGCGTCTGCCGGTTGGAGTCGGCGCTGGCGATGATCATGGAATCGTAGAAGCTGGTGAGCTTGCGGACATCGAGGACCGTGATGTCGCGCGCCTTGATGTCTTCGAGGGCGGAAACGGCGGTTTTCTGGAGCTTGTTAAGGCGCATCCGGGACCCTCGCGTAGAGATGATGCTGGTCAATATAGGACAAAACGGATGCTGGGAGCAATCCGGACAGCGTGTCCGGACGCGGGTCGATGGCGAGCTGTGCACGCAGCGTCGTCGCGGCGATCGGCTGCGGCGGCAACGGCTGCTCGAAGATGGCGCCGGCGGGCGCGTTGAGCAACATGGCCGGATCTCGGGTCAGGCGCTGCTTCCATGGCGCGACCAGTTCGGCCGGCAATGCGTCGGTCAGACCAACGCCGGGACGCGGCACCACGACCAGGTGGGCAAGGTCGAAAACTTCGCGCCAGCGATGCCAGGTCGGCAGTCCCAGGAAGGCGTCCGCACCCAACAGCAGCAGGATCGGCCGGGCGGCATCCTCACCGCGCAGTTCCTCCAGTGTCAGCACCGTGTAGCTCTTGCCGCCACGCTCGAGTTCGCGGGTGTCGACCGCCAGTCCGGGGAATTCATCCACGGCGAGCCGCAGCATGGCCAGGCGGTCGTTTGCGGGGGCCGCCGGGCCTGGCCGGTGCGGCGGGTCGGCGGCGGGGACCAGGCGCACTTCGGCCAGGCCGAGCGCGCGGCGCACGTGATCGGCGAAGCGCAGGTGACCGTGGTGCACCGGATCGAAGGTTCCACCCAGCAGCGCCACCGGCGCCTTGGTCGGCGCGGTCATGCGCGCGATCCGCCGTCGCGTGGCGACTCGTTCAGAAGCGCGACCCCGGCTGCGCGAGAAACTCGAGCTCCTCCGGCGTCGAGGCGCGGCCGAGGATCTCGTTGCGGTGCGGATAGCGGCCGAAGCGGAAGACGACCTCGGCGTGCTTCTGCGCCCATTCCAGCGGCGCGTGCTCGCCGGTCTCGGCGGCCAGCGCTTCGTAGAGTTCGAGCGCCCGGCGCTGCATCGCCGCATCCTCGGCGTGCTCGAACGGCAGGTAGAGGAACCAGCGGCCGAGGCGATCGAGCGCGCGATCGTGCCCCCGCGCGATCGCGTCCTGTGCCGTCGCCAGCGCGCGCTCGTCGCCGGCAAAGGCGCGAGGCGTGTCGCGAAACGCGTTGCGCGTGAACTGGTCGAGCAGCAGCACCCGCGCCAGCGCGCCATCCGCGCTCATGCACCATTCGCCGTAGCCGCCGGCCAGCGCTAACGCCATCGCCTCGCCGAAGCGCGTACGGATGGTGCCGTCGAAGTCCGCGTCCTTCTTGAACCACACGTCGCGGGTTCGTCCTGATTCCGCACTGCCGGGCGCGCCGAACCAGAAGTCGAGGATCGAGGGAATGAGCGGGTCCATGGGGGCAAGTTTGGCACAAGCGGAAAAATGCTGGTTTCCTGGGCGATGACAACAGGTTCATTGACATGCCGCCGGAGACGCGGGTAGGTTAGTTGCCCGCTATCGCTGGCAAAGGGGTGTGCATGCGCCCGCTGACGCTTTCGTGCCTGATGGCATTCGCAATCCTGGCGAGCGGTTGCGCCACGACGGATCGCGCCACGCAGCAGCTGACGGTGGCCACCGATCCCCCGGGTGCGACGTGCACGCTGGCGACGGAGGGCGAGAAGGACAGCTACGAAATCGCCGCCACGCCGGGCACGGTCGAGGTCGCCCTCTATTCCAAGCCGCTGGTGGTCAGCTGTGCGAAGCCGGGATACCTCGATGTCGTCGAGCAGTTCTCGGATATCAGCCGCAAGGAAGTATGGGACGCGGAACACAAGAAACAAGTGGTCGGCAGCGCCGCGGCGGAGTTCTCGGAACAGCAGACGAAGGCCGTCGACAGTGTGGCGATGGATGCCTCGGACCAGCAACAGAAGACCGCCGCCGGCGTGGCGGGCGCAGTCGCGGTGACCGGGGCCGCCGCTGGCGCGGTCGCGGCGACCACCGGGGCGACCGGCGGTTTGCTCGTTGCCGGGACAGTGGGGGTCGTGGGGACGGTATTGCCGCTGGTCGGCGTTGTATTGCTCGTTCCGTTCGCTGTCCATGGCGCGGCGACCGGCTCGATCTACGGCTATCCGCCGGCCATCGCGTTGAGATTGACGCCGGAGACCTTTCCGGACGCCGCGTCCCGCGACGCCTATTTCCGCAGGCTTGACGAAAAGGTCGTCGTCGCCGGACAGGAACTGCGGCGCATCGAAGCCAACGAGTGCCGTCCATCGAAGTGTGCCAAGCGGTTGAGCGACATCGATGACGACGTGGCAGAGCAGCGCAAGGATGTCGCCCTGCTGAAAGAGCGTACCAGGGTTGCGCCGGGCGGCGCGGCGCTGGTGCCCGTCCCCGAAACGAAGCTGCCGGCAGAGCTCGCCATTGAGGGGCCGGCTCGCGTCAGTCCGGGCGAGCCCACGTCCGCTGGCGGCCGGGCGCAGGGCCAATGACGTCCAGTCGACCTCGGGCGTATCTTGGTCAACCGCTTTCCGGCCTGGAGGGCATATGCGCCCGCTTGCGTTGACGTGTCTGATGACCCTCGTGTTTGTCGCGAGCGGCTGCGCCACGAGCATCCGCGGCACCACCCAGGCGCTGACGGTGGCCACCGATCCCGACGGCGCGTCCTGCACGCTGGCGACGCTGGGTGAAAAGGACACCTACGAAATCGCCGCCACTCCCGGCACGGTCGAGGTCGCCCGCAGCGCCAAGCCGCTGCAGGTCACCTGCGCCAAGCCCGGACGCCTCGATGTGGTCGAGGAGTTCAAGAACATCGGCGGTGCCGCGGCGGATACTGAAGAGCAGAGGATGCAAGGCGTGGGCGGCGTGGTGCTCGGTGCCGGTGCAGCGGCAGGCGTCGGCGCTGCGGTGGGGGCCACGGTTGGGGCGACCGGGGCGTTGCTGGCCGCATCGGCGGTCGGGATTGCCCAGCTGGCAATCCTGCCGGTCATGCTGGTTACGTACGCTGTCGACACGTCCTCTGGCGCCGCCTATGGTTATCCGCCTGCCATCGTGCTGCTGCTGCCGCCGGCGACGTTTCCCGACACCGATTCGCACGAAGCCTATTTCAGCGCACTCGAGGAAGAGGTCCTTTCTGCCCGAAAGGAAGCGCGACGCAAGGTTGAGGAGGATTGCTCGTTCCTGACCTGCGAGTCACGGCTTTACATGGTCGATGCGGAAGTAGATACGCAACTCAAGCGGATCGCGTCGCTGCGTGAACGTACGCACATTGCGCCCGCCGGGGAGTTGCCTTCGATGCCGGCGCCGACCGCCGAGTCGCCGCGCTGACCAGGGTCTGCCGTGCCTGATGGCCAGGCGCGGGCGGATCCGCGTCGAGCCCGTTGATCGCCGCGCTCGTCGCGCTCGTCGCGCGTGCTAGAGTTCACCGCCGGGCCGCTGCTGCGGGCCTTTTTCATTGCGTCCTGACTCCTGCCTGCCGGCGCGCCGACCCAGCGGCCGCCACCGCCTCCCGCCTCGCATGACCACCTCCTACCGCAACATCTTCCTGCTCGCCTGCTGCCAGGCGCTGCTGCTGACCAACGCGTCCGGTCTCATCTCGATGAACGGGCTGGTCGGCTATTCGCTGGTCGACGCCAAGACCCTGGCCACGCTGGGCGCGACGACCTATGTGCTGGGCTCGGCGCTGGCGACGATGCCGATGTCGCTGTGGATGGCGCGCGTCGGCCGCCGCCGCGGCTTCATGGCCGGCGCGTTGATCAACATCGGTGGCTGCGCGCTTGCCGCGCTCGCGTTGTGGCTGAAGAGTTTTCCGCTGTACTGCGTCGCGACGGCCGTGATCGGCATCTACAATGCCGTCGGCCTGCAGTATCGCTTTGCCGCGACCGAGGTCGCCGCGCCGGCCGACAAGGCAAGGGCGATCTCGCTGGTGCTGGCCGGCGGCATCGGCGGCGGCTTTCTGGGGCCGGCGATCACCCACTGGGGCAGGGATGCCTTCGCCACGCCCTTCCTCGGCGCCTTCCTGATGCTCGGCGCGGTCGCGCTGGTCGCGCTGGCCGTGCAGTGGAATGTGCACGTGCCGCGGCCCTCGGTGGAGGAGCGCAGCGGCGGCGGCCGGCCGCTGCGCGAGATCGTGCGCCAGCCGGTGTTCATCGTCGCCGCGCTTTCCGGCGGGCTGGGCTACGGCCTGATGAACCTGCTGATGACCGCCACGCCGCTGGCGATGGACTTCTGCAGCCTGCCCTACGGGCAGGCGGCCTTCGTCATCCAGTGGCACGTCGTGGGCATGTACGCGCCGGGCTTCGTCACCGGGACGCTGATCAAGCGCTTCGGCGTGCTGCGCGTGATCGTCGCCGGCGTCGCGCTGATGGCCACGGGTTCCGCGGTGGCGCTGACGGGCGTCACCATCACGCATTTCGTAACCGCGCTGGTGCTGGTCGGGGTGGGCTGGAATTTCATGTACACCGGCGGCACCGCGCTGCTCACCGAGGCCTATACTCCGGCCGAGAAGGCGCGGACGCAGGGCGCCAACGACTTCATCGTGTTCTCGATCATGGGACTGGCCTCGTTCTCGTCCGGCGCGCTGGTGACCGCCGCTGGCTGGGAAATCATGAACTGGGGCGCACTGCCGATCCTTGCGGTCGTCGTCGGCGCGGTCGCCTGGTACGCGCGCCATCGGCGTGGCGGTTCGGGCCGGGCCGCCTGAGGCACCGGCGCCGCGCCGGCGCGACGGCGCATGCAGGGAGGTTGCGGACCCGCCTCAGGTCCGGATCTGCCCCGATCCCAGCACGACCCACTTCTGGCTGGTCAGGCCCTCGAGGCCGACCGGTCCGCGCGCGTGCAGCTTGTTGGTCGAGATGCCGATTTCCGCGCCGAGGCCGAACTCGAAACCGTCGGCGAAGCGCGTCGACGCGTTGACCAGCACCGAGCTCGAGTCGACCTCGCGCAGGAAGCGCCGCGCGTTGGCGTAGTCCCCGGTGACGATGGCGTCGGTGTGCTGCGAGCCGTATTGCGCGATGTGCGCCATCGCATCGTCGAGAGTATCCACAACGCGCACGGCGAGGATGGGCGCCAGGTATTCCGTATACCAGTCGTCCTCGGTGGCGGCCATCATGCCGGGCACCAGCGCGCGGGCGCGCTCGCAGCCGCGCAGCGCGACGGATTTTTCCGTGTAGATCGCGCACAGCGGCGGCAGCACTCGCTCGGCGATGTCGGCGTGCACCAGCAGCGTCTCCATGGTGTTGCACGGCGAGTAGCGCTGCGTCTTGGCGTTGTCGGCGATGCGGATCGCCATGTCGAGGTCGGCCGAGGCGTCGATGAACACGTGGCACACGCCATCCAGGTGCTTGATCACCGGCACCTTGGCCTCGTTGGTGATGCGCTCGATCAGGCTCTTGCCGCCGCGCGGAACGATCACGTCGACGTGCTTTTCGTCGGCGATCAGCAGGCCGACAGCCTTGCGGTCGGTGGTCGCGACCACCTGCACCGCCGTTTCCGGCAGGCCGGCGGCGCGCAGTCCCTGCTGGACGCAGTCGGCAATGGCGCGATTGCTGCGGATCGCCTCCGAGCCGCCGCGCAGGATGGTGGCGTTGCCGGACTTGAGGCACAGTCCTGCAGCATCGGCGGTCACGTTGGGGCGCGATTCGTAGATGATGCCGACCACGCCCAGCGGCACGCGCATCCTGCCGACCTGGATGCCGGTCGGGCGGTATTCGAGACCGGTGATCGCGCCGACCGGATCGGCCAGTGTCGCAATCTGCTCAAGACCGTCGGCCATCGCAGCGATCCCCTTGACGGTGAGCGTCAGGCGGTCGACAAAGGCCGCGTCGCGTCCTTCGGCCTGCGCCGCCGCGACGTCCTGCGCATTAGCGGCGAGCAGCGCGCGCTCCGCGCCGCGGATCGCCGCCGCCATTGCATGCAGTGCCTTGTTCTTGGCGTCGGTATCGGCACGCGCCAGCGCGCGCGCGGCCACCCGCGCCGCCTCGCCGACGGTACGCATGTAGGCGGGCACGTCGGTGACCGCGTCGAGGCCGGGGACGTGGAGATCGTTCATGCGAGGATTGTAGCGCGGCGCCCGTGCAGGGGGCCTGCCGCGGAATCAGTGACCAGGCGTAAGCGTCTGCACGCCCTCAGGCGTGCCCATCAGGATGACGTCGGCGCCGCGCCGGGCGAACAGGCCCACGGTGACCACCCCGGCGATCTGGTTGATGGTCGCCTCCAGCGCCACCGGGTCGGTGATCGACATCCCGGCGATGTCCAGGATGACGTTGCCGTTGTCGGTGGTGAAGCCCATCCGCCATTCCGGCCTGCCACCCAGCAGCACGATCTGCCGCGCGACGTAGCTGCGCGCCATCGGGATCACCTCGACCGGCAACGGAAAGCTGCCCAGCACCGGCACCAGCTTGGACGCGTCGACGATGCAGACGAATTTGCGACTCATCGCCGCGACGATCTTCTCGCGCGTCAGCGCGCCACCGCCACCCTTGATCATCGCTCCATGTTCCGTCACCTCGTCGGCGCCGTCGATATAGACCGGCACGTCGGCGACATTGTTCAGTTCCTCGACCTCGATGCCAAGAGCCTTGAGGCGTTCCGTCGACTTGACCGAGGAGGACACCGCACCCTTGATGCGATGCTTGATCTTCGCCAGTTCGTCGATGAAGAAGTTGGCGGTCGAACCCGAACCCACGCCGATCCAGGCATCGTCGACGACATGCTTGATCGCTGCGCGGGCGACCGCCTGCTTCAGTTCGTCCTGCGTCATGCCGGTTTCTTGCGGACGGCCGGCAGGTCAGTGCACACGCCTTCGAAGGCCTCGGCGGCGAGGCCGACCGACTCGCTCAGCGTCGGGTGCGGATGGATGGTCTTGCCGATGTCGACCGCGTCCGCGCCCATCTCGATGGCCAGCGCGATTTCGGCAATCAGGTCGCCGGCATGCGTGCCGACGATGCCGCCGCCGACGATACGGTGCGTCCCGGCGTCGAACAGCAGCTTGGTGAAGCCCTCGTCGCGGCCGTTGGCGATTGCGCGTCCCGAGGCGGCCCAGGGGAACAGGCCCTTGCCGACCTTCTGTCCCTTCGCCTTGGCCTCGTCCTCGGTGACGCCGACCCAGGCGATCTCCGGGTCGGTGTATGCGACCGACGGAATCACTCGCGCGTCGAAGAAACTCTTTTCGCCGGCCGCGGCCTCCGCCGCGACATGCGCCTCGTGCACGGCCTTGTGCGCCAGCATCGGCTGCCCGACCACGTCGCCGATGGCGAAGATGTGCGGCACGTTGGTGCGCATCTGCGTGTCGACCGGAATGAAGCCACGGTCGGTCACTGCGATGCCGGCCTTGTCCGCCGAAATTTTCCTGCCGTTGGGCGCGCGGCCGACCGACATCAGCACCAGGTCGTAGGGCTGCGGTCCCTTGGGGGCATCGGTGCCTTCGAAGGTCGCATGAATCGCATCCTTGCGCGCCTCGACGGCGACTGTCTTGGTGCCGGTCATGATGCGATCGAAGCGTGGCTTGTTGAATTTTTCCCAGACGCGGACGAGGTCGCGGTCGGCGCCGGGCATCAGGCCGTCCATCATCTCGACCACGTCCAGGCGCGCGCCGAGGGTCGAGTAGACGGTGCCCATCTCCAGGCCGATGATGCCGCCGCCGATGACCAGCATGCGCTTGGGCACCGAACCCAGTTCCAGCGCAGAGGTGGAATCGAGAATGCGCGGATCTTCCGGAATGAACGGCAGCCGAACGACCTGCGAGCCGACGGCAATGATCGCCTGCTTGAAGCGCACCACTTTCTTGGCGCCCGTCTTGGCCTGAGCCTTGCCTTCGGTCTCCTCGACCTCGACGTGGAACGGGTCGAGGAACTGGCCCACGCCGCGCACGACGTCGACCTTGCGACCCTTGGCCATGCCGGCAAGCCCGCCAGTGAGTTTCCCGACGACCCTGTCCTTCCACCCGCGCAGCTTGGCGAGGTCGATCTTCGGCTTGCCGAATTCGATGCCATGCTCGGCCAGGATTTTCGATTCGTCCATCACCGCGGCGACGTGCAGCAGCGCCTTGGACGGAATGCAGCCGACGTTCAGGCACACGCCACCCAGCGCCGAATAGCGCTCGACCAGCACGACTTTCATGCCGAGGTCGGCGGCGCGGAAGGCGGCGCTATAGCCGCCGGGACCGGCGCCCAGCACCAGCATGTCGCAGTCGAGGTCGGCCTTGCCGCTGTAGATGGCGGCGCCGAGGATCGTGGCGGCCGGCGCGGAGGCTTTCGCCGGCGCGGCGGCTGCGGCCATCGCATCTGCGCCAGCAGGCGCGGGCGCCTGGCGCAGGCGTGGTACTGGCGGCAGAAGGCGCGGGAGCGCTGCGCCCGAAGCCTCCAGAACAACGATCAGCGTGCCCTCGCTCACCTTGTCGCCGAGCTTGACCTTGACCTCCTTGACCACGCCCGCCGACGGCGAGGGCACATCCATCGTCGCCTTGTCGGACTCCAGGGTCACCAGCGAATCCTCCGCAGCGACGTTGTCGCCCGGCTTGACGAAGACCTCGATGACCGGAATGTCCTTGAAGTCCCCGATGTCGGGGACTTTGACGTCGATTGAACTCATAGCATCACCCGCCGCATGTCGGCGAGGAGTCCTGCGAGGTAGGCAGTGAAGCGCGCCGCCGACGCGCCGTCGATCACCCGGTGGTCGTAGGACAGCGACAGCGGCACCATCAGCCGCGGTGAGAAGTCCTTGCCGTTCCATACCGGCTTGGTCGCGCTCCTGGACACGCCGAGAATCGCCACCTCGGGCGCGTTGATGATCGGCGTGAACGCAGTACCGCCGATGCCGTCCGAGCGAAGAGATCGAGAAGCAGCCGCCCTGCATGTCGGCGGGACCGAGCTTGCCCTCGCGCGCCTTGGCCGAGAGTTCGCCCATTTCCTTGGCGATCTGCAGCACACCCTTCTGGTCGGCGCCCTTGATCACCGGCACCACCAGCCCGTTGGGCGTGTCGGCGGCGAAGCCGATGTTGAAGTACTGCTTCAGGACCAGGTTGTCGCCATCGGAAGTGGAAACCAAGGATGCGTTGAAATCGGGGAACTTCTTCAGTGCGGCGACCGAGGCCTTGATCAGGAAGACGAGCATGGTGACCTTGATCCCGGCCTTCTCGTTTTCCTTGTTGAGCCGAACGCGGAAGGCTTCCAGGTCGGTGATGTCGGCCTCGTCGAACTGCGTGACGTGCGGGATCATCACCCAGTTGCGGGCGAGATTCGCGCCGGAAATTTTCTTGATCCGCGACAGCGGCTTCGCCTCGACCGGGCCGAACTTGGCGAAGTCGACGCTCGGCCAGGGCAGCAGGTTGAGCGCGCCGCCTCCAGTCACGCCACCGCCGGTGGCACCCTGCGACACCGCACCCGTCATCACCTGCTTGACGTAGTCGCGCACGTCCTCCTGCAGGATTCGCCCGTGCGGGCCGGTGCCTTTCACCTGGGCCAGATCCGCGCCGAGTTCGCGCGCGAACTTGCGCACCGACGGTGACGCATGCGCGGCGCGAAATGCCGCGTCGTCGACCGGCACGCTCGCGGCGTGAGGCGCAGCTGGCGTCGGTTTGGTCGCGACTTCGGCGGCAGGCGCGCTCGCCGGAGCCGGCGCTGCGGCCACGGGCGCTGTGGCCACGGGCGCCGCAGCTGCCGGCGCCGCCGCAGCGGGTGTGGCCGCGGGTGCTGCGCCCGCAGCGGCCGCATCGAGCACCAGAATCAGCGTGCCTTCACTGACCTTGTCGCCGAGCTTCAGCTTCATTTCCTTGACCACGCCGGCGACCGGCGATGGCACATCCATGGTCGCCTTGTCGGACTCCAGCGATACCAGCGAGTCCTCCGCGGCGACCGTGTCGCCTGCCTTGACGAAGACCTCGATGACGGGGATGTCCTTGAAGTCGCCGATATCCGGGACCTTGACTTCGATCGTGCTCATAGGGCTCTCGACTCGATGGAAAAGGGCACTACACCGTCCACGGCGCCGGCTTGTCGGGGTCGATTCCGTACTTCGAAATCGCCTCGGCCACCTTGGCGGCAGGGATCGTACCGTCGTCGGCCAGCGCCTTCAGCGCGGCGACGGTGACGTAGTGCGCGTTGACTTCGAAGAAGTGGCGCAGTTTCTCACGGGTGTCGGAGCGGCCAAAACCATCGGTCCCCAGCACTACATAGCGACGTCCTACCAGAGGCCGGATCTGCTCGGCGAACAGGCGCATGTAATCGGTGGCGACGATCACCGGACCCTGGGTGTCCTTGAGGCAGGTTTCGACGTGCGAAAGGCTAGGCTTCTTGGTCGGATGCAGCGTGTTCCAGCGCGTCACCGCCATGCCCTCGCGCGCGAGTTCGGTGAACGACGGGCAGCTCCAGATGTCGGCGTCCACACCCCAGTCCTTCTTCAGGAGTTCCGCCGCGGCGATCGCTTCGCGCAGGATCACCCCCGACCCGAGCAGCTGAACGCGCGGCGCCTTGCCCTTCGTCTTCGCGCCTTCGGCGAGCCGGTACATGCCCTTGATGATCCCGGACGCGGCGCCCTCGGGCATCGCCGGATGCGTGTAGTTCTCGTTCATCAGCGTGATGTAGTAGTAGACGTCCTCCTGCTCTGCGTACATCCGCCGCATGCCGTCTTGGATGATCACCGCCACCTCGAAGGCGAAGGACGGATCGTAGGAAATGCAGTTCGGCACGGTCGCGGAGATCAGGTGCGAGTGGCCGTCCTCGTGCTGCAGGCCCTCGCCGTTCAGCGTCGTGCGACCGGCAGTGCCGCCCAGCAGGAAGCCGCGCGAGCGCATGTCGCCGGCGGCCCAGGCCAGGTCGCCGATGCGCTGGAAACCGAACATCGAATAGAAGATGTAGAACGGGATCATCTGCACGCCGTGCGTCGAGTACGACGTCGCCGCGGCGATCCAGTCGCACATGCCGCCCGCCTCGTTGATGCCTTCCTGGAGGATCTGGCCGCTCTTGTCCTCACGGTAGAACATCAGCTGGTCATGATCCTGCGGCGTGTAGAGCTGGCCCTGCTGGTTCCAGATGCCGAGCTGGCGGAACATCCCCTCCATGCCGAAGGTGCGTGACTCGTCCGGCACGATGGGAACGATGCGCTTGCCGAAGGTCTTGTCGCGCAGCAGCAGTTGCAGGATCTGCACGAATGCCATCGTGGTCGAGATTTCGCGGTCATCGGTGCTCTTCAGGAACCGGTCGAACGTCGACAGCCCGGGCACGACCAGCGGCTCGGCGCGGCGCCGGCGCTGCGGCACGAAGCCCCCCAACTCTTTCCTGCGCGCGTGCATGTACTCGAGTTCGGGCGAGCCCCTGGGAAAGGTCACATAGGGGATCTCCTCCATCTGCTCGTCCGTCACCGGTATGGCGTAGCGGTCACGGAAGCGCTTCAGCGATTCCAGCGACATCTTCTTCTGCTGGTGCGTGATGTTCTGCGCCTGGCCGGAGCTCCCCATGCCGTAGCCCTTGATGGTCTTGGCGAGAATCACTGTCGGCTGGCCCTGATGCGTGGTCGCCGCGTGGAACGCTGCGTACACCTTGATCGGATCGTGACCGCCGCGGTTCAGGCGCCAGATGTCCTCGTCGGTGTAGTCGGCGACGAGTTCCTTCAGTTCCGGCGTATTGAAGAAATGTTCGCGGACATAGGCGCCATCCTTGCTTTTGAACGTCTGGTATTCGCCATCGACGCACTCCATCATCCGTTTCATCAGGATGCCGGCCTTGTCGCGCGCGAACAGCGCGTCCCAGTGCCGTCCCCAGACGACCTTGATCACGTTCCATCCGGCGCCGCGGAAATCGCTTTCCAATTCCTGAATAATCTTGCCGTTGCCGCGCACCGGACCGTCCAGCCGCTGCAGATTGCAGTTTATGACGAAGATCAGGTTGTCGAGAGTCTCGCGCGAGGCCATGCCGATCGCCCCCATCGACTCGGGCTCGTCCATCTCGCCGTCGCCCATGAATGCCCAGACCTTGCGGCCCTCGGTCTTGACGATATCGCGGTCCTGCAGGTATTTCATGAAGCGCGCCTGATAGATCGCCATCAGCGGACCCAGGCCCATCGACACCGTCGGAAACTGCCAGAAATCCGGCATCAGCCATGGATGCGGATAGGACGAGACGCCGGTGCCGTCGACCTCCTGCCGGTAGTTGTCCATCTGCTTTTCGGTCAGCCGACCGAGCATGAAGGCCCGCGCGTACACGCCGGTCGCCGAATGACCCTGGACGAAGACGAGGTCGCCGCCGCGTTCCGCGGTATCGGCGCGCCAGAAGTGATTGAAGCCGATGTCGTAGAGCATCGCCGCGGACGCAAAACTCGCGATGTGGCCGCCGACGTTGGTGTGCTTGTTCGCGCGCAGCACCATCGCCATCGCGTTCCAGCGCACGTAAGCGCGGATACGGGACTCGATCGCCATGTCGCCGGGGACACGCACCTGCGCGTCGATCGGGATGGTGTTGATGTAGCCGGTGGTCGCGGAGAACGGCAGGTAGGTGCCGCTCTTTCGCGCCGCGTCGATCATCTGCTCGATCAGGAAGTGCGCGCGGTCCGAGCCCTCGACGGCGAGAACCGCTGCCAGGGCATCCAGCCACTCGCGCGTTTCCTGTGGATCGGGGTCGTGTCTCAATGCATCCATGGCGATTCTCCGAAAGCGCTGCCCTGGCGCGGTATCAGCCGCGCCTGCGTCTCAACAGGGCGTGAAACGTGGTCGGTTGGTGCGAATGGGCGGGGCGCCGATCGCATTTTCAGGCTGCACGCGACCGTCGACCCGATTGAGCCGTCGGTCCATTCTAGGCGGCGACGGCGCCGCTGTATTGCTGCGGCGCGAAAACCGCATGGCATCAACTCGTTGCGTTGCCGTCCGCGCCCGAGGCCGCCGTCATGCCGGACCCTCGGGCGCAAAGTTTACCATCAGACGGAAATGATTTCCAAATTTACAATGTTATCCGTTTGGCCTCCCTGCCTGGTGACCGGACCGGTGCAGGAACAGAAGGACCGCGGCGGTGCCACTGACCACTGCGGCCATCAGGAATCCGGCCCGGTAGCTTCCCGAAATGGCCGTCAATCCGGCAAATGCCGGCGGGCCGATGACCACGCCGGCATAGGTCACGAACCCCGATGCGCCGGTGACCTCGCCGGCGGTCCCGTAAGGCGCGAGGCGCGCGAGTTCCGAAAGCTGGACGCCGTTCCAGCCGATGGCGGTCGCGCCGTAGAAAGACAATAGCGCAAGCAGCAACGGCACCGGCCAGTCGGGCCCCGACAGGGCCAGCAGCAAGCCGCAGATCGAGGCCGAAATCCCCAGCCCAATCAGCACCTTGCGCGGCGAACCGGTCCGGTCCGCCACCAGACCCCACAGGATCCGTCCCAGAACGGCACTGACAGTAGCGATAGTGAGCGCCAACCCACTTTGCACCAGCGACCAGTCGAGCGTTTGGTGAAGAAACAGGACCAGAAAGCTGGTCATCGAAATCTGTACCGCGGCAAAGGCGAACCCGATCAGCGACAACTCACGCAATGCCGGGTCCCGCATCACCTGCTTCAGCGGCCGCACCAGGCCGTTGAGCGAAAAGGGCGCCACGCTAGGGCGGTGGACATCGAGGCGCCGGCGTGAGGTCTGCGCGCCGATCGCGACGGTCACGCCGACCACCGCAACCGCGGCAAGCGCACCGCGCCAGCCCAAAGCCAATGCGGCAACGGGCATCAGCGCGCCGGCAAGGGCGGTGCCCGCCGGGACGCCGGTCTGCTTCAGCGAAAACATCAATGCCCGCTGCGCCGGCGGCGTGGTGCGGGCAAGCACGTCGGAGGACGCCGGGGTGATCGGGCCGTAGCCCATGCCCATGAAAAACGCGATCGCGATCAACAGTGGGGCCGCGGCCCCGGGCAGCAGAGCCACGGCGGCGATACCGCTGGCGCAGGCCAGCACGCATATCTGCGACAGGCGGATCGCCCCCCACCGGTCGATCAGGCCGCCGCAGGCCAGGCTCCCGACCATCGTCCCCGCGTACAGGATGCCGACGAATACGCCGAGCCATTGCGGCGTGAGCCCGAGGTCCGGCGCCAATGCCGGCGCCAGCACGGCGGGCGCGGTCGCCGCGAGCGATACGAACATCTGGATCGCCAGCGTGGCGGCCAGCGCCACCGCCGCGGTGCCGCGCCCTTCGGCACTCATGCGATCGGTCGAATGGTGAGGAGCTCGGTATCGGTGGCTATGGCATCGACAGCGAGGTCGTGCGGTGCCGCCGGTACGCTGTCGATGATCTGCATCGCGTACGCGCCGGCGATTCGCGGCGTCCCCGGCGTCAGCTGTCCCAGCATCCGGTCGTAGTAGCCGCCACCATAGCCCAGGCGCCCGCCGCGGCGATCGAAGGCGAGCCCCGGGACCAGCACCCAGTCGATCGACTTCAGGTCGACTCTGGGCGTGTGCGTTGCTGGCTCGGGAATGCCGCGATAACCGGCCACGATATCGTCGTCGAGGTTGTCGACGCGATGCAGTTCGAGCATTCGCGATTCCCCGTTCACCCGTGGCAAGGCGATGAGTTTTCCGTCGACCCTGGCCGTCTCCAGCAGCGGACGGGTGTCCCATTCGCTGGCGAAGGGCAGCGTCAGCAATACGCATTGCGCCGTCGCGAACGACGGCATCGTGCTCAGCCGGTGGACGATGGCTGCCGAGGCGGTGCGCCGATACGACGGATCGAGGGCATCTCGCAACGTCATGATGCGCGTGCGCACCATACGCTTCGCTTCGTGCAAAGCGGGCCCGCTCAACGCTCCGGGCAATGGTGCGAATTCCCTGTCCACTCGGCGATGTTAGCTCAACCCGACGGTGGCGCGCCGGCGCCGACCGCCGCCGGGCGCGCTCACCTATAATGACCGATCCATCACGAACTCCGGCATCCATGAGGAATACGCATCAGTTCTATCGCGCACGGCGCGACGCGTTGCTCCGCTCCATGCGGGAACGCAGTGGCGGTGGTCTGGCGCTGGTGCCGACTGCGCCCGAGGTCGCGCGCAATCGCGACTCGCACTACCCCTATCGGCACGACAGCTATTTCTACTACCTGTCGGGTTTTCCGGAGCCCGACGCGGTGGTTGCGTTGATCGCCGGGCCGGACGGCGACCGGCATGTGCTGTTCTGCCGCGAAAAAAACGAAGAGCGCGAAATCTGGGAAGGTTTCCGCTATGGGCCCGACGCGGCAAGGGAAATCTTCGGGTTCGACGAGGCGCATCCAATCGACATGCTCGAAGTGAAGCTGCCCGAACTGGCTGCGGACCGGCCGTCGTTGTACACACCGCTCGGGCTCTTCGAATCCTGGGATCGGCGGATGGCGCTGTTGCTCAACCAGGTCCGGGCCCAGGCACGGACCGGAGTTGCAGCTCCGGACGAGATCATCGACGTGCGTGGCGTGCTCGATGTCATGCGCCTGACCAAGGATGCGCATGAACTCTCGCTGATGCGTCGCGCAGCCGAGATTTCGGGCAACGCCCATCGCCGTGCGATGGGCCGGACCCGGCCGGGGTGGTTCGAGTACCAGGTCGAGGCTGAATTAGTGCACGAATTCCTGAGCCAGGGCGCACTGGCGGTGGCCTATCCGTCGATCGTCGCCTCTGGTCCGAATGCCTGCGTGCTGCACTACCGCGACAACGACCGGCAGACCGCCGACGGCGACCTGCTGCTGGTGGACGCCGGCTGCGAATACCGTGGCTATGCGTCGGACATTACCCGTACCTTTCCCGTCAACGGCCGCTTCACCGGCGCGCAGAAGGACATCTACGAACTCGTGCTCGCCTCCCAGTACGCCTGCCTGGACGCGGTCAAGCCGGGGGTCGCGTTCCACGATTACCACAAGGCTGCGGAGCGGGTGCTCGCGCAAGGCTTCATCGACCTCGGGCTTTGCCAGGGGACGCTCGACGAGGTGCTCGAGGGCGGCAGCTACAAACAGTTCTACATGCATCGTGCCGGTCATTGGCTGGGCATGGACGTGCACGACGCGGGTCTGTACCAGGTGAAAGGCGAATCGCAGTCTCTGGTGCCGGGGATGGTGCTCACCGTGGAACCCGGCGCCTATATCCGTCCGGCCGACAACGTGCCAGAGCATTTCTGGCACATCGGTGTGCGCATTGAGGACGATGTGCTGGTCACTGAAGGCGGACACGAGAATCTCACCGCGGCAACGCCGAAGACCGTCGTCGAGGTCGAGGCGGCATGCCTTCGCTAGGCAGGAACGCGTGCACGATGTAGCAATCGTCGGTGCCGGCCCGGTGGGCGGCACGCTGGCGCTGGCGCTTGCCGATGCCGACTTGGATGTCGTTGCGCTCGATGCGCGCGCGCCGGGAGCGATCGTCCGGGGTGAGCGTACGCTCGCGCTGTCGCACGGAGCGCGGCTGATTTTCGAGCGCCTTTCCGTCTGGCGCCATCTGTGCGGGATCAAGGACGCGATCACGCCGATCACCTCTATCGACATTTCGCAGGTCGGAGGCTTCGGGACCGCGCGCCTTGACGCGGTGGAGCAGGGGCTTTCGGCGCTGGGTTATGTCGTTTCCTATGCAGCGTTGCAGAACGCGATCGATGCCGAACTTGCGCATACCAGTATGGAGGTTCGCTACGGCACGATCGCGACCGCTGTCGAAGGTGGCCCTGCGCATTCGACGATTGCCATCGACGGCGAGCCCGATGCTCCGCTGCAGGCGCGCCTGGCGGTGGTCGCAGACGGCACCGGCACCGCGGTGACCGGCGTTGCGCGTCAGCGCCGCGAATACGGCCAATCGGCGCTGGTGGCGCAGGTGTGGATGGCGCGTCCGCACCAGGGCGTCGCCTACGAGCGCTTCACCGCTGGGGGTCCGATTGCGTTGCTGCCGGAGGCCGATCACTACGGCCTGGTATGGACGCTGTCCCCGGATGACGCGCAGGCCGCGCTGGTGCTTTCCGACGACGCGTTCCTGGCCGAACTCGCACGCCAGTTCGGGCCGCGCGTGCAGGGATTCGAACGTGTCGCCTCGCGGCGGGTGTTTCCGCTGGTACTGGAGATCGCGCGTCCGGCATCCAGTGCGCGGACGATCCTGGTCGGCAATGCAGCACAGGCGCTGCACCCGGTGGCCGGACAGGGATTCAACCTGGGCGTGCGCGATGCGTTCGAACTTGCGCAGGTCATCGTCGCCGGCGACAGGAACACGCTTGGCGACCACGCGATGGTCGCCGCCTACCTGGCGCGGCGTCGAGTCGATCGCGGAGCCGGGATCGCCTTCACGCATGGATTGACGCAGATCTTCGGCTCGGACGTCCCGTTGCTGCGCTGGCCGCGCGGAGTTGCGCTGACGCTGCTCGATGCGCTGCCTCCGGTAAAAAAGGCGTTTACCCGCGCCATGCTGTTCGGCCTCTCCTGATCGGGATGCGCGCGCAAGTCGCGTGCCAGCGCTGCACGTTTTTTTGGGCGCCGCGATGGGCGCGTCACCCGCGCAAACTCGGTATAATCATCCTCCCCGTCAGTCGTCTTTCATTCCCGCATCCATCAGCCAATTCGTGCGCATCGGTCCCTACACGCTGCCGAACAATCTCGTCGTCGCTCCGATGGCGGGCGTTACCGACCGGCCCTTCCGCCAGTTGTGCAAACGGCTGGGCGCTGGCTATGCGATCTCCGAGATGGTCGCGTCCAACCCGAAGCTGTGGGGCACCGACAAGTCGCGCCGGCGCACCGATCACGCCGGCGAGGTCGCGCCGATTTGCGTGCAGATTGCCGGAGGCGATCCGGACATGATGGTGGCAGCGGCGCGCTACAACGTCGAGCGTGGCGCGCAGATCATCGACATCAATATGGGTTGCCCGGCGAAGAAGGTCTGCAATGCCGCGGCGGGTTCCGCGCTGCTGGCGAACGAGTCGCTGGTGGCGGCGATTCTGGATGCGGTGGTGCGCGCGGTGGACGTGCCCGTCACCTTGAAGATCCGCACCGGTCCCAATCCGGTGTCACGCAACGCATTGGCCATCGCCCGCATCGCCGAGGATGCCGGCGTGCAGGCGCTGACCGTGCACGGCCGCACGCGCGCCTGCGCCTTTGTCGGCGCGGTCGAATACGACTCCATCGCAGCGGTGAAGGCGGCGGTGCGCCTGCCGGTGATCGCCAACGGCGACATCGATTCGCCGGAGCGTGCGCGCATTGTTCTGGACCGGACCAGCGCGGATGCGGTGATGATCGGCCGTGCCGCGCAGGGCCGGCCGTGGATATTTCGCGAAATCGCTCACTTTCTCGCCACCGGCGAGCAATTGCCGTCGCCGACGGTCGTGGAGGCGTGCGCGCTGATACTCGAGCACCTCGCCGACCACCATGCTTTCTACGGCGAGGAGGCGGGCGTGCGCATCGCGCGCAAGCACCTCGGCTGGTACACGGAGGCATTGCCCGGCGGCGATGCGTTCCGTCGGACGATGGTGACAACGATCTCCGCCGGCGAACAAATCAGACAGGTACGCAGGTATTTCGATGCGCTCGGCGCCACCCACGATCGGCTCGAGTACTGTGGCAAGACCACCGGAGAAGCCCGCGGCAACGTACCGACGATGCGGGCGATCGGCGCAACCCGATCCTGGGCAGGGGAGGCCCTCGCCGCGTGACCAACAGAAAACAAAAATTGAACGGCAGCAACGAAATCTGCCGCAGCGTCGACCGTTCGCTCGACGAGTACTTCAAGCGGCTCGATGGCGAGTCGCCGAGCGGTGTCTACGACATGGTGATCGGCCACGTCGAGCGCACGCTGCTGGCATCGATCCTCGCCCGCACGGACGGCAACCAGACGCAGGCGGCGGACATTCTGGGAATGAACCGCAACACGCTGCGGTCGAAACTCACCAAGTACAAGCTGCTGTGACCGGCCCCGCCACATCGGCACCGGTGGCCGTCGCGCTGCTGTCGGTTTCGGACAAGACCGGTCTCGTGCCCTTCGCGCAGGCGCTGGTCGCCGCCGGTGTCGCGCTGCTGTCCACCGGCGGCACGGCCCGAACGCTGGCCGACGCGGGCCTGCCGGTCACTGATGTCGGCACGCATACCGGCTTTCCGGAAATGCTCGATGGCCGGGTCAAGACGCTGCATCCGAAAATCCATGGCGGCATCCTCGCACGGCGCGATCTGCCCGAGCACGTGCAGGCACTGCTCGACCACGACATCGCGACCATCGACCTCGTCGTCGTGAATCTGTACCCATTCCGGGAAACCGTCGCGCGTCCAGGTTGCACGCTCGAGGAGGCCATCGAGAACATCGATATCGGCGGCCCGTCGATGGTCCGCGCCGCGGCGAAGAACTGGCAGCATGTCGGCGTGGTCGTCGATCCCGACGACTATGCGGCGGTGGCCGACGAGATCGCCGGGGGTGGCCTTGGCGAGCTCACGCGCTTTCGCCTGATGCGCAAGGCCTTCGCGCATACGGCGTCCTACGACGGCGCAATCGCCAACTGGCTGACTGCGCGCCAGCCAGATGGCGCTGCGGCGGTGTTACCCGACGTCTTTCACTTCGCCGGTGCGAAGGCCCAGGAAATGCGCTATGGCGAGAATCCGCACCAGTCGGCGGCGTTCTATCGCGACGAGGCCCCGGCGGTGGGCGGCATCGCCACCTACCGCCAATTGCAGGGCAAGGAACTGTCGTACAACAACATTGCCGACAGCGACGCCGCCTGGGAGGCGGTGAAGACGTTCACAGATCCCGCCTGCGTCATCGTCAAGCACGCCAATCCCTGCGGCGTAGCGATCGCCGCGGGCCCGCTGGCCGCGTACCGGAAGGCGCTGGCGACCGACCCGACCTCAGCATTCGGCGGCATCATCGCCTTCAACCGGCCGGTCGACGCCGAAACCGTCGAGGCTGTCTCGACGCAGTTCCTCGAGGTTCTGATCGCGCCCGCGTACTCGGACGAGGCGCTGGCCTCGATCGGAAAAAAAACCAACGTCCGGGTGCTGGCGGTGCCGCTGCCTGCCGCGGGGGTCAAGGGCAACGCCTGGGATTTCAAGCGTGTGAGCGGCGGTTTCTTGGTGCAGTCGCCCGATCACCGCAACGTCGCAGCGGAGGAACTGAAGGTCGTCACGCGCCTGGCGCCGACGCCAGCGCAATTGACCGACCTGCTGTTTGCGTGGCGCGTGGCCAAGTTCGTCAAGAGCAACGCCATCGTCTACTGCCGTGACGGGCAGACGCTGGGCGTCGGTGCCGGACAGATGAGCCGCGTCGACTCGACCAGGATCGCCGCCATCAAGGCGGCCAATGCCGGACTGTCTTTGGCCGGCTCCGTCGTGGCCTCGGACGCGTTTTTTCCGTTTCGCGACGGACTCGACGTCGTCGCCGACAATGGTGCGGTCGCCGTGATCCAGCCCGGCGGCAGCATGCGCGATGCCGAAGTGATCGCCGCCGCCGACGAGCGCGGCATTGCGATGGTCTTCACCGGCTTCCGGCATTTCCGCCACTGACCGCGGCGCGGCCATGAACATCCTGGTGGTCGGCGGCGGAGGCAGGGAGCACGCGCTCGCCTGGAAGCTTGCGCAGGGGCGGCGTGTTGCCCGGGTCTTCGTCGCGCCCGGGAATGCCGGCACTGCGCGCGACGCAGCACTGACCAATCTGCCGCTGACCGAAATTGCCGACCTTGTGCAGTTCGCGAAGGACGAACCGGTCGCGTTGACCGTGGTCGGCCCCGAGGCGCCGCTCGCATTGGGCATCGTCGATGCGTTCCGCGCCGCCGGCCTGCGCATTTTCGGGCCGACGCGCGCCGCCGCACAGCTCGAAAGTTCGAAGGACTTCGCCAAGGCGTTCATGCAGCGTCATGGACTGCCCACGGCCGAATACCGGACGTTTACCGACGTTGGCGAGGCCCACGCCTACATCGACGCGCGCGGCGCGCCGATTGTGGTCAAGGCGGACGGGCTCGCGGCGGGCAAGGGCGTCGTCGTGGCGATCGACGCGCGCGACGCGCATGCCGCCGTCGATGCGATGCTGGTCGGCAACGCCATGGGCGAGGCCGGCGCGCGCGTCGTCATCGAGGATTTTCTGGAAGGTGAAGAGGCGAGCTTCATCGTGATGGTCGACGGCCGCAACGTTCTGCCACTGGCCTCGTCGCAGGATCACAAGCGATTGCGCGACGGCGACGCCGGACCCAATACCGGCGGCATGGGCGCGTATTCGCCCGCGCCCATCGTCACGCCGGCGATGCACGCGCGCATCATGCGCGAGGTGATCCTGCCCACGGTCAACGGCATGGCGGCCGACGGCATTCCCTATACCGGGTTCCTGTACGCCGGCGTGATGATCGACGCTGCCGGCAACCCGAAGGTGCTCGAATTCAATTGCCGCCTGGGTGATCCGGAAACGCAGCCGATCATGGCGCGGCTGAAAAGCGATCTGTCCGAATTGATCACCCATGCGATCGACGGCACGCTCGACGTTATCGGGGCGGAATGGGACCGGCGGGCCGCGCTTGGCGTCGTACTGGCTGCCGCCGGGTATCCGGAGCAGCCTCGCCGCGGTGATGCCATCGAGGGACTGGAGCGGATCACCCCCGAGGCGCATCCCGACGTCAGTGTGTTCCACGCCGGGACCGCGCTCGTCAACGAGCGCAGTGTCGTCAGCGGTGGCCGGGTGCTGTGCGTGACCGCACTGGGCGACTCGTTGCGATTGGCGCAACGCGCCGCATACGAGGCGATTCGCGAAATCCGCTTCGACGGCATGCAGTTCCGCACCGACATCGGCCATCGTGCGCTGGCGCCGCGGGTCGCCGGCCGCCCGGCGGCCGCGGGATCGGACTCGTGACGCCGAACGGCGCTGGCGCCGTCGGCGACAGCGATGCCCCCGTCGACGCGGCGGCGATACGCGAATACTTCACCGGGCTGCAGCAGCGCATTGTCGCGGGACTCGAAGGCATCGAGGGTTCGCAATTCCGGCGCGATGAGTGGACGCGTCCGGAAGGCGGCGGTGGCATCTCGCGTCTGATCGAGGATGGCCGCTTGCTGGAACGCGGCGGCGTCAACTTCTCGCATGTGATGGGCGAGAAACTGCCGCCGTCGGCGACGGCCGCACGCCCGATGCTGGCAGGACGCGCCTGGGAGGCGATGGGCGTGTCGCTGGTCCTGCATCCGCGCAATCCCTACGCGCCCACCGTCCATCTCAACGTGCGCTTTTTCGTCGCGCATCCACCCGCGTCGGCGGCGCCCGGAAACGACGCCGACTCACGATCCATCTGGTGGTTCGGCGGTGGCATGGACCTCACGCCGTACTACGGATTCGAGGAGGATGCGACGCATTTCCACCGTCAATGCAAGGACGCGCTCGATCCTTTCGGTGCAGACGTCCATGCCGGATACAAGACGTGGTGCGACGAGTATTTCTTTCTCAAGCATCGTCGGGAGCCGCGCGGCATCGGCGGCATCTTCTACGATGACCTCGCCGAAGGCGGAATCGACCGCTGCTTCGCGCTGACCCGAAGCGTCGGCGAACACTTCCTGCCTGCCTATGCGCCGATTCTCGAGCGCCGTCGCGAGTCGCCCTACGGTGAGCGCGAGCGCGATTTCCAGGCCTATCGGCGCGGCCGCTACGTCGAATTCAACCTGGTCTGGGATCGCGGCACGCTGTTCGGACTGCAGTCGAATGGCCGCACCGAGGCCATCCTCATGTCGTTGCCACCCGTGGTGAAATGGCGCTACGACTGGGCACCAGAACCCGGCACGCCTGAGGCCCGGCTCTACACCGACTTCCTGATCGCCAGGGACTGGCTGGCATGAGTGCCGATCGGGGGGGGCCAAGAAATGGCGATCGGGGGGAATCTGCCAGCGGGGGCGTTCTCGGCGCGGATGCTCATCTGGTCGAGACCGGCCTCGCCTCGGACGTCGTGTTCAAGGGCAAGCTGCTCGAGGTCCGCAGCGATCGCATTGCGCTCCCGGACGGACGCGAGGCGACGCGTGAATACGTCGTGCATCCGGGTG
Source organism: uncultured beta proteobacterium (assembly GCA_963712105.1). Taxonomy (GTDB): domain Bacteria; phylum Pseudomonadota; class Gammaproteobacteria; order Burkholderiales; family Casimicrobiaceae; genus VBCG01. The sequence continues at coordinate 122,825 of CAVQGR010000004.1, forward strand.
CTGTGCTCATCGTGCCGGTCCTGCCCGACGGCCGCTTTGTTCTCGAACGGCAGTACCGCTATCCGGTGCGCCGCGTGATGCTGGAATTTCCCGCGGGCAAGATCGATCCGGGCGAGTCGCCGCTCGCCACCGCGCGCCGCGAGTTGGTCGAGGAGGTCGGCTACGAGGCGGCGCAGTGGACACCGTTGGGCACGATCCACCCGGAGATCGGCTACTCGACCGAATTCATTGACCTCTTTGTCGCGACTGGCCTCGTGCACGTTGGCGCGCAACTCGACGATGGCGAATTTCTCGACGTGGTGATCATGGCGGAAGACGAGTTGTGCGCGGCGTTCGACCGCGGCGAAGTCACCGACGGCAAGACCATCGCCGCGCTGTTCGCCTGGCAGCGGCGGTGCGCCCGCGAGGGGCGATGAACCTTGTCGCGCGCCGCATCGCGATTCGAGGCCGGGTGCAGGCAGTGGGCTTCCGAGCCTCCGCAGCATACGCGGCGCTGGATTGCGCGGTGACCGGCTGGGTACGCAATCGCAGCGACGGCAGCGTCGAGGCGTTCGCGCAGGGCACGCCCGAGGCTGTCGACCGGTTTGTCGCCTGGTGCCGGCACGGTTCGCCGCCGGCGCGGGTCGATGCAGTTACGATCGTCGAGGTGTCGATCGAGCCCGCGCTGAAGGAATTCGGGCAGCGTCCATCGCTCTGACGGCGGGCATCATTCGTCGGAGCGGGGGCCGTCGTCCGCCAGCGCAAAGATGTCCTTCCACGCGCAATAGGTGGCGGCGGAAATCCATGGCAAGGCGAACACCAGGCCGATGCCCATGGTCGCGAGCCCGAACATCAACAGCACCAGCGAGTACAATGCCAGCAATGCCAGCGCCGGCAGATTGAGGACGAAGGCGCGCCACGACACTGCGAACGCCCGTGTTATGCCTTCGCCGTCGAACAGCGTGGCGAACGGAACAAAGGTGACCGGCAGCGATGCCGCCAACCCCGCCGAATAGATTGCCACGACCACGCCGGACGTAAGGCGCGAAGTGTCGGTCGTCGGCATCGCAAGGTTCACCTCGGCCAGCGTCCAGGCTACGATGGCCTCGGCCGCGAACACGACGAAGCCAGCCGCGATCACAGCAAGCTGTGCCGACCGGTGCGCGGCGAGAATCGCCAGCAGGTGCCGAAGGCGCGGGCGATCACCGCGATCCGCCGCAAGGCTCGCGAACAGCAGACCGGTCGCGAGCAGCGGCGCTGCGATCGTGGCCGCGACCAGGCCCACCCAGTGAATCGGTTCGAAGACGATGCTGACGACAAGGACCACGAAGGCGATTGCCGCAAACGATGCGGGGCCGCGTTTCCACAGGCGCATCGCCTCGGCGAACCAGGCCAGGGCCTGCCGCGCCGGGACCGCACGCGGCGCGCGCATCGTTGGCGACGGCGCGGGTGGCTGGCGTGGCGGAACGTCAGGAGTATCCATAACCGTGAGCGACCTCGCCCGCATCGCCCGGCGCCGCCGGTCCGGGCTACGCGCTCTCGCCGAGGTAGGCGGCGCGCACCTTGGGATCGTGCAATAGTGAGGCCGCGTTACCCGAGAGTGTGATCTCGCCGGATTCCATCACATAGCCGCGCCGGCTGACTTCGAGCGCGAGCTTCGCGTTCTGCTCGATCAGCAGAATGGTCACGCCCTCGTCAGCAACCATGAGGATGGTCTCGAACACCTTTTGCACCATTAGTGGCGCAAGACCCATCGATGGCTCGTCCAGCAGCAGGAGCTTGGGACGCGACATCAGCGCGCGGCCCATGGCAAGCATCTGCTGTTCTCCTCCCGACAGCGTTCCGGCGGTCTGGCGCCGGCGCTCCTTGAGGCGTGGAAACAGCGCGAAGACGCGCTCGATGTCCGAACGAATCGCCTTGGTGTCGCTGCGCGTGTACGCGCCCATCGCGAGATTTTCCTCGATGGTCAGCGCCCCGAAAACGCCGCGTCCCTCGGGCACCAGCGCAAGGCCCCGCCGGACGAGCTCGAACGGGCGTTTGCCGGTGATGTTGTCCCCGGCGTAGAGAATCCTGCCGCGCTTGACCGGCAACAGGCCGCAGATGCCCTTCAGTGTCGTCGTCTTTCCGGCGCCGTTGGCTCCGATCAGACAGACCAATTCGCCTTGACCGACTTCGAGGTCAATGCCCTTGACCGCGTGGATGCCGCCGTAGGAGACCTCGAGCTTGGCCAATTCGAGCAGCGGCTTCGAAGAGCTCACCGGGCAGCAACCTTGAGATTGAGCTCGATGTCGCCGCCGAGATAGGCCGCTACCACCTTCGGATCCTTCTGCACCTCCGCAGCGCTGCCCTCGGCGATCTTCTTGCCGTAATCGAGCACCAGCACGCGGTCGCAAACACTCATGACCAGCTTCATGTCGTGCTCGATCAGAAGTATGGTCGTGCCGTCACGGCGTATTTCCTCCAGCAGGTCCTTCAGTGACTCTGTCTCCGTCGCATTCATTCCGGCGGCAGGCTCGTCGAGTGCAAGCAACTTGGGCTCGGTGGCCAGCGCGCGGGCAATCTCCAGCCGGCGCTGGTCGCCGTACGCCAGGTGCCGCGCGAGGCTGTGCGCACGCTTCTCCACGCCGACGTATTCGAGGATCTCGTAGGCACGTCTGTGGATCGCCTTTTCCTCGGCGCGCGCCGTCGGGTTGCGCGAGATGGCGCCCCATACGCCGGCGGAAGTACGCACGTGGCGGCCGATCATGACGTTCTCTAGCGCCGACAGGTTGGCGAACAGGCGGATGTTCTGGAAGGTGCGGGCGATACCTCGCGCGGCAACCAGGTTGGGCGACAGGCCGTTCAGTGGTTCACCATCGAACATGAACTCGCCGCCGTCGGGCACGTAGATGCCGGTGAGCACGTTGAACAGCGACGTCTTGCCGGCGCCGTTGGGGCCGATCAGGCCGTAGATCTCGCCGTGATTGATGGTGAATCCGACTTTGGACAATGCCTGCACGCCGCCGAAGCGCTTGTCGATGTTCTTGGCGGTCAGGAGCGCGAGCCTGCTCATGCGGGGGTGTCCGTTTCGAGCTCACGCTTGCGCAAAGCCGACGGCAGGATGCCGGACGGGCGAAACAGCATCATCAGCACCAGCGCCAGGCCGAACAGCAGCATCCGGATGACCTCGGGCTCGAGCAGCATCCGGCCGAATATCGCCATCTGGACCGGCGCCACCGTGTAGCGAAGGACCTCCGGCACGAACGACAGCAGTACCGCGCCGAGGATGACGCCCCAGATGTTGCCCATCCCACCAAGCACGACCATCGACAGCACCATGATCGACTCGATCAGGCCAAAGCTCTCCGGGCTGATGAAGCCCTGCGTCGCCGAGAACATGCCGCCGGCGATGCCGCCGAAGGAGGCGCCCATCGCGAACGCCAGCAGCTTGATGTTGCGGGTATTGATGCCCATGGCGCGGGCGGCCACTTCGTCCTCGCGGACGGCCTCCCAGGCGCGGCCGATGCGCGAGTCCTGCAGCCGGATGTTGATGACGATCACGGCGATCAGCGCCAGCAGGAAGAAGTAGTAGTACTTGATTGGACCGGTGAAGTCGAGGCCGAGGACGGTCTCGCTGTCGGCGAAGCTGAAGCCGCCGAAACTGAACGGGTCGATCAGCGTGATGCCCTGCGGGCCGTTGGTGATGTTGACCGGGCGCGCCAGGTTGTTCATGAAGATGCGGACGATCTCGCCGAAGCCCAGCGTGACGATCGCCAGGTAGTCGCCGCGCAGCTTGAGCGTCGGCGCGCCCAGCAGGACGCCGAACATGCAGGCGACGGCAGCGCCGATGGGCAGGATGATCCAGAAAGGCAGGTGCAGGTTGAAGTGGGGGCTTGCCAGCAGCGCGTAGACATAGGCGCCAACGGCATAGAACGCGATGTAGCCTAGGTCAAGCAGGCCGGCGAATCCGACGACGATGTTCAGACCTAGCGCCAGAAAGACGTAGAGGATGGCGAGATTGGTGATGCGCACCCACGCCGTGCCCACCGATCCGAGCGCCCAAGGCAAGACCAGCAGGACGATCGCAACCATGGCCAGTCCGACCCAGGCGAGCCGGGGATGGCGCTTGGTGTCGAAGAAATTTTGCATGGTCGATACCTCAGGCGCGGTCGGAAACCCGCTCGCCGAGCAGGCCGGAGGGCCGGAACACCAGCACCAGGATCAGCACGGCGAAGGCGAAGACGTCCTGGTAGTTGGAGCCGAACAGCACCAGGTGCGGGTCCTCGACGCAGCGCTGCGCCAGCGCATCCGACCAGCTGGCGAGATTGCACAGGTTGGTGATGTCGCCGACGTAACCGGCACCCAGCGCCTCGATCACGCCGAGCAGCATGCCGCCGAGCATGGCGCCGGCCAGGTTGCCGATGCCGCCGAGCACCGCCGCGGAAAACGCCTTGAGGCCAAGGATGAAGCCCATCTGGTAATGGGCGATGCCGTAGTAGCTGCCGACCATGACGCCGGCCACCGCGGCCAGTCCCGCGCCGATGATGAAGCACACCGAGATGACCCGATTGACGTCGATGCCCATCAGGCCGGCGACTTCCCGGTTCTGCGCCGTCGCGCGCATCGCGATGCCGAGCCTGGTCCGGTAGATCAACAGCAGGAGGCCACCCATCATCGCCATTGATCCGCCAATGATGACGACCTGGACATTGGTGATGGTTGCGCCGTTTGGGTTGCCGGTGATGTGGAAGGGCACCGTGGCGATGATCTGCGGATAGGGCAGCGGATTGCGGCTCCAGATGATCAGCGCGAGGTTTTGCAGGATGATCGACAGGCCGATGGCGGTGATCAGCGGGGCAAGCCGCGGCGCGCGCCGCAACGGCCTGTAGGCGACGCGCTCCAGCGTATAGCCGACGGCCATGCAGGCGGGGACCGCAGTGAGCACGCCCGCCGCAACGATGAGCAGCGGCGGCAGACCGGGAGCGCCCGCGGTGAGCGCGACGATGACCGTATACGCCACCATCGCGCCGATCATCACCACCTCGCCGTGGGCGAAGTTGATCAACTGGATGATGCCGTAGACCATCGTGTAGCCGAGCGCGACGACCGCGTACACGCTGCCCAGCGTGAGGCCGTTGATCATCTGCTGCAGGAAAATATCCAGGCGGGGCCTCGATCAGTTGAGGAGATGGAAGTTGGGCATTGTCTCGTTAACGCGGGTAGGACGGCAAGCATTGGCGAGTGCCGGCGGCGCGTTGCACCGCGTCACCGACGCATCCGTTGGAAAAAAAGCGGCGCCCCTCGCGGGACGCCGTCTTCTGGAACTGCGGATTGCGCTGGCTTACTTCTTCGGTGCTTCGGCGGGCGCTGCAGCAGGAGCAGCGGCCGGAGCCGGCGTATTGGCCGCCATGAAGTCGGCGAAGGCGAAGCTCTTGCCGCCCTGTACGACGCCGACCGGAACGACCTTGCCGTCCTTGAGCGTGAAGATCGTGACCTCGGCGTTCTTGCGGTCGCCCTTTTCGTCGAAGGTGATGGTGCCGGTGGCGCCCTTCAGTTCGATTTTTTCCAGCTCCGGCAGGTATTTCGCCGGGTCGGCCGAGTCGGCCTTTTGCATCGCGGCAATCAGCAGGTTGGCCGCGTCGTACGTGTACGGCGCGTACTGCTTGATCTCGCCGTACTTGCCGTTGAATGTCTTGACGAAATCGGAGCTGGCGGCTTCCACCGGCAGTCCGGCCTGCGAGCAAACCAGGCCCTCGGCGGCGGCGCCGGCGAGCTTCGCCATCTCGGAGGTGCAGGCGCCGTCACCGAACGAGAACACGGCCTTGATGCCGAGTTCGCGGGCCTGCTTGAGCATCGGGCCGCCGGTGGCGTCCATGCCGCCGTAGAAGATCGCGTCGGGCGCCGTGCCCTTCATCTTGGTCAGGATCGCCTTGAAGTCGGTGGCCTTGTCGTTGGTCTTCTCGCGAGCGACGATCTTGACTCCACCCGCCTTCAACGTCTTCTCGACTTCGTTGGCCAGGCCTTCGCCGTAGGCGGTGGCGTCGTCGACGACGGCGACCTTCTTGACCTTGAGGCTTTCCAGATATTGCGCGACCGCCGGACCCTGCTGGTCGTCGCGGGCGACGACGCGGAAAATGCCCTTGAAGCCCTGCTCGGTCAGCTTCGGGTTGGTCGCCGAGCCGGAGATCATCGGGATGTTGGCCTGGTTGTATACGGCCGAAGCGGGGATCGTGACGCCCGAGTTCAAGTGTCCGACCACACCGGCGACTTTGGCGTCCGCAAATTTCTGGGCGATGGTCGGGCCAAGCTTCGGGTCGGCCTGATCATCTTCCGCCAGCAGTTCGAACTTGACCTTCTTGCCGCCGAGCATCATGCCCTTGGCGTTGGCTTCGTCGAGGGCCATGCGGGCGCCGTTCTCGTTGTCCTTGCCCAGGTGGGCGATGCCGCCGGTCAGCGGGCCGGCATGGCCGATCTTGACGACGACGACTTCCTCGACCGGCGCCTTGGGCGCTTCGGCTTTCTTGGGCTCTTCCTTCTTGCCGCAGCCATAGGTGGTGATAAGGGCGGCGGCGACGAGCGTCAGACCGAGCTTTTTGGAGACATTCATGTGGATCCTCTCGGAGACAGGTATAGGGGTAGACCTGAAAACAGACTATTATTATTGGCTTGGCGCGGGGTGTCAATGTATGACCCCCCGACGCGGAAGGCCCGCGCATTTGATTCGCCGTGCGGGCATTTGGTCGGTTCGGGACGCAATTCATCACCTGGATCGCCAGAACATTCGTCCGACGCGGACAATGCAACAGGTCCGGAATCTGGCGAAGCGCTTCGCCGCATCCAAACAGGATCGACGGCGAGACGGGGAGTCGTGGGGCTGATCGTCCCCGGCACCGACTGGGAGAAGCAATGGGAGTTCGAATCACTAGGCGGCGGGTCGTCGTTGCGCTGATTGTGCTGCTGATGGCGGGTGGGCTGGCCACGGCGATCACGATGCGCATTTCCAAGCAGGCGGCCGAGAAAGCCGCCGGCAAGAACGTGCAGGTCACGCTGGAATTCGCCCCGGCGGATCTCACGGCCGTCGAGGCGCGCGCGCTGTCCCGCTGGCTGCCTGTTTCCGGAACCATGCAACCGGTGCAGCAGGCCACGGTCAAGGCCAAGGTCTCCGGCGAGATACGCCGAGTCACCGTCCGTGAAGGTGAAGGCGTGCGCGCGGGGCAGATGCTGGTCCAGGTCGACACCGCCGACCTCGACGCACGGCTGATCGAGCGCCAGGGCCAGCTCGAATCGGCCAAGGCGCAACTGGCGCTGGCCGAGAAGACGCTGGCCACTAATCAGAAGCTGCTGAAGCAGAATTTCATCTCGCAGAACGCATTCGACAGCTCGGAATCCAGCCTGAATGTCATGCGCGGCAGCGTGAAATCGGCGGAAGCGCAGGTCCGGCTGGCGCAGAACGCGCTCAAGGAAGCGGTGGTCAGCTCACCGCTGTCCGGGATCGTTGCCAAGCGCCACGTGCAGGTGGGTGAGAAGGTCGCCTTCGACATGCCGCTGGTCACCGTCGTCGACCTCAGGGAAATGGAGTTGCAGGCGCTGGTGCCCGCAGTCGACATCCCGGAACTCAAGACCGGCATGAGCGTCGACCTTTCCGTCGATGGCTTCGGCGAGCGCAAGTTCACCGGCCGCATCGAGCGCATCAACCCCTCCACCGAACCCGGCACGCGTGCCATTCATGTCTTCGTCGGCCTGCGCAATCCCGGCAACGAGTTGCGCGGCGGGATGTTCGCGACCGGTCGCATCGCGTTGGCGCCCGAGGCGCCGGTGCCGTCGTTGCCCGCGACGGCAGTGCGAACCGAGGCGGGACAGACCTTCATCTGGACGATCCAGGACAACAAGCTGGTCAAGCGCATGGTGGTCGTCGGACGCCATGACGAGGAGACCGGTCGCGTCGAGATCAAGACCACGCTGGCGCCGGGGACTCGCGTCCTGGCAGCGCGTTTCGAGAACCTGAAGGAAGGTGCCCCGGCGCTGGTCAAGGCAGCCACCGCGGCGTCTCGGCAGGGCTGACGGGACGTCGCGCCATGTGGATCACCCGCGTCTCGATCAACAACCCGGTTTTCGCGACCATGATGATGGTCGCGTTGACGGTGCTCGGCCTGTTTTCCTACGCCAAGCTGCGGGTCGAGCAGATGCCGGACGTGACGCTGCCCTTCGTCGTCATCCAGACACAATATCCGGGGGCGTCGCCCGAGGCGATTGAAATCGACATCACCAGGCCGCTGGAAAACGCGGTCAATGGCGTCGCCGGCGTGAAAATGGTGCGCTCCTACACTTTCGAAGGCGGCAGTTCGGTGTTCGCCGAATTCCGTCTCGACACCGACATGATGCGGGCGATGGCGGACGTTCGCGACAAGGTCGCGCAGGTGCGCCCGAGCTTTCCCAGAGATGCCAGGGATCCGCTGGTCGTCCGTGCCGACAGCGACAACCAGGAGCCAGTGGTTTCGCTGGCGCTGATGTCGCCGACGGTCGACCTGCGCGAACTGACTTCGCTCACCGACCAGACGATCGTCAAGGGCCTGGAGAATGTTCCCGGCGTCGCGCGCATCGAGATCAACGGCCGGGTGACGCGGCAGATCCTAGTCCAGATCAAGCCGCAGGCCATGACCGCGCTCGGCATCAGTGTCGACCAGGTGATCAACGCCATACGCGCGGCCAATCAGGACGTGCCGGCGGGCCGCCTGTCGCGTGGTGCGACGGACACTGTTGTGCGCATCGAGGGCAAGATCAAGGATCCGGCGCAATTCGGCCGGATCATCGTCGCGCAGCAGGGCGGCGGCGTGGTCTACCTGTCGCAGGTGGCCGACGTGATCGACGGCGAAAAGGAAAAGACCTCGCTGGCGCGCATCAACGGACAATCGTCGATCACGCTGGACGTGCTGAAATCGCAGGACGCCAACATCGTCGAGACCGGTCGCGGCATCATCGAAGCGGTCGAACTCCTGAAGAAACGCCTGCCTGGCGACGTCGAGCTCTCGGTCGTCTTCAACGAGGCCGAAAACGTCGAGCGCAGCGTCAACCGCGTCAAGTCGACGATCCTCGAAGGTGCCGGCCTGACGGTGCTGATCGTCTTCCTGTTCCTGCACAGCTGGCGGAGCACCATCATCACCGGCCTGACGCTGCCGATCACGGTGATCGCAACCTTCATCGCGCTCTATGCATTTGGTTTCTCGCTCAATTTCATGACGCTGATGGCGCTGTCGCTGTGCATCGGCCTGCTCATCGACGATGCCATCGTCGTGCGCGAGAACATCGTTCGCCATCTGGGCATGGGCAAGGACCACGTGACGGCTGCGCGCGAGGGCACCGACGAAATCGGTCTTGCGGTGATGGCCACGACTTTTGCCATTGTCGCGGTGTTCGTGCCCATTGCATTCATGAGCGGCATCATCGGCAAGTTTTTCCTGCAGTTCGGCGTCACCGTCGCTGTCGCCGTCATGGTTTCGTTGTTCGTCAGCTTCACGCTCGACCCGATGCTGTCCGCGGTCTGGCATGACCCGGTAGGTTCCCGTTTCGCGCGCGCGCCTTGGCTTGGACGCTTCATGGAGCGTGTCGAGCGGGGAATCGAGTGGCTGCATGAAATCTACGGCGAGATCCTCGAATGGGCGCTTGGTCACCGCAAGAGCGTGCTGGTCATCTCCTTCTCGCTGTTTTTCGGCAGCTTCGCGCTGGTGCCGCTGATCGGCAGTGAATTCGTTCCGGAATCGGATCGCAGCTTCATATCCCTGCGCCTCTCCACGCCGGTGGGTTCCAGCCTCGAGTACACCGATGGCAAGTTGCGCGAGGTCGAGACGATCCTCAAGCAATTCCCGGAGATCCGCCTGGCGATGACCAACATCGGCACCAGCGAAGGCCGCAACTATGCGCGCGTCAACCTGAAGCTCGTCAATCGCGATCAGCGCCGGCGTACGCAAAAGGAACTGGAAAAGGCGATCCGGACCGCGCTGAAGCCGGTGCCCGGCATCGAACTCACCGTCGGCTTCAACCGGCCGATCTTCGTCAATATCCTCGGGCCGGATCCGGTGACGCTGGTTCGCCTTGCCGAAGAGGTCAAGGAACGCTTCGCCACGATTCCGGGAATCGCCGACCTCGAGCTCTCCGAGAAGCAGGCCAATCCGGCGCTGTCGATCCGGCTCAACAATGCCGCTGCCGCTGATCTGGGAATTACGGTTTCGCAGGTCGGGGCATCGCTGCGTCCGCTGATTGCCGGCGACACCGTGAGCTACTGGCTCGCGCCGGACGCACAGAATTACGAGGTCAACCTTCGGCTGGCAAAAGATCGGCGTGAGCTGGCCTCGGACCTGGCCAACTTGTACCTGTCCACCAACAAGCGCGGACCGGATGGCGAGTTGCGGATGGTCCCGCTGCGGCAGATCGCGGAAATCGTCGAGACCACGAGTCCGCCGACCATCCGGCGCGAGGAGCTGCAGCGGCGGGTGTCGATCTTCGCCAACGCGCAGGGCCGACCGGCCGGCGACGTCGGCAAGGACGTCAACGAAATCGTCAAGAACACGACGCTGCCGCCGGGCTACCGGTTCTCCGTTCGCGGACAGACCGAGCAGATGCAGGATTCGTTCAAGGCGGCGCTGGCCTCGCTCGGCCTCGCAGTGATCTTCATTTACCTGATTCTCGCTTCGCAGTTCGCCAGTTTCCTGCAGCCGGTGGCGATCATGGTTTCGTTGCCGTTTTCGCTGATCGGCGTCTTCCTGGCGCTGATGTTCACCGGCACGACGCTGAATATCTTCTCGATGATCGGCTTCATCATGCTGATGGGGCTGGTGACCAAGAACGCCATCCTGCTGGTGGATTTCGCCAATCGGTCCCGGCGCTCGGGCGCGAGCCTCCACGACGCGCTCCTCCGGGCGGGACAGGTGCGGCTGCGTCCGATCCTGATGACCACCGCGGCGATGATCGGCGGCATGCTGCCACTGGCGCTGGGCGTGGGTGAGGGCGGCGAGACACAGGCGCCGATGGGTCGCGCCATCATCGGCGGCGTGATCACTTCCACACTGCTGACCCTAGTCGTCGTGCCCGTGCTCTACACCTATCTCGATACCCTGTTTGAGTGGCGCAAGGCGCGGCGCGAAGCCGGCGGCCAGAAAGCGCACGGCCGGTTGCCGGCTGCATCGACGACGCCATCGGCCGGGCCTGCCGGCGAATGATGTTGCAACAGGGGATTTCCGCCTCGGAAACCGCTCGATTGACGTGCGATAATCTTGCACTGCATAATAACTGACCGCGAGTCAGTTGCGACCACCGACCACCGCTGGGGAGGGCGCGTCGCGCTGACCGCGGGCCGCCATCCCGCCAACCCCGACTGAATCATGGACATCGAACACGCGCGTTTCAACATGGTCGAGCAGCAGATCCGCCCCTGGGACGTGCTGGACCAGGCGGTTCTCGATCTTCTCTTCAATGTTCGCCGCGAGGAATTCGTGCCGCGGCGGTACCGGTCGCTGGCGTTTGCCGATCTCGAATTGCCTTTGCCCGGAGGTCAGTACATGTGGGCTCCCAAGGTCGAAGCGCGGGTGTTGCAGGAGTTGCGACTGACCAGCAGGGAGACGGTGCTCGAAGTCGGGACCGGAAGCGGATACCTGACCGCTTTGCTGGCAAGCCGGGCCGGGGACGTTCTGTCGGTCGAGATCGACCCGCAGCTGTCGGCGACCGCCCAGGCGACGCTGCGCCGTCACCGGTTCGATAATGTGCGCTGTGCGGTCGGCGACGGCGCCCGCGGTTTCGGGCATGAACAATTCGACGCCATCGTGCTGACCGGATCCACGCCGCTGCTTCCGGAATCCTTGTTCGAACAACTCAAGCCGGGCGGGCGGGTCTTCGCGATCGTCGGCGATCTGCCGGTGATGACCGCCAGGCTCGTGGCCTGGACGGCGCCGGGAACGCGCGTCACCACCGAACTGTTCGAGACCGTCGTCGCGCCGCTGGTCAATGCCGCGGCACCGCAAAGGTTCCGGTTTTGATCCCGCAGATTGGTCCCATCGAACTGGAGGCCTGGTGCGCCGACGCCGATCGTCCCAAGCCGGTGGTAGTGGATGTCCGCGAGGCGTGGGAATTCGAGCGCTGCCGGATCGACGGATCGCTGCTGGTCCCACTCACCACGCTTCCCGCGCGCATCGGTGAATTGCCCCGGGAAAGCGATATCGTGCTGGTCTGTCACCACGGTCACCGGAGCCAGCGCGCGGCCATGTGGCTTGCTGGCAACGGCTTCGAGCGGGTTCACAACCTGCGTGGCGGTGTCGAGGCGTGGGCATGCGAGGTCGACCCGTCGATGAGCCGCTATTGATTTCCTTCACTCAACCCGCCGAATTGCGCACACAACGAACCACCGCGCCACGGAAAACCCCATGAATCGCAAGCCGAACTCGATTTCACGCCGCATCGTCGCCACCCTCGCTTTCGCCGGGTTCTTAAGCGCAGGCGCCGCGCAGGGCGATGACCTGTTGCAGGTTTACCGCGAGGCGCAAAAGAGCGACCCGGCGCTGGCCGCCGCGCGTGCGAGCTGGGAGGCGACGCAGGAGCGAGTGCCGCAGGCGCGCGCCGCATTGCTGCCCAACGTTTCGCTCTCCGGCAATGCCAACATCAACAACTACGACGCGACCATCAGGAGTTCGCCCAAGGTCGAGATCAGCCGAAACTATGGGCTGGGCAACCTCGTCTTCTCGGCGTCGCAGCCGCTCTACCGGGCGCAGAACGTCGTCGCGCTGGACCAGGCACGGCAACTGGTCGAGCAGTCGGATTACACGCTGGCGATCGCGCAGCAGGACGTGATCATCCGCACCACCGTCGCCTATTTTGACGTGCTGACGGCTGAATACAACGTCGAGCTCGCGGAGCAGCAGAAGAAGGCCGTGTCCGAGCAGCTTGCGCAGGCCAAGCGCAACTTCGAGGTCGGCACGGCGACCATCACCGACACCAATGAAGCGCAGGCGAAATACGATTCGATCGTCGCCTTCGAGATCCAGTCGCAGAATGACCTCGACCGGCGCCGGACCGCGCTGCGCGCGATCATCGGTTATTTTCCGAAGACGCTGAAGCGCGTCGGCCGCAGCTTCGACGCCGCGCTGCCGGAGCCGAATCGCCTCGAGCATTGGGTCGACAAGGCGCTTGAGGACAATCTTTCCGTGCGCGTGCAGCAGGGCACCTACCAGATCGCCACGCTAGAAGTCGACCGGGCGAAGGCCGGCCACTACCCGACGCTCGATCTGGTCGGCAGCTTTGGCGGGCAGGCGTCGAATGGGTCGGTGAGTTCCAATGTCAACAGCGACTCGCGCTCGGCGCTGCTCGGTTTGCAGCTGAACCTGCCGATCTACCAGGGCGGCTTCGTCGATTCGCGCGTGCGCGAGGCGATCGCGCTGCAGGATCGCGCGCGGGCCGACCTGGAGTCGGCGCGCCGCTTTGCGCAGTCCAATGCGCAGGACGGTTTTTCGGGTGTCAACAGCGCGGTGGCAGCGATCAAGGCCTTCGAACAGGCGGCGGCGTCGGCCGAAGTCGCGCTGCAGTCCAATATTCTTGGCCAGGAAGTGGGCATCCGCACCAACCTCGATGTGCTGCTGGTCCAGCAGAACGTATTCTCGGCGCGGCGCGACGTGGCGAATGCGTATTTCGCTTACATCATCGCCGTGCTCCGGCTCAAGGCCGCCGTCGGCTCGCTGACCGAACAGGATCTGGAACAGATCAATCGTCGGCTCGGCGGCTGACGCCCACGGCGGCGGGCAGGCGCGCCGCCAGCCACTGCCACAGGCGGTCGGCTGCGCCACGATGGGCGGCGTGAAATGACTGCGCGGCCACGCGCATGCGCGTTCGCCGACCGGCGTCCGCCAGCAGTGCTGCCACTTCACTCAGCAGCGTGTCGGCGTCGCGGACCCGCAGCGCGGCACCCGTCTCCACGGCGCGCGTGGTTGCCTCGGCGAAGTTGAACGTGTGCGGTCCGATCAGCGTCGGTGTGCCTGCCGCGATTGCCTCGATCAGATTCTGCCCACCGGTCGGCACCAGGCTGCCGCCGACGAAGGCGACATCGGCCGCCGTGTAATAGGCGGGAAGTTCGCCGAGCGTGTCGCCCAGGACGACGGAAACATCGGCAGGCACGGCGCGCCCGCTGCTCCTGCGGACATGGGCGATGCCCTGCGCATCGAGCAGCGCGGCCACGGTGTCGAAGCGCTGCGGATGCCGTGGAACGACGACGGTGAGTGCGTCCTTCGGCAGCGCCGCGCGCGCCAGTGCGCCCAGCAGCAGCGCTTCCTCGCCTTCTCGCGTCGAGGCGGCGACCCAGACCGGGCGACCGGCGCCGAAGCGCTTGCGCAGTTCGTTTCCCCGGTCGCGCATTTCCCGGTTGATGTCGACGTCGAACTTGAGGTTGCCGGAGGTCACGACGTCGCTGGCACCGGCCGCCGCAAGTCGCCTTGCATCCTCGTCGGTCTGCGCCGCCACCCCGGCCAGCGCCGCGAACATCGGGCGCGTCAACGTGGGCAGGCGCAGGTAGCCTTCAAGCGAGCGTTGCGACAACCGGGCGTTGACGAGGAATAGCGCAATCGCGCGCTTCGCGCAGGCGGCAACGAGATTCGGCCACATCTCGGTTTCCATCAGCAGCCCGGCCTGCGGCGCGAAGCGCGTGAGAAAGCGCCGGATCGCAAACGGAAAGTCATAGGGCAGCCAGACCTGCACGACGCGCCCGCCGTAGAGATTGCGGCCCGCCTCCCGCCCGGTGGCGGTCATGTGCGTCATCACGATGGTGGCGCCGGGACGTTCCTGATGCAGTCGTTCGACCAGCGGCGCCGCCGCTCTGGTCTCACCCAGCGACACCGCGTGAATCCAGATGACGTCGCCCCTGGCAGCCGGAACATCGGTGCCGTAGAAGCCGAAGCGCTCGCCGACACGCAAGCGATAGCCGGGTTCGCGCCGGCCGCGCCACCACAGGCGCAGCGGCAACCAGGGCAGCGCCAGGACCCAAAGCAATGTGTAGAGCGTGCGCATCGTCAGCAGCGAGGCGCGCGGCGCAGCATTCGGCCGGAGGCGGCGAGCACCGTGTCGATGTCCGGAACGATGCCCCGGCCGCCGAGGTCCTCGCCTTGCGCCTCGGTGCGCGACACGCCCGCAAGCTGGGGGTCGGTCGCCGTGAACAGCGCAATCGTCGGCGTGCCCAGTGCGGCGGCGAGATGGGTGAGTCCGGTATCGACGCCGACGACGATTTCCGCGCGACCGGCCAGCGCAGCCAGCGCGGTCAGCGTCTGCCGCTGTGGAACCAGCGTGCCCGGAATCGTGTCGGCGAGCCGCAGGCTGCGCGCGTGCTCGTCGGCGCTGCCCCAGGGCAGGAAGACGGTCAGTCCGGCCATGGTGAAATTCGCGAGCAGTTCACGCCAGTGCTCCTCGGGCCACAATTTGTCGGAGCGCGAGGTGGCGTGGAACACCATCGCATAGGGTCCCGGCGGCGTGATCGGCGGCGCCGGAGGAAGCTCGAAGCGCCAACGCGGAGGGCCCTGCGCGCCATAGCCGAGCGCTGCCGCCGCGAGTCCACGGCACTTGTCGACAAAGTGCAGATTGCGGTCGATGCGGTGATGCACGTCGTCGAACCAGGCGGCGACCGGTTCACGGATGCTGTGCCGGTCGAGGCCGTGGCGGACGCCGCGCGCGAGTCTGGCGACCAGCGCGCCCTTAATCTGCTCCTGCAGATCGAGAATCACCGAGTAGCGTTTGGCAGCGAGTTCGGCGCGAAAGGCGCCGAATTCGCGCCATGTCCGGCGCGCCAACGGGGACTTGCGCCAGCGGCGCAATGCCAGCGGAATGACCCGGCGTACCCCGGGGGCCATCCGCACCAACGGCGCGAACGCCTCCTCGGCAACCCAGTCGATGGTGGTGCCCGGGCGGTGCGCCGCGATATCGGCGACTATCGCCAGCGCATAGACGACATCGCCGAGTGACGAAGGCCGCACGACGAGCACACTGCTCATCCGGAAAACTCCGCCGGCGGACCACTATGCGTCGAAGGGGGGCGACAAACCACGTAGAATCCGCTGCTCGAACCTGTCGAAACAGGCGGCATGCGCCGCCGCCGGCGGCGACGCCGCCAATATGCGTATGCCCGAGCCGCTTTCACTTTCGCTCATCGTCATCACCCGCGACGCCGCGCAGGAACTCCCGGATTGCCTTGCGTCCGCGGGTTTTGCGGAGGAGACGATCGTCGTCGATTCGGGCAGTCACGATGATACCGTAGCCGTGGCACGGAGCCTGGGCGCACGGGTGATCGAGCAATCCTGGCTGGGCTTCGGGCCACAGAAGAACTTCGCCGTAGGCCAGGCGAGCCACGACTGGGTGCTTTGCCTCGACGCCGACGAGCGGGTGACACCCGAACTCGGTGCGGCTATCCGCGCGGTTCTCGCCCGTGGCGCGCCGGCGGAATCGGCCTATGCCTGCGCGCGGCGCAATCGCTTTCTCGGGCGCTGGCTGGCGCATGGCGAGGGCTATCCGGACTGGAACCTGCGCCTTTTCGACCGCCGGCGGGCCCGCTGGACCGACGACCCCGTGCATGAGCACGTGGTGACCGACGGCCGGGTTGGCCGGCTCTCCGGCGATCTTGAGCACTGGTCCGCGGAGTCGATCGAGTCCTATGTGGCCAAGCAGAATCGTTACACGTCGTTGCAGGCGCAGGCCATGCACGCGCGCGGCGAACGCGCGGGGAGGCTAGTGATCGTCCTTTCCCCCGCAGCCCGGTTCCTGCGTTTCTACGTGTTCAGGCTGGGCTTCCTCGACGGCGTCGCCGGGTTCGCGCACATCGCCATCGGCGCCTTCGCGAGCTTCCTCAAATACGCCAAGCTGCGCGCCCTCGGGTTGCCGCCACAATGAGTGCCGCCGGACGACCCTTGGGGGGAGCGGCGCGCGGCGCCGTTCGTGGGCAGGGTAACAGCGTCGGGCCTTCGGACAAGCGCGTTCTGGTGACCGGGGTCGCCGGCTTTATCGGCATGCATGTTGCGCGCGCGCTTCTCGGCCAGGGCATGCACGTGCATGGCGTCGACAATTTCGATCCGTACTACGACGTCGCGCTCAAGCAGGCGCGGTTGGGCGAGTTGATCGATTCGCCAGGTTTCGCATTCGAGCGCCTGGATCTGGCCGACGCGGACGCGACTGCGCGGCTGTTTCGCGATGGCGGCTTTTCGCACGTCGTGCACCTGGCGGCGCAGCCAGGGGTCCGCCACTCGCTCACCCACCCCGAGGCGTACATCACCAACAACATCGGGGCGTTCGGGCATGTGCTGGAAGGGTGCCGGCACGCGCGGGTTGCGCACCTCGTCTACGCTTCGAGTTCCTCGGTCTACGGCGGCAGCCGCCAATTGCCGTTCACCGAGGACCAGCCGGTGGATCGGCCGTTGTCGCTGTACGCGGCGACCAAATGCGCGAACGAGTTAATGGCCTACAGCTATGCGCACCTGTTTTCGCTGCCGGTGACCGGGCTGCGCTTCTTCACCGTGTATGGGCCCTGGGGAAGGCCGGACATGTCGCCGATGCTGTTTGCGCAGGCCATCCTTGCCGGAACGCCGATCCGCGTATTCAACCAGGGTCGGATGCTGCGCGATTTCACCTATGTCGACGACATTGTCGAAGGGGTGGCTCGCATCCTCGCCCGCCCGCCCGTTGCTGATCCCGCCGGCGGTCCGCCTGCGGCTGTCTACAACATCGGCAACAACGAGGCGGTCGAGTTGACCGAATTCATCGCCACGCTCGAGCGCCTGCTGGGGCGCGCAGCGGTACGCGATCTTCAACCGATGCAACCGGGTGACGTGCCGGCGACCTTCGCGTCGATCGCCCGCCTCGAGGCGGTCACGGGATTCGCGCCACGCACGCCGCTTGAGACCGGCCTTTCCCGCTTTGTCGCGTGGTACCGCGCATATTTCCGTGCCTGAGCCGTCCCGCCGACCCGCACTGGTAAAATCAATGACTTCGCGCCCAGGGTGGCGTTTCGGCCGACCCCGCATCCGTCACTCATCATGATCCTCGTCACCGGAGGCGCAGGCTTCATCGGCGCCAACTTCGTGCTGGACTGGCTTGCCGTCAGGGGCGAGCCGGTGGTCAACCTCGACAAGCTCACCTATGCCGGCAATCTCGGCAACCTGGCGTCGCTGTCGGGAGATGCACGACATGTCTTCGTGCGTGGCGACATTGGCGACCGTCCGCTGGTCGAAGCGCTGCTGGCTCAGCATCGCCCACGCGCCATCGTCAACTTCGCGGCGGAGTCGCATGTCGACCGATCGATCCACGGTCCTGCGGACTTCGTTGAGACCAACGTCGTCGGCACGTTCAACCTGCTCGACGCAGCGCGCGCCTGGTGGTCGGCGCTGCCGTCCGCCGAGCGACAGAATTTCCGTTTCCTGCACGTGTCCACCGACGAGGTCTACGGATCGCTGGGCGCCGACGAACCCGGATTCGCGGAGACGACCGCCTATGCGCCGAACAGCCCTTATTCGGCGTCCAAGGCGGCTTCCGATCATCTGGTACGCGCCTGGCATCACACCTACGGCCTGCCCACGCTGACCACGAACTGCTCGAACAACTACGGACCGCGCCAGTTTCCGGAGAAGCTGATTCCGCTGATGATCGTCAACGCCATCGCCGGCAAGGCGCTGCCGGTGTACGGCGACGGCAAGAACGTGCGCGACTGGCTCTATGTCGGCGATCATTGTGCAGCGATCCGTGCGGTGATTGCCGGTGGGCGCCCGGGCGAAACCTACAACATCGGCGGCAATGCGGAAATGAAGAACCTGGATGTGGTGCGCTCGATCTGCGCGCTGCTCGCCGAAGAGCGGCCGGGTCCCGACTATGGCGCGCAGGTGCAGTTCGTCGCCGATCGTCCAGGCCATGACCGCCGCTATGCGATCGACCCGACCAGGATCCGCAATGAGCTCGACTGGTCTCCCGCCGAGAGTTTCGAATCGGGCATGCGCCGCACGATTCGCTGGTATCTCGACAACCCCGCATGGCTTGCTGCGGTGACCAGCGGCGATTACCAGCAGTGGGTCACGCTGCAATACGCGGCGGCCTGACGATCATGGCGCGCAAAGGCATCATTCTCGCGGGCGGTTCGGGCACCCGGCTGTATCCGGTCACGCAGGTTCTGTCCAAGCAGCTGCTGCCGGTGTACGACAAGCCGATGATCTATTACCCGCTGACCACGCTGATGCTGGCCGGCGTCCGCGACATCCTGCTCATCTCCACGCCCGAGGACACACCGCGTTTCGCCCAGCTGCTGGGCGATGGCACACGCTGGGGGCTCAACCTCTCGTATGCGGTGCAGCCGGCGCCGGAAGGGCTTGCGCAGGCTTTCCTCATCGGTCGTGATTTCATCGGCGCCGACACCAGTTCGCTGGTACTCGGCGACAACATTTTCTACGGTCACGACCTCAATACGCAGCTGGCGCGCGCGAATGCCGCAACCGAGGGCGCGACGGTGTTCGCCTACCAGGTTGCTGATCCGGAGCGTTACGGCGTCGCCGAGATCGGCCGTGATGGACGCGTTCTTTCCCTTGAAGAGAAACCGGGGCAGCCCAAGTCGCGCTTCGCCGTCACCGGTCTCTACTTCTACGACAATCGCGTACTCGACATCGCTCGCGACCTGAAGCCTTCCGCCCGCGGTGAATTCGAGATCACCGATGTGAACAAGGCCTATCTCGCGCTGGGCGCGCTGACCTGCGAGGTGATGGGCAGGGGCATGGCCTGGCTCGACACCGGCACGCATGATTCGTTGCTCGCGGCGGCGCAGTTCATCGAGACCATCGAGCGGCGGCAGGGACTCAAGATCGCCTGCCCGGAGGAAATCGCCTGGCGCCTGGGCTATATCGATGATGCAGCGCTGGAGCGTGAAGGCGCGGTTCTCGCGAAAAGCGGCTACGGACAGTACTTGCTCGCACTGCTGCGCGACCCGGCGCCGCGTTAGCGAACCAACGGCAATGCTGATTTCGCCCACGGTCGTGCCGGACGTCCTGTTGCTTGAGCCGCGGGTGTTCGGCGACGAGCGTGGATATTTTTTCGAGACCTGGAACCGCCGCACGCTGGCGGCGCAGGGGTTCACTGCCGATTTCGTGCAGGACAATCATTCGCGGTCGGCCCGCGGCGTGCTGCGCGGACTGCACTACCAGATCAAGCACGCGCAAGGTAAGCTTGTGCGGGTCATTGCGGGCGAAGTCTTCGACGTGGCGGTCGACATGCGGCGCTCGTCGCCGACCTTCGGTCGCTCGGTCACCATGGTGCTGTCCGCCGAGAACAAGAAGATGCTCTGGATTCCGCCCGGGTTTGCGCATGGGTTCCTGGTGACCTCCGAGCACGCCGAATTCCTCTACAAGACCACCGACTACTGGCATCCGGAGGAAGAACGCACGCTGCTCTGGAACGACCCGATGCTGGCGATCGCCTGGCCGATGCACAACGCGCCGCTGCTGTCGGCCAAGGACGTGGCCGGCAAACTGCTTGCCGACGCGGACATCTACCCGTAGGCCGATCGTGGCCCGCACGAATGTCCGGCCGCGCATTCTGTTGACCGGTGCCGGCGGCCAGGTCGGCGGGGAACTCGCGCGGCTGCTGCCTGCGCATGGCGACGTCGTCGCCGTTGATCGCGCGGGGCTGGATCTGGCTGACACCGACGCCATCGTGGCCGCCGTGCGCGCTGCGCGGCCGGACTTGATCGTCAATGCCGCCGCGTACACCGCTGTCGACCTGGCCGAACGCGAGCGCGAGGCTGCGTTCGCCATCAATGCGCGCGCGCCGCAGGTGCTCGCCGACGAAGCGCGCCGCGCCGGCGCCATCCTAATTCATTACTCGACCGATTACGTGTTCGACGGCCGCGCGACCTCGCCCTACGTCGAGGATGCGCCGACCGGACCGCTGGGCGTGTACGGCGAGAGCAAACTCGAAGGCGAACGTGCCGTCGCCGCGTCCGGCGCGCACGCGCTGGTGCTGCGCACCAGCTGGGTCTACGGCCTGACCGGCCGAAATTTCCTGCTGACCATTCGCCGCCTGGCGGCCGAGCGCGGCGAACTGCGCATCGTCGCCGACCAGACCGGCACGCCGAATTGGTCACGCGCGCTGGCGCAGGCGACGATGCAGCTGATCGGCCACGGAATGCCGGCGTTGGCCGAGCGCGCAGGGCTGTATCACCTGTCCGCCGGTGGGCAAACCACGTGGCATGGATTCGCCCGCGCCATCGTCGGCGACGCCGCCAAGCCTCGGGTGACGCCCATCGCGACCACCGAATACCCGACGCCGGCCCGCCGGCCTGCCTATGGCGTGCTGGATTCGCGTCGTCTCGCCGACGCTTTCGGCATCAGGCTGCCGGATTGGAGGGCTTCGCTCGCGGCCTGTCTCGCCGGCGACGCGATACCGGGGCGCTAGAAGCGGTATTCGACAGCCGCAGGGGCGCCGACGACGACGGTCGAACCCGCGCCGCGGACGACGATTGCGTTCATGCCGAAGGTGACGCCGCCCATGCTCTCATTCATCCGGTACTCGCCCAGTGTGCGCAACGGTTCGAGGCCAGTGTGCGCGGTCGACTGATCGGTGGTGGTTACCTGGCAACGCACGCAGGGCTTGACGCATTTCAGCATCACGTCGCCGATGGTGATGGTGTCGACATGGTCCTCGTCGTAGGCTGGCAGGCCATCCAGCACGATATTCGGGCGAAAACGGTTCATCGGCAACGCCGGGATCCCGCGCGCCGCCAGCCTTGCGTTGAGGTCGCCGAGTGATGCGGTACCGGCGATCAGCAGCGGATAACCGTCGGCGAACAGCGTGTGCGCGCCACTGTCGCCGGCATGGTCGGGATTACAGGCACGCGTGCCGCCGCGATCGAAACGGTGCAGGCGCACGGAAATCCGCAGCCATGCCGACAGCCACGCGGCAGCCGCATCGCCGGCGTCGATGCCCTGCACGGTGCTCTGCCACACGGTGACCGGGCGCTGAGGCGCTCCGTCGGCCTGGAACGGCACGCATTGCGGCGCGACACCGGGCGCCGACAGGACCAGCGCGTCAGTAGTGATTCCGACGTCGACCAGCGCCAGTTCGGGCACTTCACGCTGGGTGACCAGAAGGCCATCCCTATCGGTAACCATCCATTCGCGATCCAGGACGTTCGTCGTCCCCAGCCCGGTCACGGCAACATCCGCCCGCGGTACCGCGTGGCCGCGGCAACCCTTGATCGGATAGACGTGCAGCGAGGCGATCCGGGCGCCGGTCATCGACGGCCGCCCCGGCGCATCGGCGGGCAGACGGCGCGCCGACCGTGCGCGGCTGTGCGGATCAGAATCAGCGCAACCCGGCCATGTAGTCGGACAGTGCCTTCATCTGGGCATCGGACATGCGTTGCGCGACCGCTCCCATGATCCTGCCGTTGGTGTCCTTGCCTTCCTTGTCCGCCCCGCGCTCGCCCGCCTTGAAGGCCTTGAGCTGCGCGTAGGTGTAGTCGGCATACTGGCCCGACACGCTCGGATAATTCTTGGGCATGCCCGCGCCGTTGGGTGCATGGCAGGACGAGCAGGCGGGCAGGCCGGAGGCGGCGTCGCCGGCGCGATAGAGTGCTTGCGCCTTCACCACCGTGGTCTTGTCGCGTGCCGTCTGCAGTTTCGGTTTCTGCTGCGAAAAATAGACACCCAACGCAGTCATTTCCTCGGGCGTCAGCGGGGCGGTCATGCCCTGCATGATCGCGTTCACGCGGATTCCCGCCTTGAAGTGGTTCAATTGACGGGTGGTATACTCCGCCACCTGCCCGGCGAGGTTTGGATTCGCGGCGGTCGGGCTGTTGCCATCGGTGCCGTGACATGCTGTGCAGACCTGTTCGACGATCTGCCTGGCGCGCGACAGGTCGGGCTTGGCGGTGCCCTGCGCATAGGCGGACATCGGGCCGAACGCCAGAGCGGCGAAAGGCAGGGCGGCCAGCAACGTCTTGCTCATCATTCCTCGAACTCCTGGGTGGCGACGGCCTTCGGTGTCCGCTTCGTCGACGCTTGAAGAGGTCGATGCCAAGGGAACCCTGCCGTGATCAAACGCGATATTGTAACGGACTCGCCCCGACCGGCCAAAGCGACCTCCGCGCAGGACAAGGGTCCGCATCCGATCCAGGGCGCGACCTTCGTCATCGGCGCTGCACGGCCAGAGCAGTTGCCGGCGCCTGGTGTGCCCGAGATCGCCTTTGCCGGCAGGTCCAATGCCGGCAAATCGAGTGCGATCAACGCGCTAGCCAATCGCACTCGTCTGGCGTTTTCCAGCCGGACGCCTGGACGGACGCAGCAGATCAATCTGTTCGTGCTGCGCAACGGCACGTTGGTCGCCGACCTGCCCGGGTATGGCTACGCCGCAGTCGCAAAGGACATCAAGCGTGGCTGGCAGGACTTTCTCTGGCATTACGTGTCGACACGACCGACTCTCGCCGCGCTGGTCCTGGTCGTCGATGCCCGGCATGGTCTCAAGCCGACCGACCTCGACCTCCTGCGAGGTTTCGTTCCGTCGGGCCGACCGGTTCTGATTCTCGCGACCAAAGCGGACAAACTGGGCACGACAGCGCAACGCGAAGCTCGCAGCGGCATCGAAGCGCAGATTCGCGCCACGTTTCCGCTTGGGGCGCACAACGTCGCCGTGCAACTGTTTTCGGCAGCGACACGCCAGGGCGTGCCTGAGGCGGAGACCATGATCGCCGGATGGTTGCCGGAGGCGGACCCGTCGGCTTGATGTGACTCAAACCCGGATGACGCGGGACATGGCAGGCTGCAAATCAGGAGATTGGCCAGGCGGAGGATTCGGGAGGCGGCAGTAGATGGTGCGCGCGGGGCCCGACGCAAAGAAAGGCCCCGCAATCAAGGGGAATGACGCGGGGCCCTGAAACACCCGCCACAAGCGGACCGCTGTGGCAGGGACCCGCTCAGGGAGGGGAGCGGGAGACGATCCTCCGTCTGCTATTAAGACCAGGAGATCCGATGGCGAGTTCCCGTCGCCAAACCGGCGTCGCGAAATATTTCTACCGGAATCGAACGCAAACTACGTGTCCAACACCTTCAGCCCTGCCCCCACCATTCTGGCCGGACTTGCGTCGGCGCTGGCACCGCACGCTCCGTTTTCGGCGATGGCCGCGGCCGACGTCGAGCGGATGGTGCGCCAGGCGCATGTGCGCTATTTCGCCCCCGGCGAACTGATCCTCGAGCCGGAAAGCCAGCCAACCGCGCATCTCTACATCATCAAGCAGGGCTCGGTGCGTGGCGAACGACCCGGAACGCACGGCGAAGCCGTCGCGCTTTGGGAGTTGTCGACCGGAGAGATGTTTCCGCTCGGCGCGCTATTGGCCAAGCGTGGCGTCACCTCGAATTACCGCGCTGCGGAAGACACGTTCTGCCTGATGCTGCCGGCGGCGGAATTTCATGCGCTGGTGGCCCATTCGCCGCCGTTTCACGATTTCTGTACCCGCCGGCTGTCGTACCTGCTCGATCTGTCGCGGGCGAAGGTGCAGGCCGAGTACGCGGCCGGGGCGACCGCCCAGTTCGGGATGTCGTCACCGTTGTCGGCGCTGATACGCGTGCCGCCGATCGTCGTGACGCCGACGACGACGCTGGCGACCGCACTGATGATGATGGAGGAGCAACGCATCGGATCGCTGCCGGTGGTCGATGGCGAAGGTCGCGCCCTGGGTGTCTTCACCCGCCAGGATGTCATTGGCCGGATCGTGCTGCCGCGCCGGGAACTGTCGTCGGCCATCGGTGCGGTCATGTCGGCGCCGCCGATCAGTCTGCCCGCCGACGCCACCGCCGGCGATGCAGCGACGATCATGGCCCAGCGCGGAATACGCCACGTGATCGTCACCGGCCACGGCGAGCGGGTGGCCGGCGTGGTTTCCGAGCGCGATCTGTTCAGCCTGCATCGGCTGTCGGTTCGGGAACTGGCTTCGGCGCTGCGCAGGGCGCCGGACCTCGGCACGCTCGTGCAATGCGCCGCCGACATCCGTTCGTTGTCGCATGCGCTGGTGGCACAGGGCGTGGGCAGCGGTCCGCTGACGCGGATGATCTCCAGCCTGAACGATCAACTGACCGTCCGTACCATCGATCTCATTGCGCCGGACTTCGATCTGGAGGGACTGGGGCTGTGCTGGCTGGGCATGGGCTCGGAGGGGCGCAACGAACAGACGATCGCGACCGATCAGGACAACGGCCTGCTCTACGTCGCCAACGAGACGGCGGCGACTGGGGCAGAGGTGCGCGAACGGCTGGTCCCCTTTGCCCGAGCCATCAACGAGGCGCTCGACCGTTGCGGCTATCCGCTGTGCAAGGGCGGGGTGATGGCGATGAACCCGAAGTGGTGCCTGTCGCTCACCGATTGGCAGACGACCTTTGCGCAATGGATCGACCGAGGCGATCCGGTGAGCCTCCTGGCCGCCAACATCTTCTTCGATTTTCGCGCCCTCTGGGGGCAGGAGCGGCTCGCCGGGATCCTGCGCGACGACATCGCCCGCCTCGCCCATGCCAACCCGCGTTTCCTCAAGCAGATGAGCGATAACGCGCGAACCAACCGGCCGCCGCTTTCCTGGCGCGGCGAGATCGCTGCCACCGAGGACGACAGCGGCGCGGACGGCATCGACCTGAAACGCGTCGGCAGCATGCCGATCACCGATGCGGCGCGCATTTTTGCATTGGCGACGGGGGTAACCGCGACCGGCACGATCGAACGGTTGCGCGAGGCAGGCAAGCGCAAGGGCATTGCCGAGGACGATATCGAAAGCTGGTGCGACGCCTTCGACTACCTGCAGATGCTGCGCCTGCGCACCCAGCACCAGCGTTCCGCCGGAGAGATCGCCCCATCGACGATTCCCAATTTCGTGCCACTGGACAGCCTGTCCGATCTCGACCGCCGGGTGCTCAAGGAGGCCCTGCGGCAGGTCCGCAAGCTGCAGCAACGCCTGGCGCTCGACTATCCGTGACCGGCCCATGACGCTGACCGGCTGGATCAGGCATCGTCTGGGCGGATCCGGCGATGCTGCCGTGGCCGATGCGCGGCTGGTCGTGGTCGACACCGAGACCAGCGGGCTCAATCCGGACAGCGATCTGTTGCTGTCGATCGGCGCGGTTGCGGTCGACGCCCAGGGCATTCAACTGGGCGACAGCTTTGAAGTGGTACTGAAGAACGATGCCGCGGGAACGCGCGAAAATGTGGCCGTGCACGGTATCGGCCACGGCGCGCAGCGCGACGGCATTCCGGCGGTCGAGGCGCTGGCGGCGTTCGGCGACTACGTCGCTGACGCGCCATGTGTCGGATTTCATTGCGATTTCGACCGCCGGGTGCTGGACAGGGCGGGAAAACTGGCCCAAGTCGCGCTGCCGCCGATGGCGTGGCTCGACCTCGCCCAACTCGGTACCGCGCTCGTGCCCGAGCGCCAACGGCAAAGCCGCCGCAGCCTGGATGACTGGCTGGCGGCATTCGAGCTTTCGGTCGTCGCCCGACACAGCGCGGCCGGCGACGCGCTGGCCACGGCCGAATTGCTGCTGCGCCTGCGCGCGCTCGCGGCCGCACAGGGCGCGCAATCGCATGCGGCGCTGATGCGCATGGCGCAACAGCAACGCTGGCTGGGCAGCCAGGGTTAGCGGCTTTGACGCCTTCATTGCGACCGCCCCGCGGTCTCGCTACGATGCAACCTCCCGTTTCAAAGGCCGACCATGAGCTTCTCGTTCACCGGAAAGTTTCCGTTCAAGCGACCGCGCCGCCTGCGCCGCGACGATTTTTCGCGCCGCATGATGCGCGAAACCCACCTTGCTCCGGACGACTTCATCTATCCGGTATTCGTGCTCGAAGGCGACGGACGGGAGGAACCGGTGGCGTCGCTGCCGGGGGTATCGCGCAAGAGCCTCGACCGGCTGTTTGACGATGCCCAGCGCTGTCTCGACCTGGGCGTCCCGGCGATGGCGCTGTTTCCGGTTGTCGCGCAGGAGACCAAGTCGCTGGACGCTGCGGCGGCCTGGCACCCCGAGGGGCTCGTGCCCCGTGCGGTGCGGGCGCTGAAGGAGCGTTTTCCGGAACTCGGCATCATCACCGACGTGGCGCTCGATCCCTATACCAGCCACGGACAGGATGGCTTGATCGATGCCGCCGGATACGTGCTCAACGAGGAAACGGTCGCCGCGCTGGTCAGACAGGCGCTGGCGCATGCCGAAGCGGGGGCGGACATGGTGGCTCCCTCGGACATGATGGACGGACGCATCGGCGCCATCCGTCTGGCGCTCGACGGCGCCGGATGCGAACTCACCCGCATACTCGCCTATTCGGCCAAGTACGCATCGTCGTTTTACGGACCGTTTCGCGATGCGGTCGGATCTTCTGGCAACCTGAAGGGCGGCAACAAGTACACGTATCAGATGGACCCCGCGAATAGCGACGAAGCGCTATGGGAGGTTTATCTCGACGTGCGCGAGGGCGCGGACATGGTGATGGTGAAACCAGGTCTGCCCTATCTGGACATCGTCAGGCGGGTCAAGGACACGTTCGGCCTTCCTACGGCGGTTTATCAGGTGTCGGGCGAGTACGCGATGCTCAAGGCCGCCGCCCAGGCCGGTTGGCTTGACGAGCGGGCCTGCGTTCTCGAAGCGCTGACAGGAATGAAACGCGCGGGCGCCGACGCGATCCTCACCTATTTCGCGCTGGACGCCGCCGCCTGGCTCAAGGATTAGGCGCCTGGAGCAAGGCCGCCAGTGCGGCTTCGGTCAGGCGGGCCGGAACGCGGCCATGGCGATCCCTTTGCGATCGCTGCCGCACGCCCTCGGCAGTGCGCACCGACAGTCGCAGGCCGCCATGCGGCGTATCCACCCAGAGCTCGGTGGCGCCGTCTCGGTCTGCGGGCATGGTGCGGTAGGGCAGGCCCGCACCAAGCAGCACAAGTTCCACGGCCTTGCCATCCACGGCGATGAGTTCAAGGCGAATGTCGCTGTGGACGGTGGCCCATCCTGCCGCGACGCCGCCGATCAGCGTCGGACCGAATTGCGTCAACCGGCGCATCCACCGTAGCGCCTCGGCACGTTTTTCGGCCAGCGCCGCCGCGTGAGCGGCGCCACCGAACAGCGCGAGATGCTCGAGCAGAGCAACCTCGATCTCGTCGTCGCCGGGCATGGGCGCGCGACTGCCCAGCATCAATTGATGCGCGGCCTTGCGCCGCGCCAGGCCCCAGTCGGCAATCCCGTTTTCGGCGATCAGGCGGGCGGCGATCTGGGCGATATGCGCCCGGTGATGCAGGTCCCTGCCGCCTTCGCTTCCCCGTCCCGATCGTCCGTCCGCACGGCCTCGCGCGGCGTTGGCATCATTGCGTCCCATGGCGAATCCCGTGCCCCTGGGTCAAAAGAGCTGGTCGCGGACATCCGGCGCCGCGCGCCCCGGCGCAGCAGGAGTCGGCGGCGCCAGGCTCTCGTTGCCACCGCGGGGCGGAAATTCCGCAAAGAAATACTCGGTGATCGTGCCGGTCTCGTCGCGCAGTCCAGTGTCCGCGTTGATCCGCAGCGTAACCATCCCTTCCGGCACATCCCGCTGAGTTTCCGGAATGCCCTTCAGCACGCGCTGCATGTAGGCGATCCAGATGGGCAGCGCAGCGGCACCACCGGTCTCGTTGGTGCCGAGGGTCTTGGGCTGGTCGAAGCCGATCCAGGCCACGCCGACCAGCGCGCTGTTGAAGCCGCAGAACCACGCGTCGACGTTTTCGTTGGTGGTCCCGGTCTTGCCGGCCAGATCCTTGCGGCCGAGCACATGCGCGCGGGTCGCGGTCCCGTAGGCGACGACGTCCCGCAACATCGAGGTCATGACAAAAGCATTGCGTGGGTCGATCGCGGGTTCCGCGCCCTGGCCCGCGGCGACTGGCTTGGCCTCCGACAGGATGTTGCCGCGCGCATCGGTGATCTTGCCAATCAGATATGGCGCGATCCGGTAGCCGCCATTGGCGAAGATGGCGTAACCCGCCGCCATCTGCAATGGGGTCACCGATCCGGCCCCCAGCCCCATCGTCAGGTAGGGCGGATGCAGCTTCGGGTCGAAACCGAAGCGGGTGATGTAGTCCTGCGCGTACTGTGGGCCAATGGCCTGCAGCACCCGCACCATCACCAGATTTTTCGATTTGGCCAGCGCCATGCGAAGGCGCAGCGGCCCGTCGAACTTGCCGTCGTAGTTCTTGGGCTCCCAGTCCTCGGCACCGGTCTGGGCTGCCGGTACGAAAAACGGGGCGTCGTTGACGACCGTCGCCGGGGAAAAGCCTTTTTCCAGCGCGGCCGAATAGATGAACGGCTTGAACGCCGATCCGGGCTGGCGCTGCGCCTGGGTCACGTGGTTGAACTTGCTGCGTTCGTAGTCGAAGCCGCCGACCAGCGCCAGGACCGCCCCATTCGCCGGCGCGAGCGCGACAAACGCGGCCTCCGCCTGCGGCACTTGGCTGATGGCCCACCGGTCCTTGTCATCCCTTGACAGTCGGATGACAGCGCCGCGGCGGATGCGCTGGGCTGCCGGGACCTTGTCGGTGAGGTGGCGGGCGGCAAAGCGCAACCCGTCCCCCTTAATCTGCGCGACATCGCCGCTGGCCAGAACCGCCCGTATTTCGTCGGCCGATGCCTCCAGGACGATCGCGGCCAGCAGGTTGTCGCCGTCGTTGGCGTCCTGAAAGGCGCGATCGAACGCCTGTTCCTGTTCGGCCGCATCCTCCGGCACCTTGACGTAGGACTCGGGGCCGCGATAGCCGTGGCGCCGGTCGTAGTCCAACACGCCCTTGCGCACCGCGGCGTAGGCGGCGTCCTGGTCGGCCCTGCGCACGGTCGTCCAGACAGTCAGCCCCATGGTGTAGGCCTCCTCCCCGTAGGCATCGAAGACGACCTGGCGGGCCATCTCGGCCACCGATTCCGCATGCGCGGGCAGCACGTCGCGCAAGCCCTGCCTGACGTGCATCGGGGCGGTCTGCGCCTCCTTGTATTGGCTGTCCGATATGTAGCGCAGATCGTGCATCCGGCGCAGGACGTAGAGCTGTCGGGTCTTTGCCCGCCGGGGATTGGTGACCGGATTGTAGGCGGATGGCGCCTTCGGCAGCCCGGCCAGCATCGACGCCTCGGCGACCGTGACGTCGCGCAGCGGACGGCCAAAGTAGATCTGGGACGCCGCCGCAAAGCCGTAGGCGCGCTGGCCGAGGAAGATCTGGTTGATGTACAGCTCGAAGATTTCGTCCTTGGACAGGCTGGCTTCGATCTTCCAGGCCAGGAGCACCTCGCGAAGCTTGCGGGTTACCGTCTTTTCCCGGGTCAGGAAGAAATTCCGGGCTACCTGCATGGTGATGGTTCCCGCGCCCTGCTGGGTGCCGGAGGCCAGGTTGGCCAGCGCCGCCCTGCCGATGCTCAAGTAGTCCACACCGCCGTGCTGGTAGAAGCGCTCGTCTTCCGCGGCCAAAATGGCCTGTTTCATGACATCCGGGACTTCCTTCATGGTCACGACGGCGCGACGTTCCTCCCCGAACTCCCCGAGCAGGTCGCCCTCGACCGAAACCACCCGCAGCGGGATTTTCGGGCGGTAGTCAGTGAGTACTTCCAACGTCGGCAGCGTAGGCCACAGCAGGGCCAGCACGAAGACGCCCAGCAGCGCCCCGACCACGGCAAGGCCCACGAATACGGAAGCCAGATAGAGGAGCCAGCGCTTTAGCACGAGGGAATATAACTTGCGTACATGCGGGGATTGTCGCGCATCCGTACAACAGGACGGCAACACCCCGCGTCGGAAAGGGGAAACAAATTGACAAGGTTCATACTTGCTGCCAGAGTTTAATGTAAGTTATTAGCATTGGGCGCAATGTAGCCATGCTTGCCGATAAGTTCACAAACGCGCTGGACTTGTTTAAAACCAAGTCCCCTTCGCTTATCGGCGTCGATATCGCATCGACGTCGATTAAGCTGGTCGAGCTCGTCCAAGTCGGCAAGGGTGCCTATCGGCTCGAACGCTATGCCATCGAGCCCCTGCCCAAGGATACGGTCACCGACGGCAACATTGCCAATCTGGATCAGGTGAGCGACGCGCTGAAGCGCGGCTGGAAACGCCTGGGCAGCCGCAACCGTAACCTTGCCATGTCTCTTCCCGCGGCGATGGTGATCACGAAGAAGATCATTGTGCCCGCCGGCCAGAAGGAGGAGGAGCTCGAACTCACCGTCGAGGCCGAGGCGAATCAGTACATACCCTTTGCGCTGGACGAGGTCAATCTTGACTTTCAGGTGCTCGGTCCCGCGCCGAACAACCCGGATGAAGTCGAAGTGCTCATCGCCGCCTCGCGGAAGGAAAAGGTCGAGGACCGGGTCGCGATCGCCGAGGCGGCGGGACTCAAGCCGCAGGTCATGGACGTCGAGTCGTATGCCACGCAGGATGCCTTCGGTCTCATCGCGCCCTCGTTGCCGGCCAATGGCCGCGACCAGAACATCGGCCTGGTCGACATGGGCTCCCATGTCACCCACTTCTACGTCATTCGCAACGGTCAATTTCTCTTCCTCCGGGATCAGGCCTTCGGTGGCAACCAGCTGACCCAGGATATTCAGCGCGCATTCAACCTTTCCCCCGAGGAGGCTGAATCGGCTAAGAAGAACCAGGGACTCCCGGAAAACTATGACAGCGACGTTCTCCAGCCGTTCATGGAGACGCTTGCGCTGGAAATCACCCGGGCCCTGCAGTTCTTCTTTACCTCGACATCGCACAATCAGGTCGACCAGCTGGTGCTGGCCGGAGGATGTGCGGCGCTACCGGGCATCGACGAACTCGTCGCCAAGCGCGCGGGGGTCGCCACGGTCATCGCCAACCCATTCGCCAATATGCAGGCCTCCGACCGGATCCGGCCGCGTCAGCTCGCGCAGGACGCGCCGATGCTGTTGATCGCGACCGGACTTGCGCTGCGGAGTTTCGACTAGTGGCCGCGACACGCATCAATCTGCTTCCTCACCGGGAGCAGAAGCGCAAGGCCCGCCAGCGCCAGTTCATTTCGCTCGCGGTATCGCTTGCCGTGCTCGCGCTTGCGGTGGTTGCCCTGGTGCACGGCATCCTTGCCGCCCAGATCGACAACCAGAAGGCGCGCAATACCCTGTTGAAGGGCGAAATCGCCAAACTCGACGAGCAGATCAAGGAAATCGATCGGCTGCGCGAGCAGATCCAGGCGGTGCTTTCGCGCAAACAGGTGGTCGAGACGCTGCAGGCCAATCGCAGCGAGGCAGTGCACTTGCTCGACCAACTCGTGCGGCAGCTTCCGGACGGCATTTACCTGCGGTCGATCAAGCAGGACGGCACCAAGGTCACGATGACCGGATACGCGCAGTCGAACGCCCGGGTGTCCACGCTGATGCGCAACATCGACGCCTCGCCGTGGATCGCCAACCCGGAACTGGTCGAGATCAAGCTGGTGCCAACGCCGGGCGCTCCCAAGGACCGCGAGGCCAAGATTAGCGAGTTCACGTTGGTATTTCACGTCAAGCGCGCGGCGCCGAACGAGGTGAACGCGGTGCCTGGGGCGCCGGCGGATCCGGCCAAGGCCGCGCCGGGCAAGGCCGCACCGCCCCCCGCCAAAGCAGCGGCCCCTGAACGGAGCAGGCCGGCATGAATCTCGACGACCTGCGACGGCTGAACATTCGCGACATCGGCAACTGGCCGTTGTTGCCGAAGATCGTCGTGCTGATAGCAATTTTTGTCGCGATCATTGTCGGCGGGATGTTCCTGGACTGGAAGGAGCAATGGGATACGCTCGAAGCGCGGCAGGCCGAAGAGGGCAAACTCAAGGAGCAGTACGCGCAAAAAAAGGCCAAGGCGATCAATTTCGAGCTTTACGTTCAACAGTTGAACGAGGTGGAGCAGTCGTTTGGCGCGCTGGTCAAGCAGTTGCCCAACCGCTCGGAAATCGACGCCTTGCTCACCGACATCAATCAGGCGGGTCTGGGCCGCGGACTGCAGTTCGAACTCTTCCGGCCGGCGGTGCAGGAGAAAATGGCTGATTTCTACGCCGAGTTGCCGATCGTGGTCAAGATCACCGGCAACTACCATGACATGGGCGCCTTCGCGAGCGACGTCGCGCAGTTGCCGCGAATCGTGACGCTCAACAATCTCGCGATTGCGAACGACAAGGGCGTGCTCACGCTCCAGGCCGAGGCAAAGACCTTCCGTTACCTGGACGAGGAAGAAATCGCCAAGCAGCGGGCGTTGGCAAAGGCCCAGGCCCAGAAGGGCAAGGGCAAGAAATGAAACGGTTGCTGCCAATGATGGTCGTCGCCGCTTCCATGCTGTCCGCATGCGGCGGAGAGAGCCACCAGGACCTTCGTGGCTGGATGAACGATCAGGGAAAGAACGCGCGCGGCAAGCTCGACCCGTTGCCGCAGATCCGGCCCTACGAGCCCTTTGCCTATAACGCTTTTGACCTGCCCGATCCTTTCAAGCCGCGCAAGATCGAACCGTCCAAGGGGTCGAGCAAGCTTGCGCCCGACCTGACACGGCGCCGCGAGCCACTCGAGTCCTACCCACTGGAGTCGCTATCGATGGTCGGCACGCTGGCCAGGGACAAATCGACGTTTGCGCTGGTACGCACGCCGGACCGCGACGTGTACCAGGTGCGATCGGGTAATTATCTCGGACAGAATTTCGGAGTGGTAACGGATATCGGCGACAGCGAAATCAAGCTGAAGGAGCTGGTGCAGGATGGAGGCGGAGACTGGGCCGAACGGACCAGCACGCTGCAGCTTCAGCAGGCCGAAGCAAAGTCACAGGAGCGGAAACGATGAGCGCGTTGACGGACAACCGAACTTCCCGAACGGCGGCAGCTGCGCGACGGGGCTGGGCGGCCGCGCTCGCCGCAGTCCTGTTGACGGCATTCGCCGGCGAATCGCTCGCGCAGGCGGCCAACAGCATAGAGCAGGTAACGGTTGCAAAGGCGGCATCCGGCAAGACGGTCGTGCGCTTCCAGCTCAAGGCGCCGCCGGCGAATCCGCCGGCGAGCTTCGCCATACTTAGCCCGCCGCGGATTGCGCTGGATTTCGTCGATACCGCCAACGGCATCGGTACCAACCAGCGGGCGATCGACGAAGCGGCACTGCGCAGTCTCAATCTGATCCAGTCCGGCAACCGCACGCGGGTGGTATTCAATCTAAACAAGCCGCAAACCTTCGAGACGGTGGTCGAGGGCAATACTGTTGTGGTCACGCTCAACGATGCGGAGACGGTCAAGCCCGGTGCCGACCGGGTGGAGCGCTTTGCCGAGGCCAAGGCCGGGTCCGGACAGAGCGCGCTGCGTGACGTCGATTTTCGCCGCGGCCGCAATGGTGAAGGCCGCATTGTCGTCGATCTGTCTGACAGTACGGCCGGGATCGATATCCGGCAGCAGGGCAAGACCCTGATCGTTGATTTCGTCAAGACGTCGCTGCCGCGCAACCTCGAGCGGCGGATGGATGTCGCCGATTTCGGCACGCCGGTCATGACGGTGGACACCTTTCCCCAGGGAAGCAACTCCCGGATGGTGGTCGAGCCCAAGGGCCTCTGGGAGTACTCCGCCTACCAGACCGACAATCGTTTCATCCTGGAGGTCAAGCCGATCCAGGAGGACCCGAACAAGCTCACGCAGGGCACGCGCGGCGGTTACAAGGGCGAAAAGCTCTCGCTGAATTTCCAGAATGTGGAAGTGCGGGCGGTGCTGCAGGTGATCGCCGATTTCACCGGACTCAACATCATCACCAGCGACACGGTGCAGGGCAGCCTTACGCTGCGGCTGAAGGACATCCCTTGGGACCAGGCGCTGGACATCATCCTGCAGACGAAGGGGCTCGACATGCGCAAGAATGGCAATGTCGTGCTCATCGCGCCGCGGGAGGAACTGGCGCTGCGCGAGAAGCAGCAGCTCGAGAACGCGCTGCAGATCGGCGAGCTCGAACCACTGATCTCCGAATCCTTCCAGCTCAATTACATCAAGGCGGCCGATCTTGAGCGGCTCATCTCCACCAATCAGCAACAGCGCTTCGGCGCCGGCGCGGGCCAGACTGCAACGACCGGCGGACAGGGCTCGTTCATCAGCAAGCGCGGCGTAGCAATGGTCGATCCGCGCTCGAACATCCTGTTCGTGCAGGACACCGCGGCCAAGTTGGAGGAGATCCGCAAGATCATCCGCCAGGTCGACACGCCGATTCGCCAGGTGTTGATCGAGGCGCGCATCGTCATTGCCGGCGACAAGTTCAGCCAGCAGTTGGGTGTTCGCTTCGGCCAGCAGACCGGCTTCACACTGGTGAACGGCAAGTACGCGGCCGGCTCCAGCGGCAGCCTGTCGACGACGCCGGTAGTCAAGACCGAGGGCGATCGTCTCGTCCGGGAGACACGCACCCAGACGCCATTCGAGCTGGCGTCGGGTCTGGCATCCGCCGGCTACTCGGATTCGCCGCAGCTCAATGTCAACTTGCCGGTGCCCAACGCTGCCGGGCAACTGGCGCTGACGCTGATCAACCTGGGCAGCGGCAACCTCATCAACCTCGAATTGACTGCTCTCGAAGCCGACGCCCGAGGCAAGGTCGTGTCGAGCCCGCGGGTGGTGACCGGCGACAACCAGAAGGCGGCGATCGAGCAGGGCACGGAAATCCCGTACGTGACCCCCGGGTCCGCCAACTCGCCGGCGACCGTGGCGTTCAAGAAGGCGGTGCTCAAACTCGATGTCACGCCGCAGATCACTGCGGACGGTCGCATCAACATGGTCGTCGAGGTGCGCAAGGATTCGGTTGGACAGTACGTCCAGCTTGGCGGTGGCTTCTCGGTTCCGTCGATTGATACCAAGAATGTGGCCACGCAGATTTTCGTGAACAACGGAGATACCGCGGTAATCGGCGGAATCTACGAGGAGACGATTCGCAACGACGTCACGCAGGTGCCTTGGCTGGGCAACCTTCCAATCCTCGGCTACCTGTTCAAGCAGACCGGGAAATCGAGCGAGAAGGCGGAACTGTTGATCTTCCTTACGCCCCGCATCGTCAAGGAAACCGTGACCTCGGTGCGGTGAACCAAGACCCGGGCGGCGTCGAAGCCGCTGTCCACCTCTATGCCCCGGTGCCACTGCACCGGGGCAATTTGTTTCTGGTCGGTCTTCCCGGCTCGGGCAAGTCCACGCTGGGCCGCCAGATCGCCCGGCGGCTGGGCAAGCGTTTTGTCGATGCCGACGCCGAGCTGGAAGCCCGGCTGGGCGTTTCGATACCCACGATATTCGAGATCGAAGGTGAGGAGGGCTTTCGCGACCGCGAGGAGGCGGCGCTCGCCGAGCTGTCCGAACTCACCGACATCGTGCTGTCCACGGGTGGTGGGGTCGTGTTGCGGCAAGCCAACCGCCTGCTGCTCAAGCGCAACGGAACAGTGCTCTACCTGCATGCCGAGCCCGCCACCGTATTCGAGCGCGTCCGCCACAGCCGCAATCGGCCACTGCTCCAGACCGGGGATATGATGGATCGTTTGCGCGAGCTCTACGCCCAGCGCGACACCATGTATCGCGAAGTGGCCGATCATGTGGTCGAAGCCGAACGCAGTGAGGCGGCGAGAATCGTGCGCATGTTCCAAACCCGACATTCCCCACATGAAGAACACTGAAACCACAACGCTGGACGTAGCGCTCGGCGCGCGCAGCTATCCGATCCACATCGGCGCCGGGATCGTCGGGCGTGCGGGAACGCTGCTGGCGCCGCTGGCGATCGGGCGAGCGGTCGTGGTCACCAATGCGACGGTCGCCGCGCACTGGCTAGCGCCACTGCAGGCAAGCCTGGCCGCTGCGGGGATTGCAGCGACCTGCCTGCTGATTCCGGATGGCGAAACCCACAAGAACCAGGGCACGCTTGACGACCTGCTGACCCGACTGATCCAGATGCGCGCGGAACGCTCGACGGTGCTGATTGCTCTGGGGGGCGGCGTGGTCGGAGACCTGACCGGCTTTGCGGCCGCGGTCTACCAGCGGGGCATGCCTTTCGTGCAGATTCCCACGACCTTGCTGGCCCAAGTCGACTCCTCGGTGGGGGGCAAGACCGGAATCAACCATCCACTCGGCAAGAACATGATCGGCGCCTTCCACCAGCCTCTGGCCGTGCTGGCGGATACGCGTTGCCTCGATACACTTCCGCCACGCGAACTGGCTGCCGGACTTGCAGAGGTCATCAAATACGGAGCCATTCGCGACGTCGCTTTTTTCGGCTGGCTGGAGGAGAACATCGACCGGCTGGTGCGACGTGAGCCCGAAGCGCTGGTCCACGCGGTACACGCCAGTTGCCGGATCAAGGCCGAGATTGTCGGTGCCGATGAGCGCGAGCATGGTGAACGTGCCCTGCTCAACTTCGGGCACACGTTCGGCCACGCGATCGAGGCCGGCTTGGGCTATGGAACCTGGCTGCATGGCGAAGCGGTCGGCGCAGGCATGATCCTGGGCGCCGAGGTTTCACGCCGGCTGGGTTCGATCGACCCGCATGGCGTTGCGCGGCTTGCCGCGCTGGTGGTGAAGGCAGGATTGCCGGTTCAGGCGCCCACGCTTGGATTCGAGCGCTGGATGACGCTGATGGGGCGCGACAAGAAGGTCGCGGGCGGGGCGATCCGCTACATTCTGCTCGATGCGCTCGGCAAGGCGCGTATTCGCGCCGACGTATCGGAAGCCATCCTGCGCGACGTCTTGTCCTGAAAAAAACCGGGCGGCCACTGGGGCCACCCGATCTTGATTTCCTACTATGGGCTACGCGGCGTGGTGCCTGACAGCCCTGGTCGCACAAGTCTGATCACCCATTGCATTGGATGGTCGCGATTTGCAACTGCGGCGGCGTACTCGCATCCTGGATGGTGATGTTTGTCGTGGGCACCCCAGGCTCGGTCAGGCCGCTTACCGCGAAACCCAGACCCGCAGCCGAGACCACCGCCGGCGTGATCACCCCTCCGGGCCGCGGCGTCGAGAAGAACACCGAGTAAGGCGCCGTACCTCCGGTAATCACGAAATTCGACGTCTTTCCGACACAGGTCGAGAAGGGCGTGTAGTTGTAACCGCTTGGCGAAACCGACAGCAGCGCCGGCGTTGTCGGCGTGATTGGGCAGAAGACCGAGGCTATTCGCAATACTGGAGGTGCAGCCGAATCGGCGACGGTGATGTTGGTCTGGCCCACGCCGTCGGTCAGACCGGTAATGGCGAAACCACTTCCGGAAGCCCCGACCACCGGCGGAGTGATCACCCCACCCGGCCGTGGCGTCGAGAAGGCAACGCTGTACGGCGGCGTGCCCCCAGTAAGCGCGAAATTCGACGTCTGCCCGACACAGGTCGATGCATAGGTGTAAGTCGCCGGCGAAAGAGTCACGGGAACCGGCGAAGGCGGTACGGTTGCCAACGGGCAATCGATGGTGACGACACGCAACAGCGACGGTGAGCTCGAATCCGCGACCGTGATGTTGGTCAGCCCCACGCCATCGGTCAGTCCGGTGACGGCGAAACCGGCGCCGGAGATGCCGATCACCGGAGGCGAGATGGTCGCCCCCGGACGCGGCGAGGAGAAGAACGCGTTGTACGGCGGTGTGCCACCGGTGATCACGAAATTCGACGTCGTGTTCACGCAGCTGGCCGGCGTGTAGGTGAAATTGCCCGGCGCCACGGTAAAGGTGGCCGGCGCCGGCGGCGTGCCGGAACCGGCGCACTCGATGTTGACCGTCGTGGACGACGGCGGCACCTGCGAGTCGAACACGTTGATGACGGTCGTGGCCGGCGAGGTGATGCCGCTGACGGTGACCGCCTGCCCTGTGGCAACGCCGGTCTGCGGGCTGGTCACCACCGAGGTCGAGCTGTCGGTACCCCCGACCACCACCGAATACGGTGCCACTCCACCGGTGACCACGAACTGGAAGGTGTTCGCCGGCGTGCAGTTGTTCTTGCCGATCGCGCCGGGTGTTGCAACCAGTGGGCCGGGCGCCGGTGCCGGCGCCGGCGTCGTGCCGGGCTCGTTGGTGACGGTCGGATAGGCGCCGCCCGGAATGGTGCGCCCAGTGGCGTCGGTGATCACGTAGGTCAGGTTGATGAAACAGCTGCCGTTGGTGATGGTGTCGAAGCCGTCGCCACTTCGCTGCACCGGTACACCGGCCAGCGATACCGTGCCGGGGAAATTGGTGGCGACCTGGTATGGCGGCGTGCCGCCGAAGATGTAGTTGGTGACCGTGACCCCGGTGGAGCACACGCCGGTGGAAGGTCCTCTGATCGTGGTGACGCCCTGGGGCAACACCGACAGCACCTCGCCGCCGGTGGTGACCTGGAGCACCGTGAAGTTGGCGGTAAGCTGGTTGCCGGTGGTCACGTCGGTGGCCCGCAGAATCCCCACCTGGGTAGGCGTGTTCGCGGCCACGAACAGCGAAACGACGGCATAGCCGGCGGTATCGGTGATCACCGTCAGCGTGGAGGCCTGGGGCTGCGCCGGGTTGGTCGTCAGGATCGAAAACGCGCCCTGAACCACGTCGAATTTCACCTGGCGATTCGGAATGCCCGCGCCGCCGACACCAGTGACCTGGACCACTGCCGTGCCACTTCCACCCGAACAGATCGAATTCGCAGTAGATGGGCAGGCAGGATTCGGATTGGCCGTGATCGACATCAGCGACGGTGACAGGGGCGCCGGATTGACGTTCACGGTGGC
Organism: uncultured beta proteobacterium; assembly: GCA_963712105.1. Taxonomy (GTDB): domain Bacteria; phylum Pseudomonadota; class Gammaproteobacteria; order Burkholderiales; family Casimicrobiaceae; genus VBCG01. The sequence goes on from CAVQGR010000004.1 coordinate 162,487, forward strand.
AGGAAGCGAAACCGTTCCCACGGCGTCCTGCACGGTGATCGACACCGGCGTGATCACGCTGACGTTCTTTGCGGAAAGGGCCAGCACCGAGTCGGAAGTCGACGCGGGCACCGGCAATATCGCTGGGTCACCTGACAAGACCCGATACGGGGTGACCCCTCCGGAGATGGTCAGCGAGGCTGGCGTGCCAGCGTAGATGGTCAGCGGGCTGGGCAGCACCACCAGCGGCGCCGGCTGTGGCGGCGGCGGGACATACGGGTTGTTGGGAGCGCCGCTCCCTCCACCGCAACCGGCCAGGGCGAGCAATCCGGCAAGGCCCGAAATTGCGAGGGCAGACTGCAGCCGTGCGGTGAAGACGCTGTTTAGCATGGTGGAATCCCGATGATGATGTCCTAAAACGAGGTCAGGCCGAGCTGGAATTAAACGTTGCAACAAGCATCTAGGCCACTTTGTTCAGATTAAAGCCCAAGTACATGCGAGGCGCAAGTCTTTCCCGCCGGGAGGCACTTCTTTCCGGCCCCGATGTTGCGTGCCCGACGCGATGTTTTGCGGCTTGGATTGCCGCAATGCAGCATCGGAGGTAACATTGATTGTTCCGGCCCGGAAATCCGCGGCCGCCTCCTTTGTCGCCTTTTCTCGGGGCTGGAGGCCTAAATTCGCATCGATCGGCAGCGAGGTTAAGGTGGATACCGATTCCAGGCACGTTTCTGCAAGGCCGCCGGCTCCTCAGGGGCTCTACGATCCCGCGCGGGAGCACGATGCCTGCGGACTGGGGTTCATCGCCCAAATCAAGGGCCGGAAAAGCCATGCCATCATCCAGCACGGCCTGTCGATCCTCGAAAACCTGACCCACCGCGGCGCGACCGGTGCCGATCCGCTGCAGGGCGACGGTGCCGGGATTCTGATCCAGCTGCCCGATGCCTTCCTGCGCCGTGCCTGCGGCAAGATCGGGATCACGCTGCCAGCCGCCGGCCAGTACGGCGTCGGGATGGTTTTTCTGCCGCAGGAGCCGGCGTCGCGGATCGCCTGCGAGCAGGAAATCGAGCGGGCGATTGCGGCCGAAGGCCAGGTGCTGCTCGGCTGGCGCGACGTGCCGATCGACAACACGGGACTGTCCGAACACACCAAGGAGGTCGAGCCGGTCATTCGGCAGTTCTTCGTCGGCCGCGGTGCGCGCGATATCGACCAGAACGCGCTCGAGCGCAAGCTGTACGTGATCCGCAAGCGCGCAGGGCACGCGGTCCAGGCACTCAACCTGCGCCACGGCAAGGAGTTCTACACGGTCTCGCTGTCGACGCGGACGATCATCTACAAGGGCATGCTGCTTGCCCGGCAAGTGCGCGAGTTCTACACCGACCTTGCCGACGAAAACATGGTGTCGGCGCTGGCGATGGTGCACCAGCGGTTTTCCACCAACACATTCCCGACCTGGGACCTGGCGCATCCGTTCCGCTACGTGAGTCACAACGGCGAGATCAACACGCTGCGCGGCAATTTCAACTGGATCCGGGCCCGCGAGGGCGCGATTGCCTCAGAGGTCCTCGGCGACGACCTGTCCAAGCTGTGGCCGCTGATCTATGACGGGCAATCCGATTCCGCGGCCTTCGACAACGCGCTCGAATTGCTGGTGATGGGGGGGTATCCGCTGTCGCACGCCATGATGATGATGATCCCGGAGGCCTGGGCCGGCAATCCGCTGATGGATGAGGATCGGCGCGCGTTTTACGAGTATCACGCGGCGCTGATGGAGCCCTGGGATGGTCCCGCGGCGATGGCATTCACCGACGGTCGCCAGATCGGTGCAACGCTCGACCGCAACGGCCTGCGTCCGGCGCGTTTCGTGGTCACCGACGATGATTTTGTCGTAATGGCGTCCGAAGTTGGCGTTCTTGACATTCCCGAGCGAAAGATCGTACGGAAATGGCGGCTGCAGCCGGGCAAGATGCTGCTCGTCGACCTGGAGCAGGGCCGCATCGTCGGCGACGACGAACTGAAGCACACGCTGGCCACGCAGAAGCCGTATCGCGAATGGCTGCGCAGCAGCCGGCTCTGTCTCGAGGAGATGCCCGAGCCTGCGCCTGTTGTCGGCTCCGACGTGCCGCTGCTCGATCGCCAGCAGGCGTTCGGCTACACGCAGGAGGACGTCAGACTGTTGTTGACGCCGATGGCCGAAACGGGCGAGGAGCCGTTGGGTTCCATGGGCAACGACGCGGCATTGCCGGTGCTGTCGGACCGGCCGAAGGTGTTCTACAACTACTTCAAGCAATTGTTCGCGCAAGTCACGAATCCGCCCATCGATCCGATTCGCGAGGAATTGGTGATGTCGCTGGTGTCGTTCGTTGGTCCGCGGCCGAATCTGCTCGGCATCGACACGACCGAACCGCCGATGCGGCTCGAGGCGCAGCAGCCGATCCTGACCCCGGACAACATGGAGAAGATCCGCCATGTCGAACTGTTCTCCGGCGGTGCGTTCCGGTCGATCGAGCTGGACATCTGTTATCCGGCCGAATGGGGCGCGAAAGGCATGGAAGCCGCACTCGCGAGCCTGGCGGCGCACGCGGAGGATGCGATCCGGCAGGGCTTCAACATCCTGATCCTTACCGACCGCGATGTTTCCGCGGAGCTGATGCCGATTCCCGCGCTGCTTGCCACAGCGGCCGTGCACGAACACCTGGTCAAGGAGGGCCTGCGCACGTCCACCGGTTTGGTCGTCGAGACCGGATCGGCGCGCGAAGTGCATCACTTCGCATTGCTCGCAGGCTATGGCGCCGAGGCGATTCATCCCTACCTCGCGCTGGAAACGCTGGCGCAGTTGCATCTGACGACGCCTTCGGTCGACCCGAAGGAAGCGGGTAAGCGATATATCAAGGCGATTTGCAAGGGGCTCTACAAGGTAATGTCCAAGATGGGCATTTCCACCTACCAGTCGTACTGCGGTGCGCAGATTTTCGAGGCGGTCGGGTTGAAGCGGGCCTTCGTCGACAAGTACTTCACGGGTACGGCAAGCAATGTCGAGGGCATCGGCGTGTTCAAGGTCGCCGAGGAAACGGTGCGTCAGCATGCGCTCGCTTTCGGCGCCGATCCGCTGCTGGCCGACATGCTGGACGCAGGTGGCGAGTACATGTACCGGATTCGCGGCGAGGCACACATGTGGACGCCGGAGTCGATCGCCAAGCTCCAGCACGCCACGCGTTCGGGAAGCGCCGCCACCTATGCCGATTACGCCAGGCTCATCAACGAGCAGAGCCGCGAGCTGAAGACTTTTCGCGGGCTGTTCGAATTCCGCAAGGCGGGACGCGCGCCGGTGCCGCTCGAGGACGTCGAGCCTGCAGCAGCGATCGTTCGTCGCTTCGCGACCGGCGCGATGAGCCTGGGTTCGATTTCCACCGAGGCGCACACTACGCTTGCGATCGCCATGAACCGCATCGGCGGCAAGTCGAACACCGGCGAGGGCGGCGAGGATGAGGCGCGTTACCGGAATGAATTGCGCACCGGTGCGAGCGGCATCGTCGCCGGCGACACGCTCGCATCGGTGATCGGACACGAGCACGTCGAGCGCGACATTGCACTCCAGCCGGGTGACAGCCTGCGTTCGAAGATCAAGCAGGTCGCGTCGGGCCGCTTCGGTGTCACCGCGGAATACTTGGCGTCGGCGGACCAGATCCAGATCAAGATGGCGCAGGGTGCCAAGCCAGGCGAAGGCGGTCAGTTGCCGGGACACAAGGTGTCCCAGTACATCGCCAAGCTGCGCTACTCGGTGCCGGGCGTGGGCCTGATTTCGCCGCCGCCGCATCACGATATCTACTCGATCGAGGATCTGGCTCAGCTGATCCACGATCTCAAGAACGCCAATCCGAGGGCGTCAATCTCGGTCAAGCTGGTCTCCGAAGTCGGGGTGGGTACAGTCGCCGCGGGCGTGGCCAAAGCCAAGTCCGATCACGTGACCATCGCCGGTCACGACGGCGGCACCGGCGCGTCCCCCGTGTCGTCGATCAAGCACGCCGGCACGCCGTGGGAACTGGGCCTGGCCGAGACGCAGCAAACGCTGGTGTTGAATCGCCTGCGCGGGCGCATCGTCGTGCAGGTCGATGGACAGATGAAGACCGGACGCGACGTTGTCATCGGCGCGATGCTGGGGGCCGACGAGTTCGGCTTTGCCACCGCGCCGCTGGTCGCCGCCGGCTGCATCATGATGCGCAAGTGTCATCTGAACACCTGCCCGGTAGGCGTGGCGACGCAGGATCCGGTGCTGCGGCGGAAATTCAGCGGGCAGCCCGAGCATGTCGTCAATTTCTTCTTTTTTGTTGCCGAGGAAGTGCGTGCGCTGATGGCCGAGCTGGGCTTTCGCTCCTTCGACGAGATGATCGGCCGGTCGGATCTGCTGGACAAGCGCGTGGGCATCGAGCACTGGAAGGCGCAGGGCCTGGACTTCTCGCGTGTGTTCTTTCAGCCGGACATGCCGGCCGAAGTTGCCCGATCGCAGAAGGAAGCGCAGGACCACGGCCTCGATCGTGCGCTCGACCACGCGCTGATCGAGGCCGCGCAGCCGGCCATCGACCGGCAGCAGCCGGTGCGCCTGACGCAGCGCATCCGCAACCTGAACCGCTCGGTCGGCGCAATGCTCTCCGGCGCCGTTGCGCGCAAATACGGCCACGAGGGCCTGCCCGAGGATACGATCCACGTGGAGTTCGAGGGCATTGCCGGGCAGAGCTTCGGCGCCTTTCTCGCCCGGGGCATCACCTTCGAGCTCAAGGGCGCGACCAACGACTACGTCGGCAAGGGTTTGTCGGGCGGGCGCATCGTCGTCTATCCCGACCCCGCTTGTCCCGCCAAGCCTGAAGAGAACATCGTCATCGGCAATACGGTGATGTATGGCGCGATCGCCGGCGAGGCCTATTTCCGCGGCGTCGCCGGCGAACGCTTCTGCGTGCGCAATTCCGGTGGCACGGCGGTGATCGAAGGGACGGGCGATCACGGCTGCGAGTACATGACCGGAGGTACCGTCGCCGTGCTCGGCGGCACCGGGCGCAATTTCGCCGCCGGCATGAGCGGAGGCATCGCCTTCGTCTACGACGCAGACGGCAGCTTTGCCTCGCACTGCAACGCGGCGATGGTTGCGCTCGAACCGGTGCTGACCGAAGCGGAGCAGACGGAGGCGGAAAATGAACTTGCCGCAGCCGGAAAGGGCCGTGCAAGGCACCGCAATCAGGCGGACGAGCCGTTGTTACGCTCGCTGGTCGAGCGTCATCTGCGCTTCACCGGCAGCACCGTGGCATTGGCACTGCTCGACGACTGGGACAAGGCGCGGTCGCGTTTCGTCAAGGTGTTCCCGCACGAATACCGGCGCGCACTGACCGAGATGCATGCCACCAAGGGCGCGCAGAAGCCGGCGGCTGCGTCCAGGCAACGCGAGGCGGCATAGCGATCATGGGAAAAATCACGGGATTCCTCGAGCTGCAGCGCATCCAGGAGGCGGCGGAGCCGGCCAACGAGCGGGTGCGCCACTACCGCGAATTCACCCTGGCGCTGTCCGACGATTCGGCCGCGACGCAGGGGGCGCGTTGCATGGACTGCGGCATTCCGTTCTGCCAGAGCGGCTGTCCGGTTCACAACATCATTCCCGACTGGAACGATCTCGTGTACCGACACCAGTGGCAACGCGCGCTGGAGGTGCTGCACACGACCAACAATTTTCCGGAATTCACCGGCCGTGTCTGTCCGGCGCCCTGCGAGGCGGCGTGCACGCTCAACATCAACAACGATCCGGTCGGAATCAAGTCGATCGAGCATTTCATCATCGATCGCGGCTGGGATGAGGGCTGGGTGGTGCCGCTGCCGCCGGCGCGGAAGACCGGGCGCCGCGTGGCAGTGGTCGGCTCCGGTCCGGCGGGACTCGCCTGCGCGCAGCAACTCGCCCGCGCCGGCCATGTGGTTGTCGTGTTCGAGAAGGCCGACCGCATCGGCGGCCTGCTGCGTTATGGCATTCCAGATTTCAAGATGGAAAAGCACCTGATCGACCGGCGCATGGCGCAAATGTCGCTCGAGGGCGTGGAATTCCGTCCCAAGACCGATGTCGGCAAGGACATCGCCGCGGCGCGGCTCGTCGCCGAGTTCGACGCAGTCGTGCTGACGGGCGGAGCGGAGGCGCCGCGCGACCTGCCGGTACCCGGCAGGGATCTGGACGGCGTGCATTTCGCGATGGAGTTCCTGCCGCAGCAGAACAAGGTCGTCGCCGGCGATGCGGTCTCGGGACAGATCAAGGCAACCGGCAGGCACGTGGTCGTTATCGGCGGCGGAGACACGGGTTCGGACTGCGTGGGCACCTCCAATCGGCACGGCGCGGCATCGATCACCCAGTTCGAGCTGCTTCCACAACCGCCGGACGTCGAGAACAAGCCGCTGGTTTGGCCCAACTGGCCAATCAAGCTGCGTACGTCGTCCTCGCACGAGGAAGGCTGCGAGCGCGATTGGTCGGTGGCCACCAAGCGCTTCGAGGGCCGCAACGGCAAGGTCGAGAAGCTGGTCGCGGCACGCGTCGAATGGCGGCGCGACGGCAACGGACCGATGAAGATGGTCGAACTGCCGGGCAGCGAGTTTGAGATCAAGACCGACCTCGTGCTGCTTGCCATGGGCTTTGTCGGCCCGGTACAGGCGGGGATGCTGGAGGCGTTCGGCGTCGAGCGCGACGCGCGCTCCAACGCCAAGGCCGATACCGACGACTACCGGACTTCGGTGGCGAAAGTCTTCGCCGCCGGCGACATGCGGCGTGGACAGTCGCTGGTCGTGTGGGCGATTCGCGAGGGCCGCCAGGCGGCGCGCGCCGTCGACGGATTCCTGATGGGGTCCTCGGCGCTGCCGCGTTGACACGCGGCGCGGCCATTGCCCGCTGGCGGACGTGCGGGTCTTCGCTGCGTGACTCGCAGACGACGCGGAAGGCGGGCGACGAGGTTGCTCCACCGCTGACCAACCGGGCGATCGACCGCTCGCCGAGGCAACACGTTTGCCGCAACAGGCGTACACCATGAAGAACGACACTTTCCTGCGCGCACTGCGCCGCCAGCCGACGCCGCATACGCCCGTATGGCTGATGCGCCAGGCCGGCCGCTATCTGCCCGAATACATGGCGACCCGGGCGAAGGCCGGCAGCTTCATGGGACTTGCCACCAATCCGTCGCTGGCTGCGGAAGTGACGCTGCAACCGCTCGACCGATATCCGCTGGACGCGGCGATCCTGTTCTCCGACATCCTGACCATACCCGATGCGATGGGCCTCGGCCTTTCCTTCGCAGAGGGGGAGGGACCGCGCTTTGCGCGCACCGTGCGCGACGAGGCTGCGGTTGCCGCGCTCGCAGTACCCGACATGGCGAAACTCGCCTATGTGTTCGACGCGGTCCGCGAAATCAAGCGCGGACTCGCGGAGCGTGTGCCGCTGATCGGTTTCGCCGGCAGTCCGTTCACGCTGGCCTGCTACATGATCGAGGGTGGCGGAAGCGCCGACTTCGCCACGGTGCGCAGGATGGCCTATCAGCGCCCGGACCTGCTCGAACGGCTGGTGGCGCTGAATGCTCGCGCCGTTGCCGAATACCTGAATCAGCAGATCGCCGCAGGCGTGGACGCGGTGATGATCTTCGACACCTGGGGCGGACTGCTCAGCAGCGTGGCATACCGGCGTTTTTCGCTGGGACCGATGCGCGACATTCTCGCCCGGCTGGCGCCGGCACCGAATGGCGGATCGATGCCGTCCATCGTATTCACCAAGGGCGGCGGCGCGTGGCTGCCGGAAATCGCCGCATGCGGCGCCATGGGTGTTGGCCTCGACTGGACAGTCGATATAGCGGCCGCACGCGCGGCGGTCGGCGACCGCGTCGCGCTGCAAGGCAACCTCGACCCGCTGGTGCTGCTCACCGATCCGCAGACCGTAGCCCGCGAGGCTCGCGCCATCGTTTCGGCTGCCGGTCCGGCGCCGGGGCACATTTTCAACCTCGGCCACGGCATCGTGCCGGGCACGCCACCCGAGAACGTCGCGGCACTGGTGGAGGCCGTCCACGATGCCTCCCGCCGGAGCTGACGTCTCGGCAGATTCGCCGTTCTCGCCAGGGGAAATGGCGGAAAGCCGCGCCGGCACTGGGTTTGCGGACCCTTGACAAGCGCGCGAAAGGCGTTTTCCCGACGCCAGTTATGCACAAATTCCAAGTTGCGCCGGCACGCTGCGGCGCGGACCGGGACGTCTCTGGGACGAGGTCGGCAACCTCATGATTATAAAAACAAAAAATTTGTGAATTTGGCGCCGAATGGTTGTGGCCATTTTGCCCGCGTCATAATGGCTGCATCGACGGCGGCAATTACGCACAAAGTTATCCACAGCGTTTGTGAGTAAACCCGTCGACCGTTACAAATTAGTGACTTGAGTGCAGAAGCTGTAGCGAGCCATGAAGACTTCGAACACTACAACATTGCTTGCAGGCGCCGATTCCGCCGCCGTCCGGGGTCGCCCGTGCCGGTAGCGCGTGTCGCTCTGCCGGTTGCTGCGCACACTACATTCGACTACTGGGTGCCCGATGGCCTGGACGTCGCGCGCGGCAGCGTGGTGCAGGTGCGGCTGGCCAAGCGCCGGTGCGTAGGAGTGGTGACCGAGATCGGGGAAGGGTCGGCACTGCCGATCTGCGAACTGCAGTCGATCGGCTCGGTGATCGACGCGGCCCGGGTCCCGGAGGATGTTCTCGATCTCGCTGCGTTTGTCGCCGCCTATTATCATGAACCCGTTGGAATGGCGCTGGCGTTGGCGGTGCCGCCAATGGGTGCCGCAGGCCGGTCACGGCGCATCGAGACGCCGGCTCTCGCCCTGACACCCGCAGGTCGCGAGGCGCTGCCCGCTGCACTCGTCCGCGCCCCGTCCGCGCGGGCGGTGTTCGAGCGCATGCTCGACGCGGAGGGCGAACTTGCGGCCGCCGAATTCACCGCGCTGCCGCCGCACCTGAAGCGTACGGTACGCGGTTGGCGCGACGCCGGATTCGTCGGCCCGAAAGTGTTGCCTTCGTGCAACCCGGAGGCGCAGAGGCACCGACTGACGCTGGCGCAGGACGCGGCGCTGGAGACGATCACTGCGAGTCTGGGCCAATTCGTGCCCCTGCTGCTGCACGGAGTCACCGGCAGCGGCAAGACCGACGTCTATCTCGCCGCGGCCGACCGCGTGATTGCGGATGGAGGGCAGGTCCTGCTGCTCGTACCCGAGATCAATCTGACGCCGCAACTGGGCGGGCGCATTGCCGCCGCCCTGCCGGATGCGGGGATCGCTGTTCTGCACAGCGGTCTTGCCGGTGGCGAACGCCGCGCGTACTGGGCGGCCGCGGCGTCGGGTGCGGCACGACTGGTCCTCGGTACACGCCTGTCGGTGTTCGCGCCGTTGCCGGCGCTACGCCTCATCGTGGTCGACGAGGAGCACGATGCATCGTACAAGCAGCAGGACGCAGTGCGCTACCACGCTCGCGACGCCGCAGTCTGGCGGGCTCGCCGGCGGGGCATTCCGGTGGTGCTGGGCAGCGCGACGCCGTCGCTGGAGAGCTGGCTTCACGCCCGCGATGGACGCTACCGGCGGCTTGTCCTGCCGGAGCGGGCCGATGTCCGGGCGTCGCTGCCGCATGTGGTCCTGACCGGAAATCGCGCCACACGTGAACTCGAAGGCATCGGCGAATCGATGCGCGAGGCGATTGCGGCACGCCTGGCCCGCGGCGAACAGTCGCTTGTCTTCGTCAACCGCCGTGGCTTTGCGCCGTCGCTGGTCTGCGCGTCGTGTCGCTGGGAAGCTGCCTGCCCGCGTTGCAGCGTCCGCCTCACCGCACACCGGACGCCGGTTTCGCTGCGCTGCCACCACTGCGGTCATGTCGAGCGCCTGCCGCCGGCCTGCCCGTCCTGCGGCAACGTCGACCTGCTGCCACTGGGCTTCGGCACGCAGCGCCTCGAGGCCGCGTTGGCCGACGCCTTCCCGGCGGCGAGAATTGCCCGCGTCGACCGCGACACGACCCGGAACAAAGGGGCGTTCGCGGCGGTGCGCGACCGTGTCGGGGCCAGCACGCTCGACATCCTTGTAGGGACGCAGATGCTGGCCAAGGGACACGACTTTCCCCGCCTCACGCTGGTGGGTGTGCTCGGCGCCGACAACGCGCTGTACAGCGCCGATTTCCGCGCCACCGAACGCCTGGCGGCGCTGCTGGTGCAGGTGGCCGGCCGTGCCGGCCGCGCCGGCCTCCCCGGTGAAGTAATCGTGCAAACCGACTTTCCCGATCATCCGGTCTACGTGGCGCTGCGCGCGCACGACTATGGCCGATTTGCGGAAGAACTGCTCGCCGAGCGAGAGGCGGCGCAACTGCCTCCGTTCTCGCATGTGGCGCTGCTCGTCGCCGACGCGCATGCCCGGGCCGATGTCGATCGCTTTCTTACCGATGCGCATGCGGATGCCGTGGCGCTGACCCGCGACGCTCATCCGGACATCGAAGTCTTCTCGCCGGTGCCCGCGCTGCTCGCGCGCCGCGCCGGGCTCGAGCGCGGCCAATTGGTCGTTCAGAGTCTGCGCCGCGCATCGCTGCAGCGCTTTCTAGGCGAATGGCGCGCCGTGCTGGCAGCGAGGCGTGGTCGCCGGGTGCGCTGGGCGCTGGACGTCGATCCCGCAGGATTCGGCTGACCCCGTCCGGCTATAATCGACCGCTTATGTCGAAGGCGACGGAGAAAGCCCTCCACCGCCATCGCGGAAGCCCAACTTGGCAGCCAACTCCGACCCCGACCTGAAGACGAAGCTCGAACAGACGCTGGCCGCCGCCGTCGCGGCGACGGCGCCGGAACACGCGGGCGTGCCTGTCGGCCTCGAGCGCACCAAGCAGGCGGCACACGGCGACTATGCGTCGAACATCGCGATGGCGCTCGCCAAGCCGGCACGGCGCAAGCCGCGTGACCTGGCGCAGGCACTGGTCGAGGCGCTGCCCGCCTCGACGCTGATCGAACGCGTCGAGATCGCCGGTGCCGGGTTCATCAATCTGTTCCTGACCCCGGCGGCGCGGCAGGCGATTGTCCCCCGCATCCTGGCGCAGGGCGACACCTACGGCCGCTCGGACGACGGCGCCGGACGGCGCGTGATGGTCGAGTTCGTTTCGGCCAACCCTACCGGACCGCTGCATGTCGGACATGGCCGGCAGGCGGCGCTTGGCGACGCGATCGCCAGCCTGCTTGAGTCGCAGGGCTGCGCGGTGACCCGCGAGTACTACTACAACGACGCCGGGCAGCAGATCCAGAATCTCGCGATCTCGGTGCGCGCGCGCGCAAAGGAGATTCTCGGCGAGTCCGGCGAGTTCCCCGAGGACGGCTACCGCGGCGAGTACATCCGCGAGATCGCGGCGCGCTACCTCGACCAGGTCGGACACGATCTGTCGGATATCGAGTCGGTGCGGCGGTTTGCCGTCGCCGAACTGCGGGACGAGCAGGATCGCGATCTGGCGGCGTTCGGCGTGCGCTTCGACAACTACTACCTCGAGAGTTCGCTGTATTCCGATGGCCGGGTCGAGGCGACCGTGGCGAGGCTGGTAGCGTCCGGCAAGACCTACGAGCAGGACGGCGCCCTCTGGCTGCGTACCACCGACTATGGCGACGACAAGGATCGGGTCATGCGCAAGACCGACGGCGCGTACACCTATTTCGTCCCTGATGTCGCCTATCACGTCACCAAGTGGGAGCGGGGCTTCCCGAAGGTCATCAACGTGCAGGGCGGGGATCATCACAGCACGGTCACGCGCGTGCGTGCCGGGCTGCAGGCGATGGAAATGAACATTCCGCCCGGCTATCCGGACTACGTGCTGCACAAGATGGTCACCGTGATGCGCGGTGGCGAGGAAGTCAAGATCAGCAAGCGCGCCGGCAGCTATGTGACCGTGCGCGACCTGATCGACGAGGCCGGTCGTGATGCGGTGCGCTACTTCCTGGTGTCGCGCAAGGCCGACAGCGAATTCGTGTTCGACATCGATCTTGCACGTTCGCAATCCGACGATAATCCCGTCTACTATGTCCAGTATGCGCACGCGCGGATGTGCTCGGTGCTGCGCCAGGCAGGGATCGCAGCCGCGAGCGCGGCAGCCGAACTGCGGGACGCGGATGTTTCGTCGCTGGGTAGCCCCTACGAACAGGCGCTGCTGCGCCGGATCGAGGACTTCCCGCTGGAACTTGCGGCGGCCGCGCGGGATTTCGCGCCGCACCAGGTCACCGCCTATCTCAGGAATCTCGCCCAGGAATTTCACAGTTACTATAATGCGGAGCGGTTCCTGGTCGACGACTTGCTGCTGCGGCGCGCGCGGCTTGCGCTGGCAGTTGCGGCCGGACAGGTGCTGAAAAACGGGCTCGCGGTGCTTGGCATCGGCGCACCCGAGGAAATGTAATGCGAATCCGACGCCCGGCGCAGTCGTGGAACCCGGGTCCGGGCAGACGCTGAATCGATCGCGAGAATATGGCACGCCAGGAAAAATCCCAGTCGCCGAAGACCCATGCGCGCAGGCGCGCGCCACGAAAAAGTGGCGCCGGTGGCACGTTGATCGGAATTTTCATCGGGCTGGTGCTCGGCCTGGGACTTGCAGCCGGTGTCGCGTACTACCTGATGCGTTCTCCGACGTCGTTCGCGCCGCCGGCGGTGTCACGGGATGCGCGCGAACCCGCCCGCGATACCGGAAAGGTCGCGAAATCGGAATCCGGGAACGAAAAGCCGCGATTCGAGTTCTACGATATCCTGCGCGGTGCGCCGGAGTCCAAAGGCCAGGCGGAGAAAAAGGCGCCTGACCGGGCGGTAGTGGAACAAGCCAAGGAGCGCGGCGGGGACAAGCCACCAGACAAGACGGCGGACAAGACGGTGGAAAAAACGGCAGCGGCGGCACGCACTCCGGAGAAGGCGCCGCCGCCGGAGAAAGTCGCCAAAGTCGCGGAGTCCGAACCCGCGACCAAGGCTAACGAACGCTTTTGGCTGCAGGCCGGCTCGTTCGCGTCGGAGGCGGACGCGGAGAATCTGAAGGCGCGACTGGCATTTTCAGGTTGGCAGGCGAGCGTCCTGCCCGGAACCATGCCGGACAAGGCGGTACGTTACCGGGTGCGTCTCGGTCCGTTCGACAATACCGATGAACTCAATCGTGTCCGGGGCGATCTGGTCAAGAACGGTTTCGACGTGGCCGTGATCAAGAACTGATTGTCCAGGATACGCTCGGCGGAACTTGCTGCCGGTCCGAAGTGACCAACATACGCAGACGCCTCCGGTGCAGGTGGGCACGCCATCATCAACAGGAGTACGCATGAATCTTGTTTCCGCATGCAATCGACGCAATTTTTTCTTCCGTATCGCCATCGCTGGCCTGGGATTGGCGTTGGCGGCCACGGTGTCCGCGCAGGGCATGGTCGAAGGCAAGAACTACACGCGTCTCAAGAGTCCGCAGCCGCCCGAGTCTGGCAAGAGCATCGAGGTCATCGAATTTTTCTCCTATGGCTGCCCGCATTGCGGTGAACTTGAACCACACCTGCAGGCCTGGCTGAAGAAGAAGCCGGCAGATGTCCAGTTTCGCCGGATTCCGGTGATGTTCCAGCCGCGCTGGGAGAACATGGCCCGCGCCTACTACACGCTGGACGCACTCGGCGAGGAAGAGAAGCTTTCGCCGGAGTACTTCGTGGCGTTGCACAAGAACGGCGTGCCGCTCTACAACGCCAAGGATTTCTTCGACTGGGCGGCGAGCAAGGGCCTTGACCGCAAGAAGGTCGAGGATCTGTTCGGCTCCTTTGCCATCGTCGGCAAGGTCAATCGGGCCAAGCAGCTTGCCGGCGTCTACAACATCCAGTCGGTGCCCACGTTGATTGTCGACGGCAAGTTCGTCACCGGATCGGACCGGGTCGACGGCGGCCATGCGGGAATCGGGGCGGCGCTGGATCAGTTGGTTGCCAAGGCACGGGCAGAACGGCCCAAGTCCTAGCGGACGAAAGCGGTGCTCCGCCCGCAGCCGAGGGGCGGTCGCGCGGCGAAGCACAGGCCGAAGAAAAGCCGCCGTAGCCGGCGGCTTTTTGTTGTGCTTCGAAGGACCGCAGCGTCAGAGGGGTACGCGCAAGCCCAGTGTGACCGCCCAGGTCTCGCCATCGTTCTTGCCTGCGCTCGCGGAACCCGACAGGAAGCCGATGGCCTTGCCGAATTCCGTCGACGCGCCAAGATTGAACAGCGCGTAGTTGTTGCTCGGCTGGTACGAGGGCACGCTGAAACTGCCCGAGCCCGTGCCGTAGACGCTGGCCGTCACGTTGCGCGTATCGGAGTCATCGTATTCCCAGGTGACCCGGCCGAACGGCCTGAATGCGCCGAGCCGCCCGGACGCCTGCCAGCCGATGCTGCTCTGGAACGCGTCCACGTTCTGCTGTCCAAAGGTCATCGTCGTGCTGTTGCTGCCATTCTCGCTGAACTGGCGGACACGCAGATCCTGATAGGTGAGCTTGATCGTCGGCCCGTGCACCCAGTTCTGGTAGGTGAACCAATAGCCGCCGAGCAACCGGTACACCGTTTGCCAACCGCTGGTGTCGCCGGATTCGGTTCGTACCGCATTGCCCAGCGTGATGTTGCGATTCGTCGAATAGTCGAGGCTACCCACGCCGATCGTCGCGCCGAAGTACCACGGTCCCTCGCCATAGCCGAGGTAAAAGGTTCCCATCGGCTCGCGCAGCTTCGAGGAAAGCGTGCCGTAGTCGCCCTTGCTTTCCGAATACGCGAACTGCAGTCCCATCAGCATGCGGTCGGATACCTTCATGTCGGCGCCGACGGCAATCGTGTTGACCTTTGCGTCGCCGGATTGGTAGCTTGAGTAGTCCGGGTTGCCATAGTCGTAGGCGGCCCAGGCCTCGATCTTGCCGTTCGACGGCCTGCCGCCGGCGGACGAAACCATCCGTCCGTCGAGCGTGCGCCAGTTCGCCTTTTCGACGTCGAGTGGCTGCTGGCCCAGGATCGCCATTTCCTGTGGGGCGACGACGACCGAAGCCGCGTATTGCGCCAAGATATTGTGGCCAGCAGTGGTCGGATGCGATCCGTTGGCCCAGAAGTACGACGAGGGCGCGCTGGGCGAGACGAGCGTCGATGCACTGCACGTGGCGACGGTCACGTTCGATGGCGTCGTGCAGGCAATGGCGGTCACATTGGCGATTCCGAACGCGGCAGGGTTGGCCAGGATCTCGTTCTGCAACGCGGCGCTGTTGAGACGGATCGCCTGGACACCAAGCGTATCCAGCGTGCCCCAGAGCGTCTGGTTGTACAGACCGGAGAGCGCCGTCAGCGTTGGGCCCTGTCCGGTCGCCTTTCCGCTGAGCGAGGTCCCGATATCGGGCACACCCCAGACGATGACATAGTTCGCGCCGGAGCTCTTGAGGAGAGCCGCTTGCGCGCCGAGTTCCGTTGCGGCCTGCGCCAGCGCCGCCTGCACGCCGGCAGGCGTCTGCAGGCCAGCCAGCAGCAAGCCGAACTGGAAGAAGAAATCGTTGCCGCCGCCCTGGATCGAATACAGCGCGTTGCGGTCGAGCGGACCCTTGGCGAGGAATTGCTGCACCTGGGTCGCAACAGGCACTGCATCCATCGGACTCAACGGAGAATCGACCACGCCGGGCAGCGAAGTGATTCGCGCACCGCCCCAGGCGTTGTTGGTACCACCCTGCGTGGATGGCGTCGCCGAAAAACCGAATCGGGACGCAAACACTTCCGTCCACATCGGCCCCGGGTTGGTGGTGAACTTGCCGGTACCGGGGGGCAGGACGTTCTTGGAAACGTAGTTGCCCGAGTCGGAAAGGCTGTCACCAAAAAAATAGGTATTGCTGAACTGCGCGGACGCGGTGCCGGCGGACATGGCGAGCGCAATCGCGCTGGCGACCATGGTCGGACGAAAAATGCGCATCATGGCATCTCCTCGTTCTGGTTGTACGATGACTGGTTGGCGGCATGGCATTGCCGTCGAGGACGAGATTCACATCGTATTCTAGTCCAGATGCGGCACTTGGCATGGTCCTGCGGTCAACGAACGATCGGGTCGACGCGTTGTCTCACTCCTGTGCGGAGGAATCACCTTATGACCAGAGAACCTGGACGTATCCGGCGCGGTGCGTCCGGTGCCGTCGTGGCCTTGCCGGCAGGCGAAGTCCTGCGGTGGATGGCGTCGGGAATGCTCGTGCTGGCCATGATGGTGTTCGCCTGGGCGCCGCCGGTTCGCGCGGCCGACGACCTGCCGGGTCGTGTCGGGCGCGTCGCGGAACTGGCGGGTGAACTTTTCCTGGCGCCGCAGGACGCGCCTGACGCGTGGTCGCCGATCGGACTCAACTATCCGATCGCCGGCGGTGACAACCTCTGGGTCGGCAATGACGGTCGGGCTGAGATCGACTTCGGTGCGGGCCAGTTTCGCCTGGGCGGCAACACCAACCTGCACCTTTCCAGCCTCGATGACCGGCAATTCGCGCTGTTCGTTGCGCAGGGCCGCGTCAGCGTTCGTCTGCGCTTCCTCGAACCCGGCGAGATCGCGCGCATCGACACACCCAATGCGCAGGTGGTGTTGACGCGTCCCGGACTCTATAGCCTCGACGTTTCGGAAGACCGTCAATACACGCAGGTCGTGGTGCGCGAGGGCGAAGCCAATATCCAGACCGTGGCGGCGCTGCAGCAGGTGCTGCCGGGGCAGACCGCCGCCATCGAGGGTGCGGAACCGAGATTTGCCGACGTCCGCAACGGCATCGGCACCGATGGTTTCGACGCCTGGGTCGCCAACCGCGACCGCCGCTATGGCCGTGCCCAAGCCGGCAACTATGTGTCGCCGCAGATGGTCGGCGCGGCCGATCTCGATGCCTACGGGACCTGGGCGCAGACGCCGCAGTACGGTGCGGTCTGGTATCCGAACGACGTCACGCCCGACTGGGCTCCCTATCGCAACGGCTACTGGGCCGAGGTCGGCGGCTGGGGCGCAACGTGGGTGGACCACGCCCCCTGGGGCTATGCGCCGTTCCATTACGGGCGCTGGGCCTATATCCGTGGGCGCTGGGGCTGGTGTCCGGGAGCCTATGTCGCCCGCCCGCTATGGGCCCCGGCGTTGGTTGGCTGGACCGGTGGCCCCGGCTGGGGGATTTCGATCAGCGCTGGCGCACCGGTCTACGGTTGGGTGCCGCTGGCCTGGGGTGAGCCGTACCGGCCCTGGTGGAACCGCTGTTCGCACGGCTGCTGGGAGCGCTATAACCGGCCCTACGCGGTCACGGTCCAGGTGCGCCCGACCGCGCCGCCGCCTCGTTACATCAATGCCTCGATGCCCGGGGGCGTGAGTGCGATGTCTGGTGCGGCGTTTGCATCGCGCCGACCGGTGCAGGGCAATCTGGTCGTCGTCCCGACGGCTCAGGCGGCCAGCGCGCCGGTCCTGACTGCCGCGCCGCTGGTCCGTGCCGAACCCGGCCGCATCCCCGTCCGACGCGTCGGGGACGGTGCGCCGCCTCCGGCATCCACTTTCTATCGAACCGATGCCCGTCCGGTGAATCTGCCGGGCGGAGCGGCGGCGGTCGCCGTGCCGCCGGCGTCGCGCGCCAGGACATCGACGCCCGGGGGTGTTTCATCCGTGCAACCGCCGCCGGCGACGCCCGCCCGGGCTTCGATTTCGGCATCGCCGGCGCCATCGGGCGGCGCATCGTCCGTAGCGCGCCAGCGGCAGTCGCCGACCACCCCGCCGGCGAGTCCGCCCGCGTCGACCTATGGCGGCGTCGCGCCGCCCTCAACAGCGCCTGGCGGTGTCCGCGCCAGCCAGCCGCGCGAATCGGGGACGCGGTCAAGCGCAGGTATGGCCACGGTGCCACCGGCGCCGATCGGTGCGTCGGGTGGCTCAAGGCAAGTCGCGCCGGCCCCTACCGTGACCGGCAGTTCGCCGCGGCCGGAAGCAATGTCCGTTCAGCCTCCCCAGAACGCGCAGCGGGGCTCCCGGTCGCAGGCAGGGGCGCCGCCCGTGCCCGCGCCAGTACCCCGATCTGCCGCTGCGACTCCCGGGGGCGCGCCAGGTACCCCGCCCGCGCCAGGTGCCGCACGATCGTCGGCCCCGCCGCCCGCGGCGGCCGGCAAGCCCGCCAACGCGGACAAGCCGGTACCGGCTGCCGAAGCGAAGACGTCGACCGAAAATCTGACCCGCACGCGCTGACGGCGCGCGTCAGGAGGCTGCAACGTAACGGCGTGGCGTCGTTCAGCGCCCGTCTGCCCGGACGCGCGCGTAGCTGCCCGGAGCGGCTTCGATGACCTTGAGCTTGCCCTTGCCGGGAACGCGCGGCGCGACTTCGCGTCCGAGGTTCGGCGCCACCCATTTGCGCCAGTCGCCCCACCACGATCCTTCGTGCTGGCGGGTGCCCTCGAACCATTCCTCCGGCGACTCGGGCAGCTTGTCGTTGGTCCAGTATCCGTACTTGTTGGCGACCGGCGGATTGATCATTCCGGCAATGTGTCCGGACCCGGACAGCACGAAACGCGTCTTGCCGCGCATGGTCGTCGGGCCGGCATAGGTGGTTTTCCACGGTGCGATGTGGTCCTCGATCGCCGACACGAAATATTGGGGAATGGTGACCTTGGACAGGTCGATTTTCGTACCGGCGAGCGTGAGCCCGCCCGGCTCGCGCAGCAGGTTCTTCATGTACATGTTGCGCAGGTAGTAGCTGTGCATTGCGGCCGGCATGCGGGTCGAGTCGCAGTTCCAGTGCAGAAGGTCGAACGGGAAGGGGTCACGACCAAGCAGGTAGTTGTTGATCACGAACGACCAGATGAGATCGTTGGCGCGCAGCATGTTGAAGGTGGTCGCCATCTCGCCGCCTTCGAGGTAGCCGCGCTCATTCATCTTCCTTTCGAGCGACGCCACCTGTGCTTCGTCGATGAATACCTCGAGTTCCCCGGCCGCGGTGAAGTCGATCAGCGAGGCCATGTAGGTGGCGCTGGCGATGCGCTTCTGTTTCTTTGCTGCGAGGTAGCCGAGGGTCGCGGCAAGCAGCGATCCGCCGAGGCAATAGCCGATGGCGTTGACGTCCTCTTCGCCGGTCGCGTCCCGCACGGCGTCGAGCGCGGCGAGCGTGCCTTCAGTCAGGTAATCCTCGAAATTCTTGTGCGCCAGCTTGGCGTCCGGGTTTACCCAGGAAATCACGAAAACGGTCATGCCCTCGGCCGTTGCCCAGCGCAGGAACGAGTTCTTTTCGCGCAGATCCAGGATGTAGTACTTGTTGATCCATGGCGGAACGATCAGCAGCGGCCGCTTGAACACCTTCTTGGTCGACGGTTCATACTGTATCAGCTGCATCAACTCGTTCTGGAACACGACCTTGCCCGGCGTGGTCGCGATGTTGACGCCGAGTTCGAACGCCTTGGCGTCGGTCATCGAGATCTTGAGCTGCCCGCCGCCACGCTCGATGTCGGCGAGCAGGTTGTTCAGTCCCTTGACCAGGTTCTGGCCGCCCGATGCGATGGTCTCGCGAAATACCTCCGGATTGGTCAGCGCGAAATTGGACGGCGCGAGCGCGTCGATGTATTGCCGCGTGAAGAAGTCCACCTTCCTCTTGGTGTGCTGATCGAGCCCGTCGACGCCTGCGACCTGGTCGTGCATCCAGTTCGCGGCGATCAGGTAGCTCTGCTTGATGTAGTCGAAGAGGAAATGCTCGTGCCAGTCCTCGTGCTTGAAGCGCTTGTCGCCGGCGGCTGGGATTGCCACCGGCTCGACCTGACCGCCCATCATTCGCAGCATCGAGCCCTGCCACAGGTTCATGTAGTTCCACCACAGGTTCATGTTCGACTCGGCCAGCCGGGTCGGATTGGAAAGCATCTGCGCGGCGAGTTCCATGAAGGCCTTGCCGAGCCCCAACTCGTCGGAGGGCATGGCGGCACCGGACTTCGCGCTGCGAGCGGCGTATTCGCTCATGACTTTTGCGCTCTTCTCTGCGGCGGCGGCCAGCGATTCAGCTAGCGCTATGGGGTCGAGCTTGGAAATACCGGCTTCGGTGGTGGTCGTGGACATTGCGGTTCTCGTGGTGGTGTGACGATGGAGTCAGACGACGAAGCATACCGCGCCATCCGCGGTAACGCTGCGGGTCACGCGGGCGCGGTGCCAGAGGTAGTTCAGATGGGCGATGGTTTCACCGATGGCGAAAAAGCGTTGCTGCAGGTCGAGTTCGCGGCGGAACAGCACCGGAACCATCTGTGCCGCGGTGACAGAGTTGCCCTTCGCCGCGATCGCCTGTTCAAGTTCACCCAGACGGTCGGCGTGATGTGCATGCAGTTGTCGCGTGCGGGGCACGATGCCGCGGAACGGGAATCCATGCGACGGCAGCACCAGCGTGTCCGGCGGCAGCGCGTCGAAGGCATCGAGCGACGCGAGGAAGCGCCCGAGCGGGTCGCCGTCGGGATCGGACGGCCAGACCGCGACATTGGTGCTGATCTTGGGTAACAGCATGTCGCCGGAGATCAGCACGCGTCGCGCCGTATCGTGCAGCGACGCGTGCTCCGACGAATGGCCGAAACCGGGAATGACGTCCCAGTGGGTGTCGCCGGCCTGGATGCGGTCGCCGCCCTGGATCCGGCGGTAGGTCGCGGGCGCCACAGGCACCAGGCACCGGTAGAGGTTGCCGCGCGCGGTCAGCGAGGCGACGTCTTCTGGGGCCATGCCGTGCAGGCCGAACAGCTCACAGGTTTCCCGCGGACCGTGTGCCGCGCGCTCGTCGATGATCGCGTGCGCGGACATGAACTCGCCGTGCGTCATGCTGACCGGGCAGCCGAAGCGCTCGGACAGCCAGGCCGCATTGCCCAGATGATCGGGATGGCAATGCGTGGCGATGATCCGCAGTATCGGCCGGCCGCCTAGCGTCCCGGCGAAATGCGTTTCCCACAGGGCGCGAGTGGTGTCGTTGGCAATGCCGCAGTCGACCAGCGTCCACCCACCCGGTTCCTCCAGCAGCCACAGGTTGATGTGGTCGAGGGCGAACGGCAACGGCATGCGCAGCCAGTGGATCCCCGGCGCGACCTCGATCGCGCTTCCGGGCCGGGGGGGCGCCGTGTAGGCGTAGTCGATGGCGGATAGCGTCGAGGCGAGCATGGGCGAACGATCAGGCAAACCGGTATGGTATCTTGGACCGCGCCCCGTCCCGCGACGCCGCTTTCATTCCGCGCCCATGCCCGCAGCCTCCCGACCGTCCGCCGCTTCCGCGCAGTCGCGCGAGCGCACCTACACCATCGGCGAACTCGCGCACGAGTTTGCGCTGACGACGCGGGCGATCCGTTTTTATGAGGACGAAGGCATGCTGGCGCCGGCACGGCGCGGACGCGCGCGCGTGTACGGCGAGCGCGAGCGGGTGCGCTTGAAGCTGCTGTTGCGGGGCAAGCGCCTTGGCTTTGCACTGTCGGAGATCCGCGAGCTGCTCGATCTCTACGAAGTGGGAAGAAACGAGCGCGCCCAGCTGGCGATGTTCGTCGAGATGCTTGGCGAACGTCGCGCGCGGCTGCTGCAGCAGAAAGAGGATATCGATGCGGTGCTCGCTGAAATCGGCGGAATCGAGCGGGAGTGCCGGCGCCGGTTGAAAGACGAGGCCCGCGCGCAGGCGGCATCCGGCTCGAAACGCAGGGCCGGCGCCCCCGCGGCCGCAGCTTCGGAAGACGCTGATTGACGTTTACGTAAACGTAACACAAAATCCGGATTTGGGCCACCAGACTCGGCGACATGCAGCCCCCGGTGCCGGGCCGGTGCCCGGCACCGCAATCAGCGCTTTTGCGCGTACTGGCGCCATCCAATGGGAGATCCGATCGGCATGGCCAATGCCAGCTTCATCCCGCAGGACCCCGATTTCGAGGCGCGCGTGCGAGCCAGTTTTGCGCGCCAGGGCGCAATGCGCCTGTTCGGCGCGGAACTGGTCGATGTCGCGCCCGGGTATTGCGCGATCGCCGTCACGCCGCGGGAGGAGCTTTCGCAGCAGCACGGCTATGTGCATGCCGGTGTCGTGAGCACCATCGTCGACTCGGCGGGCGGCTACGCCGGTTTTACGCTGTTTCCGGCGCACTGTTCGGTACTGACCGTCGAGTTCAAGGTCAACCTGCTGGCGCCGGCGGTCGGGGACCGGCTGCTGGCCGAGGGATTCGTGGTCAAGGCCGGGCGGTCGCTGACCATATCCCGCGGCGAGGTACATGCGGAGCGCGACGGTAGGCGCACGCTGGTCGCGCTGATGCAGCAGACACTGATGGTCATGCACGGCAAGCCTGATGCATGATCGATTGCAGGGCAGGGCGCCAAGCTTCTGCGCCGGCGGAGGAGCCTAGATGCCTGATTTTCCCGCGTTGTCCTTCGCCCATGGCGAAACCATCGACATGCTGCGCGCGACCGTGCAGCAATTCGCCGCCGACGAGATCGCGCCACGTGCCGAGGCGATCGATCGCGACAACCAGTTTCCCGCGGACCTCTGGCGCAAGCTCGGCGACCTGGGGGTGCTGGGGATCACCGTCGAGGACGAGTACGGCGGCACGGGCATGGGCTATCTCGCCCACTGCATTGCGATGGAGGAAATCTCGCGCGCGTCGGCCTCGGTCGGCCTGTCCTACGGCGCGCATTCCAATCTCTGCGTGAACCAGATCCGCCGCAACGGTAGCGAGGCGCAGAAGAAGAAATATCTGCCCAAACTGATCTCCGGCGAACACGTCGGCGCGCTGGCGATGAGCGAGCCGGGCGCAGGCTCGGACGTCGTATCGATGCGTCTGCGCGCCGAACGCCGTGGTGACCACTATGTGCTCAACGGCAACAAGATGTGGATCACCAACGGGCCGGACGCCGATACGCTGGTCGTCTACGCCAAGACCGACCCGCAGGCCGGACCCAAGGGCATCACCGCCTTCCTGATCGAACGCGGCATGCCCGGATTCTCGACGGCGCAAAAACTGGACAAGCTCGGCATGCGCGGCTCGAACACCTGCGAGCTCGTCTTCCAGGATTGCGCAGTGCCCGACGGGAACGTGCTCGGCGCCGAGGGCCGCGGCGTCAACGTGCTGATGAGCGGGCTCGACTACGAGCGCACGGTGCTCGCCGCGGGGCCGCTGGGGATCATGGCGGCCTGCATGGACGCGGTGCTGCCCTATGTGCACGAACGCTCGCAGTTCGGCCAGCCGATTGGCGAATTCCAGCTGATGCAGGGCAAGGTCGCCGATATGTACTCGACGATGATGGCCTGCAAGGCCTACGTATACGCGGTTGCGCAGGCCTGCGACCGCGGCGAGACCGCGCGCAAGGACGCCGCCGGCGCGATTCTCTACGCCGCAGAAAAGGCGACCTGGATGGCGGGCGAGGCGATCCAGGCGCTGGGCGGCAATGGCTACATCAACGACTATCCGACCGGAAGGCTGTGGCGCGATGCCAAGCTCTACGAAATCGGCGCCGGCACCTCGGAGATCCGCCGGATGTTGATCGGGCGGGAATTGTTCAACGAGACCAAGTGACGGATGGGGACGGACGATGCGCAATGATCCTGTGGTGATCGTCGGCGCGGCGCGCACGCCGATGGGAGGCTTCCAGGGCGATTTCGCGACGCTTTCCGCAAGCGACCTCGGTGCCGTCGCCATCCGCGCGGCGGTCGAGCGCGCCGGGATCGCGCCCGCGGATGTGGAAAAGGTCCTGATGGGTTGCGTATTGCCGGCGGGGCAGGGACAGGCACCGGCGCGGCAGGCCGCGTTGAAGGCCGGCCTGCCGCTGAGCGCAGGCTGCACGACGGTCAACAAGATGTGCGGCTCGGCGATGGAGGCGACGATGCTCGGCCACGACGCGCTCGTCGCCGGCTCGGCCGACGTCGTTGTCGCCGGCGGCATGGAGAACATGTCCAACGCGCCGTATCTGATGCCCAAGGCGCGCGCCGGCTACCGGATGGGCCACCAGCAGGTGTTCGACCACATGTTCCTCGACGGACTCGAGGACGCCTACGACAAGGGTCGGCTGATGGGGACCTTCGCCGAGGACTGCGCCGACAAATACACGTTCACCCGTGAGGCGCAGGACGCTTTCGCGCTCGCCTCGCTGTCGCGCGCGCTGGCCGCCAACAACGACGGCAGCTTCGCCTGGGAGACTGCGCCGGTGACCGTCACCGGGCGTCGCGGCGACGTCGTCGTCGACCACGATGAACAGCCGGCCAAGGCCTCGCCCGACAAGATTCCGCTGCTCAAGCCGGCGTTTCGCAAGGACGGCACGGTCACTGCGGCCAATTCGAGCTCCATTTCCGACGGTGCCGCGGCGCTGGTGCTGATGCGGCGCTCGACCGCCGAACAGCGCGGGCTCTCGCCGTTGGCGGTGATCGTCGCGCACGCGACGCATGCGCAGGAGCCGGCGTGGTTTTCGACGGCGCCGGTGGGCGCGATCGAGAAGCTCTATCGCAAGACCGGCTGGACGACGCGCGACGTCGACCTGTTCGAGATCAACGAGGCCTTTGCCGTCGTGACGATGGCGGCGATGCAGGAGCACGGGCTGCCGCACGACCGCGTCAACGTGCACGGCGGTGCCTGCGCGCTCGGTCATCCGATCGGCGCTTCGGGCGCGCGCATCGTGGTCACGCTGCTCGGCGCGCTGATCAAGCACGGCGGGAAGCGCGGCGTCGCGGCGCTGTGCATCGGCGGCGGTGAAGCGACCGCCATGGCCATAGAGCGGGTGTGAACGCGATGACCGGCCAGTTGACGGCTGCGTGTGCCATCGGAACCGGAGTCGGTCGATGATTTCCGCTGACGACCTCGCGCTGTACGTCCTCGCCTGCGTGCTGCTGGTGCTGACACCCGGGCCGAACCTGCTCTACCTCGTCTCGCGCACGCTGTGCCAGGGTCGTCGCGCGGGATTCGTGTCGCTGGCCGGCACGACGGCGGGATTCGGCGTCCACGTTGTCGCCGCGGCGCTGGGGCTCTCTGTGGTGTTCGTCGCGCTGCCGGTGCTCTACGATGCCCTGCGCTGGGCCGGCGCCGCGTACCTGCTGTGGCTCGCCTGGGATGCGGTGCGGCCGCAGGGCAGCGGCGGTTTGTTCACGCGGCGCGATCTCCCCGCGCTGGCGCCGGGTCGGCTGTTCCGGATGGGGCTGCTGACCAGCATCCTCAATCCCAAGGTGGCGCTGTTCTACCTGGCGCTGTTTCCGCAGTTCGTCGACCCGGAACGCGGCAGCGTACTCGGGCAATCGCTGGCACTCGGCGCGCTGCAGATCCTGATTGCCGTGGCAGGCGACAGCCTGTTCGTCCTCGCCGCCGCGCGGGTGGCCGATTGGCTCGCCACGAGACCCGCGTGGGTCGCCGCGCAGCGCTGGGTGCTGGGCGCGGTCTTCACCGGAATCGCGGTCCGGCTCGCATTGGACGAGCGTCGATGACCGCGCAGCCGACGCTGTCACTGATCTACCTTCGCATGGTACTGGTCGCGCTGATCTGGGGTGGCACCTTCATCGCCGGGCGTGTCGTCGCCACGGAAATGGCGGCTTCCACCGCGGCGCTGTGGCGCTATGTTGTCGCCAGCGGCGCGCTGCTGATCCTTGCCCTCGTCCGCCAGGGTGGGCTGCCGCGCCTGGATCGACGACAGTGGATCGGGGTGAGCCTGCTCGGCGCCACCGGCGTCGCGCTGTACAACATCTGCTTCATGTATGGGCTCGAACGGATCCCCGCCGCGCGCGCGGCGCTGATCGTCGCACTCAATCCCGCGGCAGTCGTGCTCGGCGCCGCAATGTTCCTGGGAGAGCCGCTGGCGCGTGACCGGGTCGTCGGCATCATCGTTGCGTTGCTCGGTGTCAGCATTGTCCTGGGACATGGCAATCCGGCGAATCTGTTCACCGGGCATCTGTCGACCGGTGACTTTGCGCTCTTCGGCTGCGTGCTCGGCTGGTCGGCCTACACGCTGCTGGGCGAGAGCATCCTGCGTGGACTCTCGCCGTTCAACGCGACCGCCTACGCCGCGCTCACCGGCACACTGATCCTCGCGGTCGTCGCGCTGGCCAGCGGCGGCCTGGCTCTGCCGAATGCCTCCGCCCACGGCTGGCTGTCGCTTGTCTTTCTCGGTGTGCTCGGCACCGCCGTCGCCTTCGTCTGGTTCTACGATGGCGTGCGGGCGATCGGTCCGGCGCGCACCTCCGTGTTCATCAATCTCGTGCCCGTGGCGGCCGCGGTGCTGGGCGCGCTGCTGCTCGACGAAGTGCCGCCACCCGCGACGCTCGCCGGTGGCGTGCTGGTGGTCGCCGGCATCTTCGTGCTCAACCGTCCCAGGCTGCCGTCGCGCGCGGCGGAACCGACTCCCGTCTGACCCCATGCTGCTTACCACCGAACAGGAACTGGTCCGCGACACGCTGCGCGCCTTCGCACAGGAGCGGTTGGCGCCGCAGGCTGCGCGCTGGGACCGCGAAGCGCATTTTCCGCGGGAAGAATTGCGTGCGCTGGGCGAACTGGGCGCGCTGGGGATGGTGGTGCCCGAACAATGGGGAGGTGCCGCGATGGACTATCTGTCGCTGGCGCTCGCCCTGGAGGAAATCGCGGCCGGCGACGGTGCGACATCGACCATTGTCAGCGTGCAAAACTCGGTGGTCTGCGGGCCGATCAACGCCTTCGGCACCGATGCGCAGAAGGAGCGCTGGCTGAAGCCGCTGGCCCGAGGCGAACAGCTGGGCTGCTTCTGCCTGACCGAGCCGCACGTGGGCTCGGACGCCGGCGCGATCACCACCCGTGCGGAAAGGCGCGGCGATCTCTATGTGTTGAATGGCGTCAAGCAGTTCATCACCACCGGCAAGAACGCAGACGTTGCCGTGGTCTTCGCGGTCACCGACAAATCCGCGGGCAAGAAGGGCATCTCGGGCTTTATCGTCGACACCTCGACCAAGGGCTATGTCGTGGCGCGGATCGAGGAAAAGCTCGGCCAGCATGCGTCGGACACCGCGCAGATCGTGTTCGACGAATGCGCAGTCCCGGCCGAGAATCTTCTCGGCGCCGAGGGAGGCGGTTACCGCATCGCGCTGGCTAACCTCGAGGCGGGACGCATCGGCATTGCCGCGCAGGCGGTCGGCATGGCGCGCGCCGCCTTCGAGGCGGCGCTGGCCTATGCGCGCGAGCGGACCAGCTTCGGCAAGCCGCTTATCGGACACCAGGCGGTCAACTTCCGCCTGGCCGACATGGCCGTGCAGATTGCCGCAGCCCGCCAACTCATCTGGCATGCGGCGTCGCTGCGCGATGCCGGCAAGCCCTGCCTGCAGGAGGCGTCGATGGCCAAGCTTTTCGCGTCGGAAATGGCCGAGCGCGTATGCTCCGACGCCATCCAGATTCACGGCGGCTACGGCTATGTCGCCGATTTCCCGGTCGAACGCATCTATCGCGACGTGCGCGTCTGCCAGATCTACGAAGGCACCAGCGACATCCAGCGGCTGGTGATCGGCCGCGCACTGGCAGGATGAACCCATGACCACTATTACATTCTTCCGGAACTGACCATGACCATCGATTTCTGGTTCGACTTTTCCTCTCCCTATGGCTACCTTGCCGCGCAGAGGATCGACACACTGGCCGCCAAGCACGGCCATCCGGTCGATTGGCGGCCGATGCTGCTGGGCGTCGTTTTTAAGAAAACCGGTGCCGCACCGCTGACCGAGGTGCCGATAAAGGGCGAATACTCGAAGCGCGACTTCCAGCGCAGCGCGCGTTTTCATGGCATACACGAATTCCGGATGCCTTCGGTGTTTCCGATCGCGTCCCAGGCGCCGGCGCGGATCGTCCTGTGGGCGAAGGCCAACGAAAACACGGCCGGCGCGATCGTCGCGAAGGCGCTGTACCATGCGTATTTTCGCGACGGGCTCGACATTTCCAAGCCGGATATCGCGGCGGAGGTGGCGGGACGCGCCGGATTCGACGCGGTGGCGGCCCGCGCCGCGGTCGATGATCCGGCGATCAAGGACGCGCTGAAGCGCGAAGTGGAGACTGCGATCGCCGCCGGGGTTTTCGGCTCGCCCTTTGTCATCGTCGACGGTGAGCCGTTCTGGGGGCTGGACCGATTCGACCAGATCGATCGCTGGCTGGCGACCGGCGGTTTCTGAGACTGACATCACGGATTGCCGATGTCCAACTACGCGCTCCACTGCTTCGCCCAATCCGGCAACGCCTCCAAGGCGGCGCCGGCCTGACACGGGACCGCCCATGCCGATCATCGAAAGCAGGCTCGATCCGCGCGACGCAACCTTCGCGCTGAATCGCGACGCGATGGCGGCGCTGGTCGTCGACCTCAGGGCCAAGGTCGCGGTGGTCGAGGAAGGCGGCGGCGACGCCGCGCGGGCCAAGCACACGGCGCGCGGCAAGCTGCTACCCCGCGAGCGGGTGCGCGTGCTGCTCGACCCGGGCTCTCCCTTCCTCGAATTTTCGCAGCTCGCCGCATGGGACATGTACGGCGACACCATCGCCTCGGCCGGCATCATCACCGGGATCGGCCGCGTGGCCGGACTCGAATGCGTGATCGTCTGCAACGATGCAACGGTCAAGGGCGGGACCTACTACCCGATGACGGTGAAGAAGCACCTGCGGGCGCAGGAGATCGCGCGCGAGAATCGCCTGCCTTGCATCTATCTGGTCGATTCGGGCGGCGCCAACCTGCCCAACCAGGTCGACGTGTTTCCGGATCGCGAACACTTCGGCCGGATCTTCTTCAACCAGGCGAACATGTCGGCGTTGGGGATACCGCAGATTGCCGTGGTCATGGGCTCGTGCACCGCCGGCGGCGCGTACGTGCCGGCGATGTCCGACGAGTCGATCATCGTCCGCGACCAGGGCACCATCTTCCTGGCCGGACCGCCGCTGGTCAAAGCGGCCACCGGCGAAGTCGTGAGCGCGGAGGACCTCGGCGGCGCGGACGTGCATACGCGCGTTTCCGGTGTCGCCGACCACTATGCGGAGAATGACCATCACGCGCTGGCGATTGCCCGCAACATCGTCGGCAACCTGAACCGGGTCAAGCGCGTGACGCTGGACACCGCGCCGCCGCGCGAACCTCTGTACGCGCCAGAGGAGCTCTACGGCATCATCCAGGCCGACATCAAGAAGCCCTACGACGTGCACGAGGTGATCGCCCGGATCGTCGACGGCAGCGAGCTCGACGAATTCAAGGCGCGTTACGGCACGACACTGGTAACCGGCTTTGCGCGGATCTGGGGTTATCCGGTGGGCATCGTCGCCAACAACGGTGTGCTGTACTCGGAGTCGGCGCAGAAAGGCGCGCACTTTGTCGAACTGTGCGCGCAGCGCGGGATCCCGCTGCTTTTCCTGCAAAACATCACCGGCTTCATGGTCGGACAGAAATACGAGGCCGGCGGCATCGCCAAGGACGGCGCCAAGATGGTCACCGCCGTATCCTGCGCGCAGGTGCCGAAATTCACGGTGATCATCGGCGGCAGCTACGGCGCCGGTAACTATGGAATGTGCGGCCGCGCCTACGATCCGCGCTTCCTGTGGATGTGGCCGAATGCGCGAATCGGCGTCATGGGCCCCGAACAGGCGGTCAGTGTGCTGGCGACCGTCAAGCGCGACGTGATCGAGCGATCGGGCAAGACCTGGAGCGCGAAGGAAGAGGAGGCGTTCAAGGCCCCGGTGCGTGATCAGCTGACCGCCGAAGCGCATCCTTATTTCGCTTCCGCGCGGCTGTGGGACGATGGGGTCATCGACCCCGCGGACACGCGGCGCGTGCTCGGACTCGCGATCTCCGCATCGTTGAATCGACCCGTGGAACCAACCCGCTTCGGCGTTTTCCGCATGTGAGCGGCGGGTGGCGCCGGCCGGTCGATCGGCTATAGTCGTCGGACCTTTGTCGCATCACCAACCCACCAACGCAGGTTTCGCCATGGCCGGAAAAATACCCGCATCCGCAACCCCGGAAACCATCGAGGTCGAGGTTCGCAACGGCGTCGGCGTCGTCACCCTGAATCGCCCGGAAGTGCACAACGCATTCAACGAGACCCTGATCGCCGAATTGACCGGTGCGCTGCGCGCGCTCGAAACCGATGACAAGGTGCGCGTGGTCATTCTCGCCGGCAATGGAAAGAGTTTTTGCGCCGGAGCCGACCTCAATTGGATGAAGAAGATGGCGGGCTACGGCCACACCGAGAATCTGGCCGATGCACAGGCGCTGGCGCTGATGCTGCGTACGCTCCATGGCCTGGCCAAGCCGACGGTCGCGCGCATTCACGGTGCAGCCTTCGGCGGTGGCGTCGGCCTCGCGGCCTGCTGTGACATCGCGATCGCCGCCACCGAATCGACGTTTGCGCTGTCCGAGGCGAAGCTCGGATTGATTCCCGCGACGATTTCGCCCTATGTGATCGAGGCCATCGGCGTGCGTCAGGCGCGCCGCTATTTTCTCACCGCCGAGCGTTTTACCGCGGCCGAGGCCTGGCGCATCGGGCTCGTGCATGAACTGGTGCCCGCCGCCGAACTCGACGCGCGCGTCAACGAAATGCTGGGGGCGCTGCTGCTTGCCGGTCCGCGCGCCCAGCTCGAGTGCAAAGCGCTGATCCGCGGCGTCGGGCACCGGCCCATCGACGCGGAGGTGATCGCTGGAACGGCGGAACACATCGCGCAGGTGCGCGCGTCGCCGGAAGGACGCGAGGGCGTGGCGGCCTTCCTGGAGCGGCGGCCCGCGGCCTGGGTGCCCGAAGCGCTGCGCCCCGGCAAATGAACGCCGCGCTCGCGCAATTCGATACCTGGCAGCTGGTGGCGCTGGCAGCCACGCTGGGCTGGGCCAGCGGCCTGCGCCTCTATGCTGTGTTGTTCATCGTCGGCGCCGCCGGACAGCTGGGCTGGGTCGAATTGCCGTCCGGGCTGGCGGTCCTCGCGCACCCCTACGTGCTGTGGGCGTCGGGTGTCATGTGCGCGGTGGAATTCCTGGCCGACAAGGTACCAGGCATCGATTCGGCCTGGGATCTGGTGCAGACCTTCATCCGCATTCCCGCGGGCGCGGCGCTGGCTGCGAGCGTCTTCGGCGAGGCGTCGACTGCGACCATGCTGGTGGCGGCGATCCTCGGCGGCACGCTCGCCGCCGGCAGCCACGCGGCCAAGGCCGGCAGCCGGGCGATCATCAACACGTCGCCGGAGCCATTTTCCAACTGGGCGGCGTCGTTCGCTGAGGAACTCGCGGTCGGCACGATCCTCTGGCTCGCCTTCGCCCATCCTGTCGCCGCGCTGGTGGTGCTGGCGTTGCTCGTGGCGCTGATGCTCTGGCTCATTCCCAAGCTATGGCGGACCCTGCGGGCGATCGTCAACCGGATCCTTGCCTGGTTCGATGGCGGCGGACCGCGCTCGTCGCCATGATTCTCAACTGGGGCAAGCCACCATGTTCACCAAGATCCTGATCGCCAATCGCGGCGAAATCGCCTGCCGGATCGCGCGCAGCGCGCGGCGCATGGGCATCCGCACCGTCGCCGTCTACTCGGACGCCGACGTCGGCGCGCTGCACGTCGACGCCTGCGACGAGGCGGTGCGGCTGGGACCCGCCGCTCCGCGCGAGAGCTATCTGAACGGCGCGGCGATCATCGCAGCGGCGCGCGCGACCGGCGCGCGGGCAATCCACCCCGGCTACGGCTTCCTGTCGGAGAACGAGGCCTTCGCGACGGCCTGCGCGGCGGCGGGGATCGTGTTCATCGGGCCACCGCCGGCAGCCATCGCGGCGATGGGCTCCAAGTCAGCGGCAAAGTCGATCATGGCCAAGGCCGGCGTACCGCTGGTGCCGGGCTATCACGGTGATGATCAGGATCCCGTAGCGCTCGCCCGCGAGGCCGCGGCGATCGGCTATCCGGTATTGATCAAGGCCACGGCCGGCGGTGGCGGCAAGGGCATGAAGATCGTCACCCGGGCGGACGATTTCACCGCTGCGCTCGCGTCGGCGCAGCGCGAGGCCAAGGCATCGTTCGGCGACGAGCGCGTGCTGGTCGAGCGCTACCTGACCGCGCCGCGGCATATCGAGATCCAGGTGTTCGCGGACACGCGCGGCAACGCGGTCCATCTGTTCGAGCGCGACTGCTCAGTGCAGCGGCGCCACCAGAAGGTGCTGGAAGAGGCGCCCGCGCCGGGCATGACGCCCGAGCGGCGGCGGGCGATGGGCGACGCTGCGGTCGCGGCGGCGGCGGCCATCGGCTATGTCGGCGCCGGCACAGTGGAGTTCATCGCCGAGCAGGACGGGCGGTTCTATTTCATGGAGATGAACACGCGGCTGCAGGTCGAGCATCCGGTGACCGAGATGATCACCGGTCTCGACCTGGTCGAGTGGCAGCTGCGGGTGGCGGCGGGAGAGGCGCTGCCGCTGACACAGGACGCCATTGCGATCTGTGGTCATGCGATCGAGGCGCGGCTGTATGCCGAGGACCCGGACCGCGGTTTCCTGCCGTCGATCGGCACGCTGGTGCACTGGCGGATGCCCGAGGCCACACCCGAGCTGCGGGTCGATACCGGCGTGCGCGAAGGCGACGAGGTGTCCCCGTATTACGATCCAATGCTGGCCAAGCTGATTGTCTGGGGCGAGG
Organism: uncultured beta proteobacterium; assembly: GCA_963712105.1. Taxonomy (GTDB): domain Bacteria; phylum Pseudomonadota; class Gammaproteobacteria; order Burkholderiales; family Casimicrobiaceae; genus VBCG01. Next base: position 195,028 of record CAVQGR010000004.1, read on the forward strand.
ATCGGGAACAGGCCTGCGCGCATCTGCTCGCGGCGCTGGCCGGCTGCGAGGTCGTCGGCGTCGCCAGCAATATCCCGCTGCTGGAGCGCATTGTTGCGCACCAGGCGTTCGCGAGCGGTCGTGTCGACACCGGCCTCATCGAACGCAATCACGACGCGTTGTTTCCGGCCGCCGAGCCGCTGCCCGAACGCGTGCTGCTCGCCGCCGCGGTGGCCGAATACACGGGCATCGCGCTCGACGCCGTTGAGGCGGCGCGGGCCTCAGGCGATCCCTGGTCGCCCTGGCATGTCCGCGACGCCTGGTGGCCAAATTCCGACCGGCATGCCGTTTCGCTGCGTTACGCCGACGGCGATGACACGGTGGATCTGTCCGTGCGTCCCGCCGGCGAGCGCAGTTTGGACGTGCGTCTTCCCGGACGGGAGGTTCGCGTCGATTTGGGCGAGTCCGACGGGCGCCTGCTGCTCGGCTTCGATGGCGCCACCATCCGGGCCACGGTCATCGCCGTCGGCGAGGAACGTCACGTCTTCGCCGCCGACGCTCGCCGCCGCCTGTGGCTGATCGATCCGCTGGCGCATGCGGCCGATGACGATGCGCACGGTGGTCATCTGATCGCGCCGATGTCGGGCGCGGTGGTGGCCGTGCTGGTGGCGCCGGGCGACCGCGTGGCCAAAGGCGCGCCGCTGATTGTGCTGGAGGCGATGAAGATGGAACATACGATCGTTGCTCCTGCGGAAGGTATCGTCGCCGCGGTCCATTTCCGGATCGGCGACCGCGTCGCGGAGGGCGCGGACCTGGTCGACCTCGAGGACGCTTGACGGCCGCCCCGGCCGAAGTCGTGCGAAGCCAGTGCATATCGTCGTCACCCTGTCGTCAGGCGAAGAACAACCGTGGATGAAGCTTTTCCGCGAGGCGATTCCCAGTGCGCATTTCGACAGACAGGAACCCGGGCAGGCATTGCCGGTGGCGGAACGCTGCGCCGACTACGTGGTACTGGCAGAGCCCTGCGCGAAGGTATTCGACGCGCATCCGTGCCCGAAGGCGGTTTTCACCGCCAGCGCCGGCGTCGGGCACCTGCTGCGCCTGTCCAATCTGCCCGCCGGCCTTCCGGTGGTGCGGCTCGAGGACGCAGGCATGGCGCAGCCGATGGCGCGCTACGTGCTCGCCGCCGCGCTTCGCTTCGTGCTGCGCCTGGACGAATTCACGGTGCTGCAGAATGATTCATGCTGGGAGCAGCGCCGGGAGCGCGCGCCGGCGAGCGTCCGCGTCGGCGTACTCGGCCTCGGAATGATCGGTGGGGCGGTCGTCCGTGCGCTGGCGCAGCAGGGATTCGCGGTGCGCGGTTTTGCCGCGACGCCGAAGGGCATCGAAGGCGTGGCCAGCTTTGCTGGCGCCGCCGAATTCGACGCCTTCATGTCCGGACTCGATGTCTTGGTGAATGCAATGCCGCTGACGCCGGCGACGACCGGGCTGCTCGATGCACGTGCGCTGTCGCTGCTCGCCGACGGTGCACAGGTGGTGAACATCGGTCGCGGCGCGACGCTGGTCGAGGCGGACCTGCTGGCATTGCTCGACAGCGGCAAGCTGTCGGGTGCAACACTCGACGTGTTCGACAAGGAACCATTGCCGAAGGAGCATCCATTCTGGACGCATCCGCGCATCGTGGTCACGCCGCATGTCTCGGGGCTGACGGTCCCGGAGGATGCGGTCGCGCAGATTGCTGCGAAAATCGCCCGGCTCGAACGCGGCGAAACGGTGACGGGTATCGTGGACTGGAAGCGAGGTTACTGATGGCGCTGCCGACAAGCGTACGACTGGTCGAGGTGGGTCCGCGCGACGGCCTGCAGAACGAAAAAACGATGGTGCCGACCGACGTCAAGGTCGCGCTGATCGATCTTCTCACCGACGCGGGATATCCGGCGATCGAGGCGACGTCGTTCGTGTCGCCCAAATGGGTGCCGCAGATGGCGGACGCCGCGGAGGTCATGGCCAGGATCCGGCGCAAGGCCGGCGTGCGCTACCCGGTGCTCACGCCGAATCTCAGGGGATTCGAAGCGGCGCTGTCGGCGCGAGCGGATGAAGTGGCGGTGTTCGTTGCTGCGACCGAGTCGTTTTCGCGCAGGAACATCAATTGTTCGATTGCCGAAAGTCTGGAGCGTGCTCAGCCGATATTTGCCGCTGCGCATGAGAATGGCGTGCGTGTGCGTGGCTATATCTCCTGCGTTCTTGGTTGCCCCTACGAGGGTGCCGTCGATCCGCGCGTGGTGGCGGAGGTGGCGGGAGCGCTGCACGCCATGGGCGCCTACGAGGTGTCGCTGGGCGACACCATCGGGGTAGGCACCGCCGGCGCCACCCGGGCGCTGCTTCGCCTGTGCGTGCAGCGCGTCCCGGTGACCGCGCTGGCCGGCCATTTTCACGATACCTACGGCCAGTCGCTGGCCAACGTCTATGCCGCGCTGGAGGAGGGCGTCGCCACCTTCGATTGCGCGGTAGCGGGGCTGGGCGGCTGTCCGTACGCCAAGGGGGCGACCGGCAATGTCGCCAGCGAGGACGTGCTCTACCTGATGGAAGGACTGGGGATTGCCACCGGTGTCGACATGACCTCACTGCGCCGTGCCGGCAGGTTCATCTGCGACGCGCTCGGTCGAAGCAGCGCATCGCGTGTCGCGCAGGCGCTGGACGCGCGGGATCCCCTTGCCGCCTGAGTCCTGGACATTTTCATGACACGACCTCCGCCACCGGGACAGGTGCCGTCGCCCTGCGTCAGCGTCTGCGTGATGGACCCGGTCTCCGGGTTGTGCCGCGGATGCATGCGCACGCTGGACGAGATCAGCGCGTGGAGCCTGCTCGATGACGACGACAAGCGCTCGGTCTGGCAAAGCATCGCATCGCGACGCGATGCCACCGCACCGTCATCGTCAGGTGCCTTGATTGAGGGAACGGGTAGCGATGGCGAGCATTGACTGGTATTTCGACTTCGTTTCGCCATTCGCCTACCTGCAGAGCGAGCGCCTGGCCGAACTCGGTCCGCGGGTCGACCTGCGGTTCCGGCCGGTGCTGTTCGCGGGTCTGCTCGACGCGCATGGCCAGAAGGGGCCGGCCGAAATTGCGCGCAAGCGGGTGTTCACCTATCGTTTCGTGGTCTGGCAAGCCAAACGCCTGGACATCCCCTTCAAGATCCCTCCCGAGCATCCGTTCAATCCGCTGCCGCTGCTGCGCCTGGCGATCGCCTGCGATTGCACGCCCGACGCCGTGCATCGCATCTTCCGCTTCGTCTGGCGCGACGGCCGCCTGCCGGACCTGCCGATCGAATGGGCCGAACTCGTACACGACCTCGGTCTGCCCGACGCGCAGCGCCGGATCGCCGATCCCGATGTGAAGGCGGCGCTGCGTCGCAACACCGACGAAGCGATCGCCCGCGGCGTCTATGGCGTGCCTACGCTGGCGATCGGGGACGAGTTGTTCTGGGGTGCCGACGCCACCCCCATGGCCGCAGAGTTCCTGGCCGCCGGCAGCCGCTGGACCGACCCACAGATGGACCGCATCGCCACGCTGCCGGTCGGCGCATCGCGACGCGAGCCCGGCGTGCGCGGCAAGGGGCCGGGACGGCGCGAGCGCTGATGCTGCGCTCCGACCGGGAGTACGCTTGCAACCGCGGGCGCTTTGAAGCTCAGATCTCGTCGGTGCCGGGAATCCCCAGCAGCGATTTGACGTCGCGTGCCGTGGCCAACGCCTGCTCGAGGGATTCTCCCAGGCAGGTCACGTGTCCCATCTTTCGCCCGCGCCGCGGCTCGCTCTTGCCGTAGAGGTGCAGCTTGGCATCGGGCAGGCGCAGCAGGCGGTCCCAGGCCGGATCGCGTGGCGTGGTCGCCTCGGCGTCGGCGAACCAGATGTCGCCCAGCAGGTTGACCATCACGGCGGGCGAATGCTGCCGGGTCGATCCAAACGGCAGGTCGGCCAGTACGCGCACCTGCTGCTCGAATTGCGAAGTGACGCAGGCGTCTATTGTGTAGTGGCCGCTGTTGTGCGGTCGGGGCGCGATTTCGTTGACCAGCAAATCGCCGTCGGCATCGACGAACATCTCCACGCACAGGATGCCGCGATAGTCGAGGGTGCCGGCGACTCGGCGGGCGATTTCGTGCGCCTGGTCGGCCAGATCCGCGGAAACGCGGGCCGGTGCAATCGACACGTCGAGGATTCCATCACGGTGCCGGTTCTCCACGACCGGCCAGCTGATCGTCTCGCCGTGTTCGTTGCGCGCGACGATGACGGAAATTTCGCATGCCAGCGGAATCAGCGCTTCGAGCACGCACACGGTCCCCCGCATGGCCTGCCAGGCTGCGCGGACATCGGCGGCGGTGCGCACGCGCGCCTGCCCCTTGCCGTCGTAACCCAGGCGTGCACTCTTGACGATGCCCGGCAGCAGGCGAGCGGCGACCGATTCGGCATCCGCTTCGGACCGCAGAATCACATAAGGCGCGACTTTGAAGCCATTACCCGACAGGAACATCTTCTCGCTGATGCGGTCCTGGGCAACGGCTACACTTGCCGCCGATGGCGCGACCCGTGCCGATCGGGCGAGATAGTCGAGCGCGGCAGCAGGAACGTTTTCGAATTCGGTAGTTACCGCTCGGGCAAGCGAGGCGATTTCGGCGAGTCCGTCGGCATTGAGGTAATCGGCGGCAACGTGCCGGTCTGCCACGCTGCCCGCCGGACTGTCCGCGCCGGGATCGAGGACGACCACCCGGTATCCGAAGCTCTGCGCCGCCATGCAGAACATCCGGCCAAGCTGACCGCCTCCCAGCAGGCCCAGCCAGGCACCGGGCGCAATTGCAGTCATCGATCCGGGCTCAGCCGGCAGGAGGAACGCGCATTGCGCGGGCGGCGGTGGTCTGCTTCAGCCGGAACGCCGCAAGTTTGCGTGCGATTACCGGGTCGGTAGCAGCAAGCATGGCGATGGCGAACAATCCCGCGTTCGCGGCACCCGCCTCGCCGATGGCAAAGGTCGCCACCGGGATTCCCTTGGGCATCTGCACAATCGACAGCAGTGAATCCTCGCCGCGCAGGTATTTGGACGGAATCGGCACGCCCAGCACGGGAACGGTGGTTTTCGATGCCAGCATGCCCGGCAAATGGGCGGCGCCACCCGCGCCGGCGATGATCACGCGCAGGCCGCGCGGACCCGCATCTTCGGCGTACTCGAACAGGTCGTCGGGCATCCGGTGCGCCGACACGACGCGCGGCTCGTTGGGAATGCCGAAGGCGTCGAGCTGTGCGACGGCATGGCGCATGATTTCCCAGTCGCTGTCGCTGCCCATCACCACGCCCGCCAACGGTGCCGCCTTGCGCTGCCCCATTCCGACCTCCAACGAAGCTGACGCGCTCCGAACGAGGCGAAAGTTTATCATCGGGTCGGCATTTCCGTCCTGCCCGGACGTGGGGCGATGAGGAACATTCGCGCGATCCTGCCGTCCCATCATGTGGAGATGTATCGGGTTTTTTTCGGAATGCGGCGCCCGATGGGGTGTCGGCCGGCACATCATCGAGCGACACAGAGGTTGTGCTTCAGCCCCCCGTCCACCAGAATTGGAACCTATGCACCGAATTTCCCGCCACATGCACCGCACGATGATTGCGGTTACGATTGCCCTGCTGCTGCCGGCCGGATCCGCGTGGAGCAAGCCGGACGCCGATCTTCTTGCCGCGAAGGCCGCCTATGAGCGAGGCGACCGGTCGCGCCTGGCGGCGCTGGTGCCGAAGCTCGGCGACCACCCGCTGGCACCCTATGTCGGCTACTGGCAATTGAAGCTCGGCCTCGAGGAAGCCTCCCCGGCTTCGGTGCGCGCATATCTGGAGCGGTATCCGAATACGCCGCTGGCCGACCGTCTGCGGGCGGACTGGCTTAAGGTTCTCGCCCGGAAGGGCGATTGGTCGGCCTACGCGCAGGATTTCGTGAAGCTGCCCGGCGACGACATCGAACTCGCCTGCTTCGACGTGCAATATCGCCAGCAGCGCGACGGCGACGCGGCGCTCGCGGTCGCGCGACCGCTGTGGTTCACTGGGAAGTCGACGCCGGACGCCTGCGATGCGCCGTTCGCAGCGCTTGCGCAGCGGGGCGATCTAGTTCTGGCGGATTACCGGGAGCGGATGCGCCTGGCGAACGAAGCCGGAAACGTTCGGCTGGCGCAGGAAATCGGCACCGGATTCCCGGGCAAGGATCGCATTGCCGAGCGCGATTTCAAGGCCGCCGCGCGCGATCCGCAGGCAGCGATTTCCCGTGGCGCATTCGCGTGGACGACGGTTGGCGGACGCGAGCTCGCGCTGTTTGCGCTGGAGCGAGCCGCGCGCAGCGATGCCGGTTCGGCGCGCGCCGGCTGGGTCAAGCATCGTGATCGGCTCCCCGAGCCGGATCGGCAATACGGCAATGCACGCCTCGCCTTTCATGCGGCCCGCCAGCATCTTCCTTCGGCAAACGACTGGTTCCGTGAAGCGGGCAAGGTCGAATTGTCCAATGACACGCGCGAATGGCAGGTTCGGGCGGCGTTGCGGGCACAGGCATGGGACGACGTGCTCGTGGCCATCGAAGCGATGCCGCAGTCGCAGCGGCAGGAGTCTGCGTGGCGTTTCTGGCGCGCGCGCGCGCAGGCGGCGCAGGGCCGTCACGAAGAAGCCAGGGTGGAGTACGCCGCACTCGCAGCGGAGGTAAATTTCTACGGCGTGCTCGCCACCGAGGCGCTTGGCCGCAAGTTCGCCCCGCCTGCGAGCAAGCCGCTGGTTCCGGATCCGTCGGCGCTGGCGGCATTCGCGGCCCGTCCGGAAGTCATCAGGGTGGGCAAGCTGGCCGAACTCGACATGCGCATGGACATGCTGCGCGAATGGATCTATATCGTGCGCGGACAGGATGACGAGGCATTGCTGCTTGCTGCCGAGTACGCGCGGCGTGCCGGGCTCTATGACCGCGCGATCAATACGGCGGAGCGTACGGCGACCCGGCACGACTACGCGATGCGCTACCTTGCGCCGTACCGGACCGAATTCGACGCGGCTTCGCGCGAGCACGATATCGATGTTGCAATGCTCTACGCCATCGCCAGGCAGGAATCACGATTCATCCAGGACATCGTGTCCTCGGCCGGGGCCGTTGGGCTGATGCAGCTGATGCCGGCAACCGCTCGCTGGGTCGCGAAAAAAGTGGGACGCGCCGATTTCCGGCCCGCGGCAATTGCCGAGGCCGAACTCAATACACAGTTCGGCGCCTTCTATTTCAAGTATTGGTTCGAGCGCCTCGACAGGATGCCCGTGCTGGCTGCCGCTGCCTACAATGCGGGACCGGGCCGGGCCCGCGCCTGGCGACCGCCGGCGGCGATCGAAGGCGCCATCTGGGCAGAGACGATCCCCTTCAACGAAACGCGCGATTACGTGAAAAAAGTGCTCGCCAACGCGGTTGTCTACCGATACGCGTTCGAAGGCACGAGTCCGTCGCTTACATCGATACTAGGCACGGTCACGCCGCGCGACGACGCACCGGTTGCCGCGGTCTCCAACTGAAGATGAACGGCAGCGTGGTCGTCCTTGGGGGCAGCGGATTCGTCGGTCGTTCGATCGTCGCGCGCCTTGCTGCTGCAGGGCGCCGGGTGATTGTGCCGACGCGACGACGCGAGTCGGCGAGGCACCTGATCCTGCTGCCGACCGTCGAAGTCGTCGAAACCGACGTCATGGATGCGCGTGCGCTGACCGCGCTGCTGGACGGGGCGTCGGCGGTGATCAACCTGGTCGGTATCCTGAACGAAGGTGACGGCAAGACGTTTGCGCGTGCGCATGTCGAGCTTGTCCATACGGTGGTGATGGCCTGCCGGAAAGCGGGCGTGACGCGCCTGGTCCACATGAGCGCATTGCACGCTGACCCGGCTGGCCCGTCCGCGTACCAGCGATCGAAGGGGGAGGCCGAAGCGATCGTCGCCGATTCTGGCCTGCGCTGGACGATCTTTCGCCCCTCGGTCATCTTCGGTCGCGGCGATGCCTTTCTCAACCTGTTCGCCCGACTGCTGCGCATGCTGCCTGTCGTTGCACTCGCCGGCGCGCATGTGCGCTTCGCGCCGGTCCACGTCGGCGACGTAGCCCATTGCTTCGTTCAGGCAGTCGACGACGACTTGACCATCCATTCGCGCTACGACTTGTGCGGTCCGAATGTCTATACGCTTGCCCAACTGGTGCGTTATGTCGGGCAAGTTGCGGAAACGGAGCGGTCGGTCATCGCGCTCGGTCCCGGCTTGTCGCGTCTGCAGGCAACCGTACTCGAATTCCTTCCCGGCCAGTTGATGAGTCGCGACAACTTGCTGTCGATGCAGCGCGACAGCGTTTGCAGCGGCCCGTTTCCGGCTGTATTCGGCATTACGCCGTCCGCACTCGAGGCGATCGCCCCGGAATACCTGTCGCCGGCCGCGGGAAAGAGTCATTACGATCGATTCCGCGCCAGCAGCGGTCGCTAGGCCATCGGCCGCCGCCCGGGTCGCCCGTGCTTGGTCCCTTGACGACGCGTAGGCAACGGACGACCAGGCAGTGAATCGAAAGCTACCCCAACCCGTACGGACCTACCTGGTCGGTGGCGCCGTTCGCGACGGGCTCCTGGGTCTTGGCGAATGCGGATCATGATTTCGTGGTCGTCGGGGCTACGCCGGAAATCATGCTGGCATCCGGTTTCCGGCCGGTGGGGCGAGATTTTCCGGTGTTCCTGCACCCGGAAACTCATGAGGAGTATGCGCTCGCTCGCACGGAACGCAAGCATGGACGTGGTTATAGAGGATTTGAATTTTTCGCCTCGCCCGATGTGACGCTTGAGGAAGATCTGGCCCGGCGCGACCTGACGGTCAACGCGATGGCACGCGACGAGGATGGAACCCTCATCGATCCCTTCGGGGGTGCCGCCGATCTTGCGGCGGGCGTGCTGCGCCATGTCTCCAGCGCGTTTGCCGAGGATCCACTGCGGGTACTGCGCGTGGCGCGATTCGCCGCGCGTCTGGGCTTCACGGTCGCTGCGGAAACCGAAGCCGCCATGCGCGCCATCGTGGCAGCCGGCGAACTGCCCACGCTTGCGCCGGAGCGCGTCTGGCAGGAACTCGCGCGCGGGCTCATGGAAGCGCAGCCATCGCGCATGCTCGCCGTGCTGCGCGACTGCGGGGCGCTGGAGGTGCTCCTTCCGGAGGCGGCGGCGCTCTATGGCGTGCCGCAGCCGGCCGCGCATCATCCGGAGATCGACTGCGGCGTGCACGTCGCGCTGGCGCTGGACTGGGCGGCGGCGCGCGGACTCGACCTGCCGGTCCGATATGCGGTGCTGGCGCACGACCTGGGCAAGGCGTTGACGCCACCGCAGGAATGGCCACGGCATCATGGGCATGAGCAGCGCAGCGTGCGACTTGCCGCGCGAATGTCGTCGCGCCTGCGCGTTCCGGTCGATTGCCGCGACGCGGCGGCACTGGCCGCACGCTGGCATGGCGTCGTGCACCGGGCCGCGGAACTGCGACCCGCCACCCTGCTGCGCGTGATCGAAGCAGCCGATGCGCTGCGGCGTCCTGAGCGACTGACCGGATTGACGCAGGCCTGCGCCGCGGACGCCTGCTCGCGCCCCGGCGCGCAGCCGGACTACCCGCAAGCGGAACTGCTCCATCAGGCACTGCGGGTGGTACGGGACGTCGATGCGGGTGCCATCGCCGCGGCGCAGCGGAAGCGCGCCGCGAGCCCGGTCAATGGAGATGCGATTGCCGCGGCGATCCGGTCGGCGCGGTTGCGCGCGCTGCGCCATTGGCGCCGAGCGCGGGCGGGAACCAGCGGCGTCTAGATCCGGTAGGCGACCGACTTCATCGCCCCTGCGGTGACGCGCATCAGGTCGCGCACCGGACGCGGCAGACTCGCGGCGCCGGCGTCGCGGGCCATGGCGCCGTGCCGTGCTTCATCGTCGCGCATGGTGTCGACGATGGCCCGGCTTTTCGCGTCGGCGGCCGGCAGCGTCGCAAGGTGCGTTGTCAGGTGCTCCTCGACCTGACGTTCGGTCTCTGCGACAAAGCCTAGATTGACGCGGTCACCGGCAAGACCGGCCAGCGCCCCGATCGCGAACGAACCGGCGTACCAGAGCGGATTGAGCAGCGACGGCCGGTCGCCCAGTTCCGTGAGGCGGTCCTGCGTCCACGCCAGATGCTCCTCCTCCTCGCGCGCCGCGGCCGCAAAACGCGTACCGATGGCGGGATCGCGGGCCACCAGCGCCTGCGCCGCATACAACGCCTGCGCGCAGACCTCGCCAGTGTGGTTGACGCGCATCAGCCCGGCGGCATGCGCGCGATCGGCGTCGGAGAGTTGCGTTTCGGCCAGTCCCGTCGCCGGATTGGGCCGCAGCGTCTGGGCAGTACCGGAAAGCGTGCGCAGCGCGCGATCGAAGCTGACGATAAGCGAATCGAGCATGCGCCGATTCTACACCGCCATCCGCGGCCGTCCGCCCAACAAAAACCCCGCGACCATGTGAGAAAAAAAACGGGCGCCAGAAGGCGCCCGTTGGCATTGCAGTCCGGGGAGGCCCCGGATGTCCGTTCTTCGTTTAGAAGAAGTGGACGAGACCCACCACGAAGCCTTGGGCATTGGCGCCCTTGACCACCGAGTACGGGTTGATGTTGAAGTTGTACGCGGCATTGGAATCGTTACGCGTGGTCACGTAGCCGAAGTAGGACAGGGTCCGCTTCGACAGCGCGTACGTGTACGAGACTTCCCACTGGTCCGCACCGGTGTTGCCGCCGGCGTTCAACTGGCCGACCGAGCTACCCGTCGGGCCCTTGCCATCCTGCGCCTGGCCCCAGAACGCGTACAGTTCGCCCGGGCCGACCGGCGCACTGGCCGACACCGCCCAGAAATTGCGCTTCAGGTCGCCGCCGGTCACGTCATACTGCAGCTGCTCGTAGACGCCACCGATCTTGACCACGCCGAAATTCCAGTTGGCCGCAACCGAGAACGCCGAGTCGGAGCACGACACGCAACGAACCTTGGTGTTCGACTCGTACGCGACGCCGGCATTGAACGGGCCGTTGGAATAGAAGCCACCCATCGACAGCACATACGCGTGCCGTGCTTGCGTTGCGTCCGAACCGTAGACAATGCCGCCCTGACCTGTCGAGGCGTCGAGTTCGGATATCTGCACGCCGCCACGGAAGCCCTTGAGGTTGGGCATGTCGTAACGGATCGAGTTACCCAGGCGCGCGTCGAAGCCGCCGTTGGTCTTCCCTTGCGATCCCTGCGCCCACAATGCCGCCGTCGACAGGATCGACGTGGTCAGGGTCGGGACGTTACCGAAGATCGGGTGAATGTCGTCATACGGAGCCAGGAAGTTACCGATCTTGAACGTGCCCCACGAACCTTGCAGGCCGACGTAGGTGTCACGCGAGGCGAGCAGCCCGCCGCCGGTGTCCGCGCTGACGTTCGATTCGATCTGGAAAATTGCCGACAAGCCGCCGCCGAGCGATTCGGCACCCTTGACGCCAAGACGCGACGAGTTGGAGCTGACACGATAAACAGTCCGATTCACCGGGCCCGCGGTCACGGGAAGGTTGGGATCAACCTTCGCGCCGCTGACGGCTTCCATGGTTACGTTCAGGCGGCCGTACAAAGTCACGTTCGCAGTCTGTGCCTGCGCAGCGAACGGCGCAGCCAGCAAACCCGCGACAGCGACAGCGACGAGTTTTTTGTTCATGAAGACTCTCCTCTAACGGATAAAATTGGCAAGGGTTAAGCCTTTTGCGCCTGCCATCGGAACCTTCTCAACTCTTTCGAGAAGTTGCATCCCATTCTGCCAAACCGGGGACACCATAGGCAAGCCGAAGGGTGGACCGGGTATGGACCATTTCATCCGTGTTGTGCCGAAGCAACAGCAAAGGGCCAACGAAAGCTGTTCTCGATGGCGCCAATGGCCATGGTTTCGCCGAGTAATGGCCTCAAGAAAGACATGTAGCATTATGAAAATAAATAATTAAATGACTTCAGAATCGAAATATCATGGCTGAAAGTCGGTCCCCGGCAGTTTTTTTGCGTTTACACGCATGGCGAGGCCGGCGCCAATTTCCGGACTCCCGCGCGCGCATCGAGGGATTGATCATGATCGTTGGCCGGGTAAACCAGTTCCGGCCAGCCGGAAACCGGTGCAATCGATGAATTCGCTGCCTCTGGCTGGCTTGGCCGCGCTGGCGGCAACACTGGTGACGCTGCTGCTGCTGGTTTGGCGCGCCTCGCTGCCGCAGGCGGCGCTGACTTCGCGCTCGCTGCACGCGGCACCCGTGCCCAGAGTCGGCGGCCTCGCGCTGTGGGCAGGCGCGTTGCCTGCCGCGTTTCTGGCCGCCGGACCACCCTGGTTGACCCCATCGACGTGGCTGGGCCCCTTCATGGTGTTGGCCACGGTGTCGCTCTGGGACGACATGCGCGAAGTACGTATCGCGACGCGGCTGGCCGCGCATTTTGCCGCAGCACTCTGGTTCGCAATTTCGCTTCAGGTGGCCTTTGCACTTCCGGCGGCACCGACCATCGTCGTCGTGTTGGCCGTGGCCTGGGGGGCGAACCTGTACAACTTCATGGATGGCAGCGACGGTCTGGCGGCGGCCATGGCGATCGCCGGTTTCGGGGCCTATGCCACCGTTCTGGCCAGCGCCGGCCTGTCAGCCGCGCTGCCGTTGGCGGTCGCCGTGGCCGCGCTGCCGGTTCTTGCCGCCGGCTGGCCACCGGCACGCCTTTTCATGGGGGATGTCGGCGCAGTTCCGCTGGGCTTCCTGGCGGCGGCGTTTGGCAGCGCCGGCGTGGCGGCCGGCGTCTGGGACCCATGGTTCCCGATTCTGGTTTTCCTGCCGTTCGTTGCCGACGCCACGGCGACGCTGCTTCGCAGAGCCTGGCGTCGGGAGCGTTTCTGGGAAGGGCACCGTTCGCATTACTATCAACGCCTGCATCAGCTGGGCGCGGGTCACCGGGGGACGCTTGCAGCCGGTGCAGCGACAATGCTGTGTACCTGCGGAACCGCGGTGGCCTGCGCCGTCCTGCGCCCCGATCTGGGCCCCGCGGCGCTTGTCGTCTGGTGCATGCTGCTGGCAGTGGCGTTTGCGGCAATCGATCGCCGCTGGCGACGCCGCACCGAGGTTTCCGCCTGATTGACCATCGACTCCGCTGCCCGTCGTCCGCGGGCAATGGCAAAATGCACCGGTATGCCCTACGCTGAACGCCCTTCAACGCCTCCGTTGCGACCACGGTCCGGTCGACCCGACCGGCGCTCGATTCTCGCCTTCATTCATGATATCTGCGCGGCGGCTTTCGCGTGGACGGGCCTGTACTGGCTGCGCTTCAACTTCGACGTCAACGAGCCCTATCTGGCGGACCTGTGGTCGACGCTTGCCTGGATTGTTCCGATACAGGCAGGGATCTTCATGGCACTGGGCCTCTATCGGGGGCTGTGGAGATTCGCAAGCCTCGCCGATCTGCAACGCATCGTTCTGGCCGCCGGCCTGGGCGCGATCGTCGCTCCAGTGATGCTGGTCATGCTGCAGTTGCAGGCGGTGGTACCGCGCAGCGTTCTGGTGCTCTACCCGGTGGTGCTGATCTTCCTGATGGCCGGAACGCGGTTCGCGTACCGGATCTGGAAGGAGCACCGGCTCTACAGTCCGCTGAAGGCACTTGGCGAGCCGGTGCTCATCATCGGCGCCGGTGACGCCGGCGTGCGGCTGGTCAAGGACCTGATGCGCAGCCGGCAATGGCGCGTGGTGGGATTGCTCGACGACGATTCCGCCAAGCAAGGTCGGCTGCTGCGTGACCAGCGCGTGCTGGGGCCGATCGCCGAGCTTCCCGCCTGGGCCGAGAAATTCGGCGTGCGCAAGGTGATCATCGCGCTGCCGTCGGCCAATCACGTCGTGCGCCGGCGCGTTGCCGAGCTCTGTGCTTCGGCCAGCGTCGAAGCGCTGACCGTGCCGTCCTACGATGATCTGATCAACGGGCGCTACCCGCTGACCACGATCCGCAACGTGGAACTCGACGACCTGCTCGGACGCGATCCGGTCGTGCTCGACAGCGCGGGGCTCGCCGAATGGTTGGGCAACCGCGTGGCGATGGTGACCGGCGCCGGGGGGTCGATCGGCGCCGAACTCGCGCGGCAGATCGCCCGCTTTCGTCCCGCGCGGCTGGTTCTGCTGGATATCTCGGAGGCGGCGCTGTACGAAATCCAGATCGCGCTCGCCGACGAATTTCCGCAGCTTCCACTCACCACGGTCGTCGGCGATGTCAAGCATGCGGCACTGGTCGACGCAGTCCTGGCGCGCGAAAAGCCTGCCGTCATCTTTCACGCGGGTGCCTACAAGCACGTGCCCTTGATGGAGGAGACCAATGCCTGGCAGGCGGTGCGCAACAATGCCTACGGCACCTGGGTTCTGGCGCGGGCCGCGGTCGCGGCGCGGGTCGAGCGATTCGTCCTTGTTTCGACCGACAAGGCGGTCAATCCGACCAACGTGATGGGCGCGACCAAGCGACTGGCCGAGATGGTCTGCCAGATTCAGGGCGGCGGCAGCACCGAGTTCGTGCTGGTGCGCTTCGGCAACGTCTTCGGCAGCGCGGGCAGTGTGATTCCGCGGTTTCGCGAGCAAATTGCGAGAGGCGGACCGGTTACGGTGACGCACCCGGAAATCACGCGCTACTTCATGTCGCTGTCGGAGGCCACGCAGTTGCTGTTGCAGGCAGCGCTCCAGGGCAAGGCCGGCGAAATCCTTGTGCTGGACATGGGCGAGCCGGTGCGCATCGTCGACCTCGCCCGCGACATGATCAAGCTTTCCGGTGCCGATCCGGACCAGATCGCGGTCGTGTTCACCGGTTTGCGGCCCGGCGAGAAACTGTTCGAGGAGCCCCTCGCGATCGAGGAGTCGACCAGGGCGACGCCGCATCCGAAACTGCGCATCGCGCAGGCACGCAAGGCCGATCAGGACGCGGTCGGGCAGATGGTGACCTGGTGCGAAAGCGACCGCGTCGCCGACGACGCGGAGGTGCGGGCGCGGCTGCAGTCGTGGATTCCGGAATATGCGCCGCCGGCCGGGGCGCCGGTCATGCCGATCCCGATGTCGGCGCCATCCGGGCGGGAGGATTCGAAGCCGCTGCCGCTGCGCGCGCCACGGCGACGCTGACTGCCTTATCCGGACTGGATCCGATCGCGCAACCTGCGCATGCCCCAACCCACCAGCAGCGCGTTGAGCGCCCAGAATTCCTTGCTGGTCGGACGGATCATGAAATCATCCGTCATGTTCTTGACCACGAAGGTCACCAGCAGCGTCAGTCCGGCCAGCCCGAGTACGGCGAGGGTGTCGTCGCTGGCGCGCAGGAAGCGCAGGTAGCGGTAGGCCAGCGCGGCCAGCAGCGCAAGCAGCGTTGCCACGCCGACAACGCCTGTTTGCACCCATTGGCTGGCAAACAGGTTGTGCGCGTGCACCAGGAATGGGTCGTGCAGTTCGCCTTTCATTTCGTCGCGCAGGATCGACTTGCCGAAGCCGTAGCCGAGCCATGGGCGCTCGCCGATGCGTTCGAACGTGTATTGCCAGAGTGCGAGGCGCGGATCCTCGGCGATCGTCTGCGCGACCGTGGCTTCGGGCGCATGCTCGGTCCGGGCACGGTGACCGGCGGCGTCCACGAAAAGGATGGCGAGCACCAGCATCAACGCGGCCAGGGCAGACGCCCATCGCAGCGGCGTGCGGCGAACTGCGCCACCCCAGCGCCACGCGGAGAGTACCGCCGCGCAGAGGAAGCCGGTCGCCAGAGCGACCCAGATCATCCGGTTCTCGGTCAGGCGCGCAGCGATAAACAGCAGCGCATAGCACAGCGACACGACCAGCACCGACTGCCACCGGTGGCCGAATCCCGCCGGGCGCGCCAGCAGCAGCAGCGGCAGGATCGGGGCCACCAGGACCAGGTAGGTCGAGAATGCGCCGGCGCCGCCGTGCGAGCGCGAGAGCACGACTTCCATTTCGCTGCTGCCCAGTTCGATGGACGCATAGATGGCGGTTCCGCAGAGCAGCGCGCAGCTTGCGACCGCGGTGGTCGTCATCGCCCGGAAAGCGGGGGCAGTGCGGGCGGCGACAAAAAAGATCGCCGCCGTCAGGACCCCCCAGCCGACCTCGGAGCGCAGTTCGTTGTCCGTGTAGGCCGGATGGATCGACCAGGCGAGCGAGGCCGTTGACCAGAAAGCCCAGCCGATGACGCTGGCGAGGAGGAACCGATCCGGCAGCGGTATCTCCTCGGCGCCCGAAAACATCGCGCCCAGAATCAGCCATAGCGCCATCGCCGCGGCAATGCCGAACGCGACGGAACGCACATAGGTATGGCCGCTGATGACGACCAGCGCCAGATAGGCACAGGCCGAAACGAGCAAAACCCATTGCAGCCCGGCAAAAATAGGGGTGCGCCAGTCGCCCGCCCGCGAAACCGGCGACGGCGACGGGCGGCGCGGTCGCGCGTTCACGCCGGCGTCCCAGCGCGAGCGCGGCCAACGGCGCTCACCAGCGCCCGCCGTACTTCGGCTGCGTCAATATTGCGCACATCCTCGCCGGCGCCGAAGAGCGGCACATGCACGAGGCGCGGGTTGGGCGACGGGCATCCCTGCTTCAGGATTCCCTGCCGTGGATCGGACCACAGCGACACGACGTCGAGTGGAAAATCCTGCGCCAGGTAATACGCGACGGTCAGGATTCCGCTGTCGGGTGCGATCAGGATCCTGCATCGGCGCCGGATGACGGCAATGAGTTCCAGAAAGCCGGTGCGCCCGCGCAGGTCGACAAGGTTGGGTTGCGTGAAGTCGGGAGACGCCTCGTTGCCGAACAGGACGAAGCGGATGCCATCGTCCGACGCAAAAGACTCAAACAGGTCGCGCCAGCACGTCGAGGGCCAGTCCTTGATGTAGCCATAGTGCTGCGCGGTCTCCGAATGCACGTGCGCACCGATGGTGATCCTGGCGGGGTCAGACGCGAGCAGCCTGTCAGCCGATGCAGCCCATGCATCGTTCCACGACAGCGTGGGTGGAACTTCCCGGCGCCGGCCTTCGAGCCATCGCGTCGGGTCGGGATCGGCAAAAGTCAAGGCGGCGGCGGACAGGGACCGACCGGTCAGGCTGGCACAGCGGCGCAGGTCGAGGCGATCCCCGCGCACCAGACCCGGAACAACCCGAATCTCGTCGACGCCTGCCATGCGCAATGCATCCTCGAGATCGGCGCGGGAAAAGACGACGATTCGCGATCCGGGCACGGCGGCGCGAATGCGCGCAAACAGCGGCACCAGACCGAGCGCGACATCGCCCAGCCCCCGGTTCCAGCCGAACACGAACTCGCGCGCCCCGCGCGCCTGCGCTGCCCTGAGCGCCCGGTCGAAGGGCGTGCCGGCGACGCGATCGGCGAGGACGCGCGACAGGCGCTTCAGGTTCAGTCGTCCGCGGGTGCGCATTCAGGGTGGCATTCCAGCATTGGTGCGCGACCCGCGCAACTTCGGGAAAGGAGTCGAAAAACCTTTGGAGTATAGGGTGCGGGTCGCGCCGCGTGCAACCCAGATACATGGTGAATTCCGGTAGACTTTGCGCGGCACGACGCATCGACTGCGACCGCCAGCGGCGCGGCCGACCCACGGCCACGCGCGCCGGCGTGCGCCTCCACCATCAACGCGCGCAGCAACGCGCCATCATCACGCCAATGTGCGGGATCGCAGGCTACGTCAGCGACAATCGTCATCCTCCCGCCGTTCTGGCGGCGATGACGCGCGCGCTGGCGCATCGGGGCCCCGATGCCGACGGCTTTCATCGCGCCGGCCGGGTCAACCTGGGGCACCGCCGGCTTTCCGTCATCGACATCGCGGGCAGCCCTCAGCCTATGGCCGCAGAAGGCTGCGTGGTCGTGTTCAACGGCGAAATCTACAATTTTCGCGAATTGCGCAAGGAGCTTTCACTGGGCGGGTGGACGTTTCGCACCGCCGGCGACACCGAGGTGCTTCTCGCCGGCTGGCGCCGATGGGGTGAAGGCCTGGTCGACCGGCTGCGCGGCATGTTCGCCTTCGCGCTCTGGGACGAGACGCAACAGCTGCTGTTCGCTGCACGCGACCATCTCGGCGTCAAGCCGTTTCACTACGCGTGGGATGGCGCGACGCTGGTCTTCGGATCGGAACTGAAATCCGTGCTCGAACATCCGGAGGTCGCGGGCGAAATCGATCTCGCGGCGCTGCGGCTGTATCTCGAATGCCAGTTCATCCCGGCGCCGCACTCGATATTTTGTGCCGTGCGCAAGCTGCCTCCCGGACACGTGCTGCGACTGTCGGGAAGCAATCTCGACATCCGGCCGTTCTGGCGCATCGACTACGCCGACAAGCTGGAATTGTCCGACGCCGAGGCCGAGGATGCGCTCGACCGCGAGTTGCGCGCGTCGGTCGAGAGCATGCTGGTGGCCGATGTTCCACTCGGCGCCTTCGTCAGCGGCGGCGTTGATTCTGGATTGATCGCGGCGATGATGACCGATCTCACCGGCGGGCCGATCGATACCTTCAACATCGGCTTCGAAGGTGGCGTAGCGGTCAGTGAGCATCGCGAGGCCGCGCGTGTCGCCGCGCATCTGAACAGCCGCCACCATGCCCTGATGCTCGAGCCGGACCATGTGCTCGATGCCTTCGACCGCTGGATCGACGTTTTCGACGAGCCCTTCGCGGACCAGGCGGCGCTGCCGACCATGCTGCTGTCGGGGTTCGCGCGGCGCGACGTGACGGTCGTGCTCACCGGCGAGGGCGCCGATGAGGTTTTCGGCGGCTATTCGAACTATCGCAAGCGCATCCGCGAGGAACGGCTGGTACGCTGGCTCGCGCACCCGGTGTCGCCATTGCCGGCACTGGTGAGGACGCTGCCCGGCGCGCTGCGCCGCGACCGGCTGCTGCGCTCGCTCACAGAGCCCCTGCCGCGGCGCTACCGGACCATCCCCAATCTGTTCGACGTGGTGCTGCACCCGTCGCTGTTCACGCCGGAATTCCTCGCCGCCACGGCCGGCGCGCCCGATGTCGGTGACCTTGCCGCGGCTGCCTACGCCGAGGCGGGAGCTCCGGAGTATCTCGACCGCATGCTGCATGTCGACACCCGGCTGTGGCTGCCCGACGACCTGCTGACCAAGGTCGACCGCGCGACCATGACGCATTCGCTTGAGGCCCGGGTGCCTTATCTCGACCATCGGCTGGTCGAATTCTGCGCCCGGCTCGAACCGGCGCAGAAGATCCGCGGAACGACGCACAAATCGCTGCTCAAACGCGTCGCCAGTCGTTACCTGCCTGCGGACATCGTCGAGCGCGGCAAGCAGGGCTTCGTGATGCCGCTGACCGAATGGATCGCCGGCCGGCTGCAGCGCGAACTCGACGACCACCTCGGTCCCGGCGGTCTCATGCGTCGCGGGATTTTCCGCGATGGCGAACTCGCGCGAATATTGGCCGAGCACCGGCGCGGCCGGCGCAATCACGCCGGTCGCCTGTGGGCGCTGCTGATTCTTGAACGCTGGTTTCGCCGCTATGCGCCCGGCTGGACGCTGCGATGAAGCCGCTGTCGATCCTGCACACGGAATCGTCGATCGGCTGGGGCGGCCAGGAATTGCGCATCCTGACCGAGATGGAGGGCATGGCGGCGCGCGGCCACCGCGTCCACCTGCTCACCGCCTCGATCGCCGACATCCTCCCTGCGGCGCGCGCGCGCGGCCTGCCGGTCGATGGTCTGCCGATCGAGGGGAAAAAACTGCGCGGACTCGTCGCGATGCGCCGCTGGCTCGCCGGCCATGGCCGCGGGTTCGACGTGATCAACACCCACAGTTCGACGGATGCCTGGCTGGTCGCGCTGGCGCGCGCGAGCCTCGCCTCCATGCCGCCAGTGGTGCGCACGCGGCACGTGTCAACGCCGGTCAACAACGCGCCGGCGACGCGCTGGCTGTACCAGCGTGCGACCGCGCAGCTGATCGTCACCGGCGAGGCGCTGAAGACGCAGCTGGTGCGCGACAATCGTTTCGATCCTGCGCGTATCACCTCGGTGCGCACGGGTATCGATCTCGTGCGTTTCCGGCCAGGAGATCGCGACGCGGCGCGCCGGCGCCTCGGCGTCGATCCACGCCCCGCAGTGATGATTCTGGCTACGCTGCGCGACTGGAAGGGCCACGACGATCTGCTCGACGCCTGGGTCGAGCTTCGCCGGCGGGTGCCGGGCTGGCAGCTGCTGGTGGTCGGCGACGGGCCGCGGCGCGCGCATCTGGAGACGCGCGTGGCCGCGCTCGGACTCTGCGACGACGTGCGCTTCACCGGCAACCAGGACGACGTGCCTGCCTGGTTCGCCTGCGCCGAGCTGACCGTGCTGCCGTCCTACGGCGACGAGGGTGTTCCGCAGAGCCTGATGCAGGCGGCCGCCTGCGGGCTGGCGGCGGTGGCGACGCCGGTGGGGGCCATCACCGAGGCGGTGATCGATGGCGAGACCGGCCTGCTGGTTCCTCCGCGCGACCCTGCCGCGCTGGCTGGGGCGCTCGAGCGGTTGATGACTGACGGGTTCATGCGTGCGCGCATGGGCGCGGCCGCGCGGATTTGCGCAGAGGCCAACTTCGGCATCGATCGCATGCTCGACGGCATGGAAGAGGTTTTCGCCGGCGTCGTGGAGGCGCGGCGCTGATGTGCGGCATTGGCGGGCACTTCGGCCGACCGGCGGGTGCGCCGATGCGCGCGCGGATGATGGCCGCGCTGGCCAGCCGCGGTCCCGACGCGCAGCACGTGGCGACCTTCGATGCCTCCGGTGCGCGCCTGGCCGACGATGCGCCGGCGCCGGTGGGGCTGGTGCATGCGCGGCTTTCGATCATCGATCCGCGCCCGGTCGCCGACCAGCCGATGGGCTCGGACGACGGTTTGCTCTGGATCTGCTACAACGGCGAGGTCTATGGCTGGTCGGCCGATGCGCGCACGCTCGAGGCAGGCGGCGCGCGCTTTCGCACGACGTCGGATACCGAATTCATCCTGCGCGGCTACGAGGCCTGGGGCATCGAGGGGCTGTTGCCGAAGCTGCGTGGCATGTTCGCCTTCGCGCTGGTCGATTTCCGTAAACGCCGCGTGCACGTCGTGCGCGACCGGCTGGGGTTGAAACCGCTGGTCTATGCGCACCGGCCCGACGGCTTCGCCTTTGGTTCCACCGTGCGCAGCGTGCTGCCGTGGTTGCCGCGCGACGCGCGTGGACTGTCGACGGAGTCCGTCGATGCATATCTCGCGCATCGCTATGTTCCGGCGCCGCGCACCATCTTCGCCAACATCGCCCGGCTGCCCAACGGCCACCGGCTGGAATACGACCTCGACAGCGGTCGCCTCGCCGAGCATCGCTGGTGGACGCCCGGCCCGGTCGCCGCTGCGGATTGCGGACCACTTCTCGACGAGGCGATCGAATTGCGCCTCGTTTCCGACCGGCCGCTGGGGCTGTTCCTGTCCGGCGGCGTCGATTCCGGCACTATCGCCTGCCGCCTCGCCGCGCATGGTCACGCCGACCTGCGCTCGTTTTCCGCGGCCTTTCCAGGATCGGCGTTCGACGAGTCGGACCAGGCGGCCGAGACAGCGCGGGTGTTGGGTCTGCCCAACGAGCGAATCGAAATACCGACGACCATCGCCGACGATTTCGCGGCCATCGTCGCCGCGCTCGACGAGCCCTTCGCTGACCCGTCGTCGTTTCCCACCTGGTACCTTGCGCGCGGCACGGTCAGGCAGGTGACAGTGGTCCTGGGCGGCGATGGCGGCGATGAGTTGTTCGGTGGCTACAAGCGCGTCGGCAAACATTTGCGCAACGCCTGGCGGGACGGCTTTCGCCTGCCGGTGCCGTTGCTGCCCGACGCCGGGCCCAAGGGCTGGCGCAAGGCGCTGGGCGAGCTCGCCCTCGACTGGGAGGCCGCGTATGCGCTGCGCTTTTCCGGCCTGACGCCCAACCAGCGGCTGTTCCTGCAACCCGGGGTTTCAGGACGACCGATCCACTACTGGCGGACACCGGACCTGGCTGCATCGTCGCGGCCCGATCGACTGTTGCGCTGGGATTTCGCGAATTATCTGCCCGAATATGTGCTGCGCAAGGCCGACCTGTGCACGATGGCGCACGGACTCGAACTACGTGCGCCGTTGCTCGACCATCGTTTTGTCGAGGCGGTGCTGGCGTTGCCGGCGCAGCAGCGCTTCACGTCGCCACCCAAGCGTTTCCTGGCAGGACTCGCGCCGGAACTCGATCGCCTTGGCGTCTTCTCGCGCAAGAAGCGTGGTTTCAACCCGCCGCTCGCCGGTTGGCTGCGCGGCGACCTGGCGCCACGGCTGCCGGAGGTCGCGACATCGCTTGAAGCACTCACCTGCGGGCAGCTCGACGCCGCGTGTGTGGCGGCGATGATCGATTCCTATGCGACCACGCCGGCGCTCGCCGAGCAGGTGCTGTCGCTGGTGATCCTCGACGAAAGCCTGCGCCAGCTTGCCGCGCTCGCTGCCGATGGCTAGCCGCGCGCCGATGCGCGTGGCCGGCGTCGTGCTGGCGCTGGCGCGCTGGGGATTCGGCCGCCGCCGGCCGCAGTCCCCGCGGCGCATTCTGGTGCTGCACCACCTGCTGCTCGGCGACACACTGATGGTCACCGGGCTGATCGCCAAGTTGCGCGCGCAGCATCCGGACGCGCGGATCGAAATGACCGTCGCCCCGGCCTTCGCGCCGCTGTACGAGCGACGTCCCTACGGCGTGATCGCGCACCCGTTCGATCCACGCGACCTCGGCGCTCTGCGCCCGCTGTTGTCCGCGCCGCGCATCGATCTTGCCATCCTGCCCGCCGACAATCGCTGGTCGTGGCTGGCGCGCGGGCTGGGAGCGCGCTGGATTGTCGGCATTGCCGGCGACCGTCCGGCGCGCAAGAACTGGCCGGTGGACGAACTGGTTCCGTATTCCGTGGCGCCGACCGCCTTCGTCGAAACCGCTGCGGAGCTGGTTCCCGGCCCGCCGCCGGCCCCGTTCCGGTCCCGCGACTGGCCGGCGCCTGCGACTGGCGTTTCGAAGGGCGTCGGCGGCGACTATGCGGTGCTGCACGTCGGCGCCAGTTCCAGGCTCAAGCTGTGGCCGGTGCCACGCTGGCTGGAACTGGCGCGATGGCTGGAAAACCGCGGTTTGGCGGTGCTGTGGAGCGCAGGGCCGGGCGAGGCGGCAATCATCGACGCGATCGATCCGGCCGGGACCCGGCGACGCCTGAGCGGCACGGGCACGCTGGCAGATCTCTGGCAGTTGCTGGCCGCTGCGCGTGTTCTGGTGTGCCCGGACACGGGCATCGCCCACCTTGGGCGGATCATCGGCGTTCCGACCGTCACGCTGTACGGTCCCGGTTCGGCGGTCATCTGCGGACCCGGTGCGTTTTTCGCGAACATGCCCGGCCGCGTTGTCACGGTCGAACCGTTTCCCTGCCGCGATCAGACGATCCAGTTCTTTCGCGATGTGCGCTGGGCGCGCCGCTGCGAGCGCCTGTTCGGCCCGCCACCAAAACGCTGCGAGCGGGCGCTGTGCATGGAAGCCATCGCATTCGACCAGGTCAGCGCGGCGATCGACGAACTGCTGCGCTGAACGCGCGGGCATTCGCGGGCGGGGGAAGGCGAACCGGCGCAGCAGCGACGGCCGACATTGCGCTGCCGCGGCGGATGGTGCAGCGCTAGCGCCGTTCGCGAATCAGCCAGGGATTCAGCGTTGGGTCGTTGTACATCTTGAATTGCCTGTAGACGCCCCAGACCGCCCTCCCGTTCTCGGCCTGCGCGAACAGTGTCGCCAGGCAGTCTTCGAGATCCTCGCGTTGACGTTCGAGCCGCGCCAGTTTTCCTGCGCAGGCCGACCGATGCGCGTCGTCCGCGTCGACGCGGCGGGCTGCCATCGCCATGTGAAAAACCTTGAGCGAAAGGATCGACAGCCGATCGATGATCGCTCCGGCAGTTTCGGAATTGCGCCACGCATCGGGCGCCGCGACGACCTGCGCGAGGCGGGCGATGAGCGCCTCGTCGATCTGTTCGACGGCGTCGTTGCGCTGCTGGTTGTAGCGGTCGATGGCGCGCTTGTTGGCGGCGATGGCGCCGTCGCCGACATCGGTGCGGCGGGCCTTGTCCTCTTCCGCCCAGAGCAGGCAGTTGCAGCGGTGGTTGGCGTCGATCCAGGACCAGCAGCCTTGGTCGAATACCGGGGGCTCGCCTGACGCCCAGGCCGGCTGCGCAACGCCCCGGTCGTGGAATGCACGCAGGCGATCCGGTGAAACGTCGTCGAAAAGTGCGGTCAACTGGTTGTGGACGCCGGTTGCATGTCGCCCGGGACGGCCGCAGCGAACTGGATGCTGTAGAGCCTCGAATAGGTGCCACCGGCGGCGAGCAGCGCCGCATGCGTGCCGGTCTCGACGATGCGGCCGTCGTCGAGAACCACGATGCGGTCCGCATGTTCGATGGTCGACAGGCGATGCGCGACCACGATGGTCGTGCGCCCGCGCATCAGCGTGTCCAGCGCTGCCTGCACCTGACGCTCGGACTCCGAATCGAGCGCGGAAGTGGCCTCGTCGAGGATCAGCAGCGGCGCGTTCTTGAGGATCGCGCGGGCGATGGCGACTCGCTGGCGCTGACCGCCCGACAGGCGGACCCCGTTTTCGCCGACGAGGGTATCGAAGCCTTCGGGCATCGCCCGGATGAAGTCGAGCGCGTGGGCCGCCGCCGCCGCCCGCTCCACGTCCTCGCGCGGCACGCCGGACATGGCGCCGTAGGCGATGTTCGCGGCGACCGTGTCGTTGAACAACAGCACATCCTGCGACACCATCGCGATCTGCGCGCGCAGGCTTCTCAGCGTCAGCGTGGTGACATCGTGACCGTCGATGAACAGGCGTCCAGCCGACGGCTCATAAAAACGCGGCACCAGGTTCACCAGCGAAGTCTTGCCCGCCCCCGACGCACCGACCAGCGCCACGGTTTCGCCGGGCGCGATCGACAGCGTGATGTCGGACAGCGCCTCGCGGTCGGTGGCGCTGTAGCGCAGCGACAGTCGCTCGAAACGGATCTGACCGTCGCAGCGGTCCAGCACGACCGTCCCGGTATCGGCTTCCTCCTCCTGGTCGAGCATGCCGAAGATGCTTTCCGACGCCGCGAGCCCGCGCTGAATCGCCGAATTGATCCCGGACAGGCCCTTGAGTCGCTCCAGCAACGTGAGCAGCGCCACCAGGTAGGACATGAACGAAGCGAAGTCGAACCCGCCCTCCTTGCTCTGCGACAGCGCGATCCAGACGATCGCACCGACCGCGCAGGCGGCAAAGAACACGGTCAGCGGCGAACTCGCCGCGCTCGCCGACGATTCCTTGGTCATCGCATTGCGCAGCCGGTTCGCCGCGGCCACGGCGCGACTGCGTTCGTAGTCTTCGCCGCCGAAGACGCGGACGACGCGATGGCCGCCGATCAACTCCTCCAGCACCTGCGTCAGCGAACCGGACCGATCCTGGATGTCGCGGGCGATCCGGCGCAGGCGCCGGCTGAAGTAGCGGATGACGATGCCGACAATGGGAATGACGATGAAGGTGAGCAGCGTCAGGCGCCAATTGAGCCAGAGCAGATAGCCGAAGCTGGCGAATATCGTCAGCGTCGAGCGGATCAGGTTGGTGAGGGCGCTCGACGCCGCCGAGGCGAGTTGATGCGCGTCGAAGGAGACCTTCGACTGGATCGCGCCCGCGGCGTGGGTGTCGTAGTAGGGCGTGGGCAGGCGCAGCAGCTTGTCGATCAATTCGCGCCGCAGGTCAAACACGACGCGGTAGCCGGTCCAGCCCATGCCGTACTCGGAAATGTAGGCGCCGAGGCCGCGCAGGAAGAACACGCCGATCAGCACCAGCGGTAGCCATTGCGTATCGAGCGGATTCGGCGCCTGGAAATTGCGCACGATCGGAATGACCAGATAGGCGAGCATCAGGTCGCCGGCTGCGACGATGACCATGCCGAGTACGGCGATCCCGAACGCCCAGCGGTAAGGCCGGATGTAGCGGGAGAGGCGGGAGTAGAGGTGGAAGCCCTTCATCGAGATGGCATGCCGCGCGGGTGCGCAACCGGACGCGCGGGAATGCATGCAAGCGCATGAGGAGCGCTCGGGCGGCAGAGTATAGCGCAGCGTTCGCACGCTGGAGCCGCGGCGGGTAGCGGGATCATCGCGACTCCGGCATCAGCGTTCGATACAGCGCGAGCAGGCGCTGCGCCATTGCGCCCGGCGTGAGCGGTCGGACCGCATCGAGCGCGGCCGCGCCCGCACGCGCCCGAACATCCGCCGGCAGAAGCGCACGCATGCCCGCGGCGATCGCGCCGATGTCACGGGCACCGCAGACGGTGCCGGCACCATGCGCGGCGACCAATTCTCCGGCGCCGCAGCGGTCGCTGGTCACCACCGGCAGCCCACAGGCGAGCGCCTCCAGCACCGCATTCGACAGTGCATCGTAAAGGCTGGGCAGTACGAAGGCATCGGCGGCGCCCAGGAAGGGTTTCGGATCCTTCTGCGGCCCGGCGAAAGTGACGCGTGCGGCTACGCCGCAGCGTCGAGCAAGCGCCTGGTAGCGCGCTGGATGCCGGTCACGGCCGACGACCAGCAGGTGCGCCGGCGCGGGCACGTCGGCCAGCGCCTCGATCGCGCGGCCCACACCCTTGCGCGCGTATTCCGAGCCGACCAGCACGAACACCACGGCCTCTTCCGGAATGCCATGCGCCGCACGAATCCGCACCCGGTGCGTCGCCAGGCCGGGGTGGAATGCCACCGGGTCGATGGCGTTGTAGATCACCGGCAGGCGTTCGAGCGGCAGGCCGAAGCGCTGATGAATTTCGGCCTGGACCATCCGGGAGATGCAGATCACCTGCTGCAGGCGCTTGCTGGCATAGAGACTGCGTTCGGCCGCGAGCATGTAGCGGTGGTAGGGGCTGGCGGCGAGCGCCGCGCGTTCCAGGACTCCGGCATCGTGCATCCGTTCCTCGACCCAGGCGGCATGGACGCCGTCGCCGGCCCGGTAGATGTCGCAGCAGTCGATGCGCTCGTGCGATTGGACCAGCGCGTCGGGAAAGCGGCGAAGGGCCTTGCGGACGCCGCGCGCGAAGCTCGCCGCGCGCAAGGTTCGACCGACGTAGGGCGGGTCGACGATCACCGGCGTAACGCGCGCCGCCGCGTTTGCCGGCCAGTGCCGCGTCAGCAGCAGGAGTTCGACACCCTCGTCGGACAGGGCGTCGAGCGCGCGCTCAATAAAGCGCTCCGCGCCACCGAAGGGCGTATATCGCTGACGGATGAGCGCGAGACGCATCAGTCCGGCGATGGTTCGCGTCGTATGGCGTCTGCGGAAAGGGTTTCGGGCTCGAGACCGTCTTCACCGTGCAGCGGTGCAGCTTCGGTTGCTGCCGCGCCGCTGGCGGCGACGGTGGCGGCCCCCACGCGAGTGGCCATCCGGTGTGCCACGCTCGCTTCGAGCAGTTGCTTGTACAGCAGCACCAGTTTCAGCGTCATCGCTTCGGGCGACAGTGGCAGCGCGGCTGCGCGCGCCCGCGAGGAAAACGCCGCGCGCGCCGACGGGTCGAGCAGCGCGCGCATGTGCGCGGCCAGTTGCGCCACGTCCCGCGACGGACAGACAAAGCCGGCGTCATGCGCCGTCACCAGTTCGGCGGCGCCGGAACGGGTGCTGGTGATCACCGGCAACCCGCTGGCGAGCGCCTCGAGCGCGGCCGACGGAAACGCATCGTAGATTGCCGGCAGCACGAACGCGTCGGCCGCACCGTAGTAGGGCGCCACCTGTTGCTGGTAACCGGCGAAGGTGACACGGTCGCGGATGCCCAGCGCGCGCGCTTGGCGGCGAAAATCGCCGTTTTGCCGGTCCTCGCCGACGATCAGCAAATGCGCTGAAGCCGGAAGCTGTGCCAGCGCGGCCATTGCTGCCGGCACACCCTTGCGGCGGAATCCGGAGCCCACCAGCAGGAACACCGTTGCATCGTCGGGAATCTGGTGCAGCGTGCGGATGCGTTCGCGGAATTCAGACAGCGCCGGCGAGAACGCCGCTGAATCGACCGCGTTGTAGATCACCGGCAGGCGCTCCTCCGGCAGGCCGAAACGCGCCATGATGTCGTCGCGGACCATCCTGGAATCGCACAGGACGGCGCGAAGCCAGGGACTGGCAAACAGCCGCCGCTCCATCGCCAGCGTGTAGCGATGCCACGGATCGACGGCGACGCGCAGCCGCAACGATGCCGGTGCGTCGCGCAGACGCTCCTCCAGCCATGTCGCGTGGACGCCGTCGGTCGGGCGATAGATGTCGCAGCAAAGAACGCGCTCGTACGATTGCACCAGGTTGGCTTTGGTGCTGCCGACCGCCTTGCATACTTCGCGGGCAAATCCCCAGTCCCGCCACAATCGGCCGTAGAAGGACGGATTGCAGATATGCGGTTCGATCAGCTGCAGTTTCGTCTCCGGCCACTCGCGGGCATACAGGGTGATCGCGACGTTGCGTTCGAGCAGCGCTTCCAGCGCCGCTTCGAGGAAGCGCTCCGCGCCACCTCCAGGCGTGTATCGCTGGCGAATGAGCGCAAGGCGCATCAGCTGCCTCGTCCACCGGTATCGTCGAGCAGGGCCCGGAACGCCGCATGGACCGGCTCGACCGGCAGCGTGGTCAGACATTCAGACAGCTTGCCGCCACCGCAACCGTCGAGCCCGCAGGGGCGGCACGAGTATTGCGCCGAAACCACGACCCGATGCGCGACCCGCCATGGTCCCCAGGCCTGCTCGGACGAAGGCCCGAACAGCGCCAGAACCGGCGTGCCCATCGCGGCCGCGATGTGCATCGGCGCGGAATCCACGCCGGCGAAAGCGCGGGCCTTGCCGGACAACGCGGCAAGCTCGGTGAGCGAGAGCTCTCCTGTCAGATCGACGACTCGGCCGCGCGCGGCGTCGCCCAGTCGCGAGCGCAGGTCGGCGACCAGCGCGCGCTCCCTCGCGTCGGGCGCCCCGGTGAGCACGACCGGCCAGCCGTCGGCGACGATCGCCTCGATCAGTGCGGCGGTGCGCGGCGCCGGCCAGCACTTGAACAGCCAACGCGAGCCCGGATGAACCTGCACAAAGCCCCGATCGCCCAGGCCGTGCCCTGCGAGAAGTTCGCCCGCGCGCGCTGTTGCGGCGGCTTCGGGTCGCAGCACCAGGTTGCGATCGGCGTCGTCGGGATAGACGCCGATCCGGCGCAGCGCGTCGAGATTCTGCTCCACCATGTGGCGCTGCGTGCGTTGGGGAACCCGAAAGAAATGCGTGAACTGTCTACGCCAGAGACGACCGCCGGTCTCGCGTTCGCGGGTGACCGACCAGCGCGGGCGCAGCAGCCGGGCGAGCGTGAGTCCCCGCGGATGTTCGGTCAGGTGGACGAGCAGATCGTAGCGGCGTGCGCGCATTTCCCGCAGCAATCGCCACTCGTTGCGCGTCTGTCGGACCAGACCGGCGCTCTTCCAGCGACGGTCGATCGTATGCAGGTGTGCGATGGCAGGATGTCCGGCAAGCATGGGCGCGGTATCGAGGTATACCAGTGCGTCGAGTTCGGCATGTGGCGCCGCCCGCGCCAGCGTCGAGAACACCGGGGAGGTCAGCAGGACATCGCCATGGTGGCGCAGCTTGGTCACCAGCACGCGACGAACCTCGTGCATCGGTACCGGATCCTGAAGCGGGCTCGTCATGGGGCAACGATACCAAAATCCATGCGCCGATGCCCATGTCCCGGTTGCGCTGCGTGCGCACTCACTCCCCCGGTAGACCGCGGCCACGTGCGCCTCGCGGTTCGGAGTACAATCGTCGAACCCATCGCCTGCGCTGCGCCCGCCATCGTCCCATGTCCTCCGACGTCGTCAACACCGCGCTCAAGGCGCAGATTCTCGCCGAGGCACTGCCGTACATACGGCGGTTTCACGACAAGACGATCATCATCAAGTACGGCGGCAACGCGATGACCGAGCCCGCGCTCAAGGCCGGCTTCGCGCGCGACGTGGTCATGCTGAAGTTGGTCGGGATGAATCCGGTGATTGTCCACGGCGGCGGCCCGCAGATCGGCGACCTGCTCGACAAGATGGGCATCAAGAGTGAATTCCGGCAGGGGATGCGGGTCACCGACGAGCGCGTGATGAACGTCGTCGAGATGGTCCTGGGCGAGCTCAACCAGGAAATCGTCGGCCTGATCAACCAGCACGGCGGCAAGGCGGTCGGCCTCACCGGGCAGGATGGCGCCTTCATTCGCGCACGCAAGCTGCTGTTGCGTTCCGACAACATCGCGGGTGAGTTCGTCGACATCGGCCTGGTTGGCGAAATCGAACGCATCGACGCCGAACTGATCCAGCTCCTCGATTCGCGCGACTTCATCCCGGTGATCGCGCCGATCGGTGTAGGTGCGGGCGGGGAGGCCTACAACATCAACGCCGACCTGGTCGCCGGCAAGCTTGCCGAGACGCTCAAGGCGGAGAAACTGGTGCTGTTGACCAATACCGTTGGTGTCCTCGACAAGGCCGGAAAGCTGCTCACCGGGCTGTCCGCAAGCGAGATCGACCGGCTGTTCGCCGATGGGACGATCAGCGGCGGCATGCTGCCCAAGATCGGCTCGGCGCTCGACGCGGTGAAGAACGGCGTCAAGAGTTCTCACATCATCGACGGGCGAGTCGAACACGCACTGCTGCTCGAAGTGCTGACCAACGCCGGCGTGGGAACGATGATCCGCGCCGACGACCAGGCGGAGCGTTACGCATCATGATCACCCCGCCGCAGAATCCGAATCCGCCAACCGCTCGACGCACGATGAAGCCGGGCGAGCGCCGCCTGCAGATTCTGCAGACGCTTGCGTCCATGCTCGAGAATCCGCGCGGGGAGAAGATCACCACCGCCGCGCTGGCGGCGAGGCTCGAGGTATCCGAGGCCGCGCTGTACCGTCATTTTGCGAGCAAGGCGCAGATGTTCGAGGGACTGATCGAGTTCATCGAGACAACGGTTTTTTCGTTCGTCAACCGCATCGTCGGTGAGACGACCGAGGGCGCGGCGCAGGCGGAACAGACCGTCGTGATGCTGCTGTCGTTCGCGGAAAAGAATCCCGGCATGACCCGGGTGCTGATCGGCGAGGCGCTGGTCAACGAGGACGAGCGGCTGCAGGCACGTATCAACCAGTTGACCGATCGCATCGAGGCGGCGCTGCGGCAGTCGCTGCGAATCGCCCATGCGGCGAACGAGTGGCATGGCGACGCCCAGGCGGACGCCGCAGTGTTGACCGCCTATGTCCTTGGACGCTGGCAGCTGTTTGCCAAGAGCGGGTTCAAGCGCATGCCGCAGGATGGCTGGGCACTGCAGCGAAAATTCCTGTTCGGTTGAAAAAGCTATTGGCCGCGCCCTCCGTGCCGGGTGTCGACACGCCATCGCAGAATCCACGGGTCCCATGACACTGATTCGAATTCTCATGCTGCTGGTTGCGGCGCTGGCCGGTCCCGCCTCCGCACAATCCGGCGACGCTCCGACGGCGCCGCGATGGCAGGCTGAATTGCGCGAGCTCGATGCCGCATTGCGGGATCGGGCGCTGACCGCGGACGACCCGCGCATGCAATGGATTGCGGGGGAGATCGGGCGTGGCGACCCGGCAGGCCAGGTGGCGATGCTTGCCGAGGCTCGGCGGCAGGTGCCGCGGGAACAGCTTTATGTCGGCAGCCTGGCGCTGGCCTGCCTGGAGCTGCTGCGACCTCTGCCACCGGCCTGCGATGCGATGGACCGGCTGGCGGACTGGGCCACGCGTGACGGCAACAACGGTCTGCCGGTGCTGTTGCTCGCCGAGCGCGCGCAGGCGCGCAAGGATGTCGAGTCGATGATCGCGCAGCTCGCCGAAGCGACGTCGAAACCGGAATTCAACGACTACCACGACCGCGGCGCATTGTTCCTCTGGGAGGAAGTGCGCTCGCTGCCGCAGCGCGGCGATCCCGCGGCCCGGGTGGAACTCACTGCGGGCTATGGTCTTTCGCTTGCCGCACAGGGCGTGCGCGGGATTGACGCCTTGTGTCGCGGCGGCAGCGCCGGTCCGGATCTCGCCCGCGCCGCCTGCCATGCCGCCGGACTGGCGCTGACCTCGCGGGGCGCGAACTGGTCGCTGCGGCAGGCGGGGGCCCGGCTTGCCGAACGTTCGGCGGCCACGGAAGAGGGGCGGGTGGATGCGCGGCGAACTGCAGCGGAGCTTCGCCTCCGGGCGTTTGCCTGCGCGGAGGCAGGCAATGCGCTGGTAACTGCGCTGGATTCGCCTCAGGCCGATGTGCGCGCCCGCGCGGTACGCGAGTGGGAGGTTCGGATCACCCGCAACGCGGAACTCGGCGAAGTAGCCGCCTGCAGCGCCCGGCCGTCGTAGGCAACTTCCTCAGTCGAGCCCAGTTGAGTTCGGGGTGGCGTTCTCAGGTCGCCTGGACGGTCGACGGTGCCAGGACGCAGCCGGCAATCCGCCATTGTCCGTCGCGCTGCCGCTCCATCTGGTAGAGCGCGACCAGCACCGTGTTGTCGGGCATCACCAGCCGCAGTGGCTGGACCGTGACACCGTCGATGACGGCGCCATCCAGAAACACCGTATACGAGGCGGTCAGCAGCGGCGCATAGCCGGCACGGACCATGCGCAGGAAATGCTCGGGCGTGCGGTACTGTCGACGAATGCCCGGCGTCGCATAGTTCAGCGCCCGCGCGGCATCGCCGTCCTTGAGCGCACGGGTCTGCAGTTCGATTGCCTGACGCATGGCCTGCCAGTCGTCGCCATCCGGCGGCCCGGATGAGCGGCTTTGCGCAATCGCCAGTGGTGCAAGCGACAGCAGCATGCAGGCCAGCACGACACGGCGGCGGCAGGATCGGTTCATGCGCGCTCGGGAGCGCACACCAGACAGCGCGGGTCTCGCGGCACGGCGAGTTCGCGCCACTGCATCGCCAGCGCATCGAGAACCAGCAGACGTCCGGCAAGCGAATCACCGGCACCGGCCAGCAATTTCAGCGCTTCGGCTGCCTGCGTCGCGCCAATGATTCCGACAACCGGCGCGAACACGCCCATGGTCGCGCAGCGCGTTTCCTCCAGTTCCTCGCCTTCGCCGAACAGGCAGTGGTAGCAGGGCGAATTGCCATCGCGGGAATCGAATACGGCGACCTGTCCGTCGAAGCGCAGCGCCGCGCCCGACACCAGCGGAACGCGCGCATGCACGCAGGCGGCGTTGATGGCGTGTCGCGTCGAGAAATTGTCGCTGCAGTCGAGAACGACCGTGGCCGCTCCGACCAGCGCGGGTAGCGTGCCGGTGTCGACCCTGGTGGCAATCTTGACGATGCGGATCTCCGGATTGACCGCGTGCAGGCGTGCGGCGGCCGCGTCGACCTTGAGCGAGCCTATGTCGGCCGTACCGTAGAGAATCTGCCGCTGCAGGTTGGTGAGATCGACGCGATCGGCGTCGCAAATCGTCAGCGTACCCACGCCCGCAGCGGCAAGAAACTGCGCTGCCGGCGCGCCGAGTCCGCCCATGCCGACGATCAGTGCATGCGCGGCGCCGAAGCGCTCCTGCGCGTCCTGCCCGAGCGCCTCGAGCAGGATATGGCGGCTGTAACGGAGCAGCGATGCGTCGTCCATGGCGCGATTGAATGCGGACCTTGGCGCCGCTGCGCAATTCCCGCGCCGCGCCCTTCGGCGCGGGCGCTGCTCAGGGCTTCGCGGGGGTCGGGACCGCGGTGTTCGACGCCACCGCCTTGGTCGAGACGATCACCGGTATGCCCTTGAGGTGATTCATCGCCTGGCGCAGCTGAAAATCGTCGTCGGCGCCGAATTCGAAGCGCGGCAGCGTCGGCTTGACCTCAGGCTTGCCCGGAACGGCAGGATTGGCCGCGGGTGTCGCGTCGGCAGGCTTGTCGGCCTCCTTGGCTGCGCTGATCTTGTTGGTTTCCAGATGTCGTTCGAGATTGGCCTCGCGAATCCGCGATCCGGTATCGCGACCATCGTCGACGACGATGTCCGGCTCGATGCCCTTGGCCTGAATCGAGCGTCCCGACGGCGTGTAGTAGCGTGCCGTGGTGAGCTTCAGGCCGGCGTTGCCGCCGAGAGGAAGGATGGTCTGCACCGATCCCTTGCCGAAGGTCTGGTTGCCCAACACGATCGCCCGCTTGTGATCCTGCAGCGCACCGGCGACGATTTCCGACGCGGAGGCCGTGCCGCCATCGACCAACACGACCATCGGCACCTTCTTGACGGAGGCGGGCAGGTCTTTGAAATAGTCGGTGCCACGGCGGGAATAGTTCTCCTTTGTCGCCGTGAGGCGCATCCGCGCATCGGGCGTGCGACCGTCGGTGTAGACCACCAGCGCGTCCTTGGGCAGGAACGCCGCCGAGACGGCGACCGCCTGGTTGAGCAGACCGCCCGGATCGCTGCGCACGTCGAGCACCAGGCCCTTCAGGTCGCCCTTTTCGTAGAAGTCCTTCAGCGTCTTGGCGAGGTCCTCACCGGTGCGCTCCTGGAAATTGCGCACGCGGATATAGGCGAAGCCGGGTTCCAGCATCTTGGCGCGCACGCTCTTGACGTTGATTTCCTCGCGCGTGATGGAGAAGGTGAGCGGGGCATCCTCGCCCTTGCGCACGACCGTCAGCACGACGCTGGTGCCGGGTTTGCCGCGCATCTTCTCGACCGCCTTGGACAGCGGCAGTCCGCGCGTCGCGGTGTCGTCGATCTTGACGATCAGGTCGCCGGCCTTGATGCCCGCGCGATACGCCGGCGTGTCCTCGATGGGCGAGGTGACGCGCACGATACCGTCCTCGATGCCGACCTCGATGCCCAGCCCGCCAAACTTGCCCTGCGTCGAGACCTGGAGTTCCTTGAAGGCCTCGGCGTCGAGATAGTCGGAGTGCGGATCGAGCCCGCGCACCATGCCGTTGATCGCTTCCTTGATCAGCTTGTCGTCTGGCACGGTCTCGACATAGTCGCTCTTGATCTTGCCGAAGACTGCCGACAGCAACTGCAGGTCCTCGTAAGGTATGGGGGTCTTGGCCTCGCGTTGGGCGATTGCCTGGAAATTGAGCGACACAAGCACGCCCAGCACGGCGCCGACGCCGACCAGCCCCCACTTCTTCCAGCCGTCGCGCTTGCCTGATTCGTTCCTTCTCATTGCCTGTGTCCCCGCTTCATGTGGTTTCCGGCGCAGGCCGGATGCCGTGGCGCGAACGCCACGGCCGGTCAATCGGAAAAGTATACGCCCGCCGCGCCCTGGTAGCCCGAACGGCGTCGTTTGCCGCCGTCCGGGCGCTTCCGGCCGACCGGCGGTCCCGCCCGCAGGCAAACCCCGCATGCAAACCTTCTCGCGTCCGGGCAGATTTCGATACAGAGCAGCTTGGGCCACCAACCGGCGTTGCAAGTTCCCTGCCGGCCGGAAATGCTGGCGTCTGCGGGGGGGGGGCGCGAATCACCCCCGGGCGGCGGAAGGCATGGTCGCCGGGGTGAGGCAGGTCAGCGCAGTGGCTCGACCAGGCTGTGCCCGGTCATCTGGGGAGGCTGGGACAGGCCAAGCAGGGCGAGCAAGGTCGGCGCGATGTCCTGCAGGGCGCCATCGCCGGCGACTCGCGCCGGCCGGCCGACGTAGACGAAAGGCACCGGGTTGAGGGTATGCGCCGTATGCGCTTGACCGGTCTGCGGATCGTGCATCATTTCCGCATTGCCATGATCCGCGGTGATCACCACCTCCGCCCCGGCTGCGCGTGCCGCGTCCACGACCCGGCCGATGCAGACGTCCAGCGTTTCCACTGCCTTTTTCGCCGCTTCGTAGTCGCCCGTATGGCCGACCATGTCTCCGTTGGCATAGTTGCAGATCATCGCCGCATACCTGCCTGAGCCGATTGCCTCCACCAGACGGTCGGTGACCTCGACGGCGCTCATCTCCGGCTGCAGGTCATAGGTCGCCACCCGCGGCGA
Organism: uncultured beta proteobacterium; assembly: GCA_963712105.1. GTDB lineage: Bacteria > Pseudomonadota > Gammaproteobacteria > Burkholderiales > Casimicrobiaceae > VBCG01. Next base: position 231,030 of record CAVQGR010000004.1, read on the forward strand.
GGGCACCAGAATGCGGTCCTCTCCCGGGAACACCTGTTCGATGCCGCCATTGAAGAAATAGGTGACGTGTGCGTATTTCTCGGTTTCGGCGATGCGCAGCTGCGCCAGCCCCAGATGCGCCAGGTATTCCCCGAGGCCGTTGTCGATGGCCTGCGGCGCGAAGGCCACCGGCAGCGCGGCGAATTCCTCCCCGTAGGAGGTCAGGCAAACAAAGGCGCCCAGCCGCGGCACCCGGACCCTTGCGAAACCGGCAAAACCCGGATCGGTGAGCGAGCGCGTCAACTCGCGAGCGCGATCGGCGCGGAAATTCATGAATACGACGACATCCCCGTCATGCATGCGAGCGACGCTTCCCGAGCTGTCGACGATCGCCGTCGGCTGCACGAATTCGTCGTTTTCACCGCGCGCGTAGGCTGCGTCGAGGCCGGCCTGCGCGGTTGTTGCCTGAAACGGCGCCTCACCGTCGACCACCAGCGCATAGGCCTGTGCAACGCGGTCCCAGCGGGTGTCCCGGTCCATGGCGAAAAAACGGCCGACGATCGAGGCCACGCGTGCGCCGGAGTGCCGCGCGCATACGCCGTCCATGAACGCCAGCGATGCGGCGGCGCTGCGCGGCGGCGTATCGCGGCCATCCAGGAAGGCATGGACCAGGACTTCCCGCACGCCGCCGTTCGCGGCCATCGCGACCATCGCGGCGATCTGACGCTCGTGGCTGTGCACGCCGCCGGGGGAAAGCAGTCCGAATACGTGCAGCGCCCGTCCGGCTTCGCCGGCGCAGCGCACGGCGCCGGCGAGAACCGGGTTGGCGTCGAATTCGCCGGTGACGATCGCCTGGTCGATGCGGGTGAAATCCTGAAAGACCACACGGCCCGCACCGATGTTGAGATGGCCGACCTCGGAATTGCCCATCTGGCCTTCCGGCAGTCCTACGCGCAGTTCCGAGGCGTCGATGGTCGTGTGCGGACAGCTGTCGAGCAAACTCTGCCAGCGCGGCATCCGCGCGTTGGCGATGGCGTTGTCGGGCGCCGGTCCGCGGCTGCCGAAGCCGTCGAGGATCAGCAGAACGACCGGATGGTCGATGGCGGGCGTAGCGGACGGGGTAGCGGCGGGACTCATGGGAGGTACGGCGGATGCGGCGGATGATCGGGTATCATTTTACCCTTTGCCCAACTGGCGCTGCCCCCATGTCGTTCGTCGAAACCAACTGGATGTTGATCCTAGTGATGTTCCTGTCCGGGGCAATGCTGCTTTGGCCGTTCGTCCAGCGGCAATTTTCGCCGATGAAGGAAATCGGCAATCTGAACGCCACGCACCTGATCAACCACCAGAACGCGGTGTTGCTCGACGTTCGCGAGGCCAAGGAATTCGAAGGCGGGAAACTGCCGAATGCGCTGCACATCCCCCTGACCCAGATCGATTCCCGGGCCGAGGAACTCGCCAAGCTTTCGACGCGTCCGATCATCGTCTATTGCGCCCGCGGCCAACGCAGTCGCATGGCCGGCGCCGGACTGGCAAAGCTGGGATTCAAGGAGGTCTATCATCTGAACGGCGGCCTGCGAGCCTGGAAGGACGCCGGATTGCCGCTCGACAACGCCTGATGCCCGAATCAGCGAATGTCCTGATGTATACGTCCGCCTACTGCCCGTACTGCGTGCAGGCGGAGAGGCTGCTTCGAGGCAAGGGCGTGGAACAGATCGAGAAGGTCCGCGTCGATCTCGAGCCGGCGCGTCGTGTCGAGATGATGCAACGAACCGGGCGGCGCTCGGTGCCGCAGATCTTCGTCGGTCCCGTGCATGTCGGTGGATTTGACGACCTGGTCACCCTGGATCGCGCAGGTGGGCTGGCGCCGTTGCTCGCAGGCGGCTGAAGAACGCATCCGCGTCACCGTCGTCGGCCGCGCGCCAACGGAAATGGCAGACGGGGCGACTGGGGTAAAATGGCGAGTTCTCCCCGAGCCTCTTCAAGGACATCCAGCATGGCAGACGACACCACGGCCGCGCCCCAGGGCGATGGCACCGCGCAAGGCGCGAGCTTTCAGATCGAACGCATCTACATCAAGGACCTTTCGCTCGAGAATCCGGGCGCGCCCCAGTCCTTCCAGATGACCGAGCCGCCGTCGATCGAGATCGGGCTGCGCACCAAGGCCGAAGCCATCGCCGAAGACATCTACGAGTGCGTGCTGACGCTCACGGTCACCGCGACCGCCGGCGACAAGACCGTTTTCCTGGTCGAGGCGGCGCAAGCCGGCATTTTCGCCATTCGTGGCGTTCCCGCTTCGGACATGCAGCCCGTGCTGGCGATCCATTGCCCGAACGTGTTGTTCCCCTACGCGCGCGAAACCATTGCCGATGCCGTGATGCGCGCGGGATTCCCGCCGGTGCACCTGGCGCCGATCAATTTCGAAACGCTCTACCAGCAACAGCTGGCGCAGATGCAGGATGCGCCGGCGATGGCCAACTGAGCGGTTGATGCGACGCGGCCTGCGCCGGTCGGTTTCAATTCGGGTGGCGGCCGCGGCCGTCGCCATGCTCGGTGTGTGCCCGGCGATCGCCGCCGAGTTTCGCGCGTCCGCCGAGGCGCCGGCGCTGCTCTATGACGGGCCGTCCGCCAAGGCGCGGCCGCTGTTCGTCTATGGCAAGGACGTGCCCTTCGAAGTTTTGGTGAGTGTCGAAGGCTGGACCAAGGTCCGCGACGTATCGGGAACGATCGGCTGGTTCACCACCAAGAGCCTGGTGGATCGACGTGTGCTGCTGGTGCGGGTGCAGGTGGCCGACGTACGCGCGACGCCCGTGGAGTCCGCGGCCGTGGTGTTTCGCGCCGAGCAGAATGTCCTGCTCGAACTCGCCGAAGCGGCGTCGTCCGCCGGTGCCACCGAAATGCCGGGATGGGTAAAGGTGCGCCATCGCGATGGGCAGACCGGATACATCCGCATTCCGCAGGTCTTCGGTCTCTAGTACCTGCCAGCGCCATGCGACGCATTTGCGTTCATAGCGTCATCGGGTCCTGATTCATGGCAGACGTTGCCGTGCTGGGGGCGGGTGCCTGGGGCACCGCCCTCTCGTGCCATCTCGCCGCACGCGCCTTGGCCCGGCCGGAAGTCATGCTGTGGGCCCGCGACTCAGTGCATGCACGCGCGCTCGCCGATGCCGGTGAGAATGCCCGCTATCTTCCGGGAGTTCGCCTTCCCGATTCGCTGCGCATCACCGCGAAGTTGGACGACGCGCTGACGGCCGAGCTGCTGCTGGTTGCAACGCCCATCGCGGCGCTGCCGCTGCTGGTGCAATCCCTGCTGGCGATCGGGGCCCGGGCGCCGCTGGTCTGGCTGTCGAAAGGCTTCGTCGAGGCGGAGGATCTGCCGGCGGGCGCCGGCCTTGCGCATCAGCTGATTGCACCGCGATGGCCCGCTTCGGTTGGCATCGTATCGGGTCCGAGTTTCGCCGAGGAGGTGGCGCGTGGACTGCCGACGGCGCTGACCGTCGCCGCCACCGATGCGGCACTTTGCGCACGGGTGGCGGAGCTGTTGCGTGGCGAGACCCTGCGCGCCTACGAGTCCGATGACATCATCGGCGTCGAGGTGGGCGGCGCGATCAAGAACGTCCTGGCGATCGCCGCGGGCGCGAGCGATGGCCTTGCGTTCGGCCACAACGCGCGCGCGGCGCTGATCACCCGGGGATTGGCGGAAACCGGGCGATTGTCCGAGGCGCTGGGTGGACGGCGCGAAACCCTGATGGGACTCGCCGGCCTGGGCGACCTCGTGCTGACCTGCACCGGGGACCTGTCGCGCAACCGGCGGGTCGGCCTGGCGCTGGCGAAAGGCCGCGACCTCGCCGGGATCCTCGTCGAGCTCGGCCATATCGCCGAAGGCGTGCATGCCGCGCGTGCCGCAACCAGGCTGGCGCAACACCATGGCGTGGAAATGCCGATATGCGCGGCGGTGCAGCGGGTGCTCCATGAAGGCCTGTCGCCGCGCCACGCGGTCGAGGAGTTGCTCAGGCGCGAACCCCGGGCGGAGAATCGCTGAGCGCGCCGGTCGGCGCCGCGCCGGCGAATCCCTGTTGGCGCCAGGCCTCGTACACAGTCACCGCGACGGCGTTGGACAGGTTGAGACTGCGCACACCCGGGCGCATCGGAATGGTCAGTTGCTGCGCCGGAGGGAATGTGGCCAGGATCGCCTCGGGCAGTCCGCTGGTTTCACAGCCGAAAACCAGCACGTCGCCAGGGAGGAAGGCGGTCTGATGGACCGTGGATGCACCGCGCGTGGTCATGGCAAACCAGCGGCGGGCCAGAGCCGCGTCGAGCACCCCGCGGCAGGCCGCCCAGTCGCGATGCACGACAACCCTGGTGTACTCGTGGTAGTCGAGCCCGGCGCGCCGGAGGTCCCGGTCGTCCATCCGGAAGCCCAGCGGTTCGACCAGATGCAGTTCGGTCGCCGTATTCGCGGTCAGTCGAATGACGTTCCCGGTGTTGGGCGGGATTTCCGGATGCACGAGCACGACGGCGAACATGGCTGCGGGACCTTTAGGCGGACTCCGGCGAGAGTGTACGCGCGCCGAGCCAGGCTTCGGTCGCGAGCGCGCCGGCGCGGCTGGCCGCTCGCGCCGCCGCATGCATCGTCGCGCCGGTAGTCATCACGTCGTCGACCAGCGCCACCCGTCGGCCGGCGAGCGTGTCGCTGCCGACAAAGGCCTCGCGCAGATTGCGCGCGCGTTGCGCGCCTGACAGGCCGACCTGGGTCCCCGTGTCGCGGACACGCGCAAGTCCATTCAGCAGCGGCACGCCGGTCAAACGCGCAATGTGCCGCGCGATTTCTCCGGCCTGGTTGTAGCCGCGTTCCCGCTGCCGTGCAGGTGACAGCGGAATTGGCACCAGCAGGTCAACGGTCACCGGGCCGCATTCGGCGATGGCCTGCGCGAACCATCCGGCAAGCGACAACGCGCCGCCGTACTTCAACGAGTGCAGCAGGTGATCGACCGGCCACGCGTAGACGAACGCCGCGCGCGCGACGGAAAATGGCGGTGGCCGGTGGCGGCACGTGCTGCACGGCTCGCCGTTGCGCGACGGCAACGCGCAGCGCGGGCAGGAGGCGGAGAGTCGCGGGGCCGTCGATTCGCAGCCTTCGCACAGCCATGCACACCGAATCGGTGCGGCGCAAAGCACGCAAGCCTGCGGCAGGATCAAGTTACCGATAGCCCGGATAGTCCCGACGGACGGCGACGCCTCGATCCGCCGGCGCCCTCGAAACTTGTCAAATAAATTGAAAACCAAATTTGACATCATTCCGGGTGTCCCGGACACTCCTCGCCATTCGCGTCCGGCGTATTTTCCTGCGGCGCCCCGAAACCGACCATTGTCCAAACGCATGAATAAGACCGCTGAAACCGCCGCCACACTCGATCCCCAGTCCTTGCCGTCGCAGGGCCCGACGCAACGCTGGACGGTGGACGCGGTCGACCGCCTGTTCGCGCTGCCATTTGGCGACCTGATGTTTCATGCGCAGCAGGTGCATCGCGCGCATCACGCGGCCAACGCCGTGCAGCTGTCGACGCTGATTTCCGTGAAGACCGGCGGTTGTCCCGAAGACTGCGGCTACTGTCCGCAGGCTGCGCGTTACCACACCGCCGTCGAGGCCGAGCCCATGCTCGATGTCGAACAGGTGCTGACGGCGGCGCGCGCCGCCAAGGAGGCGGGGGCTTCGCGTTTCTGCATGGGCGCCGCTTGGCGGGGTCCGAAACAGCGTGAACTGGACCCGGTGCTGGCGATGGTCCGCGGGGTCAAGGCGCTGGGCCTCGAAACCTGCGCGACGCTGGGAATGCTCAAGGACGGGCAGGCGGCGCAACTGCGCGACGCCGGACTCGACTACTACAACCACAACCTCGACACGTCGCCGGAGTTCTACGGTGAGATCGTCACGACGCGCGACTACCAGGATCGGCTGGAGACGCTGGACCGCGTCCGCGATGCGGGCATTTCCGTGTGTTGTGGCGGCATTGTCGGCATGGGCGAGTCGCGCCGTCAGCGCGCCGCTCTGGTCGCCCAGCTTGCCAACCTCGACCCCTATCCCGAATCGGTGCCGATCAACCATCTGGTCCAAGTCGAAGGCACGCCGTTGGCCGAGCGGCTGCAGGGCGAGTCGGCGCTCGACCCGTTCGAATTTGTTCGTACAATCGCTGTAGCCCGCATCACCATGCCCCGCGCGATGGTGCGTTTGTCCGCCGGGCGCCGCGAACTGGGCGAGGCGGTGCAGGCGCTGTGTTTCCTTGCCGGCGCGAATTCAATCTTCTACGGCGATCGCCTGCTGACGACCGGAAATCCCGACGTCGACGGCGACCGCGCGCTGTTCGCCAGGCTGGGGCTCGAGCCGATTCCTGCGCCGGCGTGACCCGCGCGCACGACCGGATCGATGAGCTCGAGCGCGCGCTCGACGCGCGGCATGCGTCCGGGCTGACGCGCACGCGACGAACGGTCGAATCCCCGCAGGGCCCGCGGCTGGTCGTCGGAGGTCGCGAGTACGTCGCCTTTGCCAGCAACGACTACCTTGGCCTGGCCAACCATCCTGCGCTGGTCGCGGCGGCACGCGACGCGGCGGCGCAATGGGGCGTGGGCGCCGGAGCCTCGCACCTGGTCTGCGGACATGCGTTGCCGCACCAGGCGTTCGAGCAGGAACTGGCCGCGTTCGTCGCGCCCTGCGCGAGCGCGGCGGCGCTGACCTTTTCGTCCGGCTACCTGGCCAATCTGGCGATCCTGACTTCGCTTGCCGGTCGTGGCGATGCGGTGTTCGCCGATCGACTCAACCATGCCTGCCTCAACGACGGCGCGCTGTTGTCGCGAGCGGCGCTGGTTCGCTATGCGCATGACGACGTCGACGCGCTGGCCGCGCGGCTCGCGGCCTCGACCGCGCGGCGAAAACTCATCGCCACCGATGCGGTGTTCAGCATGGATGGCGACGTGGCCCGCCTGCCGCAGCTGCTGGCATTGGCCGACCGGCACGACGCCTGGCTGGTAGTCGACGACGCCCACGGTTTCGGCGTGCTGGGCGACGGGCGTGGCAGCCTCGCGCACTACGGTCTTTCTTCCGAACGCATCGTCTACATGGGCACGCTCGGCAAGGCGGCCGGCGTCGCCGGAGCCTTTGTTGCTGCGCATCCGTCGGTCATCCGGACGCTTGAACAGACGGCGCGTCCGTACATCTACACCACTGCGGCACCGGCCATGCTGGCGCAGACGCTGAGGGCGGCGCTGGTCCTGATCCGCGACGATGCGGCGCGGCGCGCGCATCTGCTTGCGCTGATCGCGCGGTTCGTTGCCGGCGCGACGCAACTGCCGTGGCGCCTGCTGCCGTCGTCGACGGCAATCCAGCCGCTGATCGTCGGCGACGCGGGCGCAGCCGTCGCGTTGGCCGAGGCATTGGCCGAGCGCGGATTCTGGGTGTCGGCGATCCGGCCGCCGACCGTGCCGGAAGGAACGTCGCGCCTGCGTGTCTCGCTTACCGCCGGTCATTCCACCGCCGATGTCGACGCGCTGCTCGCAGCGCTGGCTGCGTGCGCTTCGTGAGCGCAGGCGTCGCGACGCCTGCGATGGCGCCGGTTGGCGGGATCAATGTCGAATCCGTCGGCGCCGGGGCACCGATGGTGCTTCTCCATGGATGGGCGATGCATGGCGGAATGTTCGCAACGCTGTTGCCGGCGCTCGCCCGGCGCTTTCGTGTCCACGTGGTCGACCTTCCCGGACACGGACGCTCGGCAGCGTTGGAGCCGATGACGCTCGACGCCATCGTCTCGGCGATCGCGGCCCCCTTCGCACAGGAGAACGAGCCATTGACGGTGCTTGGGTGGTCGCTTGGCGGCACCGTGGCGCTGCGCTGGGCGCAACGCATGCCGGATCACCTCGCCAGACTTGTTCTGGTCGGGACCACACCGCGCTTCGTTGCCGGTCCCGGCTGGCCGCACGCGATGGCGCCCGCAACGCTGGCGCGCTTCGGCGACGAGCTTGCCGTCGCCTATCGACTGACGCTGCAGCGCTTTCTGGCGTTGCAGGTACATGGCAGCGAGGAAGGACGAAGCACGCTGGCGGAGTTTCGCCGGCAACTGTTCGCCCGCGGTGAACCGGACCCCGCTGCGCTTGCGTCCGCGCTGGCGGTACTCGCGGCGGCGGACCTGCGCGCCGACGTTGCCGGGATCGAGACACCGGCGCTGGTGATCACCGGCGAACACGACCGGCTGACCCCGGCGGCCGCCTCGGTCTGGCTGGTGCAAGCGTTGCCGCGCGGGCATCTGGTCACTATTCCCGGCGCCGCCCACGCGCCATTCCTTTCGCATCGCGCGGCATTCGACGCCGCGCTCGAGGCATTTTTCGATGCCGCCTGACGCGCCGCCCCGGATGCCCGATCCGCGTGAGGTCGACCCCCGCCGGGTGCGCCTTGCCTTCGGGCGTGCTTCGGCCACCTACGACGGATCCGCGGCGCTGCAACGGGAAGTGTCCTCGCGGATGGCCGCGCGGCTGGACTACGTGAAGATTGCGCCGACGTCGATCCTCGATGCCGGATGCGGCACCGGCGAGGCCGTCGCTGCGCTGGCGGCGCGCTACCCGGCGGCGCGGGTTGCCGCGGTCGACCTGGCGCTGCCCATGGTGGCGGCCGCGCGCGAGCGGGCGCGGCGCGGGCGCTCGCTGCTGCACCGGCTCCTTCCGGAAGCGCTGACTGGCATCGGCCCGGCGTTCGTCTGCGCCGACATCAATGCGCTGCCGTGGCGCGCCGGTGCGTTCGACCTCGCCTGGAGCAATCTCGCGCTGCAATGGATCAACGATCTGCCGCAGGCCTTTGCCGAGTTTCGCCGCGTGTTGCGGGTTGGCGGGCTGCTTTCGTTCACGACCTTCGGTCCGGATACGCTGCTGGAACTGCGCGCGGCGTTCGGCCGCGCTGACGCGCACACGCGAACCAACCGTTTTGCCGACATGCACGATATCGGTGACATGCTGGTGCAGGCCGGTTTCGGCGATCCGGTCATGGACATGGAACGCATCACGCTCACCTATCCGGACCCCGTCGCGCTGCTGCGTGAGTTGAAGCACCTGGGCGCGACCAATGCGACGCGCGGCAGGCCGCGGGGACTTACCGGCAAAGGCCGCTGGGCCGCGTTGCAGGATGCGCTCGAAGCCATGAGAAGCGACGGGCGCATCCCGCTGACCTTCGAAGTCGTCTATGGACATGCCTGGCGCGCAGAGTCGAGGCGTTCCGCCGAGGGGCTGCCGATCGTGCGGATGCCAGGAGAGGCTCGATGACGCGCGGAGTCTTCATCGCCGGCACCGATACGGGGATCGGCAAGACCCGTGTTGCGGTCGCGCTGCTGCGCGCGCTGGCCGCGGCCGGCATCACCGCCGCCGGCATGAAGCCGGTGGCGGCAGGATTCGAGCCCGGAGGGCGGATGAACGCCGATGTGACCGCCCTGGCCGCCGCCGACGGCCTGGCGCTACCCGATGAACTGCGCAATCCATACGCCTTCGAGCCGGCGATTGCGCCGCACCTGGCGGCGCGCGACGTCGGCCTCGTGATCGATCTGGAACGCATCGCGCAGGCGTTCAACAGGATAGCCGCGCCCGGCCGCTATGTCGTGGTCGAGGCGGCGGGAGGGGTCGCAGTCCCGCTGGGACGGCACGCCGACATGCTCGATGTCCCCGGGCGGCTGGAACTGCCCGTGCTGCTGGTGGTTGGCATGCGCCTGGGCTGCCTCAATCACGCGCTGCTCTCGGCACAGGCCATCCGGGCGCGCGGCCTTGTCCTTGCCGGCTGGGTCGCCAACTGCGTGGATCCGGCGATGGCGCGCGGTGATGACAATGTCGCGGCACTCGTCGAGCGCCTGGGCAGCCCGCCGCTGGCGGACCTGCGCTGGGGCGTTGAACCGGGATTTTCGGCTGCCGCACTCGCGACAGTGATGGCGGCGGGCTGAGCGCGGGTCTCCCCGGCATGCGGACTGTCCGACGCCCGGAGAACCATGCTAATATTTCAAGGTTTGCAAGCGCCGATACTGTGGCGCTGGGGGAGGAAGCGTCGCACTTCGGGCGAGCGGGGCAATGGCCTCGCGTGCGCCTTTGGTGACCTCGCGTTTCTGGTCGTGACCGACCAGCAGTACTGCGTTCACCCATCGTCTTTTCGCCGATCCCGATTGATGCGCGATCGCGCGCTGAGGCGTTTGGCAGTGGCGCGTGTTTTGCGCCGGCGCACGGCAAGGCGGCAATGATCGTGGATGTATCCGGATTCACCAGGACTATCGAGGACAGCATGGTTCGCAAGCAAAATTTCAGCCGGACGCGGTCGGGTCGAACGGCGGGGGCAGTCGTGGCGGCCGGCGTTGCCGGCGGGTTTTCCGGCCTGGCCGTCGCCGCGCGGGAATGGAACCTGCAGCAGCCGGTGACGCCGATCGCACAGCAGATGTTCGACCTGCACTCCTATATTTTCTGGATCTGCGTGGTCATCTTCATCGCCGTCTTCGGCGTGATGTTCTACTCGATCTTCAAGCACCGGAAGTCGGTCGGGCACAAGGCGGCGCAGTTCCACGAGAACACGACCGTCGAGATCGTCTGGACCGTCATTCCCTTCCTGATCCTGCTTTTCATGGCCTGGCCGGCAACCAAGACCATCCTCGCCATGAAGGACACGACGGCGCCTGGCCTCACGGTCAAGGTGACCGGCTACCAGTGGAAATGGGGTTACGACTACCTGCAGGACGGTTTCGGTTTCTACTCCAACCTGTCGACGCCGCTGGCGCAGATCCAGGGCCGCGAACCGAAGGGCACCAACTACCTGCTCGAAGTCGACCGGCCGATGGTGGTGCCCGTCGATACCAAGGTGCGCGTGATCATCACCGCCAACGACGTGATTCACGCTTGGTGGGTGCCGGCCTTCGGCGTCAAGCAGGATGCCATTCCCGGGTTCGTGCGCGACACATGGTTCAAGGCGGAGAAGGTCGGGACCTACCGCGGCCAGTGCGCCGAACTCTGCGGCAAGGAGCATGGCTTCATGCCGGTCGTTGTCGAGGTGAAATCGAAGGATGACTACGCCAAGTGGGTGGGCGAACAGAAGCAGAAGGTTGCGGCCGTGGCGGACGATCCGAACAAGCCCTGGACCGAGGCCGAGCTCGTCGCCAAGGGCGCCACCGTCTACGCCGCGAACTGCGCGGCCTGCCACCAGGCGAGCGGCAAGGGCGTGCCCAACGCCTTCCCCGCGCTTGACGGCTCCAAGATGGTCACCGGCCCGGCGGACGCGCAGATCGGCCTGGTTCTCAACGGCAAGCAGGGCACCGCGATGCCGGCCTGGAAGCAGCTGTCGGACGCGGAAATCGCCGCCGTCATCACCTATACGCGCAATAGCTGGGGCAACAAGGCCGGCGACGTGATGCCCGCCGCCGTAATGGCAGCCCGCGCGGGCAAGTGATCCGCGCACGGCCTATCAGATCAAAGTCAGGGAGCACGCAATGAGCAGCATTCCGCACGATCACGTTGCCGGCCACGACCACGGGCACGATCACCATCCGACCGGGATCATGCGCTGGGTCACGACGACCAACCACAAGGACATCGGCACGCTGTACCTGCTGTTCTCGCTGACGATGTTCTTCGTCGGCGGCGTCATGGCGCTGACCATCCGCACCGAGCTGTTCCAGCCGGGCATGCAGGTCGTCCATCCGGAGTTCTTCAACTCGCTGACCACGCTGCATGGCCTGATCATGATCTTCGGCGCGATCATGCCGGCGGCGGTGGGCTTCGCGAACTGGCAAATCCCGCTGATGATCGGCGCGCCCGACATGGCCTTCGCGCGGATGAACAACTGGAGTTTCTGGCTGCTCCCACCCGCCGCGCTGATGCTGATCGGCTCGTTCTTCGTTCCCGGCGGCGCGGCCGCCGGCGGCTGGACGCTCTATCCGCCGCTGTCGGTGCAGGCCGGCATGGGCCTCGACCTCACCATCTTCGCCGTGCACATCATGGGTGCGTCGTCGATCATGGGCTCGATCAACATCATCACGACCATCCTCAATATGCGCGCCCCCGGGATGACGCTGATGAAGATGCCGCTGTTCGTGTGGACCTGGCTGATCACCGCCTACCTGCTGATCGCGGTCATGCCGGTGCTCGCCGGCTCGGTGACCATGCTGCTGACCGACCGCCACTTTGGCACGTCGTTCTTCAACGCGGCCGGCGGCGGCGACCCGGTGCTGTTCCAGCACGTATTCTGGTTCTTCGGCCACCCCGAGGTCTACATCATGATCCTTCCTTCGTTCGGGATCATCTCCGAGATCATCCCGACCTTCGCGCGCAAGCCGCTGTTTGGCTATGCGTCGATGGTCTACGCGGTGGCTAGCATCGCCATCCTGTCGTTCATCGTCTGGGCGCACCACATGTTCACCGTCGGCATGCCGGCGGCCGGGCTGCTGTTCTTCATGTACGCGACCATGCTGATCGCGATTCCGACCGGAGTGAAGGTGTTCAACTGGCTCGCGACCATGTGGCGGGGCTCGATGACCTTCGAGACGCCGATGTTGTTCGCCATCGGCTTCATCTTCCTGTTCACCATGGGCGGCTTCACCGGCCTGGTGCTGGCGATCACGCCGGTGGACATCCAGCTGCAGGACACCTACTACGTGGTCGCGCATTTCCATTACGTGCTGGTCGCTGGCTCGCTGTTCGCCTTCTTCGGCGGCGCCTACTACTGGCTGCCGAAGTGGACCGGCACCATGTACAGCGAGACGCTGGGCAAATGGCATTTCTGGCTGTCGATGGTGTTCTTCAACATCACCTTCTTCCCGATGCACTTCCTCGGCCTCGCCGGCATGCCGCGGCGTATTCCGGACTACGCACAGCAGTTCGCCGACTGGAATATGATGGCGACCGTCGGCGCGTTCGGCTTCGGCCTGTCGCAGCTGTTGTTCGTCGCGGCGCTGTTCAAGTGCATCAAGGGCGAAGGTGCCAAGGCGCCGGCCAAGCCCTGGGATGGTGCGAACACGCTGGAGTGGACGCTGCCGTCGCCGGCGCCCTACCACACGTTCGAGACGCCGCCGGTCGTCAGGTAGGCGTGCGAGCCGCAATGATTGCCAAGATCCCGACCAAGCCGGACGCGCAGCGCCTGCGTGCGGCCAACGTGCGCACGGCGCTCGTCTTTGCGTCGATCGCCGCGGTGTTCTTCACCGGGATTCTGGCGGCGAAGTTCATGGGCGAGCCGACGACGGGCATCGGTGTGATCGGGGGCGCGGTGCTGCTGTTCCTTGTCTTCGCCATCGGCCGGAACCTGCGCAAGTGAACGAGAAAGTGCGCAAAGCGGAGCAGGGCGGAGTTGCCGGCGTGGCTGCGGCCGACGCGCGCGCCAACCAGAAGCGTTCGAATCTCGCACTGGTCCGGCGCCTCGGCATCGTCGTTGTTGCCATGTTCGCCTTCGGTTACGCGCTGGTCCCGTTCTACGACCAGATCTGCCGGGTCACCGGGCTGCGCAACATCGCTCAACCAGACGTCGTGGCCAACACACAGGTCGACGCGACGCGCAGCGTTCGCATCGAGTTCGATACCAACCTGCGCGGACTGCCGTGGACATTCCGGTCGCTCGAGTCGGCGGTCGACGTGCATCCGGGCGAGTTGAAGCAGGTGGTTTTCGAGGTCCGCAACAACACCAACCGGCCAGTCACCGGGCAGGCGATCCCGAGCTATGGCCCGCAGCACGCGGCACAGTACTTCCACAAGCTCGACTGCTTCTGCTTCGCCAAGCAAATGCTGCAACCGGGCGAGGTGCGGCAGATGCCGGTGGTGTTCGCGATCGGCCAGGACGTGCCGGCAGACATGCCGGTGATCACGCTGTCCTACACGTTCTTCGAGGTCGAGGGCGCAGGCAGCAACATTGAAAACGCGGTTGGGCGGCAGGATTCCCGCAGTCCGCGAGCACAGGGCAATACCCACAGGAGCGATTCATGAGCGCAGCCGCCGATGGCGCAAAGCCGTATTACTACGTTCCGCAACCTTCGCACTGGCCGATCACTGGCGCCGTCGCGCTGCTGCTCATGGGTTCGGGCGCGGCGTTCTGGTTCAACGGCCACGCGCCGGGACCGTGGGTGGTGGCTGTCGGCTTCGCGATCCTCGTCTACATGCTGTTCGGCTGGTTCGGGCAGGTGATCGGCGAGTCGGAGGGGCACCAGTACAACCAGAAAGTGGACCTGTCCTTCCGCTGGAGCATGAGCTGGTTCATCTTCTCCGAGGTGATGTTCTTCGCGGCGTTCTTCGGCGCGCTGTTCTACGTCCGCGCGATCGCAGTGCCCGATCTTGGCAGCCTGTCGTCGAAGCTGATCTGGCCCGACTTCGTCGCGCAATGGCCGACCGACGGGCCGTATTTCGACTACAAGTTCGGCACCATGGGGGCGATAGGCATTCCGTTGCTCAACACCATCCTGCTGCTTTCTTCGGGCGTGACCATCACCATCGCCCACCACGCCCTCAAGGAAAACCAGCGGGCGAAGACGGCGGTGTTCCTGCTGTTCACCGTATTGCTGGGCTTCACCTTCCTCGGGTTCCAGGCCTACGAATACGTGCACGCCTACACCGACCTGAATCTCAAGCTTTCGACCGGCGTGTTCGGTTCCACGTTCTTCATGTTGACCGGGTTCCACGGGCTGCACGTGACGCTGGGCGCGATCATGCTGACGGTGATCCTGATCCGCGTGATGAAGGGGCATTTCACGCCTGAGCATCATTTCGGCTTCGAAGCCGCGGCGTGGTACTGGCACTTCGTCGACGTGGTCTGGCTGCTGCTGTTCGTGCTCGTCTACTGGCTGGTCTGATCGACCTCGTCAGCGCGAAAGACCGCGCGAATGCCAAAGCCGCACGGCGACCCCGTGCGGCTTTTTGCTTCGGGAGCGAAGTCGGCTAACCTGGTCTTCCGGGTCCGATCCAGCCCATCCAGTAGCCGAACAGCAAGAATGCGATCAGGCTCGCGGACAAGGCGATGCGGATGGTGAGTGCCCAGACCACGCGCTTGCCCTTTCCGGCGTCACGATAGAGAAACACCAGCGCCGCGAACAGGGCCACGACGATGGTGATGAGTATGGCGACGACGACGATTTTCATGGCAGCTTGACGATTCGGTTATGCAGCCCAAGGATACTCCCGGACCAGGACATTCGATGAGTGCGCGATGATGTCGGAAATGCCCGCCGCGCCGCGTCGATTCCGGCCCGCCGCGCTGCCGACCGTGGCGGCGATCGCCGCCGTCGCGGTTTTCGTCGCCGCCGGCAACTGGCAGCGGGGTCGCATGGAGCACAAGATCGAACTGCGATCGCAGTTCGACGCTGCGATCGCATTGGCGCCGGTTCCCGTTCCGAGGGACGGCAACTGGGCCGAATGGCGTTATCGATCCGTCAGCGCGAGCGGGGAGTTCGACGCGGACCGGCAGATCCTGATCGACAACAAGGTCCACTCAGGCCGCGCCGGCTATCATGTCGTGACGCCATTGCGCCTCGACGACGGGCGTGCCGTGCTGGTTGACCGCGGCTGGGTTCCTGCAGGCGTAACGCGCGCCGAACTGCCCCGGGAGGCGCCACCGTCCGGAAAGGTCGTCGTCGTCGGACGACTCAACGCAACGCCAGCCTATTTCGAGTTCGATCATGCGGCGCCGGTGGGGCGCCTCTGGCAAAACCTCGATCCGACGCGTTTCGCGGCGGCGACAGGGATTGCGGTTCTTCCCGTCGTGGTCGAGCAGACCGTGTCGATTGGCCCCGGCGACACGCTGATTCGCGACTGGCCGGCGCCCGACTTCGGCGTGGACAAGCACCGAATCTACATGCTGCAGTGGTATTTGTTCGCACTGCTCGCGACCGGCCTTTGGCTCTTTTTCAACCTTCGACGCAGGCGGCCTGCATGAACATGAACAACGATGCTCCGACGCCGGTGAACGCGAAGCGAAGTCGGCGCACGCTCTGGCTGATCGCGCTGGTGACGGTCGCGCCGGTGGTGGCCTCCTACGCGGCGTATTACCTGTTTCCGCGCGATCGGCAGGTCAACTCCGGCGAACTCCTCGTAACCAGGCCTGCACCGGAGATTTCCGGCGTCACCGGCGACGGCAAGACCTTCGACCTGCAGATGCTGCGGGGGAAGTGGGTGCTCGCCGCTGCGGCGCCTGCGCCCTGTAATGCGCAGTGCGAGAAGGCGCTGTACGCGACCCGGCAGGCGCGCACCATCCAGGGCCGCGAAATGGATCGCGTGGTCCGCGTCTGGTTCGTCATCGGCGACGTGGCGCCGGCGCCGGCGATCCTCGAACAGCATCCGGGACTCATGGTCGCGCAGGTGCCGTCCGGCGCCTTCGCGTCGTGGCCGGCAGGCGAGGACCGTATCTACCTGATCGATCCGCTCGGGAACCTGGTGCTGGCCTACACGCGCGACCCGGATATCAAGGGTATGGCGAAGGACCTGACTCGCCTGCTGAAGGCCTCGCGGATCGGCTGACCCAGTCCGACTGACGCATCCCGCCTGCCTGACGGCGCGACCCGGCCTGCCGCCGCGGATGGCGTGTAAAATGGAGGGTTGCGCAATTGCGCTCCCCCAAGCATCGACATGAATACGCTCGCGCTTTCCGAAAGCCGTTTCCGGCAGTTTCTCGCGCTGACCAAGCCACGGGTGGTGTCGCTGGTCGTCTTCTGCGCCGTCATCGGCATGTTCCTGGCCGTGCCGGGATTGCCGCCCGCGGGCGTGGTGTTCTTCGCGACCGTTGGCATCGCGCTGGTCGCGGGCGCGGCTGCCGCCGTGAACTGCCTGGTCGAGCAGAAGATCGATGCGGTCATGCACCGCACGCGCAGGCGTCCGCTTCCCAGCGGGCAGTTGACGTCGATGCAGACGCTGATTTTCGCGGTGGCCGTGGGCGGACTCGGTCTCTGGCTGCTGTTCCGCTATGTGAATCCGTTGACGATGTGGCTGACTCTGGCGACCTTCGTCGGCTATGCGGTCATCTACACGGTATTGCTGAAACCGGCGACACCGCAGAACATCGTCATCGGCGGCGCGTCCGGCGCGATGCCACCGGTTCTCGGCTGGGCCGCGGTCGCCAACGACGTGGCGCCCGAGGCGCTGCTGCTGTTCCTCATCATCTTCGTCTGGACCCCGCCGCACTTCTGGGCATTGGCGCTCTACCGGACGAAGGACTATGCCAGGGCAGGCCTGCCGATGCTGCCGGTCACGCATGGGGCGCTGTATACGAGGCTGCAGATCGTTCTCTATACGCTTGCTCTGGTGGCGGTGACCATGTTGCCCTTTGCCATCCGGATGAGCGGATATCTCTACCTTGTCGCTGCGCTGGTGCTTGGCGGCACGTTCGTCGGCTACGCGCTGCGGCTCTATTTCCGGTACAGCGACGCGCACGCGCGGGCGACGTTCCGCTTTTCGATTCTCTACCTGGCCGCACTCTTCTCGGCGCTGTTGATCGATCACTACTGGTGAGCATGACCGGCATCAGGCGCCTCTTCGCTGCGCTGGCGGCGTTGCTTGTGCTCGCAGCCTGCACGCCCGACGCGCCCCGCTTTCGTTCCTCCGATGTGACCGGCGCTTCCTTCGGTCGCGATTTCGCGCTGTCCGACCATACCGGCAAGCCGCGGACGCTGGCCGACTACCGCGGCAAGGTGGTGGTGATCTTTTTCGGATATACGCAGTGTCCCGACGTGTGTCCGACCACGTTGTCGACGCTCGCCGAGGCGATGAAGGCGCTGGGACCCGACGCCGACCGCGTGCAGGTGCTCTTCGTCACCGTCGATCCGGATCGCGACCTGCCGGCGCTGCTCGCCGAATACGTGCCGGCATTCGATCCGCGCTTCGTGGGTCTTTTTGGCGACGCGGCCGCGACTGAGCGCGTTGCGCGGGAGTTCAAGATTCTCTACCAGAAGCAGCCCGGCGCGACACCGTCGAGCTATACGGTCGACCATTCGGCCGGAACCTTCATCTTCGATCCGCTAGGGCGCCTGCGACTCTATGTTAGCCACGGCCAGAGCGCCGCGGTCTTCGCGCACGACATCAGGGAACTCCTGCGCACTCCGGCGAGCTGAGGCGCGCAGAAGCCGTGGGACGCGTGTTGGCCGGTGCCCGTGCTCAGGCGGGAGTCGCGATGGGGCGTTCCACCAATTCGATCTTGTAGCCGTCGGGATCCTCGACGAACGCGATCACGGTCGTCCCCCCCTTGACCGGACCGGCCTCACGCGTCACCTTGCCACCGAGCGCAGGCGCGTCGCGCACGCGGGCGCAGACCGCAGCAGCGTCGGGCACCTCGATCGCGATATGGCCGAAAGCGTCCCCGTGCGTGTAGCCCTGGATGCCGTAGTTATAGGTGAGTTCGAGTTCGGCGCCCTGCCGGTCACCGTCAAAGCCGACGAACACACAGGTGTACCGTTGCTCGGGCCGATCGGTTCTGCGCACCTGACGCATACCCAGCGCCTCGGTGTAGAACGCAATCGAGCGATCAAGATCTCCAACGCGCAACATGGTGTGGACGATTCGCATCCTAAAACTCGATCATCTCGAAATCCTCCTTGCGTGCACCGCATTCGGGGCACGTCCAATTGGGCGGAACGTCTTCCCAGCGCGTGCCGGGTGCGATGCCCTCATCCGGCGCACCTGCAGCCTCATCATAAATCCAGCCGCATATCAGGCACATGTATTTTTTCATCGGGACGCGTGCTTTTCCAGTGGGGTAAAATATGAAATTGTAGCGTTATCGTACCGTGCGCGCCGGTTCCGCGCGATCGTCGGGAATCGTTTCCACATGTCAGACAGCGAACCGGGATTTCCGCCACTCGTCCTAACGTTTGCGGCGTCGGATCCGTCCGGCGGCGCCGGTATCCAGGCGGATCTGCTGACGCTTGCCAGCATGGGCTGTCATCCGCTGTCGGTCATCACGGCGCTCACCGTGCAGGATTCGCGCGGCGTCGAAGGCCTGCTCCCCGTCGATGCCGACTGGGTCATCGACCAGGCGCGCTGCCTGCTCGAGGACATGCCGATCGACGCCTTCAAGATCGGCGTGATGGGCAGCGTCGAGAACATCGCGGCGATCGCCGAAATCGTGTCCGACTACCCCGATGTGCCGCTGATCCTCGACCCGGTGCTCGCCTCCGGCCGCGGCGACGAGTTCGCGACCGAAGAGATGACGCACGCGCTGTGCGAACTGCTGTTGCCGCAGACCACGGTGCTGACGCCCAACAGCCTCGAGATCCGCCGTCTCGCGGCCGACGGCGACGACGACGAACCTTCAGTGGAGCAGGGCGCGGTGCGCCTGATCGAGCGCGGCTGCGAGTATGTGCTCGTTACCGGTACGCACGAGAATACGCCGCAGGTCGTCAACACTCTCTATGGCAAGAACGGTGTCGTGCGTTCGGACAGTTGGCCGCGCCTGTCGGGCAGCTACCACGGCTCCGGCTGCACGCTGGCCTCGGCAATTGCCGCACTGCTTGCCAACGGCCTCGACCTGACCGATGCCGTGCGCGAGGCGCAGGACTACACGTGGCAGGCGCTGAAGAAGGCCTATCGTCCGGGCATGGGTCAATTCCTGCCGGACCGGCTGTTCTGGGCGCGCGATGAGAACGGCGCGCGCGGCGAGGATGCCGAACTTCCCGGCGCTTTCGATGCCCGCGGCAGCCACTGAGGTCGAGGCGTCGACGACGCGGCGGCTGGCGGCGCGCGCACTTCGCGGGTTGTATGCGGTCACGCCCGATCTTGCGGATACCGGCGATCTCGTTGCCCGGGTCGACGCCGCGATCGCCGGCGGCGCCTCTGCGATCCAGTACCGGAACAAGTCCGCAACCCCGGAGCAGCGTCGCGAACAGGCCAAAGCACTGGCGCGGGTCTGTTCGGCGCACGGCGTGCCGCTCATTGTCAATGACGACCCGGAACTCGCCCGTGCCGTGGGCGCTGCCGGCGTGCATGTCGGCGAAGCCGACGCCGGACTGGCGGCGGCGCGGGCGATCGTCGGCGCAGAAGCGATCGTCGGCGTCTCGTGCTATGACGACTTCGCCCTCGCGCAACGTCTGGCCGCCGAGGGCGCCGACTACGTTGCCTTCGGCAGTTTTTTTTCCTCGGCGGTGAAACCCGGCGCGCGTCGTGCCGACGTTGCATTGCTTGCGCGCGGTCGCAGCCTGTCGGTGCCGGTCGTCGCCATCGGCGGAATCACCGCCGCGGGTGCGGGCCAGCTGGCTGCCGCGGGCGCAGACGCGGTCGCCGTCATTTCCGCCTTGTTCGGTTCCGCCGAGCCGGCCGCCATAGCGCGCGCCGCCGCTGGCATTGTCGAGCAATTCAACGCCAATTCCATCGGGTTTTCACTGCCATGAGCCGAAACGAAGAACTGTTTGCCCGCGCCCAGCGCACGATCCCCGCCGGAGTCAACTCGCCGGTTCGGGCGTTCCGGTCGGTAGGCGGCACGCCGCGTTTTCTCGCCCGCGGCGAGGGTGCTTACGTGTGGGATGCCGACGGCAAGCGCTACATCGACTACGTCGGGTCCTGGGGGCCGGCGATCGTCGGCCACGCGCACCCGGACGTCGTACGCGCGGTGCGCGATACGGCGGTGCATGGGCTGTCCTTCGGTGCGCCGACCGAGATGGAAATCGAGATGGCGGAAACGCTGGTGCGGCGATTGCCGTCCATCGAGATGGTGCGACTCGTCTCGTCCGGCACCGAGGCCACGATGTCGGCGCTGCGGCTGGCGCGCGGATTCACCGGTCGTCCGAAGATCCTCAAGTTCGAGGGTTGCTACCACGGCCATGGTGACAGCCTGCTGGTGAAGGCCGGCTCAGGCGCCCTGACCTTCGGACAGCCGTCGTCGGCGGGTGTGCCGCCCGCGATCGCCGGCGAGACGATCGTCGTGCCCTACAACGACCTCGACGCAGTCGGAGCCGCATTTGCCGACGCGCCCGATGCGATCGCCGCGGTGATCGTCGAGCCCATCGCCGGCAACATGAACCTGATCATGCCGAAGGCGGGATTTCTCGAGGGCCTGCGCGCATTGTGCGATCGTCATGGCGCCGTGCTGATTTTCGACGAAGTCATGACCGGGTTTCGCGTGCATCCGCAGGGTGTGCAGGGATTGACGGGAATCAGGCCGGACCTGACCACGCTCGGCAAGGTGATCGGCGGCGGCATGCCGGTCGGCGCCTTCGGCGGCCGGCGCGCGATCATGGAAAAGATTGCGCCGCTGGGACCGGTGTATCAGGCGGGAACCCTGTCGGGCAATCCGGTGGCCGTGGCGGCTGGACTCGCCACGCTTGCGGCAACCGAGGCGCCCGGCTTCTACGACAGGCTCACCGCGGCGACACGCAGCTTCACCGACGGTCTCGTTGCTGCCGCGAAGCGACGCAATGTGGTGTTCTCCGCGCAATCGGCGGGCGGCATGTTCGGGCTGTATTTCGCGCCGACGGTGCCGGACTCCTTCGATACGGTGATGGCCTGCGACAAGGAGTGCTTCAACCGCTTCTTCCACTCGATGCTCGACTCGGGTATCTATCTCGCCCCGTCCGCCTTCGAAGCCGGCTTTGTTTCCTCCGCGCATTCGGCCGACGACATCGCCGAAACGGTTCGCGCCGCCGAGGCCGCGTTCGCCCTCGTCTGACGCCGGATTCCTCGCCGCAGGGTCCGAGCCCGTGGATCGGCGCGAACCGGCGGTGCCTTGTTCGCCCGGTTCGCCGCTTGGGCTGGCGCATGAATTTTGCTGCGCACCGTACGGAACCTTGGTCGGCTCCGACCTGTCTTCATCAGTTCGCGGTGAACGCGCCGTTTCGATGTCCGTGCATCCATTCGGCGCCGGCGGGGTTGAAGCGGAACCCTCTGCGCGACGGTTCTGTCGTGGTGCGCCGACACTCCGGCGCGTTGTCGTCTCTGTTCGACGACAGTCGCCGTGCCGGCGTCGTTGCCGTCGTGGCATCGCCTTCGCGGGCACCGGAAAGCGCGGCGGCCATGCTATGATGAATAACCAATTTTTCCAATAATTTCAAAACCTTCCACGCGTGCCTCCGATTGCCAGAAAACGCCTTGGCGAGATCCTGATCGAGCGCGGCAAGCTCGACGCGGGAACGCTTGAACGCGCATTGCGCGTGCAGCAGGAGTCCGGCGAACGGCTTGGTGCACTGCTGGTCACGCTGGGCGTCGTCGCGCAGCGCGATGTCACCGAAGCGCTAGCCGCGCAACTTGGGCTGCTGCTGGTCGATGCGGCCGGCTATCCTGAGTTTCCGATTCTCGACGAACGCGTGAGCGCGCGCTTCCTGCGCGAGGTGCGGGTGTTGCCGGTGCGCGAGGATGAAACAGAGGTGGTACTGGCCATGGCCGACCCGACCGACGGCTATGCGATCGGCGCCTTCGAGATGGTCACCGGCCGCACGGTGCGGCCGCTGGTGGCGATACCCTCCGAACTCGAGGCTGCGCTGGAGCGGCTCTACGGTTCCGGCAAGTCGGCGCAAAGCCAGTTGCTCGGAGACGTCGAGACCCGGGTGGACGAGCTTGCCTTCGACGCCGACGTCCAGCAACTGAAGGACCTGGCCTCCGAGGCGCCGGTGATCCGCCTGGTCAGCCTGATCATCACCAATGCGCTGGACATGCGCGCGTCGGACGTACATGTCGAGCCGTTCGAGAATCGACTGGCGGTGCGCTACCGGGTCGACGGCGTCCTGCACGACGTCGAGTCGCCGCCGAAGCGCCTGGCCGCCGCGGTGATCTCGCGCATCAAGATCATGGCCAACCTGGACATCGCCGAGCGCCGGCTGCCGCAGGACGGGCGCATCCGCCTGCGCGTCCAGGGCAAGGAGATCGACCTGCGCGTATCGACGGTGCCGACGATGCACGGCGAGTCGGTGGTGATGCGCATCCTCGACAAGGGCGGTGTCACGCTGGATTTCGAAAAGCTGGGATTCGCGCCGGATACGCTGAAGGCGTTCATCGACGTGCTGATGCAACCGCACGGCATCCTGCTCGTGACCGGACCGACCGGGTCCGGCAAGACCACGACGCTATACACGGCGCTGGATCGGCTGAACCAGCCGGACGTCAAGATCCTCACCGTCGAGGATCCGGTCGAATACCAGATGGTCGGCATCAACCAGATCCAGGTGAAGCCGCAGATCGACCTCACCTTCGCCAACGCACTGCGTTCAATCGTGCGGCAGGACCCGGACGTGATCATGATCGGCGAGATCCGCGATCTCGAAACCGCGCAGATCGCCGTGCAGTCGGCGCTGACCGGGCACCTGGTGCTGTCGACCGTGCACACCAACGATGCCGCGTCGACGATGAACCGGTTGCTCGACATGGGCGTCGACGATTACCTGCTCACCTCGACCATCGTCGGCATTCTCGCGCAGCGTTTGGTGCGCCGTCTGTGCCAGCATTGCAGGGAGCCGTACCGCGCGCTGCCCGAGATTGTCGAACAGCTCGGTCTGGCCAGATTCGCTCCGGCGGGTGACATCACGCTCTATCACGCCAAGGGTTGCCCGCAGTGCGGCACGACCGGCTTCCTCGGGCGATTCTGCATTCTCGAAATGCTGCCGATGTCCGACGCGCTGCGCAGCCTCGTGATGAAGCACGCGACGTCGAACGAACTCAAGGCGCAGGCGCAGCGCGAAGGCATGGTGTCGATGTACGAGGATGGCATTCGCAAGGCGCTGTCCGGGCTCACCACGTTCGAAGAGGTGCTTCGCGTCACGCGCGAAGCCTGATGCGAAGGCCACGCGCATCGTGCCGATTTTTCGATACCGCGCCGTCAACCCGGCCGGCGAGATCGCCGCCGGCGAATACGAGGCCGCGAACGAGGCCGAGATCGTCTCCCGCCTGCGCGACCAAGGGCTGATGCCGATGAGCGTTGCGCATGCGACGGGCTCCTCGCTTCCTGCCGACGGTGCGACGCACCAGCGCAGAGGCGCGCACCGCCGCTGGTTCGAGTCCGCGAAGGTCACCCGCGACCAACTGCTCGCGATTACCCGGGAGCTGGCGACGCTGCTGCGCGCTGGCTTGCCGCTCGACCGCGCGCTGGAGATTCTCATCGGACTGGCGCCGACGCCCGCGGTCACCGGATTGCTGCAGGGCGTGCGCGACGACGTGCGCGGCGGCAAGGCGCTGTCGCAGGCGCTCGACGACCGCCCCGAGGTGTTCTCGCGTTTCTACGTCAACATCGTGCGTGCCGGCGAGGCGGGTGGCGCGCTTGGCGTGGTGCTGCAGCGGCTGGCCGAAACGATGGAGCGCAACAAGGAACTGCGCGAGTCGGTGAAATCGGCGCTGGTTTATCCAACGATACTCATCGGTGTCGCCGTCGCTTCGGTCGCGCTGTTGCTGGTCTGGGTTGTACCGCAGTTCGAGACGACCTTCGCCCAGGCAGGCAAGGCGTTGCCTTTGCCCACGCTGGTTGTCGTGACTCTGGGCAAGTTCTTTCGTGCCTGGTGGTGGGCGGTAGCGGTCGGAGTGTTCGTGGTGGTGGCCTTGTACAGGCGACGTGGGCGCATCCCTTCGGTGCGCATGGTTCGTGACCGGCGGATGCTGCGCATGCCGCTGGTGGGCGATCTGGTCGCCAAGCTGGAAACTGCGCGCTTCGCACGAACGCTGGGTACGCTGCTCGGCAACGGCGTGACGCTGCTCGCGGGGCTATCGATCGTCAGGGAAACATTGGGCAACGTGGTGATGGCCGGCGCCCTCGACGGCGTGATCGTCCGGCTGCGCGAGGGCAAGGGATTCGGACGGCCGCTGGCCGACACCGGTCTCTATCCGAAGCTTGCCACGCAGATGATCCTCGTCGGCGAGGAGTCCGGTCGCCTCGAGGAAATGCTCGGACGCGTGGCCGAGGTCTACGACCGCGAGGTTCAGGCGGCGGTCAAGCGCTTCCTGGCCATCCTGGAACCGGTGCTGATCCTCGGTCTGGCGGTGGTCATCGGCGGTATCGTCTTCTCGATATTGATGGGTGTCCTGGGCATGAGCGAACTCGTCGTCTGATTCGGCGTCATAACAGTTGCAACTCATTTCGACCAGGGGCCGCGGCGCCCGTGGCGACCAAGAGGGAACGGAACATGACTCACATTCACGGTAGGTACCGCGCGGCACGGGGGATGACGCTAATCGAGATCCTCGTGGTGCTGGTGCTGATCGCCATTGTCGTGGGCATCGTCGGCGGCAACTTCATCGGCCAGGGTGAGGAGGCCAAACGCAAGGCCGCCGCCATCGAAATCGGCCAGATCGGGCAGGCGCTCGACCTCTACAAGCTCGAGATCGGCCGCTATCCGACCACCCAGGAAGGCCTGCAGGCGCTTATCACCGCTCCGACCGGCGTGAACAACTGGAACGGTCCCTACTGGAAGAAGCCGGCGCTGCCCAAGGATCCCTGGTCGAACGACTACAAGTACACGGCGCCCGGAACCAAGGCAGCCTACGACATCCTGTCCTACGGAGCCGACGGCAAGGACGGCGGTGATGGCCCCAACAAGGACATTTCCAGCAACTAGCCGCCGCGTACCGGCCGGTCGCCGCGTGGCGGGATCGCGCGGCGCCGCGGCGGGCGTGACGCTGATCGAACTGCTGATCGTGCTGGGCATCATGGCGGCGGTCGCGGCGCTGGCGATCCCGATGCTCGGCGGCACCGGCGTATCGAACACCGAACTGCGCAGCTCGGCGCGCCAGCTCGCCGCCGGGCTGCGGCAGGCGCGCAGCGAAGCCGTGGCGAAGCGACGCGAGACCTTCCTCGTCCTCGACGTTGCCGGCCGTCGCTTCAAGGTCGATCGCGATCCCCGCGAGCATGCGTTGCCGCGAGGCGTGGAACTGAAACTGTTCACTGCGCAACGCGATCTGGTCGACGAAAAGGTCGGTTCGATCCGGTTCTTTCCCGACGGCGGCAGCAACGGCGGGCGGATCACCGTTGGCGCCGGTGAGCGCAAATACGAGGTCGACGTCGACTGGCTCACCGGCCGCGTCGCCATCCTCAACTGACCTTGGCACACCTCAGTTGACCTCGATTGACATGTCCCGACGATCCCGCGCCGCCGGTTTTTCGCTGCTCGAAGTCCTGGTGGCCTTCGTGATCCTGGCGCTGGTTGCCACCGCGTTGTTCCGAT
The DNA here is from genome assembly GCA_963712105.1 of uncultured beta proteobacterium. Classification (GTDB taxonomy): domain Bacteria; phylum Pseudomonadota; class Gammaproteobacteria; order Burkholderiales; family Casimicrobiaceae; genus VBCG01. The sequence goes on from CAVQGR010000004.1 coordinate 257,099, forward strand.
TGTTCTCGGGTTCGCTGGGCAACGCGGTGGCTGCGGATGAATGGAGTCGCGCGCTGATGGTCGCGGAGTCGCGCCTCGCTCAGACGGCGGCGGCGCAACCGCTGCGTGAGATCGGCGAGCGTGGGTCCGAGGACGACGGGCGGATCCGCTGGGAAACGAAGGTCGCCCCCTTTACGGTCCAGGGACTGGATCTCGAACTCGAGCAGGCCTCGCAGGCGCTGGCGATGCGCCTGTACCGAATCAGCGTCGAAGTTCGGTTCGACGGTGCCAATGGCCGCGAGCGGTCGCTTTCCCTGGGCACGGTGAAGATGGGTCCGAAGGATCCGGCATGAGAGCGTATCGCATGCGTGGATTCACGCTGGTCGAGCTCCTGATTGCGATCTCGCTGCTGGCGTTGATGTCGGCGGTATTGTTCGGCTCGCTGAATCTGGCCGGTCGCAGCTGGGATGCCGGTGAGGCGAAGGCCGAGGCGAGCGCCAACATGCGTCTTGCCAGCGAATATCTGCGCACTCAGCTTTCCGCGCAGCACCCGCAGCGGATGCGAAAGCGCCTCGAATTCCCGCTTCTTTTCGCTGGAGAACGCGATGAAGTCCGCTACGCGGCGGCGCTGCCTGGTCGCGTCGGCCTGGGCGGGATCTGGTATTACCGGGTCGCCGTTGTGCCGATGGCGGACAAGGACACGCAGGCGCTGGTGCTCGAGCGCGTGATTCCGGACCTCGACGCGACAGCGGCGCCGACCTTCACCGATGCCGAGCGCTCGGTTCTCGTGGATGACGTCAAGGCGTTGAAGTTCAGCTATTACGGACTTGACCCGGGATCCAGTCCGGAGATGACCCCGACCTGGAGGGATCGTTGGGACAATGCGCAGCAACTTCCGCTGCTCATCCGGATGGAAGTCGCGCCGCGAAAAGGTGAACCCTGGCCGGCGGTGGTGATTGCGCCGCGCACCGCTCCGGAAGCCGGCTGCCGCGGCTGGGACACGGTTCGGCAGAAGTGCATCGGCGTATGAACATCGCTCGCCGCCGCCATGCGCCGACCGTTCGCCCGCGCCGCGAGCGCGGAATCGCGCTCATTCTGGTCCTGTGGCTTACGATGCTGCTTACGGTCATCGCAACGGGCTTCGCATTTTCGATGCGCAGCGAGGCCATGTCAGCGCGCAACTCGCTGTCGCTGGCGCAGGCGCGCGCCGCAGCGGATGGCGCCATCGAGCGCATGGCATTCGAATTGTCGCGACCCCGCTTTCCTGCTGCCTGGTCGGCCAACGGCCAGCCGCATGACTGGCGCGATGGCGAAGTGACGATCGTTGCGACCGCGGTCGACGAGTCGGCCAAGATCGACCTCAATGCCGCGCCCGACCTGTTGCTCAAGGGCCTGTTCGGGGAAGTGGGTGGCGCGACGCCCGATGCGACGGCGCGCATTGTCGATGCGATCGCCGACTGGCGCGACCAGGACGACCTCAAGCGCCCCAATGGTGCCGAGGAAGCTGACTACCGACTGGCTGGAATGAAACAGAAGCCGGCCAACGGTGCGTTCGAGACGGTCAGCGAACTTGCGCGGGTGATGGGCATGACCCCGGCGATTTATGCGCGAATCGCCGCTAGTCTGACCGTGCACTCGCGCCAGCCGGGAATCAATTCGGCGACCGCTTCGCGCGACGTCCTGCTGGCGCTGCCTGGCGCAACGGCGGCGGCGGTCGACGATTTTGTCGCACGGCGCGGCGAAGCGCTCGCGGAAAAACGACCGGCACCACCGTTTCCTCCGGCGGCCGCCTTCCCCGCAGGCGCGGTTCCGGTGTGGCGGATACGCGCACAGGCAACGACTGCCGATGGTGTAACCTTCGTCCGCGACGCAGTGGTGAAACCGTCTGGCGAGGCGCGCCGACCGCTGATCTCCCTGTCCTGGCAGGAAGGCGACGTGGCGGCCTCCGCCACGGATCCGGCCGGCACGGCCGGTAACGACCAAGTACAGAAATCCGCCGATGGCCGACCGTGAAATGACGTTGCCCGCACTCGGGCCTCGCTTGCAGGAACTGGCACGCCGCCTGGGCGTCGCCGGATTCTGGCGCTGGTGGACCGCGCAACTCGACGCCTGCGTGCCGGCGGAGCCGCGTGCGGCGCTCGTTCGTCGCCGGATGCGCCCGGTGCTGGTGTTCGAGCCGACGCAGGCGACGCTGTGGCAGCCGTCGCGCAATGGCCCGCTGCAGATGATCATGACCACGGCGATACCGCTGTCGGGTGACGCTGCGGCGGTGGCGGCGGCGGGTCGTTCGGCCATCGGGGCACTCACCAGCATGGTCTACGGAGGCGCCGCCACACCAAATCGTCTGCTGGTCGCAATGGCAGCGCGCGATGTCCTGCGCAAACGGATCGTCCTGCCGGCCGCTGCCGAGGAGAATTTTCGGCAGGTACTGGCCTACGATCTCGACCGGCACACACCCTTCAAGGCGGAGGAACTCTACTTCGACGCAGCGATCGTCGATCGCGACGCCGCAAATGGAACGATTACGGTGGACCTGGCGGCCGCTCGCCGGCCGCTGATCCAAACGGCGCTTCGCCACGCGACCGAATGGGGCGCGGAGGTGACGGCAGTCGTGCCCGATGCACCATCGAAAGCGGCGTCGTCGAGACTGAATCTCCTCCCTGAGGACGCACGCGCGGACAACTCGGTATGGACCCGCTGGCAGTTCTGGGTGCCGCTCGGCCTGCTGGTATTGCTCGCGCTGGCGGTTGTTGTCGTCCCGTTGTGGCAGAAGCGGGACTATGCCATCGCCTTGGGTACGCTGGCCGACGAGGCGCGCGGGCGCGCAGCGGTGTCGGAGACCCTTCGACAGGAACTTGATACCCGGGTCGCCGACTACAACGCTGCACTGGCGCGCAAGTATGAATATCCCGGCGCACTGCGGGTTGTGGATGCCGTCAGCAAGCTCATGCCGGATGACACCTGGCTGATGCAGTTCGAACTGAAAAGCGTTGCGAAGGGCAAGGAAATGCAACGCGAACTGCTGATTCGGGGTGAGACGGCGAACGCCGGACGCCTGGTGCAACTGTTCGAGGAGTCGGATTTGTTCGCTCAGGCCGCGCCGCGATCGCAGACGACCAAGATCCAGCCGGGACCGGGAGAAATCTTCGATCTGGGAGCGCAGTTGAAGCCGGCGCCGAAGGTCGCACCGCTGGTGACCAGGGTTGGCGAGCGCGCTGCGGACGGCGGCGAAACCGCCAAGCCGGCGGCAGGTGCCGCCGCTTCGCCGACGGCGGGCATGGCCACTGCCGCGAAAGTGCCAATGCCCGCCGCGAATTCGCCGCCGCCGGCCCAGTCAGGCGCCGCGCCTGTTGCGGGAGCGGTGGTGCCGCCCGCCATGTCCGCGCCTGCCGCGGCGGCGGGCGCCGCCAATGCTGCCCCTGCAGCGAAACCAGCTGCCGTCCCTGCAGGCAAGCCATGACGCCCGCTTTTGCAGCGAGGCTTACGCCACCGCAGCAGCGAGCCGCGGCATTGGGCCTGTTCGTGCTCGCGGTCGTCGTCGCGCTGGGCGTGCTGCTCGGGCCGGTTCTTTACCTGCATCGGCATTACGATCAGTCCATCGACGCGCTCTCCGATCGGCTGGAACGCTATCGGCGGGTCGCGGCGCAAGCGCCTGAACTGCGTCGGGCGCTGGAATTGATGAAGGAAAAGGACGGTCGCGCATTCTTTCTCAAGAACACGGCAACGAATCTTGCCGGTGCCGAACTGTCTGATCTCGTGCGTGCGGCAATCGAGAACAATGGCGGTCGAATCAGCACCAGCCAGAGTCCCGGTTCTCGCGACGAGGGAAAATTCAAGCACCTGACGGTTTCCGTGCAATTCTTCGCGTCCACGGCTTCGTTGTCGAAGATCCTCTACGCGCTGGAGCGCGAAACGCCCTACATGGTCGTGGACAATCTTACGATCCGACCGCTGAACGCGTTTCGCGGTTTCAAACCTGCCGCGGGCCAGGAACCGGAAAACAATGTCCAGATGGACGTGTCCGCACTTGCCTATCCCGAACCGTCCAAGCCGGCGGCTGCGGCCAAATGACGGGAGGATGAGATGACTTCGATCATTGCGCCAACGCGGAGCTGGTTGCTGTGGCTGTCGCCTTTTGCCGTGCTTGTGCTCCTGCTAGGGTGGGAGACGGACTGGGGTCGCAGTCTGGAGCGGGCGCCGCCGAGCGAGACTGCGGTGGCGCCGCAGCCGGTAAGCCTCGCGGTGCTGCCGGCGTTCCAGCCACAGGCGACGCCCGAGACCAACCGCGACATGGTCGAGCGGACGCTGTTCAATCCCACGCGTCGTCCGGCGCCGGTGGCGGTCGCGGAGACCGCCAAGCCGCGCATTCAGCGCGGGCAGTTCGCGCTGACCGGCACCATCATGGTCGAGGGCAAGTCGTATGCGCTGCTGCGCGAGTCCAATGGCGGCAAGGCACGGCGGGTGGCCAAGGGCGACACCATCAACGGCATGCTGGTCACCGAGGTGAAGCCCGACCGCATCGTTCTGAGCCAGGGCGACGAAAGCGAAGAACTTGCGCTCAAGTTGGCGGTCGGACCCCGGGTCACCATCCAGCCGGCTGTGGTCGCTTCCATGCCCGGCCGCGGTGTACCGGCGGCGCCGGGTGCCGTCGCGGCGGCGCCGCAGCCGGCGCAGGTACGTGATGTTTCGGAGGTGCTGGCCGAGCGGCGGCGTGCGGCAAGGGCGGCCGAAGCGGCGGCCGCCGGCAGGCCGCCGGGGAGCCCGATCGTGGCGCCTGTCCCGGGCGCGGCGCCTGCGATCCCGGCGGGTGCGGCGATGCAGCCGGCTGCGCCTGCCGCTGCAGCACAGGCTCCGGACCCGCAATGGCAGTCCGTGTACCAGCGTTACCAGCAGCCTCGGCGATGATGCCGGGGGACCTATTGCGATAATCGCCGGCGGTAGCGCCGATTTGGCGCGACCGCCAGGGACCTAACAACAATGTTCAAGCCAATACGTGTCCGGGAAGCCATCGTTTGCGCGCTTCCGTTATTGCTGGCAGCCTGCGCGACGCCGGGCCGACCTACCGACGCCACCGACCGACTCGATGTCGATGCGACCGCAGCTGCGCCGGCAAAGGTCGCGGGGGCGCCCCAGATGAGCCCGGCGCTGGCGGAAGCGACGAAAAAGGCGCAGGCGGGACCGGAACCGGTCACGGCCAGCCTGTTCAAGGGCACCGGCGTGGTCGTCCGGGGACAGCAACCCGGCGGTGGTGTGACGCCGTCGCCGGCGATTCAACCTGCCGCGGGCGGTGGCGTCGTGCTCAATTTCGAAGGTGCCGACCTGCGGGAAGTGATCCGCAACATCCTCGGCGATATTCTCAACGAGAATTACACCATCGATCCGGCCGTCGGCGGCACGGTGACCATCCGGACGTCGTCGGGCATTCCCCGCGATGCGCTCCCTGCAACGATCGAGACGCTGCTGCGGATGAACGGCGCCACGATGGTCAAGAACGGCGGCCTGTACATGGTCGTGCCGCAGGCGCTGGCGGTACGCGGCAACGTCACGCCGCAGTTGGGCGGATCGCAGCGGCCGCTGCCGCCGGGGTATTCGGTGCAGATTGTTCCGCTGCGCTACATCGGCGTGCGCGAGATGCTGCGGCTGCTCGAGCCTTTCGCCAAGGACGCGCAGGCGGTGCGCCCGGACGAATTGCGCAACCTGCTGGTGCTCTCCGGCACCGAGCGCGAGTTGAAACACCTGATCGAAACCATCGACATGTTCGACATCGACTGGATGGCGGGCATGTCGGCCGGGGTGTTCACGCTGCAGAATTCCGACGTCAAGCAGGTGATGACCGAACTGGAGAAGGTGATCGGAGACAAGAACCTCAGTCCGCTCACCGGAATCCTGAAGATCGTCCCGATCGAGCGCATGAACGCCCTGCTGGTGATCACGCCGCAGCCGGCGTATCTCGAAGAGGTCAAGAAGTGGATCGGCCGGCTGGACAAGGGTGGCGGCGGCGCCGGCCCGCAGTTCTACGTCTACAACCTGCAGAACACCCGCGCTGAGCGCCTCGCCCCGTTGCTGCAGCAGGCCTTCACCGGCCGCGCGTCGCAGTCGACCGGACCCGCCACGCCGACGCTTGCGCCGGGGACCCCGGCGGGAACCATCGTCAATCCCCCCGTGTTCCAGCCGCAGCTTGCGGGAACGGCGATCGCGCCAAGCGCACCGGCGGCCGCGGCCGTCGTGGTCAACCAGGCGGCCGGTACGCAGGGGGGCGGTACGGGCATCGTGCGCAACCTGCAGGTGGTCGCCGATAAGGATAACAACACGTTGCTCATCATCGCCTCGCCAGCGGAATTCATGATCATCGAAGCGGCACTCAAGAAGCTAGACGTTCCCCAGCGGCAGGTGCTGATCGAGGTCACCATCGCCGAAGTGACGCTGTCCGACGAACTGCAATTCGGCGTCGAATGGCTGTTCAAGGGCGGGGCGCCGTCCGGTCGGGGCGCCGGCGGGCTGTTCAACCGCAACCCTGCGTTCAACCCCGGCCGGCCGACCACGGGCACGGGACTCGCCACCAACATCGCCCAGGGCTTCGTCTACTTCATCAACAACGCGAATTTCCCCGGCGGCATCCAGGCGGCACTGCGCCTGCTGGACTCCTACGGCAGCACCAAGATCGTCGCCAATCCGCACGTCGGCGCGCTGGACAACCAGAAGGCGACCATCAAGGCCGGCAACCGCATCCCAATCAACCAGCAGACGCTGGTCAACGGCACCGCGAACGCTGTCACCACCACGTCGCAGTACATCGACACCGGCGTCCTGCTGCAGGTTACGCCGCACATCAACGCCGGCGGCTTGGTCGCGCTCGACGTCCAGGCCGAGGTCAGCAACCCCGGGAATCCCGACCGGACCGGCGACGCCCCGCCGATCAATACCCGCTCAGTGCAGACCTATGTGTCGGTGCCCTCCGGACAGACCATGGTCATGGGTGGCCTGATGAGCGATGTCCGGCAGAACAAGTCCGAAGGGTTGCCATTGCTGTCCCGGATCCCGATCCTCGGCGGCTTGTTCGGCAACCAGGCGCTCATGAACGAGCGCACCGAGCTGGTCCTGTTCATCACGCCCCGCGTGGTCGAAAGTCCCGACGACGTCAAGGGCGCGATCGACGACCTGCGGCGCAAGATGGAAAACATGGACCGACTGTTCCCCTACATCAGCCCGTTTCCGAATTCAGTGTTTCCTCCGGAGTCGGGGGCGGAGGTGCCGTCCACGCGCATGCGGGTCATCCAGAGTCCGGAACCAGCGAAATGACCCCCCTGCCCATGCCAGCCTGGAACAAGGCCGATCAATCGCTTGCGGGCGCGTTTGCCGGCTCCGTGTCATTGACGCTGCGGATGCGTTTCTATAGGCTGATCCATTGGGTTGCGGCGCAGTCGGAGCGAGTCCGGTTGGGTGGTTCGCGAGCCTTGACGGTCGTTACGGCGGGCAACAGAGTGATTGTTTTGCAGCGTTCTGGTGTTTTTCGGGGTTTTTCAGGGATTCCCGTCGCTCTTTCCCGACACGGATGTCGGGTTTTGGCGACAGGCGTGTTGGTCGGGATGGCCGGTTGTGCCTCGACCCCGCCAGTGCCGGCCACCCCGGAAGCCAGGCAAAAGGTCGTGGAGGCGCGGGCGCAGGCGCGCTGGGAAGCCGTCATCAATGGGGACATCGAGGCCGCCTATGCCTATATCAGCCCGGGATCGAGGCAGGTTTATTCATTCGAGCGGTTCAAGGCAAGTGTACGGCGCGGTATGATCAAGAGCGTGGAGATCGACCGCGTGGCCTGCCCGTCGGAAATCTGCGAGGTCAAGCTCTCGCTACTCTATGATCATCGGCGGATGAAAGGCATCCCCGCCGCTCTCACGGAGACTTGGGCGTGGAGCGACGGTCAGGCGTGGTACGTGGTTCGGGAATAGGTGGTTTTCCCCTGTTTTGTCGCCGGATAGAGACGTTGCGTAATATCCACAGTTAAATGCTCGGGCGAGGCCGGTTTCGTTTGTAAAAAGGGGGAGGCTGTAATAAGATTCGCGTGCTGTTGGTCTTAAAGTGATCACTTTAAACGGCAATCAATAGGAGTTACCACCCACTATGAATACGTTCAAACAAAAGTCGCTTTACGCCGCCCTTGCTGGTCTGGGCGCGTTGAGCATGGCCGGTGCCGTACAAGCCGTCTCGGTCAACCCCGAAGGCTTGGGTCAGGCGCTGATCTATCCGTATTACACGGTTCGCGACGTTACTGCTCCCATCGCGACCTACCAATCGTTGTTGTCGGTCGTCAACTCGACCGCCTCGGCGAAGGCCGTCAAAGTCCGCTTCCTCGAAGGCCGGAACAGCCGTGAAGTCCTTGACTTCAACCTGTACCTGTCGGCGAAGGACGTCTGGACCGCCGCAATCATCCCGACCACCTTGGGTGCCGGCATCTTCACCAATGACAAGTCCTGCACGACGCCGACGGTGTCGAGCAGCCGCTTGAACCCGACTGAGTTCGTCAACTTCCAGTATTCCGGCAGCAACGACGACAAGGCCGGCACTACGCTCGACCGTACCCGTGAGGGCTACGTTGAAATCATCGAAATGGGCGACGTTGTCGGTACGACCAGGACCAACATCACCCACGTCAACGGCGTGCCGAAGGATTGCAGCGGCGTTGGCTCAGCATCGGCTGACACCGTCGCAGGTAGCGGCGGACTGTTCGGCAGCATGACGATGATCAACGTGCTGAAGGGCGAAGACTTCGCCGTCGACGCGGTTGCCCTGGAAGGCTTCTCATCCAAGGCGCTGTGGAACGCGGCCGGCTCGATCCTCCCGAACCTCGCCGACGTCAATCCGAAGACCTCGGTGGTCGTCGGTGGCAGCACGGTGTACATCACCGACTGGTCGGGTTCGTCGAACCCGGTGGACCCGGTCTCGGCCGTGCTGATGCATAACAACGTGTACAACGAGTTCGTTCTCGACGCCAACACCAAGTCGGGCACCGACTGGGTTGTGACGATGCCGACCAAGAACTACTACTACACGGGCCTGACGGTCACGAAGCTGTTCCAGAACAACTTCACGGCCTCCGGCGCCTGCGACGAAGTCGTGGTCACGCAGTACGACCGCGAAGAGCGCACGATCATCTCGCAGACGTCGTTCTCGCCGCCGCCGCCGACCCAGACCGATGCACTGTGCTGGGAAGCCAACGTGATCTCCATGGCCGGGAAGAATATCCTGGGTTCGAAGAACAACTCGAACATCAACACGACCTTCGAAAACGGCTGGCTTGGGTTGAATTTCAATGGCCCCTCGGTGCCGGTGACCAGGCATCGTCTGACCGGTGGTTCGTCGATGACGTTCAACACCGCGACCGGCTCGACCAGCTCGCTGTCGTCGACCACGTTCTACGGTCTGCCGGTGGTTGGTTTCGCCGCGATCACGTTCGAGAACGAGGTGCTTCCGGGCGCCACGGGACCGATCCAGTCGAACTACGGCGGCAACCTGAACCACAAGGCAACGCGCAACGTGTCGGGTAACAGCGGCGAGTAATCCGGCATTTGATGTAACAAGGGGGCGGGGAGCAATCCCCGCCCTTTTTCATTGTCGAATCAAATTGGCTTCATGGCCTCGGGTTTTTCTATGTCCGTAGTCCGAGTGTTTTTTGTGCTGACGGCGATGGCGATCACGACGATGGCCGCGAATGTGGTCGCCCAGTCCGCGGCCGGCGCCGATGCCGTTCTGGTGTCCAACGCCCACGCCAAGGTCACGCGCGCCGAGTACGACGCCGAACTCCTGAAACTGCCTGCCGATCTGCGACCGGGATTCGCCAACAATCCGCGCCGGGTCAACGACCTTCTGCTGCGAATGCTGATGCAACAGTCGCTGGCGGCGCAGGCGAAATCGGCTGGACTCGACGTCCGGCCCGTCAACGCAATCCGCGTTCAACTCGAAGTCGACCGGGTTCTCGCCCAGCTGTTCGTCGAGGACATCGAACGTCAGGCCGCAGCGCAGTTCGACGCCGAGCAGGCGCGCTACGAAGCCCGCGCCCGCGAACTTTACATCGTCGATCGTGCGAAATACGAGTTGCCGGAAACGATCACGGCGACGCACATCCTGTTCGACACCAAGTCCAGGGATTCGGCAGCGGCGCGGGCGCTGGCCGCCGATGCGCGCGCCAGGATCGCCGCCGGCGCCGACATGGGCATGCTTGCGCTGGAGCAGTCCGACGATCCGTCCGCCAAGAACAACAAGGGGGTGCTCGACTGGTTCGCCCGCCCGCAAATGGATCCGGCATTCGCCGACGCGGCATTTGCGCTCAAGACGCCGGGCGAACTTTCCCAACCCGTACATTCGCAATTCGGCTGGCACGTGATCCGCCTTGACGGGCGCCGGCCGGCGACCATGCCTGACTACGACAAGGTGCGTGAGACCATACTCGCGGACATCAAGAAAAAATACATCGACGAACGGCGCGAACAGGCCATCGCCGCCGTTCGCGGGGATCCCAAGACCGAGTTCAATCGTGAAGCAGTCGACGCGCTGGTGATACGGGTCGACGCCGCCGGTACGGCGCGCGCGTTGACCCAGCCCCCGCCAGCGACCGCGCCGAAATAACAGCAGGGCCGCGACTGCGGTCCGCCGCGAGACCAGAGGCATGCCTCTACAGCCCGTGCCCACCGGCACCACCTCCGCGCCCGCGGGAATCGGACGGGCGCGCGACCGTGCGCTGTTCTCGAATTTTTTCCGACGCGAACTCAAGTCCCGGTATCTGGGCAGCGTCTCCGGTCTGGCGTGGGCGTTCGTCCATCCGATCATGTTGCTGGCCGTCTATCACTTCGTGTTCACGACGGTTTTTCGCACCACCGGATTCGCCGGCGAGAGTTTCATTTCATTCGTCGCGGTCGCACTGTGGCCCTGGCTTGCGACGCAGGAAGGCATCCAGCGTGGCGCGACGAGTCTTTCCGGATATGCCGGATTGATCCGCAAGGTCGCGTTTCCGCACGAGCTGATCGTCTACGCGTCCGTCACGGCCACGTTGGCGCTGCAGCTATCCGGCTACGTCGCCGTTCTCGGCGTATTGGTGGCGTTCGGAGAGCCGATCCACCTCGAGGGGCTGCTGGTGGCCCTGCCGATCTGGCTGATCCTCGCGCTCGGGGCGATCGGCCTGACGTTGTTTTTTGCCGCACTTCAGGTGTTCCTGCGCGATATCGAGCACGTCCTGATGCCGGCGCTGATGATCCTCATGTACCTGACTCCGATCCTCTATCCGTTGAAACTGGTGCCCGCGTCCATGCGCACCTGGGTCGAGCTCAATCCGTTCAGCTATCTGGTGATGCGCCTGCGCGATGCCTTGCTCGACGGCAAACTCGGCCTGCAGTGGAGTGACGCCGTCGCATTGCTGGTGGCGTTGTTGGTATTTCTTGGCGGTCGCTGGGTCTTCCGCCGCCTGTCGCCGCATTTCGAGGACTTCGTGTGAGCCGTCCGCTGCTTGCGCTGGAGGGGGTTGGCAAGGACTACGCGAAGGTCGAATCGCGCGGCGGCCAGCTGCGCCTGGTCTGGGACCTGTTGCGTGGCCGGGGTGCGGCGCATGTGTTCCGCGCACTGGACGGCATCGGCTTTACGCTGGAGCGCGGGGCCTCGGTCGGCATCATCGGCGAAAATGGCGCGGGAAAATCGACGTTGCTGAAGATCATCGCCGGCGTGATCGCCCCGACCCGAGGGCGCGTGGAAGTGAACGGACGCGTCGGTGCTCTGCTCGAACTCGGTTCTGGATTTCATCCCGAGTACACCGGCTACGCGAACATCGAGCTGGCCGCGGCACTGCTCGGCCTGTCGCCGCGCGAAATCGCCGCCAAGCGCGAGGAAATCATCGACTTCGCCGATATCGGCGAGCATATTCACGACCCGATCAAGCATTATTCGTCGGGAATGGTCGTCCGCCTCGGCTTCGCGGTGGCTACCACGTTGCGCCCGGATATCCTGATCACCGACGAGGTGCTCGCCGTCGGAGACGAATCGTTCCAGAAGAAATGCATCGCCTGGATGGAGGAATATCTGGGGAGCGGCGGGACCTTGCTGCTGTGTTCGCACAGCATGTATCACATCCAGAAGCTTTGCCGCGACGCGCTCTGGCTGCGTGACGGAAAGCCCGTGCGTTACGGTCCCGCGATGGCGGTCACTCAGGATTACCTCGCCTTTCACGAGGAAAAGACGGCGCGCGCACGCCAGCCGACCGACACTGCGACAGCCACCGCGGCGGGAGTCTACGCGGTGAATCACCTTGAAATCAGCCCCGACGGGGTCATCGCCCATGGCGACGATCTGGAAGTCCGCGGCGAGGTCTTTTCGCCTGATGGGCGCGTACCCGTGGTTCTGCTCGGTGTTGTCCGCGCGGATGGCACGCCGGTCTATGGCGTCGCCACCGACATGGAAAACGTGAAACTGCGACGGCTGGCGCCCGACCGATTCTCATTCGGTCTGACGTTTCACGGTCTCGCGCTGCTGCCAGGAAAATATGTCGTCCGGGCGCATGCGCTCGACCCGGAGGGTGTACGTCTGTTCGACAACGTCGAGCGGCCGTTCGTGGTCGCCGGCTCATCGCGGGAGATGGGCTTTGTTCGGCTGCCGCATCGTTGGCATGACGCGGACTGAAAGCGCCGCGCGGGTGCAAACCGGCGGATCGTGTCCGATCCGCTAAAATCGTCCTCAGCCCGGGCGACCTGCCCGTGGATGGCGCCGATAACCGGCGGTCCTCCCCCATGACCAACAACATCGAATTCACTGGAGAGCGCTTCGTTCCCGGACTCGCCGGAGAAATCGCCCACGAGCACTGGCATCGCTACGCCTTTGCATCACCGCTGGTGGCGCGGCGCAGAGTACTCGACATGGCCTGCGGTGAAGGCTATGGCAGCGCAATTCTCGCACGGCAGGCCGCGTCGGTACTCGGTGTAGACCTGGCGCAGCAAGCGGTCGATCACGCTGGTAGCGCCTATGCGACCGTGCCGAACCTGAAATTCGAAGTCGGCAGCGCCACTGCCCTGCCGCTGGCGGATTCGTCGATCGATGTCGCGGTCTCCTTCGAGACGATCGAGCACCTGCCGCAGGCTGACCAGGCGCGGATGCTTGCCGAACTCGACCGGGTGCTCGCGCCCGGCGGATTCGTCATCCTGTCTGCCCCCAACCCGGTCGAGTACTCGCAGGCGCGCAATTACCGCAATCCATTTCACCTTCACGAGCCGTCGCGCATCGAATTGGCGGCCATGCTGGCGGTGTCGTTTCCACAGGTTCGCTGGTATCGGCAGCGCCGGTTCTTCGGTTCTGCACTCTGGAGCGAAGCCGGTGGAGAGGAGCCGGAAGTCTGGGCTGGAGACGGCACGACCGTCGGCCCGGCCGAGGCCCCTGCCGCCATGTACTACGTCGTCATCGCCGCGCGGGCCGAAAGCGATCTCCCAGCAGCGATTCCATCGCTTTCGCTGTTTTCCGATTCGAACGAGGGCGAGCTGGCCCGGATCGACGCCCAGGCGTCGGAGGTGCTTCGCCTCGATGGCCTGCTGCACGAACGTGACACGTCGCTCGACCGGCAAACGGCGCATGTGAGGCACCTCGAAGAACTCGCCGGTTTCCGGGAACGCCTGGTTGTCGAACGCGACGGGCAACTCGAGGCTGCCAACGCACTGCGTGAAGCGATGGAAACGCGCCATGGCGAAGCGCTGCGTGCTGCCCACGAGGACGGTATGGCGCAGGCTGGCAAAGGCCACGCCGTCGAGCGCGCTGAGACCGACCGGGCGATGACTGCGTTGCGGACTGAATGTGGGCGACTCGAACGCGCGATCGCGGCACAGGAGCGCATCATCGTCTACCGGCAGAGCGCGCGCTGGTGGCTGGCGCTGCCGTTTCTTCGGCTGCGCCTTTGGTGGCAACGCGCGCGCGACGAATGAGTTTGGACGCTACTGCGTATTACATCGACATCGTCGTGCCGGTTTACAACGCGCCGGACGATGTCCGGGCTTGCGTCGACAGCGTGCTCTCGAACCTGCGATCAGACGTTCGCCTGGTGCTGATCGACGACGCATCGCCGGACCCGGCGATCGGACGTCTGTTCGAGGAGATTGCCGGCCGCGCGCACCCGCAGGTGAACCTGCTCGTCAACGAACGCAATCTCGGCTTCACGGGTACGGCGAATCGCGGCATGGGGCTGTCACGGGCCGACGTCATCCTGCTCAATTCGGACACCCTGGTATCGCCCGGCTGGCTCGATGCGCTGATGCATGCGGCGGCCACCGATCCTTCGATCGGCACCATCACGCCATTTTCGAACAACGCGGAAATCTGCTCGTTTCCTGAATTTTGCGCCGACAATCGCTGGCCGTCCGGGACGAGCCCGAACCAGGTTGCCGCCGCGCTGCGTTCCGCAGCCGTGCCGACCTATCCGGATCTGCCCACCGGGGTGGGGTTCTGCATGTACATACGCCGCGCGCTGATCGACACGATTGGCGCGTTCGACATGGCGTTTGGTCTGGGATACGGCGAGGAGAACGATTTCTGCATGCGCGCCGCAGGTGCCGGCTGGCGCAACGTGCTGGCCGACAACGCCTTCGTCGTGCATACAGGGGGACGGTCGTTCGCCGGGCAGAAGAGCGAGTTGGGCAGACGCAACATGGCGCTGCTGCTGGCGCGCCATCCGCACTACGAAACCATGGTGCATGCATATATCGCCGCAGACCCATTGCGACCGCTTCGCGACGCCGCCGCGGCGCGCTTGGCGGTCGACAAGGCACCCGGGCGTGGAGTGTTGCATGTCATCCACGACCATGGCGGCGGGACGGAGACGCACGTGCGCGCGCTGATCGCCGGCTCGCGTGCACGCTGGCGTCACTATCTGGTCATCGCCGTCGGCGACCGCTGGCAGGTGGAGGAACACCGGGAGAATGGCGCGGAAGTGACCTACGACTTCGGGCGCGGCAGCGACGAGCCGTGGCGGGATTTCGTCGGTGGCCTCTGCGCGACATTCGGCATCGGACTCGTTCATTTGCACAACATCTCCGCCTGCCGGGACGGCATCCTGACGGCCTTCACCGACTTTCCGGTGCCCTACGGCTACACGGTGCACGATCTGAACTTCGCCTGTCCGACGATCACCTTTCTCGGCGTGGACGGCATGTTTTGCGGCGCGCAGACCGACGTGGCGACGTGCCAGCGCTGCCTGGCCGCGCAGCCGGCATTCGACCGCGCGGATATTGCTGCATGGCGTGCGCGCCATCGCGCCCTGCTGGCCGGTGCGGCGTTTCGCATCGCGCCGTCGCGCTGGACCGGAGCAACCCTTGCCAGCTACTTCCCGGACTGTCCGGCCACCGTGATCGAGCACGGTTCCCCGGACGGATTGCCAGCGCGCCTGCCCGGAGTGCGCACGACGATCATGCTGCCCGATGACGACCTGCCGACGGTGGCCATCCTGGGGGCGATCGGTCCGGACAAGGGCGCGCGGCGCATCGAGCGCATGGTCGCATTGACGCGTTCGCGAAGCATGGCGGTGCGCTTTGTCGTCATCGGTTACATGGATGTCGAGCACGGTCCGTGGCAATCAGACGATGCGGTGCTGACCGTGCACGGACGCTACGAGACGGCCGATCTGCCCGACCTGCTCGCGCATTACCGGGTTGCGCTCGTTCTCTACCCGTCCGCGGGACCGGAGACGTTCAGCTACACGCTTTCGGAAGCCTGGGCTGCCGGCCGGCCCGTGCTGGTTCCGCCGATCGGCGCCTTGTCGGAACGCGTCGGCAACAGCGGCGCTGGATGGATTCTCGACGATGCCCAGTGGCGTGACGAGGCGTTGATGCTCGACCGGATTTGCGCGTTACTGCACCCGGTGGCGGCGGAGATGCTTGCCGCCGCGGCGGAGCGCGCGCGCGCCATGCCGCATGCAACGCTTGAGCAGATGACCGAGGCGACCTTTGCGCTCTACGAGACGGCGCGCGAAACGCATGACCCTGCCAGGCTCTCCGCACTCACACCTTTCGTACCCGCGCGCATGCGCTACGCGCTGCGTTACGTGCCGTGGACGCCCCCATCGGTGCCCGCCATGCGTCGGATGGGGATGAGACTGATGGCGCGCCTGGCCGGCGCCGCCGCGCGTCGCCGGCACACGCTTGCCGGCCGCATCCTGTTCGGCATCGCACCGAAGTCCCTGCGGACCGCGCTGCGGGCGCGCTTCAAGTGATGGCCAAGGAGGCGTTTGCCGACTGGATTGCACGTGGGCTCGTGCATCAGCGCGAAGGCCGTCCGGCCGATGCCATTCCATGCTTTCGTCGGGCGGCGCGCGAAGAAGCGCTTTCGCCGCTGCCGCATTTTCATCTAGGCGAGGTTCTTTGGCAGCTCGGACTGGCGACGGATGCGCTCGCCGCGTGGGAGTCGTCGGCTCGACTCGGTCCGACATTCGTTGCGCCTCGGCTGGCACTATCCGAGGCAGCCATGGAGCGGGGAGATTTCGCCAATGCGCGACGCCTGGCCGAGGCCGCGCTGTCACTCTCGAAGGCAGTTCCGCGCGCCCGGGCCACCGCGCTCGCCGCGGCTGCGGCGCAGGGCGACGGGGCTGCGCTCGCCGATGCTGCCCTGACGCTGGCCGGAGACCCGTCAATTCGAACATCGCCGGCACTCGCCGGTGCGGTCGCCGTGGCGCTGGAGCAATCCGACGCCGGTACGGTTGTCGACGCGGTCGCGGCTCTCGCGCCATTTGCCCTCGAACTACCGCCTCGGCTGCTCGCAGCGATCGCCGAGCGCGGTGCGGCGTTGCCGCCTGCGTTGGCGCAACGCCGATGGTCGCTCGCAGACAATGACGCGCTGCGTCGCATCGCCGTCGCCGCGTACGCCGGCGATCCGAAGCTGGCCGCGAGCCTTGCCCACGCCTGTTGCGCGCTTGCCTCAGCACAGGCACCGCCCCCCGTGCCGCTGCTTTGGCCCCGGCGGACCGCCGGTGCTGCGCTGCGCCTCGCGTGGCTGTGTCCGGGCGACGATGCGCCGGCCTGGGAGCGGTGGGTTGCAATGCTGAACGGCTTCGGGGCGCTGTCCCACATGCGCATTGAACACTCGCTGCTGGTGACGGCACAATCGTCCAGGGCGCGCGACAGGTTGGCCGGCACGTCGATTGCGGTCGCGCCAATATTGGAACTTCCGCAACATCTCGACCAGGCAGCGGCGAAGGCCATTGCGTTGCATGATTTCGATGTGCTGATCGACGTCGCGGGAATGCCGCTACCCTCCACGGATTTTCTCGCTGCGCGACCGGCGCGTGCTGTCTGGGCGATGGCGGCCGGTCTGCCGGCGAATCGCGCGCCGCTGGCCGACCGTGAGATCGCCGATGCCGCGACCCTTGCGTCGGCGCTTGCCGAGATTCGCATTTCGCCGCCGACCGGTACGTCGCTCGATGCCACCGCGCTCGCCGAGGTCTGGGACGATGCCGTTCGTCGCCATAGGGAAGGAGATCTCGATGGCGCCGCTGCGGGCTACGCACAGATCCTGGTCGCGCAACCGGACCATGCACCGGCGTTGCATCTGTCGGCGATGCTGGCACGCGAACGGGGCGACACCGCTGTGGCGATGGCCGGGCTGATGGCGGCGGTGCAGGCGGCACCGACCTTTGTCGAGGCAAGGCAGGCCGCCGCTGAATTGGCGCTTTTCCAAAACGACGCGGCGTTGGCCGTTCGCCTTGCGCAGGATGGACTGGAGCGCCTTCCACACGACGCTTCCTTGTGGCAGATGAAGGGGCTCGGCGAATTGGCCAGGCGGAACGGCGCTGCCGCGGAGGAGGCCTTTCGGCAACATCTGTTGCGCTCCCCGGCGAACGCGGAAGGCCACTACAACCATGGGGTTGCGTTGCAGATGCGCGGTGAAACCCAGGCTGCGGCGCGCGCCTACCAGCGAGCACTGACGTTTCGTCAGGACATGGTTGCCGCGGACTTCAATCTCGGCGTCCTGTTCGCGCAGTCGGGCAACCATCACGCCGCCGTTGCCGCATACCGGACCGTGCTGGCGGTCGACCCCGCTCACGTCGCCGCGTACAAGAATCTGGGCGAGGCCCTGTTCACCACTGGACAGATCGATGCCTGGATCGCCAATTTTCGCCGCTTCGAGACGCAATGCCCCGATGCACTGCCGCTCGCGGTTCAGGCGCTCGAGGTGTGCCAGCATCTTGGCGATTTTTCGGCGCTGGATAGATATCTCGATGGGCTGCGGCGCGAGAAATTCCGGGCGCGTGACGAGAACGAACTCGTCGACAGCCTCGAGGAACTCCTTTACCTGCTGTTGTTCTTCGATGTCGAGCCGGAAATGCTGTCGCGCTTCGCGCATACCTACGATACCGCGGCGACGGGAGTCTACGGCCCGCCGCTGCCGCGACCACCGGTTCGCCGTCCCGGACACCTGCGTGTCGGCTATCTGTCAGCAGATCTTCGCAACCACGTGATGGGCAAGATGATCTGGCAGGCGATCGCACATCACGATCGTGAAGCGTTCGAGCTCTACTTCTATTCGGCCTCGCCGGTCAGCGACGACTGGACCCGTCGCTTTGAAGGCGTCGCCAGCCGTTTCGAGATCATCGCCGCGATGGACGATGCCGCGGCCGTAGCGAAAATCGCCGAGGATGACCTGGACATCCTCGTCGATCTGTCGACCCATACCCGAGGCGCGCGGCCGGGAATCCTGGCGCGCAAGCCCGCGCGCGTGCAGATCACGCACGTGGCCAGCGCGGGTGTCGTCGGCATGTCGGCGATCGATTTCAAGCTCACCGACCATCAAGCCGATGTTCCGGAAAACCAGGAATTCCAGATCGAGCGCCTGCTGCCGATGGACGGATGCGTCTTTCCCTTTCGCCGTGTCGATCCCGCGCCGTCGCATCCCTTTCAGCGCGCAGCCCTGGGCATCGCCGCCGACACCGTGGTCATCGGCGCCTTCGTCAACCCACTGAAGCTGTCGCGTCGTTGTCTCGCGCTCTGGCGGGATGTCCTCAACGCCATCCCGCGCGCACTACTCGCGTTTTCACCAGCGCAGCCTGCGACCCGCGCAAGCTATGTCCGGCTTGCGGCTGCCGCAGGTATCGGCGAGGATCGACTGCTGTTCCTCCCGCAGGGCCGCGACGATGCCGAGAGCCAGGCGCGTTACCACCTCGTCGATATGGTGCTCGACACCCTGCCCTTTGGCGGGGTCAATGGCACGATCGAGGCGCTTGGCATGGGGGTCCCGGTGGTAACGCTGGTCGGCAGGAGGCATGGCGAACGAACGACCTACTCGATTCTGCACAATCTCGGCGTCGGACAGACCATCGCACAATCCGGCACGGAATTTGTCACCATCGCGGTGCGCCTTGCCGAAGAGCCAGCGTTTCGCGCGGAAGTTCGCGCGGCGATCGCCGCGGGCCTTCATGCCTCGCCGCTGGTCGACATGCCCCGGCACACGCGCCATCTCGAGGACGCGTACCGGACCGCGCTCGCAATGGCGAAAACTGCCGACGGAAGCGGTTGAGCGCAGATGGCCGATTCGCGCCTCGCGGAAATAGCCAGGCAACTGGCTGCACGCGACGCGACGGCCGGATGCGCGCTGGCCGATGTCCTGCTCGATGATCCCGTCCTGCCCCTGCCGGACCGCGTCTCCGGTCTGGTGCTGCGCGCCCGCGGACGGGAGATGCAGGCAGATCATGCGCGCGCCATCGCCGACATTGAGGCCGCGCTCGTACTGGACGAAAGTCAGGGTTGGCTGTGGAACGAACTGGGAATCGTGTATGCCGATGCCGGTCGTTCCGAGTCTGCGCTTGCGTCGTTCGAGCGGGCGACGCGTGTTGATCCGCAACATGCGCGCGCGTGGAACAATCTTGGCAATGCATTGGGCGCCGCTGGCCGGTTCGAGAATGGAGTCGACGCCTGCCTGCGCGCGGTGCAAGCCGACCCGCAATACGCACTCGCCTGGGCCAATCTTGGTGCATTGAGGCGCGAGGCCGGCGACGACCACGGCGCCGAAACGGCGCTTCGCCGCGCGCTCGAACTCGCGCCCTCCCACCGGGGAGCGCTGATGACGATGGCGGGACTCCTGCGTGAACGCAGCGATCTGGCTGCCGCGGCGACGCTCTACGCGAAGGTCTGCTTCGACCATCCAGACGATGCGCAGGCCGCCATTCAGCTTGCCGGCGTGCGAGCCGAACGCGATGAATTGGACGCTGCCCGGGAAGCCTACGGCACTGCCCTCGGTCGCGACCCTCAATTGCTGCGCGCCTTGTTTGGTCGGGAGCTGACGCTGCCCATGGTTCCCTCGGACGCCGCCGAATTGGCTGCCGCGCGTACCCGGTATGTCGATGGGCTGGCGACGGTTGCGCGGGAAGCACCGCTGCGTGCCGCCGGTCTTTCCGAAAACAGAGTCCTGGACGAACTGCGCTGGACGAACTTCCTGCTAGCCTATCAAGGTGCCGACGACCGCGTGGCGCAGGCCGGATTTGCAAGGATCGTGGCGGATCTGGTTGACCGGGGCGCGCCAGGTTGGCGACGACCGCTTGCTGCGCGCGCCGGCGGTCATGCCAGGGTCAGGGTCGGCTTCGCGTCGGCGTTTTTCCGCGACGGGACCGTTGGCCGCTATTTCGAGCGCTGGATCACCGACCTGCCGCGCGAAGAATTCGAAGTCATCGTTTATCACCTGTATCCGGGCGTCGACGGCCTGGCGCGGCGACTGGCCGCCCGGGCGGATAGATTCCATCATTGCGCGATGTGGCGCCCGTCCCGGTTGGCTCCGCTGATCCGGGACGATGCGCTTGACGTTCTGATGTACCCGGAGCTGGGCATGGGCGAGGTGACCTTCGCACTCGCGGCGTTGCGTCTGGCGCCGTTGCAGTGCGCCGGATGGGGTCATCCGGTCACCACCGGACACGACACGGTCGACGTGTTCTTCTCCGTTGCGGCCATGGAGCCCGACGATGCGGCCAAACACTACACGGAGCGGCTGGTTCCGCTTCCCGGCATCGGTACTCACTATGTCGCGCCTTCGATGCCGGCCATGACCTCCCGGCAAAGCATCGGCCTGCCGGCCAGAGGACCGTTGCTTCTGTGCCCGCAATCACTGTTCAAAATCCATCCTGAGAACGACACGCTGTTTGCCCGCGTGCTGGATGCCTTACCTGGTGCGTCGCTGGTGGTTTTCGAAGGTCGCGATCCAAACCTGACCGCACAATTCAAGGCGCGTCTCGCCGTTGCCGGAATCGCGGCCGACCGGGTCACCACGCTGCGCCAATGTGGCCATGAGGAATTCCTGCAGATAAATATGCTGTGCGATGTGATGCTCGACACGCTGCATTGGTCGGGCGGCAACACCAGCCTCGACGCGCTGGCTTGTGGATTGCCGATCGTCACGCTACCCGGGAAGTTCATGCGCGGTCGGCAAAGCACCGGCATGCTGCGGCTGATCGGCTGCGACGAATTGATCGCCGAAGACACCGACCGCTACGTCGAAATCGTCAGGCAGCTCGTTGAAGTCGACGAAACCCGTGCCGCTGTTCTCGCGAAGCTTCGCGCAGGCCGCAATCGAATATTCAATAATTCGCAACCGATCGAGGCGCTGGCGCGGTTTCTGCGCGCGACCTAGGTCGAGGGGGCCGATGTCGCGACGAGCTTGCGCAGCGCAAGCGCCAACTCCGACAGCGGCGCCGCCCAGTTTCCCGGCGATGCCTGCCTGAACAGTTTCGCGGTCGGGTACCAGCGACTGTCGTTGCGCTTCATGCCCCAGCGCCAGTCCGGTGCAAAGGGAAGCAGCGCCCAGACAGGCTTGCCCAACGCGCCGGCCAGATGCAGTACACTGGTGTCGACGCTGATGACCAGGTCAATTGCGTCGATCAGCGCGGCGGTTCCGGCAAGATCATTGCGCATCGGCAGAGTGATCAATCGTGCCGCGGCCGGCGCATCCGGCGGTTCGATGGCCTCGCCTTCGCGCTGCAGCGAAAACCAGCGCACACCCGGGATGTCAAGCAATGGAACAAAGTTCCGCAGCGGGCATGCGCGCCGGCGATTGTAGGGATTGCCGGTGGCGCCCGACCAGGCGATGCCGACCCGAAAAGATGCGGGCGCAACGTCGGTGACCGCGCGCATCGCCTCATCGAGGCGCTGCGAGTCAGGCGTCAGGTAACGCGGCGACGTGGATTGTTCAGCCGCTTCGATTCCCAGAATGCCGGGCAGCGACATCAGCGGAATGGTCGCGTCGTGATCGGGCCGAGGCAGGTCATCGGCGCCGATCGACAACGTCACGCCTGGCGCCGTGGCGATCAGTTGCCTCAGCGCGGGCTGCACGGCGGCCACGACCCGCGCGCCGCGCGCGGCAAGCACCGACGCGAAGCGAATGTTCTGGACCGTGTCTCCCAGTCCCTGCTCGGCGGTGACCAGCAGCGTCTTTCCCATGACGTCGGAGCCATCCCAGCGCGGTCCGCCGAAGGTCCGCAGGTAGGGTGCCAGTTCCGGCGCGCGCAGCCGCCACTCATATTCACGGAAGCCTTCGTCGAAATGGCCAAGCAGCAAGAGTGCGAGCGCCAGATTCCAATGCGCCTGCGGCGAGTCCGCTTCGAGTTCAAGCGAGTGGCGAAACGCGGCGACGGCGTCGTCGATGCGGCCGGTTGCCTGCAGTGCCAGACCCAGGTTGTTCCAGGCGCCCGCGTGATCCGGAGCCAATGCGAGTGCCTGCCGGAAATCCTGCACGGCATCGTCATCGCGCTGAATCGCGCCCAGTGCGATACCCCGATTGCTGTGGAATTCGGCATTGTCCGGTACCAGCGCAACCGCGCGATC
This sequence comes from uncultured beta proteobacterium, assembly GCA_963712105.1. GTDB lineage: Bacteria > Pseudomonadota > Gammaproteobacteria > Burkholderiales > Casimicrobiaceae > VBCG01. Next base: position 279,883 of record CAVQGR010000004.1, read on the forward strand.
CAGCAGCGGCAGTGCGGCCTCCGGTTGTCCACGCTGATACAGCAATACGCCGAGATAGTGCGTTGCGGTGGGATGATCCGGCGCGGTGGCGAGGATGTCGCGATAGGCGCGTTCGGCGGTGGCCAGGTCATTGCGCCGATGCGCGGCACCTCCCAGCGCAAGCAGCGAATCCGGATCGCTGGTCGCTGTCCCGGTGGCGCCGGGGATCATGGCGGCACTGCCATGGCATTCCTTGAACCGCTTGCCGCTCCCGCACGGACAGCGCGCATTGCGCGTCACCGGCGCATCCGGACGCAAGGCAGTCGGCGATGTCGTTGCCGAATTCGACGCCGTGCCTGGCGGGATCGGCGGACGTGGACGTTGACTGTTCAATGGGCGTTGCGGCTGTTCAAGACATGCAGGATGGTCAGCCCGAGAATGCGCAGGTCGAACCAGACGGACCAGTGCTCGATATAGTAGAGGTCGTATTCGATTCTGCGGGCGAGATCGGTATCGCCGCGCAGATCGTTCACCTGCGCCCAGCCGGTGATGCCCGCCTTGACCAGGTGCTTTTGCATGTAGCCGGGGATCTCCCGGCGGAACTGCTCGACGAACTCCGGGCGCTCAGGGCGAGGGCCAACCAGCGACATCTCGCCGCGCAGCACGTTGAGGATCTGCGGCAGTTCGTCCAGCGAGAAGCGGCGCAGCCAGGTGCCGAAGCGTGTTGGCCGTCTGTCCCCATGCGTCGACCAGACCGGGCCGCTTCCGGCCTCCGCATCGACGGGCATGGTGCGGAACTTGAGCATGTCGAAATGCTGGCCGTTCCACGTCACCCGGGACTGGCGATAGAAGACCGGACCGGGCGACGTGAGTTTGATTCCCGCGAGGATCACGGCGAACAACGGCATCGCGGCTACCAGCATTGCAGTCGCCAGCACATAGTCTTCGATGGACTTCAGTGTTCGGGAGACGCCCGAATGCGGCGAGTCGGTGAGATTCAGTACCGGCATGCCGGCAACCTCCATCACCGAATGATTGAGCAGGTGAAAGCCGTAGATGTCGGGGACGAAGCGGATGATCGCGGATGTCTGCCGGAGCGCTTCGGCGACCGCGCGGATCCGGTGCTCGTCACGCAGGGGCAGGGCGATCCAGACCTGGTCGGCCGGCCGCTCGTCGGCATCGGCAGGGAGTTGTGCGATCGGACCGGCGACCGGGACACCGTCAAGGACAACGCCGGCTTTCACGTCGTCGTCATAGAACGCGCGCACGCTCATCCCGCTCCATGGCGCGGCACGGATTCGCTGCGCCACGTTTCGCCCGTGCTCGCCTGCTCCGACGATGACCACGTGGCGCAGATTTAGTCCCTGCCTTCGCATTCCCCGCAGGACAAGGCGAATGATGGCCCGCAACAGGATGTGTCCGAGCAGCCCGCCGACCATCCAGAGCAGCGCCCATGCCCGGCTGAAATCCGCACCGGTCTTGCTGAGGAACAGGAACAGCCCCGAGGAGACCGCAATAGCCAGCCAGGCGATGCACAGCGTGCGTGTCTCATCGACAAAGCTAACGCCGCGCTGCGATCGGTAGAGCCCGCTGGCGGCGAACGCAGCGAGGGCGATGAGCGCGACGCCGAGCAGCGCGGTGACGTATCGAATCGGCAGATCTACGTTTCCGAAGTACACGATGTAGGCAACCACTCCTGCACCGATGACGTATAGCGGATCCGCAATGCGCAGGCCGGTGTCGAACAGCGAGGAATTGTCCCTGAGGACGCTGCGCTTCATTGGTTGCGCTCGCGCTTGACATCGCCGACCGGGCTGCGGACCCGCAACGCAGATTCCACGGCGGCCATCATGCCGTCTCGAAAATGTTCCGGCGCGAAGCGTGCGGCGTTGTCTCGACACGCGTCGGGCGTGATCCGCCCGGCGTTGGCCTCGAAGCGCTCGATGGCTGCGACAATCGCCTCTGGAGTCTGCGCGTCGAAGAATTCGCCGGTCGGCCTGTCCTTGTCGAGGCCTTGTATGGTCTCGAGCGCGCCACCGGCGCCATAGGCGATCACCGGGACTCCAGCCGCTTGCGCTTCCACCGGGGAGATGCCGAAATCCTCCAGTGCCGCGAACACGAAGGCACGGGCTCCGGCCAGCGCCTGGGCGACAGTAGCGTCGTCGACCCGGCCAAGCATTTCCACATTGGGCGGCAGGTTCGCCTCGATGCGGGCGCGGTCCGGACCATCGCCGATCACTGACAGGCGCCGATCCGGCATCCGGCGAAAGGCTTCAACGATCAGGTCCACTCTCTTGTACGGAACGAGCCGCGACAGCGTTACATATGGGGACCCGGCAGTGGCGACGCGCGGGCCGGTGAAGCGTGCAATGTCTACCGGCGGATACACCACATGTGCGGGCGCCGCGTAACAGCGTCCGATGACCGCAGCGATATGGTGGGAGTTGGCGACAAAGAGATCGACATTTGGACTTCGAGCCAGGTCCCAGCGCCGGAATCGTTGGAACAGCGCTTCGGCCACGGCGACGCGCGGGCGGCTGCCACCCGCGGCCCGTTCGCGGTAGACGTCCTTCATGGTCCAGGCAAAGCGGGCGGGCGTGTGGCAGTAGCAGACATGCATGCAACCCGGGGGCACCCGCACGCCTTTGGCAATGGCGTGGGAGTCGGACACCACCAGATCGTAGCGCGCGAGATCGAAGGATTCGACGATCTGTGGAAAGGCTACGATCGCGTGCCGGAACCACCGGCGCGCACTGGGCATTTTCTGGAGGGCGGAGGTGGTGATACGGGTCATCGGCAGGCGCGCGCGGTCTGAATCCGAAAGAAAATCCACCAGCGTGAACAGGTCGGCGCCGGGAAACATGCGCAACAGCTCCACGAGGACGGTTTCCCCGCCGCCCCAGGTATCGAGCCAATCGTGTACGAGGGCCACGCGCATGGCGTTCTAATGGGGGACGATCGCTCGACGTTTGGCTGATAGGGCGAATGCATCGGATTAGGCCCGTTGCCCCGGGGGCGATGCCGTGTCGACCGCGGCGGGCTTGGGCCCAGTCACCACGGACGGGCGGCCCTGCCTGCCAGCGCTGGACCCGACGGTTGATTCTAGCAGCGCCCTTGGCCCCGTCCTGACGATCCCGCAGCAAACCTCACCTGTTTTGCCGGGGGAGGTGGGGGGTGTTGACCTGTGGCATTTCCGATGTATAATCGCGCCTCTCTGCCACTGTATTCGGGGATGCTACTTTGGTCCCGACCTCAGGCGATGGACGCAAGTCCGGCAGGCTCTTTAACAATTTGCAACCGATAGGTGTGGGTGCTCGTGGTCTGGGGCCTCTGGTTGGCGCTGTCCTTTGGGGTGGTGCTGGTTGGGGGATAGTTCCAAGACAAACGTAGTGCTCACACAACGCAGTAAGGCTCTGGTCCGGTGACGGAACAGGGCTGAACGTCTTGTCTCTGGGCAGAAGTGCCTGGGGATAGGGCCAACGTTGAGATGAGTTAACTTGCAGAGATCGAACTGAAGAGTTTGATCCTGGCTCAGATTGAACGCTGGCGGCATGCTTTACACATGCAAGTCGAGCGGCAGCGCGGGGGCAACCCTGGCGGCGAGCGGCGAACGGGTGAGGAATGCATCGGAACGTGTCCCGGAGTGGGGGATAACGCCGCGAAAGCGGCGCTAATACCGCATATGCTCCGAGGAGGAAAGTGGGGGATTCGCAAGAACCTCACGCTCTGGGAGCGGCCGATGTCCGATTAGCTTGTTGGTGGGGTAATGGCTTACCAAGGCGACGATCGGTAGCTGGTCTGAGAGGATGATCAGCCACACTGGGACTGAGACACGGCCCAGACTCCTACGGGAGGCAGCAGTGGGGAATTTTGGACAATGGGGGCAACCCTGATCCAGCCATGCCGCGTGCGGGAAGAAGGCCTTCGGGTTGTAAACCGCTTTTAGTCGGGAAGAAAAGGGCGAGGTTAATACCTTCGTCACTTGACGGTACCGGCGGAATAAGCACCGGCTAACTACGTGCCAGCAGCCGCGGTAATACGTAGGGTGCGAGCGTTAATCGGAATTACTGGGCGTAAAGCGTGCGCAGGCGGTTCGTTAAGTCTGATGTGAAAGCCCCGGGCTCAACCTGGGAATGGCATTGGAAACTGGCGAGCTTGAGTATGGCAGAGGGGGGTGGAATTCCGCGTGTAGCAGTGAAATGCGTAGAGATGCGGAGGAACACCGATGGCGAAGGCAGCCCCCTGGGCCAATACTGACGCTCAGGCACGAAAGCGTGGGGAGCAAACAGGATTAGATACCCTGGTAGTCCACGCCCTAAACGATGCTCACTAGGTGTTGGGGAAGTGATTCCTTGGTACCGAAGCTAACGCGTGAAGTGAGCCGCCTGGGGAGTACGGCCGCAAGGTTAAAACTCAAAGGAATTGACGGGGACCCGCACAAGCGGTGGATGATGTGGATTAATTCGATGCAACGCGAACAACCTTACCTACCCTTGACATGTCCGGAATCCTGCTGAGAGGCGGGGGTGCCTGAAAGGGAACCGGAACACAGGTGCTGCATGGCTGTCGTCAGCTCGTGTCGTGAGATGTTGGGTTAAGTCCCGCAACGAGCGCAACCCTTGTCCCTAGTTGCTACGCAAGGGCACTCTAGGGAGACTGCCGGTGACAAACCGGAGGAAGGTGGGGATGACGTCAAGTCCTCATGGCCCTTATGGGTAGGGCTTCACACGTCATACAATGGTCGGTACAGAGGGTCGCCAACCCGCGAGGGGGAGCCAATCCCAGAAAGCCGATCGTAGTCCGGATCGCAGTCTGCAACTCGACTGCGTGAAGTCGGAATCGCTAGTAATCGTGGATCAGCATGTCACGGTGAATACGTTCCCGGGTCTTGTACACACCGCCCGTCACACCATGGGAGCGGGATGTACCAGAAGTAGGTAGGCTAACCCGAGGGTAACTGAGGGAGGCCGCTTACCACGGTGCGTTTCGTGACTGGGGTGAAGTCGTAACAAGGTAGCCGTATCGGAAGGTGCGGCTGGATCACCTCCTTTCTCGGAAACAGGGAGTGGTTGGTTGGGAATGCGGACTTCGCAAGAAGGCCTCGTCCTGCCACTGCCTCCCCATCTCCAGCTCTCGAGTACCCACAACCTATCGGTTGCACGACACAGTGCAACAACACCGAATGCGGGCCTGTAGCTCAGTTGGTTAGAGCATCGTCTTGATAAGGCGGGGGTCGATGGTTCGAATCCATCCAGACCCACCAGGATTACCGGGGCTGTAGCTCAATTGGGAGAGCGCCTGCTTTGCAAGCAGGAGGTCGTCGGTTCGATCCCGTCCAGCTCCACCAGTTCGGGTTCGGGCGGGGCGCCCGGGCAGGCCAGGCACCATCAGGTCAGTCCCTATCGGTTGCGTTGCACGCAGCAGCCTTCAACGCTGGGCTTTGCCGGCCAGGCGAGAGTTCAGGGTTGAGAGCTGCAGTGTTCTTTAACAATTGGGAAGGTAAGGGTTCACAGTGCTTGATGAGAGCGCTGTGAGCAATAGGGTTGAGTTGTATCTTGGCCTGTGGCCTTTAAAAGGGGGGCGACAGGCTGGCGCAAACACGCCATGACTTGGAATCCGGAAGTTCAGGGTTCACGGTTATGGGGTCAAGTGACTAAGTGCATGTGGTGGATGCCTTGGCGATTACAGGCGATGAAGGACGTGGCAGCCTGCGAAAAGCTCCGGGGAGCTGGCAAACAAGCTTTGATCCGGAGATGTCCGAATGGGGAAACCCGGCCCGCAAGGGTCACCGCTGCCTGAATATATAGGGCAGAGGGAGCAAACCCGGTGAACTGAAACATCTCAGTAGCCGGAGGAACAGAAATCAACCGAGATTCCCAGAGTAGTGGCGAGCGAAATGGGATGAGCCTGCAAGTTTTAGCCGATGTCCTAGTGGAATGCTCTGGAAAGGGCAGCCGTAGTGGGTGACAGCCCCGTACGCGAAAGGATGCCGGTGGAACTGAGCTTGCGACAAGTAGGGCGGGACACGTGAAATCCTGTCTGAAGATGGGGGGACCATCCTCCAAGGCTAAATACTCGTAATCGACCGATAGCGAACAAGTACCGTGAGGGAAAGGCGAAAAGAACCCCGGAAGGGGAGTGAAATAGATCCTGAAACCGCATGCATACAAACAGTGGGAGCCCTAGCTTTATCGGCCTTCGGCGCAAGTTCTTTGACGCACGTAGTGCGGCAAAAGAACTCGCGGGACGAAGCAGATCCGTGCGCGAATCTGAGGACTGATCAAGCTAGGGTGACTGCGTACCTTTTGTATAATGGGTCAGCGACTTACGTTCTGTAGCGAGCTTAACCGCATAGGGGAGGCGCAGCGAAAGCGAGTCCGAATAGGGCGCTTGAGTTGCAGGGCGTAGACCCGAAACCGGATGATCTAGCCATGGCCAGGATGAAGGTGGGGTAACACCTACTGGAGGTCCGAACCCACTAACGTTGAAAAGTTAGGGGATGAGCTGTGGCTAGGGGTGAAAGGCTAAACAAATCCGGAAATAGCTGGTTCTCTCCGAAAACTATTGAGGTAGTGCCTCCTGTATTACTGCCGGGGGTAGAGCACTGTAATGGTTGTGGGGGTCATAGCGATCTACTACGCCATAGCAAACTCCGAATACCGGCAAGTACGAGCAGGGGAGACAGACATCGGGTGCTAACGTCCGGTGTCGAGAGGGAAACAACCCAGACCGCCGATTAAGGTCCCCAAGATCTAGCTAAGTGGGAAACGAGGTGGGAAGGCTCAGACAGCCAGGATGTTGGCTTAGAAGCAGCCATCATTTAAAGAAAGCGTAATAGCTCACTGGTCGAGTCGTCCTGCGCGGAAGATGTAACGGGGCTCAAGCTAGGCACCGAAATCGCGGATTCATGCTGTCTTCGGATGGTGTGGATGGTAGGAGAGCGTTCCGTAGGCCTGTGAAGGCGAGGTGTGAACCTCGCTGGAGGTATCGGAAGTGCGAATGCTGACATGAGTAGCGATAAAGGGGGTGAAAGGCCCCCTCGCCGTAAGCCCAAGGTTTCCTGCGCCACGTTCATCGGCGCAGGGTGAGTCGGCCCCTAAGATGAGGGCGAGAGCCGTAGTCGATGGGAAACGGGTCAATATTCCCGTACCGATCTGCAATGCGATGGGGGGACGGAGAAGGTTATGCCGGCCGGGTGTTGGACGTCCCGGTTCAAGCGTGTAGGCGTGCTCGCCAGGCAAATCCGGTGAGCTTAGCCAAGGCGTGATAACGAGGACTGGCTTGCCAGTCTGAAGTGGCAGATACCCTGCTTCCAGGAAAAGCCTCTAAGCTTCAGTTGCAGATTGACCGTACCGCAAACCGACACAGGTGGGCGAGCTGAATATGCTCAGGCGCTTGAGAGAACTCGGGTGAAGGAACTCGGCAAATTGACACCGTAACTTCGGGATAAGGTGTGCCCTTATTAGGTGAACCCGTACAGGGGGAGCCGAGAAGGGCTGCAAAAAATCGGTGGCTGCGACTGTTTAACAAAAACACAGCACTCTGCTAAGACGAAAGTCGACGTATAGGGTGTGACGCCTGCCCGGTGCCGGAAGGTTAAATGATGGGGTGCAAGCTCTTGATTGAAGCCCCGGTAAACGGCGGCCGTAACTATAACGGTCCTAAGGTAGCGAAATTCCTTGTCGGGTAAGTTCCGACCTGCACGAATGGCGTAACGATGGCCACACTGTCTCCACCCGAGACTCAGCGAAGTTGAAGTGTTTGTGAAGATGCAATCTCCCCGCGGCAAGACGGAAAGACCCCGTGCACCTTTACTGTAGCTTTGCATTGGACTGTGATGAAGTTTGTGTAGGATAGCTGGGAGGCTTTGAAGTGGGGGCGCTAGCTCTCATGGAGCCAACGTTGAAATACCAGCCTGACGTCATTGCGGTTCTAACCTGGGTCCATCAACTGGATCGGGGACCGTGCATGGTAGGCAGTTTGACTGGGGCGGTCTCCTCCCAAAGAGTAACGGAGGAGCTCGAAGGTTCGCTTAGCGCGGTCGGACATCGCGCTGGACGTGCAAGGGCACAAGCGAGCTTGACTGCGAGACTGACAAGTCGAGCAGGTACGAAAGTAGGACCTAGTGATCCGGTGGTTCTGTATGGAAGGGCCATCGCTCAACGGACAAAAGGTACGCCGGGGATAACAGGCTGATACCGCCCAAGAGTTCATATCGACGGCGGTGTTTGGCACCTCGATGTCGGCTCATCACATCCTGGGGCTGTAGCCGGTCCCAAGGGTATGGCTGTTCGCCATTTAAAGTGGTACGTGAGCTGGGTTCAAAACGTCGTGAGACAGTTTGGTCCCTATCTGCCGTGGGCGTTGGAGATTTGACGGGGGCTGCTCCTAGTACGAGAGGACCGGAGTGGACGTACCGCTGGTGTACCAGTTGTCTCGCCAGAGGCATCGCTGGGTAGCTATGTACGGAAGTGATAACCGCTGAAAGCATCTAAGCGGGAAACATGCCTGAAGATGAGATCTCCCGGGAGCTTGACTCCCCTGAAGGGCCGTGGCAGACCACCACGTTGATAGGTCGGGTGTGGAAGCGCAGCAATGCGTTAAGCTAACCGATACTAATAACCCGTGCGGCTTGACCTCATAATCGTGAATCCTGGCCAGTCGATGACTGCCCAGGCGCGCCAACGAGAGCAACCCAACCCCCCTGCTGGTGCCTTGCGCACCAACCCCTTACCTTCCGCAGTGCCCAACCGGCACTGCAGCCTCACCGCTCAACGCCTGACGACCATAGCCCGCCGGAACCACTCCTTCCCATCCCGAACAGGACCGTGAAACGGCGGTACGCCGATGATAGTACGGAGCTCCCGTGCGAAAGTAGGTCATTGTCAGGCACCCATAACGCACAACGCCCCGCTCAACCGAGCGGGGCGTTTGCGTTTATCGAACCGGCGCCGACGGCGGCGGGACGGGTCAGGCTTCCGAGGTCGATGTCTTCGCCATTGGTGTTGCAGGCGCTGGATGTGCCGACAGCCAATTCGCCGCAAGCACGCGGAATCCGAGGATCAGAAACACCACAACCAGTGGCGCGATATGGAGCGTCGCCCGGTTCACCGTTGTCTGGTCGGACACCCAGACCCGCGCATTGGTGAATCCGAAGACAACGAACAGGAACAGCAGACCGGCGAGCACGACTACGGTGAACGGGGCAAGCGCAGGCGCGAACAGCTGTCGCCATCCAAGAACGGCGAGGGCGATTGCCGCGTACCAGAGCAGGTTCCAGTTGCCCATCAGCAGGTAGCTCTCGGCCAGCGCCCGCCACGCCGGATCGAAATCCAGACTCAGCCGATAGTTGAAAATGGTCACGTTGGATTGCGCGAGTACGACGAGAAGCACGACCGCAAGAATGGCTCCGCCGCCTGCGAATTTCAATCCGAATCGCGGCATCAGCGACACGAGCACGCCGGGAACCAGCGTCAGCGCCCAGAACACCCCCGGATTCTTGATCTGGGTGCAGGCAATCGCGAGCAGAATTGCGACGACCGCCTGGCCCGGATCCCTGGTCGCATTCCATTGCAGGAAAGCAAGCGCCGCGACCGTGTAATACGCGGCCAGCGGCAGATCCGCGTATCCGGCCAGCGCGACGTGCGCATTGGCAAGCGGCAACGAAGCCACCGCGAACGCACCGAAAAATGCCGAGACTGGCGTTGCGCCAAGCCGGGACAGGCCACCATAGACGGCCATGGTCAGCGCAACCGCGATCTGCCACCAGGGCCAATTCATCAGCGCGTCGTCCCATCGGCCCAGTGCAAGACTGGCCCAGACCTGGAGCAGCGGCATCGTCGGCGGGTAATGCGGCGCGGCATCGAAGTAGGCAGAGCCGTTCGCGGCAAACCAGCCATCGGGCAAGGCGAACGGCGCGATATGACCGAGTTCGAACCAAACGCGCGCCTTGGTGGCCCATTGGACCCAGGCGTCCCACGGGTACAGCGGCTGCCAGCTCACCGCCAGCGCCAGCAGCGCGAACCGCAGTGCCAGCCAGGCCAGGAGGAACCACCAGAACACACGGGCACCACCGGTGAGTCCGGGCGAGAAAATGAGCGACCGCAACGCGCTGCGCAGCGCTGCGGACAAGGCGGCGCCCTCCCGACGCCACGCAAGGGCGATTGCGATCGCCGTCGCGACCAGGAGTGGAGCCCCGATCACTAAGATGCTGAAGTGCATGCCCGCGATCGACAGCAATCGCATCCAGAGCGTCAGGGCGAATGCGCCGAGCAGGTAGCCGGCGCCCGCAATCCACGCCATCTCGCCCGCAGCGACCGCGGTGTTCGACTTGCTGCGCATCGCCGCGACCATGGCCATGCCGAGCAGCCAGGGCAGCAGCAATCCGAAGGAAAAGGTGAGGATGCTCATTCAGCTGCTCGACGCACGAATCGCGATGCGCCAATCCATGTTTGGCCGCTTTGCGAAAATTCTCGCGTCACTTCCGTCGATCATATTGGCGATGGCCATTATCGAATCCGGAATAGTGCGGCGCCCGGCTCGACGAGCAGCAGGTCGGCGTCCACCGGCGTGTCGCCATCCCATCGCAGTTTGTTCTCGGCTGCGCTGTACTGGACGCCGCGGCGCTGAAAGACGACGAGGTAATCACCGGCGCGCAATGCCGACGATGACGGCATCCGGTTCTGGACTGGCTCGAAGTAGACGTTGTGTGGATAGAGGTGGTAGGCGCCTCGGCCGCGGAAATAGGTGGCATCGGCGACCATGAAAACACGCGCACGCTGTTCGGGAATCGCCGCGCGCGCCTTCTCGATGAATGCAAACAGCGGCCCGTCCTCCGACGCGAGGTGGCGCTCCCGCCAATCCTTGCCCGCATACTGCTGTCCGGTTTCGACCACTTGCCGTCCAAGGTTGGCCGCCCAGCGAAGGTCGAGCAGCAACCACCCGGCGACGAAAAGCACGGCGATCACCGTTGGCAGCGCGGAGGAAATCCCGCGCCGGCGCGCGAAGGCGAACCACAGCAATGCGGCGAGGACGATCGCGGTCGCGAGCAACGCCGGCAACGGCAGCGGCTGCACGTCGGCGCCGCCTGCGAGCGTGTTGATCGAAGTCCCCGACCAGGCCTCGTATGTCGACCACTCGCCGACTCGATCGCTCAGCAGCTCGAACGCACCCATCGGCTTCACGACCCCGCCCTGGATTCGTACCGGCAGAGCAAAGGAACCTCGTATGGACAGCGCCACGCCCTGGATTCTTCCGGCCCAACCGGAGTCCTTGGCGACGAGCGTCGGCAGCAAGTGGCCATGGGCCGACGCCACGCGCATCGAATGGAGCTTTTCCGGCTGGTAGTCGTTGCGCCAGAGCAACTGTGCTTCGGCGGTTTCCGGGAAATCCGAGACGCTCCAGGCGATCGCCGCGAAGTCGGTTGCGCGCAGGTCGGTGTTAAGACTGATGATCGCGATGCCGGTGGGATCGAGCGCGGTGATCACCCACTCGTTTCCGACCAGACTGCCCACGCCACGCGTGAGTTGCATATCGCGCGCCGACCACGCCTTTGGCTCGGCGGAAGGAAACCACGATCCGGGCACCGAAGCGACCAGATAGCCAAGCAGGCAAAACGCGAGCATCGCCGCCAACAGCCATGCGGCGCTTCGAGGCAGCCGATGTACGGTATTCGCCTCCGGCGCAGCGACCGTTTGTGCGTCATCGGCGATATCTTCGCCGGTTCGGGTGGGAGGTGACGGCTCGGATGAATTTGCCACGGATCAGGGCGGTGAGTTACGGACCTGGGCAGCGTTGGCGATGGCGAATCATCGTCGGCGGCGAAGCCCGGAGAAGAACGAGCGAATCATTCTAGCGGACCTTCAGTGCACCGTGTGGTCCACCGCCGAACCAGCAGCACCCGATGGTGCTGCTCATGTTGGCAAACCGTGAACCACATCCGCCCAGGCGCGCATGGTCAGCGAAGCGCAGCGCTGCCAGGTGAATGCCCTGGCCCTTTCGACGCCGCGCGCGCTGAGGCCGTCCGCGAAAGCGGAATCCTCGACGATCCGGAGCATTGCTGCGGTGAGGCCTTCGACATCATGCGGCGCAAGCTGGACGCCGGCGTCGCCGACGACCTCCGGCAGCGAGGCGCGGTCGGAGACGGCGACGGGAACGCCGCTTGCCATGGCCTCGAGCGGCGGCAAGCCGAAGCCCTCGTAGACCGACAGATAGGACAACATTGCCGCGCCTGCATACAGCGGAGGCAGTTGCTCGTCGCCGACATGACCGAGCAGCCGCACATCACCGCGTGTCCGGGCCTCATCCAGACGGCGGGAGATGGCGCCGGTCAACCAGCCACGAACGCCGGCAACGACCAGCGGATAGGCCGAGCGCACCCGCTGCGGCAAACGCGAATGTGCTTCGAGCGTGGTGAGAAGATTCTTGCGTGGTTCGAGCGTGCCAACCGCGAGAAAGTATTTTTGGTGCGTGAGATCGAATTGGCCCAGCACTTCTTCCGTCTCACTGCGATCCCGGGGAAGAATCGCGGCTCGACGCCCAGCGGAGTGGCCACGACGCGGTCTGCTTCGACACCGAACACGTCGATCACCTCGCGTCGCGTGAACTCTGACGGGGTGAGGATGCATGCGGCACGGTCGATCGCGACCGGCAGTTTTTGCTCAAGTTGGCGCACCCGCGTGGCGGGATGGGTCTCCGGATGCCGCAGGTGCGAAAGGTCATGAACCGTGATGACCGTCGGCAGCCCCGAGCGAAACGGAACAAAGTTCGGTTCGAAATAGAATGTGCGATCACCGCGACGCAGGCCGGACAGGAAGTTCCGGCGCTGGATGACACGGGCAAGCAGATGCAGCGGGCGTGCCGACCGGAGCATGCGCACGAGCTTCGGCGACACGGCCCCGCTCGACGACTGAACGAGTTGCCGGCTCCAGTGCGTGGCGTAGAAATAGTCCGGCTCGAATCGGCCGTCCCGCTCCACCTCCTGCATGAGCCCGGCCAGATAGCGGCCGATCCCGGTGATCGGCCCCAACAGTGGGCGCGCGTTGACGATCAACTGCACAGGCTGGCTCATAAGAGGATGCCGGCGTATCGCCGTCAGGCGATTGGCCTGGCAGGAAGAATGCGATCGGCGATCGAGCGCCAGGAAAAATTCCTGTCGATGTGCTCGCGCGCCGCCGCGCGCATCGCCGGAAAAGGAGAGGGCAGCTCGGACTCCAGCGCGCCCAGCGTCTGCGCCAACTCGTCCGGCAGGAACGAAACGAAATGCCTGCCGGCGACCATGCCCAGTCCCCGGGCGCCGATTTCCGTCGATACCGCAAGCGCGCCGTGTGCCGCGTAGTCGAGCATCTTGAGGTTGGTGCCGGAGCCACGCAGCATCGGATTGAGCCCGACATCGGTGGCCCTGAAAAGCGCGGTGAGTTCTGCCTCGGACACCAGACCGATCCGGTTGACATTCTCCGGCAGGTCTTCGTTGCGAATGCAATTGCAGATGCTGCCGACGATCCAGAACGACCAGTTCGGACAACGGCGCGCGGCATCGACGAGGATGCCGATCGCGTCCCGATTGGGGCCGTGGTCGCTGCCGACGAACAGCGCGACCGGCCGCTCGTGGAACCCGAAGGATGCCTTGAGCTGCGCGCGCCGGTCGGGTTCGAGCCAGGGATCCTCGGGCGGCGACACGCCGTTGGGCACGTTCTCGATCCTGGACAGTTCCCTGCCGTAAAGCGCCGCGAGGCGGCGGGCGTCTTCCTCGCTCGCGGCGAGCACGCGCGTTGCCCGCCGGACCAGCTCGCCTTCAGCGGCTGCCACGCGGGCGACGGCGGCCTTGGCGTCGAAACCTGCGCGCGCATCGGCGCTGCCGGCGACAACCGCATCGGAAAACGGTGCCTCCGGACGGTCCACGCCGAGGATGTCGGCCTTCATGTCAGCTTCGACATTGTGTGCGTCGTACCATAGCTCGCCATTCCAATGCTGGGCGATGAACGGCGCGAGGTACACATGACTTGCGCACACCACATCCATGTTGACGGTCAACTCGCGCATGGTCGACGCCAGCATCGGAATCTCGTGCGCATGGAGCAGCACCGCGATATCGGTGACGGATGCCTTCAGCGCGCGATGCAGCACCGCATCCGCTGCTTCGAAACGGGCGTCGGGCGGAATCCGTATCTCCCGGTAGTTCGGGCAGAATTCGCGCAACTCCCCGTCGCTGCCCGCGCCGCCCAGGTTGAGCAGCGTGACGTCGGCGCTGCGGGCGAGCGCCTGGTACAGGTGGAAGATGCGCTTCTTGCCACCGGCGTTGGGGGGGAAGACGCCGTAGGAGTTGAGCACCAGAATGCGTGGTCGCTGCTTGCCCACCGGCAACCCGGGCACGGATGTCGGCGCGCGTGCGGCGGCGTGTGTGGCGTGAGGATCGGCCTTGCCCGCGGGACCCAGCAATGCATCCACCGTGCGTTTCCAGGAAACCGTGTCGCCGGTGGCGAATGCTGCTTCGCCCATCCGAAGCAGGCGGTCGCGATCCGCCATCAGCACATCGATGGCACTGGCGAGCAAGCCTTCGTCGGTGGGCACCACCCGCCCGTTGACGCCGTCGCGAACGAACTCGGTGACGCCGCCCGCGTCCTCGACGGTGAGCACGGGCTTCCCGGATTTCATGGCCTCGAGCGTGATGAGTCCCATGTCCTCCTGATAGGGGACGAACACCACGAAATGCGCGCGGGCATAGTGCGACAGCAGTTCGTCATCGGTCAGGCGTCCGACAAAGCGGATGCGGGCGTCGCCCTCGGCGAGGCGACGCAACTCGTCGCCGGCCGGACCTTCGCCCGCGATCACCAGCGGCGTGTCGGTTCGGCTTCGGCGATAGGCGCGGATCAGCAGGTCAAGACGCTTGGCCCCGTCCAGCCGGCTTGCCGTAAAGATGAACTCTCCCGGTTCGCGACGAAAGCCATCGAGGTCGGGTGGATGCGGCACGACGTCGACCGTCGCACCCGGCGGAAAATAGCCATCGCGCCGCGCCACGGTTTGCGAAATCGCGAGATGGCGGCGCACCGATCGCTGCGACAGACCGATGCGATCGAGCGCATGGACGACCGCCCTGGCGAAGGGCCCCGGAAACGCAACGAGCTTCTCCCTTGCGGTTTCCGGAATCCGCTCGTCAGTTCGCAACGACTCCAGCCGTGTCCACAGTTCCGGCAGCGCCGTTCGATCCAGCGCCGGCTGCTGCAGCAGATTCCACAGTGGCATCACCGAAGGCGGCAGCTTGCCGGGACTCTCCGGGAGGCTTCCCGGATAGGTATCGTACAAGCCCCGCAGCGTGTGCTGCAGATAGACGACATGGTGTTCGTGCGCGACCATCCACGCCGGGTACTTGGTGGAAATCACCAGGTCGAAGTGAGCGAGATCGAGCAACGAGAATTGCTTGTAGCTACGCACGACCTCCCAGAAATTGCGCTCCGGAGAAGGCAGCTTGATCAGCTCCAGCGCATGTTCGGTATGGCGATTGACGTAGGTCGTCAATCCCCACCAGAGCCGTTCGGCGCCGCCGGGCGTGAATGGCACCGCGCTCGGGGCGACCAGCGCGATTCTCATGGACCCACCGAGATCCTGGCTTCGACGCCGGGCATCTGCGCGACGCCGGTGAAGAACGCCTCGGTGCTGCGCACGACCTCGAACACCAGGGCCGTGTCCCACCAATCGTAGTTGTCCTCGAGGTGCGTCATGTCGCTGTGCAGCGCGACGGTGACGCTGTAGCTTCCCGGACCGAGGTTGAGCGCGGGAATGCTGCAATCGAAACGGACATTCGCGCCGACCGGAACCGCATGCAGGTTTCGCTCGCCCAGATGCCAGGAATTCGTGCCGTAGACATCGTTGCCGAGGCGGTCCCGGATCAGGAAGCCCACGGTCAATTCCTGTACGTCGGTTTCCTTGCGAAAGCGGATCGACAACCGGATCGGTTGCCCGACGCGGACCACCCGGGCCGGTTGTTCGTCGGCGAACAGCGTTACATCCAGCAGAACGGCGCGCCGGTCTCCGGAACGCGTTCCCGAGTCCGGCGTCGGCAGGCCGACCGGGGCCAGCACGCCGGCGTTCTCCTGCTCGGCCACCAGCGCGTTGTAGAAATCGAGCACGCTGTCGGGGCGGTCGTTGGCCCGGATGCCACCGGCGTCAAGCAGGATCGCGCGATCGCAGAGGCTCTTGATCGCCCCCGGGTCGTGCGAGACCAGCAGCAGCGTCATGCCTTCCGAGCGAAACTTGCGGATCCGTGCGTAACACTTGTGCTGAAAGTACAGATCGCCGACGGCCAGCGCCTCGTCGACGATCAGGATGTCCGGACGAAACGCGGTCGCCACGCTGAAGCCGAGGCGCACCTGCATGCCGCTCGAATAGGTTCGCAACGGCGCGTCGATGTAGCGGCCGATCTCGGCGAAGGATTCGATCTCCGGCATTGCCGCCGCGATTTCCGCCGCCGAAAACCCCGAGATCTGGCCCGTCATGAAGACGTTTTCACGGCCGGTGAATTCCGGATGAAAGCCCATACCGAGTTCGAGCAGTGCCGCCACCCGTCCGGTGACGGTAATCCGGCCTTCGCTGGGTTGTGTCGTGCCGGTGATGAGCTTGAGCAGCGTGCTCTTGCCCGCGCCATTGCGGCCGATGATGCCGACCGACTCACCCGGCTCGACGGAAAAGCCGATGTTGCGCAGCACCCACTGCAGTTCGTGGCGGGCGATGCCCGGAATGACCCACTCGGTCAGGCGCGCCCATCGCGACGAATAGAACCGATACGCCTTGCCCAGGTCGTCAACGTGCAAACGGCCTTTCATGTCACGCGCTCAAAGCTCGTCGACCATTTCGCCGACGCGGGCGCGGTAGGTCGACATGCCCAGCCACAGCGACACCAGGGCTAGGCCGGCGACGCCCGCCAGGCCGAGCCACGCGCCGGTGTCCGGCACGCGCTGATACAGCACGACGGACTGGTAGTGGGAGACCAGCACGGTCATCGGATTCCAGGCCAGCGCCGACTGTGCCCAGCCCGGCAGCGAAGTCAGCGGATAGACAATCGGCGTGAGCCAGAACCAGAACTGCAGGACAAGATTCACGCCCTGCCCGACATCGCGGAAGAAGACATTGAGCGTGGCGAAGAGTATGCCGAGCCCCATCGCCAGCGCGATCTGGACCGCCAGCGCCGGCAGCGCGGCAACGAGCACGAGTCCGGGGAAGTCGCCGGAAATGACGAGGAAGGCGAGAAACAGTGACGCGATGACGACGAAATTGAATGCCGAAGTGCCCAGCGCGATCAACGGCAGGCAGATCCGTGGAAATGTCGCCTTCTTCATCAGGTTGCCGTTGGCCACGAACACCGCCTGCAAGCGCATCAACGAGTCGGTGAAAAAAGTCCATGGCAACAGGCCGGCACACAGAAAAATGCTGTAGGCAAAGGTCGAGTCCACGCCGGTCAGGCGGCCTCTCATGATGTGGGAGAATACCAGCGTGTAGATGAGGATCATGGTCGCCGGACCGATCAACACCCAGGCGCCGCCAAACAGCGAACCGCGATACTGGGCGACGATATCGCGCCGGATGCTTCCGTGCACGAAGCTCCGGTAATGCCAGATGTCGCGAACGAGCCGGAACATGCGATCCGCCTAAGCGCAAAGCGCGTCGACGACGCGCTGCCACGAAAGCCCAAGTGCCAGGATGCGTTCACGGCCGGCCTGGCCCATCTCACGCGCGCGGGTCGGCTGCGTGGCCAGACGATCGATCGCCGCGGCCAGCGCCTCGGGTGTCGGCTCCGTGATCTCGCCCGTTTCGCCGTGCACGACGAATTCCAGCGGGCCGCCGGAATCGCTGCAGGTCACCACCGGTTTCGCCGCATACATGGCCTCGAGGGGCACATACCCCAGGTCCTCGTCGAACGAAGGAAACGCGACCACGAGTGCATGCGCGTACAGCGTAAAGCGCTCGGCTTCGGTGAAGGCGCCGAGCAGGCGCACCCGCTCACCCAGCCCGTGCTGCTCGATCAGGCGTTCGTAGCGTTCGCGTTGCGGCCCCTCGCCGCCGATCAGGATCTTGGTCCCGGTCACGAGCAGGCGGGCGGCCTCGATCAGCAGGTCCTGCCGCTTCAGCGATTCCAGCCGGCTCGGGTAGAACACGTAGTCCCATGAATCCCCGCAGTGCAGCCGTTCGGCGTCGGGCGGCGGATGGTACAGCGGCGTCGACTCGATGCCGTTGTAATGGCGCAGGCGTTCGGCCACGCGATGCGAATTGGCGAAAACGCGCGTGGCAGCCGACAGCGTCCGTCGGTCGAACTCGACGATCTTTTCGCGCAGCCGGATCAGCGCCGGCGTCGCCGTGTCCGGATCGAACAATTCATAGACGGCGCGATGCTGGTGCATCAACCAGACGACATGATTCGGGTGGCGCATGCCGAAACCCGGAAACTGGAGACTGATCACCCTGTCCACGTGCTGTCCGTTCGGCGCCGACAGATCGTAGCCGTCGCAAAAACTCATCAAGCGCTCGATGTCCGAGTCCGGCGAGAACTTGAATGGCAGGCGCAGCAGCGCGACTTCGTGATCGCAGGCGCGCAACGCCGCGCACAGATTGTCGACGTGCCGCTCGCCGCCGCCGTGAATGAATGGCGCATGGCTCGCCGTTACCAGAATGCGCATCGAATCAGTCTGGATCGCCCGGCTCAGCCGGGCGAAGTCTTTCTCGCCACGACGGCAAAATCCTGACTGCCGCAGGTCATGGCATTCAGTCGTTCGGTGACCGGGTCGTTGCCGGGCAGGCGTGCCTCCGCCGGATAGGGATGCAGGCGCAGGACCGCGACGGTCTCGAGCCCGTGATGGTTGACCAGAAACTCGAGACTCGCCGGAGTCAGCGGATTGCCGTGCGTCGGATCGTGGTGGAAGGTGTGCGTCGCCACCCAGATATTTTCCGGATTCGGTGTTTCGAGAATGAGCAAGCCGCGCGGCTTCAATACGCGGCGACATTCGGCCACCAGCCGGAACAGCGTGGGAAAGTCGAGATGCTCGGCGAGGTGGAACGCGGAAACGGCCAGCAGCGAGTCGTCGGGCAGGCCGCGCAGGAACGCCAGCGCATCGCCAAGGACCACCTGATGCCCCGAGGCGCTCGCCACCGACGCCATGGCGGGGTTCAATTCCACGCCGCGCGCGCCGAAGCCGTGTTCGCCCAGCAGATCGAGCCACTCGCCGCGACCGCAGCCGAGGTCGATGCACGGCCCGTCGCCGGCGTCTTCCCGCGCCTTGGTCAGCAGTTCGAGATAGTCCGCCTGCAACTGGGTGCGGATGCGCGACGGGTCGCCGCGAAAGACCGACTCCAGCGTCAGGTAGTAGCGGGTCAGGTCGGCATCGGCAGCCGCCGGCGCAGCGGATGTGCTCGAAGCGGCGGACACGGAGGACAGCGTGGATGCCGCGGCCCCGGCAGACGTGGAAGCCGTTCCCGGCGCCCCCGACAGCGGGTACTCCAGCGCCGCCATCCGCGCGCGCAGCGCGGCCAGGCCCTGGGACGAGGCGTCGATGGACGCCGCCAGATCCCCTTGCCAGGCGGTGACTCGGGACTCGGCCAGGGCCAGCCGGTCGGTGGTGGCGGTCAGGTCCTGGGCCATCACCGCCCATTCGCCCTGGCGATGGCGATCGCGCTCATCCAGCGCGCCGGCGACGTGCCAGAGTATGCCGAGGGCGCCGGCTCGGGCCCGGCGGCCAAGCCGGCCTTCGATCCGCCGCTGTACGCCGCGGACCACGCGGCGGGCGAAGGCCGTGGGCAGCTGCAGCGCCCGCAGCGTCGGGCGCAGCCAAAGGGGCCAGGGCGGCTGGCGCAGAAAGCGGGCACCCTCGGACGAGGCGGCGAGCTGGGCGAGAACTTCCAGGCGTGGCATGCCCTGGCGCAGGCGGCCGAGATAATGGCCTCGACCAGCCGGGTCAGCCGGTCGCCCGACGCAGGACAAAAAGGCGAGATCGATGAAGTCGTCCGGGCCGGGGACCAGGAAATGCCGGAAACGCCATGGGCGGCCGGATGCCCAGGCATCCATCAGTGCCCGGCGAACCCCGACGTCGGCCATGGGCGGCCAACGGCGGACGGGCACCCGATCCGGCGTATCCGGCGGCGCGTGCTCGGCGGCGGTGGCGCGCAAGCGCTCGAGCAGCCGGTCGAGATCCGTCATCGGCGAAGGCCGCGCCGTATCCGCCACGTCGACCACGCCCCGGGTCGACTGGCCCGGGCAGGCGGTGCCATCTCTGGTACATTGCGGGTCGTTTCGCCTGCCGGGGAAGTTATCGGGGAGAGCATCTGGACTTCCGGAAAGGGTAGAATTGGCTGTTTGCAACTCGACCGGAGAGGAATTCTACGGTCGGTGAAAGGATGGCATCGGCAGCGCAGCTTGAGAAGGGGGCGAACGTACCGGAGAACGGTCGCGGAGAACTTTGGAGAGGATTCCTCGGCTGAACTACTTGAGGCGCCATTGACGCAGCGCAACGATCGGTACACGATCCGCCACCTGCGCACAAGTCGAATCGGCGAAGATAGCGGCGGGAACGGTCAGGAGGGAAGCATTGGGCCCGGGTTGGCCAGCTTCATGCCAGCCCCGTGCCAACCCCCCGCGCCAAATTACCCGCCAGCTACCTGCGTCGAGGCTCCCAACTTGCATTCAGCCCGTTTTGGTGCCGCATTCCCCGATTGAACCATGTTTTAGGAAACTTGTTGCCATTGCCCGACAACGATTGCCGTTGCCATTGCCCGACACTTTTTGAATGATTGCCGGGATTGCCCGTAGTTCGTCGATTGCCTCCGCCAGCGCGGTAAATCATGATCAAAGAACGACTTAAGAAAGACAGGCCTGCGGATGATAGTTCGAGCCGGGGTAAGGTACTTTTTGACCGATTGCCGGCCTTCCGCCGCCGGGGCCAAGTGTTGTAATAGTGCGACACTGAACGCACCCATCTTTACGGAAACCCGATGCCAGTGACATGGAATGAAAAGCTGGGTATCCTTGACGCCTAGACCATACGACGCCAATGTACGGCTGCATCTAGCAGTTGATTTCGGTCAGGGCTGATGGCGTGAATACATCGTAGTGGGATGATGAATTTTGGGTTTGAGGTTTAACGTTTAAGATTTCCGTAATCTGTAATCCAGTCACTCTAATTTCTGATTTTCTAGGAGAAGCAAATGCCGTCTGCTCAAGCCTATTTCAACACCGTCCAGTCCATCTACATCGCTTACTATGGTCGCCCCGGGGACGCGAGCGGCCTGCTGTACTGGGCGGACCGACTGGCCGTGTCCAACGGCAACCTCGACGAAATCATCAATGCGTTTTCGACGTCACCCGAATCGGTAGCGCTGTACGGCCCGATCACTAACGCCACCATCGGCAACGTCGTCGATGCGATGTACATGGCGATGTTCGGCCACCTGCCCGATGCGGCGGGCAAGGCGTTCTACGTCAACGGCTTCATCGCCGGCACGTTCACCGCCGGGACCATCGCGCTGAATATCTACGACGGCGCCACGGGCTCCGACGCGGTCGCGCTCAACAACAAGGAAATCGCGGCCAACAACTTCACCCAGATCCAGGACGGGCGCAGCTACGCTGACCCGGATTTCGGTCAGGGCACGATGTTCAACGCCACCTACGCCGGCGACGCCGATGCAAACGCCGCGCGCGCCTGGCTCGCCCCGGTGCTGTCCAGCCCGACGACCATCCCGTCGCAGGCGCAGACCGCGACCTTCATCAAGACCAGCATTGCGAACCCCGGCGACCCGATCCTGGCGCCCGACTTCGTGATGACGGCCAGTTCTGCCGGCGTCGTCGAGGGCGGCACGGTCACGTTCACGGTGACGGCGAAGAATCTGTCCGACGCCAACAAGACCTACGATTACTCGCTGTCGGGCAGCGGACTGAGCGCTGGCGACATCGTCGGCGGGCTCACCGGCTCGGTGACGCTCGACGCGACCGGCAAGGGCACGATCACGGTCGTCACCGCTCAGGACGCGACGACGGAAACCGCTGAAACGGTCACGGTCTTCCTGACCGGCATTCCGGCGGGCAGCCAAACCTCCGACGTGGTCTCGATCTTTGATGACCCGACCGGCCAGCAGTTCATCCTGACGCCGGCCATCGATGTTTTCGTCGGCACGGACAACGACGACACGTTCACGGCCAACGGCGCCACGCTCAACCCGGGCGACAACCTGGACGGCGGCCTGCCGACGGCCAGCGACACGTTCAACATGGCCACGGGCTACTCGTCCTCGGCGCAGTTTTTCAGCGGCTTCTTCATCAACAACGTCGAGCACGGAAGGTTTACGACCGACGGGGACACGATCCTGGACATGTCCGGCGTGTTTGGCATGCAGGATATCTACAGCACCAACAGCAGCATGGACCTGACGCTCAACAGCCTCAACAACATCGTCGACGCCGGGATCATCAACCAGACCGCGCCGAACGACGTCACCTTCAACTACAAGCCCGCGGTGATCGCCGGCGGCAGCGACGAGCAGAACCTCCATCTCGACGGCATGCTGGCGGGCTCGAGCTTCATGGCCGACGGCATCGAGAATTTCAACGTGCATTTGGACGGCGTTCCGTCCCAGTTCCATACCCTCTCGTCGAACGCGCTGCAGGTCCTCAACGTCGCTGGCGCGAACGACTTTGACGGGCACCACATCAACTTCCCGGGTTCCGGCACGGTCAACGCCGACAACGATGGCGACTTCGAACTTGAGTACCTGAATTTTGGTGGTTCAGGCATGTTCAACGCCGACAACGGCGGCGATGTCGTGATTGGTGATACCGATACCGGTGGTCCCTTCTCGTTCTACGGCAATAACGATGGTGATGTGGTTCTGGACGATGTGAGCGTCGGTTCGGGCAACTCGGTGATCAATGCCTCGGGCATTACCGGCGACCTGTGGCTCAACCTGCTCAATGCCGGTGCCGCCGGACGCAATGTCGCAGTGACCGGCAGCAACAATGGCGACCTGCTCTTTGTCGACGTCGGCGGCTTCAACGCCGGCGATTCGTTCAATGGCCTTGGCGGCTATGACCAGATCACCGCCAATGCCACCACGCTCGCCGTCAACAACAACGCCATCACGAACACCGAAAGGGTTAACCTGTTTTACGGCACCCTGGCCAGCTTCGATGCGGACCAGTTCGATACGGCGCTGGAACTGATCGATGTGCAGACCAGCACCGCGGCCGTGATCACCTTCCTGAACCTGGAAAATGACGGCAGCGAGCTGATCAGCATCAACGATTACGCAGCCGCGCTCGACGGCAAGACGATCCGGTTCGACGTGCAGAACGCCTGGTACGGCACTGCCACCGTCAACATGGACATCTACAATATCTCCGGCTCTAACACGGTCACGCTTGACGATTTCGATGCGAGCGGTCCCTATGGGGATCCGGTCGGTACGCTTAATCTGGGCCTGTGGGACGACGGCGGCTTCGGCCAAATGACCATCATCCTGGATCCGTGGACCTACCTGTACACGCTCGGTCTGGAAGGTGACGCCGACATCAACATCACGGCGTCCGGCTATTCGGACATCTACACTGTCAACGGTGGCAGCACGACGGGCGACGTGACCATCGCCGCCGGAGTGCTGACGAACGGCGGCGCTACCGTCGTGCTGGGCAGTGGCGCTGACACCGTCTACGGCGGTTCCGGTCCTGACAACATCGACATTGGCACCGGCGGCGGCTACGTCGAAGGCGGCGGCGGGGACGACACCATCACCGGTTCTGGCTTCGGCAGCAACACCTTCCTCGGGGAAGACGGCAATGACACGCTGACCGGCGGTGGATCGAGCGACCTCCTGATTGGCGGCAACGGCGCCGACACGTTGGTCGGCAACGGCGGCAGTGACAGTCTCCAAGGCGATGGCGGCAACGACACGCTGATCGGCGGCGCGAATGACGACTGGCTGTTCGGTGGCCTCGGCTCCGACTGGTTGGCCGGTAACGTGCTCGGCAATGGCGCCGATGGTGCTAAGGATACGTTCTTCTACGACAACACCAACCAGTCGCAGGGTGCCTTTACGGACACCATTGACGGTTTCGTGTCCGGCGAAGATTTCATCGACCTGCTCCAGGCCGTGCAGGCGGTCAACCCCAGCGTCCTTTTCTACGACGACATGGTCTTCCTCGGCAATTTTGCCGGCCTGGCAGCAGCGTTGTCGGCTCTTTCCGGTTCGGGTGGCGTCGAAATCGCGTACGACTACGTCGGGGAGCAGGTTCTGGTCGACGTGGACGGCAACGGGGTAATCGATGGCGTGGTCGACATGGTCATCCTCTTCACCTCGCCGCCTTCCTTGCAGGCGAGCGACTTCGGCATCCTGAACAACGCCATTACGTTCACTGCCGCAGTGGTCGGAGCCAACACCAATGTCGCGGCGGACAGCTACGAGAACACCACTACCTCCAACGCCAACAATATCGTCAACTTCCTGGCCAACCAATTGCCGGGGGCGGTGATCGACGGCTACGGTGGCACCAACATCCTGAACGTCAGGACCACCATCACCGTGCCGACCGACTTCGGCCCGATGACGGATGGTGAATTCGACCGCTTGAACCTCGCGGGTGGTACGACCGCGCCGGTCATCGGCCCGGATCAGTGGCGTGACCTCGACGTCTACATCGGCAACGGCGGCAGCGATTTCACCACTGGTACCAATCTGTGGTTTGTGACTCAGACAGTCAACAGCGGCACCGGCAACGACGACATCACGCTCACAAACTACAACGACAATGCCTTCACCGGTGACGGATTCGACGATATCTTCCTGCCCACCAACTTCGACGGTACGGCTAACGCCGGCGGCGACAATGACGATGTGTGGCTCCCCGGCGGATCGACGCTGGGTGCCAACGCCGTGTTGGATGGCGGTGGCCAGGCCGACGACGAACTTCAGATCGGCCCGGGTGGAATTGTGGATATCACGGCCGCTAGCGTGACCGGGTTTGCGCAGATCCAATATCAGGGAACGACGAACCTCTGGATCACGGTCGACCAGTACAACGCGCTGGGCGACACCGGGAACCCGATCGAGAACGGACCTGGATTCGAGAACATGACGCTGTTCGGGCCGGGTTCCATCGATGCCGACACCATCGCTGGATAACATTGGCATGGGTGACGACAGCACGCAGACGATCGTTCTCTTCAGCGACTTCACCAATATCGTGGGCGGCGGCACGGGCGACACCACGATCGTAAGCCCGTCTTCGTCTCCCAACGCGTCGTATGACGGCGGTGCCGGAACCGACACGTTCGTGCAGAACGTCACCGCGGACTACACGCCTCCGGGCACGGATCCGACGTTCATCTCGCTGGAAGTTCTGGTGCTGAACAATGGTGCCGATATCACCGGCATGACCAACGTCCAGCACAACCAGTTCACGACGATCATCGGCAACGACATCGTGTTCCCGCTTGATACCAACTCGATCACGCTCGATGACACGTTCAACGGCACGACGCACGACACGATCGAGACCTACAACCTGTTTGCTTCGGCTGGTGGTCAGTCCTACGACATCGGCGGCAGCAACCAGGTGGTGAACGATCCGAGCACCGCGTTCGGCGACATCGACTTCCTCAATGGCGTCAACAACACCACGTTGAACGCCACGGATGCCGCTGCCGTGCAGGCCGTGCATTCGTTCGGGTCGAACAGCGGCCTGGTGATCAACACCAATGGTGGAAACGACACGATCGACCTCGTGGCGTTCTCCTTCTTTGGTGCGACCCAGACGAACCTGACCATCAATGCCGGTGCCGGTGACGACACGGTGACGGTCAGCAACGGCAGCGGGGTGACGATCAACATGGGTGACGGGCTGGATACGGTCAATTTGACCAACGTCACCGGGCTGAACCTCGTCTATCCTGTCGGCCTTGCACCGGATGTCGTGAACCTGGCGGGAGTCATTTCGGGCAACATCACCGAGATTAACGCCGGCGCCCTGGACTACAACATCGCCAACGGCGCCGATCTGTCGGGTCTGTCGACGAACTACAATACGGGGTTCGGGGACAACGTGACGTTCGCGACCAACGGTTCGTTCACGCTCAACAACACGCTGTACGGCCAGTTCGCCGCGCCTGCCGCCGACGTGACCGCTGCGGGTAACGAGACGATCACCATCTCGAATGCGGCGGACATCACCGCGCTGACTTTGGCCAACGCGCCTGCCGGCAATGAAATCGAGAACTACGTTCTGGCCAACGCTGGTGACGATCTGTTCCGCATCGATCTCGCGGCTGCTGAACCCGGGAATTACACGCTGAACATCGCGGCCGGTGGCAATGACAAGATCACCATCAACAATCTGACCCCCGAAAGTACGGACGAGCGCCTGATCGTCACCGGATTCAACGTTGCCGACGATCAGCTCAGTCTGGAATTTGCCGGGTTCGCGAACGGGACGTTCCAGGAGATCACGGCGGCCAATTCGGCGACGACGGTAGGTCCGGTCGGGGTCATCGAGGTCAACACGGTGGTCGGTGCGCTGATCGGTCAGGCCGGCGCGCTGGACGTTTCCGTCGGCGGGGCGGTCGAATCGCTGATCGCCGGCGCGCTCGGGGCCACAGCGGGAGGTTTCTTCAACCTGGCGGCGTATGCGTCCGACGGCAATGCCTACCTGTACACGTTTGCGGTGGGCGCCAGCGCCGATGTGGTCGTTGGAGATATCATCGGCGTCGAACTCATCGGTCAACTTGACGGTGTCGCGGCGAACACGCTGGGCCTCTCCAACTTCTTCGCCTAGCAACAACAAGGAAGCCGGCCTTCGGGTCGGCCTCCTGCCTATTTGGGGGGTGGCCCGCAAGGCCGCCCCTTTCTTGCTACCCGGCAGGCGCGCATGCGCTATCCGCCGGGCCACTTCGAAAGGTCCCACCATGAATCAGATCCTGGTCGACGGCATCATCGCGGTCGCGTTCCACAACGGCGTCCTGCGCATCGAGTGCGGCACCATCAATCGTGAAGGCAAGCTGGACTCGTCGGGGTCGCTGCTCATCCCCGGCCCCCAGGCGGGCGCCGTGCTGCAATCCATCGCCAATGCCACCAAGGAACTGGAAAAGCGCCACCGCGAGCAGGTGGCCAAGGCGGCCGCAGATGCCGGCAAGACGCCTGCGCCGCCGGTCGAGCACTGATCTGATTTACTCCCTGACCGGAGGCGGGCCCGGTTGCTGCCGGCCTGCCGCCGGTCGCGTGCAGGCGTATCTAGACGGCGCCCTTGAGCACGCGATTGATCCGCGCGACATGCTCGGTGGTGAGGTCGCCGGCGTAGGACAGCAGCGTCGACCAGGCGATCAGGATCTGGTAGCGCGCGCGCGCCAGGTCGACCTGCGTGTTGAAGCGCAGTTGCTCGACGTTGAGAACGTCCAGCGTCGTGCGCGTGCCGGCCAGCACGCCCTTCTGGTTCGAGACCACGTTCTGGTCGGCCGAGACCAGCGCGCGTTCCAGTGCATGCACGCGTGAAATGCCCGCCTTCACCGCATCGAACTCCTGCCTGACCTTGAGCCGGAGGTCGTCGCGCGCGTAGTCGAGCGCCTGCCGCGCCTCCTCGGCGTTCGCCGTTGCTTCCCGCACCGACGACATGACCGAGCCGCCCGAAAAAATGGGGAAGTTCAACTGCACGCCGACATAGTTGGTCTTGTTTTCGGTGCTCGGGAAGACATTGTTGCTGTCGCCCTTGTTGTAGTTGTACTGCGCGACCAGGTCGAGTGTCGGCAGGTGCCCCGAATTGGCCATCTTGACGGTGGCCTCGGACGCCTCCAGGCGCGCCTTGAGCGCGCGCACCTCGGGGTTGTATTCCAGCGCGCGATCCAGCCAGCCCTGCAACACAACCGGATCATGCGCGTCCGCATTGAAACGCGTCGGGTCGAGCGTGGTCAGCGTATCGATCGGTTCGCCGACGTAGATCTGCACCTGCAGCGTCGACGCCACGATCGCCTGCCGGGTGCGGATTTCCTCGGCCAGCAGCAGGTCGTACTTGGTCTGGATGTCGTCGATATCGGTGCGCGTCCCCGATCCCGAGGAAAACGCCAGCCTGGCGGCGCGCAACTGCGACACATAGGACGCCTTCTGCGTCTCGATCAGGTACAGGCTGTCGCGCGCGAACAGCGCATCGAAATAGGCCGACACCAGGCGCACGCCCAGCGCCTGAAAGTCCCGGTCGAGCTGCGCGTCCACGCTCACCACCCTGGACTTGGCCTGGTCGATCTGCGCGAACTGGTAGGGGCGATAGATGGTCTGGCGCAGCGTCAGGCCGTTGGACTGGCTGGGATAGTTCCGGTGCGGCTCGGCGATGCCGTTGAGGCTGCGGTCCTGGTTGGTCTGGCCGTAGGCGGCCGACAGCGAAAGGTTCGGCAGCACCTGGGCGATTGCCTGCGGATAGGCCTCGCGGCCGGCGTCGGCGCGGGCCTTGGCCACCTTGAGCTGACCGTCATTCACCAGTGCCAGCTCGTAGCTGCGCAGCAGGTCGATGGCCGACGCCGGTGCGCTTTGCAGCGCTGCGCAGGCCATGGCGCTGAACAGCGCACGGCGGAAAAAATTGCGGGGAAGCCTGTGTCGCATGTCATTCCTCCTTCATCGAGGCCGAAACGCGCTTGAGCAGCGGATGCAGCAGATAGGTGAGCAGCGAGCGTTCGCCGGTCTTGATGACGATTTCCACCGGCATGCCCGGTTGCAGCTGGCGCTTGCCCAGCGTCTTGATGCCCTCGGGCGTGATGGATACGCGCGCCAGGTAGTACGAGAACTTGCCCGAGGAATCGGTCAGGATGTCGGCCGAGATCGAATCGACGATGCCGCCGACGACCAGTTGCGGCGAGTGGGCAAAGGTGGCGAAGCGCACGTCGACCGGTGCGCCCGTATGCAGCCGGTCGATCAGGTAGGGCGGCACCTGCGTCTCGAGCACCAGGGATTCGTTCCTGGGAACGATGTCCATGAGCTTTTGCCCTGCCTGTACGACGCTGCCCACCGACTGGATGCTGAGCCCGACCACCTGCCCGGTTGCCGGTGCCCGGATCTCGGTGCGCGCCAGTTCCTCGGTCAGCGCCTTGAATTTTTCCTCCTCGCTCTGAACCTCGCGGCGAACCTCGGCCAGCTGGGTATCGGCTTCCCGGCGGTATTCCGAGCGCAGCACGTCGGCACGCTGGCGCATCTCCAGAATGGCGCTTTGCGCACGCGCGATGTTCGACTGCGTGTCGGCGATCGACGCCGACACATCCGCCACGGCGCGCTCGAGTTCCATTTGCCGGTTCAACGGCGCGTAGCCCTCGGCGACCAGGTCCCGGGCGCCCTTGAGCTCGCGTTCGAGCAGCGCGCGCTGGTTGGTGCGATTGGACAGCACGCCCCGAAAGCCTTCGAGCAGCGCCTGCTGACCCTGGATCGACTGTTCGAGGACGCCCAGATTGCCGTCCAGCGATGTCCGCCGCGATCGCAGCAGCTGGGTCTGCGCGGTGACATGCTGTTGAATCAGCGGATCGCTGGCGCTGGCCGCGAGCAGGTCGGGGTGAAAATTGATGGTCGATGCGCCCAGTTGCTCGGCCAGCAGGCGACCTTCCATGGCGCGCAGGCCGAGATAGCGCTGGCGGGAGGCCTGGTAGTTGGCGCGGGTGACCGAGTCGTCGAGTCGAATCAACACCATGCCGGACTCGACCGTCTGGCCTTCGCGCACCAGCACTTCCTGGACAATTCCGCCCTGCAGGTGCTGAACCGGCTTGCGCTTGGTGTCCACCGAGACCGTCCCGTTGGTCGGCACGCCTTCGTCGAGCGGCGCCATCGCCGCCCACACCAGGAAGCCGCCGAAGCCAATGCCGATGGCCCACAGCCCCAGGCGGGTGAGGTGGCGCGTTTCCGTAGGCAGGCCTTGGTCGGGCCGGGGTTCCACGTCGATGACGGGCAGATTCGGCTTGTCGGTCGATTTGTTCATTTGGATAGTCCCTGTTGCAGGTCAGGCGGGTTGATGGGCCACGGACGGATTGCCCGGCGGCGCCTGATGCGGCGCACGCAGCGCGGCCAGGATGGATTCGCGCGAGCCATCGGCCTGGATCACGCCGTTGTTCAGGATCAGGATCCGGTCCACGACGGCCAGCGCGTTCGGCCGGTGGGTGACGAGGATGACTGTGCGGCCGCGCGCCTTCAGTTCCTCGATGGCCCGGATCAGCGCGGCGTCGCCGGCCTCATCCAGGTTGGCATTGGGCTCATCCAGCACGAGCAGGTGGGGGTCGCCGTAGAGCGCGCGCGCCAGGGCGATGCGCTGGCGCTGGCCACCCGAAAGAAAACTGCCGGCGTCGCCGATCGGCGTGTCGTAGCCGCCGGGCATGCGCAGGATCATGTCGTGCAGGCCGGCGCGCATGGCCGCGTCGATCACCTTGGTGGAGTCGACCCGGCCGAGGCGGGCAATATTGTCGGCGATGGTGCCGTCGAACAGTTCGATGTCCTGCGGCAGGTAGCCGATCGCCTTGCCGAGGGCGGCGCGGTCCCAGGTCGTCAGCGGACTCCCGTCAAGCAGGACCTGCCCCTCGGTGTACGGCCAGATCCCGATCAGCGTGCGCGCCAGCGTGGACTTGCCGGAACCCGACGGTCCGATGATTGCCGTGACCTGTCCCGCCGGAAACGCGATGTCCAGGGGCTTGATGATCGGCTCGGCACGATTGGGAGCCGTCGCGGCCACGCCCTGCAGGCTGATTTCGCCTACCGGCGTCTCGACCCGGTGCCCGGTGGCCTGGTCGGGATGGGCGTCGAGCAGCTTTTCCACCCGGCCGAAGGCGCTTCGGGCAGAAACGAAATTGCTCCAGGTCGCGACGATGATTTCCATTGGCGCCGAGGCGCGCGACATCAGGATGTTGGCGGCGATCATCGAGCCGATCGAAATTTCGCCCTTGATGGCCAGCAGCGCGGCCGCGCCGAGAATAAGCGACTGCTGCGAATAGCGGACGAACCTGACCAGCGCGGTCATGGTTCGGTCGACGCCCTGGGCACGCGACTGCAGGCGCAGATAGTTCTGCTGGCGATCGGACCAGTGACGGCGCAGATCCCCCAGCATGCCCATGGACTCGATGACATCCGAGTTGCGCACCTTGCTGAACAGGTAGGCGTTGACATCGACCTCCGCCTTTGCCGACTCGCTGGCGAATTTTTTCGTTCGCCATTGACTGATGATGGCGAGGATCACCAGGTTCACCACAAAGAAAAGCGAGATCCAGCCAAGCCAGGGGTGCAGCAGGAACATCACAGCGATGTACACGGGAGTCCACGGCGCGTCGAAAAAGGCGACGATGCCGGTGCCGGTCAGATACTGGCGGATATTGGTCAGGTCGCTCAGGGCCTGGCTGGGGTTGTGTTCCGACTGCTCGAGTTCTGCCCGGAATCCTGCGCGGAAGATGCGGTCGCCGAGCGCTTCGTCGAGGCGCATGCCGGCGCGCACCAGCAGGCGGCCGCGAATCCATTCGGCAAGCGACATGACCGCGATGAACATGAAGATGATCAGCGAGATCATCACCAGCGTGATTTCGCTTTGACTGCGCATCACGCGGTCGTAGATCTGCAGCATGTACAGCGCCGGCGACAGCATCAGCAGGTTGGCGACCATGCTCAACAGGCCAACGACGGCGAACTCGCGCCGGAACGACCACAGGATCCGGGTCAGCTGGCTGCGCTTGGAAAAGGCGGAATTCATCATGATGCCGGTCTCTTTCAGGTGGCGGCGAGCGTGGGCACGGCTGCGGGCTTGGGTTTGGCTCTTTCGGCCAGCGCTTTGAGCACATCGTCGCGGGGGCCGGACAGTTGCACCTGGCCGTCGAACAGCACGAGCATCCGATCGACGGCCGGCAGGACGCTGGTCCGGTGGGTGATGACGACCAGCGTCGCGCCACGAGCCTTCTGCGCCAGCAGCGTCGACATCAGCGCCCGTTCGCCGGACTCGTCCAGACTGGAGTTGGGCTCGTCCAGCACGATGAACGTGGGATCGTTGTAGATCGCGCGCGCCAGTGCGACGCGCTGGCGTATGCCGCCCGACAGGACGCTGCCGCCACGGCCGATCGGCGTGTCGTAGCCGTCCGGCAGCGTGGCGATGATTTCCTCCAGGCCAACCGAGCGGGCGGCTGCCTCGACCTTGGCGCGGTCGACGTCACCGAAGCGGGCGATATTCTCGGCCAGCGTGCCGTCGAACAGTTCGTTGTCCTGCGGCAGATAACCGATATGCGGGCCGAGTTCCTGCTTGTTCCAGGCGAACAGGTCGACCCCGTCGAGGCGAACCTTGCCAGCGGCAGCGGGCCACAAGCCGACCAGCACCCGCGCCAGCGTCGACTTGCCGGAGGCCGATGGCCCGACCACCGCCAGCACCTGACCGGGGGCAAGGCCGAAACTGACGTTGCGCAGAATCACCGCCGGGGCGCCCGGCGCAGACACGGTGATCGCCTCCACCGTCACCGCGCCCTTGGGCGGCGGCAGCGGCATGCCTTGCCGCGCCGGCGGAATCGCCGCAAGCAGATGGCCGAGACGGTCATAGGAATCGCGCGCGCTGACGATCGTCTTCCACTGGGCGATCAATTGCTGCAGCGGCCCGAGCGCGCGGCTGGACAGGATCCAGGCCACGATCATGACGTTGCCGTTGGGATGCAACTCGCCGACCAGAATCAGCCAGCAGGCGAATCCCAGCACCATCGAACTCTGGGCGATCTGGATGAACTTGGACACGGCTGCGCCGTCTCCGGAGTGATCGGATGCGATCGCCTGCTCGCCAAGGAATTTCCGCTGCTTGACGCGCCAGCGGCTGCGGATGTCGTCCATCATGCCCATCGCTTCGATCACCTGGGCGTTCTTCAGCGTCATCGTGGCGCTGCGCTGGGCGTCGGTCGCGAGCCTCTGGGCCTGGGTCAGCGCAGGCTTGGTCTTGCGCTCGGTGTAATAGCCGACCGCGCCCATGACGATGGCCGCGGTCAGGACCAGCGCTCCCAGCGGCACGTTCATCGCAAAGATGATGACGATGAAGAGCAGCGCGATCGGTGCGTCCATCACCGCAATGCTCGAACTCGACGCGAGGAAGTTGCGGATGACGCGCAGGTCGTTGAGCGGTCCGACGCCGACCGGCATGTTGCGCAGCCGCGCCTCGACGGTGGCGTTGAACACCCGTTCGCCCAGCTGGCGGTCCAGCCGCACGCTGGCTGCATGCATCAGGTAACCGCGCACCCAGTCGAGAAACTCCATCAGCACATAGAGCGCGATGACCAGGATCGTGAGCATGAGCAGCGTGTCCGAGCTGCGGCTGTTCACCACGCGACTGTAGACTTCGAGCATGTAAAGCGTTGGCGCCAGCACCAGCAGGTTGGTGAACACGCTGAAGAAAATGGCGCGCGTGAAAAACTGGCGCAGCGACTTCATCGCGTCCTGCAGCTCGCCGACGGGGAGGGATAGGTTCATGGGGTGCGGCTCCTGCCGGGCACTTCGGGATCGAATGACAGGCCTCGCAACCCGATCGTCGTCCCGGAGTGGTCGGCGAATTCCAAAGGCGTATGTGGACTTGTCATGTTCTTGGGTTGGGTTTGACCAGATCAGCCTGGAGAAACCGGGCTTGACGATTCTTGCGGCAACGGCTTGTTGGCCGGCGATGGTTCCTGCGTTGTGTCCGCCGGAATGACCACCACGTACTCGGGCAACAGGCGGCTGCTCGACAGCTGCTGGATTTCGGCCGCGTCGTTCTGACCGGTGAACTGAAAGATCAGGTCAAAACCCTTGGGCGTTGCCACCAGCACCACTTCGAGCAGCTTTTCCCGGTGAAAGCGCTCCTCGCCGGAAGGCGTCAGACTCAACGAGAAGCGAATCCGCCCATCGAGCGTGAACATCGACAGGACGTTGTCCTTCAGGCTCAGCGTGTGGCGGTCGAAATAGACCGGAGTCGTCGGGGCGAAACGAAGCAGCGGCAACGGTACCGGCCCCCCGGATTGCTTGTTGATGTTCCAGGGGCTCTTCGGATGCTGCAGGATCAGGCGGGCGGTACGCGAGACCGAATACACCGCATTGCAGATCATCTGCGAGCCCAGCGCCGGAAAGCGCTCGCGCATACTCCGGTAGACGAGATGGTGCAGCGCAACACGATTCCAGCAGCGCGTGCTCTGTACAACCGGGGCGATGGCATTGCACACCTCGGCGAACGCCACCTGCAACTCCCGCAACTGCTGGAATTGCTCGGGCGTGCCGTTGAGTGCCACCTGCAGCCTGTGTTTCATGGCGAGGACTGTACTACAAAATGGTCCTATATGAAGCCTATATGAAATTTTTTTTTGACGGGGACCTCAAGCCGAGGGCCCGGGAGCCGAGGGGCTAGGGGCCTGGGCTGGGACCTGGCTGGGCTGGGACCTGGCTGGGCTGGGACCGGAAGCGGGCGGCCGGAACGGCCAGTCGAGGTTGCCTGTCAGGCGACCGGCGGGCAACCCTGATGACGGCTGCCGTCCTCAATACGTCGTGCGCGGGCGGAAATACTCGATGCGGTCGATGGACTCGATCCGGACTTCGTTCACCTCGACGCCCTGCAGTACGCGAAGCGCAATCTGCGTCCCCGCGGCGCCGCTGCCCCACACTTTTCGATAGAACTCGGTCTGCGTCCGCACGTTCTCGCCGGCCACGGCGAGGATGATGTCGCCGACTTCCAGTCCCGCGCGGTCGGATGGGCCCCCCGGCGACACCCGCGACACGACCAGCCGGCCGCCGGCCTCATCCGCGGCCACGCCCAGCCAGGGACGCGCCGGTCCCGCCCGTCGTCCGCCTTTCACCAGGTCCGCGAGAATCGGTTTCAGCAGATCGATGGGGACGAACATGTTGCCCGGGATCCTGGGCTCCTCGTCGGTCGCCTCGCGCACGATCAGCGACCCTACGCCCAGCAGCCTGCCGTTCTTGTCGAAAAGCCCCGCGCCACTCCAGTTGGGCGCCGGAGGACTGGTGAACAGCGCCTGATCGAGCGCGTACTCCCAGTTGCCCGAGAAGGGCCGCGTACTGACGATACGGGCGAAGGTTACGCCGTCCGCCGCCGAAGAGGCGATCATCACCAGCTCGCGCGCCGCCACGCTGCCGGAGTCGCCCAGCGCCACCGGGCGTACGTCGAATGAGCCAAGTGTCCGGAGCAGTCCGAAACCCGTCGCGTGGTCGTAGCCGACGACGCGCGCGGATCGCGTGCGTCCCTTGCTGTCGACCACGTTGACGTCGTCGGCTTCGACGACCAGATAACCGATGGTCAGGATCAGTCCATCGTCGCCTATCACCACGCCGGTCCCTTCGCGCTCGTCGCCCAGCGTCGCCGAACTGCGGGCATCGGGAACCGCGCGGACGACGACCCTGACGATGGCGCCGAACAGCGCCTCGGGGTCGACCTTTTCGGAGGCATTCGAAGCAACGCTTCCGGAGGCATTCGACGCGACGCTTCCGGTGGTGTCCGGCACAACGACTGCGGACGTGCTGGCGGTGGCGTTCCCGGAGACGACGGCGGCGGACGAGCCGGCAGCGCCACCCTGTGCAGTGCCCGGAGGCTGCGTCGAGCACGCGGCGGCGAGCAGGGCGAATGCCACGATGCCGATGCGCAAACGGGAAAGTTCGGGGAAGGCAGGCATGGCCATGATGCGCTCCCGAGTCAGTTCTGTTGCTCGACCATGAACCTGCGGCCGACCAACCAGCATGACATCACTATAGCGCGCCGGACGATTGCCGCAACAGCGCGCAGACGACGGACGCAACCTGCGTCGGACGATGGACGCGACCGAAGGATCGAATCGGCTGCGCGCGGTACGCTGGAATGCGCAATCTGCGAGTTAACCGTTTGGTGAATAGCTGCCGGGCTTCGTATAATCTTCCTGCGAGCCGCTCGTAGCGGCAACGGCGCGGTGCCATGGTGAAGATCGGCAAATCCAGCGCCGTTGATCCGGCGCGATCGGACGTGAGCGTCGCGCTGCCAGTTCACCAACGGAGTCCGAAATGAGCAAACGCCGCACCCCCGATCAATTGCGATCGCACCGCTGGTTCGGCGAGTCCGACATGCGCGGCTTCGGCCACCATTCGCGTGCGGCGCAGATGGGCTATTCGCGCGCCGACTATGGCGGCAAGCCGGTCATTGCCATCATCAATACCTGGAGCGACATCAACGCCTGCCACACCCACTTCCGGCAGCGCGCGGACGAGGTCAAGCGCGGCGTGCTGCAGGCCGGCGGATTTCCGCTGGAAATGCCGGCGCTGGCGTTGGCCGAGACCTTCCAGAAACCGACGACCATGCTTTACCGCAACCTGCTGGCGATGGAGACCGAGGAATTGCTGCGCTCGTATCCGGTCGATGGTTGCGTGCTGATGGGTGGCTGCGACAAGACCACGCCGGCGCTGCTGATGGGCGCGCTGTCGATGAATGTGCCGGCGATCTTCATGCCGGCGGGACCGATGCTGTCGGGACATTACCGCGACCAGAAACTGGGTAGTGGCTCCGACGTCTGGAAATTCTGGGCGGAGAAGCGCGCTGGAAACATCTCCGACCAGCAATGGCTGGAAATCGAGGAGAGCATTGCCCGCTCGCCGGGCCACTGCATGACCATGGGTACGGCGTCGACGATGACCTCGGCGGCGGAAGCGCTGGGGCTGACGCTGCCCGGCGCGGCGTCGATCCCCGCCGCGGATTCGCGTCACGCCCGCATGGCGGCCGAAACCGGCCGGCGCATCGTCGACATGGTCTGGGACGACGTCAAGCCGCGCGACATCGTCACCGCAGACGCCATCGACAACGCGATCACCACCATTCTTGCGCTGGGCGGCTCGACCAATGCGATCGTACATATGGTCGCGTTGGCCCGCCGCGCCGGCGTCGCGCTCTCCATCGACCGTTTCGACGAACTCGCCCGGCGCACGCCGCTGGTTGCCAACATCCGCCCGGCGGGCAAGTTCCTGATGGAGGATTTTTTCTATGCGGGTGGGCTGCGCGCACTGCTTGCCGGAATCGCCGACCTGCTCGCGCTGTCGGCGCGAACTGTCAACGGCCGGACGCTGGGCGAGAACATCGCGGGCGCGGAGGTGTTCAATCCGGAGGTAATCCTCACGCGCGACCGCGCGCTGGTGAACAAGGACAGTCTTGCCGTCCTGCGCGGCAATCTGGCGCCCAACGGTGCGGTGATCAAGCCTGCGGCGGCTGAACCGCATCTGCTGAAGCACACGGGACCGGCCGTGGTGTTCGCCGACTACAACGACATGGCGGCGCGCATCGACGACCCGGCATTGCCGGTGACGCGAGAGTCGGTGATCGTCCTGCAAAACGCCGGACCGCAGGGTGCGCCCGGGATGCCGGAGTGGGGCCAGTTGCCGATTCCCAAGAAACTTCTCGCCGAGGGCGTGCGCGACATGG
The DNA here is from genome assembly GCA_963712105.1 of uncultured beta proteobacterium. Classification (GTDB taxonomy): domain Bacteria; phylum Pseudomonadota; class Gammaproteobacteria; order Burkholderiales; family Casimicrobiaceae; genus VBCG01. The sequence goes on from CAVQGR010000004.1 coordinate 317,264, forward strand.
TGCGTATTTCCGATGCGCGCATGAGTGGAACGAGCTATGGCGCCTGCGTGCTCCACGTCGCGCCGGAATCCTTCATCGGCGGACCGCTGGCGCTGGTGCGCGATGGCGATCTGATCGAGCTCGACGTGGCCGCGCGCAGGATCGAACTCAAGGTATCCGAGGCCGAACTCGAGGCGCGCCGCGCCGCCTGGAAGGCGCCCGCACCACGCTTCGATCGTGGCTTCGGCGCGCTCTATCAACAACACATCACGCAGGCCGACCAGGGCTGCGACTTCGATTTTCTCGAAGGCACGGCACCGACCGCGGAACCGGAGATCCATTGATCATGGCCATGCGCACGCTGCCCGCCGCAGGATTGATGGATGTTGTTGCGGCCGTGATGGTTGGCGGCGGCTCGCTACCGGATGAGGCGCGCACCATCGCGCGCAGGCTCGTCGATTCCAATCTGGTCGGCCACGATTCGCATGGCGTGATCCGTGTCGGCAAATATCTCGAGTGGGTGCGCATGGGCTGGCTGGTGCCGAATGCGCAGGCGACGATCGTGTTCGACAGCGATGCGCTGGCGATCGTCGACGGCAACCGCGGTTTCGGCCAGGTGATCGGCGAATTCGCCACCAGGCTGGGGATCGCCAAGTCCGCGCACACGGGCATTGCCATGATCGGCCTGCGCAACTGTGGCCACCTCGGGCGCCTGGGCGACTGGGCCGAGATGGCCGCGGCCGACGGCAAGGTGTCGCTGCATTTTCTCAATACGTCCGGCGCGCAGCGCGTTGCTCCATTCGGCGGCAGCGACCGGCGCCTGTCGACCAACCCACTGGCGATCGGTGTGCCGGTGGCGGATGCGGCGCCGATCATTCTTGATATCACGACGTCGACCGTCGCCGAAGGCAAGCTGATGGTCGCGCACAACAAGGGCGAGCAGGTGCCCGCGGGATGGATCGTCGACAGGGAGGGCAAGCCGACCACCGAGCCGAAGGATTTCTACGATGGCGGCGCGCTGCTCACCATCGGCGCGCACAAGGGGTCGGGCCTGTCGATTCTCACCGATCTCCTGGCCGGTGCGATCACTACCGGCAGGAGCTCGGATCCGAACGACACTGTCCTGCGCAACAACATGCTGTCGATATTCATCGACCCCGCCGTCTACGACAGTGAGCACACGGTGTTGGCGGAGGCCAGGCGCCTGATTGATCACGTGAAGGCATCACCGCCGTCGGCGGTGGACCAGCCAGTCCTCGGCCCCGGCGATGTCGAACGATCCATGCGCGCGGCACGGCTGGCGGAGGGCGTGCCCATCGACGACAAGACCTGGGCCGATTTGCTCACCGCCGCCGCCGCTGTCGGCATCGATTCCGCGCGCGCCGAAGCCATGCTGCGCTGACCTGCGAAGATTTCCGGGCGCGCCGTGACCGATTCCATCCCCGAGCTGTTCCCGGGCTTCGTCTCGCGCGACGTCGAGACCAGCGGTACCCGGATCCACTGCATCATCGGTGGCCGCGGACCGCCGCTGCTGCTGTTGCACGGATATCCGCAGACGCACGCCATGTGGCATCGAATTGCACCGGCGCTGGCGAAGGAATACACGGTTGTCTGCGCCGATCTGCGCGGCTATGGCGATTCCGGCAAGCCCGCGAGCGACGCGACGCACGCCGCGTACTCGAAGCGCGCAATGGCCGCCGATATGGTCGAGGTCATGCGAACCTTCGGTTTTGACCGCTTCCGCCTTGGCGGTCACGATCGTGGCGGTCGAGTCGCACACCGCCTTTGCGTCGACCATCCCGATGCCGTTGAACGCGTCGCCGTGTTGGACATTTCCCCTACGCGGACCATGTTCGGCCAGACCGATAGCGCGTTTGCCACCGCCTACTACCACTGGTTTTTCCTGATCCAGCCCTTTGACCTGCCCGAACGCATGATCGGCGCCGATCCGCTCTACTACCTGAACCGCAAGCTCGGCGGCTGGGGTTCGGCATCGGCAATTTTCGATGCCCGGGCGCTTGCCGAGTACGCCCGGTGCTTTTCCGATCCGGCGACGATTCACGCCTCCTGCGAGGACTATCGCGCCGCCGCGTCGATCGACCTCGAGCACGATGCGGCCGACGTTGCCGACGGACGCACGGTCCGCTGTCCGCTGCTGGTGCTATGGGGCGAAAAGGGCGTCGTGCATCGGCTATTCACGCCGCTCGAAGACTGGCGCGCCGTTGCCACCGACGTGCGCGGCCGGGCGCTGCCCTCCGGACACTATCTTGCCGAGGAAGCCTCGGTCGGAACGCTGCGCGAGTTGCGGGCGTTCTTTGCCGGCTGAATGCAACAGGATACCGCTGGCCAGGCCGCGATCGTCCGGCGGCAGGGCTTGGTGAACCGGCGGCCGGACGACGAATTCTTGGTATAATCCGCGACTTGGCCAAGTAGCTCAGTTGGTAGAGCAGAGGACTGAAAATCCTTGTGTCGGTGGTTCAATTCCGCCCTTGGCCACCAGCAAATCAAAGGCTTGCGCGTCCCTTGGGCGGCAAGCCTTTTCTCTTGGTGTAATTCCTGTGTAATCACGCAGGGAATGCGCGGAATATTGCGGGCAGGTCGCGCGCAGATATCTGCACCACTCCGGACTGAGGCATTGCCCTGACTTCGGTCGCCTCCGGCCCGGCCTGACCGAGTCTCAGTTCTTCTTTCGGTACTGCGCCTCCAACGTGCTGAGCGATGCCGGAACGCGGGCGATACTGGCTTGGGCTTGGCGCAGTGGCCGGAGAACCGGGGGAACTCCACCCCGTTTCGGCAAACGGAACCCCGGCGCGCCGCGCAGTGCGCGCGACCGGACAATTCTGCGTGACCAGTCTCGGACGGCGCGAGTAGACTGGGCAATACGCGAAATTCGGGGGCCGTGTGCCTGTGTTGTGCTGCACGGCTCGGCCGCTGCTGACCGCAAGCCGCGGCGCTGCTGTGCGTGGTGAACGATTTCTGATGAGCGTGGGCGCGAGTTTCTGGCGAGCCACGTGCAGGCGGAGGATGAAGCATCCAATGTCGGCCAATTCAAAAGGTGGCGCACGATTTCGCGGGACGCGTGAGCGGCCCGCAAAATCGGCCAAGGTTTGAATTCCGCCCTTGGCCACCAACACTTGAGGGACGCGTGAGCGGCCCGTCGTCACTCCGTCAGCGTCATCAGGATGCTGGCATACCATGCGCAGTTCAGCCCCAGCGATTCATCGACGCCGATGTCGCGCGTACGCATGTCCAGGCTTGCCGAATGCACACCCAGGAGCTTCCAGGGCAGCCCGGCACCGCCTGCCTCTTCATCGCGCATGACCACCGCCGAGCCGCTGGTGCCGCGATGCGTGCGCGCGTCGGTCAGGAACAGGCCCTGCCCCTGGAAGCGCAGGCCGAAGGACGAGGCGATTACGGCCTGGCGCACCACCGGCAGGTGATGCAGCGTGTCGTGGAACCCCAAGGGGAATCCGACGATCAGCAGCGCGGTGCCGACCTCGATCTCGTGCAATGAAGCTTGCAGGTGTTCCGGACCGAACGCCTTCAGGACCACCGGGTCGGGGAGCGCGGAGCGATCGATCTCGATGACGGCAACGTCGATCTCGCCGCCCGAATCCGCACCTTGACGCCAGATGCTCTTGCCGTTGTTGTACAGCAGAATGGAGAAAACGGCGGACAGCGTCAGGTTGATCTCACTGGTATGCAGTTCGATCTCGATGCGGTTCGGCGCATGTCCGCTCGGTTCGTCGAAGACGACATGGCGACTGGTCACCAGGAACAACCGCTCTCCGCGCGCGAAGAAGAATCCGCTCGCTTTGGTGAGCAGAAGTCCGCCGTCGAAGGTGGAAATCTGCGTCGCGGTGAGCAGCAGAGGTTCGATCATTGCTTTCCCGGAGGGCGATGCGGAAACCGCGTCCGGGCGGTCAGCCCCGGGCAGCACGGTTCGGATCCGACCCATCATGCCCGATGTGGCGCCGGATTCAAAACCGGGTGCGTCCGCGTGCGCCACCGCAAGCTGGACGCGCGAGCCTGTTTGCGGGCCATGGAATGCCCGGGTCTCCGATTCGCGCGATAATGATCGCGAAACGTCATCCCGACTCCGCCGATTCGGCTGCGGACCAACCGAGGAGAATGAATGAAAGCCAAACCGGTTGAGAAAGACCGGCGCGCCAGTCGCCTGAATGAGTTGATCGACTTCGCCAGCGCCAAGGTGCCGCGCGCGGGGCGGGCGGCGATCGAAAATTTCCTCCGTATCTATTACCGCCGGGTCGACCCGGATGACCTTGAGGAGCGCACGGTCGCCGACCTGTACGGCGCGGGGCTGTCCAATTGGAAATTTGCGCAGAAGCGTCAGGTGGGCCGGGCGCAGGTTCGCGCCTACAACCCTACCATCGAAGAGCACGGCTGGCAGTCGACGCACACGATCGTGGAAATCGTCAACGACGACATGCCGTTCATCGTCGACTCGGTGACGATGGAGATCAACCGGCACGGGTTGGCGCTGCATTTGTTGGTCCATCCGGTGGTGTCGTCGACGCGTGACAAGAGCGGTGAGCTGATCGCGGTTGCGCTGGAGGCGTCGCAAGGTTCAATGCGCGAGTCGATGATCCACATGGAAGTGGACCGCGAAACGGATCCGGCCGAGCTGTCCAGGCTGATTGGTGACCTGGAGCGTGTGCTGCGGGACGTGCGGGTCGCGGTGGCCGACTGGAAGCCGATGCGACAGAAGCTGCTCGACATCGTCGCCGGGATCGAGCGACGCCCGCCACCATTCCCGAAAGAGGAAACCGCGGAAGGCTGCGAATTCCTGCGTTGGCTCGCGGAGAACAATTTCACCTTCCTGGGCTATCGCCGCCACGATCTGGTAGAGGTCGACGGCAGCGATGCGCTGAAAATCGTCCCGGGATCGAGTCTGGGCATTCTCAGCGAAGGTCCGACCAAGGAGGTCGCCGCGAGTTTCGCGGCGCTGCCTCCGGAAGTGCGTGCCTATGCCCGCCGGCCGGAATTGCTGGTGATCACCAAGTCCACCTCGCGCTCAACGGTCCATCATCCGGGATATCTGGCCTACATCGCGGTCAAGCGTTTCGACGACGACGGCAACGTCTGCGGCGAGGACCGTTTTCTCGGCATGTTCACCGCGATGGCCTACAGTGCGAATCCCGCCGAGATTCCACTCCTGCGTCGAAAGATCGCGAACCTGCTGGCGCAGGTCGGTGTCAGTCCCGACAGCCATTCGGGGAAATCGCTGCAGAACATCCTCGCCACCTATCCACGCGATGAGCTTTTCCAGACAGCGGAGGCCGACCTCCTGCGCGTTGCGACTGGAATACTCCAGCTCGGTGACCGGCAGCGATTCCGGTTTTTCGTTCGCCGCGACGCGTTCGAGCGCTTTATGTCCTGCCTCATCTACGCGCCGCGCGACCGCTACACCACCGAGTTGCGGGAACGTTGGCAGGCGATACTGATCCAGGCGTTCAACGGCCTGTCGACGGACTTCAACGTGTACGTCACCGAGGCGCAGATTGCGCGCATTCACATCACGGTACGCACGACACCCGGTGCGATACCTGGTTATGACGAGAAGGAAATCGAGACACTGCTGGCCAACGCCGGCCGAAGGTGGAACGACGAGCTCAAGGTTGCGTTGATCGAGGCGTTGGGCGAGGAGCAGGGCAACGACAGGATGCGCCAGTTCCGCGGGGCGTTCCAGTCGAGTTACCAGGAGGAGTATTCCGCCCGGGCCGCGGTCGCCGATATCGAAATGGTTGCCGGACTCTCGCCAGCGGCACCGCTGGGCCTCAGGCTCTACCGGCCGGCCGACGCGGGTCCCGGCATGCTGCGCTTCAAGCTGTTCCATCTGGGGGCACCGGTGCCACTGTCGGACAGTCTGCCGATGCTCGAGCACATGGGACTGAGGGTGATCGACGAGCACCCGCATCGCGTCTCTGCAGAGGGCATGCCGCTGGTTTCGCTGCATGATTTCGGTCTGCTGTCGAAGCTGCCCGACGCCGCGCTCGACGCCGAAGCCCTGCACGCGGTCTTCGAGGACGCCTTCGGGCGCATCTTTCGCGGCGAGGTCGAAAGCGACGATTTCAACCGGCTGGTGGTCGCAGCGTGCATTCCCGCGGCCGAGATCGTGGTGCTGCGCGCCTATGCGAAATACCTGCGCCAGATCGGCTTTCCACTGTCGCAGGCGTTCATCGAGGCGGTGCTGTCCGCGCATGCGGACATCGCCAAGCTGCTGGTCGAACTGTTCCGCGCGAGATTCGACCCGGAAGGCGGCGCCGTGGCCGACGCACGCGCGGAAGCCTGCCGGGGCGAGATCGAATCCGCGCTGGATGGGGTCGACAATCTTTCCGAAGATCGAACCCTGCGGCAGTACGTGGCGCTGATCCTGGCGACCACCCGGACGAATTTCTGGCGTCGCGACGCCGCGGGCATGCCGCGCGAATTCCTGTCGTTCAAGTTCGACCCCGCAAAGGTGCCCGGATTGCCCGAACCGCGCCCCATGTTCGAGATCTTCGTCTACGCGCGACGTTTCGAGGGCGTGCACCTGCGCGGTGGCCGCGTGGCGCGGGGTGGCCTGCGCTGGTCGGATCGGCTCGAGGATTTCCGGACCGAGGTGCTTGGACTGGTCAAGGCGCAGATGGTCAAGAACACGGTCATCGTGCCGGTAGGCAGCAAGGGCGGCTTCGTGTTGAAGCGGGCACCTTCGCCATCCGATCGCGAGGCCTGGATGAAGGAGGGCGTGGCCTGCTACCAGAATTACCTGCGCGGACTGCTCGACCTCACCGACAACCGCGTTGGCGATCGCATCGTGCCGCCGCCACAGGTGCGCCGCTACGACCCGGACGATCCCTATCTCGTGGTGGCCGCCGACAAGGGCACGGCGACGTTTTCCGATTTCGCCAACGGCATCAGCGCCGAGTACGGCTTCTGGCTCGGCGACGCCTTCGCCTCGGGCGGCTCGGTCGGCTACGACCACAAGGCCATGGGCATCACGGCTCGCGGCGCCTGGGAGTCGGTCAAGCGTCACTTTCGCGAACTCGGCGTCGATACGCAAACGACCAGGTTCACGGTGGCCGGCATCGGCGACATGTCGGGTGACGTGTTCGGCAACGGCATGCTGCTCTCCCGCTATATCCGCCTCGTCGCGGCCTTTGATCATCGCCACATCTTCCTGGATCCGGACCCGGCCGCTGCAGCAGCCTTCACCGAACGTGAGCGGCTGTTCCAGTTGCCGCGCTCGTCGTGGGCGGATTACAACGTCAAGCGGCTGTCAACAGGCGGTGGAATCTATCCGCGCAGCGCGAAGTCGATCAAGCTCACGCCGGAGGTACGGGCGGTGCTGGACGTGTCGGCAACCTCGCTCACGCCGAATGAACTCGTCAACGCTATCCTGAAGGCCCCGGTCGACCTCATCTACAACGGTGGCATCGGCACCTATGTAAAGGCCGAGGACGAGACGCACGCCGAGGTCGGCGACCGCGCCAACGACGCGGTGCGGGTCAACAGCCGCGAGCTGCGCTGCAAGGTCTTCGCCGAGGGCGGCAATCTTGGCTGCACGCAGCTGGGCCGCATCGAGTTCGCCGCGGCGGGCGGGCGCATCTACACCGACGCCATCGACAACTCGGCCGGCGTCGACACTTCCGACCACGAGGTCAACATCAAGATCCTCCTCGGCCTTGCGGTGGCCGACGGCGAGCTGACGAACAAGCAGCGCAACACCCTGCTGGCGAAGATGACCGACGACATTGCCGCGCTGGTGCTACGCGACAACTATTTCCAGACGCAGGTGTTGTCGATCGCCAACCGCATCGCGCCGTCGCTGTTCGACGCGCAGGTGCGCTTCATGCAGTTCCTCGAAAAAGCCGGACGACTCAGTCGAACCATCGAATTCCTGCCCGACGATGAGATCATTGCCGAGCGGCGAGCCAAGAGCAGGGGTCTGACCTGCCCCGAGAACGCGGTGCTGCTCGCCTACAGCAAGATGTGGCTGGTCGACGAACTCCTGGCCTCGAATCTGCCGGACGATCCCTGGGTCGCAACCGCACTGCGCCGCTATTTTCCGGATGCGCTGCACAAGAAATTCGCCGATTACATGGCGCGGCACCCGCTGCGCCGCGAGATCGTCACCACTCACGTGGTCAACAGCATGGTCAACCGGGTGGGTGGCGTCTTCGTGCACCGGCTGGCCGAGTCGACCGGAGCCAAGCCGCACGAGATCGTCCGCGCATTTCTGCTCACCCGCGAAATATTCGGGTTCGTGCCGCTGTGGCATGGGATCGAGAATCTGGACAACGTGGTCGCGGACGCGGTGCAATCGCAGATGCTGCTCGACACACGCGCGCAGATCGAACGCGGCACGACATGGTTCCTGCGCTCACCGCGCCTTGCCCACGACATGGCGACGACGATCGATCATTTCACGCCCGGAGTCGTGGCGCTTTCGGCAAGCCTGCCCAAGCTGCAGAGCACGGGCGAGCGCGAGCGCTTCGAAGGCGAGGTGGGGACGCTCACCGAGGCCGGTGTCCCCCGCGCCATCGCCGAGCGGGTGGTCAGTTCGGATACGCTGTATGCGATTCTGGACATTGCCGAAGTCGCGGCCAGCGCCCAACGCTCGGTCGGCCCCGTCGCCGCGGTGTATTTCGATCTCGCGCATCGACTGGGACTGGGCTGGCTCTCCGAGAAGATCGAGGCGCTGCCTGGCCACCGCCACTGGCAGATGCTCGCCAGGGCAGCAATGCTGGATGACGTGTCTGGTTTGCAACGCGCCGCGACGGCCGCGGTGCTGCTCAACGCACCGGCGTCGGCGAAGCCATCGGCGTTGATCGACGCCTGGGTGGTGCGCAACGAGCGGGCGCTGGGTCGCGCCTCGCAGTTGCTGACTGAAATTCAGGCCGTGGCAAAGCCGGACGCCGCGATGCTCTCGGTCGCATTGCGAGAACTGCGCAACGTTGCCTGATCCGGATCAGTGAGGGCGCTGCTGCGGCGGTGTTCTCGCTGCGATTTTCCGTCCAGGCACGCCGATTGCGTAGGTTCGCAGGTAGAATTGCGCCGGCGGAAATACCGATGAACGCGTGACCCACTGCGGCTGAAGCTGCCGCATGTGGTCGGCCGGATGCGGGCGAATTGAGGGCAGCGAGAGGAGGGCATTGCCCCCGGACCGTCGCACCGAGGGCAGTGATCACTGTACTGGATTGACGCGATGCGTGTTTCGTTTCGACATCACCTTGCCACGCTGTTGCGCGCGCTTCCCCGTCTGGGGGCTCTGGCTGCCTTCGTCACCTTCTCTGTAATCGCCGCGACCGCATCGGCGCAGCAGGCGGACCTGGTCGTAAACCAGGCCGACAGTCCGGATCCCGGACCGGCCGGTGGCGTATTCACCTATACCATCCGGGTCGACAACAATGGGCCCGACGCGTCGATCGGCATCACCCTCACCGATACGCTGCCGCCCGGATCGACCTTCGTCGGCGCGGCGACGACGCAGGGCAGCTGTGGCGCACCGGTCGCCGGCGTGCTCACCTGTTCGCTGGGCAACCTGGCCTTCCTGGCCAATGCTACGGTCACCGTTCAGGTGATCCTGCCCACCGCCGGCGTGTGGACCAACACCGCTTCGGCCACGGCGACCACCATCGACCCCAATACGGCGAACAACCTCAACATCGCCGAGGATACGACCGCGCAGAACGCCTCCGACATGGCGGTCACCGTCGTCGACGCTCCCGATCCGGTCACCGCCGGCGCTGCCTACAACTATGCGGTGACCGTCCGCAACAACGGCCCGGCCGCGGCAGCGTCGCAGACGGTCACGCTGAACGTGCCGGCCGGCGCGTGCATCACTGCGACACCGTCGGGGACGGGCTGGGCCTGCGTGCCGAACACCGGCTATCCGCAATGCGTCGCCGGGACCACGATCACCTGCACGCGGAACACTTCGCTCGCCTCCGGCGCCAATGCGCCGGTGCTGAACTTCCCCGCAGTCGCCAACGTCGGTGGGACGATTTCCACCGCGTTCACCGCCAGTTCGCCGCTGCCCGACGGAAATTTGGCCAACAACACGTTCCCGGTGTCGACCACCGTTATCGGCGGCTCGAATGTTTCCATCACCAAGACCGCGTCGTCCGGCACGATCGGCGTCGGGCAGAACGTCACCTATACGCTGACGCCGCGCCTGAATGGGGGCGAGCCGGCCGGCTCGACCGGATCCGGAATCATCACCGTCACCGACACGCTCGGCGCGGGGCTGACCTTCGTCGGTTTCACGCAGGCCGGCGGCTGGACCTGCAATTTCTCCGCGCCAACGCTGACCTGCACCCGTCCCGGCCCGTTCTCGGCCAATTTCACCAACATGCCGGTGATCACCGTCACCGCGACGGTGACGGCGATCGGCACCGTCACCAACACTGCGAACATCGCCATCCCGGAGACCGACCCGGTTCCGGCCAACAACACCGCGACGGTGAACGTCACCGGCAGCAATTCCGCTGACATGTCGATCTCCAAGACCGTTTCGCAGAGCCCGGTGGTCCCGGGATTCAATTTCACCTACACGCTGACGGCGCGCAACAATGGCCCCGTCGCCCTCGCCGTCGGCCAGACCGTCACCGTCACCGACACCTTGCCTGCGTTCATCAATCTGCGCGCGGCGTCGACCGGGACGGGCTGGACCTGCACCTCGGTGCCAGCCCCTCCCTATCCGATCGCGGGAGCGACGATTACTTGTACGCGGCTGCTGGCGGCGGCACAGGCAGCGAATACCAATTTCCCGAACATAACGATTCCGGTGGTCGCCAACAGCGCGGGCAACGCGCCCAATACCGCCTGCGTCGCGCTGTCCGGCCCCGGACCCAGCGACGGCAACGCGGCCAACAATTGCGGCAGCGTAGCCACCATTTCCACTGACCCCACGGTCGCCGCCGACCTGCGCGTGGTGTCAAAAACCGCCAACCCGAATCCGGTGCTCGCCGGCCAGAACCTGACCTACGTGATCACGGTCGACAACCAGGGTCCGGGCAACGCGACCAACGTGGTGGTGACCGATGCGCTGGCGAGCCTCGTCGCCACCGGCAGCCTGCAATCGGCCACGCCGTCGCAGGGTACTTGCGTGCCGCCCGGGCCGTCGAACGGCGCATCGATCACGGTGAACTGCAACCTGGGCTCGCTGCTGGTCGGCGCCTCGGCGACGGTGACCATCGTCGTCCGGCCCTCCATCGCGACCACCGGCAACCGCACTAACACCGCGACGGTCAATTCGCAGGACGTCGGCGATCCCAATCGCGCCAACAACACCGGCTCGGTGACTAGCGTGGTGACCGCCATTGCTGATGTCACGGTAGCGAAAACCGCCACGCCCAGCCCGGTGCAGGCCGGCACGCCGCTGACCTATACGTTGACCGCGCGCAATACGGTTGGCCCCGGACCATCGACGGCCGCCAACGTCGTTGTCACCGATACGCTGCCGGCCAATGCGGCCTTCCTGAGCCTAATCAGCGTTTCCGGCGGTGGCTCCTGCATTACCCCTGTCGCAGACACGCTCGGCGGAACGCTGACCTGCACCTGGGCCACGATTGCCAGCAACGCGCAGCAGACCGCGCAGTTCCGCGTGCGTCCGGTCACCGGCGCCACCAGTGTCCAGAACGACGTCGTCATCACGACCACGACGCAGGAATCGGACGCAAACAACAACACGGCGACCATCACCACGCCGGTGACCAACGCCGCGGTCGACATCCTGGTGAACAAGGTTGACAGCGTCGACCCGGTCGCGCTCGGCCAGTCGACGACCTACACCGTCACCACGACCAACGGCGGGCCGTCCTTCGCAACCAACGTGCAGATGGTCGATACCTTCCCGGCGCCGAGCAGCACGCCGACGGCGACCTTCAGCTACCAGGGCGGCCTGACCATCAACCCGCCCGGAATCGGCACCTGCGTCGAGCCGGCGCTCAACGCCACCTCGGGCGTGCTGACCTGCACGTTCCCCGGGCTCGCGAGCGGGCAGTCGGCGGTAGTCACCTACGACATGCGCGCGGAGTCCATTTCCTCCGGGATCTCCGGGACGACGTTCAACCGGGCGGTGGTCAGCGCCGACGAACCGGAATCGCTGCCCAACAACAACACGACGGTGCACGCCACCACCACGCGCCGCGTTGCCGACCTGGCGCTGGTCAAGAGCGCGCCGGCGACGGTCACACCGGGAACGACCTTCGACTGGACGCTGACCGTCACCAACAACGGGCCGAACCCCTCCACAGGTGCGGTCATCACCGACACGCTGCCGGCGGGCGTTGCCTTCCAGAGCGCGAGCCCCGGTTGCGTGGAGGCTGCCGGTGTCGTCACCTGCACGCTGGGCACGGTCGCCTCCGGCGGCAGCACCAGCGTCACGATCAACGCGCTGGTTTCCTCGCCCTACGTCGGCGCCAATCCGTTGCTGAATTCGGGGTCGGTGGCGACCGTGAATGAGGTCGACCCGGTCCCCGGCAACAACACCGGTGGCTCGAGCAGCGCGCTGGCGATCGCGGACCTGCAGGTGGTCAAGGCGGCCAACAATGCCCAGCCGGTGATCGGCGGCAACGTCATTTTCTCGGTGGCCGTAACCAATAATGGTCCCGACAGCTCCACCGGTATCGTGGTCAACGACCTACTGCCGGCCGGGTATGTGTACGTCACGTCCTCGGCCACGCAGGGTTCCTACGTCAGCGGAACCGGCGTATGGACGGTCGGCAGTCTCGCCAATGGCGCCTCGGCCACGCTTTCCATCACCGCGACAGTCGCGGCGGCCGGACCCTATGCCAACACGGCGGTCGTGTCGTCACCGGTCATCGATCCGATCCCCGGCAACAACACGTCGACAGTAACGCCGGTTCCCCTCGCCGGTCCGACGCTGGTCAAGGGCATCACCCCGGCTTCCATCGTTGCCGGCGGCAACTCGACGCTCACGCTGACGCTCGGCAATCCGAACGGCATTGCCATCTCGCTGGGGGCGGACTTCACCGACACCATGCCGGCCGGGGTGACCACGACCTCGGGCAACACCGGCACCTGCGCCGGGGTCACGGTGACGTCGACGAACATCTCCATGGCGTCGGGCACGACGATTCCCCCAGGCGGCTGCACGATCATCGTCGCGATCACGTCTTCCACGCCAGGCACCGTCACCAACATCACCGGGTCGCTGATTGCGACTTCCGGCACTGCGCTGCCGGCGAGTGCGCCGCTGACCGTCACCGCCGCGGCGCCGACGCATGGCAAGACCATATTGCCGGCGACCATCGTTTCCGGCGCATCCGCCACGCTCACGCTGACGCTCGCCAACAGCAATGCGGTCCCGCTGACGTTGTCCGCGGCCTACATCGACACCATGCCGGCTGGCGTGACCACGACCTCGGGCAACACCGGAACCTGCGCCGGGGCCACGGTGACGTCATCGTCGATCACCATGGCCTCGGGTTCGAGCATTCCTACGGGCGGCTGCACGATCGTGGTGACCATCACCTCGTTCACGCCGGGTGGCGTAACCAACACGACCAGCGACCTCGCAACCAGTGCCGGCACCGCGCCTCCGGTCAGCGCGCCCCTGACCGTCACCGCCGCGCCGCCAACCAATGGCAAGACCATTTTGCCGGCAACCGTCGTTTCCGGCGGATCCGCCACGCTGACGCTGACGCTGGCGAACATCAACACGGTCCCGCTGACGTTGTCCGCGGCGTACATCGATACCATGCCGGCTGGAGTGACGACGACTTCCGGCAATGCGGGCACCTGCACCGGCGTCACGGTGACGCCGACGTCGATCACCATGGCGTCGGGATCGTCGATTCCGCCGGGCGGCTGCACGATCGTGGTGACCATCACCTCGTTCACGCCGGGGGGCGTGGTCAACACCACCGGCGACTTCGCGACCAATGCCGGCACCGCGCCGCCCGCCAGCGCGCCGCTGACCATCAACCCGGCGCCGGCAACCCACGCCAAGACGATCCTGCCCGCGACCATCGCTTCGGGCGGCCAGACTGCGCTGACGCTGACGCTGGCCAACATCAATACGATCCCGCTGACGCTGAGTGCGGCCTACACCGACGTCATGCCCGCTGGAGTGACCCTGGTTTCCGGGAGCATTGGCACCTGCGCCGGCGTCACGACGACGCCAACGACCGTCACCATGGCGTCGGGCACGGCGATTCCGCCAGGCGGTTGCACGATCACCGTCAGGATCACCTCGAGCACGCCGGGGACCGTGACCAACACCACCAGCGTCCTGTCGACCAATGGCGGCGTCACGCCGCCAGCCAGTGCGCCTCTGACCGTCACCGCGGCCGTCTCGGGCACGGTCAAGACCATTGTGCCCGCGACCATTAACGCCGGCGGCGTCGCCACGCTCACCATTACGTTGTCCAATGCCAACGCCGCGCCGTTGACGCTGACGGCACCGTTCACCGACGTCATGCCCGCCGGGATGACCACGACGTCGGCGAACAGCGGCACCTGTACCGGTGTCACTGTGACCGCCAACCAGGTCGCCCTGGCGACGGGTTCCACGATTGCGCCGGGTGGCTGCACGATCGTCGTGCAGGTCACGTCGTCGACACCCGGCACTGTCACCAACACCACCAGCATTCTGCAGACGGGAGCAGGGGTGACGCCGCCGGCCTCGGCGCCGCTGACCGTATCGCCGGCCAAGGCGACGCTGACCAAGACCATCGCGCCGGCAACGATCAGTGTCGGCGGAACCGCGACGTTGACGCTGACGCTGGGCAATCCCAACGCCTTGCCAATCACGCTCACCGCTGCCTTCGTCGACAACATGCCAGGCGGCGTGACGACGACCTCCGCCAACTCCGGCACCTGTACCGGGGTGGTGGTCACGTCAGCCCAGGTTTCGATGTCGTCCGGCGCGACCATCCCCGTCGGAGGCTGCACGGTCGTAGTGACGATTACCTCGTCCACACCGGGAACCGTCGTCAACACCACCGGCGATGTTTCGACCTCGGCTGGCCTCACCCCGGGAGCGAGCGCGCCGCTTACCGTGACGCCGCTGAACCCGGGCATGACCAAGACCATTCTTCCGGCCACGATCACGTCCGGTGGCACGGCCACCTTGACCATCACGCTCGGCAATGCGAATCCGGTTCCGGTGACGCTGGCAGCAGCATTCACGGACACCATGCCGGCAGGGGTCACAACCACTTCGGGCAACACAGGGTCCTGCGCGACGGTTACGGTAACGCCGACATCAGTGCAGAAGGCCACGGGTTCGACCATTCCGCCGGGCGGCTGCACGATTGTCGTGACCGTCACCTCATCGACGCCCGGCACGGTCGTCAATACGACCGGCAGCCTGCAAACCAATGCCGGCGTGACGCCGCCGGCCTCGGCCCCGCTGACCGTGCAGCAGGCCTCGGCGTCACTGTCGAAGACCATCGTGCCGGCTACGATCGTCGTCGATGGCACCGCCACATTGACGCTGACCCTTGGCAATACCAATGCCACGCCGATCAGCCTGACGTCCGCATTCACGGACACCATGCCTGCCGGCGTCACCACCACCTCCGCCAACACCGGAACCTGTAGCGGGGTCACGGTGACGCCGACGGCCATCACAATGGCCTCGGGCACGAGCATCCCCATCGGCGGTTGCACGATTGTGGTAACCCTCACCTCGTCGACGCCGGGCAAGGTCACCAATGTGACCGGTCCGCTGCAGACCAGTGCGGGACCGGTATCGCCGGCCAGCGCACCGCTGACGGTGACCGCCGCCGGCGTTGCGCTGGGCAAGACCATTGCGCCGGCGACGATCGTGTCGGGCGGTGCGGCAACGCTGACGCTAACGCTGGGCAATGCGACCGCGAATCCGCTGACACTGACAGCGGCCTTCACCGACACCATGCCCGCAGGCGTCACCACGACCTCCGCCAATACGGGCACCTGTACCGGGGTCACGGTGACGCCAACGCTGATCAGCATGGCCTCGGGCAGCACCATCGCACTCGGAGGCTGCACGATCGTGGTGACCATCACCTCGTCGACGATCGGGCCGGTGACCAACGTCACGAGTCCGTTGCAGACCAGCGGCGGAACGGCGCCTGCGGCAAGCGCGCCGCTGACGGTGAGCGCCATAGGCGTGACGCTGGGCAAGACCATTGCGCCGGCGACGATCGTGTCAGGCGGTACGTCAACGCTGACGCTCACGCTGGGCAATGCGACTGCGAATCCGCTGACACTAACCGCGGCCTTCACCGACACCATGCCCGCAGGCGTCACCACCACTTCCGCCAACACCGGCACCTGCAGCGGGGTCACGGTGACGCCGATGTTGATCAGCATGGCCTCCGGCGCGAGCGTCCCTGCCGGCGGTTGCACGATCGTGGTGACCATCACGTCGTCGACGCCAGGCACGGTGACCAACGTGACGGGCCCGCTGCAGACCGGTGCCGGCACGGCGCCGGCAGCAAGCGCGCCGATCACCGTCACCGCGACGAGTGCCGATCTTGCGATCACCAAGACCAACAACCAGACGTCGGTGACGTCGGGAAGCGTGGTGACCTATGCGATCGTCGTGACCAACAACGGTCCGGCCGTGGTGACCGGCGCCATGGTGAATGATGTCGTTGCGCTGTCGCTGACCAATGTGACGTGGACCTGCACGGCGTCCGCAGGAAGCAGCTGTCCGTCCTCCGGCAACGGCAATATCGCGGTGTCGGTCGATTTGCTCGCAGCGGGCACGGCGACCTTCACGCTGACCGGCACGCTGTCGGCCTCGGCCACGGGATCGCTCGGCAACACCGCCACGGTCACCGTACCGGCGGGAGTGACGGACCCGGTGCCGGGCAACAATTCGGCGACCGATGCGGATCCGATCGTGGGCACCGCCATCGACCTCGCGATCGCCAAGACCAACAATAGCGCATTCGTCCCGGGACAGACCGGAGCCAAGTACACCATCATCGTCAGCAACGTCGGCGCGCCAGCCGACCGTGGGAAACGGTGACGGTGACCGACATTCTCCCCGCCGGATTGACGGCGACGGCGATCGGCGGAACCGGATGGAATTGCACGCAGCCGGCCGGTCCGTGTTCGCGCAATGATGTGCTGGCGCCGGGGCGAGCTATCCGCCGATCACGCTGACGGTGAACATCGCAGCCAACGCGCCTTCACCCTTGATCAACGTGGCCAGGTTGGCCGGCGGCGGCGACAGCGATCCCGCCAACAACACGGCGGCCAATGAGGTGAACTTCCCGCCGGTCGTCGATTCGACTCCGACGCCGATTCCGGTGAACACGCCGTTTGGTCTTGCGTTGCTGCTAACGATGCTGGGCGTGGTGGGCGCGCGGCAGTTGCGCGGGCGCCGGCACTGACCGGCGCAGCCTGATTCACCGACCCGCAATCGTTGCGTCCACGCGCAGCGATTGCAGTGGCGCCTGGAACCAATGTGCTGCGAGACTGGCGGCCAATTGGTTGCAAAAGCCAGGATCGTTGCAGCGAGCAAGAAAAAAGCCGGGCGAACCCGGCTTTTTTCATGATGCGGACTGCGTGATCGTCAGGCGGCCTGGATGTTGCTGGCCTGCTTGCCCTTCGGGCCCTGCGTCACTTCGAAGGAGACCTTCTGGCCTTCCTTCAGCGTCTTGAACCCCGGCATGTTGATCGCGGAGAAGTGTGCGAAAAGATCCTCGCCACCGCCGTCCGGCGTAATGAAGCCGAAGCCCTTCGCATCATTGAACCACTTCACGGTACCTGTTGCCATTTCTGTAATTCCTCAAGAAAAGTAATCGACGGGCGGGTGCCCGCCCCGTGTTTCATTCTCAAGGACAGAAAAGTACGGAACCGCGACCGTGTTGCGACCGGGTTGGAACGTGCTCTAGTACTTGAAACAAAACACCTTTGGGATCATACGCGAACCACCAACAATAGGGAATATTTCGAAAACGGTCCCGGCCGGGGGGGCTGGGGCGCGGCATTTTTGACACATCGTCTGTCCGGGGAGGGTTCTACCCGGCTCCCTGGCCCGGGATTCCAGGCGCTCGCCCGACCCTTGGGTCGTGTAGGGTGGGGGGTGGCTGCCTCCGCCCGGTCAGGCTTGGCGTGCCCGATCGCTCGTCCCAGTGGGATGGCCAGCTCTGGCCGGTCAGCCCGGGTCGTGCTCGGTCCGGGCCAGCGCCGCCCCGGCGGCCAGCGCATTGAGCTTGCCCCGGGACACCTCCCGGGACAGGGGCACCATGCCGCAGTTGGTGCAGGGGTACAGCCGGGCTGCCGGGACGTAGGCCAGCGCCGCCCGGATGGTCGCCGCGACCTCTTCGGGGGACTCGACCCGGTCGCTGGCCACGTCGATGGCGCCGACCAGCACATCCTTGCCTTCGAGCAGGCCGATCAGTTCCAGAGGCACTCGGGAATTGGCGCATTCCAGCGAGACCTGGGCGATGCCGGAGCGCGCCAGCAGAGGGAAGGTTTGCTCGTACTGGCGCCATTCGTTGCCCAGCGTCTTTTTCCAGTCGTTGTTGGCCTTGATGCCGTAGCCGTAGCAGATGTGCACGGCGGTCACACAGTTGAGGCCTTCGGCGGCGCGTTCGAGCGCGGCCACACCCCAGTCGCGCACCTCGTCGAAATAGACGTTGAAGGCGGGCTCGTCGAACTGGATGACGTCCACGCCGGCGGCGGCGATCTCCTTCGCCTCCTGGTTCAGGATCTCGGCAAAGGCCCAGGCCAGCTTCTCCCGGCTGCGGTAATGCCCGTCGTAGAGCGTGTCGACCATGGTCATCGGGCCGGGCAGCGTGTACTTGACCTTTCGGGTGGTCTCGGACTTGAGGAATCGGGCATCATCCACGTAGATCGGACGCTTGCGTGCCACGGGACCGTTCACCACCGGCACGTCCGCGTCGTAGCGGTTGCGGATGCGCACTGACTTGCGGTTGGCGAAATCCACGCCCTCCAGCCCTTCGATGAAGGTGGTCACGAAGTGCCGCCGCGTCTGCTCGCCGTCGCTGACGATGTCGATGCCGGCGTGCTCCTGGTCGAACAGCGCCAGGCGGACCGCGTCGCGCTTGCCCTGCTCCAGCGCCTCGCCCTCGAGCTTCCACGGCGCCCACAGCGTATTGGGCTCGGCAAGCCACGCCGGCTTGGGCAGGCTGCCTGCGACGGTGGTTGGGAAGAGGGTGGACATGGCCGTCCTTCGGGAGGGTGGGCAGAAAGTATAGCCGCGGGTACAGCGAAAACTGCCGCCCGGGTCCGATTGGTAAGGCCGCTTGACCGGTCCAACGGCATTCCCTATGCTCGACTGTTGTCCAATCCACCGACCATTCCGGAACCGCCATGCCCCGCATCCTCTACGCCGATTTCGACTACGCCAACATAGATCTCGAACGCAAGCTGTTCGACCCGGCGGGGATCGAGGTCGTCGAAGCGCAGTGCAAGACCGAGGACCAGGTGATCGCCGCCGCCAAGGGTTGCTGCGCCATCCTGCTGCAGTACGCGCCCATAACGGCCAAGGTCCTCGCCGCGCTGCCCAAGGTGGGCATCGTCAGCCGCATCGGTGCCGGGTACGACACCGTCGACGTCGCCGCCTGCGAAGAGGCTGGCGTCTGGGTCGCCAACTCGCCCGACTACGGCGTCGGCGAAGTCGCCACGCACGCGCTGGCGCTGGCGCTGGCGTCGATCCGCAACATCGTCGCCTATCACCGCGATATCGCCGCGGGCGAATGGCATTTCCTGTCCTCGGGCACGCTGCGCCGCCCAGCCGAGCTGACGCTTGGCATCGTCGGCCTCGGCCGCATCGGCAAGCGCATGGCGCACGTCTCGCGCAACCTGTTCGGCCGCGTCGTCGCCTACGACCCGTACCTGATCGATGGCGACTTCCCGGCCTACGTCGAGCGCGCCGCGACGTTGGCAGAACTCGCCGGACAGTCCGACGTGGTCAGCCTGCATACACCGCTGACCGCCGAGACGCGCGGCATGATCGATGCCAGGTTCTTCGCCGCGCTGCGCCCCGGTGCCTGCCTGGTCAACACCGCGCGCGGCGCGGTCGTCGATGTGCCGGCGCTGATCGCTGCGCTGGATGCGGAAACCCTCGGCAGCGCCGGGCTCGACGTGCTGCCCAACGAACCGGTGCCGCGCGACTCGCGGCTGCTCGGCCATCCGCGGGTCATCCTGACTCCGCATTCCGCGTTCTATTCGATCACCGCCGAGCGCGAGCTGCGCCGCAAGGCCGCGCAGAACATCGTCACGTGGCTGGCGACCGGCCGGCCCGAGTACGTGGTCGCGCGGGGCACGCGCAAGCCTTGACCCTGACGCTCGTGAGGGCATGCCTGTCCAGCGTGTCCATCGTGTGAAAGCAAAGCAGACGAGCGTAAAATGCTCGATTCGACCGCATCCGCCGGAGCCGCCATGAGCACAGCCCAAGACACCATTCGCGACCAGATCACCCAGCACAAGGTCGTGCTGTACATGAAGGGCACGCCGCAGTTTCCGCAGTGCGGCTTTTCCGCCACCGTCGCGGAGATATTGAAGCGCAGCGGCGTCGATTCCTATTTTTCCGTGAACGTGCTGGAAGATCCCGAGATCCGCCAGGGCGTCAAGGATTTCGCCAACTGGCCGACCGTGCCGCAGTTGTACGTGAACGGCGAGTTCGTCGGCGGCTGCGACATCGTCCGCGAGATGTATTCGTCGGGTGAACTGTCGAAGGTCCTGGAGACCAAGGCCGGTTGAGCAAACGTGTCGGGCACCATCAGAGGCAGTCCACAACAGTTCGATCCTGCAAAGCTGCGGCTTCTTCCCGACGCGCCGGCAAGCTGCGCCATGACGCCGGATCGAGCGCGAATCAGCGCACGCGGCCCAGCGTCGGCACCGCCGGAACGTCGGGCAGCGCGCAGACGGTCTCGCCGAGGTCGTTGAATGGCCCCGTCGCCTCGCCCACCACCAGTTCGAACCGGCAGACCGTTCCGTTTGCGGTGAGCTTCGCCGCATAACGCCCGGCCTTCACGTCCTCCGCATAGTATTCGCCGCCGCGACCGGTGACGAACGTGAACGGCCGGCCATCTATGTCCAGCGTCACGTTGAAGTACTCGGCGGGCTTTACCTGTCCGTTCGAGCGAATCGCGAGCGTGCCGACGATCGCCCGCAGGCGCTTGGCCTGGAAGTTGACGACCGCGCCGGCGCGGTACGCCGGAGAGACTGCGCGGGTGGATTCCGGGAATGTGAATTCGAGCGGCACGCTGGCGACGTCGACCGAGATCTGGTTGTCGATGAAGGACGCGAGCGAAGGAACGAACAGCCTGCCATTGGCGCCGGTCCTGCCGATTTCCTGATTGTTCACGAATACGCGAACGCCCTCGAGGTCATCGACCTTGACGACGCCGAAGCTGTCGGTCACTGGACGTCCTGCCGCGATCATGTCGCCTGCCCAGGCGACGCCACCGGCGACCGACAGCGAATAGCTGCGCGGTGAACCCGTGCCGTCGTTCTGCTGCGCAAAGCCGCGTACTGTGCCCCAGCGCCCGTTGTACTGGAACGATGGCGTTACCTGCGTGCTCGATGCTCCTGCCGAATCGAGGTGCGAGACGCCAATCACGTAACCCAGGCCTTCGCCGACAGGCTGCGCCTTCTGGAATTGGAGCGTCTCGCTGGTGCTGCCGCGCAACCGCTGGTAATAGCCGGTGAGTGAATGCACGGCGTCGAAGTTGTAGTTGAATCCGGCGAACACGTTGGTCCTGGTGTCCTCGGCGCGTTCGTTGACCACGGTCACGAAGAAGCTCGCCCGTCCGTCGAACAGCGGCCGCCCGTAGCTCAGGCTGGCCGCCTTGCGGTCCTGCCCCTCGTAGGCCTTGAACGTGAACAGCCCGGCCGAGAACGAACCCCAGACCGGTGCCGTGTAGCCGACGCTTGCGGCGGCCTCATAGTCGCGGCGGTCGGTCCGGATGTCGAGCAGGCTCGCATAGTGCGGGCTGTCCTTGCGCGCCAGCAGGCTGGCGTTGAAGTGCTGTCCGAGATAGCTGTAGCTGACGAGCCCGGCGCCGCCGGTGCGGCCCTCGTCGTCGCTGACGGCAGCCGCGACATTGAGCAGGCCGGCCGCGCCGAGCACGATGGTCGCCGTCGGCCCCGCGTTGAATCGACCGCTTCGGCCGTCGGCGCGGATGCCGAGCGTCAGCGCGTCGGTCACGCCGTAGCGGTGAAAGCCGGCGAAGGCCAGCGGCCCGTAGTCGTTGCTCGCGATGCCGTAGTTCTCGCGCATCGCGCCGACGTTGTAGCTGTACTCGTGCAATCCGGCCTTCAGCGAGCGCTCGCTCGAGTAGTACGACGTGTTGACGCGCTCCTCGCGGCCGAAGGCGTCACGGATGACCAGGTCCACGTTGCGATAGCCGGTGGCTTGCGTGACGTTGCGCAGGTCGAAATTGCCCGCAGGAAGTCGCAGCGTCCGGACGCGCTGGCCGTCGATGTAGACGTCGACCTCGGACGGCGTGCGCAGCTGCCCGGTCAGCGACTGCTGCGGGTAGCGGATGAAATAGGGGTCGATGTCGTAGAGCTTCGAATAGCTCAGCCCGCCCATGTTGAGCGCCGAGCCGAGGTAGCCGGACGCGAAGGCGATGTCGCCGACGATCGTGCGCACGAGCGTGTCGCGCCGATCGTGGATCAGGCTGGTGGTGAGCCGGACGCAGTGCTGTTCGTTCGAGCCTGCGTTGCAGGTCGAGTCGCCGAGGAACAGGAAATCACCGATCCGCGCGCCGATCTGCGTCGTCGCGAAGACGCCGTTCGCGAATCCGGCGTTGCCGCCCGCGTAGCCGAGGTCGTAGTTGAAGAATGCACTGGCGTTGTCCGGATAGTAGACCTTCGGGCCGCGGCCCGACCAGAGGTCGACGGAGCTTTCGGGCAGGAGCTTCGGATCGACGACGAGGTCGAGCGACAGCCGCCCCTCGTCGAAATTTCGCCTGCAGGCCGGGGATCGAGTTCACCCACACGTACTCGTCGTTTCCGGACATGACGGTCCGGCCCTTTGCGCCGACCAGGCCGATCGCCTTCAGGTCCTCGCTGCGCACGAGAAATCCGCCGTCGACGACGTTGACGAAGTACTGTCCCTTTTTCTGCTGGTTGAGCGTGATCTGCACGACCATCGTCTCGGGGCCGGCGGCGCCCAGCGCGGCGACGAGCGAGGATTCCTGCGCGCCGGCGGACCCCGCGCCCGCGGCGAGGCCGACGGCAAGCAGGAGAGTCGCCAGCGTGCCCCGGAGGCAACGGCGCGCACGCGCGGCGCGTCCGCCCGGGCAGCTCATCATTACTCGCAGTTCGTGCGGTCCACGTCGAGCGTCCGGCTCATCGTGAACGGCTCGGCCCGGGCCGTGACCTCGATCGTGGCCAGGCGCGCGCACGCAGCCGCGGGAATCGCGAGCGACACGGGCCTTGCCACGCCGGCGAGCAGGTAGCGTCCCTCGATCCTTTCCGCGACGACTTCGTGGCCTCTGGCATCGCGACCGACGATGCGAAGGCCGTCTTCCATGCGCAGGTGCTCGTTGCCAGTGTTGCGTAACGTCAGCGTCAGCACGCCCTTGCGCAGCGCAGCGTCGGCGATCTCGCCCGCCGGTTCCGGCTTGGGGGGCTTCACGAAGACCGGCAGCGCGAAGCGCAGGTTGATCGCGATGTTCGCGCCCGGCTTCGCGGGCTCCTTCGGCGCGACCTGGATCGGCTCGATGAACAGGCGATACGTGTGCTCCGCCGCGACCGGGAGCGCCTGGACCCCGACGCGGATCACCCGGGCCTCGCCCGGCTGCAGCGTCAGGATCTTTGGAAAGAAGACGAGCTCGCTGGACGGCGTATAGCGGTCGCGGCCCTCGGCATCCTGCGACCACGCCATGACGGCGATCTGGAAGTCCATCCGGTCACTACCGGAGTTGGTCACGGTGACCGCGCCGCTGCGCGCCTCGCGGTCGAGGTCGACGCGCAGCGGGCTCACCGCGTATTCGCCCGCCGCGACCGGCAGGGCGACCAGCATCGCCAGCGCCGCGAACGCCGCCAGCAGCCGCGCGAGCGCGCGCATCGCGGTCATGGCAGCACCAGCACGTTCAGCGTGTCGGCGTAGCTGCCGGTGTACGCATTCTGATAGTTGGCCGCGACCAGCTGGCCGTTGAGCACGATCTTGGTCCCCGGCGCGTCCGCGGTCGTGATGCTGTAGGCCATGTACTGGCTGGTCTGTGTCAGGTGCCGCAGCCGGTAGGCGCCGGGGCCGGTGTCGTTGGCGCCGGTGATCGTGAACGACGCATTGGCGTTGCCGGTGCACTTGTAGTTGATGATGACGCTGAACGTCGCGGTCGTCGACAGCAGCGGGTCGATGACGCCGAAGCTCGCGGTGTTGGGCTGGTTGGCGTTGAACGTGCAGGTCTGCCCGAGAACCGGTGCCGTGGCGCCGAGCAAGAGCACGAGCGCGACGGCATGCGCCGCCGCGGTCCGTTTGCGCAAAGCCGCGCGGGTCCGCCTCGACCGGATCATGGTTTTTCGCCGCCTGACGGGATGAACCCCGCGGACAGGGTACGCCCGTCTGCGGGGTTCATGGTCGGCCGCCCTGGCAAGGACCGGAGCGGATCAGGGCGCGACGGTCAGTATCACCGTGTCCGAATAGCTGCCCGCGACGGCATTCTGGTAGTCGGCGATAAGGGTCGAGCCGGTCACGGCGAACGATATATCGTTGCCGTTCATGCCGGCGCCGGTGCCGCTGGCGGTGTTGGTCATCGTGTAGCGGATGCAGTTGGACGCCGTGGAGCAATCCGTCGCCGACGAGAGCCTCATCCGGTTGCTGGCGCCACCCGAGGCCGATTCCCACAGTCCGTCGTTGGACGTGATCGTGTAGGCAGTGCCGTTGGTGCAGCGGAACGTGCCGCCGCTCCAGGTCGCGTTCACCGTGCCGCCGGTCGCCGGGTCGAGTGTGCCGAACGCCAACGTGGATGTGGCCGTGTTGACGACACAGGTGCCGGTCACCGAGGCGCTGACCGTGATGGTGTGAGTGCCGCCGGCCGATGCGGCGCCGGTCGCGGCAATCAGGGCGGCGGCGATGGCCGCTTTGAGGAATGCAGTGCGTTGGTTCATGGTTTGCTCTTTCCTTCAATTCACGTTGGTTGGAGAACGGGTTGCGTTGGGCCGATCCGGAGCGATCCGGGTCGGGTCGATCTTGCCGATTGATCGTGACGAGCATTATAAGCAGGAGCCGTGCCAAGGACCGAAGGGCCGGGCTGTGCGTGTAACGTAATGATATTAAAGGATAAAATGTTTTTCCAGCGTGACGTGCAGACGACAGAGTGCGCCTACGGACGGTATTCGTCACTGGGTGGCTGATCAATTCGTGCATTACAGCCGGCGGTGGACAGCAGGCATTCCGGAGCGCGAAGGACCGCGGGAATCGCCGACGGCACTGGCGGCTCAGGTCCGCGCCCGCGTCGCGCGCTTGACGTCGGTGATGTGGTGCAGCGCGCGCAGTACCTGCGCCAGGTGACGCCGGTCGCGCACCTGCACGGCGAAGAACATCGCCAGCACGTCGCCGCCATCCGGACGTTCCATCGACACCGCATCGATGTTGGCATCGGCGTCGGCGATCGCCGAAGCGAGCTCGGCCAGCAGGCCGCGCCGGTCGGCAACCAGCAGGCGCACGCCGGTGACGAACACGCCCTCGACATCGGGCGCCCATTCGACATCGACCAGTTCGGCGACGTCGACGCTTTGTTTTTTAAGCGTTGCGCAGTCGCGCGTGTGCACCAGCAGGCCCTGTCCGCGGCGAAACTGGCCGGTCAGCGCGTCGCCGGGGATCGGCCGGCAGCACTTGCCGTACTGGATGGCCACGCCCTCGACGCCGCGCAGCGTCAGCGCGCCCTGCTTGACGAGCGGTTGCGCACTGCCGTCGTCGGCTTTGCCGGGAACCTTGGTCAGCGCCTGCGCGACGACGAACGACAGGCGCTTGCCCAGACCGATGTCGGCGAGGATGTCGAGCTGGCTCTTGGTGCCGTACTCCTTTGCCAGCGCCTCCCAGCGGTCCCAGGAGACTGCCTCCGGCTCCACCTTGAGCGTCGCCAGCGCCTGGTTGAGCAGGCGCTCGCCCAGCGCCGCGGACTCCTTCTGCTGCAGACCCTTCAGGAAATGGCGGATGCGCGAGCGCGCCTTGCCGGTGGACACGAACGACAGCCAGGACGGATTCGGCCGCGACGTCGGCGAGGTGAGGATCTCGACGTGGTCGCCGTTCTTGAGCGGGGTGCGCAGCGGCAGCAGTTCGTAGTTGATGCGCGCGGCCACGCAGTGATGGCCGATGTCCGTGTGCACGCCATAGGCGAAATCGACCGCGGTCGCGCCGCGCGGCAGCGCCATGATCTTGCCCTTGGGTGTGAACACGTAGATTTCATCCGGAAACAAGTCGCCCTTGATGTGCTCGAGGAATTCTTTGGAGTCGCCGGATTCGGACTGGATTTCCAGCAGGCTCTGCAGCCAGCGCGAGGTCTCGCGCTGCGCCTCGGCCAGGTCGATCTCGCCGCCGGCCTTGTACAGCCAGTGCGCGGCAACGCCGGACTCGGCGATGTTGTGCATGTCGTTGGTACGGATCTGCACCTCGAGCGGCGTGCCGAACGGCCCGAACAGCGTCGTGTGCAGCGACTGGTAACCGTTGGCCTTGGGTATCGCGACGTAATCCTTGAACTTGCCGGGAATGGGCTTGTACAGCTCGTGCAGCACGCCCAGCGTCGCATAGCATGAGGACTTGTCGGCGACCAGGATGCGCACGCCGTAGATGTCGAACACCTGCGCGAACGAATAGTTCTTCTCGCGCATTTTCTTGTAGACCGAGGAGATGGTCTTTTCGCGGCCGCTGACCACGGCCGGGATATTCGCCCTGGCCAGTCCTTCGCGGATGACGTCGAGCAGGCGATTCATCACCTCGCGCCGGTTGCCGCGGGCAGACTTGACCGCAGCGGCGAGAATCCGGTAGCGCAGCGGGTTCATCTGCTTGAAGCACAGGTCCTGCAGTTCGAGGAACAGCGCGTTCAGGCCCAGGCGATTGGCGATCGGCGCGTAGATGTCGAGCGTCTCGCGGGCGATGCGCTTGCGATGCGTGGGCGCCATCGCGTCGAGCGTACGCATGTTGTGCAGGCGGTCGGCGAGCTTGATCAGGATGACCCGCACGTCGCGTGCCATCGCCAGCAGCATCTTGCGGAAGCTCTCCGCCTGGATTTCCTCGCGCGAGGTGAACTCGATCTGGTCGAGTTTGGACACGCCGTCGACCATGTCGGCCACCGGCTTGCCGAATCTGGTTTCGAGTTCGCCCTTGGTGACGGAAGTGTCCTCCATCACGTCGTGCAACAGGGCGGCGGCGAGTCCCTGCGCATCCAGTCGCCACTGCGACAGGATGCTGGCGACCGCCAGCGGGTGCGTGATGTAGGGTTCGCCCGACTTGCGGAACTGTCCGCGGTGCGCCGTTTCGGAGAAATCGAAGGCGCGCGTTACCAGCGCAACGTCGGGTTCGGGCAGGTAATGGCCCAGGTGTCGCGTGAACTCGGCGATTTCGGACATGTGTGCCGACGCGCGTCCGAGACCGCCCTGGGGATCAGACCGTCGGCGCGTCGAGGGTCGTGGGCAGAGTCGGTGTCAACTTGGTCAGCATCTCGATGCCGATCTTTCCCGCCGCCATTTCGCGCAGCGCGATCACGGTCGGCTTGTCCCGGTCGGCGTCAACCATCGGCGTGGCCCCCGAGGTGATCTGGCGAGCGCGATTGGTCGCGGCCAGCGTGAGTTCGAATCGGTTGGGAATCCGGGCAAGGCAGTCTTCGATGGTGATGCGGGCCATGGCAATACTCCGTTGATTCAGGGGTGCAACAACTGGGCGATCAGTGCTGCATGGCGAACCTGCTGCCTTGACGCCGCCAAACGGGCCGCGCGAACAATGACGGAAAGATCGTCGACGGCTCTCGCAAACTCCTGATTCATAATAACATAATCGAACTCACCGCAGTGCCGCATTTCTTCGCGCGCGGCCTCCAGCCGGCGGGCGATAACTTCGGGCGCGTCCTGCCTTCGCTTCTCCAGGCGCTCCTTCAACGAGGCGAGCGATGGCGGCAGGATGAAGATCTGCACGGCGTCGGGCATCAGCCGGCGGACCTGCAGCGCGCCCTGCCAGTCGATCTCGAGCAGGACGTCGTGCCCGGCCTGAACCTCCTGGCGCAGCCAGTTCGCGGAGGTCGCGTACCAATTGCCGTGCACGTGGGCGTGTTCGAGGAATTCTCCTGCGGCCTTCAGGGTGAGGAACTTCGGTTCGTCGACGAAGTGATAGTGCACGCCGTCCTGTTCTCCAGGACGCGGTTCGCGCGTCGTGTAGGACACCGACAGGCGGATGCCCGATTCGCGTTCCAGCAGCGCATTGACCAGGCTGGTCTTGCCGGCACCGGACGGTGCGGCCAGCACGAACAGGCAGCCGGAGGCGGGCGGCGCCTTGGTGGAGATGACGGTGGGCTGGGTCATGATCCGCGGCGCCGAGCGCTCATTCGACGTTCTGCACCTGCTCGCGCATCTGCTCGATCAGCACCTTGAGTTCCAGCGCCGCCTGAGAGACTTCGACATCGACCGACTTCGAGCCCAGCGTGTTGGCCTCGCGATGCAACTCCTGTGCGAGAAAATCCAGACGCTTGCCGGCCGCGCCATCGCTGCGCATCACGCGGCGGATCTCCGCAACGTGCGAGGTCAGCCGCGCGATCTCCTCGGCGACGTCGATCCTGGTCGCGAATATCGCGAGTTCCTGCTTCAGGCGGTCTTCATTCGGGTCGAGCGCGGCGTCGACCAGGCGTGTGGTGAGCTTTTCGGTGAAGGCGGCGTGAATGGCCGGAATGCGCGGGCTGACCCGCGCCACCTGCGCCTCGATCCCGGCGCAGCAGGCTTCCAGCACGGCGGCCGTCCTGGCGCCTTCACGGGCCCGTGCGGCGGCCATTTCGGTGATCGCCTGTTCGACCAGCGCGGTCACGCGCTCGAGTAGCAATGCGGGCTCGACTCCGGGTTCGGCGAGCACTCCCGGCCAGCGCAGGATTTCATGGACCGAAAGGGGAGGGGCGGCCGGAATCAGCCTTGCGACGCTGGCAGCGGCCTCGGCCAGCCGGGCCACCCGAGTCTCGTCGACGGCCAGCGCGCTGGCGCCCTGGGCGGCACGATTGAACGCCACGCGGCACTCGACCTTGCCGCGTTTGAAGGCTCCGGCAAGGCGCTCCCGCATCTGGGTTTCCGCCATCCTGAGCTCGTCCGGGAGCTTCAGCGTCAGGTCCAGATAACGGTGGTTGACCGAACGCAATTCCACCGCCAGGGACACGCCCGGCCATTCGGCGGCGACCGCAGCGAAGCCGGTCATGCTCAGGATCATGGGGTGATTCCCGCGGAGAGTCCGGCGTCACAGCGATCCGCCGGATTTTGTCAAGTTTTCCGGGGCAAACCACTCGCTCGAACCCCGGCAACCCTTAGCCCATCGGACCTGCTTTACATTGGGCGCGGGGATGCCGAGAATGTATGCGTTTCGGGAGAACGGCGCAAGCCGCGCCGGGGAACCACTGGCACGTGAATTGCGTAAGTTGGCCTGAATCGGTGCAAATTGCCGAGTTGACCCACACCGGAACCGCCCAAGAAACTTGACCGATCGTCATGCCCGTCACCAACCAGGCCCTAGTCGGCGGCTATCAACTGCTCAATTACCGCGTTGATCGGCAGATCAGCCGCGGCGGTTTTTCGATTGTCTATCGCGCCTTCGACGAGGAAGGCGCGCCGGTTGCCATCAAGGAATACCTGCCGTCCTCGCTGGTGCTGCGCACCGAGGGCGACATCGTCCGGGCAAGCTCGGCGGAGAACCTGACCTCGTTTCGCTACGGGATGAAGTGCTTCTTCGAGGAAGGGCGCGCGCTCGCCAAGATCAATCATCCGAACGTCGTGCGCGTGCTGAATTTCTTCCGCGCCAACGAGACTGTTTACATGGTGATGCGCTACGAGCGCGGACGCACGCTGCAGCAGCAGATCCAGATGCGCCAGGACCAGATGTCCGAGCGGCTGGTTCGCCACGTATTCATGCACCTGCTGAACGGCCTGCGCGAGGTGCACACGCATAAGCTGCTGCACCTGGACATCAAGCCGGCCAACATCTACCTGCGCACCGACGGCAGCCCTGTGCTGCTGGATTTCGGCGCGGCGCGGCAGACGCTGACCAGTGCGCGGCCGAAACTCGCCCCCATGTATACGCCCGGTTTCGCGGCGCCGGAACAGTATCGCGATCCGGACCGGCTCGGCCCGTGGACCGACTGCTACGGCGTGGGCGCATCGATGTTCGCCTGCCTCGCCGCGTTCGCGCCGCAGGCGGCGGATGCCCGAGTGCAGGAAGACCATCTGGTGTCCGCCAAGAAGATCTGGGCCGGACAGTATTCGGAGAATGTCCTCGAGGTGATCGACTGGTGCCTGCGTCTCGATCCGCTCGAGCGACCGCAGAGCATCTTCGCGCTGCAGAAGGCCATTCGCGATATTCCCCAGACCAAACGCAAGCTCACGTTCTTCGGCAACCTGAAGAAGATGCTGTTCTCCGAGTCGCGCGCTTAGGATCGGCCGTCCGCAATGCGTTTCACGATATTCCAGGAGTCTCGGAAGGGTTCGCGCAAGGTCAACCAGGACCGCATCGCCTACACCTTTTCGCGCGACACGCTGCTGCTGGTGGTTGCCGACGGAATGGGTGGTCACGCCGGCGGCGAGATCGCCGCGCAGATCGCCGTGCGCCTGTTCATCGAGCGCTTCCAGCAGGAAGCCAAGCCGATCCTCAAGAATCCGCTCAAGTTCCTGCAGGACACCATGCTGCGCGCGCATTCCGCGCTCGGCTCCTACGCCAATCAGTTCTCGATGCTCGAGACGCCGCGCACGACCTGCGTGTGCTGCATCGTCCAGGCAGGTCACGCCTACTGGGGTCACGTCGGCGACTCGCGGCTGTACCTGTTCCGGCAGGGTGGACTGATCGGCGCGACCAAGGATCATTCCAAGGTCCAATACCTGGTCGACCAGGGCATCATCGGCGCGGACGAGGTAGTCGCGCATCCCGATCGCAACAAGATCTTCAGCTGCCTCGGCGGGCTGGTCGATCCGGTGATCGACCTGTCGCGCCGGACACCGCTGCGCAACGGCGATATCCTGGTGATGTGCACCGATGGCCTGTGGAGCGTGTTCGAGCAGCGGGAAATCGCGACCTGGCTCACCTCCACGCCGATCCTCACCACGGCGCCGAAAATGATGCGCGAAGGGGAGAAACGGGGAGGCGCGGATGGCGACAACCTTTCGGCGATCATCGTGCGCTGGGGTCCGGAGACGCTCTCCGACGAACCATCGACCACCATCACAGAATCGCTGGGACTGGGCGAATTCGAGACCCAGATCGACCGTACGCTGACGCTGACCGACCGTACGGGGACTCAGCGCGACCTGACCGATGACGAAATCGAGCACGCGATCGAGGAGATCCAGTCGACGATCCAGAAGTACCGGCGCTAGCCAATGGCGCCGGCGCAGTAGAATCCCGGCATGCGGCAACTGATCATCGACACGGAAACCACGGGTCTCGACCCCAAGCAGGGACACCGCATCATCGAGTTCGCCGCGCTGGAACTCGTCGATCGCAGGCCGACCGGCCGCAACCTGCACCTTTATTTCGACCCCGAGCGGGAGGTGGACGCCGGCGCCGCCGAGGTTCACGGCATGACCTGGGACGATCTGAAGGGCAAGGCCAGGTTCGGCGACTGTGCGGCAGAGATACATGAATTCGCGCGCGGCGCCGAGTGGGTGATTCACAATGCGCCCTTCGACCTGGGTTTTCTGGACAGCGAACTGCAGCGGGCCGGCCTGCCGGCCTGCGCGACCATGTACGCAAGCTGTGTCGACACGCTGGCGATGGCGCGTGAGGCCTTTCCAGGCAAGCGCAACAACCTGAACGCGCTGTGCGAGCGCTTCGGCGTATCCAATGCCCAGCGCACGCTGCACGGCGCGCTGCTCGACGCCGAGCTGCTGGCGGAAGTCTATCTGGCGATGACGCGGGGTCAGGAATCGCTGACCATTGACGTCGGGACCGCACCGGCGCTGCCAATACCCGGCGAAGCAGGGGGCGGACCGCTGGCACCGATCGTCGTGCTGCAGCCGACTGCCGAAGAACTCGTCGCGCATGCGGACTATCTCGAGGCGCTGGACCGCGAGTCAAAGGGGCGATGCCTGTGGCTGCACCCGACGGCGCCAGCATGACCCGGAATCGCCAGCGATCGATCCATCGAGCAAACGGGCTCCGGCCGTCAATCGGGTGATTCATGAACATGGAGACGGCGGGTAAAAACACATCCAGCCCCATCGCTGCCGGCGGTGGTGACGACGGCGGCACCGGGGTTTCGCTGCCGGCCGCGGCGGCCCTGTCCGACGCGCCCGCGCTCAATCGCGAGCTTTCGCTGCTGGCGTTCAACCGGCGGGTGCTGGCGCTGGCGACGAATCCGGAGGTGCCGCCGCTGGAACGGTTGCGCTTCCTGTGCATCGTCGGCAGCAATCTGGACGAGTTCTTCGAGATTCGCGTCGCCGGCCTGCGCGAGCAGTTGCGCGCGAAGGTCGCACCGATCGGCATGACCCTGACCCAGGCGCGCGAGGTGCTGACGCGGGTCCGCGACGAGGCCCGTGAGCTGATCGTCGAGCAGTACCGCGCGCTCAATCAGGAGGTGCTGCCGAAACTCGAGGCCGCTGGCGTCCGGCTGCTCCGCCGCACCGAGTTCACGCAGGCCGAGGCGGACTGGGTCGCACGGTATTTCGCGCAGGAGGTGCGACCGCTGCTGACACCGATCGGACTCGATCCGGCGCACCCGTTCCCGCAGGTCGTCAACAAGAGTCTCAATTTCGTCGTCGAGCTGACGGGAAACGACGCGTTCGGGCGTGAAACGGGCATCGCCATCGTCAAGGCGCCACGGGTGCTGCCGCGGGTCATTCGCGTGCCGGCCGAGGTCGCCGGCGGCGAGCAGACGTTCGTGATGCTGTCGTCGGTGATCCATGCGCATATCGCCGAGCTGTTCCCGGGTCGCACCGTCGTCGGCAATTCGCAGTTTCGCGTCACCCGCGACGCCGACCTGTGGATCGACGAAATGGAGGTCAAGAACCTGCGCCAGGCGTTGCAGGGGGAACTGCCGCAGCGCCAGTTCGGTTCCGCGGTGCGTCTGGAGGTGGCCTCGGAATGTCCGCTGCCCCTCGCCAACTACCTGCTCCAGCATTTCGGCCTGACCGAGGCGGATCTGTACCGCTGCGACGGGCCGGTCAACATCGCCCGATTGTCGTCGCTGGTCGACCAGGTCGACATCGACTCGTTGAAATACACGCCCTTCACGCCGGGCCTGCCTGCCGGACTCGAGGACGCAACCGACATCTTCGGCGCGATCCGCGACCAGGACATTCTGCTCCATCATCCGTACCAATCCTTCGAACCGGTCGTGGAGTTCATCCGGCGGGCGGCGGAGGACCCGGATGTCGTCGCGATCAAGCAGACCGTGTACCGGACCGGCGCCAGTTCATTGCTGATGGAGTCGCTGATCGAGGCGGCGCGTCGCGGCAAGGAGGTGACCGTGATCGTCGAACTGATGGCGCGCTTCGACGAGGAGGCAAACATCAACTGGGCCGAGCGCCTGGAACGCGTCGGCGCGCAGGTCGTCTATGGCGTGTTCGGGATGAAGACCCACGCCAAGCTCGCGCTGGTGCTGCGTCGGGAGCCCGATGCGAAGGGTCGCGGCCATCTCGCCGCCTACGCGCACCTGGGCACCGGCAACTACCATCCGCGGACCACGCGGCTGTACACCGATTTCGGGCTGCTCACCGCCAATTCCGCAATCTGCACCGACGTCAACGAGGTCTTCCTGCACGTGACCAGCCTGGCACGGCCGGCGCGGCTGGCGCGGCTGCTGCTCGCGCCGTTCACCATGCATCGGCGCGTCCTCGACATGATCCGCCGCGAGGCCAGGAACGCGCGCGAAGGGAAGCCTGCGCGCATCATCGCCAAGATGAACGCGCTGGTCGAGGAGGGGGTGATTCGCGCGCTGTATGCCGCGTCCGAGGCCGGCGTGAAGATCGACCTCATCGTCCGCGGCGCCTGCGCGCTGCGGCCGGGGGTCGCCGGGACTGTCGCAGAACATCCGCGTGCGCTCGATCCTCGGCCGATTCCTCGAACACCACCGGGTCTGGTACTTTGAAAACGCTGGCGAACAGGACGTATGGCTGGCGTCGGCCGACTGGATGGGCCGCAACCTGTTCCGGCGCATCGAGGTCGCCTTTCCGGTGCTCGATCCGGCGCTCAAGAAGCGGGTCATCGACGAGTCGCTCAAGGCATCGCTGGCCGACAATCTCGATGCCTGGGAACTAGACCCCCAGGGTGACTGGTCCAAGGTAAAGCCTCGCCGCGATGCCAAGCAACGCGCCGCGCAGGCGGAACTGCTCCAGCAGATGCAACAATCCTGAGGCAAACGCACCGAATGGACCTGATTCTCTGGCGACACTGCGAAGCCGAACCCGGTGAACCCGACCTGGGTCGCCGGCTGACGTCGAAGGGGCTGAAGCAGGCGGATCGGATGGCGGCCTGGATCGATGCCCATCTGCCGGATTCGGCCCGCGTGCTGGTGTCGCCGGCGGACCGCGCCCAGCAGACTGCGCAAGCGCTGTCGCGCAAGTTCAGGACCGTCGCCGAACTCGGCCCTGGAGGGGGGGTCGCCGCCTTGCTGACGGCCGCCAACTGGCCGGAATCGCGCGAGCCCGTGCTGGTGGTCGGGCACCAGCCGACGCTGGGCGCCTGCGCTTCCTATCTGCTCTCCGGCGAGGAAGTCTGGTGGTCGGTGCGCAAGGGCGCAGTCTGGTGGCTTTCCAACCGCGGCAAGGAAGGCAGCGCCGCGGTGGTACTCAAGGCGGTCCAGGGCCCGGACTTTCTCTGACCTTCACCGGCGGTCTAGGTAGCGGCGCGCTTCCTCGGTGGTGCGAGCGCATGCCAGGGTCGGTGCAAGGTGGCCCATTCCTCACGCTCCTTGCCCAGCAAATGCGCGGTCAGCGGGTAGGCACGCAGCCAGCGCTTGGCGATCGAGAAGCCGATGCTGCGACGCACCATCAGGCGCACCAGTGGTGTCTCGATGCCCAGTCGCGCGTGGTGGAAGAGCACCGCCAGCCGCAGCGCCAGCACTTGCGCCGCAATGTCCGCATCGGTGAGCACGGAGGTCATCTTCGACAGCCCGCCTCGACAGCCCAGTACGAGGATCGCCAGCTGGAGCTGTTCCCGAGCCGAAAAACCCGGCATATCGGCGTTCTCCAGGATGTAGGCGCCATGACGATGGAAGCCGATGTGCGAGACCGAAAAGCCGATTTCGTGCAATTCGGCGGCCCATTCGACGCGCCGGGCCGTCTCCGCATCGGGCCGGGGCGAGGCCTGCAGGTAGAGCGCCTTGGCCATTGCCGCGACGCGCAGCGCATGGGGGCGGTCGATGCGGTAGCGTTCCATGAAGCTGTCGACCGTGGCAACCCGGCTGTCCCGACTGATGGTGCGACCCAGCAGATCGTAGAGCACGCCCAGCCGCAACGCGCCACCCACCGGATTGATGCGGGGCACGTCGAGTTCCTGCAGCGCTGCCGCCATGATCGCCAATCCACCGGGAAGTACCGGCACCCGCTCGGGCTTCAAGCCCGCCAGGCGCAGCCGTGACATCTGTCCGGCGGCAACCATCCGCTTCTTGAGACGGGCGAGTCCGTCGGGGGTGATGCCGCCGGCCGAGAGGCCGTTTTCCTCGAGGATTGCCGCCAGTGCGAGCGCGCTGCCCGACGACGCATAGGCCTCCTGCCAATGCTCGCGACCGAAGGTGCGGGCAATGGCCTCGATTTCCGCCCGGGCGTGGGTCTGGGCCGCGGCGAAGGCGTCGGCGCGCAGGCTGCCGTCGCCAAAAAAGCGTTGCGACAGACTGACGCAACCGAGCTTCAGCGATTCCAGGTGTTCGGGCACCAGGCCGCGGCCGATGATGAATTCGGTCGAGCCACCGCCGATGTCGATCACCAGCCGCGGCGCGGTGGAGGCCGGCAGCACATGCGCAACCCCCAGGTAGATGAGTCGCGCCTCCTCGTGGCCGCCGATGACGTCGATGCGAAAACCCAGCGCCGCCTCGGCCTGCGGATGGAATAACGCGGCATTGGTCGCGACGCGGAAGGTGTTGGTGGCTACGGCGCGCACCGCCGACGGATGCAGGCCGGAAAGGCGTTCGCGGAAACGGGCAAGGCAGGCCAGTGCCGCGGCGCGGGCGACCGGGGTCAGCCGGCCGCGGCTGTCCATCCCGGCGCCGAAGCGGATGGTCTCCCGCCAGGTGTCGAGGCGGAAGATCTGATCGCCTTCCACGCGGCCGATTTCCAGCCGAAAGCTGTTCGACCCCAGATCCACGACGGCCAGCGTCTTCGGACTCGAAGCGGTATTGGTGCGATTTCTCAACACGCGCAGCATCGGCGAATGGTAGCGACCCGGGTAGGGGCGTGGACGCGGTCGGCAGCTTGCCGGTTCGCTCCGTTGCCCTGCGCGAGTTTAACGGGGTTTCCGCGCAGGCGCTGCTTCCTGCTACGCTCAATGCCACCATGGCCGTCGACTACCTGCAGAAGATCCTTACCGCGAAGGTTTACGACGTCGCGATCGAGTCGCCGCTCGAATACGCGCCGCTGTTGTCGCAGCGCACCGGAAACCGGATCCTGCTCAAGCGCGAGGACGAACAGCCGGTGTTCTCGTTCAAGCTCCGCGGCGCCTACAACAAGATGGCGCAACTCACCGCGGCCGAACGCGCCAAGGGCGTGATCGCCGCATCGGCCGGCAACCATGCGCAGGGTGTTGCCCTGGCCGCGCAGCGGATGGGCTGCCGGGCGACGATTGTCATGCCGGTGACCACGCCGCAGATCAAGATCGCCGGGGTGGAAGCCCGCGGCGCGACGGTCGTGCTGCAGGGAGACTCCTATTCTGATGCCTACGAGCATGCGCAGGTGCTGCAGAGGAAGACCGGCGCCGCCTTCGTCCATCCCTACGACGACCCCGATGTCATCGCCGGGCAGGGGACGATCGGAATGGAAATCCTGCGCCAGTGCCAGGGACCGCTGGATGCGATTTTCGTGGCCGTCGGCGGTGGCGGGCTGATCTCGGGAATCGCCGCCTACGTCAAGCGGGTTCGTCCCGAAGTCAGGATCATCGGCGTGCAGCCCACCGATTCCGACGCGATGACCCGGTCGCTGGCCGCGGGCCGCCGGGTGGTGCTGCCGCACGTGGGTCTGTTCGCCGACGGCGTGGCGGTCAAGCAGGTCGGTCGGGAGACCTTTCGCCTCGCGCGCCAGTACGTCGACGAAATGATTTGCGTGGACACCGACGCGATCTGCGCGGCGATCAAGGACGTGTTCGAGGACACCCGGGCCATTGTCGAGCCCGCGGGCGCACTTTCGGTGGCGGGCGCCAAGCTCTGGTGCGAGCGGCTCCGAGTTCGCGACCGGACCTATGTGGCGATCGCCTGTGGCGCCAACATGAATTTCGACCGGCTGCGCTTCGTTGCCGAACGGGCCGAACTCGGCGAGGCGCGCGAGGCGATTTTCGCGGTGACCATTCCCGAGCGCCCGGGCAGTTTTCGCGAATTTTGTGCCTTGCTCGGCGATCGCAACATCACCGAATTCAACTATCGCTATGCCGACGCCAGGACCGCGCACCTGTTCGTGGGCGTGGAAGTGTCCGGCCACCGGGCCGCCACGGACCTGGTGGCCACCTTCCGCAAGCATCGCATCGAGGCCTATGACCTGTCGGCCAATGAGATGGCCAAGCTGCACGTCCGGCACCTGGTCGGCGGCCATGCGCCGGCGGCGCGCAACGAGATCATCTACCGCTTCGAATTCCCCGAGCGCCCGGGGGCGCTGATGCGATTCCTGGACAGCATGAGCGCCGGATGGAACATCAGCCTGTTCCATTACCGCAACCATGGTGCCGATTACGGACGGGTGCTGGTGGGAATGCAGGTTCCGCGCGCAGACAAGGCCGATTTCCGGAAGTTTCTGGACCGTCTCGGCTACACCTACGTGGATGAAACTGCCAATCCGGCGTACCGGATGTTCCTCGGCCGATAACCGGTCCAAACCGGGGACGCAAGACGGCAGACCCTGCCGCAGCACGGCAGTCCGGCGTGCATGAAATTTCCGCCCTGTTGCGTTTTTGACTGTTTTTCACTGCACAGCCCTATTCCGGCAAGCTTTATGCTCTAGGAAGTTGGCTGGTGTCGTGGCAGACTTGAACACAACAACTTTGGCGACCGGGTTTGCCGTCAAGGTCGTGCATGGAAGGGGCGTCAATTGGCCGATGGCAATGTGTTGCAGGGTGTGAAGGTGATGGTGATCGACGATTCGAACACCATTCGTCGCAGCGCCGAGATATTCCTGCTGCAGGCTGGCTGTACCGTCATCCTTGCGGAAGACGGCTTCGACGCGCTTGCCAAGATCGCCGACCATCAGCCAGACATGGTATTCGTCGACATCATGATGCCGCGGCTGGACGGGTACCAGACCTGCGCACTTATCAAGAAAAACAACAAGTTCCATCGCACCCCCGTGGTCATGCTTTCCTCCAAGGACGGTCTTTTCGACCGGGCGCGCGGGCGGATGGTGGGCTCGGACCAGTACCTGACCAAGCCGTTTACCAAAGAAAGCCTTCTGAAGGCGGTCGCGACGCATGTGAACAAGGCGGCTGCGTGATCGTGGGGACGAGGGCAGGTTCGGGTGCCGAACGGCGCCGGCAGTTCCGGGGATGAAAGCACAGGGTAGGAGCCATGACCATTCGCAAGATTCTGATCGTTGACGACTCGCCGACTGAACGACATGTACTCAACGACATGCTCACCAAGGCGGGTTACGAGGTCGTCGCCAGCGACAACGGCGAAGACGCGATCCTCAAGTCGAAGTCGGTGCGACCCGACCTCATCCTGATGGATGTGGTCATGCCGGGCCTCAACGGTTTCCAGGCCACCCGCGCGATCAGCCGGGATCCGGAGACCCGCAGCATCCCGATCATCATGTGCACGTCGAAAAGCCAGGAGACCGACAAGATCTGGGGCATGCGACAGGGCGCGCGCGATTACATCGTCAAGCCGGTCAACCGCGAAGCACTGCTCGAGAAAATCGCCGCCATCGGCTAGCGCTCCGGACTCCACATGGCCCGTGCCGCAAAACTCGATCTCCGGACCTTCCAGCAGGAGCTGGCGGCTCGGCTCGCGACCAAGACCGCCGCTCAGGTGGAGTCGTCGCGGCTTGGCTTCGACTGCGGGGGCGAGCGCTGGCTGATCAAGCTTGCCGACGCCGGGGAAGTGGTCACCTTGCCCGGCGTGATCCAGGTTCCGCTGACCCAGCCCTGGTTCCTCGGCGTCGCCAACATCCGCGGCAATCTTTTCAGCGTCGTCGATTTTTCCCGCTTTCTTGGCCGCTCGACGTTCGCGAACACCGGCGGCCAGGCCCGCTTGGTGCTCTTCGGACCGCGGGTGGGCGAAATGAACGTCGGCATTGTCGTCCAACGGGTGATCGGCCTGCGCAACGTCTCGGAACTCGCGCCTGCCGCGCCTCCGGAGACGGCGCCGCAATGGTACGGACAGCGCTGGATGGACGGTGACGGCAATGCGTGGCAGGAAATCGACCTTGCGCTGCTGGCGCGCGATCCACTGTTCCTGCAGGTAGGCCTCTAGAGAAATCGTGGACGCACGGCGCGTTCCGGGAGAGAAGCAATGGCACTGAAACTCGGAAAGATGTTCGGCAAGGAAAAGGTCAAGCTCGACGAGGTCGAGCTCGACATGCCGACCACGCAGGTGAAGATGAGCGAAGCGCAGCCGCAGGGTTACGACCCGCTCGCCTCCGTCTCGATCATGGAGCAGTTGCGCACCGCGACGACGACGATGGCGATGCCGAGGAAGCTGCCCATCATCGGCAGCCTGCCGGTGGTCAAGCAGTTCCAGTCGCTCGGTGTGATGATGTTCACCTTCCTGGTCTTCGCGGCGTTGATGGTGTTCCTGGATGGACGCCAGACCGAGCAGAATGCGGCGGCCGCCGCGACCGCGACGGAAATGCAGATGCTCTCGCAGCGGCTCGCGCGCAGCAGCGCGCTGGTGGCCGATGGCCAGGCGGCTGCGCTTCCGGCGGTGAAGGACAGCCGTTCGCGATTTGTCGCCGACCTGGACGCGATGCTCAAGGGCGGGGTTGTGCGCGGCGTGAGCCTCGATGTGGCGCAGGAGGAACCGGTCGTCAACCTGCTCAATGCCGTCAAGGACCGCTGGGCGCGTGCGGACACCGCTGCCGAACGCCTGCTCAGCAACGAGGCCGCAATCACGGCGATCGGCAAGGGACTCGATGGAATCGACACCAATCGCAAAGCGGTCGGCGAGCTGGCGCAGCAGGCCGCGCAGCAGGTCGCGCAGGCCGGCGCCGCGCCGCGCGATCTTCAGTTTGCCCGCGACCTTCCGGCGCTGGCGCAGCGCATCGCCAGGAATGCCGGCGCGGTAGCGACGTCCGCCGACGCCGACAAGGACCTGCTGCCCGGTCTGGCCGAGGACATGGCGGTGTTCCGGGAAACCGTCAACGGCCTGCTGAAAGGTGGGGATCCGCTGCGGCTGACGCCGGCGCGCACCGAGGAAGCACGCACCACGCTGACCGAACTGCAGAAGCGCTTTGCCGCCTACGAGACCGCGGTCGAGGCGCTGACGCAGAATCAGGCACGCTTTGCCGCGGCCAAGCAGGCAGCGCGCGTACTCGGCGCCGAGGCGGAACCCCTCCTTGCCGACACCGCCAAGCTGGCGGCGATCTACGAGGGCAGCGGCGCGCGCAAATTCACCCTTGGCACCGCGATATTCTTTTCGCTGCTTGCGTTGCTGATGCTGGTCCTGCTGGGCAAGGTATTCCTCGACGACGCACGGGTCCGCACTTTCGAAAGCGAAGGCGAGAACAAGCGGAATCAGGAAGCCATTCTGAGGCTGCTCAACGAAATGGGTAACCTGGCCGACGGCGACCTGACCGTGCAGGCATCGGTGACCGAAGACGTCACCGGCGCCATCGCCGACTCGATCAACTTCACGATCGAGGAATTGCGCACGCTGGTGCGCGGCATCAACTCCGCGACTGACCAGGTGACCAAGGCCACGCAGGAAACCCAGGCCATTTCCAACCGGCTGTTCGAGGCGTCGCAACGGCAGAACCGGGAAATTCAGCAGGCCTCTGCGTCGGTGCTGCAGATGGCGCAGTCGATCAACGAGGTCTCGCAGACGGCCACCCAATCCGCCCGGGTTGCGCAGCGGTCTCTGGCCGCCGCCGAGAAGGGCGGCGAAGTGGTGCAAAGCCAGATCGCCGGCATGAACGAAATCCGTGCGCAGATCCAGGATACGTCCAAGCGGATCAAGCGGCTGGGCGAGTCGTCGATGGAAATCGGCGAGATCGTCGAACTGATCTCCGACATTACCGAGCAGACCAACGTGCTCGCGCTGAATGCCGCAATCCAGGCGGCATCGGCAGGCGAGGCTGGCCGCGGCTTCACCGTGGTGGCAGAGGAAGTCCAGCGACTGGCCGAACGTTCCGGCGAGGCGACCAAACAGATCGATGCGATCGTGAAGACCATTCAGGCCGATACCCAGGATGCGGTTGCGGCCATGGAGAAATCCACGGTCGGTGTGGTCGAGGGAACCAAGCTGTCCGACGCTGCCGGTCAGGCATTGTCCGAAATCCAGACCGTTTCGCGCGACCTGGCCGAACTGATCGGACGGATATCGGCACAGACGACGATGCAGTCGACCTCGGTCACCGACGTGACCCGCGGCATGCAGGGCATCCTGAAGATCACCGAAGAGACCACCGAGGGCACCAAGCAGACCAATGTCTCCATCGGCCAGCTCACCAAGCTGGCGGCGGATCTGCGATCGTCCGTTGCCGGGTTCAAGGTCTGACGCGGGTTGGGGCGCGCGCGCCGGGTGCGAATCTTGCTGTTGAGTTGCCCGATGACGTATGCCCGAGGAGCATGAGACCGTGGTCACCCAATCCGTTCCGGAATTCGATGTCGGCCCGCTGTCCTGGGTCCAGGGAGAGATTGATCAGGCGCTCGCGCGCGGATTGACCGATCTCGCCGCGTTCAGCGCCAACGCGGAAGATACGACCGCGCTGACGCACGCGCGCTCGCATGTGCATCAGGCGGCGGGCGCCATCCAGATGGTCGGCCTCGATGCCGTCGTTGCCTACACCGACGAACTGGAACGCCAGCTCGCGCGGTTCGAGGAGATGCCGAAGGATGAGGTTCCGGCGGCCTGCGAAATCGTCGACCGCGCCTGCCGAAAACTCCGGATCTTTCTTGATGAACTGGTCAACGGCGCGCCGCCGGTCCCGCTGAAGCTCTACCCCGAATACGAGGCCATGCAGGCGTTGCGCGGACTGAACAATGCCGCGCCCACCGATCTTTTTTATCCGGACCTGTCACCGCGTGCTCCGCGGATCGCCCCGAGGGAGTCGGTCCCCGCGAACAAGCTGCCGTCGCATCTGGTCAAGCAGCGACGGATATACCAGCGTGGGCTGCTGTCGTGGCTGCGCGGTGAAGCGGCGGGTGCCGCGACCATGCGCGATGCAATCGCCGGCATCGAGGACGTCACGACCCAGGGCAGTCTGCGGGCATTCTGGTGGACTGTCGGAGCGATGTTCGAAGGTATCGTCGAAGGTGGACTCGATGGCGGTTTCGGAATCAAGCAGCTTGCCGCGCGTCTCGACCTGCAGATCCGTCGGGTTGCGGAAGGCAGTGCCAAGGCCGCCGAGCGGCTGCGCCGCGAGGTGCTCTACTTCGTCGCGATCAGCGCCCCGGTCGGGCCGCAGGTGCAGGCGGTACAGCGCGCCTACAAGCTATCGGGCCTCATTCCTTCGGCCGATGTCCTGTCGGCGGACGTTGTGCGCCTGCAGCCGCTGCTGCGCGAGGCGCGCGAGCAGCTGGCCGGCGCCAAGGACGCGTGGCTGAAGGCAGCATCGGGACGTGCGGAAAACCTGTCGAAGCTGAAGCAGACGCTGGCCTCGGTCCACGCCAAGGCGGCTGAGATCCATAACGGTTCGCTGATGAAGTTGACGTCGGCGCTGGTCGAGCGGCTGGACAAGATGCCCTCGTCCGGCGTTTCGGAGCCGGTGGCGATGGAATTCGCCACGGCGCTGTTGCTTGCCGATAGCGCGTTCGAGAATTACACCAACCTGTCGCCGGAGTTCCCGAAGCAGGTGGATGCGATGCTGGCGCGGCTGGATGCGGCCCGGCAGGGACGCGTGCCCGGCGGCGCAAGTGCGCCGATGCTGGATGAGATGAGCAAGCGCGCGCAGGAGCGCGTGCTGATGGCGCAGGTCGGACGCGAGATACAGGCCAACCTGCGACATATGGAGCAGGTGCTCGATGCGTTCTTCCGCGACAACGGCAAGCGCGTGGAACTGGCCTCGCTCGCGAAGGACAGCGCGCAGATCAGTGGCGCGCTGCGAATCCTCGGACTTGAGGAGGCGGACCGCCTTCTCGGTCTTTGCGTGCAACAGATCGAGACCTATGCGGACCCGGAAACGCCGGTTTCCAACGACGACCTCGAATTGCTGGCGGAGTCGCTTTCCGGCCTCGGGTTCTATATCGAGGCGGTCGAGCAACAGCGCCCGGACCGTGACCGTTTGATCGCGCCGCTGATCGCCAAGCGCCTGGGCGAGGCGGAGACGGTCGCCGGTCAGGAAACCGACTCCATGGAAGTCGCGGTTGCCGAACTGCGCGCAGCGCTTCCGCGTCTTGTCGACGAGCTGCACCGCGCGCCGGCCGATGCTACCGCGCGCGATGGCCTGAAGCAGAAGCTTGCCGGATTGCGCGATGACGCCGAATTGATCGGCGACCCCGACCTGTTCGAGCAAGCCGAAACCGTACTCAGGGAATTGGAAGCCGGCGACGCGGCCAATCTCGCTGCGGCGGTTGACGCGATCGCCGATACGTCGGCGCCGGCGCCCGAGATTTCCGAGGAAACACAAC
This sequence comes from uncultured beta proteobacterium, assembly GCA_963712105.1. Classification (GTDB taxonomy): domain Bacteria; phylum Pseudomonadota; class Gammaproteobacteria; order Burkholderiales; family Casimicrobiaceae; genus VBCG01. Next base: position 361,284 of record CAVQGR010000004.1, read on the forward strand.
GGTTGCTCTCGACCGACGCGAGCAGCCTTGACCGCGAGTTGCTCGAAATCTACCTGTTCGAGGCGGCCGAAGTCCTCGATGCGATCGTCGAACATCACCGGTTGTTGACCGGCAACGCAGGCGACCGCGAAGCCTTGCGCACGATTCGCCGCGGCTTTCACACGCTCAAAGGCAGTGGCCGGATGGTCGGGCTCACCGAGCTTGGCGATTACGCCTACGACGTCGAGACGGTGATGAACCGGCTGATCGAGGAGGAGCGTCCCGTCACCGCGGCGGTCCTCACGCTGGTCGATGTTTCACAGAGAAGCTTCCGTGAATGGGTCGAGGCGTTGACCCGCGAGTTCCGGGTAGTTGCGGACCCGCAGGCGCTGCGCGCCGCGATCGCCGCCGTCGAGCGAGAACTCCCCGGTGGCGTCGGTTCGGCGCCCGTCCACGGAGCGCCGGTCATCCCGCCGAAGGAAGTCGCCGCCGTGCCGAGCAATGTGATCGAGTTGCCCCGTGTCACGATCGCGCACCCCGAAATGCCGCCGCTCGAACTGGTTGACCTTCCGGAACTCGGTTCCGACGATGAAGGCTTGTCGCCGGTGATCATGTCGGTGGCCACCGCCGAAACGACCATCGAGATCGTTGCGTTGCCTGAGAGTGGCGAGACGCCGGCGATTGCCGACATGCCCGGTGGCGAGACGAAGGTTTCACCACCGGCCAACGTGACGCCGCTGTTTCCGTCTGCAGCGCCTGCCGCTGCCGATTCGGACACGATCACCGTAGGGGACGTCACGCTTTCGCGCTCATTGTGGACGATTCTCTGCGACGAGGCCGACCAGTATCTCGCCACTCTGCGCGACGAACTGGGCGTACTGCAATTTGACTCGCGTGCGGCACCGACCGCTCCCATGGTGCGGGCGAGCCACACGCTGTGTGGAATTCACCGCACAGGCGGCTTCCCGATCGTAGCCACCATCGCCAAGGCGCTCGAGCAGACGCTGATCGCGCTCGAACTGCACGGCGTGCCTCTGCCCGACACGGCGTTGCCGGTGCTGGCGCGGGCGATCGATGCGCTCGGGTTGCTGGTCGGCCGGGTGAAGGCGGCGCAGTCTTTTTCCGTCGACGACGCCGAAGATGCCGCGTTGATACACGAGGAACTGGAAGGTCTGCGACTGCAGGCCGGCGTCGATGTCATGGACGCGGAGGCCGCGGCCGAGGACCTCGCCCTGCGGGAGTTCGAACCGGCATCGCCCGCTGAGCTGTTGTCGATCGATGCGCCTGGGGAAGCGCAGTCCGAGGAACCGCCTGCGGATTCGGGCACCCCGACCATCGAGTTCACGGACCGCGAATTCTCTACCGAAGAGCAACTCGAGCTGGAGTCTGCGCCGCCAGTTGAAGCGGTTGAATCGGACGAGCCGGTTGGGTCAGTTGAAGCGGTTGAAGCGGTTGAGTCGGACGAGCCGGTTGAATCGGTCGAATCCGACTTCCGGCAGCTTGCCGACGATGCGCCATTGACGACAACCTCCGTCGTTGATGAGCCGGCGCCGAAACCCGTCGAGTTGCCGGAACAAGCGGAGCAGGACGACGCTGAAGCGCCTGCTGTCGACGAAACTCCCCAGCCGGAAATTTCCGGCACCTCCCCATCTGACGCGCAGCTCGAGGCGCCGCCCGTGGTTCCCGAAGCCGTGACCCCGATTGTCGTCCCGGCACCAGGCGGGGAAGCTGTTCCCGACGAGGTCGAAGCAGCCTTGGCCGCGGTCCGGCTCGACCCGCTTGCCGACGTGGCCGACGACATCGATGCCGATGTGCTGCCGATCTTTCTCGATGAGGCGGCGGAGCTCTTCCCGCTTGCCGGCGAGGAGGTGAGGGCATGGCGCGCCGATCCGGGCAGTGGTCACGTGGTCGGCCAGTTGCGCAGGACGCTGCATACATTCAAGGGCAGCGCGCGCATGGCCGGCGCGATGCGGCTGGGACAGCTCGCACATCTGATGGAATCGCGGCTGCTCGATGATGATTCCCAGCTGCAGGTCACCACGGCACTGTTCGACCTGCTGGACGAGGACCTCGATCACATCGCCTTTGTGCTCGATCACCTGCGTCGGAACGAATTCAACGTACCTCTGCCCTGGGTCGCTCGTACTGCCGACGAGACACCGACGGCTGACGACGCTTCGTCGGCCGCGGAGGCGGGCGCGCAGCCACTCGATCAACCGGCTACAGCGTCGGACGAGGATCGGGACGCGCCAATGCGTGGGACGCCCGAAATGCCGGCGGCCCCTTTCATGCCGGCTGCACCGATGGTCGAGCGCCCGATCGTCGTGCCCATGCAGCGCGTCGCACCGCCGCCGGCGGAGCCACGGCATGCCGCCGCAGTGCGCGTAGAGGCGGTCCACGAGCTCGAGACCGGCGCACGCGCCCAGCTTCGGGTGCGCGCCGACATGATCGACCGCCTGGTCAACGAGGCCGGCGAGGTTGCGATCGCACGTGCCCGCGTCGAGGGGGAATTGCGCGCGCTGAAGGCCAACCTGCTGGAACTTACCAACAACGTCATCCGGCTGCGGACGCAGATGCGGGAGATTGAAATCCAGGCGGAGTCGCAGATCCAGTCATCGCAGCAGCTGCAGGAACAGCACGGCGATTTCGACCCGCTGGAATTCGACCGGTATACCCGCTTCCAGGAGCTGACCCGTTCGCTTGCCGAAGGCATCAACGACGTCTCGACCGTGCAGCAATCGCTGCTCAAGAACCTGGACGATGCCGATGCGGCGCTGGCGGCGCAGGCGCGCCTGTCGCGCGACGTGCAGCAACGGCTGTTCTCGATCCGTACCGTACCTTTCGGCAGTCTGTCGCAGCGGCTCTACCGGATCCTGCGCGCCACCGCAAGGGAACTCGACAAGCGTGCCAACTTCGAAATCCACGGCGGTCAGGTCGAACTCGATCGTTCGGTGCTGGAAAAGCTGGTCGGCCCCCTGGAACATCTGCTGCGCAACGCGCTCGACCACGGGGTCGAGAAGCCGGACGTCCGGCGCCGGACCGGGAAATCGGAGACTGGTGAAATCGCGCTGACGGTGCGACAGGTCGGCAATGAAGTCGTCATCGAGATGGCCGACGATGGCTCGGGTATCGACCTGCAGCGCGTTCGCGAGCGCGCGCTGGCGATGCAGCTCGTCAACGCCGATCCCCCGCCGACGGAAGCGCAGTTGATTGAATGCCTGTTTGCGCCTGGCTTCTCGACCTCGGCCGCGGTCACGCAGATTTCCGGCCGCGGTATCGGCATGGACGTGGTGCGCAGCGAAATCGCCGCCCTCGGCGGCCGTGTGGAAGTAACGACGACGGCGGGTTTGGGCACACGCTTTGTCCTGACCCTGCCGCTCACGCTGGCCGTGACGCAGGCGGTCCTGATTCGCGCCGGCGGACGACTTTGGGCGCTACCCGCACCGATGGTCGAGCAGGTGCAGCAGGTCAAGGCCCAGGCGCTGCTCGACATCTACATCCAGCGCAGGGTCGAGTGGCAGGGGCGCATCTATCCGTTCCATTACCTGCCGAGACTGCTTGGCGATTCCGTACACAATCCCGAGACCAGGCGCTACAACCCGGTGCTGCTGCTGCGCAGCGGCCAGAGCCATGCGGCAATTCACGTCGACGAAATGGTCGGCAATCAGGAAGTCGTCGTCAAGAACATTGGGCCGCAACTGGCGCGCGTCTCGGGAATTTCCGGAGCAACCGTGCTCGGGACCGGGGAGATCGTGCTGATCATCAACCCGGTTCAACTCGCCTCGCGCGCCGATGTTCCCAAGTTCGACACCGAAAGTGACGAACGTGCCGTCGGCGATCGACCGCGCGCGCACGTCACCCCGGTGTCGACGCAGCCGCTGGTGATGATCGTCGACGACTCGCTGACCGTGCGCAAGATCACCAGCCGGTTGCTGCAGCGCGAGGGGTTCGCGGTCACCACCGCCCGGGACGGCGTCGACGCGCTGCAGATTCTCAGCGAACAGGTCCCCGACGTCATCCTGCTGGACATCGAGATGCCGCGGATGGATGGATTCGAATTCGCCAAGACGATCAAGAGTGACGCGCGACTGTCCGGAATCCCGATCATCATGATTACCTCGCGCACGGCCGAAAAGCATCGCAAGCGCGCCGCCGAGCTCGGCGTTGATCTCTATCTCGGCAAGCCGTACCAGGAAGAGGAATTGCTGCGCAATCTGCGCGAGATGACCGGCCTGGGCGCCACAGCCTGATCCTTTCCCCGGCGATGGTCCGGCCGACGGCCGACGGCACGGAAACCCCGTGCCGTTTTCATTGGGGGCGGTCCGTCAGTTCTATTTCAGGGGGTCGACAGCCGCGGAGCGCAGGGAAATAGCCACCATTGGCGTCGATGCCGCGACCCCGGGGAAGCCCGCCGGTGTACGATTGCGCAGAAGATGGTCGCAGGCGCTTTCGCGCACGCCGGACGAATATGGAGCCCGCAGGAGTATTGCGCCGCAACAACATCGTTCGTGTGCGAATAGGCTAGATTGGCCATTCCAACCTGGAGGGAACGAGGATGGCGAACTACGCCACGAAGGACATTCGCACGGTCGCGCTCGTCGGCCATGGCGCCTGCGGCAAGACAACGCTCACCGAAGCCATGCTGAACGGTGCGGGCGCACTCGCCGCAACGGGCAGCGTCGAGCGCGGCACCACGGTCAGCGACTTCGACCCGATGGAGAAGCAGTATCAGCACTCGCTGCGCTCGTCGCTGGTGCATTTCGAGGTCAAGGGCACCCGGGTACACCTGATCGACACTCCCGGGTTTCCGGATTTCATCGGCCAGTCCATCGGCGCGCTGGACGCCGTCGAAACCGCTGCGGTGGTCATCAACGCCCAGTCGGGCATCGAGATGATCACGTCGCGGATGATGGAATGGGCGGCCAAGCGCAAGCTGTGCCGGCTGGTTATCGTCAACAAGATCGATGCCGAGAATGTCGATCTGCCAGCATTGCTGGCGGCGATTCAGGCGGCTTTCGGCCGCGAGTGCCTGCCGATCAACCTGCCGGCGGAAGGTGGCAAGCGTGTCGTCGACTGCTTTTTCAATCCTTCCGGCGAGTCCGATTTTTCCTCGGTCGAGGCGGCGCATCGCGCCCTGGTCGACCAGGTTGTCGAAGTCGACGAGGAGCTGATGTCGATCTACCTCGAGCAGGGTGAGATCGAACCGGAACAGTTGCACGCGCCTTTCGAAAAGGCGCTGCGCGAAGGTCATCTGGTCCCGGTATGCTTTGTCTCGGCGCGCAGCGGGGTGGGGATCGCTGAAATTCTGGAGATATTCGACCGACTGCTGCCGAATCCGGCCGAAGGCAATCCGCCCCTGTTCACCAAGGGAGAAGGCGCGTCGGCGGAGGAGTTCCATTCCGAACCCGATCCCGAACAGCACGTCCTGGCGCACGTATTCAAGGTCGTCGTGGATCCGTTCGTGGGCAAGCTCGGCATCTTTCGCGTGCATCAGGGCACGGTAACCCGTGACACCCAGCTTTTCGTGGGCGATGGACGCAAGCCGTTCAAGGTCGGCCACCTGTTCATGCTGCAGGGGGGCAAGAACGTCGAGGTCGACAGCGTCGGCCCGGGTGATCTGGCGGCGGTTGCCAAGGTCGACGAGGTCGAATTCGACTGCGTCCTGCACGACTCGCACGACGAAGATCAAATACACATGAAACCACTGGAGTTTCCCGCGCCGATGCACGGCGTGGCGATCGAGCCCAAGCGTCGTGGCGACGAGCAGCGCATTTCCGAAGTGCTGCAGCGCATGACCGCCGAGGATCCGACGCTGGTGATCGAGCACGACACCACGCTCAACGAGACCGTGCTTTGGGGTCTGGGCGACCTGCATTTGCGCTCGGTGCTCGAACGCATGTCGAGCCAGTTCAAGCTCGAGGTCACGACGCGTCCGCCGCGCATCCCCTATCGCGAGACCATCACCGCCCCGGCCGAAGGTCATCACCGGCACAAGAAACAGACCGGAGGCGCAGGCCAATTTGGCGAGGTGTACCTGAAGGTCGAGCCGCTGCCGCGCGGCGGCGGCTTCGAATTCGTCAACACGGTCAAGGGCGGCGCCATTCCGACGTCGCTGATTCCCGCGGTGCAGAAGGGCGTGGAACAGGTGCTCGCCTCCGGCCCGGTGGCCGGATTCCCGCTGCATGACGTACGGGTGAATGTCTACGACGGCAAATTCCATCCGGTCGATTCGAAGGAAGTGGCCTTTGTTTCGGCGGGCCGCAAGGCCTTCCTCGACGCCATTGCCAAGGCGCACCCGATCATTCTCGAACCGGTGGTCGGCGTCGAGATCAACTGCCCGGCCGCTAATATGGGCGATGTGACCGGTGACCTGTCCTCGCGGCGGGGCCAGGTGACCGGCACCCGGACGCTGCGCGCCGACAGCCTTGCGGTCACCGGCATGGCGCCATTGGCCGAGCTCGAGGGCTATGCTGCGCGGTTGAAGTCGATGACTGGTGGACAGGGCGCGTGGTCGATGGCGCTCTCTCACTACGAGCAGGCGCCGCCGCATCAGCAGCAACAGCTCGCCGCCGAGTACGCCAAGCACCGGCGTCACGAGGAGGACTGACCGGCGGGCGGGTGTGGCTGGCGTTGTGTCAGCCACGCTTGTACAGGCGCAGCGCAGCCGCGCGTGCGCTTGCGTGGTCGACGACTGGCGCAGGGTAGTCGCGGCCGACGACCACACCCCGTTCGCGCTGGGTCCCGATCGGGACCAGCCAGGGTGCATGGATCTCGCGGTCGCCGAGGGCAGCGAGTTCCGGAACGTAGCGACGGATGAACCGGCCTTCCGGATCGAAGCGCTGTGACTGCGTTACCGGGTTGAAGATGCGAAAGTACGGCTGCGCGTCGCAACCGGTCGAGGCGGCCCACTGCCAGCCGCCGTTGTTCGATGCCAGGTCGTAGTCGATCAGCCGCTGCGCGAACACGCGCTCACCCCAGCGCCAGTCGACCAGCAGGTCCTTGACCAGGAAGGATGCGGTGACCATGCGCAGCCGGTTGTGCATGTAGCCGGTGGCGTTCAGCTGGCGCATCGCCGCGTCGACCAGCGGGTAGCCGGTAGCGCCGGCGCACCAGGCGGCGAACAGCGCGCGATCGTTCGGAAACTCGAGATCGGCGTACTGGGACTTGAAGCTTGTGCCGACGACCCGCGGGTGGTGCCACAGGATCTGGGCGTAGAACTCGCGCCAGATCAGTTCCGACAGCCAGGTCGCCGCGCCCTCGCCGCCGGGCCCCATCGCGCATGCGTTCGCAAAGGCCGCCAGTTCACGGATCGACACCGTGCCGAAGCGCAGATGGACGGAGAGATAGGATGGGCCCTTGCGCGCGGGGAAGTCGCGGGCCTCGCGGTAGGCGTCGATGCGTGAGCGAAAATCCTCGAACAGCGCGGCGCCGCCGGACATGCCGGGGCGCACGCCAAGTTGCCGGAGATTGGTGCGCGCGAAGCCCATGGCCTCGAGTCCCGGCAAGGCGGCGTCCACGCCGGCCGGCACCGGCGCGAGCACCTGCGCATGTTGCGCGACCGGGCGGGACGCGATATGCGACGGGGTGAGATCGCGCAGCCAGGCGTTGCGATAGGGTGTGAACACCGAATACGGCTGTCCCGCGGCGGTGAGGATCTCGCCGCGCTCGAAGATCAGGTGATCCTTGGAGGTATGGAAGGCCACGCCCGCGGTCGAGAGCGCCTGCGCCACCGCGGCGTCGCGCGCGCAGGCCGCCGGCTCATGGTCGTGATTGGCGTAGACCGCGTCCACGCCGAGGGCGGTGGCGAGCTCCGGAACGCAGGCGCGCGCGAAGGCATGGCGTACCAGCAGGCCGCCGCCCTGTGCGCGCAGCGACGCGGCGAGTTCCGCCACGCTGTCGTGAATGAATTCGACGCGCCGGTCGGCCGGGTCCGGCAGGGCATCGAGGATTTCGCGGTCGAACACGAATGCGCACCACACGCGGCGCGACTCGGCCAGCGCGCGATGCAGCGCCGCGTGGTCGAAGTCGCGCAGATCGCGCCGGAACCAGACCAGCGCGCTGTCGTAGCGCCGTGCGTCGTTCGTCACCTGGTCACCGGCGTGGATGGGTCAGCGCGCGCACCGGGATCTCGTGGCGCCAGAGCAACGTGCCGGAGGTGTCATGGCTCTCCAGCGTGATCGAGCGTCGGTCGCCCGCGCCGTTTGCACGGACCAGGCCGAATTGGCGCTTGCCAACCAGCGTTCCCGGGACCAGGTCGGGGTTGTCGTATTCGGCGCGGTCGATCTTGGCCCACGGCCGCGATGTCAGCGGGCTGGAGGTGAACTCGTACAGCGGATAGGCGCCGGGCCGCTCGATCCTGAGCAACTCGCTGAAATGCCGGTCGCCGGAGAGGAATACGACGCCCTCGATCCGCCGTTCGAGCAGAAAGGTGAGAAAAGCCTGCTGCTCGGCGGCAAAGTGATTCCAACCTTCGAAGCGATTCGAGCGATTCAGGAACTGGCTGCCGCCGGCGATCAGCTTGACCGGTGCGCGCGAGGCGAGCAGCGCCTGGCGCAGCCAGTCGAGCTGCGCGGTACCCAGCATGGTCTTGCCCGGCTCGTTCGGCGATCGATCGGGGGCGCGATACCAGCGGTCGTCGAGCAGGAATACGTCGATGTCGCCGTAACGGACCTGGCCGAAGGTCCCGGGGACCTCGGGCAAACCGGACTCCGGATTCGGCCAATAGCGCCTGAAAAGTTCGAGGCTGGCGCGCTTCAGCGGGTAGCTTGCGCCGGCATTGTTGGGGCCGTAGTCGTGGTCGTCCCAGATCGCAACGTGCGCGGTTGCCGTCAGAAGCTTTTGCAGCGGCTCGAAACTTCGTTGCCGCCGATAGCGTGCCGCCATCGCGTCCGGATCAGCGAAGTCCGGCGCCTGCAGGTAGACATTGTCGCCCAGCCAGAGCATGGCATCGGGTTTTGCGGCGGCGATGGCGTCGAAGACTGCGTAACCTCCACCATAGTCACGCGGACCCTTGGCCGGGTATTCGGCGGATAGATAGAAGCATGAACCGATGGCCAGAGTGAACGCCGGCGCCGGGTCGCCCGCCGACCATGCCGGCAGCGTACGGACGACGCCTTCCCTGCGCTCGCCGTCGCCGTTCACCCGATAGGCCTGCGGCTGTCCCGGTACGAGGCCGGTGAGCCGGGCGACCGCGACGTTGCCGTTCGCAACCAGGGCCTCGAGCCGCAATTCCCGTTGCCGCTGGCTGCCGGGAGGAAGCCACGTCACCTCGACGGGACCAGGTGCGTCGGTCATGATCCAGACGACGGCGCTGGTCGAATCGGCATGGCCGTGCATCAGCGTGAGCCCGGCGCCCGCCGGTGGTGTCAATGGCAACAGTGCCACCGCCAACATGCACAGGGCGCGCTTCGCGAAACATGGATGGCTGTCCGGCATTGGCTGGCGGATCGGTGCCCGGCGTCGGGTCGGGGTTGGAATTCGGGTGCAGACTTAAGCCGCTTCATTGTGGCGTACCCCCCATGCGATTACAATTCCTCGCAATGGGCGAATCCGTGAACCTGACCCACCACTTCCTGATCGCCATGCCGGCCATGGCCGATCCGCATTTCGCGCACTCGTTGACCTACGTGTGCGAACACAACAGGGACGGCGCGCTGGGCATCGTCGTCAACAAGCCCATCGACATGACGCTGTCGACGCTGTTCGACCAGATCCGCGTGCCGCTCGCCGATGATGACCTGCGCGCGCTGCCGGTCCACTACGGCGGGCCGGTTCAGGTCGATCGTGGCTTCGTGCTGCATCGGCCGCTGGGCAACTGGCAATCGACGCTGGCGGTGAGCGACGAGCTGGGACTCACCACGTCCAAGGACGTGCTCGAGGCGGTCGGACGCGGCGACGGACCGAAGGACGTATTCGTATCGCTTGGCTATGCCGGCTGGTCGGCGGGTCAGCTGGAGGAAGAGCTTGGGCAGAACGCCTGGCTCACCGTCGCTGCCAACACCGACGTCCTGTTCGATCTGCCCGCTGAGCAGCGTCTGTCCGCCGCGATGCAGCTGCTGGGGATCGATTTCAGCCGTTTGTCCGAGGGCGCAGGGCACGCGTGACGCGTGGCCGCCCATCGCCCACCCGCCACCGTGCTCGCGTTCGATTTCGGCACGCGGCGCATCGGCGTGGCCATCGGCAACACCTTGACGCGATCGGCGCGCCCGTTGACGACGATTGTGCAGCGCGGCAGCGATTCGCACTTCGCGGCAATCACGGCGTTGATCGACGAGTGGCAGCCGGAGCGACTGGTCGTGGGCATTCCGGTGCATGCCGACGGCACGCCGCACGCGATGACCAGGCAGGCGCAACGCTTCGCGCAGACCTTGTCCGAGTGCTACGGGCTGCCTGTTTCCACCGCAGACGAACGCCACACGACGCAGGCCGCGCAGGCCGCGCTGGATGTGGCGGGCGCCGGTCGGGGCGGCCGAGCAGCGCGCGACGAGATCGCCGCGCAGATCATTCTCCAGGGCTGGCTCGATGATGACGGCAGAACAGATTCCTGACGGCGAGGCGGCGCTTGCCGCACTGGTCGAACGGATGCGCGGCGCGATCGCCCATGACGCTGCGTTCGTCGGCATCTATTCGGGCGGCGCATGGCTGGCGCAGCGGCTGGCGACGCTGGTTCCTGGCGAGCATCCGCTGGGATACATCGACGTGTCCTACTATCGCGACGATTACTCGCGGGTGGGGCTGAAGGGTGGCGCAAAGCGTACCGAACTGCCATTCGACGTCGAGGGGGCGAACATCGTGCTCATCGACGACGTGCTGTACACGGGACGCAGCGTGCGCGCGGCGGTCAACGAGCTGTTCGACTTTGGCCGGCCGGCGCGCATCGAGCTTGCGGTCCTGGTCGACCGTGGTGGCCGCGAACTGCCGGTGGAGCCAACGTACTGCGGCGTGCGGCTGGCGGTTGCCCGCGAGCTGTCGGTTGTCGTGTCGCGCGAGGATGACCGGCTGTGCATCGCTGCCGAGAAGGTGGATTCATGAGCGCCTCGGCCGCACCGGCCTGCGCATGGGCAAGGCGCGGGGGGCCATGAACCCGCAACTCAACGCCAATGGCGAACTCACGCACCTGCTGACGCTCGAAGGGCTGCCGGTCGAAGTGATCCGTCAGATTCTCGACGCCGCCGATCCGTTCGTCTCGATCGCCGAGCGCGAGGTCAAGAAGGTGCCGCTGCTGCGTGGCAAGGCGGTATTCAACCTGTTTTTCGAGAACTCGACGCGCACGCGCACGACCTTCGAGATTGCCGCCAAGCGCCTTTCGGCGGACGTCATCAACCTGAACATCGGCGCGTCGTCGACCAGCAAGGGCGAGACGCTGCTCGACACCGTCGACAACCTGGTGGCGATGGACGCCGACATCTTCGTCGTCCGGCATGCCCAGTCCGGCGCGCCGCACATGATCGCCGCGCATCTGAACGCGCAGGCGCGCAGCCACGTGCACGTGATCAACGCCGGCGACGGCCGCCACGCGCATCCGACGCAGGGGCTGCTCGACCTGTACACGATCCGCCACTACAAGAAGGACTTCCACAATCTCACGGTCGCGATCGTCGGCGACGTACTGCATTCGCGCGTCGCCCGGTCGCTGATCCACGGACTCACCACGCTGGGAACGCCCGAGGTGCGGGTGATCGGGCCGAAGACGCTGTTGCCAGTTGCGGTCGAAGCGATGGGCGTTCGTGTGTTCCACGACATGCGCGAAGGACTTGCGGGTTGCGACGCGGTGGTCATGCTGCGTCTGCAGAGCGAACGGATGAAGGGCGCGCTGCTGCCGTCGGCTGGTGAGTACTTCAAGAATTACGGCTTGACGCCGGAGAAGCTCGCGCGGGCGAAGCCGGACGTGATCGTCATGCACCCGGGGCCGATGAACCGGGGCGTGGAGATCGATTCCGCGGTGGCCGACGGCGCGCGCAGCGTGATCCTGCCGCAGGTCACCTTCGGCATCGCCGTGCGCATGGCGGTGATGAGCATCATCGCGGGCAACCGATGAAGATCGAGATCGCCAATGGCCGCCTGATCGACCCGGCGAACGGTGTCGATTGCAAGGCGTCGCTGTACATTGCCGCCGGCAAGGTCGTGTCAATCGGCGATGCTCCCGCGGGCTGGCACGCCAACCGCGTGCTCGATGCGACCGGACTGGTGGTGGCACCGGGGCTGATCGATCTCTGTGCGCGGCTGCGCGAGCCGGGGCTCGAGTTCAAGGCCACGCTTGAATCGGAAATGGAAGCGGCAATCGCCGGCGGCGTGACCAGCCTCGCCTGTCCGCCCGATACCGATCCGCCGCTGGACGAGCCTGGGCTGGTGGAGATGCTGAAACACCGCGCCCGTTCGCTTAACCAGGCGCATGTGTATCCGGTCGGTGCGCTGTCGGTCCAGCTGCAAGGCACCACGCTGACCGAAATGGGCGAGCTGGCCGAGGCGGGTTGCGTCGCCTTCTCGCACGCCGACGTGCCGTTGGTCGACACCGCGCTTCTCTGTCGAGCGATGGAATACGCATCGACCTTCGGGCACCGCCTCTGGTTGCGAGCGGCAGATCCGCATCTGGGGCGCGGCGGCGTCGCGCATGACGGTGAGGTGGCGACTCGCCTTGGACTCTCCGGCATCCCGGCGGTGGCGGAGACGATCGCGCTGATGACGATCCTGTCGCTGGCGCGCGAGACCGGCGTGCGCGTGCACGTAACCCGTCTGTCCGCGGCCGGAAGCGTCGAGCTGATTCGCGAGGCCAAGCGGGTGGGCATGGCGGTGACCTGCGACGTCGCCGTCCACCACCTGCACCTGTGCGACGTCGACATCGGCTGGTTCGATGCCAACGCGAATTTCGTGCCCCCGTTGCGCACGTCGCGCGACCGCGCAGCGCTGCGCGCGGGCGTCGCCGACGGCACCATCGACTCGATCTGCTCGGACCATGCGCCGGTCGATGACGACGCCAAGCTGGTGCCCTTTGCGGAGGCCGAACCTGGCGCTATCGGGCTGGAACTGTTGCTGCCGCTGACGCTCAAATGGGCTGCCGAGGACGGCGTTTCGCTGCCCGCGGCGCTGGCCCGGATCACCAGCGAACCGGCGAAGCTGCTGCCGAAGGGTGCGGGTCATCTCGCGGTGGGTGCGGCGGCGGATGTTTGCGTGTTCGATCCGCAGCGCTACTGGCGGGTCGAGGAGAATGTGCTCAAGAGTCAGGGAAAGAACACGCCATTCCTGGGACTCGAGGTCCCGGGCAAGGTACGCTGGACGCTGGTGAGCGGGCAGGTCGTACACGAAGCCTGAACCGCTGCATCTCCGGACATCCGGACGGCGATCCCGAATCCCGCACGCAGTCATGCGTGCATTTTCATTCTGGAGGATGAATTGAATGACGTTATTGAACTCGAACTCAGGAGCCTGCTTGGCGCGCGCAATGTCGACCGGCGCAGCTTCGTCGTGACCACACTCGGCGCAGGTTTTGCCATGGCCGTGATGCCGGTGACCGCGCAGACCATCGCCACCTCCACCGACGGTCTGGTTGCAGGCGAGGTCAAGGTGCCCACCAAGGGCGGCGAGTTGCCGGCCTATCGCGCGATGCCGGCGACGGGAAGCAATTTCCCGGTTGTGCTGGTCGTGCAGGAAATCTTTGGCGTGCACGAGCACATCAAAGATGTCTGCCGCCGCATCGCCAAGGCAGGCTATTTTGCCATCGCGCCGGAACTCTATGCGCGCCAGGGTGACCCGACCAAGTACACGGACATTCCGAAATTGATGTCTGAAATCGTCGCCAAGGTGCCGGACGCGCAGGTCATGGGCGACCTCGACGCCTGTGTCGACTACGCCAAGGGGACAGGCAAGGCGGAGACTGCACGCCTGGGCATCACCGGCTTCTGCTGGGGCGGGCGCACCGTGCTGATGTATGCGGCGCACAACCCGGCGGTGAAGGCGGCGGTGCCCTGGTACGGACCGACCGCTCGCGCCTATCATGCCGGCGACAAGACGGCGATCGACGTGGCGCCGCAGATCAAGGCTGCGGTGCTGGGTCTCTACGGCGGTGCCGACGGCGGCATCCCCAACGACACGGTCGAGAAGATGTTCGCGGCGCTGAAGGCCGCGGGCAACGCCAAGTCCGAGCACGTGATCTATCCGGACACGCCGCATGCGTTCAACGCCGACTACCGGCCGAGCTACCGCAAGGTGCAGGCGGAAGAGGCCTGGGGCCGCATGATGGCCTGGTTCAAGCTCAACCTCTAGTTTCCCGCGCGCCGCAAGCAAGACGGGCGGCGAAGGCCGCCCGCTTGCATCCCCGGGTCGCCACGCTCACTTGTTGCGCGGCAGCCGCCCCATTGCGAAGAATTCATCGTTGGGACGCATGGCGATCAGGCTGGCCATGCGGTTGGACAGCGCGAAGAACGCGGCGATCGCGCCGATGTCCCAGGCGTCCTCGGCGCTGAAGCCGTGTGGTGTGAGCGCGGCGAAATCCGCATCGTCGATGTTGCTGCTGTCCTGCGCCACCTTCATCGCGAAGGCGAGCATCGCCTTCTGCCGCTCGCCAATGTCGGCCTTGCGGTAGTTGACCGCGACCTGGTCGGCGACCAACGGATTCTTCGCGTAGATGCGCAGGATCGCGCCGTGCGCGACGATGCAGTACAGGCAGTCGTTGGCGCCGGAGGTGGCGACGACGATCATCTCGCGCTCGGCCTTGGAGAGGCCGCTGTCGCGCTCCATCAGCGCGTCGTGGTAGGCGAAGAAGGCGCGGAATTCGTCGGGCCGGTGCGCCAGCGTGGCGAACACATTGGGCACGAAGCCGGCCTTGTCCTGCACGGCCAGAATGCGGGCGCGGATGTCGTCGGGGAGGTCGTCGAGCTGCGGGACGGGGTAACGGCTGATCGGGGGCGTATCCATGCGACCTAGTCTACCAGCGCGAGACAGCCCAATTCAGGACGAAGCCCGCACCTTATTGCTCGTGACCGGCCGAGATCCGCCAAAAACGGCTCTCGGGAAAGCTTGTGGCGATTTCCGGAATCAAAACTCCGCGCCCGCTAGCTGTGAGCTCTTAGAGCGTTGTTTCTGGTGGAACGCGATGCAACTGACAGCCGCGACCGGAGCTGGCCCCAAACGCAGAAGGAACAGACCCCGCAGCGAGGTCTACACGAAGCGTTACCCGAGAGTGACGCCAATTACTGTCGGCGCCGACGCGACGCCGCGAGACCCGCGAGGCCGAGCCCGAGAAGAGCGAGCGAGCCAGGTTCGGGGACGACACCGCCGTTACCGTTACCGTTGCCGCTGCCTGAACCGTAGGTCCCAACGCCGCGTTGCGGTACTTTGTTGGTTTCGCTGTCGAAGTTCTGCCACGAATACTTACCGACTGCTGGCGGGGTGTCGGTAGTCAAAAGAATGCCGAACTCCTTGCCTCCCACTGCTTCGGGAGCGAACATCCTATCGGTCGCGGAGTCCCCGAAGAATCGAAAAGTGACATTGCTGAGGTTACTCTGATCGGATATCAGTGATAGCTGTTCCACAGACAGATAAGGAGGGGTAAGACCGAGGAGACCAGACGATGCTGACCATACCGTGTCTGGCGCGTATACGCTAACCAAGGTTTCCGGGAGATCGTAAATGGTGAAATAGGCGCCTTGATAAGGAGTTTCTAGAATATTAGCAGCCCGGAAGTAATCGGTTGCGGGAGCCGTCACGCTGAATCTCCACATGTAGTCGAGCTCCGACGTAGCTGCGTACGGTGTGATGCTCACGAGTTGAACGGTAATGTCCGCAGAGGCCACCGGAGCAATGCCAAGCAAAATAGAGGCCGCGGACAGATGCAAAACGAATCTTCGCGTGTTGCTCATGCTCGCCTCGATCTTGGTTGTTGTTACCCGGACAACCGGCAGAGAGATCCTTACGCAAGTTGCGCGCCACGATGCTCTGCCTCATAGAAACAGCCGCTTAGCGGGTTGAAGGCAGGCGATCGAGGAAAAACTGTAAGATTCCTCGACACGCAATCGCCATTCGAATTCTCGAACGATCGCTCAGGGTGGCGGATTCAACCGGTCAACGCAATAGCCTGATGAAATCGTTGAGCTGGAGTTTCGTATTGCAGCGTCTTCCTTGGTCGTTCGTTGAGACGCTGGGCGATCGCATTGAGCTTGGACTGCGTATACCCTGAGACGTCGATCCCCTTTGGCAAATATTGCCTCAACAGGCCATTCGCATTCTCATTTGATCCGCGTTGCCAAGTGCTCCGGGGATCACAGAAGTACACCTTGATGTCCGTGGCGAGCGTAAAGCGTCGATGATCGGCCATCTCTTTGCCGCGGTCCAAGGTCAGCGATCGGTACAGTTGGCGAGGCAGTTAGTGTGCATGCTTGATGAGCGTGTTGACGACTGTCTCAGTATCCTTCTTTCCGACCTTCGGCAGCATCACGTAGCGTGATTGACATTCGACGAGTGTCGCGATCTAACTATTTTTACTGCCGAACAACAGGTCGCCTTCCCAGTGACCAGGAAGTGCGCGGTCTTCGACTGCGAGAGGACGCTCGTTGATCGATACCGCGTCAGTGATTTGTCCGTGGATGCTGGTCTTATGCGTATGGTGGCGCGAACGACGCATGCCTCGGGTGCGCCGCAAGTGCGCCATCAGCGCCTTCTTCAGAGCGCCGCGTGCCTGGATGAACAGGCTGCGATAGATCGTCTCGTGAGACACCAGAAGGGCTTCGTCATCGGGGTTGGAACGCTTCAGCCAGCCGGCAATCTGTTCGGGCGACCACTCCAGGCGCAGTTTGCTTGCCACGACCTGGGCCAACTCTCGGTGCTGCGCCAGTGTACAGACCTTCGGGCGACAGCCTCGATCCCACGCCGCCTGGTCGGTCGTGCTAGCCCGATAGCCTTGCGGGCCATCGTTGCGTCGAATCTCGCGACTGATCGCAGACGGCGCGCGACCGAGTACCACTGCGATAGTGCGGGTCGACCGGCCTTCCACTATGCCGCGCGAGATTTCCTCACGCTCGATCAACGTCAACGCCGACCTTGACCGGCACCGTTTGGCTGGGCCTATCCCGCCGGACTCAGCCAGAATGCGGTGTACCGACGAGTGGTAACGATCAAACAGTCGGGCAATCTGATGGAGCGTCTCACCCTTACGCCAATGCTCCCACATGAGTGCCTGCTGGCTGGCCGAGTAGTAAACGCGCGGTCTTCTCTTCATCTGCAACACTCCTTCTGCCGCAATGGCGTCTAGTGTGTTGCATCGACCGGTTGAATCCGCCCGCCGGAACTCACGCGCTCGGCGGCACATAACCCTGCGGCATCTCCGCGCCGCCGCCGAAGAAATGCTTTTCCATCTGTTCGGCCAGCCACTTGCGGGCGCGTACGTCGGCGAGCGACAGGCGATTCTCATTGACCAGCATCGTCTGGTGACGCAGCCACTGCGCCCATGCTTCCTTGGAGACGCTTTCGTAGATGCGCTTGCCGAGTTCCCCGGGATAGGGAGGGAAGTCCAGCCCCTCGGCCTCGCGGTCGAGCTTGATGCAATGAATCATGCGTGCCATCGGTGGTTCCTCACAGCTGTTTGCGATAGACCAGCGACTTGCGCTGGAAGTTGTAGAGCGCCTGCTTGTGCTGCGGCAGGTCGGCGATGGTGGCATGGCGGAAGCCGCGCTCCAGAAACCAGTGCGCGGTCCTGGTGGTCAGCACGAACAGTTCCCCGAGCTTGAGCTTGCGCGCGCGGCCCTCGATTTCGCGCATCAGCGCCTCACCATAACCTTCGCGGCGGAAATCCGGCTCCACGGCGAGCGCGGCGAGTTCGCCGAGATTGTCGGCAGGGAATGCGTAGAGCGCCGCGCAGCCGATGATCCGCCCGTCGTACTCGGCGACGACGAAGCGCTCAATCTCGCTTTCCAGCCGTTCGCGCGAGCGGCGCACCAGCACGCCCTGCTCCTCCAGCGGTTCGATGATGCCGAGAATGCCGCCGACATCGTCGATGGTCGCATTACGCATATGCGCGAGCGGTGTCGATGCGATCATCGTGCCGACGCCGTCGCGGGTGAACAGCTCCAGCAACAGCGCGCCGTCGTGCCGCCTCGAGATCAGGTGCGCGCGCTTGACGCCGTTGTTGCACGCACGGATGGCGGCAGGCAGGTAGAGTTGCACATCGGGTTCAAGTTTTTCGCGTTTCGCCAGAAGTGCCTCGGCCTCGGTGGTGGACAGGTCGGACAGCAGCTTGCGGCGGCCGTTGCGCACGCCGTCGGCGTTGATCAGGAACACCAGTTTCGCCGCCTCCAGCCGGACCGCCACCTGTGTCGCCACTTCCTCGACCGTCAGGTTGAAGATTTCTCCGGTCGGCGAATAGCCGATGGGCGAAATGAGCACGATGTCGCCGTCATCGAGGCGCTGCTGGATGGCCTCGGTATCGATGCGGCGGACCTCGCCGGTCAGCAGCATGTCCGTGCCGTCGACCACCCCCATGGGCTTTGCCGTCAGGTAGTTGCCGCTCGACACCCGGTTACGCGCACCGGCCATCGGCGAATTGGCGAGGCCGAGTGACAGCAGCGCTTCGATGCGCGCGCGGACCTGCCCGGCCGCTTCGAGAACGCAATCCATCGCGTCGGCATCAGTGATGCGCACGCCGTTGGCGTAGCGGTTGGGAATTCGCTGAGCCTCGAGGATCGCCTCGACCTGCGGACGGCAGCCGTGCGCGACGACGAGGCGCATGCCCAGGCTGTGCAGCAGGTTGAGATCGTGGACTACGCCGAGAAATTCGTCGTCCGCGACCACCTCGCCGCCGAAGGCGATGACGAAGGTCTTGCCGCGGAACGCATGCACATAGGGCGCCGCCGACCGGATCAGGTGGACGAAGGCCCGCAGCGTGGCGGAATTGGCGGCGGGCGGACCGGCGGGGGCGCGCGGCATGGAAGCGATCCGGAGGCGGTCGTGGAGAACGCACAATTATAGCCGGGAGTCCCTGCGGCGCGGGATCGGACGCTCTCGGGCTATCATCGCCGCTTCGACGGCGCATGCCCATGACCACCAATCCACTTCTCGAAAACCTGAACGCCGAGCAGCTCGCCGCCGTGACGCTGCCGCACACTTCGGCGCTGATCCTCGCCGGCGCGGGCAGCGGCAAGACACGCGTGCTCACCACGCGCATCGCCTGGCTGCTCGCCACCGGGCAGGCGGGCCCGCTGGCGATCCTTGCCGTCACCTTCACCAACAAGGCGGCCAAGGAAATGCTGTTGCGGCTGTCGGCGGCGACGCCGGTAGTCACGCGCGGTATGTGGATCGGCACCTTCCACGGCCTGTGCAACCGGATGCTGCGCGCCCACCATCGCGACGCCAACCTGCCGCAACTCTTCCAGATCCTGGATACCCAGGACCAACTGTCGCTGATCAAGCGCATGTACCGCGCGCACAACATCGACGACGACCGCTATCCGCCCAGACAGCTGCAGTGGTTCATCGCCGGCGCCAAGGATGAGGGACTGCGTCCGAACATGGTCGAGGCCGGCGACGAATTCACCCGCCGCCAAGTCGAGCACTACGCACTCTACGACGCCATGTGCCAGCGCGAGGGCGTGGTCGACTTCGCCGAACTGCTGCTCAGGAGTTACGAGCTGCTGGCGGGCAACGATGCGCTGCGTGGTCATTACCGGCGCCGCTTCTCGCACCTGCTGGTCGACGAATTCCAGGACACCAACACGCTGCAGTACAAGTGGTTGCGCCAGCTTGCCGGACCGGATGCCGCAGTGCTGGCGGTCGGCGACGACGACCAGTCGATCTATGCGTTCCGCGGCGCCAAGGTCGCCAACATGCAGCAATTCGAACGCGACTTCGCCACGGCGGAGACGCCGGTGACGTTGATCAAGCTCGAGCAGAACTACCGGTCGCATGGGAACATTCTCGACGCCGCCAATACGCTGATCCGCCACAATCAGGCCCGGCTGGGGAAGAACCTGTGGACCAGCGAGGGCGAGGGCGAGCCCGTGCGCGCGTTCGCGGCGCCTTCGGACCAGGACGAGGCGGCGTTCATTGTCGACGTTGTCAAGGGGCTGGACGCCGACGGCGTGGCGCTGGACCAGGTCGCGCTGCTTTATCGATCCAACGCGCAATCGCGCGTGCTCGAACATGCGCTGTTCTCCGCCGGACTACCGTATCGCGTCTACGGCGGCATGCGCTACTTCGAACGCGCCGAGGTCAAGCATGCGCTCGCCTACCTGCGCCTGATCGCGGCGCCTGAAGACGAGGGGGCATTCCTGCGGGTGGTCAATTTTCCGCCGCGCGGCATCGGCGCGCGCACGCTGGAATCGCTGCAGGGCAAGGCGCGTGGCCAGGGCGCGTCGCTGTGGCAGACGGCGGCCTCCGGCGCGCTGTCCGGCAAGGCAGGCGCGGCGCTTGCCGGATTCGTTCGACTCATCGAGGGCCTGCGCGCGGCGACGCGCGGATTGCCGTTGCCGGAGGCGGTCGAGCACGTTGTCGAGGCGTCGGGACTCATTGCGCATTTCAGGAACGAAAAGGAAGGCCAGGATCGCGTCGACAACCTGGCCGAGCTGGTGAGCGCCGCCGAGAGCTTCGTGCGCGAGGCCGAACTTGCTGCCGATGCGCCGATGCTCAGCGACCGGGTCGAGCCCGAGGTGGAGATTCCCGTCGACGGCGCAGCGGAAGGCGCCACCGATCCGTTGACCGCGTTTCTCGCGCATGCGGCGCTCGAGGCCGGCGAGACGCAGGCGGCCGAAGGCAGGCCCGCGTTGCAACTGATGACCGTGCACTCCGCCAAGGGACTCGAGTTTCACACGGTGTTCGTCACCGGTCTCGAGGAGGGGCTGTTTCCGCACGAGAACAGCCTGTCGGAGGCGGACGGCCTCGAGGAAGAGCGACGGCTCATGTACGTTGCCATCACCCGTGCCCGTCGCCGCCTGTACCTGACGCACGCGCAGTCGCGGATGCTGCACGGGCAGACCCGCTACAACATCCCGTCGCGTTTCGTCGGCGAACTGCCACCGGAGCTGCTGCAGTGGCTGTCACCGCACCGGCGTCGCGCCTCCGGCTACGACGTCGCCGACTGGGGCCAGAGCGCCTCCGCGCCGCAGGCCACGCCGGCGGCGCCGGGATGGCGTATCGGCCAGAGCGTCAGGCATGCGCGTTTCGGCGCCGGTGTCATCGTCGATGCCGAGGGGCGTGGCGCCGATGCGCGAGTACAGGTCAATTTTCGCGATGCCGGCGTGAAGTGGCTGGCGCTGGAATACGCCAAGCTGGAAGCCGCCTGACCGACGAAAACGCCTACGATTGGGGCGCGGCGCGGCGTTCGGCCCTGGAAGCTGCTACGCCGAAGTCAGCGGCGCGAGTGTCTCGCCGGCGTGGAACACGTCGCGATAACTTACATAATCGGAAATATGCAGTGTCGCAGCGAAGAACAGCGAATAGGGAAGCAGCAGCGCTACCAGCAGCAATTGCCCGGCAGGCGGCGGGATGACCAGTGCCAGCAGGCCAATGGCCAACCCCGGCACGACGACACCGTAGAAAAACACCCCCAGCGCATAGACGGCGAGCGGTTTCCAGTTCGCCATCGCGGCGCGCAGGCTGGCAGCCAGCGCGGCGCCGGGACCGGCGTCCTGGAACACGATCAGCGCGGGCGCCCACCAGGTGGCGATCACCACCGGAATCGACAGCAGCGCGGAAAACAGCATCGCGAACTGAAGCGATGGTTCGGCAAGCGTGGCGGTGAGTCTTTCCTCGGTCAGCGAACCGCCGGCTTCCAGCAGCTCGAGCAGCTTGCCCCCGTCCACCAGCGATGACGCGAACACGGCCAGCGTGATTCCGACAACGTAGAAGACGCCGACGGGCAGCAGCGCCCAGATGTTGGCGCGGAATCCCTGGAACAGATGCGACAGCCCTGGCGGCGAACCGCGTTCCTGCGTCCATGCCGCCGCCAGCAGGCCGACCGCGAACACCGGCTTCATCACGGTCATTGCATAGGGACCGAGGAACGGGATCGCGCGCAGCATCAGCAGTGCGAGGTAGTAGGCGAGGAGCAGCACCACCCAGGCCAGACGCTGCTGCCGGAACATCGTGAAGGCGTTGGCCAGCCATACCATGCCCTGCCGGGCCGGATAGCGGTTGAACACGAACTCGCGGGGCACGTTGCTCATCGGTTCTCTACTCGCAATGGCGGCAGGCGGGCAGGCTGTCCCGCGCGATCGCGAAGAATGCGCTCGAAGTGCGCGGGATCGTGAGCGTGGATGAGTTCGCCCGGGCGCGGCAGGTGCATGTCGTACAGCCTGGAAAGCCAGAAGCGAAGAGCGGCCGCGCGCAACAGCGACGGCCAGGCATCGCGCTCGTCCGCCGCAAGCGGACGCACGGCATCGTAATTGCCAACCAGCGCCGCGACCAGCGCCGGATCAAGCGCGCCGGAGTTCGAGTCCATGACGCACCAGTCGTTGACGGTGACGGCGAGATCGAAGGCATAGAAATCGGTTGCTGCGAAACCAAAATCAATGATGCCTGCGACACGGTTGCCGGCAAAAAGCACGTTGTCCCAGAAAAGGTCGCCGTGAATCGCGCCCTTTGGCAGTTTGCCCCGGCCAAACCCCGTTTGAAAGGCGATCTCGCCATCCAGCAGCGCCACCTGGCCGGGGTCGAGAAACGACTTGACCGCCCGCGCCGCCTGTCGCCACCACGCTGGACCGCGGCGGTTGGTCAGGCGGGCGCCGTAGGTCTGGGAGGCCACGTGCAGTTGACCGAGCGCGGTGCCGACCTGCGCGCAATGCTCGGGATCGGGATACTCGACCGGCGTGCCGTCAATGCGCGCGACCAGGCTTGCCGGCTTGCCGTTGAGCATCGAAAACAACGCGCCGGTCCGATCCGCTTCCGGTGCAGGAACCGCGACGCCGGATCGCGCCAGATGCGCCATCAGGTTGAGGTAGAACGGCAACTCGGTTGCCGGCAGGCGCTCGTAGAGGGTGAGCACGAATCGGCCGCGATCGGTCGTCGCGAAATAGTTGGTGTTCTCGATGCCCGAGGCGATCGGCTGCAGGTCGACGAGGCCGCCCACCGCGTAACGGGCGAGCCATGCATCGAGTTCGGAAGCGGTGACTGGAGTGTAGACGGACATGCGAAATCCGGTCGTGCCCGGGGACACGGGCCGGGTTGATCGAAGCGTTGCGGATCAGCTCACCAGGAGAACAGGAGCCACATGGGCGGCACCAACCCGAAGTCAAGCGATTCCCGGCGGATGAAGGTCGGGCTGCTGCCGTTCGGCACCAGGTAGTAGGGTGGGCCGAGCCGGGGCGTCACCTTGATATAGCGCAGCTCGCCATTGACGCGGACTTCCTCGAACGTCTCGCCGTCGCGCCTGATGATCGTCACCTGCGGTTCGAGTTCCGGATCGGTCGCCGCGCTCTCCGCCCGCAGCGGCGGAGGCAGCGCGGATTCCGCAGGCGCCGGCGGCGCGGGCTGTGCCGAAGCCGACGCGGCATATGCGAAAGCCACGAAGGCGATGATGCCGGAACGCAGGAGCAACATGGAATCGCAAGAGCCCGTCGGGATTGGCACCAATTCTACCAAAGGCGCCGTCGCCACCGTCGCCGGAAGTATTTGCGCCGGTCGGCGCAGGCCCGGGGCCCGCGTCAGAGGTTCAGCATTCGTTCGCGCTCCTCGTGGCTGGGCTCGAAGCCGCGGCTTTCGTAGAACGCAAATATGGCATCGACGATCGCCGCCGGTTCCTCGATTACCTCGAGCAGGTTCATGTCTGCGGCGTTGATCGTTCCCTCGCCGACCAGCTTGTCACGCATCCAATCCAGCAGGCCGCGCCAGTATTCGCCGCCGACCAGGATCACCGGAATGCGCCGGCTCTTGCCGGTCTGCACCAGCGTGAGCACCTCGAACAACTCATCGAGCGTGCCGAATCCGCCAGGCAGGATCACGTACGCCGACGCGAAGCGCACGAACATCATCTTGCGAGCGAAGAAGTAGCGGAAATCGACCGCGATGTCCTGATAGGGATTGCCCGTCTGCTCATTGGGCAGCGAGATATTGAGTCCGACGGCGGGCGATGCTCCCGCGTGGGCCCCGCGATTGGCCGCTTCCATGATCCCGGGGCCGCCGCCGGAGATCACCGAGAATCCAACATCGGAAAGGCGCTTGGCGATTTCCTTCGTTTTCTCGAAGTACGGATGTCCCGCGCCGATGCGTGCGCTGCCGAATACGCTTACCGCCGGCCGGATTCCCTGCAGGCGTTCGGTCGCGCTGGTGAACTCTGCCATAATCCCCAGCACCCGCCACGCCTCCTGGCCCTTGGTCGTGTTCTGCGCGTGCGGATCGATGAGTTCCGGAATCTTGTGGGTCTGACGCATGCCTACGCTCGTGTTGGTGGATGGGTCGTCGTATCTGTACCGCGCCTTTCATGCGCTGCCCGACCTGCGTACCGGCAGGGGTGAACCCACGGGCGCGCTGCGCGGTGTGCTGGCGATGGTGCGCCGAATGGTGGAGGACGGCAAGCCGGACTACTTCGCGGTCGTGTTTGACGCGCCCGGCAAGACGTTTCGCGACGACTGGTATCCCGCCTACAAGGCCAACCGGCCGCCGATGCCCGAGGATCTCGCCGCGCAGATCGCGCCGCTGCACGAACTCGTGCGCGCGCATGGCTGGCCGTTGCTGATGGTGGAAGGCGTGGAGGCCGACGACGTTATCGGCACGCTCGCCGTGCAGGCCGCCACCGCCGGCATTGATACGATCATATCCTCGTCGGACAAGGATCTGACGCAACTCGTCACGCCGCGGATCGTGATGGTCAACACCATGAGCAACGAAACGCTTGACGAGCCGGGCGTGCTGGCGAAATTCAACGTTCGCGCCGACCAGGTGCTCGACATGCTCACGCTCACCGGTGATGCGGTCGACAATGTCCCGGGCGTGACCAAGGTCGGCCCGAAGACCGCTGCCAAGTGGCTTGCCAAATACGACACGCTCGACAATATCGTCGCGCACGCCGATGAGATCGGCGGCGTGGTTGGTGCGAACCTGCGCGAAGCGTTGCCGTGGCTGCCGCAGGGAAAGCGGCTGCTGACGGTGAAGACCGACTGCGATCTGCCGCTTGGGCCAACCGATCTCGCGATCGCGCCGGCGGATGCCGCCGGCGCTGAAGGCGCTGTACGAGCGCTTCGAGTTCAAGAGCTGGCTGCGCGATCTCGACGGCGGGGATGCCGGCGACGACGATCCCGCGGGCGCGATCGCCGCGCGCGCCGCAGCGGACGACGCGGGCCGGCGCTGGGATTCCGTCGCCGATGCGCTGCCGCAGCGCGCGCCGCCTCCTCCGGCCAATCGTCACTACGAAATGGTGGTCGACGAAGCGGCGCTCAAACGCTGGTTCGACTTGATCGATCGCGCGGAACTGACGGCGTTCGACACCGAAACCACCAGTCTCGACCCGATGCAGGCCCGCATCGTTGGTGTCTCGCTTTCGGTGGCGCCCGGCCAGGCGTGCTACATCCCGCTCGATCATCGCTACGCCGGCGTGCCGGACCAGCTGCCGCGCGAGGCCACACTGGCGCGCCTCGCGCCGTGGCTCGCCGATCCGGAAAAGAAAAAACTTGGCCAGAACATAAAATACGACGAGCATGCGCTGGCCAACGATGGGCTGGCGTTGCGCGGGGTCGCGCACGACACGCTGCTCGAATCCTATGTGCTGGAGGCGCACAAGCCGCACGACATGGACAGCCTCGCGTGGCGCCACCTCGACGTCAAGACGATCACCTACGACGAAATGACCGGCAAGGGTGCGAACCGGATCGGCTTCGCCGAGGTTGCGCTCGACCGTGCGACCGAGTACGCGGCCGAGGACGCCGACGTGACGCTGCGCCTGCACCAGACGCTGTATCCGGCGATCGCCGCCGATGCGAAACTCGACCATGTCTACACCGCGATCGAGTTGCCGGTACGGGAAGTGCTGTTCAGGATGGAGCGCAACGGCATCCTCGTCGATGCCAGGCTGCTCGCGCGGCAAAGCCACGAACTGGGCGAACGCGTTCTGGCGCTCGAGCAGCAGGCGTACGCGTTGGCCGGGCAGCCGTTCAACCTCGGCTCGCCCAAGCAGCTGGGAGAAATCCTGTTCCAGCACATGAACCTGCCGGTGGTCAAGAAGACCGCCACCGGACAGCCGTCGACCGATGAGGAAGTGCTGCAGGAACTTGCCGCCGACTACCCGCTGCCGAAACTGCTGCTCGAGCACCGTTCCGTGTCGAAGCTCAAGTCGACCTACACCGACAAGCTGCCGCAGATGGTCAATCCGCATACCGGACGGGTGCACACGACCTTCTCGCAGGCGACTGCAGTGACCGGACGTCTGGCGTCGAGCGATCCCAATCTGCAGAACATCCCCGTGCGCACCGCCGAGGGACGGCGGATCCGCGAGGCATTCATCGCACCACCGGGACATGTGCTGGTGTCGGCCGACTATTCGCAGATCGAGCTGCGGATCATGGCCCACCTGTCGGAGGACCCGGCACTGCTCAAGGCGTTCGCGGAGGGACGCGACATCCACCGCGCGACGGCCGGCGAGATCTTCGGCGTGCCTCCCGAGGACGTGACGGCCGACCAGCGCCGCTACATCAAGGCCGTGAATTTCGGACTGATCTACGGCATGGGTGCGTTCGGGCTGGCGCAGCAACTGTCCATCGAACGCGGCGCGGCGCAACAATTCATCGATCGCTACTTTGCGCGTTACCCCGGCGTGGCCGCATACATGCAGCGCACCCGCGAACTGGCGCGCGAGCAGGGGTATGTCGAGACCGTGTTCGGACGGCGGTTGTGGCTGGCCGACATCAAGGCCGGCGGTGGCCCACGCCGGGCGGCGGCAGAGCGTGCAGCGATCAATGCACCGATGCAGGGCACCGCGGCGGACCTGATCAAGCTGGCGATGATCGCCGTGCAGGGTTGGCTTGATCGCGAGCGGCTCGCCACCAGACTCCTGCTGCAGGTCCACGACGAACTGGTACTCGAGGTTCCGAAAGCGGAAGCCGAACGGGTGAAACGCGACCTTCCGGGCTACATGACCGGCGTCACGACGCTGCGTGTTCCGCTCGTGGTCGACGTCGGCGTCGGCGCCAACTGGGACGAGGCGCACTGACCGCGGATTCGGCGGATATCAGGTCGGCGCACCCGAGGCGTCGTCCGCCGCCGCGAGCGTGTCGGCGTAAGCAGCATAGGTCGAGCCGAATACGACCGGCCCGATGAACAGGACCAGGGTAGCTGCAATGATGCCGAACAGCAGCGCGAAGCCCATGATCGCGCTCCAGTCGCCGCCGTTGAACATCGCGCCCGCGCCCACCAGCAAGCCGAGTCCGATGATCAGCACGAACGCGGCGAGCGCAGCGGCGATTCCCAGCAACCCGTAGACCAGCAACGGCAACCAATTGGCCATGCAGGCGAGAAAACTCTTCTTCATCGCCTCGACGGCGGACCTGCCCTCGATCGCCACCAGCGCCGGCGCGAACCAGTTGAGCATGGCCATGACCGTTGCAAAGGTGAGCGCCAGCAGGCCGAGCAGCGCACCGGATACGCCGACGGCACCGATGGACTGCAACATCGCGTTGAGCGGGTCGCCGGACATTCCGAAGCCGCGCCAGTCGGCGATGCGAAAGCCGCCCAGGACGCCCGCCGCAACCAGAACTCCGATCGCCAGTGTGATCGCGATGTTGACGACGCCGATGATCAGCAGTTGCACGAAATGCGCGCGCTGGAAACCCTCGAACAGGTGCGCGATCGACATCTTGTCGCCGCGATCCAGCGTGCGGCAACCCAGCATGATGCCACCCATGAACACCGGAGTGAGCAGCCAGTGGCCGAAATCCGCGATTCCCGGCAGCAGGCCGATCAGCATGGAGATGAGGATGTAGATGACCATGATGCCCAGCCATGTCCAGAAGCTTGAGAAGAACAGCCGGATGCCCTCGCCCCACCAGGTCGCGCCGCGGCCGGGGGCGGCCACGCGTGGATGGCCGGTCGCCGATGACGACGGACGCATGGGTGCGGAGGGTGGCAGTGCCTCGGGCATGGTGAACGGTCGGTCGACGGTGCGGTCGGTCAACGGCGTTATGTCTACGTTATCACGATCGTTGCGCGGTTGCGACGACCGGATGCAACCCGGGTGCCCTTCATCGAAGACAGCCTTGCGAACGCGCAAGAAACCGGTCGGCGACGGCTCGGTTGACCTCAGCTGACCTCAGCTGACTTCAGTTCACCTCGGTTGCCCTCAGTTCGCCTCAGGCGGCGACATCGCCTGCGTCGCGCCACGGATTCGCGAGGCGAGTTCCGCCGGCGCGTCCCGACGCACGAACCAGCGCAGGCGAGGGGTATCGCCCGCGACACTGAAACCCAGATCGTCGAGCAGATGATTGATCGCCGCGGCGTAGCGGGAATCGCGCGGTATCCGGATCACCCAGGTCTTCTGCCCCGGCGGGGTGGCCAGCAGCGCGGTCAGCAACTCCCGCCCAAGACCTCCGCCGCGCTCCTCGAACTCGAGACCCGCGAGCCAGAGTTCATAACCGCCGTCTTCGATGGTCCGGAACAGGCCGAACCCGGCGGGCGCCGAACTGCTGTTCCGGCCCTCGGGCCAGAAGACATAGCCCGGCACCGCGACCGTATCGATGCGACCACTGCGCGGGTCGGTTTCGACAAAATATCCGGTGACCAGCGCGCGTTTGAGCTTGTCGAAGAATTCCTCGGCTTGCGGCGAATTGCCGGCCAGGTCGCGATCGAAGCTGCCCTCGGCCGCGCCCTTGCGAATGAGCGTTCGCAGTAGCGACAGGTGTCCGACGTGGGCGGGAAGCAGCAGAGCCATGGGCAACTCCGGTAGTCGGAAGGAACCATAACGCGGGTGCGCGCTCGCCGTGCGTCGCCCTTACAGACGGTAGGATTGCGGGTGCCGGCGGAAATGGCGACAGGTGCCGGCGAGTCCGGTGCTGTCGCGCCGCGGCGCCTGTCGAACCTGCCGGCCCTGGCATGGTGCCGGTGTTGCCCGCGCGCACGTCGCCGCGGAGGCGTCCGGACGCCGTTGATCCACGTCAACACCGTTCCGGGGCCTGCATGCCATCCTCGACCGGCGCAACAGTTCGGGGCGGAGTGCGGTAGCTTCGGCACCGGATAGCTTGGCGCCGCCAGTACTTCCGGAAAACCGTCATGAACCCTGCCTCGATCGTTCGCGTCCTCTGTGCCTTGTTGTTCGGCGGATTCGCCGTCGCGGGGGTCGCTGCCACTCCCGCCTCGGGCGCCAACGACACCTGCCTCATGTGTCACGGCAACAAGGACGCAAAGGGCTCGGCGGGCAACTCGATCGCCGTCGATGACGCGGCGTTCGCAATATCCGTGCATGGCGGACTCAAGCTCAAGTGCACCGATTGCCACACCGACACTTCTCCCAGCAAGATCCCGCACGCCGAAAAACTGAAGCCGGTCAACTGCGGCAGCTGCCACGACAAGGCGGTCAAGGATTACACGGCAACGGTGCATGGCGCCGCGCGCAAAGGCGGCAACGCGGTCGCGGCGACCTGCACCGATTGCCATGGAACCCACGATATCCTGCGCGCAGCGGACCCGAAGTCGCGGACGAATCACGCCAATCTCGAAGCGACCTGTCTGCGCTGCCACGGCGATGAAGCGACCGTCGTCAAGGGCAAGCTGCCCGGCGGCAACATCGGAAGCAAATTCCACGACAGCATCCATGGCAAGGCGCTGAAGGGCGCGGCGAAGGCTTCGGCGCCGGAGTGCACCAATTGTCACGGGGCACACGACATGCGACCGAAGGCCGACGAGGCGAGCCGGGTGGCGCGCGCGAACATCCCCGGTACCTGCGGCGCCTGCCACCAGGCGGAACTCTCCGCGTGGAACAGCGGCATGCACGGCAAGTTGCGCCAGGACGGCGTGCTTGCCGCGCCGGGGTGCACCGACTGTCACAGCGCGCATTCGATCCAGCGGCACGATGTTGCGCAATTCCAGCTCGACGTGATCAAGGAGTGCGGCACCTGCCATGCGGATTACGTGAAGACCTACCGTGACACGTTCCACGGGCAGGTGACGGCGCTCGGCTATACGCGGGTGGCGACCTGTGCGTCCTGCCATGGTGCGCACGATGTCCTGCCGGCGTCCAATCCGGCGTCGAAGGTCTCGCCGCAGAACCGGCTGAAGACCTGCCAGCAATGCCATGCAGGCGCGGGTCCGAACTTCGCCAGCTTCGATCCGCATGCCAACAAGCACGACAAGGAGCGCAGCCCGTTGTTCTACTACGCGGCGCTGATGATGGAGCTGTTGCTCATCGGCGTGTTCTCGTTCTTCGGCGTGCACACGGTGTTGTGGTTCTACCGGTCGCTGCGGGAGCGGTCTGCCCGTGGCGCCGGCAAAGACGCGGAGAGGCACTGATGTCCATCGCAACGAGTAATCCACCCGCTGCGGCGGCAGGCGGCGGAGCCGCAACGGTCCAGCGCTATTACCGGCGTTTCTCGCCGATCCAGCGCGTCATGCACGCATGCCTGATGCTGACCTTCGTCGGCTGTGCGCTGACGGGCCTGCCGCTCCTCTATGCGGAACGGCCCTGGGCGCAGACGCTGGCGAAGATCTTCGGCGGCTTCGAGAGCGCCGGCCTCATCCACCGAATTTGCGCCTTTGTAATGATCATCATCTTCGTCGGCCATGTACTGCTCGTCTTTTCCAGGGCACTGGGCACCGGCGGTTTCAAGCAGATGTTCTGGGGACCCGACTCGATGGTCCCGCAGCCGCAGGACGCGATCGACTTCTGGAGCAACCTGAAGTGGTTCGTCGGTCGCGGGCCGAGGCCGCAGTTCGACCGCTGGACCTACTGGGAGAAATTCGACTACTGGGCGGTGTTCTGGGGGATGTTCATCATCGGTGGCTCGGGACTGCTGCTCTGGTTCCCGGTGTTCTTTTCGCAATTCCTGCCCGGCTGGGCCTTCAACATCGCCGCGCTGGTACACGGCGAGGAGGCGCTGCTCGCCGCAGGCTTCATCTTCACCTTCCACTTCTTCAACGGCCACCTGCGACCGGAGAAGTTTCCGATGGACACCGTGATCTTCACCGGACGGATTTCCGAACACGAACTCATGGCCGAGCGCAAAGTAGAATTCGATCGCCTGGTTCGGGAGGGCCGCCTCGAGGAGAAGCTGGCCCCGCCCCCGACGAGGGAGTCGACGCTGTTCGGATGGATCGTCGGCGGCACGGCGCTGACGCTGGGCATCGTGGCAATTGTGTTGATCGTCTACAGCATTTTCCGCTAGTCTTGGTACAGGTCGGTCGGCGGGTGCCGCCGGCAAGTGTGATCTGGGAGAGCGGGCCGGGCGGCCTGCTTTGATGCAACTGGCGCCGGGTGTTGCTGGCGGCGGGACTACTGGTCCCGCAGGCAACGGAGAGGGAGCGGGCGATGAAGATCACGCTGGGTCGACGCACACTGATGCTGGGTACGGCCACAACGCTGATTCTTGGCGGCTTGGCGCTCGCGTTGCTCGGCGCCGGAGGCATTGTCGCGTGGGAATACAGCAACAGCAACGCCTTCTGCACGAACAATTGCCACGCGGTGCACCCCGAGGAGCCGCGTGCCTATGCCGTCGCCTCGCATGCGCGCGTCCAGTGCGTCGAGTGCCACATGGGCAGGTTGCCGACGCTGCAGCTGATGACGCTCAAGATGGGGCACTACCACGAGCTTCTGGGCATGATCACCGGCTACGAGCGGCCGCTTGCCGCGACCACGTTGCGCCCGGCGCGCGATTCCTGCGAAAGCTGCCACTGGCCGGCGGTGAACCACTCGGACAAGATCCGCAACGTTGTCCACTACGAACCCGACGCCAAGAACACCGAGGTGGCGACGCGGCTGGTCATCCATACGGGCAGCGGCGAGGTGCGCGAGAAGTCGACTCGGGGCATCCACTGGCACGTCGACCAGAACGTCGAGTACGTGTCCGACGATGTGCAGAAGCGCACGATCCCCTGGGTCCGCATCACCGACAAGGACGGCAAGTCGGTCGTGTATTTCGATGCGGCGAGCAAGGTCGGTCGCGCCGAGATGGACCAGAAGCCCAAGCGGAGGATGGATTGCACCGACTGCCACAATGCGTCGGGCCACCCGTTCGTCAACCCCGCTGACCGGGTCGACCACGCCTTGCGGGACGGTCGAATCAGCCGCGACCTGCCGTCGATCAAGGCACGCTCGCTGGCGATCATCGACAAGGCTTCGTCGCTGCATGGACCGCTGGAGGAACAGGTACCGAAGTTCCAGAAGATCATCGCGGAAGCGCAGCCCCAGGGTGGGGTGACGCCCGAGGTGAAGAAAGCCGAGGACCAGTTCAGCCAGTCGATGCTGGAAATACTCAAGCTTTCGGAATTCGAGGACAAGGACCTCACCTGGAAGTCGTTCCCGAACCATGTCGGGCACAAGGATTTCCCCGGCTGCTTCCGCTGCCACGACGGCAAGCACTTCAACGACAAGGGCGAGGCGATCCGCCTGCAGTGCACGCTGTGTCACGACCTGCCGCAGGTCAGCATCGACGGTAGCAAGAAGACGGTGGCGTCGACGGTGAATCCGGATCTATCCCCGCCCCCGTCGCACGAAGAGCCGAACTGGATGCGCGAGCATCGCAGTAACCTGGACGATTCCTGCAAGCTCTGCCATGGTCCGATCAACTGGGGCAAGGACGGCGGCAGCTTCTGCTCCAATCCCGCCTGCCACGGCCGCAGCTGGCCCGAAGTGAATCTCAACGTCGAGCATCAGGCGACCGCGCCGGCCAGTGCTCCGGCGAAGGCGCCTGCCGCAAAGCCGGCCGGGGCGAAGAAGGACGCGAAGAAGTAAAGCCGTTCGCTTCGCGCTCTGCCGACCACTGCGGTCCAGCTCCCCGGCGCCGGCCGTAGTCCGGCGTGTCGGTTCGACCCCGACGCTTGGCGTCCTGGGCGTCCCCGTGTTGTCGATAGCCGCCCGGGCTTGATTTAACCGGGTCTCGCCCGTATTATTAGCACTCGTTGTAGAGGAGTGCTAACAGGGCGCTCGTGACGACTTGCGTGGACTTCTGCCGGCGTTCCTCAATGCGGGTCAAGTCCGATTGTTTTACGCAACGCATTGTTTTTTCGAATAATTCTTACTTGGAGTGAGTGCTAACTATGAAACTGCGTCCCCTGAACGATCGCGTGATCGTCAAGCGGCTCGAAGAAGAGCGCAAATCCGCCGGCGGCATCGTCATCCCCGACACCGCTGCCGAAAAGCCCTCGATGGGTGAAGTGATCTCCGCCGGACCGGGCAAGACCGACGACAGCGGCAAGCTCGTCAAGATGGGTGTCAAGGCCGGCGACAAGGTGCTCTTCGGCAAGTACTCGGGCCAGGAATTCAAGATGGACGGCGCCGATTATCTGCACATGCGCGAAGACGACATCATCGGCATCGTCGGTTGACCGACAGCATCATCACCCCCAACAGAATCCAAAGCTTCAGGAGATAGAAAAACATGGCAGCCAAAGACGTCCGCTTCGGCGAGAGCGCTCGCAACAGGATGGTGAATGGCGTGAACGTACTCGCCAACGCCGTCAAGATTACCCTCGGCCCCAAGGGCCGCAACGTTGTGCTTGAGCGCAGCTTCGGCGCGCCGACGATCACCAAGGACGGTGTGTCGGTCGCGAAGGAAATCGAACTCAAGGACCGCTTCGAGAACATGGGCGCGCAGATGTTGAAGGAAGTCGCCTCCAAGACCTCCGACGTCGCCGGCGACGGCACGACGACGGCAACGGTCCTCGCCCAGTCGATCGTGTCCGAAGGCATGAAGTTCGTTGCCGCCGGCATGAACCCGATGGATCTCAAGCGCGGCATCGACAAGGCGGTCATCGCCGTCGTCGAGGAACTGAAGAAGATCAGCAAGCCCTGCAGCACCAGCAAGGAAATCGCGCAGGTCGGCTCGATCTCGGCCAACGCCGACGAGTCGATCGGCAAGACCATCGCCGAGGCGATGGACAAGGTCGGCAAGGAAGGCGTGATCACCGTCGAGGACGGCAAGGGCCTCGAAAATGAACTCGACCTGGTCGAGGGCATGCAGTTCGACCGCGGCTACATCTCGCCGTACTTCATCAACAATCCGGACAAGCAGGCCGCCTTCCTCGAAGACCCGTACATCCTGCTGCACGACAAGAAGATCAGCAACATCCGCGATCTCCTGCCGCTGCTCGAGCAGGTCGCCAAGGCCGGCAAGCCGCTGCTGATCATCGCCGAGGACGTCGATGGCGAGGCGCTGGCCACGCTGGTCGTCAACAACATCCGTGGCATCCTGAAGACCACCGCCGTCAAGGCGCCGGGCTTTGGCGACCGACGCAAGGCCATGCTCGAGGACATCGCGATCCTGACCGGCGGAACGGTCATCGCGGAGGAACTGGGCCTCAAGCTCGAGAACGCGACGCTGAAGGATCTCGGTCACGCCAAGAAGATCGAAGTGGGCAAGGAAGACACGGTGATCATCGACGGCGGCGGTGAAAAGGCTTCGATCGAGGCGCGGGTGAAGAACATCCGCAAGCAGGTCGAGGATGCCACCAGCGACTACGACAAGGAAAAGCTGCAGGAGCGCGTGGCCAAGCTCGCCGGCGGCGTTGCAGTGATCAAGGTCGGCGCTGCGACCGAAGTCGAAATGAAGGAAAAGAAGGCGCGGGTCGAAGACGCGCTGCACGCGACCCGTGCGGCCGTCGAGGAAGGCATCGTCGCCGGTGGCGGCGTGGCCTATCTGCGCGCGCGCGCCAACATCAAAGGCCTCAAGGGCTCCAACGGTGACCAGGAAGCCGGCATCAAGATCGTGCTGCGCGCGATCGAGGAGCCGCTGCGGATGATCGTTGCCAATGCCGGCGATGAGCCCTCGGTCGTCGTCAACAAGGTCGTCGAAGGCAAGGGCAACTTTGGCTTCAACGCGGCCACCGGCGAGTACGGCGACATGGTCGAAATGGGCGTGCTCGATCCGACCAAGGTGACGCGTTTTGCGCTGCAGAATGCGGCGTCGATCGCTTCGCTGATGCTCACGACCGATGCGATGGTCGCCGAGCTGCCGAAGGACGACAAGCCGATGGGCGGCGGCGGCGACATGGGCGGCATGGGTGGCATGGGCGGCATGGACATGTAGCAGTCCTCTCTTGCCCGGGGATGTGCAATCGCGTCCCCGTCGCACCGACAAAGCCCGGCAGATGCCGGGTTTTGTCGTTCTGGGCGGTACGAAGATCGCGCGCCGTCCCGCCGGAAGTTTGCGCCGGCCCACCCGGGCGGCACAGAGGGGGCGAGGCCCTGGTGTTGCAGCGGCGCGACACCTCGGCGGCGAGTGGTTGCCCGCTACAATGGCGGGCGCCATACGGACCGGAGAGGGGTAGTTTGTCTCCCAAGTCCCCGCCGCAACAGGGTTTGACCGCCGGTAGGACTCGGTGCTGTAACACACAGCTGTTGCGTGGCCTTCACAGTGGTCGAATCGGCCGGCGCTGCGAGGGCCGCCCCGGTAGTGTCCTTTCGGATAAAATGCTTTACACTACAAAGAATTAAAGGGGAAAGTTCTTGCACGATCGCGGGCTACTTAATGTCGTTGTGGCGCACAAGGCCGCGGTGTTTTCCATGGTTCGTCCGTGATGACCTCCGGCGTCCTATTCGGGCTGGTCATTGCGGCGCTGGTGGTGACGGTGGTCGTCGGTCTGATGCGACGCAACCGTGCCGGCAGAGGCGCCGGACAGGGTGGCGGGGAAATGCCGAATACCGTCGCCCAATGGACCGAAGGCGAAACCACGCGGCTGTTGTCCTCCGCCGAGTTGCCCGGACTGTACCTGCTGCGTCCGCGGTTTTTGACCAAGGCCGAAAGCGTCGTCTACCTGCTGCTCAAGGCGGCATTTCCACGCAACGAGATATTTGCGCGGGTACGCCTGGCCGACGTGTTGCAGGTCAAGATCGGACCGCAGGGCATGGAACGCCTGCGCGCCTTTCGCAAGATCGCCAACCAGCATGTCGGCTTCGTCATCTGCGACCGGGATATGACGATCATCGCCATCGTCGACGCCAAGGAGCCCGACCAGGTCGTCAATCCACGGGACCAGAAGCTCGAAGTCATCAAGCAGCGTTGCCTGCAGGCCGCACAGGTCAAGTATCTCTGCGTCTATCCTCCGCAATTGCCCCGGTACAAGGAGTTGCGCGAACAGGTGCTGGGCCCGGCGGCCGATCTCGTCTGACCGGATGCGCGGTTCGCCGCGCAGCGTCAATGCTCACCGACAGGGGCCGCTTGTGACCGCTGCCTTCAAACTCACCTATTCCACCATGTTCGATCCGCCGGCGGCGCTGCACGAGGCGTTCGAGTCGGCATTGCAACAGGTTCGTTCGCGTCTGGGCGCGGAGCACGCGATGCTGATCGATGGCCGGGATGTACGGGCGCCGCGTCAGTTCACGGTGAAATCCCCGATCGATGTACGTATCGAATTGGGCCGATTCCAGGCCGGCGAAGACATTCATGCACAGGCGGCGGTGGCGGCCGCTGCCGCGGCATTTCCGGCATGGGCGGCAACGCCATGGCAGGAGCGGGTACGCGTCCTGCGCCGGGCGGTCGAGTTGATCGAGCAGCGTGTCTATCACCTCGGCGCCGTCCTGGCGCTCGAAGTCGGCAAGAACCGGATGGAGGCGCTGGGCGAGGCGCAGGAAACCGCCGATCTGATTGCCTACTACTGCGACCGGATGGAGGCCGAAGACGGCTATGTCCGGCCGATGGCGGAGGACCCGGTCGCGGGCTTCGTGAGTACCAACCGCAGCGTGATGAAACCGCACGGCGTGTGGGTGGTCATCGCTCCCTTCAACTTTCCCTTTGCGCTGTCCGGTGGTCCGTCGGGCGCCGCGCTGGTCGCCGGCAACACCGTCGTGTTCAAGGCCGCTTCGACCACGCCGTGGAGCGGGCGGCTGCTGGCCGATGCGCTGCGTGACGCTGGCGTTCCCGACGGCGTGTTCAATTTCGTGACCGGCCCGGGTGGCGCGCTCGGCGAGGTACTGATTCGGCATCCCGGCGTGGCTGGCGTCACCTTCACCGGCAGCTATGCGGTGGGAATGCACATCTACCGCACGATAGCGGCCGGACGCTGGCCGCGTCCGTGCATTGCCGAGATGGGCGGGAAGAACGCCGCCATCGTGTCGCGGCATGGCAATCTCCACTACGCAGCGACCGGCATCCTGCGCTCGGCGTTTGGCCTGTCCGGGCAGAAATGCTCGGCGTGTTCGCGGGTCTATGTCGAGCACACGGTGTTCAACGATCTGGTCGCGGCGCTGCACGCCGGCGCGGCCACACTCACCACCGGCGATCCGACGCTGCGCGAGAACTGGATGGGACCGGTGATCGACACTGCGGCGGTCGCGCGCTTCGAGGACGCCTCGGCGCGGATCCGCGCGCTTGGCCCCGCCGGCGCGATTGTCCATGGCGGCGAGCGGCTCGATCATGGCGATCTCGCGCATGGTCACTTCTGCGCGCCGACGATTGCCCGGGCGCCCCTCGATCACCCGCTGTGGCGCGACGAATTGTTCGCGCCCTTTGTTCTGGTCGGGGCCGTCGATTCCATCGACGAAGCCATCGCCCTCGCCAACGCCGGCGAGTACGGCCTTACCGCCGGTTTCTACGGCAATGCCGAGGAGACCGAACGTTTTTTCGGGGCAATCGAGGCGGGTGTGTGCTACGCCAACCGGCCGCAGGGCGCGACCACCGGCGCCTGGCCCGGCTACCAGCCCTTCGGTGGCTGGAAGGGCTCCGGCTCGACCGGCAAGGCGGGTGGTTCGCTCTATTACGTTGCCCAGTACCTGCGCGAGCAGTCGCAGACGCGGGTGCGACGCGTCTAGCCGGCGCCGGCGCGTTCGAGGTCGAGCAGCTTCTGCTTGCGCGCCAGGCCACCGCCGTAGCCGGTGAGCGCGCCGTCGGCGCCGATCACCCGGTGGCAGGGCACGATGATGGCCAGCCGGTTGTCACCGTTGGCGCGGCCCACCGCGCGCACGGCCTTCGGATTTCCGATCATCCGCGCCAGTTCCGCGTAGGAACGCGTCTTGCCCGAGGGAATCGTCCGCAGCGCTTGCCATACCGATGTCTGGAACGCGGAACCGGTCAGCACGACCGGGGTGTCGAACGTGCGCCGTATGCCGGAAAAATACTCGGCGAGTTCGCCGTCGATCTGCACCAGATACGGGTGCGCGCCGGGCAGCACCCGGGCGCGCAGGCGCCGCTGGAGCAGCCGCAGCGCGCGCTCCAGTCCCCGCCGGTCGACGAAGTCGAGCAGGTGCAGCCCGCGATCGTCGGCCAACGCCAGCATCGCGCCCAGCGGCGTTTCCAGCCACCTGGCCTGCAGCACGCCGATCTCCTGCGCGCGTGACGGCGCGGCGCCGACGAGTCGATTGAAGGCTTCGCGAAAGCCGCTGCCGGATTCGAAGCCCTGGTCGAGTTGCGCGTTGAGCACGGTCTTTCCTTTCCTGATGTCGAGCAGCGCAAGGCCCATGCGCCGCGCGCGGTGATAGGCCTGGAAGGTCATGCCGCAATAGGCCCTGAATTGGCGGCGGGCAGTGGAAGGATCGATGCCGAGTTCGAGCAGTTCGGCGTCGCGGTAGCGGCGCCCGGGCTCGGTTTCCACGGCGAGAAGCAGGCGTTCGACCAGCGGCGGCGGCTTGCGGCCCTGGTCGAGCGGACGGCACTTGCGGCAGGGCCGATAGCCTGCATGCAGCGCTTCCGAAGGGGCGCTGAAGAATTCCACGTTTTCCCGATTGGGCGTGCGGGCGCGGCAGGTCGGACGGCAGAAAATGCCGGTGGTGCGCACGCCCAGCCAGAAAATTCCCTCATAGGCCGGGTCGCGGCGGACGAAGGCGCGGTACATGGTGGCGGGCGTGGGCAGCGACGGCATGGGAAGGATTCTAGCCAGTCGCGCGGCGGAGCGCCGCCGGAATTCGGGCAGGCAATTCCGGTCGCGGCCGATTTCACGCCGGAATCACGGCGGCCGGCGGATACACTATCATTGCGCGGCTGTTGCAAAGCGGGCTCGGCACTGTCCGGACCCGACGACGAATTCCTGAAAGCGACCGCGCCCGGCGACAGTCCTGCGACACCTCGATGAATCGACGATTGCGCGCTGCGCTGGCCCTGCTCGGTCCCTTCCTGCTGATCGTGGCGGCCTACCTCGCGGCGGCGACGCGGGAAATCGAATTGCCCGGTATTTACATGGATGCCGTCAATCCGGACTATCTGGTCGTTCGCTGGCTCAATCCTGCCGCAAAGTGGATTCCCTCGTGGCTCGCGCCAGGCAACGACATCCTGCAGCGCTATCCGCTTCTGGTCGGACTGCACCACGGCTCGCTGCAGCTGTGGCTCGGCGCGCCGTTGTTCTGGATGTTCGGCACCACGGTGGTTGGCCTGCGCCTGACCCACGCCATGTTCGCGCTGGCCGTGCTGGCGGTATGGTATGCGCTGCAGCGGCGGGCGGGGCTGTCGCGGGCCTGGGCGGCCGCCTTCGGCGTCGCACTGGCGGTCGACCCGTCATTCGTCTACGCGTTTCGCAGCCAGAGCTACATCACCATGGCACCAGCGGCGCTGCTGATGCTCGCGCTGATCGCGCTGCTGCGCGCCCGCGTCTGCGGCGGCTGGCCCCGGGCGCTCTGGCTGGCCGGATGCGGGCTTCTGATCGGTCTCGCCTGCTGGGGCTATTTCATCTATTCGTTTTTCGTTCCTGCGTTGTTGGTCGCCGTCTGGTTGCTGCCGGCGGGACCCGGCACCCGCCTGTCGCGACCGGTGCAGTTGCTGCCACTTGGCGCCGGGATGCTGGTCGGAGTCGCTCCCTACGCCGTGGGATTCTGGTTGATGAAGGACGTCCTCGGCAGTACCGATGGCGCCATTCGCCATCTGCTGCTGGTACAGCCGAGGCTGGGCATCGCCGACGCCAGCGTGGCGATGAGCGCGCGAATCGTCCATGCCGAGGAAATGCTGCGCGCGGTAATCAGCAACGCCTGGCATCACGCGCTGATGTTCGATTCGTGGACGGCAACGCCCGGTGCCGCCTGGAAGTATTTCCTGTTGATCGGCCTGCCGGCGCTGTTGTGGCTGGTCGCGGAATGGCGGCGCTGCGCGACGCCGCTGCTGCGCATGGTGGTGGGACTGCAGGTCTCGTTTGTCTGCGGCGCGCTGTTCTTCGGCACGCGCATCAACGGTCATCATTACACGCCCTTCATTCCGCTCGGCTATGCGGGATTGGCCGCGGCCATGGGCATTTTCGTCGATGTGCGCAGACGCTGGCACAAGCCGACGGGTGTCGTCGCAGGCGCGATCATTGCAGTGCTGATCGCAATCAACCTCGTCGGCAACGCGCGCGAGATCGAGGCGCTGCGGCGTACCGGTGGGATCGGCAACTACTCCGACGCCATCAACCGGCTCGGCGCCGACCTGCTCGCCGGTGACCACAACCGCCTGCTGGTCATGCCTGACTGGGGCCTGTACATGCAGACGGCATTCCTGACCCGCGCGAACATGGAAATGCAGAGCCACGAGGACTTCGAACTGGCCCGGCGAAGGCTGTGCGAAGGCAAGGATGTCGTCGTCGGCCTGATCACCGGTGACCGCGCCGAACGCTTCCGGCAATGGCAGGAACGGCTGAACTGGACCTCACCGCAGATGAAGGCCTACCGGCAGCGCGACGGCAAGGTGATCTTCGAAATCGCGACCTTCTCCGGACACGACGCGGCGGAGCGCTGCGCGGCGGGATCACCGGCCGTGCGTCCCTAGGCGCGGTTCAACCGGCACCGACGGGCGCCTGCCCGGCCCCGGGTCACGTAGGGCGCTGCCGGACAATCCGACCTCACGCGCATGACGCTACACCGGCAGGCCGCGCTTCGCCAGCATCGGTTCCACGCGCGCGTCGCGGCCGCGAAATGCACGATAGGCAGCCGTGGGATCGAGCGTGCCGCCCGTGGAATAGATGAACCTGTGCAGGCGTTGCGCCACGGCCGTGTCGAAGATATCGCCGGCCTCGGTGAATGCCGTGAAGCCGTCCGCGTCGAGTACCTCCGCCCACATGTAGACGTAATAGCCGGCGCAATAGCCGTTGCCGCCGAAAAGGTGGCGGAAATGCGGCAGGCGGTGCATCGGAGCAACTTCCATCGGCATGCCGATGCGGGCGAGTTCGGCCCGCTCGAATTCCGCGATGTCGACGCCGGCCGGATCCGGCAGCGCATGCAGCGCCATGTCGACCAGCGCGCTGGCGGTGTAGGTGATGGTCTCGAAACCCTGGTTGAACTGCCTTGCGTTGCGGAAGCGTTGCAGCAGCGCTTCCGGAATCGGCTCGCCGGTGCGCCAGTGCAACGCGTGCTTGCGCAGAACCTCGGGCTCGAACGCCCAGTGTTCGAAGATCTGAGACGGCAATTCGACGAAGTCGCGCAGGACATTCGTACCGGAGAGGCGCTCGTAGTTCACATCCGAAAGCAGGCCGTGCAGCCCGTGGCCGAATTCGTGGAACAGCGTGCGCAACTCGTCGGCCGACAGCAGCGCAGGCTCACCGTCGGGCGCCTTGGCAAAATTGGTGTTGTTGACAA
This sequence comes from uncultured beta proteobacterium, assembly GCA_963712105.1. Taxonomy (GTDB): domain Bacteria; phylum Pseudomonadota; class Gammaproteobacteria; order Burkholderiales; family Casimicrobiaceae; genus VBCG01. The sequence goes on from CAVQGR010000004.1 coordinate 402,838, forward strand.
TGACCGGCAACACCACCTCGCCATCGATGCGCGACTGGGCGCGATAGGCGCTCATCCAGGCGCCGCCGCGCTTGGACGGTCGTGCGAAGTTGTCCGAGAGAAACAGGCCGACGAGCACGTCGCCGCGGTCGCGGACTTCGTAGGCGCGCACGTCGGGGTGGTAGAGGGCGAGATCGGTTCGCTGCACGAAATGAATGCCGAACAGGCGCTGCGCGCAGTCGAATGCTGCCTCAAGCATCCGCTCCAGCGAGAAATACGGCTTGATCGCAGCCTCGTCAAAGTCGAACTGCGTTTCGCGAACCCTTTCGGCGTAGTAGCGCCAGTCCCAGGGCTCGATGTCGGTGGACTCGCCGGCGGAACGCGCGGCCACGCGCAGCGCTTCGAGCTCGACGGCCACCTTGGCTTTCGCGGGCTCCCAGACCCGCGCAAGCAGGGCATTCACCGCAGCCGGCGTGCCGGCCATGCGGTCGACCAGGGCAAAGTCGGCAAAACTTGCATGGCCGTGCAGGTGGGCGAGTTCCGCCCGCAGCGCGAGAATTTCCCGTATGACCGGGCGATTGTCGCAGTCGCCGTCGTGCTCGCCGCGACGCGTCCATGCTTCGAACGTGCGCTGGCGCAGGTCGCGCCGCCGGGAATGGGTCAGAAATGGAACGACCAGAGAACGCGACAGCGTGATCACCCAGGCGTTGGACAATCCGCGCTGCTTCGCCGCCGAGTGCGCTGCGTGGCGCAATTCCTCGGGCAGGCCGGCGAGATCGCCGTCGCCCTCGAGTTGCAACGTCCACGCGGCTTCGTCGGCCAATAGACTCTGGCGAAACCGGGCGAACTGTCCGGCAAGGCGTTCGTCGATCTCGGCAATGCGCTGTCGCGCCGCGGCAGAAAGCCTCGCGCCAGCCAGCGTGAAGTCGAGATGGGTACGCTCGAGCAGCCGCAGCGCCTCGGCGTCGAGCCCCAGTTGATCGCGCCGCTGGTGCAGCGCATCGAGCCGTGCAAACAAGCCTTCGTGCAGATGGATGGCGGCATGGTGCGCAGCCAGCCGCGGCGCGACCTCACGCTCGACTGCCTGCAGGGCCGGCGTGGATTCGGACGCCGCGAGATTGAAGAACAGCATGGCGATGCGGGTCAGCGTTCGGCCGCCGCGGTCCAGCGCGGCAACGGTGTTGTCGAAGTCTGCCGGCGTTGAATTGCCGGCAATGGTCTCGATCTCGCGCATGTGCGCGTCCATCGCTGCCGTAAAGGCTGGAGAAAAATGCTCGGCGTGGATACGTTCGAATGGCGGCAGGCCGAACGGACCGTCCCAGGCCTGCAGCAGGGGATTGGTACCAGGGTCCGCGTGCAGGATCATGCGTTGCCTTCGAGCATGCTTCGATATTGTTTTCGATCGATGTTGCCGCCGGAGAGGACCAGTGCCATCCGCCTGCCGTCACGCTGCGGTGACTTGAGCAGCGCCGCAAGCGGTGCGGCACCCGCGCCTTCGGCAAGCTGGTGTGTGTCGTCGAAATACGCGCGGACCGCCGCTGCCACCTCGTCGTCGGTGACTTCCACGACATCGTGGGCGCCACGCCAGATGGTCTCCAGCGCCGCGGGAACGGGTACGCGCACCGCCATGCCATCGGCAACGGTAACCGCGCTTGTGGTCTCGACGATGGACCGCGACCGGAACGACTGCGCATAGGCATTGGCATTCGCCGACACGACGCCGACGATCTTCGTGCTGAGCCCCAGCGCGTCTCGTGCTGCGATCAGCCCACAGATACCCGAGCCGCAGCCGACCGGGACGAACACGGTATCCAACGCGGGTGCGCCACGAAAAAGCTCCAGCGCATAGGTCGCCACGCCCGTCACCAACGCCGGATCGAAGGGGCCGATGAAGCGCAGCCCGGATTCGTCGGCAAGCGCCGCCGCATGCTCGCGTGCCTCGTCGAAATCGCGGCCGTGCTCGATCAGCGTGGCGCCGAAAGCGCGCATCGCCGCGTTCTTGTCGCGCGAATTGCCGTGCGGGACGACGATGGCGCAGGCAAGGCCGTGCCGGCGCGCCGCGAAGGCGAGGCTTTGGCCGTGGTTGCCGCGCGTGGCGCTGATGACGCCGGGAACCGGATCGGGCTCCGCGGCCAGTCCGGCGAGCAGGTTCAGGCCGCCGCGAACCTTGAAGGCGCCGACTGGCGTGTGGTTTTCGTGCTTGACCCACACCTCGCAACCGGCGCGGCCGGCGAGCAGCGGCCACGCGTATTGCGGCGTCGGATTCATCGCCGCGTAGACGTTGCGCGCGGCGGCTTCGATTTCAGCGAGGTTGGGCATTGGTGGCGTCCGGGCGGGGTGTCCATGTTACCGCGCCGCGCACGCTCCACATCGCGGGTGTCGGACCTGCACTGCAATCGTGCCTACCTCAACGGCGAGAATGGCGCCGGAAGGTAGATCCCATTCCTCATCGTGAGCAGGGATTCGACGCCCCCTTTCGGCGGCCAGATGCCATCGGCGATCGCCTTGGTACGGATTTCGGTGCGCGCGTCCAGGCTCGCATAAGGCCAGATGTGCACATAGCGCGGCATGACGCCCTCCACCGCGTACAACGCGGCGACCAGCGGCGACCGCTTCAGCCGCTTGGGCAGAGCGTCTTCCCACTGTCGCAACCGTTCGACCATGCCCACCGGCCGCACCGTGTACTCGCGTACCTCGTAATACGGACCGGGTGAACCGGCGGCGATCGGCGGCAGCCAGGGAAACAACCTGAAAGTCTCGGCACGCATCGCAGTGGTGAATTCGCCGATGCCGAAGGCGTTGCCGGCGGTGGCAAGCCGGTCGCGCTCGGCAAGCCGCGCACCGTCGTCGGCGAAGTCCCGGATCACCATGATGTCGTTCAGCGGCCCGAGGTCGGAAACCCAGCAGGCGCGCAACGTGCCCCGCGCCGGTCCCTGCGCCATGTAGGCATCGATCCGCGGCAGCGCCTTCGCCACGGCGCCGACGGCAACGGTCAGGGTTGCGAGTTCATAGAGGGGCATCGGGCGAGATCCGGAAGTTGCTAAGCATTGCGGCGAGGCCGGGCAGAAGGGTCGGCGTCGCGTTGGCGTCCGGCGCGATCAGCGTTTGGCGTCCATCGCGTCGAAGACTTCCTGCGCCCAGTGGAAGGCGCTGTTGGCGGCAGGGACACCACAGTAGATCGCGCTGTGCAGCAGGACTTCCTTGATCTGGTCGCGGGTCAGGCCATTGTTCACCGCGCCGCGAAGGTGCAGCCGGAACTCGTCGGGGCGGTTCAGCGCGATCAGCATGGCGAGCGTGATCAGGCTGCGCGATTGCCGTGGCAGCCCCGGCCGCGTCCAAGCCTCGCCCCAGGCGAATCGGGTGATGAGATCCTGGATTTCCGCGTTGAACGCGGTGCGATTCTCGAGCGAGCGGTCTACGTGCGCGTCGCCGAGTACGGCGCGGCGAACGGCCAGGCCCTTGTCGTAACGGTCGGACTCTTCCACGGTCGGTTCCTTTCAGGCGAGGAACGAGGTCAGCGCCGCGTTGAACGCGTCGGCAGCCTCGATGTTGGAAATGTGCGCTGCATCGGTTTCGACGCGCTGCGCGCCGGGAATGCCTGCGGCCAGCAGCGCGCCGTCCGCCGGCGGCGTAGCGGCATCGTGTTTGCCGATGATGACCAGCGTGGGCGTCGTCACGCCGGCAAGCAGGTCACGATGATCGACATCGCGTACGGCGGCGCAGCAGGCGGCGTAGCCTGCCGCGGAGGTGGCGGTCATCATGGCCTTCATCCGGGCAAGCACCGCCGGCTCACGGCCGGCATAGTCCGCAGTGAACCAGCGGCCCAGCACGGCGTCGGCAATCGCCGCGACGCCCCCCGCATTCACCGCGTCGATGCGCCCGCGCCACAGCTCCGGCGTGCCGAACTTCGCCGAGGTATTGGCGAGTACCAGTCGGTCGAGTCGCTGCGGCGCATTCAGCGCCAGCCATTGGCCGATTGCACCGCCCATCGACAAGCCGCAGAAGTACACACGTTGTACTCCGAGTTGATCGAGCAGTGCGACGACGTCGCCGCCGAGTTGCGCGATGGCATACGGCCCTGCCGGCACGGCGGACTTGCCGTGGCCACGGGTGTCGTAGCGCAGCACGCGGAACCGGTCGGCGAGAGCGGCGGCCTGCGGCTCCCACATCGACAGATCGGCACCCAGAGAGTTGGAAAACATCAGAACCGGGGCATCGTCCTTGCCGTCGATGCGGTAATGGATGCGACCGGAGGCGAGAACGGCGAAGGGCATGAAGGTTTCCTGGTGGTGAATGGAACTGCGGTGCGGGTGCGGATTGCGTTGCCGGAACCGGGGATGCGACGACTATTTTGAACCCGTTCCCCGACTGCGCCGCATCAGACGCGTTCGATGATCAGCGCGATGCCCTGCCCGACGCCGATGCACATGGTCGCGAGTGCGTAGCGGCCGCCGCTGCGCTGCAGCTGGTAGAGCGCGGTGGTGACCAGCCTCGCACCGCTGGCGCCCAGCGGGTGCCCGAGCGCGATGGCGCCGCCGTTGGGATTGACGTGCGCGGCGTCGTCGGGAAGGCCCAGGTCGCGGGTGACGGCGAGCGCCTGCGCCGCGAAGGCCTCGTTCAATTCGATCACGTCCATGTGGGCGATGGTCAGCTCAGCCCGGGCCAGCGCCTTGTGCGACGCCGGCGCCGGCCCGAAGCCCATGATGCGCGGCGCGATGCCGGCGACCGCCGAGGTGACGATGCGCGCGCGGGGTGTGAGGCCATGACGCTTCACCGCATCGGCGGAGGCGACGAGCACCGCGCAGGCGCCGTCGTTGACGCCGGACGCGTTGCCCGCGGTGACGGTACCGTCCGTCCGCACGATACCCTTCAGTTTCGCCAGCGCTTCCAGCGTCGTCGCGCGCGGATGCTCGTCCTGCACGATCGTCACCGGATCGCCCTTTTTCGACGGCAGCGTCACCGGCACGATTTCCTCCGCCAGCCGGCCCGCGGCGATTGCCGCGGCGGCGCGTTCCTGGCTGCGCAGCGCGAAGGCATCCTGATCGGCGCGCGCGACGCCGAACTCCTGCGCGACGTTCTCGGCGGTTTCCGGCATCGAGTCGATCCCGTACAGCGCCTTCATCAACGGGTTGACGAAGCGCCAGCCGATGGTCGTGTCCTCGATCTTCGCGGCGCGCGAGAACGCGCTGTCCGCCTTGGCGAGGACGAAGGGTGCGCGGGTCATGCTCTCCACGCCTCCGGCGATCATCAACTCGGTCTCGCCGCTCTTGATGGCGCGCGCGGCGATGCCGATGGCGTCGAGACTCGAACCGCACAGCCGGTTGATCGTAGCGCCGGCGACCTCGGCGGGCAAACCTGCCAGCAGCAGCGACATGCGCGCGACGTTGCGATTGTCCTCGCCCGCCTGGTTGGCGCAGCCATAGATCACATCGTCGAGCGCGGCCCAGTCCACCCGCGCGTTGCGGGTCATCAGCGCCCTGATGGGGATCGCGCCGAGGTCGTCGGGGCGGACACCGGCGAGCGCGCCGCCGTAGCGGCCGAACGGGGTGCGGATGGCGTCGCAGATATAGGCGTCGTTCATGTGGAAGAGTCCCTGGCATTGCCGGCGTGTCGTGTCCGGCCGTCGATGAGCGCCACGCCGGTGAGTCGCGATAATTCGTCGAACGGGAGGTCGTCGACGAGGTCGACGACCGCGAGGCCGCGCGGCGTCACTTCGATGACCGCGAGGTCGGTGTAGATGCGATCGACGCAGGCCAGCCCGGTCAGCGGATAGGTGCAGGCGTTCACGATCTTGGAGTCGCCGGACTTGGTCAGGTGATCCATCATCACGAATACATGCTTTGCGCCGATCGCCAGATCCATCGCCCCGCCCACGGCGGGAATGGCATCCTCGCCGCCAGTATGCCAGTTGGCCAGATCGCCGCGTACCGAGACCTGGAACGCTCCCAGCACGCAGTAGTCGAGGTGGCCGCCGCGCATCATCGCGAATGAATCGGCGTGATGGAAATAAGCGCCGCCGGTGAGCAGCGTCACCGCCTGCTTGCCGGCGTTGATGAGGTCGGGGTCTTCCTGCCCCTTCGGCGGCGCGGGACCCATGCCCAGAATGCCATTCTCGCTGTGCAGGAAGATCTCGCGGTCCGGCGGCAGGTGATTGGCGACCATCGTCGGCTGGCCGATGCCGAGGTTGACGTAGGCGCCATCGGGAATGTCGGCGGCGACGCGCGCCGCGATCTGCTCCCTCGTGAATCGTCGCATGGTCAAGGCTCCGTCAGCCAACGGTTCGCGGCAGCGTGGCGGCTGCCGCGTTGGGAATGGGGACGACCCGCTGGACGAAGATGCCGGGGGTGACGATCGTCTCGGGATCGAGCGCTCCCAGAGGAACCTCCTCGCGCACCTGTGCGATCGTACAACGCGCCGCCGCGGCCATGATCGGGCCGAAGTTGCGCGCCGCCTTCCGGTACACGAGATTGCCCCAGCGGTCGCCGCGGTCGGCCTTGATCAATGCAAAGTCGGCATGGATCGGGTATTCGAGTACGTAATGCCTGCCGTCGATCTCGCGCGTCTCCTTGCCCTCGGCGAGCAGCGTGCCGTAGGCGGTCGGCGTGAAAAAGGCGCCGATGCCGGCGCCGGCGGCGCGGATGCGCTCGGCCAGATTGCCCTGCGGTACGAGTTCGAGCTCGATCTCGTCCGCGCGATACAGCGCGTCGAACACGTGCGAGTCGACCTGCCGCGGAAACGAACAGATGATCCTGCGTACGCGGCGCGCCTTGAGCAGCGCGGCGATGCCGATGTCGCCATTGCCCGCGTTGTTATTCACCACGGTGAGCTCGCGCGCGCCCTGCGCGATCAGCGCGTCGATCAGCTCCGACGGGATGCCCGACGTGCCGAAACCACCAATCATCACGGTGGCGCCGTCGAAGATATCGGCGACAGCCTCGGCCGCTTCGGTAACGATCTTGTCGATCATCGCGCCACTGGCAGGTCAGCCGCCGACCGGGCCGCCTTCGACCCTGCGTATGACCACCGTCGCCGAACGCGGCCGCCCATCGGGGCGGTAGTCCGGCCAGTTCGAATGCGCGCGCGGATTCGCCGGATCGTTGGCTTCGCCGCCGATCTCGCCCGGATGCTGGATGTTGACGAAGGCGGTACGCCCGTCCGGGGTGAACACCAGCCCGGTGACTTCGCAGCCGACCGGACCGGTGAGAAAGCGGCGAAAGGCGCCGGTCGCCGGATCGACCACCAGCAGCTGGTTGTTGCCGAAGGCCTGGAAATCTCCCTTGTTCAACCAGCGTGGCGATACGTCGGTCATCACCCACAGTCGGCCCGACGGGTCGAAGCGTACGCCGTCGGGATTGGCGAAGGCGTCGCCTTCGAAATTCCCCTTCCACTCAGGTGTTGTCGCCGCAGGATCGCCGGCCAGCGCCAGCATGTCCCAGCGAAACGTCGTCGCGGTCGGGTCGTCGCCCGCTTCGCGCCAGCGCACGATCTGTCCGAGCAGATTGTTGGCGCGTGGATTCACCGCGTCGGGGCCCGGCCGGTCCTTGGCGCCGCGGGCGGAATTGTTGGTCAAAGTGACCACGACCTCGCGCGTCTTCTCGTTCACGGCGACCCATTCGGGACGGTCCATCTTGGTCGCGCCGACCCGGTCGGCGGCGAAGCGCAGCTTGACCACCACATCGGCCTGGTCGCGGAAGCCGTTGGCGGCGGTCAACCCATCCTGGCCGTACACCAGCGGCAGCCACTGCCCGCTGCCGTCGGCGTTGAATTTCGCCACATAGAGCACGCCGTGGTCGAGCAGGTCGCGATTTCTTGCACGATCGGACATGTCGACGCGGTCGCGGCTGACGAACTTGTAGACGTACTCGAAGGCCTTGTCGTCGCCGCTGTAGATGGCAAGTCGTCCGTTGGGCGCCAGCGAGGGCGTCGCGCTTTCGTGGCAGCAGCGACCCAGCGCCGTGCGCTTGACCGGCTTCGCCGAGGGATCGTAAGGGTCGATCTCCACCACCCAGCCGAAACGGTTGGGCTCGTTGGGGTGCCTGGCGGCGTCGAAACGCTCCTCGGCCACCTCCCAGTTGGCGCGCGACTTCGACGGAATCTGGTCGCGGGTCTGCAGCGCATCCTTCTTGCCGGTGTTGACGAAGCGGTCCTGGAAATTCTCCTCACAGGTCAGGTAGGTACCCCAGGGCGTCCAGCCGTGCGCGCAGCCGGCGAATGTGCCCAGCGCCTCGTGGCCGGTAGGATCGGCAGCGGTGCGCATCAGGTCCGCACCCGCCGCGGGACCGCTGATCATGCAGGGCGTCGACGCCGTGATGCGCCGCGCATAGCGCGATGGACGCACGACCTGCCATGCGCCTTCGCTGAACTCGATTTCGATGACGGAAACCCCGGAAGCGGCCATGGCCTTGGCAACCTTGGCCACCGACCAGTTGGCCGTGCCATCGGTAAAGAGCAGTCCGTCGCTGTGATACTCGTGGTTCATCGCCAGCAGGCCCCGCGTCGAGCTTCCCGAGCCATAGGGCAGCGAATAGAACTGCATGCCGTCGTGATGCATGCCGGCCTGCAGCGCCTGCTCGGCGGCGGGATTGCCCGCGTCGAAGCGGAAGGCCGGATTGCCGGCGACATTGCCGACCGGATCGCCCCAGGCAAACAAAGTGGCGGCGCGATAGCCGTCCGGTACCACGAGCGTGTCTGCTGCCGAGACCGGCACCGATTTGAAACCCGGCGCCCGAGTCGATGGGGATCCCGGCGTCGTGGCGCATCCGGGTAGCCCGAACATGGCGCCGACTGCGAAGGCTGCACTGCCCTGCAGCCATTGGCGGCGGGTGACGGCATTGCCGGGGACAGGCATCTCGCTCGGCGCGCTTGCCGGTTCGGGATGTTTCGTGCTCATGGAACTGCTGCGCCGGGACGATGCCTGTCGCCTATGGCGGCGCTCAGAGAAAGAAATTGAGATAGCCCCAGATCAGGAACATCGCGCCGAGGATGGACATGATCCACCCGGCCGGATGGAAACGGCCGTCGGGCGTCTTCCAGAGCATGCTGCCGATCACGCCGCCGACCAGCGAGCCGCCGATCCCCATGGCCGCCGTCATCCAGAAGCCCATGTTCACTGCGCCCGGATAGAAAAACCGGGCGAGCAATCCAACCACGAAACCGACGACAATCATCCAGATGATGCCCATGATTCCCATCATAGTCTCCCAGGAAAATGCGCCATACCGGAACGCCCGGCGCGGCGCGGAAGCGACCCCTGACAGTGACGGCGCGGATGACAGCACGCGACCGCGTAAGTGCAGGTCCTCGTTGTGCGACTGACAATTATGAACGTAGTTTCCCTTTGCCGCTCGGTCGCCTTCGGTCGCTGGCTTGTCGGATCCCTTGCGACGGTTGTGCTGGCGCAGCCGGTGGTCGCCGCCTGCACGGCGGCCAGCGGGCCGTCGCTGGTCCCGATGGTGGAACTGTTCACCTCCGAAGGTTGTGACAGCTGTCCGGCGGCCGACCGCTGGCTGGCGGCGCAGTTTTCGCCCACGGAGGCGCGGCAGCATGTGACCGTGCTGGCATTTCATGTCGACTACTGGGACCGGCTTGGCTGGGCCGACCGGTTTGCCTCACCGCAGTACACGCAGCGCCAGAACGACATCAGCGATGCCAATCGGTCGACCTTCGTCTATACGCCGCAGGTGGTGGTGCAGGGGAAGGACACGCCGGGTTGGTCGAGGGGTGGCGTCGCTGCCACGCTCACCGCCGCGCGCAAGCAACCCGGACGCGCCGATATCGCACTGGAAGTGAAAGCCGGCGCCGACGGCTCGCTGACCGTGAAGGCGCGGGCGACAGTTGCGGCGGCAGCGTTGCGTCCCGGTATCGCGCTATGGCTCGCCTACACCGACAGCGGGCTGGTCTCCGAAGTCACGGCCGGAGAGAACCGTGGCGTACGCCTCACCCACGACCACGTCGTGCGCAGATTGGCGGGGCCCTTTGCACTGGACAGCAACGGTGTCGCCCGGGTCACCACCGCATGGACACGGCCGAAGGAACGCGGCCACGATGCGGCGCTGGTGGCCTTTGTGCAGAACGCGCGCAACGCCGATGTACTGCAGACGCTGACGCTGACCGGCTGCGACGCGCTCTAGGTCGACGTCGACGAGTTTCGGCGGCGCGGTTGTCTGCCCGTCGACAGCCTGCGCCCAACGCGATCCCTCAGTTGACGACCTGCCGCAACTCGCCGGACTTGTACCGTTCCGCCACCGCGACCAGCGGCGCAGCCTTGATCTTCGAGGCCATGCCGGCGCAGCCGAATTGCTGGTAGCGTTCCGTACAGATCGCCTTGGCGGCGAGCATCGCCGGCTTCAGGAATTCGCGCGGGTCGAACTTGGTCGGATTCTCCGCCAGATACTTGCGAACCGCGGCGGTCATCGCCAGTCGGATGTCGGTGTCGATGTTGACCTTGCGCACACCGTGGCGGATGCCTTCCTGGATTTCCTCGACCGGGACGCCGTAGGTCTCCTTCATGTCGCCGCCGTAGGCGCGGATATCGGCGAGCAGGTTCTGCGGCACCGACGAACTGCCGTGCATCACCAGGTGCGTGTTCGGGATGCGCGCGTGGATCGCCTTGATGCGGTCGATCGCCAGGATGTCGCCGGTGGGCTTGCGCGAGAACTTGTAGGCGCCGTGCGAGGTGCCGATGGCGATCGCCAGTGCGTCGAGCTGCGTCGACTTGACGAAATCCGCCGCCTGGTCGGGATCGGTCAGCAGCATCTCGCGTGTCATCTTGCCCTCGGCGCCGTGGCCGTCCTCCTTGTCACCCTCCATCGTCTCCAGCGAGCCCAGGCATCCGAGTTCGCCCTCGACGGTGACGCCGATGGCGTGCGCCATGTCGACGACCTTGCGCGTCACGCCCACGTTGTAGTCATAGTCGGCGACCGACTTGCCGTCTTCCTTCAGCGAGCCGTCCATCATCACCGACGAAAAGCCGAGCTTCATCGCCGACTCGCATACGGCGGGCGATTGCCCGTGATCCTGGTGCATGACCACCGGAATGTGCGGATAGCTCTCGACGGCCGCCTCGATCAGGTGGCGCAGGAAGATCTCGCCGGCATATTTTCTGGCGCCGGCCGACGCCTGCATGATCACCGGGCTATCGGTTTCGGCGGCGGCGGCCATGATGGCCTGCACCTGCTCGAGATTATTGACATTGAACGCGGGCAGGCCGTAGCCGTGTTCAGCCGCGTGATCGAGAAGTTGGCGCATCGAAACCAGTGCCATGACGGCTCCTCTTTGGGCTGGGGGAGGTCCAATTTTACCGCAGCGCGGCGCCGGGTTCCTGCCGCACATCAATCGGCTGCGCTGCGGCCCGCCATGGCGGCGTTGGTCGAATCGATCCGAAGCCCTGGAGAATCAGTGCAATACCGGTTACCCCGGGGACAGGCGGCCGCGCAGCTTGTTCACCGCGTGCAGCAATCCCATTGCGCCGGCTGCAATAGCGCAACCGATGACGGTATCGAAGAACCGCCACTGCAGCAGCTGTGCATCGCCCCCCGACGGCAGCAGCGCAATGTCCAGCACCAGCAGCAGCAGCAGCGTGAACACGCCACTCATCCAGAAATAGCTGCGTGCAGTGGCGGCGGGAATGGCAGCGGCGCAGGCGACCGCTGCCGCCGCCAACGCCCATGGCGAGGAGACCGTGGCAAGCAGCAGGCTGGCTGCGACGACGGCTACCAGCGTGCCGCCGACACGCTGCGCGATCAGGCGAACGCCAGTGACGTCGTTCGGATGCATGACGAACAGCACGGTGAGTCCGACCCAGCCAGGCAGGTGCGCCTCCACCGACCTGGCCACCAGCAACGCCACCGCTACCGCCCCTGCCAGCGTAATCGCATAGGGCAGCGGATTGGTCATGCCGGACCAGATTGCCCGCCACTCGTCCCACGGCGAGGTTCCGGCATCGCGAATGCCGCGCCACCAGCCTTCGATCAGCGTGGCGACCAGCGCGAACAGGCCGCCAGAGGCGAAGGCGATCGCCGAGGCGGCGTCGGTCACGAGTCCCGCCGACGTTACAATCACCGCCGCACCCGCGACCTTGCCCACCAGCGTCAGATAGGGGTAGACCGGTCGCGGCAGCCCGGCGATGAAGGCGATGACCACCACCAGCGCGGCTTCGACTCGCCGGTCGGTTGCCAGCGCGACGCCCAGCGCGGTTGTGCCGAGAATGACCACGATGGCAAACACGATGCCTGCGATCCGCAACCGCTGCGAACGCCGCGGATCGGTCTGCAGCGCGGTCAGCGCCCCCATGCAGGTGAACAACGCGGTGTGCGGGTCGAAGAACGCCTGCGTCGTCAGGTAAGGTATGCCGACACCAATGCCGAACAACATGGCGCGGGATGCCGAGACGGCCGGTGGAGCGGGCGGCGAAGGGGGTTGCGACGTCGAAGGTGCCGACCTGGCGATCATCCGTCGACCGTGCCGGCGTGCCGTGTTCCCGATTGACAAATCAGCTGCATTCGCGATGCCGCGCCTTGCAAGTATCGAGTACCTCGTCGGGGTCGCGCTTCCACCAGTTGCCGGCGGAAAAGATCTCGACTTCATGCATGCCGCGATATCCGGCATCGCTCATCCAGGACCGCAGCAGCGGCAGGTCGATGACGCCGTCGCCCATCATGCCGCGGTCGTTGAGTAGGTCCGTGGTCGGCACCAGCCAGTCGCAGATGTGATAGGCGAGCAGGCGCGACGGCGTGGCGTGTCCGGCACGGACGATCTCGCCTGCCAGCTGCGGATCCCACCAGACATGGTAGGCGTCGACCGCGATGCCGACGCCGATGCCGAGTTCGTCGCAGAGGTCGTTGGCCTGGGACATGGTGTTGACGCAGGCGCGCTCGGCCGCATACATCGGGTGCAGCGGCTCGATCGCCAGCGGCATGCCCGCCGGGCGAGCGTATTCGAGCAGCTCGCCGATGCCGTCGCGCACCATCTCGCGTGCGCCAAGAAGGTCCTTCGAGGCGATACGCCCGTCGCGGTCCTTCGGCAGGCCGCCGACCACCAGTACCAGGCATTGCGCGCCGACGGTCAACGCCTCGTCGACGGCGCGACGGTTGTCGTCGCGCGCCGCGCGGCGGCCGTCGCGGTCGACTGCCGGAAACATCCCGCCGCGGCAGTAGCCGCTGACCGTGAGCCCGTGCGCCGCGGATGCGCGCCGCGGTTTCCTTCAACCCGGCTCGCCGCAACCTGGTCGCGCCAGGGCGAGATGCCACGGATGCCGTGGCGGGCGCAGCCGTCGATGATTTCTGGCAGCGTCCAGCGCTGCCGGACCGTGGCGGTGTTCAGCGACAGCAGTGCCGAGTCAGGCTCGCTCACTGGGCGACACCGTTGACCGCGAGGAAGCTGCGCATGCGCGCGGCGGCCAGTTCCGGATCGCGCAGCAGCGCGGCCGCGTCGGCCAGACGGAACAACTCGCTCAGATGCACCAGGCTGCGCGCGCTCTGCTGGCCGCCGACCATGGTGAAATGCGACTGATGGCCGTTGAGCCAGGCCATGAACACCACGCCGGTCTTGTAGAAGCGCGTCGGCGCGGCAAAGATGTGCCGCGACAGCGGCACGGTGGGCGCCAGGATCGCGTCGAAACGCGCGCGGTCACCGGCGGCCAGCGCGGTCAGCGCCGCCGAGGCGGCCGGCGCGATGGCGTCGAAGATGCCAAGCAGGGCGTCGGAATGCCCCGAGGCGTCGCCGCCGATCAGGTCGGCAAAATTGAAGTCGTCGCCGGTATACATGCGCACGCCTGCCGGCAGCTGCCGCCGCAGCGCAACCTCCTTTCCCGCATCGAGCAGCGACACTTTGACGCCGTCGACCTTGGCCGCGTTGGCGGCGATCACCACCGCGCAGACCTCGGTGGCGCGGGCATGGTCCGGATCGCTTTCCAGTCCACCAGCGCCAACCCAGTAGCCGGCCAGCGCCGGGTCGAACATCTCACCCAGCCAATGAATGATCACCGGCTCGCGGACCTGGGCCAGCACATGCGCATAAACGCGCGCATAGTCGTCCGGGCCGCGCGCGCAGGCGGCGAGCGCGCGGCTGGCCATCAGGATGATCCTGCCACCGGCCGCCTCGACCGCGGCGCATTGCTCGTCGTAGGCGGCGATGACCTGCTCGACAGTCAGCCCGGCACCGAGTGGCAGGTGGTCGGTACCGGCGCCACCGAAGACGACTGCACCTTCGACGCCGCGGGCGTCGGCGACGCTGCGCCGGATGAGCTCGAGCGAGGTGGGCCAGTCGAGGCCCATGCCGCGCTGCGCGGTATCCATCGACTCGGCCACGCCGAATCCCTGGGCCCACAGGTGATGCCGGAAGACGAGCGTGGCGTCCCAGTCCACCGCGGCGGCCAGCCACGGATCGACGTTGGCGCGCGGGTCGGCGACGACGTGCGCTGCGGCGAAGGCAATGCGGTTCCAGCGCGGCGGCGCAGACGGCGTCGGCCAGGCGGTGGCCGCGCGCAGCGTGTAGGGCGCCAGCGCGCCGTCGGCGACAGGGAGCGTCAGCGTGTGTGTGGCCATAGTCGTCATGCCGTGAGCGGCGGCACGTCGATCCAGCGCCGCTCGCGCCAGCTCTGCAGCCCAAGTTCGGCGAGTTGCACGCCCTTGGCGCCTTCGAGCAGGTTCCAGCGGAAGGGTCCGCCGGCGACGACGTGGCGCAGGAACAGTTCCCATTCCACCTTGAAGGCGTTGTCGTAGACGCGGTTCACCGGCACCGGCTGCCAGGTGTCGAAATAGTCGATGGTCTTCGGCACGTCCGGGTTCCAGACCGGCTTGGGCGTGGCGGCACGGGGCTGGATCACGCAGTCGGTCAATCCGGCGACCGCGGAACCGTGCGTGCCGTCGACGTGAAAGACCGCGAGGTCGTCGCGGCGCACGCGCGTGCACCACGAACTGTTGATCTGCGCGACGATCGGACCATCCCGCCCGGCGAGCTCGAAGGTCGCGTAGGCCGCGTCGTCGGCGGTGGCCGCGTAGGCCTTGCCGTTCTCGTCCCAGCGCTGCGGAATGTGCGTCGCGCCCAGGCAGCTCACCGACTTCACCTCGCCGAAAAGGTTGTCCAGCACGTAGCGCCAGTGGCAGAGCATGTCGACGATGATGCCGCCGTCGTCCTCCTTGCGGTAATTCCACGACGGCCGCTGCGCCGGCTGCCAGTCGCCTTCGAACACCCAGTAACCGAATTCGCCGCGCACGGAAAGAATGCGACCGAAGAATCCGGACTCCACCAGCATGGCGAGTTTCATGAGCCCGGGCAGCCAGAGCTTGTCCTGCACCACGCCGTGTTTGACGCCGGCCGCTTCGGCCTGCCGATGCAGTTCCACCGCGTCGGCGACGCTCGGCGCCACTGGCTTTTCGGTGTAGATGTGTTTGCCGGCGGCGATCGCCTGACGGATGAGTTCCGGGCGCAGCCCGGTCGACGCCGAGTCGAAGTAGATGCTGTCGTCCTTGTTCGCCAGCGCGGCGGCAAGATCGGTGGTCCAGCGCTGCACGCCATGCACGCGGGCGAGTTCCTCGACCTTGGCCGCGTTGCGGCCGACCAGGATCGGGTCCGGCATGATCCGCGTGCCGGCGTCCAACGCGACGCCGCCCTGCGCGCGGATGGCGTTGATCGAGCGTACGAGGTGCTGGTTGGTACCCATCCTCCCGGTGACGCCGTTCATGATGATGCCGATTCGTATGGTCTTCACTGCGCGGTCCTGTTCTTCGCGGGCAGGTGACTGCCCGGAGTCAATGTTTTTCGGCGGGCGGTTGCCAATTGCGGATGGTGTCGATGATCGCAGCGCTGTCGAGGTCGCCGGCACCATCGGCGATGGCGGCGTCGAGCAGCGCTGCGTGAGTGGTCGTCAACGGCAGCGAAAGTCCGGCGCGCGCGGCGGCTTCGGTCATCAGGCCGAGATCCTTGTGGTGTTGCCTGATTCGCGATTGCGGTGGAGCAAATTCGCCGTCGACCATCTGCCGACCCTTGGCATCGACCGCACGCGAATGCGCAGGCGTCGCGCGCACCAGGTCGAGGAACACGGTCAGGTCGAGACCAAGGCCCTGAGCGAACACCAGCGCCTCGGCGAGTGCGGCGCGATTGAGCCCGAGCAGCAGGTTGATTGCCAGCCTGGCGCGCGCGCCGCTGCCCGGCGGCCCGAGCAGGAAGCGAGCCGGCGCGATGGCGGCGAGAACCGGCTCCAGCGCCTCCCAGTCGTCGCGGTCGCCACCGGCCATCATCACCGCCGTGCCGTCGCGAATCTGGGTGCTGGAACCGGATGCAGGGGCGTCGATCAGGCGGACGCCGCGCGCAGCCAGCCGCACCGCCAGGGCGACGGTCTGGTCGGGGTCGACGGTGCCGCAGTCAATGATGCGAGTGCCGGCACGGAGCACCGGCAACGCCTCGCGCACGACCACCGTGGTCTGGCCGCCGTCGGACAGCGCCAGCACGATGTTGTCGCAGGCGCTGAAAACATCGTTGGCAGTGGGCGCCACGATGGCTGCCGCCGCGGTCAGCGCCTCGCAGCGTTTCGGATCGGCGTCGAAGCCCAGCACCTTGATGCGCGCTGCGCGCAGGCGCTCGACCACGGCCAAACCCACCGGCCCGAGGCCGATCACGCCCACCGGATGCGTTGCGGGATTCATCGGGACCTGCTAATTCGTGCGTCGAACATGGCGGCGTCCGGTCAGGGTGTGGCGGCACCGCGCCGCCGGAACAGCGCGCGTACCGCGGGGAATTTCAGCAGGACGACCACGACGATGGTGATCCACAGCGCGGCACAGATCGGTCGCGTCAGGAAGGGCTCGAGGCTGCCGTCGGACAGGACGAGGCCACGGCGCAGACCCTTTTCCATCAGGTCGCCCAGCACCAGGCCGAGCACCAGCGGCGCCACCGGATAGTCGAGGCGGCGAAATGCGTAGCCGAGGATGCCGAAGCCCAGCATCACCCACACGTCGAACAGGCGCGAAGCGATGGCAAAGGAGCCAACGACGCAGAGCACGAAAATGATCGGGACGATGACCGACTTGGGCACCATCAGCACCTTGATCAGCAGCTTGGTGAGCGTGAGACCGTAGAACAGGATGCCCAGCGAGGCGAAGAACATCATCGCCACCACGTCGTACACGAAACTCGGCGCCTCGATCATGATCATCGGCCCGGGGCGCACGCCGTGGATGAGCATGGCTGCCATCAGCACCGCTGCCGGTGCCGAACCGGGAATACCGAGGGTGAGCACCGGGATCATCGCGCCGGGTACGCAGGCATTGTCGCCGGTCTCCGCCGCCATCAGGCCGTCGATCGAGCCCTTGCCGAATTTCTCGGGTTCCTTGCTGGCGCGTTTGGCCGCGGCGTAGGAGGACCACGCGGCGATGTCCTCGCCCACACCGGGAACGATGCCCATGAACGTACCGATCACGCCCGAGCGCACGATGGTCTTCCAGTGCGCGAGCATGTCGGCGAGCTTTGGAATCACCGAATCGAAGCGGTCGACGACCACCGGCGCCGGTCGTTCACGCGCCGCGATCAGCAGTTCCGCGAAACCGAAGGCGCCCACCAGCGCCGGTACCAGGTTGAAGCCGCCGGCCAGATCACGGTTGTCGAAGCTGAATCGCTCGTAGGCATAGATGCCTTCCTGGCCGACGGTGGCGCAGAGGATGCCGATCACGCCGGCGATCCAGCCTTTCAGCGGATCGTTGCCGGTGAGCGTGCCGGCGACGACCACGCCGAACACCGCCAGCCAGAAGAACTCGAAGGCACCGAATTTCAGCGCCAGATCACCCAGGATCGGCGTGAACAGCGCCAGGAAAAACATGCCGATCAGCGTGCCCATCACCGAGCCCGAGGTGGCAATGCCCATCGCGCGTCCGGCGAGGCCCTGCTTGGCCAATGCATGGCCGTCGAGACAGGATGCGGCCGACGCCGGCGTGCCTGGGATGTTGAGCAGGATCGCCGAGCGTGAGCCGCCGTAGATCGCGCCGACATAGGTGCATACCAGCACCAGCAGCGCCTGGTTCGACGGCAGCTTGATGGTCAGCGTGGTCATCAGCGCGATGCCCATGGTCGCGGTCAGGCCGGGCAACGCGCCGATGATCACGCCCACCAGCGACGACAGCAGGACGATGCCGATCGAAAGCGGATCGAGAAACGTGGTCAGCGAATGCCCGAACGCGACGAGGCCGTCGAACATCAGGGCAGGCGCACGTAGAACAGGCGCTCGAACACCAGCGGAACAACCGTGGCGGTCACCACGGCGCAGGTCAGGGCAAAGAGCCCATCACGCCATTGCGGAACGACGATGTCGGGCGCGCGTTGCGCGCGACGGAAAAACCAGATGTAGGCAGTGACGAACAGGCCGGTGCCCAACCAGAACGGCAGCCCGCGGCCGACCAGCAGAACGGCGTAGACGAAGAACATCGTGGTGGCCAGCCAGAATTGCGCCCGGGGAGCGAGTCGTGCCCCGGCGTCCGCGGCGACGCCGGCATTCGATGCCCGAAGACGCCGCTGCGAGCGCAAGACCAGCACGGCGCCCATC
Organism: uncultured beta proteobacterium; assembly: GCA_963712105.1. Classification (GTDB taxonomy): domain Bacteria; phylum Pseudomonadota; class Gammaproteobacteria; order Burkholderiales; family Casimicrobiaceae; genus VBCG01. The sequence goes on from CAVQGR010000004.1 coordinate 421,349, forward strand.
AGCGCGAGGATCAGGCCAACGATACCGGGCCAGAGTCCCGGCGCGCTGTAGAACGACGCACCCTGCTGTTCGAGACGATCCATCCGCCAGGACGAGATCACGATCAGCGCGCCAAGAGCGACCCAGAACAAGCCGCTGCGCAAGTCGCTGCGCGGGTCGACAGTAGGTGACGTCACGGGCAAATCCCGGCGGCGTGAATGGACCAGGAACCGCCGGGACCTGTGCGGCCCCGGCGGTGTTGCGACTACTTGGCGGGTCGCGCGATTCCGACGGTGTCGGGCGAGATCTTGGCCTTGCCGCCGTCGAATGCCTGCCAGGCATTGACCTGCACGGCGGGCATGACGGCTGCTTGCGCTGCCGCACCCGATGCCGGCGCGAACTGCGCGCCGCGGCTGGTGGCGTAATCCTTCAGCGCCTTCGACTTGCTGATCTGCTCGTTCCAGATCTTCTCCACCGTGGCGATCACTTCGGGCGGAACACTCTTCGGGATGAACACGCCGAAGTAGTTCGGCGGCTCCTTGAAGCTGGGAATCGACTTGGTCAGCGGCTCGATGGTGCCGTAGCCGTCGATCTCCACCGGTGCGCCGCCGACGACTGCGAGCGGCCGCAGTTTCTTGCCGCGGATCATTTCCGCCTGTTCGACGGTCAACTGCGTGGTCGCATCGGTTTCGCCAGCTACCGTGGAGATCACCGCCGGATTACCGCCGTCGTAGGTGACGTGCTTGTACTTGACGTTGGCGGCCTTGGCGATCGCCTCCATCGCGCTGTGGCCGCTGGAATTCACCCCTGCCGTCGCCACGCTGATCTGACCCGGCTTGGCGCGCATCGCCGCGAGGAGTTCATCGACCGTCTTGTACGGCGAGTTCGGATTCACCGACAGCGTCGAGACGTTGGCGACGTTGAGGAACAGCGCCCAATCCTGGATCTTGGTGTCCACCATGCCGAGGACGACATAGGTTCCGAGATCCTTGGCGCGCACCGGATGCCCAGGTGTAGCCGTCCTTCGGCGCTTCCAGCGCATTCTTGACGCCGATGGAACCCGATGCGCCGGGCTGGTTGACGACAACGACCTTCTGCCCGAGCGCCTTCTCGAGCTCCGCGGCGGTCACGCGGGTGACCTGGTCGGTGGACCCGCCCGGTGACCAGGGCACGATGATGGTGATCGGCTTGGTCGGCTTCCACGTCGCCTGCGCGAACGCGGGCATTGCGAGGCGACGGAGAGGGCGGCGGCTGCGCCGGCGGCGATCCAGTAGCGTTTGTTTCGATCCATGGTGCTCCTCCTGGGTGGCATCGGACTTGTTCTGGCAACTCCACGTGCTGCGGCGCCAACATTTCTCCGCAACGGGGGTAACCGATTGGTTAATTAGCATAGCGCGATCGGCATCGTTGTCGCAAGCGGCGGGTGCGCCTGCCGCGCCGACGTAGAACGGCCACTCTCGGCGGGCGAGCGCTCCACCCTCAGCAGGTGAGCGCTCCCACCCTCAGCAGGTGAGCGCTCCCAGCCTCAGCGGGTGAGCGCTCCCAGCACCAGCGCCTCGATGTGGGCGAGGCGGTCAGCCCTGGCCGTAGCGCTCATCAGGTCACGGCCGAAAATGGTCGACAGCGTGTGGTTGTTCGACAGGTAGAAATATCCGAGCGCGGCGATGGATACGTAGAGCTGGACGGGGTCGACATCACGACGGAACACGCCTTCGCGAACACCGCGGGCAAGGATCTCCGACAGCGTCGCCACCAGGGGCGAATGCATCGCGCGGATCTTGCGCGAACGCTTCAGGTGTGCGGCATGGTGCAGGTTCTCGCTGTTGAGCAGCGTCATGAACTCCGGGTGGGCGAGGTAATAATTCCACGTGAACGCGATCAACTCCCGCAAGCCCTCGTCCGGCCGCAGATCGGTCAGGCGCAATTGCTGCTCCTCGCTCCGGATATGCTCGTATACGCGCTCGAGCACGGCCAGGAACAGGGCCTCCTTGCCGCCGAAATAATAGTAGAGCATTCGCTTGTTGGTCTTCGCGCGCGCCGCGATGCGATCGACGCGCGCACCGCCCAGCCCGTGCGCGGCGAATTCCTGCGTCGCAGCTTCGAGGATGGCGGCTTGCGTGCGCTCGGCGTCGCGCGTCTGCTTGCCGTTGTCGCTTCGCGCGACTCGCGCCTGAGCCTTCGCAGCGACGCTGCGGGAGGGAGCGACGGGAACGGCGGCAGGCATCGGCCGATGTTAACCAGTTGGTTACTTCGGCGCAACCGCGGAGGCCGATGGCGCGCGCCGTGGCGCCAGCATCAGGTCGATACGCGGAGGCGCGGCACGGCCGACCAGCAGCGCGCGGTTGTCGGGCCGCACCGCGATCGACTGCCCGATGGCCGTCGGCGCGAACGCACTGCGCCAGATAGCGTTTCCCCGTGCCAGATCGTGGCGGATCAGTTCGAGGGGTGCTGCAGTGGTGCGGTACCACACCGCATCGGCAGTGAGCAGCCAATCGAAGCGATTGTCCTCGCCGATCGGCAATCGCATCGCCTCGCAGCGAAGCGACGCCAGCTCGCAAAGCGTCAGTCCGGGCAACTGCGGTTGCGCAAAGGCAATCCGGTTGCCGTGCACCTGGTATTGCGCCATCAAGGGCAAGGCCAGCCGCTCGTCAAGGCGCACTGCCGCCGGCGATGTGCGCCAGACGCGCACGGCGTTGCCGGTCATTTCACCGACGATCAGCGCACGTCCCTGATCGGCTTCGCGAACGTCGAATACCGCGTCCCCCAGTGCCGCAAGCACCTCGACGGTGCCCGACGGCCAGGCAATGCGCACCGCCTGCTGGACGCGCCGTCCATCCTCACGACGGCTGGCGCGAATCGCGTAGATGGCGCGACCATCCTGCGCCCAGTGTGGGCGCAGGTAGAGATAGTCATCGGACAGGGCGAGGCGGCGCGCATCGACGGGCGCGTCCGGCACGCCGACATACAGTGCCGGGACGCCGTCCCGATTGGAGGTGAAGACTACCTCTCGGCCGTCGGGTGAATATTCCGGTTGATTGGTGTAGCGGGTCGATGACCACAATTCCCGCGGCGCGTCCGCGGCCGCCTGCGGGTCGACGAGAAAAAGATTCGCCGTGTAGTTTGCATTCTCGTAGATGATGTTGCCGGCGTGATCGACATCGGGAAAGCGCGCGCCGTTCGCGCCGACCGTCGCCGCCGTACCGCGTGCCAGGTCGAGCAGATTGAGTGCGCGTTGTCCGGTCCAGTCGGCTGCGACAAGCAGCGGGCCATCCACTCCCAGCCAGGCCGCCCCGTAGGTCAGTCCGGCCGGTGAACCTACGGCGCGTGCCGTCGATGGGCCGGCGGAGTCGACCAGCCAGACCTGTCGATGTGACTGCGTCCCGCGAAAAAACGCGAGCCGCTTGCCGTCTGGCGAGTAGCGCGGGTGCAGGTCGTCACCAGTGCCGGGTTCGGGCGCGGTCAGGATGCGTTCGGCACCGGTAGTGAGGTCGCGCTCGATGATGCCCGCCGGGAATTGAGGGCGAGTCACGGCAACGTAGGCAAGATGACGGCCATCGGGTGCCAGGTCGAATCCCGAATGCGGTCGTCGCGCGCAGCCGAGCAACGTCTGCGCGGTCCCGTCGTCGATCCGGACCGCGATGATCGAACAGTCGCCGGCGTGACTGCGGCGATAGAACGCGATTCGCTGTCCGTCGGGCAAGAACACTGGTGCGAGGTTGGCCTCCTCTGCCTTGCCGAACAGTCGTCGACGCCCGTCGACGATGTCGCGCAGGACGATCTGCGCCGTGCCACCGTTCGCCTGAGCGTAGGCGACCCGGCGACCGTCCGGCGAGAAGCGCGGACTCAATTCCAATGCCGGATCGGAGGAAAATGCCTCGGCGCGAGCGAGTTGCGCTTCCAGGCGGGCCCGCTGCGTGTCGAAGTCGACGGTTGGCCGCCACGGGAACAGTGCGACGACAACGATGCCGGTGATTACCGATCCGACCAGCGTCGACCGCAGCCATTTCCGCCGCGCCGCGCGCGTGGCCGCGCTCGCAGGCCGGGTTGCGGCCGTTGGCGCGATTCCCGGCGGCATTGTTTCGCCCGGGTTCGGCTTCGCGGCCGGCGCATCGCTGCCCGGGGTTGACGGTTTCGGTGGAATTGCCTCCACAGGCGCGATCAGCCGATAGCCGACCTTCGGAATCGTCTCGATATAGCGGGAGCCGCGGGCGTCGTCGCGCAAGGCGCTGCGCAGGTCGGTGATCACTCGCGACAGCACGTCGTCGTTGACCATGCGCCGTGGCCATACGTCGTCCAGCAGCGTTCGCCGGGAGACGGCCTGTCCGGGCGTTGCGGCGAGGCGCACCAGAACGTCCATCAGCCGAGGTTCAAGCCGCAGCCGCGTACCTGCCAGCCAGATCTCGTTCGAGTCGGGATGTACGTCGATGTCGTGCAAGCGAAACGGCGCTGCGTTGCGCCAGGTTGGCGTCAGCATGAATGCTTTCCGTTCAACGACTTGCCTGTTCGCAGGGCGAAGGGAGAAAAAAAGGAGACATTGCTCATGACCCGACCCAGGTCGCAGGGCAGTCTCGCGCCTTCATCGTCCCTGTCCAACGGAGTCGCGCCATGATCAAGTGTTTCTTCGCCCTGTTGATGTTTGTCTGCGCCGGCCATGCTGCTGCGCAGGCGCCCGGTTGTTCTGCCCGGCTATTCGTCAGCGGGTACTTCAGTACGGTCCACGTTTACGACGCCTGCACGGGCGCCTACCTGCGCGACCTCGACGGCAACGCCCGTATCGCCGGCGCGCAGGCGGTGAAACTGGGACCCGACGGGCTGATTTATGTCGTCAGCGAAATGAAGCAGCAGATTTTAAGGTACCGCAACGACACGCTGGAGTTTGTCGACGTGTTCGCGACGCTGCCCGGGGCTGACCCCACCGGACTGGCGTTTGGGCCGGATGGCAGCGTCTACGTGGCCGCCTTCAAGACCAACGATGTGCGGCGGCTCTCGGCGACCGGGGCCGTGCTCGGCATCGCGGTTCCCAAGAGTGCTGCCGGGCTGAACGGACCCGACAATGGCCTCACCTTCGCCAACGACGGCAATCTCTACATTCCCGGCTACTACTCGCACAATGTGGTGCGGCACGATCCGCGGACCGGCCAGACCACGACCGCCGTCCCGCGCGCCGGGGGCGGACTCGCCCTGACCCGCGGGTTGCTGCCCAGCCGCGATGGCGCGGGCCTGCTGATCACCGGCGAAGGCTCGGGTCAGTTGCTGCGGCTGGATCTTGGCAGCGGCGCGGTCAGCGCGCTGAACAACGGACTGCTTGGCCCGACTGGGCTCGACTATGGCGTGGACGGTGACCTGCTGGTCCTGGAAGACAGTGCGGTGCGCGTGCTCGATCCGGCGACCGGCGCGTCCAAAGGCATGCTGCTCGTCGACGCGAACCGCATCGATGGCGGAACCTTCCTCGCCGTCATCGCCTACGCGCAGGCGCAACCGGTCGCGGTACCGGTGGTCGAGTACTACAACGCGGCGCTGGACCACTATTTCATCAGCGCATTACCCGCCGATATCGGAGCGCTCGATTCCGGCTCGCTGAAAGGCTGGGTGCGAACGGGTTACGTGTTCAATGCCTTCCTCGCCGCAGCAGCAGGGACAGCTGCGGTCTGCCGCTTCTACCTGCCGCCGGCGTTCGGCGATTCGCATTTCTACTCGGCCTCACCGCAGGAATGCGCCGAGGTGAAAGCAAAGTTTCCCGCGTTTATCCATGAGTCGGCGGACGTCATGCACATTGGATTGCCGGATGCAGTCTCGGGGAACTGCCCGCTGGGCACCGTCAAGGTCTTCCGACTGTGGAACAACCGCGTCGATTCGAATCATCGCTACACGGCCGAGGTCGCAATTCGCGATGCCATGCTCGGCAAGGGCTACGTAGCCGAGGGCTATGGCCCCGAGGCGACGATCATGTGCGCGCCGACCTGAGGACCCGACCGCGGGGATTCCGGAAATTGCAGCCCGCCGCGCTAGAATTGCGCGTTACGCCGCATTCGCCCATCCGGCCATTGCGGGCGCTGTTTTCGGACAACCGTGACGCTCTTCCAGCTACTTGCCGGCTTTGCCTGGCGACACCGGCATTCCTACGCCAGCGCCGCGTTGATGCTGGTCGCCATCGCGGTACTCACCGTCTGGGTACCGCGCCGCGTTGGCATCATCATCGACGGCCTCATTGCCGGCACGCTCTCCGGTGGCGCGCTGTGGAGCGAGCTGGCGATTCTAGTCGCCATGGGGGTGGCGATCTACCTGCTGCGTGTGGGCTGGCGCCTGGCGCTGTTTGCCGCGGCGTTCCGGCTCGGCGTCGAATTGCGCGTTCGTCTGTACGAACGCCTGTCGCTGCAGGGGCCGCGATTCTTCCAGCGCCAGCGCACCGGTGATCTGATGGCGCGCGCCACCAATGACGTGGACGCCGTCGAGATGGCCGCGGGCGAAGCCTTTCTCGCCGGCTTCGACGGGACGCTGACGCTGGTGCTGGTCGTGGCGATGATGACGCTCGGCGTCGATTGGCGGCTGGCGGCGGTGGCCTTGCTGCCGTTTCCGTTCATGGCCTGGTCATTCTGGCACATCTCGCGCAATGTGCACGATGCCTGGCGGCAATCGCTCGATCGGTTCTCGCGCCTCAACGAACACGTGCAGGAGACGATGTCGGCCGTGCGCACGCTACGGGCGCTGGGGCTCGAGTCGCGCGCCGCCGTGGAATTCGCGACCCGTGCCGAACACGCCGCCGATGCGAGTTTCGCCGCGCAGAGGTGGGAGGCCACTTACGAGCCTGCTGTCGGACTCACGCTCGCGCTGGCGTCGGCGTTGACACTGTCCGTCGGCGGTGCTCTGGTCTGGCAGGAACAGCTCAGCATCGGCGCACTGACCGCGTTCACCATGTATCTTGGCCAGCTGATCTGGCCGATGTTCGCCGCCGGCTGGGTGCTCTCGCTGCTCGAGCGCGGCAAGGCCGCGTGGAGGCGGCTTTCGCCGCTGCTGAACGAGCCGTTGTCGGTGGACGATTTCGGCCGACTGTCCGTCGCGCCTTCGGGCCTTCTGCGTTTCGACGCCGTGTCGTTCGCCTACGCGACTCCGGTGCTGATGACGGGCGCAACCGGGCAGGCACTGGCGATTGCGTCCGCGGATACATCGCGTTCCGGACCAAATGAAGCGGCAAATGGAGAATCGTCCACTGCGGTCGTTGCCGACGCGCTGCACGACGTGTCCTTCGAACTCGAATCCGGTCGGACGCTCGGCGTGGTCGGGCCCACGGGCGCCGGAAAATCGACGCTGCTGCACCTGTTGCTGCGCCACCACGAGCCGGATTCCGGGCGCATTCGCTGGGGCGATGCGGCTTTGTCCGACTACGCGCTCGACGTGCTGCGCGCCGCCGTCGCCTGGGTCCCGCAGGAGGCGTTCCTGTTCTCCGCGACGCTGGCCGAGAACATCGCGCTGGCCAAGGCGACCGCGACCCGTACCGAGATCGAGCAGGTAGCGGAACTGGCCGATCTCTCCGCCGACATCCGGCGTCTGCCGCAAAGCTACGAAACGCGGGTGGGCGAGCGCGGGGTCACGCTCTCCGGTGGTCAGCGCCAGCGTGTCGCCATCGCCCGCGCGCTGTTGACCGACGCGCCGCTGCTGCTGCTCGACGACGCGCTTTCCGCAGTCGACACCGGCACGGAGACCAGGATACTCGAGCATCTGCGCCTGGCGCGGCGCGGACGAACGGCGGTAATCGTCAGCCACCGGTTGTCGGCGGTCGTCGACGCCGACGCCATCATCGTCCTGAAGCACGGCCGCATCGTCGAGCGCGGCACGCATGCGACGTTGCTCGCGCTGGATGGATGGTACGCAGCGCAGTGGCGCTACCAGCAGCTCGAGGCCAGCCTCGAAGCGGAGAGCGGCGCCGGCGAGACGGGGCGACCATGACGACAGCGGCCGACGACCACGCCGACCATCCGGACCTGCGCCGGGCCGGCCCCAGTGAACGGCGCGACGCGCTCGCGCTGTTATGGCGGGCGGCGCGTCCGGACAAGTCGCAGGTGGTCCACGCGACCATCTGGCTGGCGGTTGCCGGTCTGCTGGATGCGGCCGGACCGATCTTCGGCAAGGTGTTCATCGACGAGTACCTGCTGCCGCGTACGCTCGACTGGGGCGTGATGGCATTGCTCGTTGCCGGCTATCTTGTGACCAGCGCTGCGGCATCAGCGGTGCGCTACTTTCAACTCGTGCGGCTCGCCGGACTGGCGATGCGCTCGGTTCGCCGATTGCGCGAAGGTGTCTATACGCACGTGCTGCGATTGCCGATGCCGTTTTTCGACCGGGCAATCACCGGACAGCTGGTCAGTCGCATCACCAACGACACCGAAGCGGTCAAGCAGCTGTATACGCAGGTGCTGTTCGAGCTGCTCGTCGGCATATCAGTGCTTTTCGGCGTGGTGATCGCCATGCTCTGGCTCGACTGGCGGCTGATGCTGATCGTTCTGATGCTCATTCCCGCGACGGTCCTGATCGTCATGGGATACCAGCGATTGTCCTCCGGTGCGGTGACGCGCTCGCGCGAGTTGCGCAGCGACATCAACGCGCAGGTGGCCGAAGGCATCGCCGGCATGAGCGTGCTGCAGGCGATGGGGGCGGACGCGCGGTTCCGGGCGCGATTCGCCCGGACCAACGACCTGCAGTATCGGGCGCGCATGGGCGAGGTACGCGCAAACGCCTGGCTGCTGCGCCCGGCACTGGATTTCGTGAACATCCTGCTGATCGTGGTCATCGTTGCGGCGGTCGGCACGCAAAGCGTCGAGGGCGTCGAGATCGGTCTGCTCTACGCGTTCATCACCTATGTCGCGCGGATCGTCGATCCGCTGATCCAGATCACCATGCAGTTCTCGTCGCTACAGCAGGCGATCATCGCCGCGGCGCGGGTGAACACGCTGCTGCACGAAGGCACCGATGTCCGGGAGGATGCCGGCAGGTCGATTGCCGCCGGGCGCGTCGAACTCTCGGAAGTGAGCTTTGGCTACGATCCGCAGCGCCCGGTCCTGCACGACCTGTCGCTAATGGTGGCGCCTGGAAGCTTCATCGGCATCGTCGGCCATACCGGCAGCGGCAAGTCCACGCTGCTCTCGCTGCTGCTGCGCTTCTACACGCCGCAGTCCGGGCGCATCGAGATCGACGGCATTCCGGTCGAACAGATCGGCAATGAGAACTTCAGGAATCGGATCGGCCTGGTGCCGCAGGAGCCTTTCCTGCTCGCGGCGTCGGTGCGCGAAAACATCGACATGGGTCGCGGCCTGCCCGACGAGGTCATCGTAGCTGCGGCGCGCGCCGCACGTGTGCACGAATTCATCGAGCGCCTTCCGCAGCGCTACGAAACGTCGTTGGGAGAAGGCGGGGCGCGGCTTTCCTCAGGGCAGAAACAGCTGGTCGCGGTCGCGCGCGCGCTGGCGGGCCGGCCGCGCATCCTGTTCCTGGACGAGGCGACATCGCGCATCGACAGCGAGACCGAGCAGCGCGTCCAGGCGGCGCTTTCGGACCTGTCGGGCGACACGACGGTCATCGCCATCGCGCATCGGCTGTCGACGATTCGCGCTGCCGATCGCATCGTCGTGCTCAATCACGGCCGGATTGCCGAGGAGGGTACCCACGAGGCACTGATGGCCATCGACGGCGGTATCTACAAGCGGCTCTACCTGCTGCAGCAGATCGCCAACTGACCGGGTGTCGCGCCGGGTTCATCAGCGCGACGGAACGCGCGCGTCATCGGCGCTGCTCGCCGACCTTGACGATCTTCATCGTGTTGGTGCCACCGGACTTGCCCATCGGTTCGCCGATGGTGAGCACGATGAGATCGCCGTCGCGAACCTGTCCTCTCTCGACCAGCAAGTGTTCGGCGGCGAGCAGGACGTCGTCGCGACCGAGACTTTGTTCGAGGAAGAGTGGACGCACATTCCGGTACAACGCCATCTTGCGCTGCGTTTCGACGTTCGGCGTCAGCGCATAGATCGGGCAGCCGCAGTTGTGCCGGGACATCCACAACGCGGTCGAACCGGAGTCCGTCAGCGAGGCGATGGCCTTGACCTGCAGGTGGAAGGCGGTGAACAGGGTCGCCATGGCGATCGACTGGTCGACGCGGGTGAAGGTCCGGTCGAGGAAATCGCGGTCGAGCTGGACCGCGTAAGACTTCTCGGCCTCGACGCAGACCTGCGCCATCGTTTCCACCGTCTCCACCGGAAACTTGCCGGCCGCGGTCTCGGCCGAGAGCATCACCGCGTCGGTGCCGTCGAGTACTGCGTTGGCGACGTCGGAGACTTCCGCGCGGGTGGGCACCGGCGCGTAGATCATCGACTCCATCATCTGGGTCGCGGTGATCGTCAGCTTGTTGCGCTCGCGCGCCATCTTCAGCATGCGTTTCTGCAATCCGGGCACCGCGGCGTTGCCGACCTCGACCGCCAGATCGCCGCGCGCCACCATGATGCCGTCGGAAGACTCGATGATCTCCTCCAGGAAGGTGATCGCTTCGGCGCGTTCGATCTTGGCGATCAACAGCGCGCGACCGCCGGCGGCGCGCAGCAGTTGCCGGGCCATGTACATGTCCTGCCGGGTCTTCGGGAACGACACCGCAAGATAGTCGGCCTGGAACTGCGCCGCGGTTTTGACGTCATCCATATCCTTGGCGGTCAGCGCCGGTGCCGACAGCCCGCCGCCCTGGCGGTTGATGCCCTTGTTATTGGACAGCTTGCCGCCCATGACCACCCGCGTGACGATCCGCGGACCGTCGACCGCCTCAACGTCGAGGCGAATCAGTCCGTCGTCGAGGAGCAGCACCGCGCCGGGTGCCACGTCGTGGGGTAATTCCTTGTAGTCCAACCCGACCCGCGTCTCGTCGCCCAGTTCGCACTCGGCGTCGAGCACGAAGACCTGGCCGGGAACGAGGTCGATCCTGCCGGTGGCGAACTTGCCCACCCGGATCTTCGGCCCCTGCAGGTCGGCCATGATGGCCACCTCGCGGCCGAGGCGCTTGGCGCACTCGCGCACCAGTCGCGCGCGTTCGACATGGTCTTCGGCGCGACCATGGGAGAAATTGAGGCGCACGACGTCCACCCCTGCCGCGAGCATGCGCTCCAGTACGGCCGGTTCGCTGCACGCGGGACCAAGGGTGGCCACGATTTTGGTATTGCGAGGCAAGGGGAGTTCCTGATCGGAGATTGATGAAGGCGGGACGATGTTACGGGATTTTTCCCGCGCTGCCCGCGCAGCGCCCGCGGCACGCGCAGCAACCGCGGCACCGACAGCGCCCGTTCGCCCGGCCGCCAGGCGCGATGTCAGCCGGCAGCGCGGCTTTCCAGGATCTCCACCGCCGGCAACGTCCGGCCCTCCAGAAACTCGAGGAAGGCGCCGCCGCCCGTGGAAATATAGCCGATCCGGTCGCCGATACCGTACTTGGCGATCGCGGCAAGCGTATCGCCGCCGCCGGCAATGGAAAACGCTGGAGACGCGGCGATCGCCTCGGCGAGGGCCTTGGTGCCCGCACCAAAGGCGTCGATCTCGAAGACCCCGACCGGCCCGTTCCAGACGATGGTGCCGGCCTGCGCAAGAATGAGCTTGGCGGCGGCGATCGACGTCGGTCCGATATCGAGGATGAGATCGTCGGGCAGCACGTCTTCGATCGCCTTGAGCTCCGCCTTCGCCGTGCCCGATACCTCCTTCGCCACGACCGCGTCGATGGGAATCGGCACCTTGCCGGGAAACTCGTCCATGATGGCCTTCGCTTCCGCCACCAGGTCGGCTTCCGCCAGCGACTTGCCGATCCGGCCACCGGCGGCGAGGATGAAGGTATTCGCGATGCCGCCGCCGACGATCAGCGTGTCGACCCGGGCGGCCAGCGCGCGCAGGATGGTAAGCTTGGTCGATACCTTCGAGCCGGCGACGATGGCCACCAGCGGACGCTTCGGCTGCGCGAGTGCGCGACCGAGTGCATCGAGTTCCGCCCCGAGCAGCGGACCCGCACAGGCCACGCTCGCATGCCGGGCAATGCCATGCGTGGTGGCCTCGGCGCGGTGCGAGGTGCCGAACGCATCGTTCACGTAGACGTCACAGAGCTTCGCCATTTTCTGCGCGAGTTCGTCGACGTTCTTCTTCTCGCCCTTGTTCATCCGGCAATTCTCGAGCAGCACGACCTGCCCGGGCTTGAGCGCCGCGAGCCAGTCGCCCCCGTCCACCCAGTCGCGCACCAGCGGCACCGGCACACCGAGCAATTCGGACAGGCGCTGCGCGATCGGCGCCATCGAGTTCTCCGCCTTCCATTCGCCTTCGGCGGGTCGACCAAGATGCGAGGTGACCATCACGGCGGCGCCTCGCGCCAGCGCGTCCTTGACCGCCGGCACCGATGCCCGAATGCGCGTGTCGTCGGTGATGTTGCCGGCATCATCCTGAGGCACGTTGAGATCGGCGCGGATGAACACCCGCTTGTCGCGGACGTCGATGTCGGAAAGTCTGCGGAAGGTCATTTTGCCGCCATCAGCGCCACGGTCGTATCGAGCATGCGATTGGAGAAACCCCACTCGTTGTCGTACCAGCTCGACACCTTGACCAGCCGGCCCGAAACCTTGGTCAGCGTCGCGTCGAAAGTCGAAGATGCCGGATCATGGTTGAAGTCGATCGACACCAGCGGCGCCTTGTTGTAGTTGAGAATGCCCTTGAGCACAGCGGACTCGGAGGCTGCCTTCATGATGCCGTTGACCTCGTCGACGGTGGTGTCGCGGGCGGCGATGAATGACAGGTCGACGACCGACACGTTGATCGTCGGCACGCGGATCGCGTAGCCGTCGAGCTTGCCGTTGAGTTCGGGCAACACCAGCCCCACCGCGGCCGCGGCGCCGGTCTTGGTCGGGATCATGCTCATCGTCGCCGAGCGCGCGCGGCGCAGATCCTCGTGATAGACGTCGGTGAGCACCTGGTCGTTGGTATAGGCGTGAATCGTCGTCATCAGTCCGTTGACCAGACCGATCTTGTCGTTCAGCGGCTGAACCATCGGCGCCAGGCAGTTGGTGGTGCACGAGGCGTTGCTGATCACCGTGTGCGCGGCCTTGAGCGTCTGGTGATTGACGCCGTAGACGATGGTTGCGTCCACGTCCTTGCCGCCGGGCGCCGAGATGATCACTTTCTTGGCGCCACCCTTGAGGTGCGCGCTGGCTTTTTCCTTGCTATTGAAGAACCCGGTGCATTCCATGACGACGTCGACGCCGAGGCTGGCCCAGGGCAGCGCGGCCGGATCGCGGTTGGCAAAGACCTTGATGCGGTCGCCGTTGACGACCATGGCATCACCGTCGACCTCGATCTTTCCGGGAAACTTTCCGTGTGCGGTGTCGTAGCGGGTCAGGTGCGCGTTGGTTTCAGGGCTACCCAGGTCGTTGACGGCGACGATCTCGATATCGTGCTTCTTTCCGCCCTCGTAATGGGCACGCAGGATGTTACGGCCGATGCGGCCGTAGCCGTTGATTGCAACTTTGATGGTCATGTCATTTTCTCCGGATTTGTCGTGAGTCGGATCAGTGAATCGTGGACGGCAGATCGCCGCCACGGATGAGTTCGGCGAGATCGGGCCAGCCGTAGCCGGTCTCGATCAGGTCCATGTCGTCCCAGGTGAATGGTTGCTCGATCAGCCGCCGCGCGCCCAGCGCTTCGTAGAACGCGCGGGCTGCCTTGTTGCCGGCGATCACCCAGACGATGAGGCCGGTCGCGCCGTTGGCACGCTGCGCGGCAGCCACTGTGGCGACCAACCTGCGGCCAATGCCGGCGCGCTGCGCCTCGCGGACGAGATAGATCGCGGAAAGCTCGGCGTCCATGCCATGTTTCGGCTCGGCGAGCATGTTGCCGGATGCAAAGCCCAGAACAGTGCCGTTCTGCTCGGCGACGAAGGTATTGGTGGAGTTGGGCGCTGCGGAGAGCACCTTTTCCCACAGCATCGTGCTTTCCTCGACCTTCATCGCCGCGAGGTAGGCGTCCGGAATCATGCCGCGATAGGTCGTGCGCCACGCGTCCACGCGCACCTGCGCGATTGCCGCAGCGTCGGAGGGAAGCGCGAGGCGAATGACGGATTCGTGCACGTCGTCCTTGTGCCGAAGCCTAGAGAACGCCGCGAACGGCCAGCACCACTCGTTCGACTGTGAGCCCGAAGTGCTTGAACAGCACGGGTCCTGGCGCGGACTCGCCGAAGCTGTCGATGCCGACCACAGCGGCGCGCGGGTTGTCGACGGCACCGACGTAGCGTCGCCAGCTGTCCGTCACGCCGGCCTCGACCGCGACGCGCGGCACGCCTGCCGGCAGCACGCTTGCACGGTACTGCTCGTCCTGCCGGTCGAACACGCTGGTGCAGGGCATCGACACGACGCGCAGGTTGACGCCTTCGGCGGCAAGCGCCGTGCGCGCTGCGAGAGCCAGCGCTACTTCCGAACCGGTAGACAGCACCACGACCAGCGGCCCGGAAACTGCCGGATCGAAGTCCGCGAGCACATAGCCGCCTCGGGCGATGGAGGCGAGCGCGTCGTCGGTGCGGGCGACAAAGGGCACGTTCTGTCGCGTGAACAGCAGGCAGCTGGGACCATTCTTCCGCTCGATCGCCGCGACCCAGGCCACGGCCGATTCGACGGTATCGCAGGGTCGCCAGAGGTCGAGTCCGGGAATGATGCGCAGACTCGCCGCGTGCTCGACCGACTGGTGCGTCGGGCCATCCTCGCCGAGACCGATCGAGTCATGGGTGTAGACGAAGATCGCGCGCAGTTTCATCAGCGCCGCCATCCGCAGCGCATTGCGCGCGTAATCCGAGAAGGTCAGGAAGGTGCCGACGTAGGGAATGAAGCCACCGTGCAGCGCGAGTCCGTTGGCGATGGCGCTCATCGCGAATTCGCGCACGCCGAAGGCGATGTAGTTGCCCGGCTGGCCGCGCGCGACCTGCACGCTGCCGGTCCAGTTGGTGAACACCGATCCGGTGAGGTCGGCCGAGCCGCCGATCAGCTCCGGCAGATGCCGGGCCAGCGCCTCGATCGCCTGCTGCGACGCCTTGCGGGTCGCAACGGTTTCTCCCTTGGCGACCTGCGCCGCGACAAACGCTGCCGCCTGCGCAGCGAAGTCGGCCGGCAGCTCGCCGGCCATCCTGCGCAGGAACAGCGCCGCCTGGTCCGGAAACTGCGCGCGATAGGCGGCGAACCGGGCGTTCCAGTCCTCGTCGAGTCGCGCACCGCATTCGCGCGCGTTCCACGCCTCGTAGATGTTGCTGGGGATCTCGAAGGGCGGATGCAGCCAGCCCAGCGCGGCGCGGGTGGCGGCGATTTCCTTCTCGCCCAGCGGGGCACCGTGCGCTGCCTCGGTGCCGGCCTTGTTCGGCGAACCCTTGCCGATCACCGTCTTGCAGCAGATGAGCGTCGGCCGTGCGGACTGCGCTTGCGCCGCCTTGATCGCGGCGTCCACCGCGGCGATGTCGTGCCCGTCGACGCCGGCGATCACGTTCCAGCCGTAGGCTTCGAAGCGGGCCGGCGTGTCGTCGGTGAACCAGCCCTCGACGTGCCCGTCGATGGAAATGCCGTTGTCGTCGTAGAGCGCGACCAGCTTGGAAAGGCCCAGCGTGCCGGCGAGCGAGCAGGCTTCGTGCGAGATGCCTTCCATCAGGCAGCCATCGCCCAGGAAGACATAGGTGCGGTGGTCGACGATCGTATGACCGTCGCGGTTGAACTGCGCGGCGAGCAGCGTCTCGGCGAGCGCCATGCCGACCGCGTTGGCCAATCCCTGCCCCAACGGGCCGGTGGTCGTCTCGACACCGGGGGTGACGCCCACTTCGGGATGCCCCGGTGTCCGCGAGTGCAGTTGCCGGAAGTTGCGCAATTCCTCGATTGGCAGATCGTAGCCGGTCAGGTGCAGCAGCGCGTACTGAAGCATCGACCCGTGTCCGTTCGACAGCACGAAGCGATCACGATCGGGCCAGCGTGGATTGGCCGGATTGTGCCGAAGATGCCGGTTCCACAGCGCGACCGCGATCTCCGCCATGCCCATCGGCATGCCCGGGTGCCCGGACTTCGCTGCCTCGACGGCGTCCATCGCCAGCGCACGGATGCTGTCGGCGAGTTCCTTGTCGGTTGCGGGGGCGATTTTGGCGTTGGTCATGAGGGTTGGATTCGGCAAGGGAATAAAACGCGCGGCGATGGCGATCTGCTTTCGCTGCACTGCGGAACAACACCAAATTATCGCTTCGTTGCTGCATTTGTGCAATAATCACCGTATTAGTCCCGGTTTCCGGCGTCGCTCACGGCACGGTTGATGCCAGTCGTGAGGCCGGTCATCACAGCCGGATCGGTACGAAATCGCGCGACATTCCTGACCGTCCGGCGCGTCGAGCACTGCGGGGGGCGACGAATGGACGGAATTCATCTGTTGGGAGAGTGGTACGGCTGTCCTGCGGACACGCCGGAGTTCACGCTTGCGGACCCGCTGCGGCGGCTTTGCGTCGATGCCGCGCGGGCGTCGGGACTGACCGTCGTCGGCGAATCCTTCTACCAGTTCGAGCCGCAGGGCGTGACCGGGACCGTGCTGCTTGCCGAATCGCACATTGCCATCCATACCTGGCCCGAGTCTGGCTTCGTCACCGTCGATGTCTACGTCTGCAACCTGACCACCGACAACACGGCCAAGGCCGAGCACGTGTTTCGCGCGCTGGAAGCCGTATTGAAGCCGCGACGAAAGCGATTCCAGGCGATCCATCGCGGGGGAGTCCTGGATGCCTGACGTCCCCAAGGACGGCAAGTCCCCAAGCGGCCTTGGCCCGAACGGCCTCGCCCCGGGGGACCTGGCTCCGGGGGCGATGACCGAGTATCTGACCGACGACTGGGCGTTCTTCGTCCGCTCGACGCGGCAGTACGAGAAGTTCCGCTCGCCCTTTCAGGCGATCGAAGTGCATGAGACCGTACCCTTCGGCACGCTCTTTCGGCTCGACGGGCACTTCATGACATCGGAAAAGGACGAATTCTTCTATCATGAGAATCTCGTCCACATTGCGGCGGTAACCCACCCGCAGCCCGAGCGCGCGCTGATCATCGGCGGCGGCGACGGCGGCTCGGCCGAGGAAATCCTGAAGCACCCGTCGATGCAATCGGTCACGCTTGCCGAGATCGACCTCGCGGTCGTCGACATCTCGCGCAAGTACCTGCGCAACGTGCATCATGGCGCGCTCGACGATCCGCGGCTCAAATTGTCCATCGGCGACGGCTTTGCCTTCGTGCGCGCGGACACGACGAATTACGACCTCATCGTTCTCGATCTCACCGACGCCGGCGGACCGTCGCTGGACCTGTACACGCCGGAGTTCTACCGTGCCTGCGCCGCAAGACTTTCGGCGATGGGCGCGCTGACGCTGCACGTAGCCAGCCCCATCGCGCACCCTGACCGCGTCCGCACCACCATTGCCAACCTGCGCGCGGCGTTTTCCGTCGTCACGCCCTACCTGACATCGGTTCCGCTGTATGGCGGCTTGTGGATGATGGCCTGCTGCTCGGCAACGCTCGATCCGCGCCGCTTGACGACGCTGCAGGTCGACCGCCGCATTGCCCAGCGCGGCCTCACCGACCTCAAGTACTACAACGGCGACACTCATCGCGGCGCGCTGGCGCTGCCCAATTTCGTTCGCGCCCTGGTCGCCTAGCCGTATTCCAGGTGGCAACCGGCGGAGTCCGCCGCAGGTCTCCCGGCTTGATATGCGCCGGCCAGCCCTCATCTGCACAGTGAGGGTGGCTGCCGAGCCACCGGACCCCATGGAGGGCGACGGGTGATGAGCATGGTTGAATCGATGCGTGACGCGGATTTCGTCCTGATCGACGGGGTGATCTGCGAGACCGCCTATCTGCGCCCGCCCGACGAGGACATGGTGCCGGAGGACGTCGTGCTCGAGGCCCGGCATGGCGACACCGAGATCGACTTCACCCGCGCCGATTTCGACGGTGCCCAATATCTGGGCGACGGCGAGTACCGGCTGTCCAGTGGTCGCCAGCTGCGATTCCTGACCGGCGCGACGCTGCACTGAAGCGCCGGCCGGCGCTCGCTTCGGGCCATCGCCTGCCGCCTCCGCGGTCGCGGCTCTTGTGCGCTGCATATTGACGTAGATCAATATATGCGCATATCCTCATTCGCTATGGGCAAGGAGTCGCCGGGAGGGGTCGGATCGGCCAAAAGCACGGGCGGCGCCGAGCGTTCGCGCGGCGTAGCGCCTGCCAATGCAATTGACGAGGAGCGCGAGCAGGTATTCGCGTTGGTCGCGAACCACTTCGCAGTGCTGGCTGAACCGACCCGGCTGAAGATCCTGCACACAATTTGCCACGAGGCGCGCTCGGTCTCGGCGATCGTCGAGATCACCGGCGCAACGCAGACCAATGTTTCGCGTCACTTGTCGATGATGCATCAGGCCGGGGTGGTCAGCCGCCGTCGGGCGGGCAATGCCGTGTACTACCAGGTCGCCGATCCCGAATTCGTGACCATCTGCCGAAGCGTATGCGTACAGATCGCCGGAAGGATCGAGGGCCAGAAGCCGTTGAAGCAGGGATTGCTGCTGTTCGCTGCAGCGCACTGAACCCGGCTGTGTCAAGCGGGAATGCGGCTGCGGAGGAACCGGATGTCGATTTCGAAAAGTGTGCCTGAGTGCCTGTAGCCTGCAGGCGACGACGCTCTCTTCTGATTCCAGTTTTCCGGGCATAGTTGGCTGGTTTGATTGCGGTAAATCCGGTAAGGTGAGCGCTATTCCGGAAAGCAGGAGATCGCCCGCGCGGGCCAGTGATTCCGCCCGGGCTTGGCGAAGCATTTGGCAAACGACTGGAGGGTCAGCATGGACATGCGACGCAGGGACGTACTGAAGCAGGGAGGTGGAGTCACGCTGGCGACGTTGCTGGTCGCTGCTGGATGGCTCAAGCCGGGCGAGGCGGAGGCGGCGACCTGGAACAAGGCGGCGTTCGAGGCGAAGTCGCTCGATGACACGGTGAAGGCGCTGGGGGGCAGCAATCCTGCGCAGAGCAAGGACATCACGTTCGTGCAGACGCCGGACATCGCGGAGAACGGGGCGGTGGTTCCGGTCGGTGTGGCCAGCGCCATTGCGAACACCACGGCGATCGCGATTCTGATCGAGAAGAATCCCAACATGCTCGCGGCGATATTCGAGATCCCCGCCGGCACCGAGCCGTCGGTTTCGACCCGCGTGAAGATTGGACAGAGTTCCAACGTCCACGCGCTGGTCAAGGCGGACGGAAAATTCTATGTCGCGACCAAGGAAGTCAAGGTCACGATCGGCGGTTGCGGAGGCTAAGGAGAAAACCATGGCAGATCCGATGAGAATTCGCGCCAACGCCACCGGTGGTACGACGGAGGTCAAGGTCCTGATGAGTCACGAGATGGAAACCGGGCAACGCAAGGATTCGTCCGGAAAGACCGTGCCCGCCTGGTTCATCCAGGATGTCACGGCGACCTGGAACGGCAAAACGGTCCTGATGGCGCAGTGGGGGCCGGCGGTTTCCAAGAATCCGTTCCTGTCGTTCAAGTTCAAGGGCGGCGCCAAGGGCGACAAGGTGCAGATCACCTGGACCGACAACAAGGGTGAGAAGCGTACCGACGAGGCCGTGATCGCCTGACGGCGGTCACTTCGCAATCGTTATGGAGGAGGCAACATGACGAAGCTGATCAGCACCACTCTTGTCGCGGGGGCCCTGGCCTTCGCGGCGGCTGCGACCCCGGTCCTGGCCGCCGACGGCCCCGTGAAGGTCGTCTACCATGTCAACGAGAACAACGCGCAGGCCATGAACGCGCTGCGCAACATCAATAACCACCTCGTTGCGGACCCGACGGCCAGGATCGTTGTGGTCGCTCATTCCGGCGGGATCCAGTTCCTGCTCGACGGCGCGGTCGACTCCAACAATGCGCCGTTCGAGGCCGCCGTGCAGACGGCGAAGGCCAAGGGCGTCGAGTTCCGCCTTTGCGAATTCACGCTGAAACGCAACAAGATCGACCCCAAACGGGTGATTCCGGAGGCGACACTGGTTCCATCAGGTGTCGCGGAAGTCGCAAAACTGCAGTTCAAGGAAGGCTACGCCTACCTGCGCCCCTGAGTTCGGCGCAGGAGAGCGAAGTCCCGACCACGGCGGTCCCTCCGGGGTCGCCCATTAGGAGGACGTATGAAAATGCACGCTAAGCGCGTGGCCGCGGTCGCGGTCGCCGTTGCGACGGCCATTTCGGTGCCCGTTGCGATCGGACAGGCCAAGGATCCAATGGCCGAAGGCATCGCCAAGTATCGCGAGGCGCTGCAGGGAGGCAATCCTGCCGAGCTGTGGGAGGCGCGCGGTGAGGGCTTGTGGAAAACAGCGGCGGGCCCAAACAAGGTCACGCTGGAAAAATGCGATCTTGGCCTCGGGCCTGGCGTGGTCAAGGGTGCGTACACCCAGCTGCCGCGCTACTTCCCGGATGCCGACCGGGTCATGGATCTGGAGACGCGCCTGGTCTGGTGCAGGACGAAACTTCAGGGCTTGAGCGAGGCCGATGCCATGAAGAACCATTTCGGCGGCGCCAACAGAAAATCCGACAACGAGGCACTGGTCGCCTACGTCACCGCGGAATCGCGCGGCATTCCCATGAATGTCTCGTTGAATCACCCGAAGGAGGCGGAGGCATTCGCACTGGGCGAGAAGATGTTCTTCTTCCGTGGTGGCCCCTACGACTTCGCCTGCGCGACCTGCCACGGCGAGAGCGACAAGCGCATCCGGCTGCAGGACCTGCCCAACCTGACCGAGAAGCAGGGCGCGCAGATCGCCTACACGACCTGGCCTGCCTACCGCGTCTCGCAGGGTGAATTGCGCACGTTTCAGTGGCGCCTCAATGACTGCTTCCGGCAGCAGCGCTTCCCCGAGCTCCAGTTCGCGTCGGAGGCGTCGATCGCCCTGACGACCTACCTCGCTCGCAATGCGAACGGCGCCCAGTATGACGCGCCCGCGATCAAGCGCTGACAGGAGAGACGAGATGACCAGGAAAATCATTCTATGGACGACGGCCCTTGCGGCAACGGGAGTGCTCGTCGGTTGTGCCACCGGGCCCTCCGATGCCGATGTGAGCGCCAAGGCCGTGCAGGTGATGAAGGCATCGTTCAAGGCCAAGGGCCAGGCCAAGCTCGACCGGCTGGACCAGGACGCGACGCAGAAGGCCTGCACCCAGTATTCGGGCAAGGTACCGCCCAAGGACGTCGTCGACATGGTCGAGAAATCCAACTTCGCGTCGATCAAATGGCCGGCGGACGGCAAGTATCTGGGTGACTGGAAAAAAGGCGAGAAGATCGCGCAGCTCGGCCGAGGCATGCAGTACTCCGATGATCCGAAGGCCGGCGCTGGCGGCAACTGCTATGCCTGCCACCAGCTTGCCCCGCAGGAAGTTTCCTTCGGGACCATCGGGCCGTCGCTCTACCAGTTCGGCAAGCTGCGCGGTTACAACGACGAGACCCGCAAGTACGCCTATGGCAAGGTATGGAATGCTGAAGCGTATTCGGCTTGTTCCCTCATGCCGCGCTTTGGCCACAGCGGCACGCTGACCGAGGCGCAGATCAAGGACGTCGTCGCGCTGCTGATGGATCCGGAATCGCCGGTCAACAAGTAAGGGTTCATCGACTGTGAATCGCCGCGAGTTTTTGCATACGCTCGGCGCGGCGGCCGCCGCCGGACTGCCCATCGGCAGTGCGGCGGCGCTCGACCTGGCCGACGGTACCAGGTTCTACGACAGCCTCGTGCCCTTCGGCAACGTCAGCCTGCTGCATTTCACCGACTGTCACGCCCAGCTGCTGCCGATATATTTCCGCGAACCCAACTTCAACCTGGGCGTCGGCGCGGCTGACGGCAAGCCGCCACACCTGGTCGGCGAACATCTGCTGAAGCATTTCGGCATTCGCGCTGGCACGCGCGAGGCGCATGCGCTCACCTACCTCGAGTTCGACAAGGCGGCACGCGCCTATGGTCAGGTCGGCGGCTTCGCGCATCTCGCCACGCTGGTGAAAAAACTCCGCGCCTCGCGGCCTGGGGCGCTGCTGCTCGACGGCGGCGATACCTGGCAGGGCTCCGCGACGGCGCTGTGGACCAAGGGTCAGGACATGGTCGACGCGCAGAAGCTGCTCGGCGTCGACATCATGACCGGGCACTGGGAGTTCACTCAGGGCGCCAAGCGCGTGCAGGAGATCGTCGATAAGGATTTCGCCGGCAAGATCGACTTCGTCGCGCAGAACGTCAAGACGACGGATTTCGGCGACCCGGTGTTCAAGCCCTACGTGATCCGCCCGATCAACGGCGTGCCCGTGGCCATTGTCGGCCAGGCCTTTCCCTACACGCCGATCTCCAATCCGCGTTACATGGTCGCCGAATGGACCTTCGGCATCCAGGAAGAGGAAATGCAGAAGGTCGTCGACGAGGCGCGGGCCAAAGGCGCCAAGGCGGTGATCCTGCTGTCGCACAACGGCATGGACGTCGACCTGAAGCTCGCCTCGCGCGTCTCCGGCATCGACGCGATCCTCGGCGGACATACGCACGACGGCGTTCCGCAGCCGACACTCGTCGCCAACCGCGGCGGCAAGACCATCGTCGCCAACTCGGGAAGCAACGGCAAGTTCCTGTCGGTGCTCGACCTCGACGTCAAGGACGGCAAGGTTGCGGACTTCCGCTACCGGCTGGTGCCCGTGTACTCGACGCTGCTGCCGGCCGACCCGGCGATGGAATCGTACATCCGCAAGATGCGTGAGCCCTACGCGGCCAAGCTCGCCGAAAAACTGGCGGTGACCGAGGGGCTGCTGTATCGCCGCGGCAGCTTCAACGGCACCTCCGACCAGCTGATCCTCGACGCGCTGCTGGCCGAGAAGAACGCGCAGATCGCCTTCTCTCCGGGCTTCCGCTGGGGCACGTCGCTGCTCCCCGGGCAGTCGATCCTGATGGAGCACCTGATGGATCAGACGGCGATCACCTATCCGTGGGTGACCGTCAACGATCTGACCGGCGAGATGATCAAGACCATCCTCGAGGACATCGCCGACAACCTGTTCAACCCCGATCCCTATTATCAGCAGGGTGGCGACATGGTGCGCGTCGGCGGCCTCAAGTACGCGATCAGTCCGCTGGCCGATTCGGGCAAGCGAATCACCCGCATGGAGTACGCCGGCAAGCCGATCGAGGCGCAGAAGAAGTACAAGGTCGCCGGCTGGGCACCGGTCTCCGAGGAGGCCAGGGCGGCAGGTGGCGAGCCGATCTGGGACCTGTGCGCGCGCTATCTGCGCGCGCAGAAGACCGTCAAGCCGCGTACGCTGAACCTGCCGGTCATCGAGGGCATGCAGGGCAATCCGGGCATGGCTGTTTGACTGGAGCGTGATCCGGCGGGCTGCACCCAGCCATCGTCTCGTATATCAAGATTTTCGTTGCGGTGCGGCTTGCCTTGCCGAAGGATCTGCCACGTGGCCTTGTGGGAATCCCGACGATCAGCTGACGGTCACGCGCGCAAACTTGCGCTTGCCCGCCTGCACGACGACGGTGGTGCCTGCCGCGATCACCAGCACCTTGTCGGCGACGACATCGCCATCGACCTTGAGTCCGCGCTGGGCGATGAGCCGCAGCGCCTCCGACGTCGACTCGACCAGCCCGGCCTGCTTGGCGAGTTGGGCGATCGGCAAACCCGCGCCGGCGGTGTGCAGCGTCACCTCCGGCATATCCTCCGGCACAGCGCCGTCGCGAAAGCGTGCCTCGAATGCCGCCAGCGCCGCCTCCGCCGCCGCCTCCGAATGGAAGCGCGCGACGATCTCCCTGGCCAGCAGCACCTTGGCGTCGCGCGGATTGCGCCCGCCATCGCACTCGCGCTTCAACTGCGCGATTTCCTCCAGCGAGCGGAACGAAAGCAGCTCGAAATAGCGCCACATGAGCACGTCGGAGACCGACATCAACTTGCCGAACATCTCGCCCGGCGCCTCGTCGATACCGATGTAGTTGCCCTTGGACTTCGACATTTTTTCCGTGCCGTCGAGGCCTACCAGCAGCGGCATGGTCAGGATGCACTGTGGCTCCTGCCCGTAGTGCCGCTGCAATTCGCGTCCGACCAGAAGGTTGAATTTCTGGTCGGTGCCGCCCAATTCGATATCGGACTTCAGTGCCACCGAATCGTAGCCCTGCATCAGCGGGTAGAGCAGCTCGTGCACGGCGATCGGCTGGTTGGCGGCGTAGCGCTTGGCGAAATCGTCGCGTTCCAGCATGCGCGCGACCGTGTAGCGGGACGCCAGCTTGATCATCCCGGCGGCACCGAGCGGATCGCTCCACTCTGAGTTGTAGCGGATCTCGGTGCGGGCAGGATCGAGTACCTTCGACGCCTGCGCGTGGTAGGTCTGCGCATTGGCGACGATCTGCTCGCGGCTGAGCGGCGGGCGCATGTCGTTGCGCCCGGAGGGGTCGCCGATCATCGAGGTGAAGTCGCCGATGAGGAAGATGACCTGGTGACCCAGGTCCTGCATCTGGCGCATCTTGTTCAGCACCACCGTATGGCCCAGGTGAATGTCGGGCGCGGTAGGGTCGAGCCCCAGCTTGATGCGCAGCGGCTTGCTGGTCGACTGCGCCCGCGCAAGCTTCACCGCGACCTCGCTCTCGACCAGGAGTTCGTCGGCGCCGCGGCGGAACACGGCAAGTTGGTGGGCGATGTCGTCGCGGACGGTGCTCACGTAGACCTCTCGGGGCGGATCAGGCGCCGCGCCGCGCGAAAAACGCGGCCGCGGTTCGTCCCGTCCGCAGGACGCGAAACCTGCGCAAATCCGGCCTGCCGTGGTTGACGGTACACATGAACTTCCTTGCGGCGAATCGACCGGACTTGCCGCCGATCGCTCCGAGTTTGCTAGAATGGCCCGGCCGTTCGCCGAAAATACTTCCGAAACGATCCATTGGCCGCCGACAAGACGCAGATTCTAACGCACCGAGCTTCCGCACTCGGCGCTGCGCCGTCGCCGCGGATCCGGCGAACGCTGCCGACGGGGCAATGGCTGGTGGTAGGTGTGCTTTCGCTGTCGGCGATGGCAGCGTTCGGCCTGGCGCCAAATTCCACGCTTGAAACGGTCACGACGCAACTCGTCGAGCGTGACCTGCCGTCGCCGGCGATCCTCCTGCCCGTCGATCCGACGGAAACGACCTACTGGCGCGAGGAGCGCGTGCAGCGTGGCGACACCATTGGCAGCCTGCTGGCCCGAGCCGGCGTCGACGACGCCGCGGCGATGCAGTTCCTGCGCGTCGACCCGACCGCACGGCCGGTCTATCAGCTACGGCCCGGACGCGCAGTGCGCGTGGCCACCGATGATGCCGGACTGTTGCTCGGTCTCAAGTTCCAGACCGGAGACGGTCAACTGCTTGCGGTCGAACGCGAAGGGGAAGGCTTTCGCGCGGCTCAGGTGGCCGCCGCCGAGGATCTGCGCACAACCATGCGCGCGGGAGAGATTCGCACCTCCTTGTTTGCTGCCGCGGATGCGGCTGGCGTGCCCGATGCCATCACCATCGCGCTCGCCGAGGTGTTTGCCGGCGACATCGATTTCTACCACGACCTGCGCCGTGGCGATCGATTCACCGTTGTCTACGAAACGCGCCTGATCGATGGCGAGCCTGTCGGCACCGGGCGCATTTTGGCCGCGGAATTCGTCAATCGCGGCGCGATGCTGCGGGTTTTCCGCTGGTCTGACGGGGAGGGTGGCGAGAGCTACTTCCGCGAAGACGGACGCAGCGCGCGCGGCGCGTTCCTGCGCTCGCCGATGGAGTTTTCCCGCGTTACCTCCGGATTTTCGCTGGCACGCTTCCACCCGATCCTCAAGCAATGGCGCGCACACAAGGGTACCGACTATGCGGCGCCGACTGGCACACCAGTGCGCGCGACCGCCGATGGCGTGGTGAGCTTCGCGGGCGCGCAGGGCGGCTACGGCAACGTCATTTTCCTGCGCCATGACGGCAGTTATTCGACCGTCTATGGCCATCTGTCGCGGCTGGCGACTTCGGTGCGCAAAGGCGCACGCGTTCGCCAGGGCGAAACCATCGGCTATGTCGGCTCGACCGGCTGGGCGACCGGCCCCCATCTGCATTATGAATTCCGGATTTCCGGCGAGGCGCGCAATCCGCTGACCGTTGCGTTGCCGGCGTCGCGACCGGTGCCGGCAGAGTCGCTCACCGCCTTTCGCACCGACATTGGCGCCTACGTGCAAACGCTTGCGCTGGCGCAGCAGCTCTCCGGCGCGGCGCTGGCTGCTTCCGAGTAAGCCCCGTTCGCCCTCCCGCCATGTCCGCCGAGGTCTACGCCGGCGTGATGTCGGGTACCAGTCTGGACGGTGTCGACGCCGTCGTCGCCGATTTTGCGCCACGTGCGGACCGGACCTGCGCGCTGCTCGGCGCCGCTCACGTTAGCTTCCCCCCGGAATTGCGCGACGCCTTGCTGGCATTGCAGGCGTCCGGCCCCGACGAGCTTGCTCGCGCCGCGCGTTGCGCCAACGCGCTGGCCGGACTCTATGCCGATGCACTGTGCCACGCCTGCGCGGCGGCGGGCATCGACCCAGGCGACGTCACCGCGGCCGGTGTGCACGGCCAGACCGTGCGCCACCGTCCGGACGAGGGCTGGACCGTGCAAGTCAACAATCCGTCACGGGTCGCCGAGTTGGCGGGCATGCGCGTCGTTGCCGATTTCCGGAGCCGCGACATTGCCGCGGGCGGCCAGGGCGCTCCGCTGGTGCCGGCCTTCCATCGCGCGTTGTTCGGCCGCGCCGACAGGCATCGGGTGGTCGCCAACATCGGTGGCATCGCCAATATCTCCGACCTGCCTCCCGGTGGCGATGTGCGCGGCTTCGACACCGGGCCGGGCAACGTGCTACTGGACCTGTGGTGCCAGCGCCACCGCGGCGCGCCTTACGACATGGACGGCGCCTGGGCAGCCACCGGGTGTATCGACGCCGGTTTGCTCGCGGCGATGCTTGCCGAGCCCTATTTCGCGCTGCCTCCGCCGAAAAGCACCGGCCGCGATCTGTTCGATGCGAAGTGGCTCGATTCGAACCTGGCGCGATTGCAATGGCAGGGGGCCGAGGAAGACGTAGCTGCCACGCTGGTCGCGCTGACCGCTCTCTCTCTCTCCACCGCCATTGGCGAGCATGCCGGCGCGGCGTGTGAGGTGCTGGTGTGCGGCGGCGGCGCGCGCAACGCGACGCTGGTGAATGCACTCGCGGCGGCACTGCCCGGCCGGGCCGTGCGTGCCACCGATGCCGAGGGCGTTGCCGCCGACCATGTCGAGGCACTGGCCTTCGCCTGGCTGGCCCGCGAAACGCTGGCCGGACGCCCGGGCAATCTGCCTGCGGTTACCGGCGCATCGGGGCCGCGGGTGCTGGGGGCGGTGTACCCACGCTAGCGATCGCTGCGCGAGTGGATGGACTGCCGGACTGGGTTCACATCGCTGGCGTCAACCCGGTTGGACTCGGAGGCGAAAACAAAAAACGGGACCCTCAGGTCCCGTTTCGTCGATCGCCTTGTTCGGCGCCAGGCTGCTGGAATCAGGCCGAGAAACTTGAGCCGCAGCCGCAGGTCGTCGTCGCGTTCGGATTCTTGATCACGAACTGTGCGCCTTCGAGCCCTTCCGAATAATCAATCTCGGCGCCCACCAGGTACTGGTAACTCATCGGGTCGATCAGCAGGGTCACACCGTCCTTGACCATCGCCGTGTCGTCCTCGTTGGTCACCTCGTCGAAGGTGAATCCGTACTGGAAGCCCGAGCAGCCGCCGCCGGATACGAACACACGCAGCTTCAGTTCCGGATTGCCTTCCTCCTCGATCAGCATCTTGACCTTGGCCGCGGCCGAGTCGGTGAAGATCAGTGGGGCTGGCATTTCA
This sequence comes from uncultured beta proteobacterium, assembly GCA_963712105.1. GTDB lineage: Bacteria > Pseudomonadota > Gammaproteobacteria > Burkholderiales > Casimicrobiaceae > VBCG01. The sequence continues at coordinate 449,263 of CAVQGR010000004.1, forward strand.
TTCATTGCATTCATCGTTGACTCCGTCGTGCGTGATTCGATTCGTGAATGATGCGCCTGTTCATGGCGCTGCGCAAAGGGCCGCAACCTCAATACCGAGCCGTCAATCCGACCCAACCCGTTTCAATTCGACCACACTGGCACTGCCGGGTTCAGCATGCCGCAGCCGGCCTTGAATCACGGCCCCCAGATGCATCTCCAGCGAGCGGTACTCGACGTCGCCGGCCACCCGGGCCTTGGCCTGCAATTCGAGAAACTCGTTTGCGGTCACTGGGCCGTTTACCGCGCCGTTGATGACCACGTGCGAGACATTGATTTCGCCGTCGACGCGCGCCTGCTCCGACACCACCAACGTACCCGATTCACCGCTTACGGTCGACACGTTGCCGCAAACCACGCCGTCGATGCGCAGTCCGCCGGCAAATACCACGTCGCCGGTCACCGTCGTGCCTGCGCCGATCAGCGAATCGATGCGCTTCTGCGCCGGACCGTGCTTCTTGCGTTCGAACATGGGGACTCCCTAGTGCAGGGTCAAGGTCCGCGTTGCGCGCGGACCGGGTTGACCGGCCTCGAAGGCGCGGACGGCCACAGCCGACACCGATGCGCCCGGAGGGACCCGAAATCGTCCTTCAACCCGCTGATAATACTTGAATTTGAGCTTGAGCGTCGAGGCGGTGGCGGCATCGTCCTCGGGAAGGACGATCACCCGGGCCGGCGTCCCGGTGTCAGGCGGGCCGGTCACGGTCGCGCTCAGGACGATGTTGCCGACGAATTCGTCCTTCGGGTTGCCGCCGCGCACCACCAGCACCGACACGCGCCACATGTCCTCGCCGTCGCGTTCGGCGGTGACCCGCGGGATCTGCAGACCCACCGTCTTGCTGGAGTCGGACACCAGCTTTTGCAGGAAGGCGAGGTCCTCCTTGAGTTGCGCATTCTCGGCCGAGATCTGGGCCGCCTGCCGGGCCAGTTCCTCCTTGGCGCCACGGGTCATGGCGATGTCGCTTTCCAGCACGGCATTGCGGGCGCGCAGTTCGGTCGCCTCCGTGCGGAACTTCGCACCGTCGGCCTCGGCGGTGGCCAGGCGCTGCGCGATCTCCTTGCGATTGAATCCGCCGAAAATTTGTCCGAAATCGTAACCCCAGTACCACATGCCGCCGATGAGTCCGAGCATCACGACCACCAGGCCCGCGCGACCCCACCACGGCAGTCGGGACCGCACGGCCATTTGTGGCGCCGAAATGCCGAAATGCTGGCGCAGTCGCAGCCGGCGCCACCAGTGGGGAGCGGCCAACTCGATCCCCCGTTAAGGCAGAACCGGAGGCGCCGAGAGTCCGAGCGTTTCCGGCAGCCCGCAGATGAGGTTCATGTTCTGCACGGCCTGTCCGGCCGCGCCCTTGACCAGGTTGTCCTCGACCACCAGGACAGTGACCATGTCGCCACTGCCTGGACGATGCACGGCGATGCGCGCCACGTTCGATGCACGCACGCTGCGCGTCTCCGGCATCGAACCCGCGGGCATCACGTCGACGAATGGTTCACCCGCATAGCGCTCCTCGAACAGCGCCTGCAGGTCGACGTCGGTGCGCGTCAGCCGGGCGTACAGCGTGGCGTGGATGCCACGGATCATCGGCAGAAGGTGCGGCGTGAAAACAAGCTTGACCGGCGTCCTGCTGCGCAGCGCCAGTTCCTGCACGGTTTCCGGATGGTGGCGGTGGCCGGAGACGCCGTAGGCCTTGAAATTATCCGAGGCCTCGGCCAGCAGCAGGCCGACCTCGGCCTTGCGTCCGGCTCCCGACGCGCCGGACTTGCAGTCCGCGATCAGGTGTTCGCTGTCGACCACACCCGCCTCGAGCAGTGGCACCAGGCCAAGCTGCATCGACGTCGGGTAGCAGCCGGGGTTGCCGACGATGCGCGCCTTGCGGATGGCATCGCGATTGAGTTCGGGCAGTCCGTACGCCGCCTCGGCCAGCAGGTCCGGGCAGGCGTGCGGCAGCTTGTACCATTTCTCGAACAGGGTCGCGTCCCGGAGGCGGAAGTCCGCCGCGAGGTCGATGATCTTCACGCCTGCCGCAGTCAACGCTCGGGCCTGTGCCATCGCCACGCCGTGCGGAGTTGCAAAGAAAACCACATCGCACGAGGCCAGGTCCGTGACATCGGGAGCGGTAAATGCCAGACGGTCGTAGTGCCCGCGCAGGCTCTGGAACATGTCGACGACGCGCGTTCCGGCGTCGCCACGCGAGGTGATCGCGCGTACGTCGGCATCGGGATGCGATGCCAGGATGCGCAGCAGTTCGACTCCGGTGTAGCCGGTGCCGCCGACGATGCCGATCTTGATCATGGCCTGACCTCGTGTCGGGGAAGAACGATTCTAACGGAAGCGGGCGGTCGACGGATTCGGGTCGGTCGTCGCCGGTGACCTGATTGACGCGCCCGCGGTGAAGATTCGGGCACCACAAAGCGAAAAGGCCGCCTCGCCGGCGGCCTTTCGCGTGCACTGCTGCGGAAGCGTCAGCGTTTGGAGAATTGCTTGCGACGGCGGGCCTTGTGCAGGCCGACCTTCTTGCGCTCGACCTCGCGCGCATCGCGGGTCACCAGGCCTGCCTTCGACAGTGTCGGCTTGAGCATCGCGTCGTATTCGATCAGCGCCCGGGTGATCCCGTGCCGCACCGCGCCGGCCTGTCCCGACTCGCCGCCGCCGATGACGTTGACCATGATGTCGAAGGTCGTCGAGTGGCTGGTCAGCACCAGCGGCTGCCGGACGACCATGCGGCCGGTCTCGCGGGTGAAAAACTCGTCGACGGGTTTCTCGTTGACGACGAACTTGCCCGTGCCCTGCTTGAGGAACACGCGCGCCACCGAAGTCTTGCGCCGGCCCGTGCCGTAATAGTAGTTGCCGATCATTGTCTGTACGTTCCGTCTCTGGAATTGGTTGGCGTTCAACGCACCGGATCGAGCGGCTTGGGCTGCTGTGCCGAATGCGGATGCGAGGGTCCCGAGTAATACTTCAGCTTCTTCAGCATCGCGTAGCCAAGCGGACCCTTCGGCAGCATGCCGCGGACCGCCTTTTCCAGCGCGCGGCCGGGAAAGCGCGATTGCATTTTCGCAAAGGTCGTCGTCGAGATGCCGCCCGGGTAGCCTGAATGGCGGTGATAGAGCTTGCCTTCGGCCTTGTTGCCGGTGACGCGGAGCTTCTCGACGTTGGTCACGACGATGAAATCGCCGGTGTCCATGTGCGGCGTGTACGTCGGCTTGTGCTTGCCGCGCAGCCGCAGGGCGATCTGGCTCGCGAGGCGGCCCAGCACCTGGTCGGTGCCGTCGACGACGAACCAATCCCGCGTGATGTCGGAGGGCTTGGCGGAGTAGGTCTTCATGGCGTGCGCTTTTCTTGGAGTGATTCGTTCAGCAAAGTCCGCTATTTTACGATTTTTGCCCGACCAACGTCAAGATTGCCCCGGCCGATGGTCCAAGGCGCAAAAAAAGGCGCGACCCTGAGGATCGCGCCTGAAGAATTCCACCATAGGAGGAGAATGGAGGAATGCGTCCGCAGGTGCCGCAGGAGGAGTGCAGCGAGGTCCGCGAACAGTTATGATCTTTGCATATTGCGGCGCACAATGCAATGAATTGCCGCAATGCAGCATGAGACAAGGCGGCTAGATGCAGCAACTCTGCAACACAGTGAGCGCACGCTTACAATACATCCGGCACGGCAGGCGACGATGAGGGCACCGGCATGAAGACCAGAATCAAATGGACCGAAGGCGTCAGTTTCGTCGGCGAAACCGGCAGCGGTCACGCTCTGGTGATCGACGGCGCGCCCGAGCACGGCGGACGCAATCTGGGCGTGCGGCCGATGGAACTCCTGCTCATGGGCATGGCGTCGTGCACAGCCTTCGACGTGCTGCTCATCCTGCGCAAGGCCCGGCAAGCGGTGGCCGACTGCGTCGTCACGGCGGAAGGGACGCGCGCCGACGACCCGCCCCGGGTCTTCACCCGGATTCATGTCACCTACACGGTGGCGGGCCGTGGCCTCGACCGCCGCCAGGTCGAACGCGCCGTCCGGCTCTCGGAGGAAAAGTACTGCTCGGCCACCGTGATGCTGGCCAAGACCGCCGAGGTCACCTCGGAAGTCGTCGTGATCGATGCCGACCGCGTTCCCGAACCGCCGGCAGGCTGAGGGCCTGATCGCGGGGGAGGCTGATCGTTACATGCGTGGCTGCGCCGGTTGCATCGGCGCAGTGGGCGCATTGGGCGCGATCGGTGCGGTCTTCGACATTCCGGCTGCAGCCGGATTCGATGCGCCGGCGGCAGGCGCTTGGTCGGTACGCATTTTGTCGGCCGCGGGCACCTGCCTGGGCGTCAGGATGCCTCGGACCAGAATCTCGGTCGACGACGTGACTTCTTTGCCGGCCGCATCGCGAAAGCGCAGGGTGAGCGGGATCCGGTCGCCGTTGCCGGCATCGCGTCGAATCCCGGTCAGGCGAAGATGGTTGCCGCGGTAGGCGAGCCGGGTGGTGCCTTGCGTAACCGGCAGGGTCGCCACCAAAGTCTCGGCTTCCGGGTTGCTGTAGACGGGTACGGCAACGAGTTCCACCTGCTGCGCCAACGGGGTCGAGGCACCGGCAAGTTCGAGCGCAACGTCGCTGACGATGTCGACATAGGCCCGGGCGAGTTCGGCCCCGGCCGGGACCGGGCGCATCCAGGCACCCTTGAGCTCGGGCGATCCCGCCACGGCGGATCCCCAGGCCGAAGCTGCCGCAAGAAGGAGCACAACGGCGCTCCGCCCGAGGGCACCACTCACGACGCGTCGCGCAGCAATCGGATCAGGCTGGAGGTGTCCCATCGTCCGCCCCCCTGAGCCTGCAGGCGCGAGTAGAACTGGTCGACCACCGCGGTCACCGGCAGCGCGGCGCCGTTGGCGCGTGCCTCCGCCAGACAGATCGACAGGTCCTTGCGCATCCAGTCGATCGCGAAGCCGAAGTCGAACTTGTCGGCCACCATGGTCTTGCCGCGATTTTCCATTTGCCAGGACTGCGCGGCGCCCTTGCTGATCACGTCCAGAACCTTTTCTGCATCCAGCCCGGCGCGCTGGGCGAAATTGATGCCTTCGGAGAGCCCCTGGACCAGTCCGGCGATGCAGATCTGGTTGACCATCTTGGTCAACTGGCCGCTGCCGGGGCCGCCAAGCAGTGTCACCGCCCGGGCGTAGGTGGCGAGTACGGCCTCGGCGCGCTCGAACACCTTCGGTTCGCCGCCGACCATGATGGTCAGCTTGCCGTTTTCCGCCCCGGCCTGCCCGCCGGAGACCGGCGCGTCGAGAAAGTCGATTGACCTGGCCTTCGCCGCCGCATGGACCTCGCGTGCGACCTGTGCCGATGCCGTCGTGTGGTCGACGAGGATGGTGCCGGCCTCCATGCCGGCCAGAGCGCCGTCGGCGCCGGCGGCGACCGCGCGCACGTCGTCGTCGTTACCCACGCACATCATGACGATGGCGGCGCCCTTGGCCGCGGCGGCCGGCGTGGCCGCGCTGCGCCCGCCATGCGCTTCGACCCATTTCGCCGCCTTGGCCGCGGAGCGGTTGTACACGGTGACGTCGTGGCCGGCCTTGGCGAGATGTCCAGCCATCGGGTAGCCCATCACCCCCAATCCGAGAAATGCAAGTTTCATGTCGTCCCTTCCTTCATGTTGCGGTCAGCGATGCACGCGCCGCGGCGGCCGCGGCGCGTACCTGCGCGGGTGCCGTCCCGCCGGGATGGTCGCGGCTTGCCACCGAACCCTCGAGCGTGAGCACCGCAAAGACATCATCGTCCACCAGTTTCGAGAACTGCCGCAATTCCTGCAGCGGCAGATCGGCCAGATCGCAGCCCTTGCCCTCGGCATGGCGCACCGCCCGGGCCACCGCCTCGTGCGCATCGCGAAACGGCAGGCCGCGGCGCACCAGGTAGTCGGCAAGATCGGTCGCCGTTGCAAAGCCCTCGCGCGCTGCCGCGCGCATGCGCTGCGCGTTCGGCGTGATGCCGGTCGCCACCAGGTCGACCATGATCGCCAGCGTATCGGCCAGCGTGTCGACGGTGTCGAACAGCGGTTCCTTGTCTTCCTGGTTGTCCTTGTTGTAGGTGAGCGGCTGCGCCTTCATCAGCACCAGAAGCGCCATCAGGTGGCCGACGACGCGGCCGGTCTTGCCGCGCACGAGCTCCGGCACGTCCGGATTCTTCTTCTGCGGCATGATCGAGCTGCCGGTGCAGAAGCGATCGGCAAGGGCGACGAATCCGAAGCGGGGGTTCGACCACAGCACCAGTTCCTCGGCGAAGCGCGACAGGTGCACCATGATCAGCGCGGCCGCCGCTTCGAATTCGATTGCGAAATCGCGATCACCCACCGCATCCAGCGAGTTCGGGCACAGTCCGTCGAAACCCAGTTCGCGCGCGACCCGCGCACGATCGATCGGAAACGAGGTCCCGGCCAGCGCTGCGGCGCCGAGCGGCAGCTGGTTGACCCGCTTTCTGCAGTCGGCGAGGCGCGCGCTGTCGCGCGCGAACATCGCATCATAGGCAAGCAGATGGTGACCGAAGGTGACCGGTTGCGCGACCTGCAGGTGCGTGAAGCCGGGCATGATGGTGTCGGCGTGACGTTCGGCGAGGTCGATGAAGGCGCGACGCAGCGCGGTCAATTGCGTGACCAGAGCATCGATTTCCCCGCGCAGCCACAGGCGTACGTCGGTGGCGACCTGGTCATTGCGCGAGCGGCCGGTGTGCAGGCGCTTGCCGGCGTCGCCGACCAGCACCGTCAGCCGCCGTTCGATGTTGAGATGAACGTCCTCGAGATCGCGCGACCACGCGAATGCGCCCTGCGCGATCTCCTCGCCGATGGTGGCGAGTCCGCGTTCGATATCCGCCAGGTCCTGCGCCGAAATGATGTTGGCGCCGGCCAGCATCCGCGCGTGCGCCAGTGAGCCGGCAATGTCGGCACCGGCCAGCCGGTGGTCGAAGTCGACCGAGGCGGTAAAGCGCTTGACGCGCTCGGCCACGGGTTCGGCAAAACGCCCGGACCAGCCGCCGGAGGCGGTCGATGCGGGTTCGGTCGATTTGGGTTCGGTCGATTCGGGAGCGGGATCGGGCATCGGGTGGTCGGAAATGGTGGAGCTTCGTCTTGCGTCGGTCGGGAGGCTTGTTGACAATGGCCGGAAGGGCACCGTTCAAGGCACGTTACAGCGCCGCGGCGAGCCGGAATTGCGGGTCCGGTCTGTGGCGCCCCGGTGTACGCTGCCAGCCGGAATACCATGACGGGCACGATGCTTGCATACCCCGAATGACATGAAGCCGATTATAAGGCAAACCGTCGATTCCCCAGGGCTGCCCGACCTGCGCAATCTGGGCACGATCCTGCGCATCCTGGTGGCGGTCAACGCCGGCGCAGTGGTGGTCGCATTTGCGTCCGAAACGACGCCTTCCGGCATATTTGCCGCCTGGACCCAGGCCACGACCATCGTCGAACCCTGGCTGTTCGTGGTCCTGGCAGTGCTGTGGGCCGCTTCGCCGTGGCTCTCGCGCCGGCCCTATGCCACGGGCGCGGCCATCGTGATCCTGGTTGCTCTGGCCGCAGGGCTGGCCTTGGCGCCGCTGTTCGCGCGCATCACGCCGGTCACCGCCGGGACGCTGTTGCGCTGGCTGATCTGGGCGCTGCTCGCCTCCGGCGGCCTGCTGGCCTATTTTCACCTGCGCGCCCGCGCACTTTCGCCGGCCATCACCGAGGCGCGGCTGCAGGCGCTGCAGGCGCGCATTCGCCCCCATTTCCTGTTCAACAGCATCAATGCCGTGCTGTCGCTGGTGCGCAGCGAACCCAAACGCGCCGAAATCGCGCTGCAGGACATGGCCGACCTGTTCCGCGTGTTGATGCGCGACAACCGCAAGCTGGCGCCGCTGGCCGACGAGGTCGAACTGTGCCGGCAGTACCTGGAACTGGAACAGCTGCGCCTGGGCGAGCGGCTGGTCGTCGAGTGGAACGTGAAGAGCATGCCGGGCGACGCGCTGGTGCCGCCGCTGGTACTGCAGCCGCTGCTGGAAAACGCCGTCTACCACGGCATCGAGCCGAGGAGCGCGCCGGGCACGGTGTCGATCAACCTGTTCTCGACGCGGGGCGAAGTGCACGCGATCCTGCGCAACCCTTACCGCACCGACGGCGAAGGGCATCATTCCGGCAACAAGATGGCGATGGCCAACGTTCGTGAACGACTCGCGCTGCACTTCGACGCCGAGGCGAGCCTGGAAACGCGGGTCACCAAAGACGCCTACGAAGTGCACATCCGCATGCCCTACCGCGCCGACCGGACCGACGCAGCCTCCCGGGACCGGGTCGACGCGCCGCTGCCCCGCAAGTCGGATGCAGGCCGCGGCCCGTCCCGGCGCGAGTCGACGTCCGCCGCAACCGCGACACCCCTGCCCGGACGAAGGGTCGTCAATGGCTGAGCCTCTGCTCCGGGTCATGCTCGTCGACGATGAGGCGCCGGCGCGTCGCCGCCTGCGCGAGTTGCTCGACGACTGCAGCGCCCGGATTCCGCTGATCGTGGTCGCGGAGTCTCAGAACGGCCGCGAGGCGCTGGACCTGCTGCAGAGTGCGCCGGCGGATCTCGTGCTCACCGACATCCACATGCCGGACATGGACGGCATCGAACTCGCGCGGCATCTGCTCAAGGTGTCGCATCCACCGGTGGTCATTTTCACCACGGCGTTTCACGAACACGCGGTGCAGGCGTTCGAGGTGAATGCCATCGACTACCTGATGAAGCCGGTGCGCGTGCAGCGCCTGCTCGCCGCGCTCGACAAGGTGCCGCGGCTGAAGCCGGTCAGCGCCGAGCGCCTGATGCAGCTTCCGGCCGCGTCGCGCCGCTACCTGTCGGTCACTGAGCGCTCGCGCGTCGTGCTGGTTCCGCTGGACGAGATCGTCTACCTGAAGGCCGAGCTCAAGTACATCACCATCCGCACTGCGACGCGGGAGTATTTGCTCGAGGAGTCGCTGACCAAACTCGAGAGCGAATTCGGCACGCGGTTCGTGCGGGTGCATCGCAACTGTCTCGTCTCCCGCGAGCACATTCGCGGGTTCGAGCGCCGGGTCAACGACGACGGCGACTCGCACTGGGAAGTCCTGCTGTCGGGCGTCACCGAAACGCTGCCGGTTTCGCGTCGCCAGCAATTCATCGTCCGCGACGTCGGCCGCGAGACCGCGGCCTGACGCCCGGCACGGCGCCTGGCGCCGCTGCAGCGGAGACGCAGTAGAGCGGGGACGGCAGTAGAATCGTGTGCTGGCGTCCGCGATTTGCCTCCGGCATCCCGCGAGGCGCAGTGGTTTCCTTTCCGTTCAATTGCCGATTGCATCCGCCATGCGCACGCTTGTCTGCGGGTCCCTAGCCTACGACACCATCATGGTGTTCCCCGACAAATTCTCGCGCCATATCCTGCCCGAACAGGCGCATGTGCTGTCGGTGTCGTTTCAGATCGGCGAGATGCGCCGCGAGTGGGGCGGCTGCGCCGGCAACATCGCCTACAACCTGAAGCACATCGGCGGCGATCCGGTGGTCATGGCGACCATCGGTGACGATGGCCGCGACTATCGCGAACGCCTCGACGCCTACGGCATCGGCATCGCCGGCGTGCGCGACGTGCCTGGGAGCTACACGGCGCAGGCGTTCATCATCACCGACCTCGACGACAACCAGATCACGGCATTTCATCCGGGTGCCATGAATTTCTCGCATGAAAGCCGGGTACAGGACGTCGACGGTATCGGCCTCGGAATCGTCTCGCCTGACGGGCGCGACGGCATGCTCGCGCACGTCGAGCAGTTCGCCGAGCTCAAGATCCCCTTCATGTTCGACCCGGGACAGGCGATGCCGCTGTTCGACGGCCCCGAACTGCTGGCGATGATCGACCGGGCGTCGTATCTGGCGGTCAACGACTACGAAGGCAGGATGCTGGCAGAACGCACCGGCATGCCACTTTCCGCGATCGCCGAGCGTGTCGACGCACTGGTGGTGACGCTGGGCGCGGATGGCTCGGTGATCCACGCGGGCGGCGACACCTTCGCCATCTCCGCCGCCAAGCCCACCGCGCTGCTCGACCCCACCGGCTGCGGCGACGCCTATCGCGCCGGACTTCTCTACGGTATTGCGCATGGCTGGGACTGGCAGCGTACCGGCGGCCTGGCTTCGGTGCTGGGCGCGCTGAAGATCGCCTCGCGTGGTGGACAGAATCACCGTGTCGACCAGGACCGCGTCGATGCGCTGCACTTCGCGACCTACGGCAACCGGCTCTGGTGAATCGGCCCGTGTGCAGCGGCGTTGCCCTGCCGGTGCGCTGTTATCGCTGGACGCGCACCTGCTTCCACGTGCTCGAGGGCGTGGCGACGACCATGCTGGTGTTCCCGCTGGTGAAGCCGCAGACGCGGCGGTCGCTGGTCAAGCGCTGGAGCGGCCGCCTGCTGCGCATCCTTGCCGTGCATACGCGCGTGGAAGGCGAGCTCGGCACGCGTGGCGGCAATGTCATGGTGGTGGCGAACCACATTTCCTGGCTCGACATCTTCGTGCTCAACAGCGTGCACCCGGTGCTCTTCGTCGCCAAGTCGGAACTCGAGCGCTGGCCGGTGCTGGCGCAGATGATGCGCGGCGCCGGTACCGTGTTCATCGAGCGTGGACGCCGCCGCGACGCGCATCGCGTGAATCACCAGATGGCGCTGTTGCTCGCCAGCGGCGAGGTGGTCGCGGTCTTTCCGGAAGGCACCACCACGGAGGGATTCGACGTACTGCCCTTCAAGAGTTCGCTGCTCCAGCCGATCGTCGAGGCGCAGGGGCATGTGCAGCCGGTTGCCATTCGCTACCGCGGGGTCGACGGCGCGCCGACCACGGCCGCCGCCTATGTCGGCGACACGTCGATTGCCAGTTCATTCTGGCGTGTCTGCAGCGAGCGCGAACTGGTCGTCGAGCTGATCGCGCCGGCGGCGCTGCCGGCGCGCGATGGTCACCGGCGCGAACTGGCCCGCGCCGCAGAAGCGGCTATCCGAACGGTTTTGGCTGCACCGGATGCCGGCTCGGCACCTGGAACACCCGCCGATCGGGCAGCCTGATCCCCGTCAGCGTGCCGCCCCACAGGCAACCGGAATCCAGCATCAGCACGTTCGGCGCGAGCTCGAGGTCGAGTGTGGACCAGTGCCCACAGACGATGGTGTGGCCGGCGCTGCGCCGCTCGGGATGGCGGAACCAGGGCAGGAAGCCGTCGGGCGTTCGCTCGGGCCCGCGCTTCTCGCGCAGTTCCATCGTGCCATCGGCCGTGCAGAAGCGCAGGCGGGTGCAGGCGTTGACGGCGACGCGCAGCCGGTTCCAGCCCTCCAGCGTGTCGTCCCAGCGCCGCGGCTCGTCGCCGTAGAGCACGCCGAGGAATTCGTGTGCGCGCGGCCCGGCGAGCGCCGCCTGCACCTCGCCCGACAGCATCAGCGCCGTCGCCAGCGTCCAGGTCGGCAGGAATCCTGCATGAACCATCACCACGTCGCCCTCGGTCGCCACCAGCGGCCGCGCGGCCAGCCAGCCGATCAGTGCGTCGCGATCGGGGGCGGCGAGAATGGCGTCGAGCGTGTCGCCGCGGTGGGGCTTGCGGTGGCCTGCCGCGACCGTCAGTAAGTGAAAGTCATGATTGCCGAGGACCGTCGTCACCGAGTCGCCCAGCGCCATCACTTCGCGCAGGACGGCCAGCGACTCCGGGCCCCGGTTGACCAGGTCGCCGACCAGCAGCAGCCGGTCCTCGCGCGGCGAGAAGCCGATAAGGTCGAGCAGCTGGCAGAACTCGGCGTGACAGCCCTGGATGTCGCCGATGGCGTAGAGGGGCATTTGGACGTGCGGTCATTGAAGGGGTGGTGCGCCGCGCCCACAACTGATGGGCGACAATCCATACCATCACCTGGCTGCGCCGAATTCTATCCGATCGGAATCGTGCTTTCCCGGTCGATGTCGGCGCAAGCGGGGAACGCGGCGGGTTTCCATAGGGATGCCGGCCTGCGCCGCGCCGTGCATATGGTCTGAAGTATCCCGTATCCCAGGCCCGAGATCTGCGAGGACTGGCGGAATCGATACATTCAGGATAGATCGCTCCTTTGCTGGGAACCGTAGATAAGCCGGTATTTTTTCAACTCTACTGAAGTGAACGATTGCAATCTGTGGGTGACGGGACTATCTGGGCACAGAAGCAGATTGTCGGTTGCAGTGTGCAAATTGAAGCAGACAGCATGGAGTATTTCTCCTGACATAAGGAATGGCCTGGCCGCCAGGCGGGGTCATCAGGGGTTGCCTCACTGGCATGACACATGCGTAAATGAATACAATTCGTTGGGAATCGCGATTAGGCGGTGTTACCATCATCGATTTACGCAGCTTATGTCGGAGGGGCCTTGCCATGAATTCGTTCCGAAAAGGCTTGAAAACGGGTGTGCGGGCGGCTGCAAGGGGCGCATCGTGGCTTGCCAGCATCACGGTCGCCGTTCTGATCCTGGGCTGCTCGACGACGACGTATCCACCCGCGCCGCAGGGCGCGAACACCGCTGACTACAACTACGTCATCGGGCCGCTCGATGTCGTCAATGTCATCGTGTGGCGAAATCCAGAGCTTTCGATGGTAGTACCCGTGCGCCCCGACGGAAAAATCACCACGCCGCTCGTCGATGACCTTCCCGCAATCGGCAAGACTCAGACTGCCCTCGCGCGCGACCTAGAGCAAGCGCTTTCGAAGTACATCCGCGACCCGGTCGTGACGGTAGTTGTTACGACCTTTGTCGGACCGTCGAGCGAACAGATTCGTGTCATCGGCGAAGCGGCGAAGCCGCAGATCCTCGCGTTCCGCAAGAACATGTCGTTGCTCGACGTAATGATCGCGGTCGGCGGTCTCACCGACTTTGCGGACGGCAACCACGCGAGCATCTTCCGGGTCGCCGACGGCGGCAAGTCGTACAGTGTCCGGCTGCAGGATCTTGTCAAGCGCGGCGATATTTCAGCCAACGTCGACATGCGTCCCGGGGACATCGTGATTATTCCCCAGAGTTGGTTCTGACATCGGTGCGGCGGCGTAGACCGCTGCCAGCCTCTGTATCGGGCACGGGACTCGCAAAGCATGGATGAGCTTCTACAGCAGGCCCTTAGCATACTGCGGGGCATGTGGCATCGCCGCTGGATCGGGCTGGGCGCCGCGTGGATCGCCGCGATCGTCGGGGTCACCGCCGCACTGCGCATCCCTGAGCGCTACGAGGCAAGCGCACGCGTCTACGTCGACACGCAAACCTTGTTGCGGCCACTGATGGTGGGGTTGTCGATCCAGCCGGATCTCGATCAGCAGGTCAGAATGATGAGTCGTACGCTGATCAGCCGGCCGAACGTGGAAAAGCTCGTGAGAATGGCAGATCTCGATCTCGCAACCGCCTCGAACAGTTCGAATCAGAGCATCGTCGACACGGTGATGAGTGGGCTGACGCTGGGCGGAAACGTTCGGGACAATCTTTATGTCATTTCCTACCGTGACTCCAATCCGGAAAAAGCGCGCAAGGTCGTCCAGGGACTGCTGACGATTTTCGTGGAGTCCAGCCTGGGCGACAAGCGAGAGGATACGCGAAGCGCTGTCAAATTCGTGGATGAGCAGATCAAGCAATACGAGGAGAACCTGAAGACCGCGGAGAATCGCCTCAAGGAATTCCGCCTCAAATATCTCGGTGTTGCAGGACAGGGCGGGCCGGACTACTTTGGCCGGCTGGCAAAGCTGAGCGACGACATCGCCAACGCAAAACATGAACTGCGAGCGGCCGAACAGTCGCGTGATGCGTACAAGAAGGAGCTTGCCGGGGAGGTGCCTGTGCTGATGCCGGAGGCACAGGCGCCCGCTGCCGCATCGATCGCCGTTCCGGCGATCGATGCCCGGCTTGCTGCGCTCAAGGCGGATCTCGACGGCTTGCTGCGCAAATATACGGAGCAGCACCCGGACGTGATCGCGACCAGGCGGCTTATCGAAGAACTGGAACAGCAACGACGTGAGGAGTTGAAGGTACTGCAAAGGGCGGCTTCGGCGGGGGGGCGGCCGGTCGAATCCATCGATCGAAATCCTGTTTTCCAGCGTCTGCGATTTTCCCTGGCGGAAGCTGAGGCGAACGTGGCATCGCTGAGGGCGAAGTTTTCATCGTATGAAAGTCAGTACGCGCAGCTACGCGCAGCGGCGCGACTGGTACCTCAGGTGGAAGCCGAGTACACACAGCTCAATCGTGACTACGAAATTCAGACGAAAACCTATGAAACACTGTTGGCGCGTCGCCAGTCCGCGACGATCGGCGAGGGTGTTCAGGACGCCGGCGGTACCCAGTTCCGGGTAATTGACCCTCCGCGCGTATCGCCGAATCCTGTCCCGCCAACGCGGATTGGGTTGCTTGGCATCGCCCTTGTGGCTGCGCTCGCAGCCGGCATTTTTGCAAGTTTCGTGGCATCGCAGATCATGCCGACGTTCCACGACGCGCGCATGGTGCGGGAGGTTACCAAGCGGCCGATACTCGGCATGGTGACCATGCTTCCGAGCGCAGGCATGAGCAAGGCGCGACGCCGCAACTCCATCCTCTTTGCCGGCGGGGTGAGCAGTCTGGTAGCCGCGTTTGCCGCCATCTTTGCATTTTTCCTGTTGCTTGCACGCGCAGCATGAGGAGCCGACGATGAGCCTGATAGAGCAGGCAGCGAAGCGGCTGGAAGCCCTGCGCCGTTCCGGTGCCGAAACGGGTGAACCGATTCCCGTGCAGAACGCGGCTGAGGGTGCCGGAGCAACAGCACCCGAGCGCATTCCCACGCCCGAAGCAGCAGTTCGTGAGTTGAGTTCGCGCGGCCCGGTTCCCTCGGAGCGTGCTTCTCCGGCTGCCGAGGTTGCCAGGAATGCTCCTGAGACAAAGCCCGGTGTCACCCCAGCGGGGCGGCAATCGCACCCGGTGCACGAGGTGAATCTCGAACGGTTGAGGAGTCGTGGTTTCGTCACGCCCGATGCTCCGCGGTCGCAGATCGCCGATGAGTTTCGCGTCATCAAGCGGCCAATAATCCGCAACGCGGTCGGACCCGCGGGAGTAAAGGTCCGCAACGGCAATCTCATCATGGTCACCAGTTCATTGCCCGGCGAGGGAAAGACGTTCACGGCTGTGAATCTCGCCATGAGCATTGCCATGGAGCTCGATACGACGGTGCTTCTTGTCGATGGCGACGTCGCCCATCCGGACCTGCCGAATATCCTCGGCGTACGCAATTCGCCCGGACTGCTTGAATTGTTGACCCGGGACGATGTCGATGTCAGTGATGCGCTGGTGCACACCAACATCGAGAATCTCTCGGTGCTTCCGGCGGGATCCCGTCATCGGCGGGCGACCGAACTTCTGGCCAGCGAACAAATGGCGATTCTGCTCCGTGATCTCGGGACGCGGTATCCGGACCGGATCATCGTGTTCGATTCGCCACCGCTGCTTGCCACCACCGAGGCCCGTGTCCTCGCAACGCACATGGGGCAGGTCGTGATGGTCGTGGCTGCCGACAGCACACGGCAACAGGCGGTCAATCTGGCGCTTGGCACCATAGAGAGTTGCGAGATCGTGCTGATGATGCTGAACAAGGCCGACCAGACCGACGTTGGGGCCTACTATGGCTATTACGCGCATGACGAGCCGAATTGATTCCGGCCCGACCGCGCGGGGCTTGTTGGTGACTGGGGCGCAGGCCTGCGCGCGCCGTGGATTCTCGGCCAAGGCTGCGGCAATCGCGCTGATACTTGGCGTATCTGCCGGTCCTGCGGTCATCGCGCAAACGTGGACGATTGATCCGTCGATCGGGGTCTCGGGAACCGCGACCAACAACGTCAATCTTGATCCCTCCGACCAGCGCGAAGGCGATTTTGTCACCCAGATCACCCCGACGCTGGTGGTCAGTGAAAGGGGCACGCGTACGAACCTGGTTGGCTTCATTTCGCTGCCGGTCGTCCTGTACGCGCGCACTGGCAGCGAGAACAACAAGGTCTATCCGTCGGTCAACCTCCTGGGTACAGTCCAACCCGTACGGGACTTTTTCTTTGTCGAAGGCTCGGTGTCAGTTGCGCAGCAGTTCTTCAATCCGTTCGGGCCACAACCCGATGGTCTGACGAATGCAACGCGGAATCGCTATCGGTCCGACACCTACCGGCTGAGTCCCTACATCAAGGGAGTGACACCGGGAAACATCAACTACGAATTGCGCAACGACAATGTCTGGACCAATCTGAGCGGCGCGCCGATCAACGCCGACGAGGCGCGCTATACGCGATTCTTCGCCTCCGCGTCGAATACGGCGCAGGAGTTGGGCTGGCGCGCTGACCTCGACTACAACGACACCAAGTTTAATGAACAGAATTCGATCATTACGCGGCTGGGTAGATTCGCTCCGGTCTATGCCGTAACACCGCAGACGCGGCTGGCGGCGAGCGTTGGCTATGAGGACAACACCTACCAGATATCGAGTTCGCGGGGCGCCATCTATGGAGTCGGGATCGAGTGGAATCCGACGCCGAGAACAAAGGTCCTTGGGTACTGGGAGCATCGGTTTTTCGGGTCGTCCTACCGTGCATCGATCAATCACCGGACGCCGTTGTCCATCTGGAGCATCCAGGCCTCGCGCGACATTTCCACCTACCCACAACAGCTTGCGACGGTGCCGGGCGGGGTTGACGTATCCGCATTTTTGAACGGCTTGTACAGTTCCATCACCGACCCGGTCGACCGGCAGCGCACGGTCGACGAGATCATTCAGAATCGGGGATTGCCCTCGACGCTTGGCGGCCCGGTGCCGCTGTATGCGCAACAGATTCTCCTGCAACAACGGGCGAGCGCGACGGCGGGGCTGATCGGCGCCCGGAATTCCATACTGCTCACGATCTTCAACCTGCGCAGCGAGCCGATTCTTGGCTCCGGGACACCGCTGCCGCCGGAGTTGGCGGGCGGCAACGACAACACTCAGACCGGCGCAAGCCTCGTCTGGACGCACAACCTTGCGCCGACGATTATTCTGGTCGGATCGGTCAATGCCTCGCGTACCGTGGCCAATTCGGGACTCGACTTCTCGACGAGACAAGGATCGGCGCAGGCGCTCCTTTCATATTCGGCGACACGCCGAACCAGCGTGTTCGGCGGTGTGCGTTATCAGGAATCGAGTACCGAGTTCGGCTTGTCTGACTATAGCGAAGCCGCGGTCTTTGCGGGTATTCGGCACAATTTCAAGTAACACGAGCGATGTACGAGACCTATTTCGGACTGACGGGAAAGCCGTTTCAACTCAATCCCGATCCCTCCTTCTACTACGGCAGTCGCGGACATAAGCGCGCGTTTGCCTACCTTGAGTACGGCCTGTATCAGAGCGAGGGGTTCATCGTGATCACCGGCGAAATCGGCGCCGGAAAGACCACGATCGTGCGCAGTCTGCTCGAACAGCTCGACGGCGCCAAGGTCGTCGCCGCGCAGCTCGTCAGCACCCAACTCGACGCCGAGGACGTCCTGCGCTCGGTTGCGTTTGCCTTTGGGCTTCCAGTGAAATCCGTCGACAAGGCGATGCTCCTCGCGTCACTGGAAGCGTTCCTGTGCCAATGCGTGGTGGAGAAGAAGCGCGCCCTGCTCGTGGTGGACGAGGCGCAGAATCTGACCGAGCGCGCGGTCGAGGAACTGCGCATGCTCTCCAATTTCCAGCTCGGTGATCAGGCGCTGTTGCAGAGTTTCCTGATCGGCCAGCCCGAGCTTCGCGACATGATGCGCAGTCCGCAGATGAAGCAACTGCGGCAGCGGGTGATCGCTTCATACCATCTTGGCCCGCTGGACAAGGCGGAGGCGCGCGAGTACATCGAGCACCGGCTGCGCCATGTCGGCTGGAAGGAGGATCCGAACTTCGAGCCGGATTGCTTCGATCTCATCCACGCGCTGACCGGGGGCATTCCACGCCGCATCAACACATTGTGCAATCGTCTGTTCCTGGCCGCATTTCTCGCCGAGAAGCACTTGATCAGGTTGGGAGACGTGCAGGCAATCGCGCACGAGATCCGCGACGAGTTGGGGCAGGATGCGACATTGGCGCCGGTTGCCGTGATTGGCGGCAGCGGACTTCCGGAGACTCCGCTTTCGTCCAGGATGGATGCCAACGCCCTGCACAAGCACATCGATCATCTGGAAGACCGCATCGATCGGCTGGACAAGACCGTTGCCGCGGCGGTCGATCTTCTGCACCGACTTCTGCATCCAGAGCAAGCGTCCAAGCCGGGCACACCCAGGGGGCGCTGATGGAAGGGAATCCCCGCCCGCTGGGGCCCGTTGTATGCGTCGTCGGTGCGCGGCCGAATTACATGAAGATGGCACCGCTGACGCGCGCGCTGGCGAACCATGCCGAATTGCCGGCTGCCGTTCTGGTGCACACCGGGCAGCACTACGACGTGGCGATGAACGAGCGGCTATTTGCTGATCTTGGGTTGCCGGCGCCCGATCTGAACCTTGAGGTAGGTTCGGGCACGCATGCAGTGCAAACTGCCGAGATCATGCGGCGATTCGAGCCAGTCGTGGACGATCTAAAGCCCTGTTGCGTCATTGTGGTCGGGGATGTCAATTCGACATTGGCCTGCAGTCTCGTGGCTGCCAAGAAACTCGTTCCCATCGTGCACGTTGAGGCCGGGCTGCGCAGCTTCGATCGAGCGATGCCGGAGGAAGTCAACCGAGTGCTCACCGATCAAATGGCGGACCTGCTGTTCACGACCGAACGTGCGGCGAAGGATAATCTTCTCCGTGAAGGCGTTGCCGAGAATCGCATCCGCTTTGTCGGCAACGTGATGATCGATTCCTTGCTGCGTCACCTCGATCATGCGGTAGAACCGCGTGAAACGCTGGCCCGTGCCGGCGTTGCGGATGCGCACCTGGATCAGGGTGCCGGTTTTGGCGTCGTGACCCTCCACCGTCCGTCGAATGTCGACGATGCCGACGCGCTCAACCAGGCGCTGCTGGTCCTGCAGGAAGTCGCGCGCCGGATTCCGCTGATCTGGCCGGTGCACCCGCGGACGCGCGCAAATATCGATCGATTCGGCCTCCGAACGCTCGTCGGGGAAAGCGCGATTACGCTTCTGCCCCCACAGGGCTACCTCGAAATGCTCGGTCTGCTCGCAAAGGCGCAGGTCGTATTGACCGACTCGGGCGGCATCCAGGAGGAAACCACCGCGCTTGCGGTTCCGTGCCTCACGTTGCGCGAGAACACCGAGCGCCCGATCACCATCGAGCAGGGCACGAATACCCTGGTTGGCCGTGATCCCCGATTGGCGCTCGAGGCCGTCGATGCGATTCTTCGCGGTGGCGGCAAACGCGGGCGCGTTCCCGAACTCTGGGACGGGCGTGCGGCCGAACGCATCGCGACCGAATTGAGCGGTTGGTTGCGTCGATCTGGCGTAAAGAACGAAGTCGCCACCGCATGAATGCCCACGCCGCTGCCGATGGCGCGATCATCAACGCGCTGACCATCGATGTCGAGGACTACTTCCAGGTCTCGGCGTTCGCAGCACACATTCCGCGGGCGACATGGGACAGCTTGCCTTGTCGCATCGAGGGCAATATCGACCGGATACTTCAATTGTTGTCCGATGCGGACGTCCGCGCCACGTTTTTTACGCTGGGATGGGTGGCCGAGCGCTATCCGGTTCTGTTGCGTCGCATCGTCGATGAAGGTCACGAACTGGCCAGTCACGGGTACGAGCACCAGCGCGCAACCGATCAGGGCTTCGGCCATTTCCTGGCGGACATTCGGCTGGCGAAGGCTGTTCTGGAGGACCTGACCGGCGAGCGCGTGCAGGGATATCGCGCGCCAAGCTTCTCCATCGGTTCCGCGAATCCCTGGGCATTCGATTGCATCGCCGAGGCCGGCTATCGCTACAGTTCGAGCATCTATCCGATTCGCCACGACCACTATGGCGCGCCGGATTCGCCGCGGTTTGCGCACGAGATACGCCCGGGTCTGCTCGAGGTCCCCGTAGCCACCACGCGAATGTGGAACGCGAATTGGCCTGCCGGCGGCGGTGGCTACTTCCGGTTGCTCCCCTATTCGGTGTCACGCTGGTCGCTGCGGCGCGTAAACGGCGTTGACGGCCGGCCGGCCATGTTCTATTTCCATCCGTGGGAACTCGATCCGGAGCAGCCCCGGGTCGAAGGGCCCGGCGCCAAGGCCCGTTTCCGGCACTATCTCAACCTGAACAAGATGGATCCGCGCCTCCGCCGGCTGCTCGCGGACTTTCGCTGGGATCGAGTCGATCGGATCTTCTTAAGCGACGGCAACTGATGGAATCGCTGGCGATCGACGTTGCGCGCGAGACGATGCCGGCAGGACGCGTATCCGTACGCCCATACTCGGAGGGCGATGCCGTCCGATGGGATGCATTCGTCGAACACTGCCCCGAGGCGACTTTTTTTCATCGCAGTGGATGGCGATCGATCATCGAAGAGGTGTTTCGCCATCGCACGCACTATGTTCTCGCGGAGAGGGCGGGCGAATTGGTTGGCGTGCTCCCGCTTGCCGAGCGGCGCAGCAGGCTCTTCGGGCACGCGCTGGTGTCGCTGCCGTTCGCGGTATATGGCGGACCCGCGGCCATGGACGGTGAAGTCGAGCGCGCGCTGATCGAAAAAGGCGAAGAGCTTGCCGAGGCGCTCGACGTTGATTTTCTGGAGTTGCGGAACCGATTCGCCAAACGCCCGGATTGGCCACGGCAGGAACTCTACGTAACGTTTCGCAAGACCTTGTTTCCGGATGTCCAGGCGAACATGCTGGCGATACCGCGCAAGCAAAGGGCGATGGTTCGCAAGGGCATCAAGCACGAACTAATAAGTGAAGTTGACGACGGCGTGGACCGATTCTTCGCATTGTATGCAGATAACGTACATCGGCATGGAACGCCGCCCTACTCGAAGGCGTACTTTTCTCGCCTGCGGAGTGTGTTCGGAAAAAATTGCCGCGTGCTGATTGTCAAGGATTCGGGGGGACGACCGGTCAGCGGCGTGATGAGCTTCTATTTTCGCAACGAAGTGCTCCCTTTTTATGCAGGCGACACTGCCACCGCGCGCGACCTCGCCGCCAACGATTTCAAGTACTGGGAACTCATGCGCAGGTCCTGCGAGGAAGGCTTGCGCGTTTTCGACTACGGTCGCAGCAAGCGGGGAACCGGCAGTTTCGATTTCAAGTCGAACTGGGGGTTCGATCCGGAGCCCCTGCACTACGAGTACGTGTTGCGCAGGCGTGATGCGGTGCCGCAGAACAATCCGCTCAATCCAAGATTTCGTGCCCTCGTGGCTGTCTGGCGCAGGCTTCCGCGGCCATTCGTGAATGCGATCGGCCCGCTGGTCGTACGCAATCTGGGCTAGCGCCGGCAAGCCCGCCACCCCGGTGAACTCGTTGCCACACATCGAAACCGTGCCGGACTCATCTGACGCGCCAACGACCGGTGGCGCGGCGTCGACACCTGCGTCGACCAACGGAAAGAGCATTTCGTCGTTTTTCTCGCCGCACGGAGCGTTTTGGCTTCGCGCTCCACTGCTCGCGGCCACGGCTGCGGCGGTGGGCATTGTCCTCATCCATTGGAATACGGCGGCGTCGATAGTCGCGATCTGGATCCGCTCCGAGACCTTCGCACACGGCTTTGTGATCATTCCGTTGTGCGCCTGGCTGATCTACCGCAAACGCGGGTCGATCCGGTCCAGGACCGCGCAACCGTGGTGGCCGGGACTGGCGCTCGTCTTCGGCGCTGGGGGTCTCTGGCTCGTCATGTCAATCGCCGACGTGCTTGGTGTCACCCAATTCGCATTGGCGTTCATGATTCAGGCGGCCATTGTCACCGTCGTAGGACTTCAGGTGTCGCGGGCGTTGATTTTCCCGCTCGCTTTCCTGCTCTTTGCGATACCGGTGGGCGAGATTTTCGTGCCGACGCTTATCGAGTGGACGGCAGACTTCACGATCTGGGCACTGCGGTTCTCCGGGGTGCCGGTCTATCGGGAGGCGAACCACTTTGTCATTCCATCAGGGGCGTGGTCGGTCGTCGAGGCGTGCAGCGGTGTCCGGTACCTCATTGCTTCCGTGATGGTAGGTACGATCTACGCCGCGGTCACTTATCGCAGCCCGCGTCGGCGTGTGTATTTTGTTGCCGCGTCGATCGTCACTCCGATTCTCGCGAACTGGCTGCGTGCCTACATGATCGTCATGCTCGGCCATCTGTCGGAGAACCGGATCGCCGCTGGGGTCGACCACATCATCTATGGCTGGGTCTTCTTCGGGGTGGTGATGCTCCTGTTATTCTGGATCGGGTCGTTCTGGTCGGAAGACTTGGACGCGTCGGCGTCATCGAAGCCGCCGGTTGAGAGGCTGGGAGACAACGCAGCGTCCGGCGCGCCTGAAACGGCATCCGCAGGAAAGCTGTTTGCTGCCGCCATGGCGTGCCTATTGGCCGCGGGTGTGTGGGTTCCACTGGAAACCTTCGTGACGCGTGATCGGGGACAGGGCGCGACAGCCATGGCTCCGCTGCAAGCAGTCAATGGCTGGGAGCCCCTTTCGACGCCGTTCACCAGCTGGAAACCGCATTACTCCGGGTATTCGTGGGATATGCGGCAGACATTTCGCAACGGCGATCGCGAAGTCGGAATTTTCGTCGCTTTTTACCGCGACCAGAGCAAGGGACGCGAGCTTGTCACCTCCGGCAATCGTTTGACTTCGTTGGGCGATTTCAAATGGAAGCAGGTATCAGAGGAGTCTGAAATCGTAGTATGGGCTGGTGACGACGTCCGCGCGGAACGCGCCCAGATCCTCGGCCCGGAGCAGAAGCTCGAAGTCGTTCACCTGTTCTGGGTGGATGGACGCGTCACCGCAAGCATGTACACCGCCAAGGCGCTGCTGGCATGGTCGCGGCTGAAGGGTCACGGCGATGATTCCGCATTGATCGCCGTGTACTCGGCGCGGCGGCCGAACGAGCAGGAGGCCGCGGCGGCGATCAGGGACTTCATGCGGAGCATGTCGCCGGCCATCGAGCGCGCGCTCAAGGACGTTCGGGCGGCTTCGCAGTGAGCGATCTTCACCGCCTGGCTGCCGCCAGCGGATGGTGCGAAGACCGTCGCCACGCCTGGCGGCCGGCGTGAGTACCACCCGAGGCCGGGCGGTGGCCGTCGCCTGCAGTTTTCACTGAAACAACAGATCGGAACAGACAACAGCATGTGCGGAATCGTCGGGATTTTCGATACCAGAGGCCAGCGGGAAGTCAGTCGCGACCTTGTCGTGCGCATGAACGAAACGCAGCACTACCGGGGGCCGGACGAGACGGGACTTCACGTCGAGCCGGGACTAGGCTTTGGTCACAAGCGACTTTCGATCATCGATCTATCGACCGGGCAGCAGCCGCTCTTCAACGAGGATGGCAGCGTCGTCGTCGTTTACAACGGCGAGATCTACAATTACCAGTCGCTGATCCCGGAACTGACGGCGCTTGGGCACACATTCCGCACCCGTAGCGACACGGAAGTCATCGTACATGCGTGGGAATCCTGGGGTCCGGCCTGTGTCGATCGCTTTCGCGGCATGTTCGCGTTCGCGCTCTGGGACCGAAACTCGCAGACGCTGTTCCTTGCGCGCGACCGACTGGGCGTGAAGCCTCTGTACTACGCGCTGCTGCCCGACGGGACATTCCTGTTCAGCTCGGAACTCAAGGCAATACTCGCCCATCCCGGGATGACGCGCGATATTGATGATCATGCCGTCGAGGAGTATTTCGCACTTGGTTACGTTCCGGACCCGCGGACGATTTTCGCCGCGGCTCGAAAGCTCCCGCCGGCGCACACGCTGACGCTGCGTCGCGGCGCGCCGGCTGGGCAGCCCGTCCAGTTCTGGGATCCGTGCTTCACGCTGGATCGCTTGATGTCGATTGAAGAGGCCACGGCCGAACTCTCGACAATGATCGACGAGTCGGTACGCCTGCGGATGATCGCCGAGGTCCCGCTGGGCGCCTTTCTGTCGGGTGGCGTCGACTCCAGCGCCGTTGTTGCCGCGATGGCTGGGCTGTCGTCTGAACCCGTGAATACCTGTTCGATCGCCTTCGCCGACCCCGCGTTCGACGAGTCCCGCTACGCTCAAATGGTTGCCGATCGCTACAGGACGCGTCATTTCGTCGATAAGGTCGAGAGCGAGGACTTCGACCTCATCGACGAACTGGCCCGCCTCTACGATGAACCATTCGCCGACAGCTCGGCAATCCCCACCTATCGCGTCTGCCAGCTGGCCCGCAAACACGTCACGGTCGCGCTGTCCGGCGATGGTGGGGACGAGACCTTCGCGGGCTATCGGCGCTACCGGCTGCACCTCGCCGAGGAACGCCTGCGAAGCGCGCTGCCGTTGGGATTTCGTCGGCCGCTGTTCGGGTTGCTGGGGCGCGCCTATCCCAAGGCGGACTGGGCGCCTCGCTACCTGCGCGCCAAGTCCACATTCCAGGCTTTGGGGCGTGATTCGGTCGACGCCTATTTCAATGGCGTTTCGATATTCCGCGACGACATGCGCCAGCAGCTCTTCACCGGGGCGTTTCGTTCGCGACTGGGCGGGTACGGAGCCGCCGAGGTGTTCCATCGCCATGCGGCGACTGCCGGCACCGACGATCCACTGGCGCTGATCCAGTACCTCGACCTCAAGACCTACCTTGTCGGCGACATCAACACCAAGGTCGACCGGGCGAGCATGGCGCATTCGCTCGAAGTCCGCGAACCGCTGATGGACCATCGATTGGTCGACTGGCTGGGCACGCTGCCGTCATCGCTCAAGGTGTGCGGCGGCGAAGGGAAGTGGTTGCTGAAAAAATCGATGGAACCGCGGCTGCCTTCCGACGTCCTGTACCGGCCGAAAATGGGCTTTGCCGTCCCGCTTGCGCGATGGTTTCGCGGCCCGCTGGCCGGGCGCGTGCGAGAGTCCTTGCTCGGCGAACGGCTTGCCGCGACGGGAATCTTCGAACGCAGGTATCTCGCCGAACTGGTCGACCAGCACCAGTCGGGCCGTCGGGACTACAGCGCGCCGCTCTGGACGTTGCTCATGTTCGACGCGTTCCTGCGGAATGTAGTTGAGGGTGATGTTTCGCAGAGCCTGATCGTCAAGGCGGCGTGAGGCGGCGACATGCGCATTCTGCATGTCCTCGATCATTCGTTGCCGCTGCACAGCGGCTACTCCTTCAGAACCGTGGCCATTCTTCGGGAACAACGCGCGCTGGGATGGGTGACGGAGCAGCTCACGACGCCACGCCATGGCCGAGTTTCGCAGGATGTGATCGAGGCCGAGGGTTGGCAGTTCCATCGCACACCATTCCGACCGAGTGCTCTGTCGAAAATGCCGGGCATGATCTACCTGCAGGAGATGGCGGCCACGGCACGCCGGATCATCGAAGTGGCGAAGACGTTCCGTCCGGACATCCTGCATGCGCATTCTCCAGTATTGAACGCTTTTCCCGCGCTGTGGGCCGGCCGAAAGCTCGGAATCCCCGTGGTCTACGAAGTTCGGGCACTCTGGGAAGATGCGGCCGTTGATCACGGCACGACGCGCGAAGGGACAGTGCGGTATCGCGTGTCGAGGGCGCTCGAAACGTTTGCCCTTCGCCGCGCCGACCGGATCACCACAATTTGCGAGGGGCTTGGCCGGGAAATCGCCGGCCGGGGCATCCAATCGGAGCGAATCACCGTCATTCCGAACGCTGTCGATCCGAAGGAATTCAGTTTTGGCGCTCCGGCTGATGCGGACCTGAGGGAACGGTTGGGTCTCCGAGGCAAGGTGGTGATCGGATTCGCAGGATCATTCTATGCATACGAGGGACTCGATCTACTCATCGAGGCCGTGGCGATTCTGTCACCCGGACTGCCGGATTTGCGCGCCTTGATCGTCGGCGGCGGGCCGCAGGAGGTTAATTTGCGCGCGATGGTGATGGAGCGGGGCCTCACCGACCGGGTGGTCTTTGTCGGTCGGGTTCCGCATGGCGACATCCAGCACTACTACGATCTGATCGACGTCCTGGCCTATCCACGCCATCGAATGCGCCTGACCGAAATCGTCACTCCGCTGAAGCCCCTGGAAGCGATGGCCCAAGGCCGAATGTTCGTCGCCTCCGACGTGGGAGGCCATCGCGAATTGGTTCGTGACGGTGAAACCGGTTTTCTTTTTCCGGCCGGTGATCCGCAGGCCCTCGCGCGAGCCATCGAAATGGTGCTTGGACGCCGGGAGGACTGGCCGAGAATCAGGGAAACCGCGCGCAGATTCGTCGAGAACGAGCGCACGTGGACACAAAGCGTGGCGCGCTACGCGGATGTGTATGGTCCGTTGGCAGCTGCGCGTGGGAATGCGCGGTGATGACAGATGAACGGCGTCCGCTGGTCCTGCATGTGATACATCATCTGTATACGGGTGGTATGGAGAACGGGTTGATCAATGTGATCGACGGGCTTCCCGACTCTGAGTACCGGCATGCGATCGCTTGCATTGAAGACGCCTCGGAGTTTCGCCGACGGCTGCGTCGCGCCGATGTCGAAGTGGTTGCCCTGCATCGATCGCGGGTTGGCATCTGGCAGCTGCGGCGCAAGCTTTACGGGCTATGCCGCAGGATGCGTCCCGCAATCCTCCATACCCGCAATCTTTCCGGACTCGACGCGTTGTTGCCCGGCCGCCTTGCTGGAGTTCGCATCTGCGTTCATGGCGAGCATGGCTGGGACGTCGACAATCTACGGGGGAACAAGTGGCGGCCGGCCATGCTGCGGCGGTTGCATTCTCCGCTCATCGATCGCTACATCACCGTTTCCCGGGACCTGCAGCGTTATCTGGTCAATCGCGTCGGCGTGGCCGAGTCAAGGATCACGCATATCTGCAATGGCGTCGACACCACACGTTTCACTTCGGCGGCGGTCAAGCCGATCAACATTCTGCCGCCACATTTGCGCGGCGAAGGGCTTGTCGTCATCGGTACAGTCGGGCGCATCCAGGCCGTCAAGGACCAGGCGACCTTGCTTCACGCGGTGACCGAACTCGTAGCCGCCGATGCCGAAATGCGCAAGGTTCTGCGTGTTGCGATCGTCGGTGACGGGCCGTTGTTGCCGCAGCTGCGCGAATTGGCAAACGAACTCGGGATCGCGGACATCGCTTGGCTGCCGGGCGCCAGGGACGACATTCCGGAAATCCTGCGGCTTTTCGACGTCTTTGTGTTGCCTTCGCTTGCCGAGGGCATTTCGAACACCATCCTGGAGGCGATGGCCAGTCGGCTGCCCATTCTGGCGACGGGAGTCGGTGGCAATGTCGAGATCGTCGAAGACGGAACCTGGGGCCGGATTTTTTCGCCGGGCGATATCGGAGCGCTGTCGCGATTGCTGGATGAGTATGTTCGCGATCCGGCCCTGCGCCTGGCGCATGCCGACGCGGCACGGCGGGCGGCGCTTGCCAAGTACGGATTGGCGACCATGGTGCAGCGCTATGGCGCAACCTACGCGTCGCTGCTTGGAAACGGGCGCGTGCGATGCGCCTGAACGTCGCTTCCCGACCGCCCGGGATCGTCCGCCCCCCGCGGCACATGGGTTCCGACAACACTCGACTGGCGGTCGGATCGTCGGCCGAAGTATTCCGGGAATCCTGACGCGATGTGCGGCATCTACGGCATCCTGCGGCACGATGGCGCTCCGGCCGAGACGGACAACCTGCGGGCGATGGGGCGACTGACCGTGCATCGGGGCCCGGACGACGAGGGTACGCACTGCGACGGCCCGCTCGCGTTCGGCATGCGTCGGCTTTCCATCATCGACGTCGGCGGCGGCCATCAGCCGCTGACCAATGAGGACGGTTCCCTGTGGCTGGTTGCGAATGGAGAAATCTACAACTACCGCGCGTTGCGTGACGCGCTGGTTGCGCAGGGCCACAGGTTCCGGACCGGTTCGGACTGCGAGACCATCCTGCATCTGTACGAGACCCATGGCGACGACTGCGTGCTGCATCTCAACGGGATGTTCGCATTCGCGCTCTGGGACTCGAAGCGGCAGCGCCTGCTGATCGGCCGCGACCGGCTCGGGGTCAAGCCGCTCTACGTTGCCGGCGACGGGCAGCGTCTGCTGTTCGCCAGCGAAGCCAAGGCGATCCTGGCCGTGCCCGGATTGCGCGCCGAACTCGATCCGCACGCGCTGTCGTCTTACCTGACGCTCGGCTACGTTCCCGCGCCGCAGTCCATGTTTCGGGGCATTCGCAAGCTTCCGCCGGCGACGCTGCTGATCGCCGAGAAGGGCCAGGTCGAGGAACGGCAATACTGGCGCGTGCCATCCGACATCGATCGTTCCAGGACCGAGGAGGAGTGGATCGCGCAGGTTCGGGCGCAGATCGAGGAGTCCACACGGATGCAGATGGTCAGCGACGTGCCGATCGGCGCCTTCCTGTCGGGGGGCGTCGATTCCGGCGCCGTCGTTGCCTTCATGGCCGCGCACAGCGAGCGGCCGGTCAAGACTTACGCGATCGGGTTCGGGGGCGGCGATGCGGAGGCCTTTTACAACGAATTGCCGTACGCGCGCCGGGTCGCCGAGCTCTTCGGCACCGATCATCACGAGATCATGGTCAAGCCGGACGTCGTCTCGCTGCTGCCTCGCCTGTTGTGGCATATGGACGAGCCGATCGCCGACACCGCCTTCATCACCACCTATCTGGTATCGGAGTTCGCGCACCGCGACGTGACTGTCATTCTCTCCGGTGTGGGTGGCGACGAACTGTTCGGGGGATACCGCAGATATCTCGGCAGCCACTACCAGGCCTATTTCGACCGCCTGCCGCCGGTGCTGCGCAGGGCGGCCGCGGCGATGGGCCAGCGGCTGCCGAGCGATCGGCATTCCCCGCTGCTCAACGTCGCCCGGCTGGCCAAGGGATTTCTTTCATCCGCGGGACTCCCCCTCGACGAGCGCTACAGATCCTACGTCGAGGTTTTCTCCGACGACGTGGCGGTGGAACTGATGCTCGAGCCGCGGCTCGGCGACAGCGATGCCCTTGGGCGGGCATTCGCCAATGCGAAGAGCGTGGACGAGCTCAATCGGATGCTCGCCGTGGATCTCGATACGCAGTTGCCCGACGATCTGCTGCTGCTGACCGACAAGATGAGCATGGCCGTATCGCTGGAGTGTCGAGTGCCGCTGCTCGACCAGAATCTCGTCGAGCTTGCGGCGAGGATGCCGCAGGACGTCAAGATCCGGGGTGGTCGCCTGAAACACGCGATGAAGGCCGCGTTGCAGGATGTCCTGCCGGCCGATATTCTCGACCGCAAGAAACGCGGATTCGGGACGCCGATGGGCGCCTGGCTCAAGGGCGATCTTGCACCGCTCTTGGGCAATCTCCTGTCGAAAGACGCGGTCGCCGCTCGCGGGCTGTTCCGCTATCCGGCCATCGGCAAATTGCTCGCCGACCACGCAGCCAACCGGATCGACGGCACGGATCGTTTGCTGGCACTGGTCAACCTGGAGGTGTGGTCGCGGATTTTCCTCGACGGGCGAGCGCCAGACGACGTGGCCGCCGAGCTGAAGGAACACGTGGCATGAGGGTGCTGTACGTGTGCCACCGTTTTCCGTTTCCGCCGAAGCGCGGCGGGAAAATCCGGCCGTTCAACATGATCCGGCATCTGTCGGCCAGCCACGAAGTCAGCGTGGCATCGCTGGTGCGCTCCGAGGTCGAGGCCAGGGAGGGCGAGGGTCTCGCGCCCTATTGCGCCGAGTATGCGATGGCGCGGGTCGGCAACCCGGTGCAGGTCGCCCGGATGATCGCACGGCTGCCGACGCCCATCCCGTCGTCGATGGGGTACTTCTATTCGCCGCAGCTTGCGCGCGCCATTCGGGACATGCTTGCACGCAAGCCATTCGACCTCATCTTCGTCCACTGCTCGTCGGTGGCGCAGTATGTGGCGGATGTGCGGGGCACGCCGAAAATCCTGGACTTCGGCGACATGGACTCGCAGAAGTGGCTCGAATACGCGCAATACAAGCCGTTTCCCCTGTCGCTCGGCTATCGGCTGGAGGGGCGCAAGATGGAGCGCGCGGAAAAGCGTCTCGCCGCTCGCTTCGATCTGTGTACCGCAACGACGCGCGCCGAGTGGGAAACGCTTGAGCACTACGGGACCGGCGTCGCCTCAGACTGGTTTCCGAACGGCGTGGACAGCGACTATTTCGCACCAGACGATGCGAACCCTATCGATGCCGGATACCATCTCGTTCGTCGGACGCATGGACTATTATCCGAATCAGGAGTGCATGTTCGATTTCTGCGCCAATACACTGCCATTGCTACAGGCGAAGCGGCCTGCGCTCAAGTTGCTGATCGTCGGCGCAGACCCGACCCCGGCCGTGCGGCGGCTGGGAGCATTGCCCAACGTCACCGTGACCGGATCCGTGCCCGACGTGCGACCCTATTTGCGCAAGTCCGCCCTGATGGTCGCGCCGCTGAACATTGCGCGCGGCACGCAGAACAAGATACTGGAGGCCATGGCCCTGGGCGTCCCCGTCGTAACCAGCCGCGTCGCCGCGGGTGGCGTCGATGCATCCGATCCCGAGCATTTTCTGGCGGCATCCACGCCGGCGGAGTATGCGGCGTCGATCGAGCGCGTGCTCGACAACCCCGAGGAGCGGCAACGCCTTGCTCTGGCAGGGCGCGCGCGAATGCTCTCTCATCACGCATGGGACCGGTCGATGGAGCGCCTCGACGGTATCATCGACCGCTGTCTGGCCGCGCAATCACACCCGCGCGCCGGACCATCCGCGAACAGCAAGGACGCAAAGTGAAAATCAGCATCTTTGGACTCGGTTACGTCGGCGCGGTGTCGCTCGCCTGCCTCGCGCGCGATGGCCACCAGGTGATGGGGGTCGACGTCGACCAGGCGAAGCTCGACCTCATCGCTGCCGGTCGAACGCCTGTGGTTGAAGAGGGCATGGTCGAGCTCATGGCCGACGTCGTGGCGAGCGGTCGGGTTGCGGTGTCCAACGACGCGCGCACGGCGGTTCTGCAGACCGACGTCTCGCTGATCTGTGTGGGAACGCCGTCGGCGCCCAACGGCAGCCAGGATCAGTCGGCGATGGTCAGGCTGGCGAAGGATCTCGGTGCAGCCATGCGGGAAAAGACCGCGTCGCATGTATTCGTGTTCCGATCAACGCTTGTTCCCGGAACTGTGGACGAGATCCTGCGTCCGCTGATCGAGTCGGAATCAGGCAAGAAGGACGGTGTCGACTTTCATGTCTGCTATCAGCCCGAGTTCCTGCGTGAAGGCACATCGATCAAGGATTATGACAAGCCACCGTTCACCATCGTGGGAAGCAGCACAGCAGATGCGGCAGCGGCGCTGCGCACGCTGTTTGGACATCTGCCATGTGCGTTCCATCTCACCTCGATCCGTGCGGCCGAGATGATCAAGTATTGCTGCAATAACTTCCACACGCTGAAGATCACGTTTGCCAACGAAACGGCAAGGTTATGCGAAGCAATGGGTGTGGACGCCTTCGAAGTCATGAACCTCGTCTGTCAGGACCGCCAGCTAAACATTTCGCCCGCCTACCTCAAACCGGGCTTCGCGTTCGGCGGTTCGTGCCTGCCGAAGGACCTTCGCGCCACGATGTATTTCGCGAAAACCCGCGATGTCGATCTGCCGATGCACGGCGCGATCGCTGCATCGAACCGCGTTCATATCGACCATGCCATTGCCAAGGTGATGGCCTCGGGGCGCCGCCGGATCGGCATGATCGGACTTTCGTTCAAGACGGGCACCGACGACCTGCGTGAAAGCCCGCTGGTCCTGCTGGCCGAGCATTTCATCGGCAAGGGTCTCCAGCTGCTGGTCTACGACCCGGAGGTGCATCTGTCGAATCTGCTCGGTGCGAACCGCCGATTCATCGAGCAGCATGTCCCGCACATCGGGTCGTTGCTCCGGCGCGATATTGCCGAAGTCGTCGAAGCATCGGATCTGCTGGTGGTGGGTCTTGGCGACAAGGCCGTGTCGGAGGCGCTTGCCAGGCACGTGCGTCCGGACCAGCTTGTTCTCGATCTGGTGCAGATGCCTGCGCGGGAGCTGATACGTGGTCAGTACAAGGGGTTGTGCTGGGAATGAGCCAGGCCTTTCTTGCCGCCAATGGCGTGGCGCTCGCCGCAGTTATTGTCTGGCTGGCATTGCTCGCATTGCCGGTGCGGCGGATGGTACGCGTACGCAAT
The DNA here is from genome assembly GCA_963712105.1 of uncultured beta proteobacterium. GTDB lineage: Bacteria > Pseudomonadota > Gammaproteobacteria > Burkholderiales > Casimicrobiaceae > VBCG01. Next base: position 481,540 of record CAVQGR010000004.1, read on the forward strand.
GCTTTCTTGCTGCGCCGCGGGCAGAGGGCCGACTTCCTGTGGACACCTGCGAAAACGCCTTCCGATTTCCGGGTCGAGCGCGAATGCGCGCCAAAGACTATCGCGGACGCCGTTTCGGTGGCCGGCATACTCGACCACTCGGGCGATTGGCCGCGCGCGCTCGCACTCGTTGGCATGCTCGTCCGGCATTCTCGGCACGAAGGCGGCATCCAGGCTGACCTTGTCACGACCTATGAACGCATCGTCGCAGGCGACGGCTACTGCGCAGATTTCGTCCGCGTTTACATGGCAGCCGCACGGCAGGCGGATCTGTTCTGCCGGCAATGGGCGTTCTCCTTTGATGGATTCGGCGGGCATGGCCATACGTTTGTGGAGATCTACGATCGGCAACGAGGCGCGTGGGTGTTCCTCGATGTGCATAACAATGTCTATGCGGCAATCGGGGGCGACGATGCCCCGGTGGAAGCGCTTCGTCTGCACGCCGTGCTGCTTGATTCACCGTCGTCCGTAAGATTTCTTCAGGCGGGACCGGGACGACTGGGTTGGGAACATCCCGAGAAACTGCTCGCGTACTACCTGCGTGGCGTAAATCAGTGGTATCTCTGGTGGGGCAACGACGTGGTGAGCCGCGAAACACATGGCCTGATCGGCGCCATCGAGAAATTATCTGGCAGACTTTCCTATCGGCTCGGCAGTGCGCTTGGTGTATTGCCGCCATTGGTCGCTCTGGCATCACCGGCGAACGAGCAGGCGATCATCCGGATGGAACGGCTGCGGCGTTTGATGACTGCCATTGCGTTGCTTGCGATTGTTCTTTTCGTATCGCTTTGCCTCCAGTTGGGCTGGCGATGACTCCCGCCGCGGTACGCATGAGCCGCCTGCGAACATGAGCACGCCGGAATCCGGCCCTCCCTTGGGCGCCCGTCTATGGCGGCCGTTGCTCGGAGCGCTGTCGCCACGTGGTGCCCGCGCTCGTCTGACCATACTCATTTTCCACCGGGTGCACGCGGTGCGAGACGAACTCTTTCTCAATGAAATGCACGCGGCGACCTTCCGCGAGCGAATGAACTGGATCCGCGGCTGGTTCAACGTCCTGCCCCTGGACGAGGCCGTGACCGCGCTCGGGCGCGGCGATCTTCCGGCGCGGGCGCTGTCGATCACCTTCGACGACGGCTATGCGGACAACGTCACTGTTGCGCTCCCGATTCTCCGCGAACTGGGCTTGCCTGCGACGTTCTTCATCGCGACCGGGTATCTCGACGGGGGCTTGATGTGGAACGACGCGGTGATCGAGAGCTTTCGGTGCGCACCTGGACCGGCGATTGATCTATCGGATCTGGGGCTCGGCGAGCATTCGCTTGCTTCGGCCAGGCAGCGCAGCGAGGCCATCAAGCTCGTGCTGCCCCGGCTCAAGTATCTGCCGTCGGCGGAGCGACAGGCCAGGGTAGAGGACATCGTTGCGCGGGCCGCGACGACGCGACGCAGCGACCTGATGATGACCTCCGCACAAATCCGCGAACTGGCGGGCGCCGGGATGGGTATCGGCGGACATACCGCCACGCATCCGATCCTGGCGAAGCTCGGCGAAAAGGAGGCGGTGCGCGAAATTGCAGATGGGCGCGATTACCTCGAGGGACTGCTTCGGCAGCCGGTGCGGCTTTTTGCCTACCCCAACGGAAGACCGGACGTCGACTATAACGATGCGCACGTGCGCATCGTGAAGGAACTCGGTTTCGTCGCGGCAGTGTCAACTTCGAGCGGCGCATCGCGAGCGGGAGACTCTCCATTTGAACTCCCGCGTTTCACGCCCTGGGGCGGCACGAGTTCACGGTGGGCGATCCGGCTTGCCCAAAACCTTGGCGTGCGCGCGACCCGGGCCGCGACATGAGTTCGGGCGAAGCGGTCGGCGCAGAGTTGGCGTCGGTCGACAAGGTCCGTCGGCCGACGATCGTCGTCGTCGGGCCGTTGCCTCCCCCATCCGGAGGTATGGCTAATCAGACGCGACAGCTCGTGCGGCTCTTGTCGGAGGAGGGGTGCCCCGTATCGCTGGTCCAGACGAATGCCCCCTATTGGCCGGTCTTTGTCGGACGCATCCGCGGCGTGCGCGCATTGTTTCGCCTGTTGCCCTACCTCGTCCGGCTATGGCGCGCCGCGGGCCGGGCCGACCTGTTGCATGTGATGGCCAATTCCGGCTGGGCGTGGCACCTGTCGGCCGCGCCGGCCGTCTGGATCGGCGGGTGGCGGCGGGTTCCGGTGGTCGTCAACTACCGGGGTGGCGAAGCGGCGGAGTTTTTCGCGCGCCAGTTTCGATGGGTGCGGCCGACGCTCGGACGCGCGACGAAGGTCGCGGTGCCGTCCGGGTTTCTCGAGCGTGTATTCGCGGAATTCGGAGTGGCCACCACGGTGGTGCCGAATGTCGTGAACCTGGACTCGTTCCGGCCGTCTCCCGCGCCACCGGTAGCGCCGCACATCATCGTGACCCGCAATCTCGAGCGCGTTTACGATAACGAAAGCGTGATTCGCGCCTTGGTGGCCGTGAACATCGTCCACCCGGAGGCGCGTCTGACCATTGCCGGGTCGGGCCCCGAGCGCAATGCGCTGGAGCGGCTTGCGGCGGAACTTGGAGTTGCCGCCAACGTGCGATTTACAGGGCGTCTCGACAACGCCGAGCTTCCGGAACTCTATCGATCCGCCACCGTCATGGTCAATGCATCGGTTGTCGACAACATGCCCAATTCCGTCCTCGAAGCGATGGCGAGCGGCGTCCCGATCGTCACGACCGACGTCGGCGGCGTACCGTACATCGTCAGGCACGAAGTCACTGCGCTGCTGGTGCCTCCGCGAACACCGGCGGCGATCGCCGACGCTGTGATGCGCCTCCTGGCCGACCCGGCATTGGGACGACGGCTCGCGGATACGGCGATCGAGGAAGCGCGGCTTTACTCCTGGGCAAGCGTTCGACCACGGCTGCTCGGTGTCTATGCGCTTGCACTTCAGGAAAAATCCGGGTCTGTCGGGAGCCGGCGGTGATGGGCGGCGCCGATATCGAAATCGACCTGCATGCGCCGAATTGGAGCGCAACGGGAATGACCTGGGTGCGCGGCTACGCACATCTGGACGATCAGTTCCTGGCCGCGGCAGGGCTTGCCGAAATTCTGGACGCCTGCCCGACCGAGGAGAAGTGGCAACAGACGGTGTCACGCCTCAATGGGTGTTTCGCCGCGGTGAGCCGGCGCGGCAACGCCGTGCTCGCCGCAGTGGACCGGGTTCGCAGCATCCCGCTCTTCCATGGCACCAAAGGGGGGCGACGCAAGATCAGTGACAGCGCTTATGGCATCGCCGGCGGATCGGAAGCGTCATGTACCGACCAGGTCGCCGGTATCGAGTTCGAGTTGACTGGCTACGTGACAGGCGCCGGCACCTTGGTCGAGGGGGTGAGCCAGATCCAGGCGGGCGAGTTGCTGCGTTGGAATGCCGAGTCAGCCGGCGCCCCGGAGCGAAAGTTCTACCACGTGTTTGCCCATGGCGACTATTTCAGGGCGGACGCGCAGGATCTGATCGCGCGGCTCGAAATCGTCCACGGCAATGTGTTTCGACGCCTGGTTGCAGGCGCCTCCGGCCGCACGATCGTCGTGCCGCTGAGCGGTGGCTTCGACTCTCGCCTCATCGGCGTTTCGCTTCGCGACCTGGGGGTGCGCAACGTTATCTGCTACAGCTACGGATTGCCGGGGAATTGGGAAGCGAAGATTTCGCAGGAACTCGCGAAATATCTGGGGTTCCAGTGGGAATTCGTGCCCTATTCGCCGGAACGCTGGCTCAAGTGGGCGGCGTCCGAGCGCTTCGGTGCATATTTCCGTGCGGCCGGCAACCTGACCTCCGTACCGCATGTCCAGGACTGGCCGGCGGTTGCTGAGCTTCAGCGGGGGAAGAGAATTCCGCCCGACAGCGTATTCGTGCCAGGGCACTCGGGTGATTTTCTTGCGGGCAGCCACATTCCGGCGCAATTCTCGTCCGCCAGGATGGTCGGGCGGGAGCAGATTCTCGACGCCCTGTACCGGGCGCACTATTCCCTGTGGGAGTGGCCGGTCGAAGGGCGCGTGGCGCTGCGCAGGCAATTCGACGGCCGGGTCGAGGCCGTCGTTGGCGCAATCGGTGATTGCGCGGCGGCTCGTGCCGCGGATCTGTTCGAACAATGGGATCTGCAGGAACGGCAGGCCAAGTTCATCTGCAATTCCGTACGCGTTTACGAGCAATTCGGGTATGAATGGCGATTGCCGCTTTTCGATCACGAGCTGATGGATTTCTGGGCCCGTGTCCCGTTGCCGTTGCGGCTTGGCCGCAGGCTGTACATGCAATTCGCACGCGAACGGCAGCAATTGCCGGTGACCTCCGCGAACAGCGATCGCAATGCGTTCTTGCGAAGCGTGGTGCGTGGGCTCGAGTTCTCAGGCCTCAAGCCGCTCGCCAGGCGCGCGCGAAATTACTATCGTCAGATGCATTGGCGCGATGCCTACGAGCGGTCGTCGCTCGGCTGGCTGGCCCTGGTCGATCAGCAATACTTCCGGCACTCCTATACGGGAACGGAAATTTTCCATTCCTACCTTGCGCGGGCCTATCGTGATCATGAGGCGCCGCCTGCCGGCAGGGACGTGGCACGCCGAGTGATACCAGCACTCGACCTGCACCGGCCGCACGAGCCCGATCGCCAGGAGTGAAGATTTCAGTGAAGTGCTCCGGGGCCTGCGGCATGTTGCGCGGGCCCCGAAAATGACGATCAATTCCTGTGGAGCATGGCTCCGGGATCTAGAGCGCCTCGTAGAACCACATGTGCGTCTGCTGCTTGCCGAACACGCCGCCGGAGAAACAGACTCGGCCATCGGGCAGCGAGCACACCGAGTTGGCGATGAAGTTGCCGTAGCTCGGCACCTGGTTATCGACCATCCAGACCTTGGTGGACGGATCGTAGATGTAGATTCCCATCAGGTTGCCTTCCGGCCCGTTATGGAATGGCCAGACCACCTTGCCATGGGAAGTGGCGAGGCGAATCTCCAGATCCCGGATCAGCTTGCCGTCGACCGGCGGTGGCGCCAACTCCTGCATGGTCTGGCTGTCGAGGTTCCAGCGCAGCATCAGCGGCGTTTGCGACGAGACGTCGCCATTGGTCCGATAGCCCACGATGTAGACATCGCGGCCGATCTTCACGTGTTTGCCGCGGACGAAATAGGCGGCCCAGGACTGTTGCAGCGAGACACTGAACTTGATATCGGGAAGCCGGACCAGGTTGGCCACGTCCCAGCGGCGGACCGCGAAGCCGGACCCCGAATCCGCGAACTCGAGAATATGGTCATTGAGCTCGTCGAACACCCCGCCGTTGGGGCTTCCGGTATTGGTCCCGTAGGTGCCAAACAGCGCGAGTTCCTGCTGGTAGGTATTGGTGTGCGGGTCGAACCACCACATGCCCTTCGAATACTCGAGAATCGGGGATCCCGGGGCGTCATAGGCGAAATAGGCGCCCGGCCAGAGCACGAACTTGCCGCGCTTGGCTGACCATTCGAAGCCGGCACCATCCTGGAGCGCGTGCGGGGCGGGTAGCGTCGGGTAGACCGGCTCGCCGACGTCCTGCCGCCAGGTGCCGTCGGCGAGGCTCATGCTCCAGGTGCCGTCGGTTGCCGAATGCGTCCAGTCGCCGCCCGAGACGTAGATTCGCTGGCCATCGCTGGCCATGTTGGTGTGCTTGCTTGACCCCTGCGAGGAGTAAGGCGCCGATTTCGCAAGTGCCGGAAGCGCAAAGCTGGTGATCTTGCCGACGTAGGGAATCGCCGGTGTTGCCGTCGGCGGTGGCGGGGCCGGCGGCGTCGGGGCGGTGGCGTCGGCGGCGTCGGCGGGGCCGGTGGCGGCGGCGTCGGCGGCGCAGGAGGGGCCGGTGGCGTCGTCGGTGGCTCCGGTGGGGGGGCGTCGGCGGCGCCGGCGCGTCGGTGCCGGACGGATAACGATACGCCCACGTGGACGGATCGTAGTTCCCCGTCCCAGGTAGGCTGTGTAACATGGTCTGCCGGCGGACCGGGTCGTAGCCCATCGCGTAACCGACGTAAACGGTGTCGACCGGCACCGTTTGCCCACTGGAGAAGCTCGCCGCCTTGGTCCAGACCATGGTCGAAAAGGGCAACAACCAGGTTTCGCGCGTCGTCCCGGGCACCGTGTCGCCTCCGGCGACGCGAGGAGAAGCCGACCAACCCACCAGCGCATCGTTGGCCGCGTCGTACACATACTGTGTCATCGCCGGCGGCGGCGTGCCCGTCGGGGTCAGGTGCTGCCAACCGGTTAGCGTCAGCGGCAGGGCCCACAGCGTCCCGTCGGTGTCGACGTAGACAATGCGGCTGCGCGCGGTATCCAGCGCACTGCGCCAGTGCGTCATCTTCTTGGCGTCCGGGGCGATTCCCCCATCCCAGGTCGGGCCAGGCGGCACGTTGGCACTCACCATCGCTGATGCCGGAGGCGACACCGACCAAGTGTGTACTCCCAGTCGGTTCCATCCGCCAAATACGATGAACCGTTTGCCCGCCGGATCGAAAATCATTGTCGACTGTGTTCCCGGCGACGCACCCGTCATCGGATGGTTGATCCACTGCTTGGTATTCGGATCAAAGTAGTTGACGCCGACAAGTGTCGAGCCCGTGCCCGACCCCAGCCAAACGCGGTCGTTGATCGGGTCGTAGGCCGTGACCCGGTTGTGCACACCGCCATTGATGTTCGGAGACAGCTTGGTCCAGCGCCCCGCCGGGTGGCTGAATGACGCAATTTCACCGCCCCACGACACGCCATAGAACACATCGCGTTTGGTGTCGTACGCCAGGTTGTACCAGGACTGATACTCGGCTTCAGTACCGGCCGAATAGCTGGTCGCATATTGGGTCCAGGTACCCGGCGCGCCTACCGTCGGCGGTGGCGCCGGAGGGAGCGGCGGCGCCACAGGGGGCGTCGGCGGCAGTGGCGGAGCGGTCGTGACAGTGGGGATCTCGACGATGATGTTCCTGGTTGCCGTCGTCATCATTCCCCTGCTGTCCTTGACGGTCAGCGACACAATGTACGAGCCTGACGCCGAGTACTTGTGGGTGACCGAAGCTCCGGTAGCGGAACTTCCATCGCCGAAGTTCCAGGTATACGAATTGACGGTGACACCATTGGGAGTCGAGGCAATCGCGTCCAGCTTGTAGGTGTCGGCGGTGACCATGGCCGCCGAGATGGTGGCCGTTGGTGGGCCGCCCGCCGCCGCCACGGTCGCGGCCACCGTTTTGCTGGCGGTTGCCGACTTGCTCTTGTCGTCGGTCACCGTCAGCACGACCGTGTAGGTACCCGACTGCACATACTTATGCGAGGACGTAGGGCCGTTGCCGGTCGCGCCGTCTCCGAAATTCCAGGCGTGCCCTACGATGGCCGCGCCGGTCGAGGCGGTAGCGACACTGTTGAAATCGAAGGTATCGGGGCTGATGCCAATCACGGTGATGCTTGCCGACGGCGGCTCTGCAATCGTAGTGACGGTGGCGGTGACGCCCTTGACCGCAACCGCGACGCTGTTCTTCGTGCCCTTGACCGTGAGGACGACGGTAAAGGTGCCCGAAGCTGTATAGCGGTGCGACACCGTCGCTCCGGTCGCCGTACTCCCGTCGCCAAAGTCCCAAGTATAGGTGCTTGCCGCTTCACTGCTGCTGGCATAGGTCGCCTTGGCCGCAAAATCGAAGTTGTCCGGCGTGATCGCCGAAACATCGAAACTCGCCGAAGTTCCGGCCGGCGGTTTCGGAACAGGCACGCAGAAGGCAACGAAGCTTGGTCCATAACCTTCCGCGATGAAACCCGCCGCCAGCATGGCCAGGCGCACGGCCGCGTTGGTCGTGTAGCGATGGTTGGCGTCGAAGCGGTTATTGAACAGACGATAGACCGGCATTGTTCCGGCCGGACAGGCCCCGCTTGCGGTGTCGGGCAGGTGTGCCTTGAAGACGTTTGCCGATTCGAGCGCCCAGCTCGAGGCGAACTTTTTTCCGACTGCGGCGCACTCTTCCGGCGAGGCGGAGTAGAAATGCGAGTCGAGCCCCGCTTCCGGCCGTCCGTAGTAGCGGCAGACCGAGTTCTGTCCGACGGCCACCGGGCTTTCCGCAGGGGCATCGAACTGGTATCCCGTGCGCGTCCAGCCGCGCAGGGTACCGTTATCGAGTGCCGCCATTTCGGCCGGATTGCCGGTGATGAAGTAGTGCCGCAGATTGGCGTTGTAATACTCGACGATCGGCACCGTCGTTGCTGGCGGTGCCGCACTCGGCTGGGGGGGAGTGGCCATGACCGGCCCCGAGCCGCCAAGCAGGGCCCAGCCCAACAGGAAGATCGAGAGAAGACGATTCAACATTTGCAGCCCCAGAGTTTGGTTTCCAGCGATTTCGCCTCCGGGGAACGTCGCTCGGCGCTCCGCAGCTTTTACGGTGCCCGATTTCCCCGGCGCATTTCCTTTCCCATGCGGCCGCAGTTTGTGTTGTGCACAACAAAGCAGGCAGCGGGGAATTCTCGAATGACGTGTGCATATTCCATGCCAAAGTCATAATGAGTAATTGGGAAAATGTTTTAAATAGCAATGGATTGCGCAGAAAATGTGAAGACGTCGCTAAGATATTGAAGTAACTGGTCCGAGCGGTGATCAGAGCTCGGCGATGGCCAGGGCCGCCTGCAAAGTGCGCAGCCGCCGGAATGTGGCGACGGTGATTCGGCGAGGCCGAACCACAGGCATGACTGCCCGCCAAGGTCAGCTTCGGTTCAGGGTTCAGGCTGATGGTGACCAATTTTGGCATTGTCGATCGCCAGCGAGATCGGAAAAAGCGATGAGATAAACTTCAAAAACGTGCCGGAACGCGAGTATCGAAAAACCAACGCGCATCTCTGGCGCCAGTTTGACGCGTGGTCGTTGGTTGCGCTGGCCCAAATCACCGATTGCTTGCCAGGAATTCGCAGGAGTGCGAATGCTCATTGAAGACGTGCAGATCGAGCCGATCGACGGTGATCGCGTCGAAGTCCGCGCGACCTGCGGGGGACGTCCGCTGTACTACCGACTTCCGGCATCGCGCCTTTGCCGGCAGGCGGTCGGTGACGTACTGGTGGTCTCGGTCCTGGCCCCCGCAATGCGTGCCGGAACGCCGTTGCGTTTGCCGGAAAGCGTCCCGGTTTCATCGCGACTGGCGGCCAACCTCGATGGCATTCAACGAATCTGGATGAGCTGGAACGCGGCATTGAAGAAAGTGCCGCTGGAATCCGCCTTGTACGATCCCGTACCGGCAACGGATGGCGGCGTGGGCCTTTTTTATGCCGGTGGCGTGGACTCGTCCTACAGCTTGATTGCCCATCAGGCAGAAGTGGACGCGCTCATCATTGCCTATGGTTTTGAGCACACGATGTCCGAGGCCGACATCACGGAAAACCTGGACAAGAATCGTCGCTTCGCCCGGTCGCTCGGCAAAGATCTGGTACCGGTCGACACGAACCACAGTCGCTTCGTGTTCGAACATGGCGTCAGTCGCATGTTTGTGTTTGGTGCGACCTTGGGATCAATCGCGTTGCTGCTCGGATTGCGGCGCTGCTACATCGCGTCCAGCCATTCCGCGGCCAACGCGCTACCCGAGGGCTCGCATCCGGTTCTGGATCATCGCTACTCCAACGGTGTGACAGAGATCATTCACGATGACGTTTCGGTTACCCGTCTCGAAAAGACGTGGGTGGTCGCGGAGCACCCGGATATTCTTGCTAATCTCCAGGTTTGCTGGGAGGAGCCCAACGAGAACTGCGGCGCATGCGCCAAGTGCCTGCGCACCATGACGGCCTTGCGGCTCTGCGGCGTCAGCGGGCCCTTCCCGCCGTTGGGCGACCTGCGGCGGATTCGCAGCATGGCGGCGCATTCCGAGGTCGAGTACGCGGTAGGCATGCTCACTGCCGCGCACGAGAAAGGCGACGTCGAGGTAGAACGAGAACTGAGGAAGGGTTTGCGCATCCAGGATTGGAACAACGCGTTGCGCTACCTTGACCGGGCATTGTTTCGGGGTCGATTGCGACGACTTCGTCGCCGCTACCGGGATTCCGAGTCGGAACTCGTCAAGGTGGAGTTGCGACCCGATCTGGACCTGTAGCGGCGGCCCGATTACACACCGCTCGCCTGGAACCGGTCCATGGCAGCTACGCGCCCCGGCCCATCGCCGGTGTCGAGATTTTTTACAGTGGTCCTGATGGGCATAATTTAAGATATTGTTTTTGTTGGTAAAAATATAGTGGTGCGCAACTTGCTTTATAGACTGCGAATCGATATTTCTGTGGGGAGAGCACCATGAAACTACGAACTGTTGTTGCTGCATGTGCCTTTGCGTTGACCTGTGCCCCGGCATTGGCTGACCCGACGCTGACGTTTTCCCTGATCAGCGGATCGTGGTTGAATCCCGCTCCCGTGCCGTCTGGCGGTGTGGGTGGGATCACGGTCAACAACGTCGCGTCGCCGGGAACGAGCGAACTCCGTTGGGGAACTCCCTTCACTGCTCCGCAGCAAAGCGGATATGATTTTACGCCCGCAGGGGGCGGCACGGTGGCGTTCAGCGTGCCTGTGCCTGGCTCGTCATTGCCAGGGGTGCTCGGCGAATTTGATCACCTGAATTTCCCCATTTTTGCACCGCAGGTTCTGACGTCGGTCCAGCTTCAGGTCACCGCGAACATCACGATCACCGATGGTGTTAATCCGCCTGCCAATCTGGGCTTGTTCAATTTCGTCTTCGATTTCACGCATGATGAAACGCCGAACGGCGGTAATCCCGGCGGGCCTTACACTGGTACATGCCCGTATGGTACGCAGGGCGTAGGCGTGAATGTAAATGGCTGTGCTGACAAGGTCACCGTCACGTCCAACGCCTCTTCGCAAAATTTCAATGTCAATGGTGTGGTTTACACGCTGGATATCCTCGGGTTCTCGCAGGACGGCGGTGCCACGATATCCAATATGTTCCTGACGACTGAAAACCAGAACAACAAGGCCGGGCTCTATGCGATCGTGAAGGCTCTTGAGAATCAGGTTCCGGAACCGGGCAGCTTGGCTTTGATTGGGCTGGCGTTGTTTGCGCTCGGCTTCATTCGGCGGAAGTCGATCAGCTAGAAGTCACTGAAGTACCGCTTCTCGGCGGTAACCGAAGTCCAACGGGTCCGAGCATATGCTCGGACCCGTTTCATTTGTGCGCTCAGCAACAGCTGTTCCGCGGCTAGGCGTCCTCTTGGGTACGACGATCCCCGCGATGCATCCGCCGGCTTGCTAAACTGATGCATGCGGAGCGCGGGCGTTGGACGGCACGGCTTGCGTTCGGATTGAAATACTCATTCGTTTCTCACGGTGGCTTCACGCAAACCGGGGCCTAAGCCAGGCGGCCGTGGCAAGGCTCAAGAATACGAAAGACATGAGTACATTGCTGGCCGACATTATGGGACGGGACTGGTGTGGCGCGCTGTTCATACCTGAGACACTGTTCGTTCTCGTTTGACAGGTCGCACTCGGATCGGGCTCCGGCTGAACAAGCAGGTGGTCAATCATGGCCGTCAAACTCGGCGGTTACCTTGACGACCGTGTGCGCTGCTCGTGGTCGAATGGATAATCTGCGCTCCGTCAGTGAGGCTAAGGCTCGTCCTTTCGGCGATGCTCGTGGTGTCAGGAGCGACCATTCTGCGGGTAGGCAACCGACTCGTGACCGGAATCCGAAGCGGGTCAACACCTTTTTTGCGAAGGGCTCGCGTGCGCAACAGCGCCCGGAACCCGTTATCCTGTCAGTCGTTCCGCGCCGCGAACGCGCGAGGTTGGAGGCTTCGCGCATCGCGGCCCAAATTTGCTGCAAACACGGCAGGCGTCCGCGTTGATGGACTGGCGCGCAGCGGTGCGCAAAGTGCGACGTTTACTCGGCGCTCGGCGCGATCGGGCGCGACTGGGGCTGGCGCGTGTGCGTCGCCGATTCCTGCGCAATCCCGCCTTCATCGGCATCACCGGCAGCGTTGGCAAGACCACCTGCAAGGAGCTTGTGCTGGCCATCCTGAGCCGGCATCTGCGTGGCTCCGGGACCGAGGGAAACCTGAGCGCGATCCAGGACACCGCGCGGCTGATACTCCAGGCTTCCTCCCGCGATCAGTTCTGCGTCGCAGAGCTCGGGATCATGGCGCACGGAGACATGGACACGCTGGTGCGGTTCGTGCGGCCAACCGTCGGTGTCGTGACAGCGATCGGGACCGACCACATCAGCGCGTTCGGATCCCGCGAGGGGATCGCCGAGGAGAAGGGCAGGCTCATCGCATCGCTGCCGCCCACGGGCACGGCGATTCTCAATGCCGACGATCCGCTGGTGCTCGCCATGCGCACGCGCTGCGTCGCGCGCGTGATGACCTACGGCATGAATGCCGGCGCGGACGTACGCGGGGAGATCCTGAGCGCGGGGTGGCCGGAACGGCTTAAGCTCCGCGTGAGCGGTGTCGGCGCGCAGATCGAGATGCAGACGCAGTTCTGCGGAACGCACTGGACGTCTGCAATCCTCGCAGCAATCGCCACAGGCCTGGCTATGCACATTCCGCTGCGGGACTGCGTCGAAGCCATCGCCGCGACACCTGCGTTCGAGGGCCGCATGCAGCCGGTGCAGTCTCCTGGTGGCGTGACTTTCATCCGCGACGACTTCAAGGCCGGGCCATGGACGATCGACGCCGCGTTCGGCTTCGTTCGTGAGGCGCATGCGCGGCGGAAGATCATTGTCGTCGGGATGTTGTCGGATTCGACCGGCAAAGTGAGGACGCACTATGTGTCGGTCGCGCGGCGAGCACTCGAAGTGGCGGACCAGGTCATCTTTGCGGGGCCTTGGGCGGCGCGCGCCCTGCGCGCGGTCGCCGCGGTCGACCGCGCGCGTCTGCACGTGTTCAGTTCCGTGGGGCTCGCTAACGATTGCCTGCAGCAGATGCTCCAGCCGGGTGATCTCGTGCTGCTGAAGGGCACGAGCCGAAAGGACCACCTCTGCCGCCTGGTGCTGGCGCGCGAGATGGACGTCCGTTGCTGGCGGGATGATTGCAACTTCCATCATTTCTGCCGGTACTGCGAGTTCCTGGGCGTCGCCTCGGGCTGCACAGCGGTCTCCGCCTTGCCGGCTGCGGACGACGCCCCAGCGACGGCGGCCGGACCGCGCACTGTGATCGTCGTCGGGCTCGGAAATCCGGGGCAGCGCTACGATCGCACCCGCCACAATATCGGCCACGCCGTCCTTGACCGGCTCGCCACCGATGCGGGCGTTTCCTGGGCCGAGGAGCATGGCGCGTGGATAGCGAGATTCGCGCACGCGGGTCTGGCCGTGGTGCTCGTCCGGCTGCCGTGTTTGGTAAACGAAAGCGGCCCCGCGCTGGCAAAGCAACTGCCCCGCCTCGGCGGCCGGATCGAGGACTGCATCGTGTTGTTCGACGATCTGGATCTGCCACCGGGCGCGATCCGTATCCGCGAGCGCGGCAGCGCGGGCGGCCACCTCGGGATCGCTTCCCTACTCGACACCTTCCAGACCGATATTGTCCAGCGGGTCAAGATCGGCATCGGCCGTCCACCGCCCGGGGTTGCGGTGACCGACTAT
>CAVQGR010000005.1:0-112391 GCA_963712105.1 uncultured beta proteobacterium
GGGGGCGTTCGGATTGGAAGTGTCTTGACCTGTTGCACACGATCCGGTTTGGATTTCAGGAAGCGCCGAGCAGGAGACCGAAATTGGGGAACGCGCCTGCGACCGACGCGTCGATCAGGTCGATCATTCAGTGCGTATGGCGATCTCCAGTCGACACGGCCCGCAGGCGGAGGAGTTTGTGAGGATCACCAAGGCGCGCAGCAGCGGTTGCCCGCCCACAATTCCGGTGAGGAGACCCCGTTCAACGAGGAGAATTGCTTCGGAACTCCGCCCCGCAGGTGTGACTCCAGCGCGCAGCGCCCGCCGGATCTCGTCTGCCGGTCAAGCGGTCGCGCACGGAACCAGCAGGTCGAGCTGCCGAAGCGCCGCGAGGTTGCGCGCGCCGAGCAGTCCCATGACCCGGTCGATCTCGGAACGATAGATGGACAGCACGTGGGCGACGCCGGCCTCGCCGGCAACGGCGAGCCCCCACAGCTGGGGCCGGGCGATGAGCACGGCGCGCGCGCCGAGCGCGATCGCCTTGACCACGTCGGAGCCGCGGCGGATGCCGCCGTCGATCAACACGGGAACCCGGTCCTCGCCGGCGGCGACGATCGCCGGCAGCGCCTCCAGTGCGCTCGCCGCGCCGTCCACCTGGCGTCCGCCGTGGTTGGAGACGATCAGGCCGTCGATCCCCATCGCCACCGCGCGGCGCGCGTCGTCCGGGTGCAGCAGTCCCTTGAGCAGCAGCGGCCCCTGCCACTGCGCGCGCAGCTGTGCAACGTCGTCCCAGTTCATCGCCGGATCGAGCAGCGATCCCATGCGCCCCGCCAGCGTGGCCAGCGATTCGTTGGCACCCGGCCGCAAGTAGTTGCCGAAGGTCAGCGTGCGCAGCTCGCGGCGCATCGACCACGCCCAGCGCCACTTGGCGGCCATGGCCAGCGACTGGCGCAGCGTGAACCGCGGCGGGATCGAGAAACCGTTGGCGAGGTCGCGCTCGCGCCGGCCTAGCAGCTGATTGTCGACGGTCAGCACCAGCGCCTGGCAGCCGGCGTCGCGGGCGCGTTGCGCCAGCTCGCGCGTGAAGCCGCGATCCCTGTAGATGAACACCTGCATCCAGCGCGGACCATCGTGATGCGCGGCCAGCTCCTCGATCGAGCACACCGAACCATGGCTCTGGCAGTACACGGTGGAGGCGGCGGCGGCCGCGCGCGCGGAGGCGATCTCGCCGTGCGGCCAGAACAGCCCGGCCAGACCGGTCGGGCCGATGAGTACTGGCGAGGACAGCGTCCGGCCAAAGAGCGTTACCGACTGATCGCGATCCGCCGCGCCCTCCAGCGGACGCGGCAGGAAGCTCCAGCGCCGGAACGCGGCCTCGTTGCGGCGCAGCGTCACTTCGTCCTCGGCGCCGCCGTCGGCGAAGTCGAAGATCGCCTGCGGCAGGCGTGCCCGCGCCGCCTCACGCATCAGGCGCACGTTGGGATAGCGCACTGCAAGCGAATCGCCAGCCATCGATCGGCCCATGGACAGTTGACCGGATGGTGCGGGGGCCGCGCCCGTCATGGACGCGGGTTGCGCGGGTCGTTACCATGCGGTTCGGTTAGCGGAGGATAAGTCAATGCTCGACGAAGCGCCAAGCATCCAGCGCAGGGACGTGGTCCGGCCGGCGGGTGCGCTGGTCGACGCGCTGCGCGACACGCCGACGGGTTTCCTGGTCGACGCGCTGGGCGGCAGCGGCGCGCTCGACTACCGGATCAAGCCGGCGATCGCCGGGCAGGCCGCGTTCTGCGGCGTGGCGCTGACCTGCGACGCCGGACCGGCGGACAATCTGGCGCTGGTGGCGGCGCTGGAAACCGTACAGCCGGGCGACGTCCTCGTGTGCACGACTGGCGGCTACACCGGCTGTGCCGTCACCGGCGACCTGGTGCTCGGCATGGCGCGCAACTGCGGCGCCGTGGGCTTCGTCACCGACGGCTGCGTGCGTGACCTGCCCGGCATCCGCATGGTCGGGCTGCCCTGCTACTGCGTCGGCATCACGCCTAATTCGCCCGCGCGCAGCGGCCCGGGAACCGTCGGCTTCGCCATCACGCTCGGCGGCCATCCGGTGTGCAGCGGCGACGTCGTGGTCGCCGACCTGGACGGCGTGGTCGTCGTGCCGCAGTCGCGGCTCGACGAAGTCATCGCGCGATTGCCGGCGATACGCGAGGCCGAAGCCGCGATGGACCAGGCGGTGCGCGACGGACTGCGGCTGCCGGCGTTCATGCGGAAGGAGTGATGCCGCGGCGGCGGTCGCGCGGATCGGCGCGCGCCGCCGGCCTCGGCTGCTCGAACCGGCACGGGTTCAAACAGCGCCATCAGCCAATTCACGATGGGTCTTCGTTCAAGAAAATGCTGGTCCAGGGGTAATTTCAGAGCCAGCCGCATTCGCTCTCCAGAAATCGCGCCACTCCGGTCATTCCGGATCGGTCGGCTCGTTGAACAGTATGGAGAGTTTGATGCTGCCATGCCCGTATTGCGGGAAGCCTGGGTTGGCGCGGTTGCCTGGATCGAGATTGGACGCCGTATCGTCCGGGGGGAAGATCACCAGCGAGTTGAGGAATTCGATAATGAACTCTTGTTGCGCATCGGGCATCCGCGCAAAGGCATCACGCGCGGCCTGCGCCTCGCCGCCATGGCGCAGGATGACTTCCTGCAGATTGATGCTGCGCCCATCGTGTCCGTAGGGTGCCGTCGTACCTACGCCCCAGAGCGGCGTGGTCAGGAATTCGCGACGTATCGTACCGTCGTAGTCGCGCTCGTGGAAGTTTGCGCCAAGATCGTGGCGCTTGAAATCGCTGTAGATGTTCCGTACCAGGAACTGCTGCAGGTTCGGCTGCTTGAGTGTGGGATGCCCAGTGGCGTCGTCGATCGGTCGCAACTTGGGTGTAGCCGTGGCGAACAGTTGGTTGAATATGCCTCGATTCGAGTCGTACACAGTCTCGACGTCGGCGACGCGCCGGTCTTTGTTGACTGACAGATTCGCGACATGGCATCCGCCGCAACCAATTCGGTCGAACAGGTGCCTGCCACGCGCCGTGGACGGGGTCGTCCTATAAGTCGCTGGCTTGAAGTAATTGAGCAGATAGAATTCCAGATAGTCGACCAAACTGCGCGGGATTTCGTTGGCGATGCCGTCCCGGTCCGCGTCCTCGTCAGCCCGAGTGACCGGTGGCGCCTCCAACCGGTCGAGCGTGCCATCCAGGACCATGCCCGACGGTGTGACGAATCGCCCGCCTGCCTTGGCCGCGGCCAATTCGGGGTCCACCGCCTGCAGACCCATCTCGTCGTTCAGCGCGCCGACGATGAATTCGCGGATCGAGATCTTCCCGCCATGGGCGAAGAACGGCCGCACCCGCAAATCGGGGTCGACGCCGACGACGTGCGACGTATCCAGCGATCCGTCGGGCAATGCGATGAGCGTGCCATACGAAATGCCCTTGCTGTTGAGCACGGTGCTGACCGCGGCGCCGCTTGCGCGGGCCTGCGCCACCAGTTGCGAGCGCAGTTGGCGCAGGTCGCTGGTGATCTCGTCGGCTAGCATCTCTTTGAGCCCGAGACCGAACAGGTGCGGTGCGTCGCGGCTGTCGGGCCGTGTGGCGACAACGCCGCCCGAACCGGCTGAACCGCGTGGCCGGCCGTGACAAGCGGCACAACTGTCGGCCAGCCCCGCGCCGATCGCGAGATTGACGTTAAGGTTGCCCCGCCCGTCGCCGGACAGCGGCCCTTGGCCCTCCTCGAACGTGAACTTGCGCTGGAACAACTGGCGGCCGCGTCGGATCGCCCGAAACGGGTCGCGCCCGATGATGAATGCGGAGGATTCTGGCGTCAGCAGGTCACCCCGATCGGCCCCGATCTGTTGGGACAGCGTCTTGGCGATACCTTCGTTAACGGCGTTTGGGGCCCGGACACGATCCACCATTTGTGCGATCAGTGGGTCGGGCGTGCCGAACAGCACCGCTATCCCCAAGGTCGCGGCGACCAGAGTCTGACGTTGGTTCATGATCGATCTCCCATTCGATATTGATTCATCGGGGACCCGCCGCGGGTTGCGGGCCCTGCTCGTGCAATTGCTCGATGCGCGCAATGAGGTCAACTGAAAGCGGCATCGCCGATTCGAGCGCCATGCGACGGCGCACATGCCACGACGCGGACGACGCACAATTGAATCGAAGCCACGTTGCGGCATCCATCAGCGTTCCTTGGCTGTCGAGGAAGTCCGCGACCCACAGCGCGCCATCACGCAGGTAGATCGCCACTTCGCGCCGCGCGCTCACACGCAGCAGCTGCCCCTGGATCGGAGGCGGGGTTCGAACAGCGACGTCGATATCCAAAGCGTTTCCCTTGTGCTTCGATTCGGGCGTTCCCGGCAGCCGCACCTCTGTCGCAGCGCCTGGCAGGGGCCCCGTTGCTAGCGCACTGGTGTTTGATATGCTGCCGACCAGGCCAATCCTCCGTTGGCGGAGCCGGGAAGTCCTTAAGGAACTCCAAAAAAACAACTGCTGCGTGCAGCGGCGGTGTCCTTGGCGCCGAGTCCGATGGCCGAAGTCTTGGCATCGGCGCGAGGATGAGACCCACTGGACCTGAGCCCTCAACTGGTCATGAGCGTCGTCTACGAATTCGGACCCTTCCGGCTTGACACAGAGGCCAAGGTGATGACGCGCGCCGGGACGCCGACGCCTCTGGGTGCGCGCGCGGTCGCCGTGCTGGCGACGCTGGTCGAGCGGCCGAACGAGTACGTGCCGAAGGCGCGCATCGTCGACGTGGCATGGCCCGGACTGGTCGTCGAGGAAGGCAACCTGACCGTTCAGATCTCGGCGATTCGACGTGCGCTCGGAGAAACCCCCGGCGGCGAGCACTGGGTCGAGACGCTGGCCCGGCGGGGGTATCGTTTTGTCGGTCCGGTTACGCGCCTGCCGGACCTGCGCCCGCAGGGACCGGTGAGCGCACGCACCAACCTGCCCGAACCGATGACGTCGTTCATCGGCCGCGAGCGTGAACTGGTGGAAGTCAAGCAGTTGTTGCCGCGCAGCCGCCTGCTGACGCTAACCGGCGTGGGAGGCATCGGCAAGACGCGACTCGCGCAGCAGGTGGCGGCGGAGGTCGTCGACGCCTACCGCGACGGCGTGTGGTTTGTCGACCTGGGGTCGCTCGCCGACCCTGCGCTGGTGGCCAGCGCCGCTGCCCAGGTGCTGGGCATCGGCGACACCGCGGCGAAATCGTTACCCGAATCTCTGGGCCAGCGGCTCAAGAACTGCGAGCTGCTGCTCGTGCTCGACAACTGCGAGCACCTCCTCGAGGCGTGCGCAAAGCTGGCTGGTGCGATCCTGCAAAGCGCGGCGGGAGTGACGATTGTCGCCACCAGCCGGGCGTCGCTGAGGCTCGAAGGCGAACAGACCTACCCATTGTCGACGCTATCGCTACCCGATCCCTCGTCGAGCGCCGACGCAATCGCCGAAGCTGAGGCGGTGCAATTGTTCCTCGACCGAGCGCGGCGCCAGCAACCGCACTTCGAACTGGCGCCCCTGCAGGCACCCGCGCTGGCCGAGCTCTGCATCCATCTCGATGGCATCCCGCTGGCGCTCGAGCTCGCGGCCGCTCGGGTGTCGTCGCTGACCATCGAGCAGGTAAATGGGCGCCTGAGCGATCGCTTCCGGCTGCTCACCGGCGGGGCGCGCACCGCGCGCCCGCACCAGCAGACGCTGCGAGGAACGCTCGACTGGAGCCATGGCCTGCTGTCCGAGGCCGAGCGCATCGCCTGGCGGCGACTGGCAGTCTTTCCTGGGGGCTTCACGCTTGACGCCGCGGCCTACGTCGCGCTGGACGGTGCGGTCGACGCAACGATGGCGGTCGATCTGCTGGAGCAGCTGGTTGCCCATTCCCTGGTCGTCGCCGACACTCGGGCCGCCGGCGCATGTTACCGGCTGCTCGAGACCACGCGCGCCTACGGGCTGGAAAGGCTCAGCGACGCGGGGGAAATCGCCGCGATCAGGCGTCGTCACGCGGAGTTCGTTCGCCGGCTCTTCGAGCCGGCCCCGTTCGACTGGTGGCGCATGCCCGAGATGGATTGGCGCGCCATCTACGTCACCGAGCTCGGCAATGTCCGGACCGCGCTCGACTGGGCCTTCGACGCCGGCGGAGACCCTAGCCTCGGAGTTGCCCTCGCCGGCGCATCGGGCGCCATCTGGCCAGCACTGTCGCTGTGGAGCGAGGGCGCACGGCGGCTCGAGACCGCCACCGGAAGAATCCAACCGGCGAGTCCGGACACGGACCTGGCGCGGCTCTGGCTGTGGTTCGGGTTGATGCTGCAGGACTCCGTGCCGGAAAAATCCCTGGCCGCGGTAATGCAAGCGGATGCGGCGTACCGGCGGGTCGGCGACGCGTTCGGGGCTGCCGATGCACAGTTGCGCCTGGCCCTCATTTTCGCGCGAATGGGGCGCGACGACGATGCAACACAAGCGCTCGCGGCAGCGTACCCGGAAATCGAACGCTCTGGCTTGCCGAAAATGACAGCAATCCATTGTGTCACTCTGGCCCAGATCAAACTCATCACCGGCCACCTGGCCGACGCGCGGTTCCTGTACGAGAGAGCCGGAGCGCTCTTCCGTGACGCCAGGTCCGAATTCGGAAAACTCGGGGTCCTTGGAAATCTCGCGAACGTGTGCTGGGCGCTCGGCGAACTGGAGGCCGCCGAAAGCACGTTTCTCGAGTACGTGAAGTTGCTGCGGTCATCGTCGGCCAGTCGGCAGCATTCGCTCGGATTCACACTCTGCAACCTGTCAGGCGTGCTGACGGAACGCGGTGAGTTGGAGCGGGCGCTGGCGGCGGCGCACGAAGGCTTGCCGCTGCTTCGCGACGCCGGCTACACGTGGATATTCGCGGATCACCTGGCGTTGCGGGCTGCACTCGCCGGCCATGTGACCCACGCGGCCCGCATTGCCGGGTACGCTGACGCGATCCGTGCGCAGAAGCAGGTGCCACGCGAGTCCACTGAGGCGCGTGCGCGCACGCGATTGCAGGCGCTGCTCCTGGAGCGGATGGGCCCGAGCGAACTCGAGCAGCTCTTCGCCGACGGAACGCGGCTTGGCGAGGATGACGTCTGCCGGCTGGCGCTGGCGGACTGATCGCGGGGCAGCTTCAAGGACGGGCATTTCGGCGCCCTCTGCGAATACCGAGTGCGCCATTGCTGCCTGACACCTCGTCCGGTGCTCGCCGGCAACACGTCGCTCACGCCGACCGCGCACACATTTGGGCCGACTTCAACGGTGGTATGCGCCATGCGACTTTCAGGCCCGCCGGAGATTTTCATCTTTGCCCGGTATTGAAACGGGGTCAGCCACACGCCTTCACGCCTTGACAAGTCCGCATGCGAGATCAACAATAATTTGCGCACAAAAGACGCGTGCAGCAAATACATGGACGTTGACCAGAGCAGTTCAATTTGCGCAAAAGGGGTTGGTGCCGAAGACGAAAAGAAGGAGGCGGCCATGGCGGAGGAACGAGCATGCACGGTGGTGCAGCGCGTCGACGGCTCTGAAGGGCCGTGGCAATATGCGTTCGCGAAGCCGGTGTCTTTGGGCATCTCCCTTTCGGTTGGACAAGCGGCGCGCCCGATCTACTACTACATCCGTTCATTCCAGGTCGAGTACCTGTGCGAATGCGGCGGCAAGTCGGCCCGCGTCCTGACCGACAACAACTTCGAAATCGGCACGATCCCGGAGCCGGGACTTCAGGTCTTCATGACCGCCAATGTTGCGATTTCGATGCCGGTCGCACTCGGCAGCGCGGCGACGCAGGTGCTGGTGGGCGTTGCCGAAGGGGCGTTGGGCAGTGTCAGCGGGGCGGTCGGCTGGCTGAATCCGGAAGCGCTGAAGGCGCGTGCCGAAGAGCTGCTCGGCGAGCCGGCGATCGAGCAGACCCGCAACGAGCAGCCACCGCCGATCGCCGTCTGTGGCGACCACATCCGGCATCCCACGGGCGTGATCATCCAGTGGCCGCCCCCGGGACAGGTGGTCCCGCCGCCAACGGAAGAGGAGGAGATGCAATGGCGTCTCCACTCGGAAGTGTGGACGATGGGGCATGAATTCGGAATTCTCTACGAACGATGGGCGGAGTCCATCGTCGCCATGCTCGAGGATCGCGATCCCCGTGTGCGTGAGCGTGGCCGACAGCAGGCAGAGGCGCTTCGCCTGACGATCGAGCGGCTGAGGGAGATATTTCGCCAGTTGTCGGAATCCGTCGACAACGCCGACGACGGCCATTGAAGCGCGGCCCGACGCGGGCCGGCCTCAATCCTTCTCGAACCTCGCCTGCCGCTTCTCCCTGAACGCGACTACGCCTTCGCGCAGATCCTCCGTTCCCGCCACATACCCTGCCGCCAGCGCATCGAGCACCGCGGGATCGCCACCCTTCGCAGCGGCGTCGATCAACTGCTTGGTGACCTGGACCGCAATGCGCGGCCCGGCGGCGATCGCAGTGGCCACCGCACGTGCACGCGCAGGCCAGTTCCGCAGCAGGAACCACCTCGTTGACCAAGCCCCAGCCCAGCGCGGTCGCCGCGTCGACCGGATCGCCGGTGAGCGCCATCTGCTTGGCGCGCGCGGGACCGACGAGCGCTGTGAGGCGCGCGGGCCCGCCCCAGCCGGGAACGATGCCGATGCGCACTTCGGGGAGCGCAAAGCGCGCGGTCTGCGCGGCGATGCGCAGGTCGCAGCAGAGTGCGAGTTCGAGTCCGCCGCCGAAGGCCATGCCGTCGATGGCGGCGACGGTCGGCACATGCAGGTGCGCCAGACGCGAATAGACGCGGTGGCCCTCGGCGATCCAGCGTCGCCACATCTGCTCTGGCGACAACGCGGACCACTCGTTGACGTCGGCGCCGGCGCAGAACGCGCGCGGCGAGGTCGAGGCGACGATCAGCGCGCGAATGCCGGTGTCGGCCTCGACCTCGGCGCAGGCGGCATCGATCGCTGCGAGCATGGCCAGCGTCAGCGCGTTGAGCTTGCCCGGCCGGTCGAGGACGAGGGTGGCGACGTTGCCGTCGCGCTCGAGACGCACGGGCGCGGGATCGCTCGCCGCCGCGCTCACGACTTTCTTCCCAACGCTGCCACATCCGCCGCCGCCGCCTGCCACGCTTTCAACCGCCTTGGCTTGAGCAATCCCCCGACCGGTTCGGGCCGGAACAAACGCGCATCCATGGTTTTCAGATCATCGGAAACCAGCAGCCTGCACTCGGCTTGCGCCAGAACGTCGCGCTCGACGTCGATGCCTGGCGCGACCTCGACGACCGTAAGGCCCTCGGGCCGCAGCTCGACGACGCAGCGCTCGGTGACGTAGACGGCGCGGCGTCCTGGTTCGAGCGCGCGCTTGCCGCTGAAGGTGATCTGCTGCACGTTCTTGACGAACTTGGCGATGCGGCCTTCGCGGACAATGACGAGCTTGCCGTCGTCGATCTTCAACTCGATGCCGGCGGCACGGAAATAACCGGAGAAGACCAGCGTCCTGCCCCGCGCGGTGATGTCGACGAAGCCGCCGCAGCCTGCCGTGACGTGCGGCCGCGACGGCAGGCTGGAGACGTTGACGCTGCCGTCGGCGCCGACCTCGAGAAAGGAGACGAGGCCGACGTCGGCGCCGCCGGACTGGAAGAAGGTGAACTGCGCGGGTGAGGACAGGATGGCCTCGGCGTTGTAGGTGCAGCCGAAGGGAAAGCCCGACGCGGGTACGCCGCCGACGCCGCCCTGTTCGATGGCCCAGGTGACCTCGCCCGCAAGCCCTTCCTCGACCAGCAGGTACGGAATCAAGGGTGAAATGCCGAAGCCCAGGTTGGCGACGTCGCCACGCGACAACTCCATCGCCGCGCGCCGGGCGATCACCTTGTCGAGGCCGAAGGGCACGGTCTCGAACGACGCCAGGGGCCGGCGCACCTCGCCGGAGAGCGCGGGATCGTAATCGATGCCGGTGGCCTGCTTCTGCGCAGGGTCGACGACCACCATGTCGACCAGCGTCGACGGCACGACGACGCGCTGAGGCGGGATCGAGCCGTTGGCGGTGACGCGCTTGACCTGTGCGATCACGAAGCCACCGGCGGCACGCACGGCGAGTGCCACGTCGATCGCGCCCAGGAATGCGCCCTCGTGCTCCATCGAGATGTTGCCGTTCTCGTCGGCGGTGGTGCCGCGGATGATGCCGACCTCGGGATGGATGCTGGGAAAATGCAGCCACTCCTCACCGCCGAAGTCGACGACGCGGACGATGTCGGGATGCGCGGCCGCGTTCATCCTGCCGCCCTGCTGGCGCGGATCGACGAAGGTGTCGAGGCCGACCTTGGTCAGGATGCCGGCGCGCTTGGCCGCGGCGTCGCGCAGCATGTCGAAGATGACGCCGGAGGGCAGGTTCCACGCGGCCACGTCGTTGGCGGCGATCAGGTTGTGGATCCGCGGCGGGTCGAACGATGACGGGCCGCTGGGATAGGAGCCGGCGATCACCCGGGCGAGCAGGCCGCGCTCGGCGACGTGGTCGATGCCCTTGATGCCGTACATGTCGCCGGCGCCGATGGGCAGGATGAGCGTGATTCCGCGCGGGTGACCGGTGGCGCGAAAGCGCTCGCCCAGCGCCTGCAGCGTCCGGTCCGGCGTGTTCAGTCCCGACGACGACGACACCGCGACGGTCGCGCCGTCGGGGATCGCCGCCAGCGCCTCGTCGAAGCTCACCACCTTGCTGGTCATCACGCGAACCACTTCATGATGTGCCTGCCGACCAGCACGGTCTCGCCGCGCTGGTTGACGACGTCGAACTCGGAGGTGGTCCGCTGTTTTTCGTCCGAGCGATCCTTGAGCCGGTAGCGCACGGTGATGGTGTCGCCGATGCGCACGGGGGCCACGAAGCGGATGCCGTCGTAGCCCAGCGAGACCATCGAGCGCCAGCCGAAGCGCGCGCGCAGGCGTTCGGAGAGCATGGTCGACGCGGTCGAGGTGAAGCCCAGCACCAGCACGCCGTGGGCGATGCGCTCGCCGAAGGGCGAGTTGGCCTTCATGAATTCCTGGTCGACGTGCACAGGGGCCAGGTCGCCGGTGATGCCGGCGAAAAGATAGACGTCCGACTCGCCGACGGTCTTGCTGAAGGTGATGGTTGCATCGAGCGGATCGCTCGTCGCCTGCGGTTCGGTCATCGCGCGCTCGTTCTCGTCATGGGTTGCCGGGTTCGATCGAGCCTAAATAGCGGGGCGGGCGCTGTCAATGATCGCGGTCGCTTCGCACCTGGTTTCCCTTCACGCCCGCCCCAGCACGTGCCGGGCGATGATCATCCGCTGGATCTGGTTGGTGCCCTCGTAGATCTGGGTGATCTTGGCGTCGCGGAACAGCCGCTCGACTTCGACCCCCCTGGCGTAGCCCATGCCGCCGTGGATCTGCACGGCGTTGGCCGTGTGCTCGACGGCGGCGTCGGAGGCGAAGCACTTGGCGATCGACGCGGCGAGGCTGGCGCGTTCGCCGCGGTCGAGCGCCTGCGCCGCGTCGCGTACCAAGAGGCGCGCGGCGGCCAGGCTCTTGGCCATGTCGGCGAGCATCCACTGGATGGCCTGGAAGTCGGCGATCGCCTGGCCGAACTGGCGCCGCGCCTTGGCCTGCTCGACCGACGCGTCGAGCGCGGCCTGCAGGATGCCGGCGGCCAGCGCGCCGATGCCCACGCGGCCCTTGTCGAGCACGCTCATCATCATCTGGAAGCCGCGGTTCTCTTCGCCCAGCAGCGCGTCCGGCGGCAGCGCCACCGCGTCGAAGTGCAGCGCGCCGACCGGCGAGGCGCGCTGGCCCATCTTGTGTTCGTGCGCGCCGCGGCGCACGCCGGGGCGGTCGAGGTCGACGACGAAGATGCTCATGCCGCGCTTGCCGGCCTCGGGAGCCGTGCGCGCGAGCACCGTCGCGAAATCGGCGACCGGCGCGTTGTGGATCCACAGCTTGCCGCCGTCAAGCCGCCAGCCGGACGCGGTGCGCGTCGCGGTGGTACGGATGCCGGAGACGTCCGAGCCCGCGTCGGCCTCGGTGATCGCGTAGGCGGGACGGCGCTGCGCCGCCAGCAGCGGGCGCAGGTAGTTCTCGCGCTGCGCCGCGCTGCCGTGGGTGGAAAGCAGCGTGGCGACCAGTTCGACCAGCCCGCACTGGTCGGCGATGGACGCGTAGCCGCGCGAGAGTTCCTCCATTACGATCGCGTAGGACACGCAGTCCGCACCGGCGCCGCCGTGCTCGTCGCCGACGGTGATGCCGAACAGGCCCAGGCCCGCCATCTCGCGATAGATCTCCTCGGGAAAGCGCTCGGTCGCGTCCAGATCGCTGGCGATCGGCCGGATGCGGTCGTCGGCGAAGGCCCGCGTGGTCGCGCGGATCAGGGCATGGCGTTCGTCGCGGTCGTCCATCCTTCCTCCCCTCCGGTTCACTGCCTCGGCCGACGCCATTCCCACGGTGGTACCGGATTGCCGCTGCCCCACAGGCCGGCCTTCCTGCCGCGCGCCTCCTGTTCGGCGAATTCGTAGCGACCGCGGTCCTCCGGCGTCTGGTCCCTGGCGAAGCGCCGGAACCACCAGGCGCGGCCCATGGTTAGCTGGGCGAGACCGGCGTCGAGCGTGGTGCCGCACAGCGGACAGTCCGGCGGCGCGACCCAGACCTTGCCGACCAACCTGCCGTACTGATCCTTCTTGATCCATTCCACCCGCACGTCGTGCTCGTAGACCAGCCGCGACAGGCTGTCCTTGGAGCGGTAGCCGCCGGGCTGGCCGAGTTCGGGCGCGTCGATGCCAACGAGGCGAACCCGGTGCTGGGCGCCGGCGACATCGAGCACGGTGATGGTATCGCCGTCGCCGATGGCGACGACGCGGCCTTCGAGGGTGTGGGCGTGGACCGGCGCGACGGCGGCCGCGATCAGCAGCAACAGCGGCAGCGATCGGCGCCGCATGGCGCGGATCATTCCGATCATCGGCAGGTCGAGCGAAGTCAAGGTTGCACGCGGTGCGGAGAGAGCATCCGTGACTTTATCCCACGTCGGCGCGTAGGATGCCTGCCTCGGCTTGTCGCAAATCATCCAACGAGGGGAAATCCGATGGGAAGTCTGGACGGAAAGGTGGCCTGGGTGACGGGCGCCGGCAGCGGCATGGGGCTGTCGGGCGCGCAGCAAATGGCGGCCGCGGGCGCGACCGTGGTGATGTCGGGACGACGCGCCGACGTGCTGGAGCGTGGGGCGGCGGCGATCCGCGCGGCGGGCGGCAAGGCGGAGACCGAGGCGCTGGATGTCAGCGACGCGGCCGCAGTGCAGCGGGTGGCCGCGGCGATCCTGGCGCGCCACGGCCGGCTGGACATCCTGGTCAACAGCGCGGGGCTCAACAATCCCGAGCGCTTCTGGCGCAACCAGACCGTCGACGGCTGGAACCAGGTGATCCGCATCAACCTCGACGGCACCTTCTACTGCACGCATGCGGTGCTGCCGGCGATGCGCGAGCGCCGCGATGGGTTGGTGATCAACATCTCCTCCTGGTCCGGCAAATACACGACGGCGATGACCGGCGCGGCCTACAACGGCAGCAAGCACGCGGTGATCTCGCTGACCGATTCCATCAATATGGAGGAATGCGTGAACGGCATCCGCGCCTGCGTCATCTGCCCGGCCGAGGCGGCCACGCCGATCCTCGACCGACGGCCCGTTCCGCCATCGCCCGAGGAGCGCGCGAAAATGCTGCAGCCCGACGACATCGGCAAGACCATCCTCTGGGTCGCCGAACAGCCGGCGCACGTCTGTGTCAACGAGATCACCATCAGCCCGACCTGGAACCGGATCTACATCGGCGGCGAAGACATGAAAAAGAAATAGCCGCGAGCCTGCAGCATTGCACGCGGCTGGCTGGCATCCGGTTCAAGCAGCAATTCGATCGAAAGGTACATCATGACCCGCAGCATTCTCGACCAGGCCCATATCCATCCCGCCATCCGCGAGACCATCGCCAATCGCCACGCGGACTATGTGCAGGAGGTGCAGGCGGCGATCGCCGCCAATGACGTGGTGGTCGTCGGCATGAAGCAGAATCCCATGCCGGTGAAAGCGCGCAAGGCGCTCGACGCCGCGGGCCTGCCGTACAAGTACATCGAACATGGCAATTACTTCAAGGGCTGGCGGCGGCGCAACGCGCTGAAAATGTGGACCGGGTGGCCGACCTTTCCGATGGTCTTCGTCAAGGGCATGCTGATCGGTGGCGCGGACGAACTGGCCCGGCTGCTTGCCAGTGGCGAGTTGAAGGAAATGCTGGCCGGTAAGTCCGCGGCGACTTCGGTCTGACAGGATCGCGGGGCGACCGATAACGACGCTTGATAGCGCAGCATCCGGGTATCCACCATGGTCCTGTTGTCCATATTCGTACTGTCCGTCTTCCTGTACAGCCTGGTCTCGCGGCGACTGGCACGAACCGTCGTCACCGCGCCGATGCTGTTCACGCTGGCGGGCGCCACCGCCGCACTCGTTCCCGAGGCGGTGAGCGAACTCGTGCTGGATCGCAAGGGCCTGTTGCTGGTCGCGGAGCTGGGCCTGGTGATGTTGCTCTTCGCCGATGCCAGCCGCATCAGTCCATCGATGCTCGAGGCGGGTCGCCGCCTGCCGCTGCGCCTGCTCGGTCCGGGCATGCTGCTGACCATGTTGCTCGGCGCGGTCTGCGCGATGCTGGTCTTTGGCGGATTGTCATGGTGGGAAGCGGGCATCCTCGCGGTGATCCTCGCGCCCACCGACGCCGGTCTCGGGCAGGTGATCGTGAACAGCACGAAGGTGCCGCAGCGCATTCGCCAGGCGCTCAACGTCGAGGCGGGGCTGAACGATGGGCTCTCGGTGCCGTTCCTGATGCTGTTCATCGCGCTCGCCGCCGCGCATGAGGACACCGCATCCGCGGGCTCGGCGCTCACGCGTTTTCTTGTCGAACAGCTCGGTTACGGTGCGCTGATCGGGCTTGCGGTCGGTGGTGCCGGTGGGTGGCTGCTGCGTGTCGCGCATGAGCGGCGCTGGATGGCGCCAACCTTTGGGCAGCTCGGCGTGGTGGCGCTGCCGCTGCTGTGCGTGCTTGCGTCGGAGGCGGCCGGCGCAAGCATGTTCATCGCTGCATTCGTCGCCGGGATGGCCGCGCACTTCGGCGTCGACGATCTGGGCCGGCACAGCATCGAGTTCACCGAGGACTGGGGACAGCTGTTCAACTACTTCGTGTTCTTCGTCTTCGGTACCATCGTGGCGGGCGCTTGGACCCAGTTCACGCCGGCGGTGCTGGTGTATGCGCTGCTGAGCCTGACACTGGTGCGCATGCTGCCGGTGGCGCTGGCGCTGGCCGGCTCGGGCATGAGTCCGGCGACGGTGCTGTTCATGGGCTGGTTCGGACCGCGCGGACTCGCTTCGATCGTGCTCGGCGTGGTCTATCTGGAACGCGAGGTCGACCTGGCCGGCGAATCGATGATCAGCCACGCGGTCATGGCGACCGTGCTGCTCAGCATTTTCGCGCACGGTCTTACTGCATTGCCCGGCATCCGGCTCTACGCCAGGCGGATTGCGCCGCTGGACGAGGCCTGTCCCGAACATCTGTCTGTCGACGGGAAAACGGAGCAGAAGCGACCCAACTAGCTTCGCCTTGACCTGGCGGTCGACGCTTTCCTCAGCGTCCACACCAAGCTTGATGCTGGTCAGGTCCGCCGCAGACGCCACCGTCGACAATGACCGTATCAGGATGGTCCTGCACGTTTCCGGCGAATACCAATGAAGGACGCGTGCGTGTTCATGGCCATCCGGACCTGGACGAGGATGATCATGACTGGCGAATCGAAAAACGGCACGCGTCGCGCAAGCAAGCGCGGGCAAGCCACCGGCAGAGGCAACGGCAAGGCAGCGGTGCGACGCGGACAACGCGCGGCGCCGGCCAAGTGGGTTTACCTGTTTGCCGAAGGCAGCGCGGGCATGAAGGCGCTGCTGGGCGGCAAGGGGGCGAATCTTGCCGAGATGACCCGGCTCGGTCTGCCGGTGCCGCCGGGTTTCATCGTTACCACCGAGGCCTGCAACACCTACCTCGCCGAGGACGGCGCGCCGCAAGGAATGTGGGACCAGGTGCGCGCGGCGCTGGCGGAGCTGGAGCGCGCGACCGGCAAGCGCTTCGGCGATCCCGACCGTCCGCTGCTGGTGTCCTGCCGTTCCGGCGCGAAGTTCTCGATGCCCGGCATGATGGACACGGTGCTCAATCTCGGGCTGAACGACAGTGGTCGTCGAGGGCATGTCGAAACTGACCGGCGATGCGCGCTTCGCCTTCGATTCGTATCGACGGCTGCTGCAGATGTTCGCCACCGTGGTGCTGGGTCTGGACGAGGAGCCGTTCGAGGCGGAACTGGCCAGGTACCGCGCCAAGCGCGGCGTTGCCAACGATGCGGACCTGGAGGCAAAGGACCTGAAGGCGATCAGCGTGGCATTCAAGGCGCTGGTGCGTAAAGGTTCGGGCAAGGCGTTTCCGGAGGATCCGTGGCAGCAGCTCGAAGCGGCGGTCGGCGCGGTCTTTCGCTCGTGGAACGGCAAGCGGGCGGTCGACTATCGCAATGCGGCTGGCATTGCCCATGACCTCGGGACGGCGGTCAACATCCAGACCATGGTGTTCGGCAATCTCGGCGAGGATTCCGCGACCGGCGTGGTGACCACGCGCGACGTCACCACCGGCGCGCCCGAGATCGAGGGCGACTGGCTGATGAACGCGCAGGGCGAGGACGTGGTTGCCGGCACGCGTGCGACCAATCGCATCGCCACGCTGGAAAAGGCGATGCCGCGCATCTGGCGGGAATTCACGCGCGCGTGCACGAAACTCGAGCGGCATGCAGGCGATGTGCAGGACGTCGAGTTCACGGTCGAACGCGGCAAGCTGTGGTTGCTGCAGACGCGCGACGCCAAGCGCACGGCACAGGCGGCGGTGCGCATCGCCGTGGACTTCGCCAACGAGCGGCGCATCACTCGTGCCGAGGCGGTGCAGCGTGTCACCCCCGAGCAGGTCGACTATTTCCTGCATCCGCAATTTCCGCCTGCGGTACGCAAGGCGGCGCAGGCGAGTGGCGCGCTGATCGCCACCGGTCTCAATGTGTCGCCGGGCGCGGCATCGGGTGTGCTGGCCTTCGACGCCGACACCGCCGAGCGCTGGAGCCGCGACGAGAAAAAAGCGGTGATCATGGTGCGGCCGGAAACGAAGCCGGACGATGTGCACGGCATGCTGGCGGCGCGCGGCATCCTCACGTCGCACGGTGGGCGCACCAGCCATGCGGCGCTGGTGGCCCGGCAATTCGGCAAGCCGGCGGTGGTCGGCGTGACCACGCTCGAGGTCGATCCGGCCGCGCGGCAGTTGACCGTGGGCGGGCGCGTGCTGCGCGAAGGCGACGCGGTATCCATCGACGGCACTACCGGCGAGGTGTTCGTTGGCAGTCTGGAGACCGTGGTGCCCGAGTTCGACGATCCGGCACTGCTGACGCTGCTGGCCTGGGCCGACGGCTTCCGTCGGCTGGGCGTCTGGGCGAATGCCGACTATCCGGTCGATGCGGAACGGGCGCGGCGCTACGGCGCGGAAGGCATTGGCCTGACACGTACCGAGCACATGTTTTTCCAGACCGAGCGGCTGCCGATCGTGCAGCGGATGATCCTGGCGCAGGACGACGCCGAGCGCGACGAGTGCCTGGCGCTGCTGCTGCCGATGCAGCGGGAGGATTTCACCGGGCTGTTCCGCGCCATGGACGGCGCGCCGGTGACCATCCGGCTGATCGATCCGCCGCTGCACGAATTCCTGCCCAGTCACGATGACTTGTTGCGCGACGTCACCGAACTGGAGACGCGGCAGCGTGCCGCCGGTGTCGGGCTGGCCACCGGTGCGGACCCGCTGGGACTGGCCGGCAAGCTGGCGCAGCGCCGCCGCCTGCTGGCTGCCGTCGAGGTGATGCGCGAATCCAATCCCATGCTCGGCTTGCGCGGCGTGCGGCTCGGCATTCACCTGCCGGCGCTGGTACGCATGCAGGTCCGCGCCATCATCGAGGCGGCCTGCGCCTGCGCCCGCGACGGCGTCAAGGTGAGACCCAAGATCATGATTCCGCTGATCGCCCACAACAACGAGCTCAAGGTGGAACGAGGGGTTCTCGAAGCGGAAGCACTGGCGGTGATGAAGGAGCAGGGGCGGCGCGTGCGCTACCAGTTCGGGACCATGATCGAGGTCCCGCGCGCGGCGATCACCGCCGGCGACATCGCGCAGCAGGCGGAATTCTTCTCCTTCGGCACCAACGACCTGACGCAGACCACTTTCGGCATTTCGCGCGACGATGCGGAAACCGGCTTCCTGCAGGAGTACCTGGCCAAGGGCATCCTGCCCGACAATCCCTTCGCCACGCTCGACCAGGGCGGCGTCGGCCAGCTGATGCGCATCGGCACCACGCTCGGCCGCGCCACGCGACCGACACTCGAGGTCGGCATCTGCGGCGAGCACGGCGGCGATCCCCGCTCGATCGACTTCTGTCACCGCATCGGCCTCGACTACGTCAGCTGTTCGCCGTTCCGGGTGCCGGTCGCGCGTCTTGCCGCCGCGCAGGCGGCGCTGCACGAGAAGGCAGGGGCGGCGAAGGGCGGTTAGCGACGTGGCCGGTTCGAAGCCCCGTTCATGGCGGGGGACCACGATCAACGGGGTCGAGGCGCTTGATGCCTGGTCCGATGGGTTTGCGCCGATTGCCTGGGTGGGTGGAGGAAGGACCCCAGATCGCCTGGTAGGTATCAATGCACCGGCCTGAACGCTGCAGATGGGCAAACGCCCCGGCAAGCGCTAGCCACCATACCAGAACGAAGGCGAGCATCCAGCGCGGCGCGTCCGCGGCCCACAGGCCGAGGACAATGGTTGCCATCGCGACGACAACCGTGAGCCAGCCCAGCGTTTTGTGGAAGCGTTCGAAGCAAATGCGCCTTGGAGTCATCTGGTAATGATCTCCGGACGATAGCGCTGAGGGCTTGCCTGAGACGCCGCCGGCCGGACCGCCGGTGCTGCCGCGCAGCCAACCGCCGACGACCTGCAGCACGCCTGCCGAAGCGATCAGCCAGCCGAGTACGGTGTGCGGACTGCGCCATGGATCCATACCCGGCGCAACCCGGCAGGCGATGATGACACCAACGATGCTCAAGGCGATGCCGCCGTACTGGAGTCCACGGTGGGCATTCCACCAGAGGCGATTGTCCAGCACGCGCGGCCAGTCCTGATGGGGCAGGATCTTGAAAAAGCGCGCGGCCAAGGCCCCGAGCGGGATGAATATGCCCCAGGCCAGCACCATCAGCCGGCCATGCCACGCGAGCATCGGGTCGATGGCGTGATCGGACAGGCCGCTGATCGGCGAAGTCAGCCAGGCCATGATCGCCGTCAGCGCGGAGGACGTTTCCTGCATGGAGAAGGAGAAATCAGGTCACCGGCGGCAGTCGCGCGCGCGGCCAGCCTGCCGACGCTCCTCGCGTGGCCAGCTGGATTCGATACAGCGACGTGGTCGCCGTGATGTAGAGCGTATCCAGATCCGGCCCTCCGAAGGCAAGGTTCCCGACCACTTCGGGCACCGGGATCGTCCCGAGCAGAGTCCCATCCGGGTGCAGCACCTGCACGCCGTTGGCTGCACCCACGTATAGCCAGCCCCACGTGTCGATCCGCAGCCCGTCTGGCACGCCAGGCGATATCTCTGCGAATACGCGTCCGCCAGAAAGCGCGCAATCATCCACGTCGAATACCCAGATGCAGTGGTTCTCGCCGTGCCCCGGCAGTGCGCGCGAGGTGTCGGTCACGTAAAGCAGGCGCTCGTCCGGCGCAAACGCAAGTCCGTTGGGATGCTCGGGCAGGTCGGCAACCGAATCCAGGGTCTCGCTTGCGGGATCGAAGCGAAACACGTGACAGGCGCCGATTTCTGATTCGCCGCCGTGACCTTCCTCAGGCACAACGAGGCCGTACGGGGGATCGGTGAACCAGATGGTGCCGTCCGATTTGACGATCACGTCATTGGGTGAATTCAGTCTCCTGCCGTGCCAGCGGTCCACGACGATCGCCTGTCGGGTTCCGTCGACGGCTGTCCGGTAGACGGCGCGAAGTCCGTGCGAGCAATGGAGAATCGAGCCGTCGCGTTCGCGGGCATGGCCGTTCGTGTACTCCACGCCGGTGCGCCACGTGTCCATGCCGTCGCGTTCGGACCAGCGCAGGATGCGATTGTTGGGTATGTCGCTCCAGAGGACGCAGTCGTGTTCGGCGATCCACACTGGTCCTTCGCTCCAGCGCGCACCGGTCGCCACCTTTTCCAGGATTGGTTGGTGCGCAACCACAGGCACCAGACGCGAGTCGTGGACAGCCACTTCGGCGTTCACGGGGCTGGTGCGCATACTTGCGTCGTGGGCACGCTGTGCCACTCATTCACTCACGAAGGCATGCCGTTGCGTTGCCTAGGCCATGCGGGTTGGAAGCGGGCAGTCGTCCGCGTGAAGCGCCATGGCATCGACGAGGCGCCACAGGAGTCCCCCGCGCATGCTTGCGCAACGAGGGTCGCCCCAGCGGTTGTCCGTCTCGTTCGGATCCTCGTCGAGATCGTAGAGTTCTCCCCACGCCTCGCCCGCGTGGACCGACAGGCGCCAGCGATCGGTGACCAGCGTCCGGACCCTGGAAGGGCCGGTCGCGCCGGGCAGTTCGCGATGACCCTCTTCCTCGATCAGAACCGCGTCCCGGGTGTGTTCGTTCTGATCGCGAATGACTCGACCGAGATCGACACCCTGCAGACCATGGTGGCGTTCCAGCCCCGCGCGCGCAAGTATGGTGGGTGCGAGATCGATGGCGCTGGCGAGCTGCTGGCGGCGGGAGCCCGAGGGCGAGCGTGGATCGCACCAGATGAACGGCATGCGAATCAGGCTTCGATAATGCAGCGGACCCTTGAACAGCAGCCCATGATCGCCCATGAAGTCGCCGTGATCGCTGGTGAAGACAACGATGGTATCGCGCTCCAGGTCGAGCGAACGGAGCGCGCCGAGAACATCCCCGACCATCGCGTCGATCATGGCGATCGCGCCCCAGGCGAGGGCGATCGCCTGCCGCGCCTCCGCTGGCGTGACTGCGATGGCGCGGCTCGACCGGGAAGCGTCGCGCCTGCCGGCGGTGAGTTCGGCGTGCAGCGCGGCCTTGAGCGGCATGTCCCCTCGGGTCCGCGCATGGAAGCTGGCGGGCAGGGGCACCTCGTCCGGGCGGTAGGCATCGAACCATCGGCCAGGCGGGGTGAATGGGTGATGCGGGTCGGGAAACGAGCACTGCAGGTAGAAGGGCGTTTCGTCCGAGCTTCGGCAATTCGTCGTCAGCCAGTCGATCGTGCGGTCCCGCACGAAGGCGCTCGGATAGAGCTCCTCGGCAAGGCCGGTCCGCCAGCTCTGCGGTGCGACAACACCCTGCAATGCGCCGGATCTGCGTGGCCCCGTCGAAGATGCCTGATCGACTCCGCGGTCGTGCAGCCAGCGTCGATAGTCGCCACCCACCTGATCCCCATGTTCCAGGCACAGCTCGACATGCTCGAAGCCGTAGTAGGGGACGCGGACCCGGTGCCCGGGGTCGCGCCAGCTCGCCATGGACTCCTGCTGGTACGCGGCTTCTGTCCGCGTATCGGCCGTGGCCTGTGTCACTGCCGCCACACCGCCACGCCGCGGCGAGGGCGGCGTTTCGGTCATGTTCTGAAGATGACACTTCCCGATGAGGGCTGTGCGCCAACCGGCGGATCGGAGCATCTCTGCATGGGTTTGTGCCGCCAGTGGAAGCGGCACCCCATTCATGCGCACGCCTGCCGCGCTCGGCATGCGTCCGGTCGCCATCGCTGCCCGATTCGGCATGCAGACCGGCGAGGCGACGAAGAAGCGCTCGAAGGTAGTGCCGCGCCGCGACAGCGCGTCGATGTGCGGAGTCTTCAGTATCGCGTTTCCGTAGCAGCCGAGGTGGTCGGCCCGCTGCTGATCCGTAACGAAGACAAGGAAGTTTGGACGGGCCAATTGCGCGATTCCCGACAAACCGCGGCGACCCTTAGTTCGCCTCGAGCTTGATTTCGGTCGCCAGAATCTTGTACCGGGCGAGGTCGCTCTTGACGGTTGCCGCGAGCGTCGCCGCATCGCCGGTCTCAACAACCATGCCCTGTGCGGTGAGTCGGTCCTGGACATCCTTCTGGGCAAGCATTTTTTGCACCTCGCGGTTGAGGCGTTCGACGACCTCGGGCTTGGTACCCGCCGGTGCGAACAGGCCGAACCAGGTCTTGGTCGAGAACCCCTTGACGGTCTCGCCGACCGTCGGCACGTCCGGAAGCACCTTTGAGCGTGCCGGCTGCGTCACCGCGATGGCATTGAGTTTCCCGGCCTTGACATGGGGAAGCGCCGGGGCGATACCGGCCAGCATGAAATCGAACTGGCCACCAACCTGTCCCGCCACCGCCGCGGCGCCGCCCTTGTAGGGGACGTGCGTCATCGAAGTCCCGGTGGCCTTCAGCAACTGCTCCATGAACAGGTGGTTCGGCGTGCCGATTCCCGCGGATCCGTAGGTCGCCTTGCCTGGATTGGCCTTTGCATAGGCGATCATTTCAGTCACGGTCTTGACGTTGTTCCCCGGGTTGCCGATCAGCACGAACTCATTGAGCGCGAGCGGGGCGATGGCGGTGAAATCCTTGGCGGGGTCGTAGGGAAGGCTCTTGTAGACGACCGTGTTGATCGCCATCGTGCCGTCGTGGCCGATCACCAGCGTGTAACCGTCAGGCGCTGCCTTGGCGACCGAATCGATTCCGACAATGCCGCCCGCGCCCGGCTTGTTGTCGACCACGATCGTCTGGCCCAGCGCCGCGCCAAGTTTTTCAGCCATGATTCGCGCGAGGACGTCCGGCGAGCTTCCGGGAACCGAGGCCACCACGAGCTTCACCGTTCGGTTCGGGTAGCCCTGCGCGGCTGCGCCAAAAGCCATAAGTGCCGCGGCCGTGGCAATGACGGAAACTGCGCAGCGATGAATCAGGGTTGGCGAATGCATGGCTTCTCCTTCGTCGGTCAGTGAGTCGTTCGTGGGACGGACAGGTCGTCGGCGCGACCGGCGGACAGCGTACTCAGTCCCGCGCTGGAGCTCGACTCCGCGGCCGGGGTGTCCTGGCGAGGCGGGCGGAGGCGCCCGACCATACCGAGGCGTCGGTGGCCCGAATACGCGATTCAGAGGCTTCGAAATGGGCAAGGGCCGCGTTCCGCGCGAGCTGCGCGTCGCCTTTGACAATGGCATCCAGCACGTTGTCGTGCTCGCGTTGAACCGCCTTGGCAAAAGCGGCCTGGCGCGGCCGGTTCTCGCGCATTACCCGCATGGTCCCGACCAGGAGCGGCTTGATCTGATCGAGCAGCCGGACAAGCTGCGCATTGCGCGCTGCGAGCACGATCGACCGATGGAATTCGAACCCTTCCTCGACCGAATCCGTTTCCGTTGCGATTTTCCTGTTCAGGGCATCGCGTGCAGCCCGAATGCGCCGAAGGTCCTCGGGCGTCCTGCGGATTGCCGCCAATGCGGCCGCCTCGACCTCGATCGCCCGCCGCAGTTCCACGATTTCCAGCACATCGTCCTCCGTCGGATCAGCGGCGCCCGTTGCCGCCAGATGCAGTGCGTCCGCGTCTGCGACGAACGCACCAGTTCCCTGTCGCGATATCACGAGGCCCTCGTGTTTGAGCACCGTCATCGCCTCCCGTATCACGGGCCTGCTCACACCGAAGTGCCGGGCAAGTTCGTTCTCGGTCGGCAGGCGAGACCCCGGCGGCCAGTCGGCATTCACGATCGCAGCGCGCAACGTGGTCACGATCTGGACCGCAAGCTGTTCGGCCCGCTGCGGTCGCGCCAGAAGGTTTGGGGAAGTAGAGGTCATTGCCGGCTCAAGGTTGCAGGTTATCTGGTTGCCAGACAACATGCAAGCAATTTGCCCTGATCGGTGGAAGCAGAAACCGGGTCGGCGGGAGCTGCCATGGGTTCGAATCTGCGGGCGGCTGTTGACCGCCCCGGCCGTTGCCCAAATACTGCGGGTTCGAGTTGGGAGTCCGGCGTAATGCGCCGACGCCTGCGTTCGACGCATGCCGAGATGATCGCGCTCCCTCACCTGCCCACCCGATGCCGGCTGCTCGCCGTCGCGACGCTGGTCATGGTGCTCGCCGCCTGCAGCGTCCCCGTGCGCCCGGACCTGGCGCGCATGTACCGCGTCGCCGCCGTGACCCCGGACGACACGCCACTGATCCTGATACCCGGCCTCTTCGGCTCCAAGCTGCGCGATCGCGGCACCGGCTTGGAAGTCTGGCCGGGCAACTGGAGGCGGGTGCTGTTCGACGATTACAGCGACCTCGAATTGCAATTTGATCCGGCGACGCTGGCGGTGCGCCCGGACAATCTCGAGGCCTTCGATATCGCCGAGCGGGTCCTGGGCAAGGACTATTACGGCCCCCTCGTCGACACGCTGGTGCGCTTCGGCGGCTATGTGCGCGCCTCGCCCGGCACACCCGCAAAAAAGGGCGAGCGCCACTACTATCTGTTCCCCTACGACTGGCGGCAGGACAACGTCCAGCAGGCCAGGGGACTCGATGCGCTGATCGAGGCCATCCGCCGCGACTACGGCAATCCGGATTTGCGCGTCGACATCGTCGCGCACAGCATGGGCGGCATCGTCGCGCGCTACTACCTGCGCTTCGGACCGGCCGATGTGCTGGATGGCAGTCCGTCGCTGATCACGCTCTACGGTACCAAGCGCGTGCGCAAGCTGGTCCTGCTCGGCACACCCAACTTCGGTTCGATCTCGGCGCTGCACGCCTACCTTGCCGGCGAGGAAATCGGTTTCAAGCGCATGCGCCCGGAAATCCTCGCCACCATGCCCAGCGGCTACCAGCTGTTTCCGCATCCGCTGGCGCCGTGGCTGATCGACACGGCCGCACAACCGTTGCCCGAAGACCTGTTCGACGTCGCGACCTGGCGGCGCTATGGCTGGAATATCTTCGACCCTGCCGCGCAGGCGCGCATTCGCGCGCAGCACGGCGCCGGTGCCGACGCCTACCTGGCCGGGCTGGAAAAATTCTTCCAGTTCCGGCTGGAGCGCGCGCGCCGCCTGTCCTGGATGCTGTCGACCCCGGAACCGGCGACGCCGATCCGCTACGTACTGTTCGGTGGCGACTGCACGCTGACCCCGGCACGCATCGTGGTCGAAGACGAGGCCGGCGTTCCCCGCGCGCGCCTGACGCCGGGAGCCGTGCGCGGCGGCATGTCCGCGACGCTGGAACAGGCGATGATGGAGCCGGGCGACGGCCGCGTCACCAAGCCCTCGTTGTTGGCACGCGAGACGCTCGACCCGACCGCGCCGCAGCACGAGGAAAGCTTCCTGCCCATCGCCTATTTCTTCTTCCTGTGCGAGCAGCACGACCAGCTGACCGGGAACATCAACTTCCAGGACAACCTGCTCAATGTGCTGCTGACGCGCAACCTGCCGTGGGAGGAGTCGACCATGCCGGGGATGCACGACGCACCGGCGCAGATGCCTGGTGATGCCGCGCCGGCGCAGCCGCTGAAATAG
The DNA here is from genome assembly GCA_963712105.1 of uncultured beta proteobacterium. GTDB lineage: Bacteria > Pseudomonadota > Gammaproteobacteria > Burkholderiales > Casimicrobiaceae > VBCG01. The sequence continues at coordinate 25,626 of CAVQGR010000005.1, forward strand.
GCGTGACGCCGGCGTGACGCAGGCGTGATGCAGACTTGACGTAGACGTGACGCAGGCGCCGACCTGCGGGTGTGACCAGCTCGCTCAGGCGTCGGCGGGCGTCGCCAGGAACTGCGCCAGCCGCACCATGCCCAGCGTGTCGCGCGCGCAGTAGATCAGCAGCGCGGCCTCAAGTTCGCGGCAGCGCGCGTCGCTGGTACCCGCATCGATCATCTCGAAGTACACCGGCTCGACCATGTCGCCGCTTTGCACGTTGTCGAGATTGGCATAGTCGAGTTCGGGCGCGATCGTCGGCAGGACATTCTTGATCGACCACGAGCCCATCATTGCCGGATGGTAGTAATGGTCGCGGGTGAACGGCCACAGGTCGAACAGGCGCTCCGCCATGTCGCGCAATGCCGGCGCAAGATCGGGAAAGGCCTCGGCGCTTTGCATCAGCACGCCACGCTCGAAGGCGGCGTTGTAGACCATGATGGTGCCCGTATCGCCAATGTTCGCGACCAGGCTTTCGGCAAAGGCGCGACGCGGGTCGGTGCCTGTGGTGTCGAGATACGGCGGCAATTCGCTCAGCGTGCCATCCTCGTCCTGCCGGTGGCACGACCACTGCATCGGAATCTTCTGGTAGGGCCGCGTGCCTTTCCACAGCGGCACTGCGGGACCGACGGTCTCGAAGTCGAGGAACCAGCGCGGCCAAGGCAGTTCCGCGAGTTTCGCGGCGGCGGCCGGGTCCAGTTCGGCGGTGCCGCGGGTGGTGACGCGCCAGATGCGCTGGTGGTCCTCGCGCGACAGGCGTTCGATCGGCACGTCGCGCAGGTCGGCAAAGCCTTCGCGGCGCAGCGTTTGCGAAAGCCGTGCGCCATGCGGCAGCAGTCCGACCGGATACTCGGCCGTTTCGGGGGCGCAAAAGGCCAGGAACTCGCACTCGAACGGGTCGTGGCAGTGCTTGCCGACGGGGGTTTCAGGCATCGGCCCGGCAAGGTCGCGCTGCGCATCGGCAAGCCACAGCGGAATCTGTTCCTGCAGCGGCAGCACGGCTTCGGTCATGTCCACATGCCTGAACAGGCCCTGGTAGTCGCCGTCTCCCTGATAGACGAAGCTGGTATCGATGTGCGCGAGTTCGACGCATTCCACGTTGAGCCCCGCGCCTCGCGCCACCCAGGTCTGGATCGCGGCATCGGTGAAGTGATAATCCTTGACCTTGGTCGATGCCTTCACTTCGATCATCCGGTAGCCGCGGTCGTGGCGGATCAGCACGTCGGCACGCACCAGGACGTCCTTGCAGCGCAGCGCCGGTTCGAACAGCGTGACGTCGCCCGGTTGGCCCAGCGCGGCACGCGTCTCGTTCAGCGCGGCGGCGAGGTCGTCGACATGACCGATCAGCCGGCCTCCCGGATAAAGCCGCTGCGCCACCGCGCCGACCAGATTCCCCTGCGCCATGCGGTTTTCCACCGCTTCGGTGCGTTGACCGAGTTCGCGCCGGAACGACTGCAACCACAGGCGCTTCGGGCATTGCCGGTAGGCGACCAGGCGCGACTTCGACAGGCGTGTGCGGCGGGTGGGCATGGGGGTGGATCGCGAGTTTGGTGGTACCGATGCGCAGGCGGACCTTGCGGTCGATTCTGGCACACCGGCCCGGATCGCCGCAGCGGGGGACGAAAATCGGCAAGATTTCCAGTGCTGCACGGCCCTGCACATTCGGGTGCGATAGCGATCTCCTCTTGCTCCAGATCAAGGCACTGCCCGGGCTTTTGGCTAAAATGAGAACCATTCTCATTAAAGTCGAAGTACAAGGACACCCGTTCATGTCACCGCTGATCGATCTACCCCTCGGCCACGATGCCACCGTCGTCGCGGTCGACGGCGACTTGCCGCTGCGGCAACGTCTGGCGGCACTGGGCCTGCGCCCGGGCCGGTCGCTGCGCCTGATGCGGCGAGGTGCATTTGCGGGGCCGCTTCACCTGCGCCTGGGAACCACCGACGTCATCCTGCGCCGCCGCCACGCGCACGCCATCACCGTCAAGCGCTGACCGGCGGCGATGAAACGGATCGCGCTGGTCGGCATGCCGAACACCGGCAAGTCGACCTTCTTCAATCGGGTGACCGGCGCCTCGGCGCGGGTAGGCAATTGGCCGGGAGTGACCGTCGATCTGCTCGCAGCCCGCGTGCTGCTGGGTGGCGACATGGTCGAACTGGTGGACCTGCCCGGCATCTACGATCTCGACGGGATGGCCGACGACGAGCGCGTGGTCCAGGGATTCCTGGCGAATGCGGATGTCGATCTGATCGCCATCGTGGCCTCAGCGCCGCAGATCGATCGCCAGCTGGCGCTGGTGCTGCGCCTGTCCGCACTCCGCGTGCCGGCGGTGCTGCTGCTCAACATGGCCGATGAGGCTCACCATCTGGGCATACATGTGGATGTTGCCGCGCTGGAGCGTGAACTCGGCATCCCGGTGGTGCTGATGGCGGCCAAGCGCGGCGACGGTCACGCCGATGCAATGGCGCTGCTCGCGCAGGGCATCACGGCGGGTGGGAGTGCCAAGCGCGCAGACTTGGCCGCCGCTGTGGATCACGAACGACAGGGGCGCGACGCGGCGCGGATCATGGCCGCGGCGGTCGATGTTCCCGCCTGCCTGCCGTCCGGCATCACCGATCGCGTCGATCGTGTGCTCCTGCATCCGTTGCTGGGCCTGCCGCTGTTTTTCCTGTTGATGTTCGTGGTGTTCCAGGGCGTGTTCACGCTGGGCAAGCCGTTGCAGGATGCGATGAGCTGGCTATTCGAGATTGCCCGTCAACACGCATTGAATCCCGCGCTCGCTCCGCTGCCGGAAGTGGTGCGCGGCTTTCTGCTCGACGGTGTCTGGGCCGGCGTATCGACGGTCGCCACATTCGTGCCACTGGTCATTCTGTTCTTCCTTTTCATGGCGCTGGTCGAGGACACCGGCTATCTGTCGCGCGCGGCGTTCCTGACCGACGCGCTGATGGCGCGCCTAGGGCTCGATGGCCGCAGCTTCGTCATGATGCTGCTGGGCTTCGGCTGCAATGTGCCGGCGGCGATGGGCACGCGCATCATGCGCTCGCGGGCGTTGCGCCTGCTGACGCTGCTGATCGTGCCATTTTCATTGTGCTCGGCGCGGCTGCAGGTGTTCGTGTTCCTTGCCGCGGCGCTGTTCGCACCCTCGCAGGGCGCCTGGGTGCTGTTCGCGCTCTACCTTGCGAGTTTCGCCGCGGCGATGCTGACCGCCGTCATGTTCCGCGGGCGTTACCGCAACGACGAGCCCTTCGTGCTGGAGCTGCCGCCGTACCGGCTGCCGACTCTGCGGCAGGTGGCGCTGCGCGCCTGGCATGAGGTTCGCCATTTCCTGAATCGGGCCACGCGCTTCATCATCGCCGGCGTGGTGCTGGTGTGGCTGCTCACCAATCTGCCCACCGGCGTGGCGCCGGGAGGTCCCGACACCCTCGCGGGCATGCTTGGGCGCCTGGCCGAGCCGGTGCTGGCGCCGATCGGCATCGACGCCCAGCTCACGGTCGCGCTGATCTTCGGATTCGTCGCCAAGGAAATCCTGATCGGTGCGTTCGCCGTCATCTTCGGCGCCGAAGGACAGGCGCTGTCAACGACGATTGCCGCGCACATCGATTCGGTGCAGGCGATCTCATTCATGCTGTTCACGCTGATCTACACGCCCTGCCTGTCGATGATTGCCACGCTGCGATCGGAATCGCGCAGCGCGCGCTTCACGTTGCTGTCGGTCGGATGGTCGCTGCTGCTGGCCTGGCTGGTGAGCTTCGCGTTCTACCAGTCGGCGCGCGCACTGGGCTACTGACGCCCCCCGTTGTCTGCGAAGGCGGGTGCCGGCACCCGTTCGAGTGCTTGCATCTGCCATTCGTTGATCGAGATCAAACGGGTCCGGACCACGTGTAACCGACTGTTGCAGACGTGAACAAGCGACTCGCAAATGCGTTCCAATGAATACAGCCGCGATAAGCGCGGTTCGCCCCGATCGAAACGGGGCCTTGCGATGAACGCAGAGGAGTCGATCATGAGAAAATTTGCACTGGCAGTTGGAACCTTGGCAGTAGCCGTCGGCGCGACGCTGGCACTCGCGCATCCGCCGGGTGGCGGCTATGGTTACGGCGCGGGCGCGGGCTGCACCACCGCTGGCGACGCCACGGCGACCGCGGGTTGCCCGATGGCCGGTGGCGGCCGCGGTTACGGCATGGGCTATGGACAGGGCATGGGTCCGGGTTCGGGTATGGGTTATGGCCGCGGCGGCGGCATGGGGCCGGGGCAGGGCATGGGCTACGGTCCAGGCGCCGGCATGGGCCCGGGTGGCGGCCAGGGCAACGCACTGCTGACGCCGGAAGAGCGGACCGCGCACCGCACGGCGATGCACAGCCTGAAGTCGGTCGAGGAATGCAACGCCTATGTTGCGAAACAGCGTGAACTGCTGACCGAGCGTGCCAAGGAAAAAGGCGTGGCGGCGCCGGTGGGTCCGCGCGGCGACATGTGCGAGCGGATGCAGGCGCGGGGAATGTTCGGCTGAAGGTCCGCCTCGATTGAAGGCGAATCGCAGCAAGTCACGCGCGGGGGTGGTTTGCCACCTCCGCGCCTGTCGTCAGGATTTCGGCTGCACCGCGAACACGAAGACCGCATAGAAGTCGGTTCCGGGCAGCTGCGCCTTGACGTCCATGACCCAACGCACCACGCCGCTCGCCCGTGAATCTCCGTTCGCCATCGCGGATAGCGGCAGGTCGAACTGCACGGGAATTCCCTGGCGGGCATCGACCGATTTGGGATCGATCTTCCGGGTCGCCTCCCAGTGCAGCCGGTCGTTGTTCTTGTGACGATTGATCGACGAGGTCGCCGGCACCGACTCGATGCATTGCAGGTTGACCACGTAGTCGCCGGTGGGCGCGATGTCGGCGGCGCAGCGGATCACGCCCTTGAGCGCGCGTCCGAGTTCGACGCGGTCGCCGTTGATCTCCAGCACTGTCGTGCCGAACTTGCGCGCGATGAGTGTGCCGCGGATGGCCAGCGCCAGGTAACCCAGGCCGAACACCCCGGCCACGATGGGAACGAACGCGACCGGATCGAAGTCCGGTGAATTGATGTCCAGAACGATCGTCGGCCTGAGATAGAACTGCAGGCCGACGCCCGCACACAGCAGCACCGCCGCCATCATCCAGTGCGTCGTGGCGTTGAAGCCGGTACCGTTCTCGATGGTAATCTTTCGCGCCGATGCCGACGACGAACGCGCCTTGCCCATGCCTGCCCCCGGAGATCGACGTCGAACCCGCGCCGGAAGGCGCGCGAACGACAGCGCGCATTGTTCCATTGCGACGCGACGCAAGGCAAGCGGTTGCCACGGTGCCTTGGCGCGCACCGGCCGGCACGCGTCGCGGAGCGAGGGTGACGGGGGCTTTTGTCTAGGCCGGCGCGCAGAAGACCACAGCCTTGGGTCCGTAGCCCTCCGCGGTGTGACCGTGGTCATTCACCATGCTGTCGCGAATGGCCTCGACGATCGTATAACGATGGTTCGAGTCCGTGCGCTGGTTCCAGGATCGCATCACCGGAATCGTCCCCGGCGGACAGGCGCCCGTTTCGGGATCGGGGATGAGGACCTGGAAGACTTCGCCGCTTTCGAGGCCCCAGGCCCCAGCGAACTTGGCACCCACTTCAAGGCACTCGTGCACCCCGCCGGTGTAGAAATGCGAATCGAGTCCCGCCTGCGGCAGGCCGTAGTAGCGGCAGACAGGGAAGCGGTCGATTGGCCCGCCGCTGCCGGCGGCGTAGACATTGAAACTCTGGCCGGTGCGTTGCCAGCCCGGGTGGACCTTGGTGTCGAGGTCGCTGATTTCCCTGGCGATCGAGGTGATGAAATAGTGATCGCTTGCCGCATGGTAGAACTCGACCGCCTGAACGATGGTGACCGGAGGCGCGGCCTTGGCGCTTGGCGTAATGATCAGGGCCATCTTCACCTCCACGGTCGGGCCGGCAGCGGCCGATCGCGCGAAGGTCTTCGAGATATTGGCGAAGAAACGGCCGATGGACCCTCCAGGGCCGACCCGGTACTGGTCCGACGGCGAAGTGAAGTTGTAACCGCTCGCCCCGAAGTCTTCGCGTGGCTGCCAAGTGGCGCCGGTGGTGGCGTGGATATCGGGGCCACCGGAGACTCCAATGCCGATTGCCAAGTCGTTGGCTCGTGCCGCCTGCCGAAAGAAAGCAACATTGTCGCCGACGAAAAAGGGCAGGACATTGGTTCGTACCAGCAAATCCGTATTGTCCAGGCAATACGCGTAGGAGGTTTGGAGCCTGTCGGTGTCGCCTGGATTGTCGACGTCCACGCCCCAGCCGGTTGGCCCATCCTGCAACCCGGGGAGTCGCTGACTCAATTGGGGGCCATCCCTCCAATACGGGTAGTCGGTGCGGAACTGGATACCGTCCGCAGAATAGCCGCCGCCTGTCGCGAAGTGGCCCGGAGGGCAATCGGCGTAACCCTTGCCAGAACTCCTGGCCGACATGTTGACCACGCCGGCAACAGTTCCTGCGCCGAACGGTGGCGGCGTTGCGCACAATATCTGCACATTGATCGATTGCCGGTCGTCGGAGGCGTTGAATACCGAGACCTGGACGCCGGTCGCCGGGGGATAGATACCGTCGACCAACGGCAATGGTGCTCCGCCATTGAGCGGCCGAATGCCCCTGATTGTCATCGAGGTGGTGTCCGAGGTGGTTGCCGTCTGGGACACAACGCTCTGCAAATCCCGGCAATTGAGCGGAAGCTCCGCGAACGAACGCGCATCGACCACTGCGCTTGCACTGCGGCTTTCAAGATCGTTGATGACGGCGTCGACCATCGTCGACACGCTCGCCCCCGCGATGGCGATGATCAAGGCAGCTCGATGCGTAACGTTGATCATGTGACCTCCCCCATGTTCGAATATCAACCGGAAAGCGCCGCCGGTGATGGCGCGCCGCGTCGGGACCGGCGTTACGCCAGCGCGCAGAAGACCACGGCGTCCGGTCCGTAGCCTTCGGCGACATGACCGTGGTCATTCACCATACTGTTGCGAATGGCAATCCTGACAGTAAGGCGGTGGTTCGAGTCAACGCGCTGGTTCCAGGTCCGCATGACGGGAATCGTTCCGTTCGGACAGGCGCCGGTGGTGATGTTCGGAAAATGAACCTGGAAGACTTCACCGCCTTCTAGCTGCCAGGCGCCGGCGAATAGCAAGCCGACATCCAGGCACTCGAGCACGCTGCCGGTGTAGAAATGCGAATCGAGGTCGGCCTCCGGCAGGCCGTAGTAGCGGCAGACGGGGAGCCGGCCGAGCGCGCCGCCGCTGCCGGCGGCATAGACCTTGAAGCTTTCGCCGGTGCGCTGCCAGCCCGGATGGACCTTGTTGTCGAGATCGCTGATTTCCTGCGGGATCGAGGTGACGAAGTAGTGGTCGCTTGCCGCGTGGTAGAACTCGATCGCCTGGATGATGCTGGTCGGCGGTGGACTGGGCCGGAGGCTGGGCGCGACGATCACCGCCAGCTTGACGGTGGCGGCCGGCGCAGCTGACGCAAATGCCGTTGACGCATGGTTGCGGACGATCACGCCGCTGATGCCGCCCTGCCCGAGCGGGTAGCTGTCCGCCCCGCCGGTGAAATTGAATCCCCGGCCAACGCCGCGGTCGTCAGGGCGCCATACGGCGTCGGCCACGATCGTCACTTCCGCCGGGCCGACGGCGCCGGCGCCGTACAGGTAGTCGGTACTCGTCGGGCCGATGCCAATGAAACGCCGTTCGCCTGGCTGGAGCTCGATCGAAGCGACCTGCGTCTGCATCAGCGTATCGGCGTCCTGAATGCAAAAGGCGAAGGTGCGGATGGTCTGGGCGCTGGTGCCGGGGTTGTGGACATGGGTTCGCCAAGCCGTCGGCGCCTCGTGCGTTCCGTCGGTGCGCGCGCCGAGGTCCGGTCCCGACTTCCAATGCGGATGGTGACCAAGCACCTTGAGCATTGCGTCGTCGGAGGCGTTTGTCATTGCGCGACGACCGTACTGGGTAGCGGCCTGGGGAGCGTCGTAAGCCCCTCCCGTCGCGCCAGAGCCCGCAGGGCATTCGGCGACGCCGAAGGAATGCTCCCCGGCGGGTACGTTGGTTTCTTTGACGGCCATGGTGCCCGGAAATTGGCCAGTCTCCTCGGCGCAGAGCACCTCCACAGCCGCCGTCTGCATTTCGTCCGAGTCGTTGAGCCCGGTGATTTCCACGCCATTGGGCAGGCGATGGGTGCCATCGGCGCTTGGCGAAGTTCCATCCCCGTACACTGGACGTGTCGACAGAATCACCAAAAGTGGTAACAACAAGTCTGAATTGCGGGCGAGGACCTGTGCTGCATTGGTGATGCTCCAAGCGATCACCAAAGAATTCGCAGGACAGTTGACGAACTGGCGTGTAATCACGCGGGCGCCGAAATGCACGAGTGCCCTGACGATCTCGTGATTGACGACCAACGTCGCCGAAGTCATCGGGCTGCAGGCAAGAAGAGTGAGGGCGAGTGCCACCCTGACTGCGCGTGAGATCGAGACCATGCGGGCTCCTCCCATTCCGAACGCAACCGGACGGTGGTGCCCGGTCGATGTTCGCCGGCGCAATACGTCGGCAGATCGAGTCGCTATCCCTGTGGCGAGGGCTTCTGCGCAGGGACCGTTCGTGGACCATACGCCCAAAGCATCGGTGTCGCAACCCGGCGGGAATTTCCATTCGAATTCGCCGCAGGGGCGGCGGCGGCAACGCGAAAATTGTTTGCGCTTGATCGCAGCCGCAGCCGATCAATGGACAGGCATTCTGGCGCAGACCGCATCGGGAATGGACCTTGGCCGTCGATCCACAGGGTTATCAACTGCAATTGTGGATAAAGTCGCGTAGCCGGTGCCGTCGCGGCGTCATTCGAGGACCTTGCCGCGCGCCGATTTTGTTCGTCCGCGCTTGACCTTCTCGTCGACGCGTCGCCGCTGCGAGCCCTTGGTGGGCCGCGTCGCCTTTCGCGGGCGCGGCACGTGGCTGGCGGCATCGACCATGGCCTGCAACCGCGCCATGGCGTCTTCGCGGTTGCGCTCCTGCGTGCGGTAGCGCTGCGCCTTGATCACGACGATGCCGCCGGCGGTCAGGCGCGCGTCGCTGCCGGCCAGCAGGCGCGCCTTCACGGCTTCCGGCAGCGTCGACGCGCTGACGTCGAAGCGCAGATGCACCGCCGAGGACACCTTGTTGACATTCTGCCCGCCGGCGCCCTGCGCGCGGATGGCCGTCCACTCGACCTCGGATTCCGGGACGATGAAGGGAATGCTCATCATTGACCCTATTCTGGGCCAATTCGGTACCATGCGCATTCTGTGTCGCGACCGGAAGGGACGTAGCGGATGAACGAGCAGGCGAAAGTGCTGGTCGTCGACGACACGCCGCATAACGTCAAGCTGCTGGCCGATCTGCTGACCGTCAAGGGCTACGCGGTGACGACCGCGGTCAACGGCGAGGAGGCGCTGGCGAAGATCGCCGCCGAGCCGCCGGACATCGTGCTGCTCGATGTGATGATGCCGGGCATGTCCGGCTACGACGTGTGCCGGCGCATCCGCGCCGATCCAGCCACCGCCCTGCTGCCTGTGGTGCTGTGCACGTCGCTCGATCCGCAGCAGGAACGGATCAACGGTATTGCCGCCGGTGCCGACGATTTCCTCGGCAAGCCAATCAACCAGCCGGAACTCTTTGCGCGGGTACAGTCGCTGCTGCGCATCCGCCGGCTGCACGAGCAGACGCAGCGGCAGGCGCAGGAACTCGCGCAATGGAGCGCGACACTCGAGGACCGGGTCGCCAAACAGGTGGCCGAGCTCGAGGGGCTTTCGCGGCTGAAGCGATTCTTCTCGCCCAAGCTGGCCGAACTCATCCTGGAAGGCGGCGCCGCCGACCCGCTGAAAAGCCGTCGCCGCGAGATTGCAGTCGTCATGTGCGACCTGCGCGGCTTCACCGCCTATGCCGAGTCGACCGAACCCGAGGAGTTGATGCGCACGCTCGGTGCCTTCCATGCGGAGATGGGCCGGCTGGTCATGGCTCACGAAGCCACACTGGAACGCTTCACGGGTGACGGCATGATGGCTTTCCTCGGCGACCCGGTACCTTTCGACGATTGCGCGAAACGGGGTGTTGCGCTGGCGCTGGACATGCGCGACGCTGCGCAGGCGCTGACCGAGAAATGGAAAAAGCGCGGCGTCGAGCTTGGCCTTGGCATCGGCGTCGCGCAGGGTTTCGCGACCGTCGGCGCCATCGGCTTCGAGGGACGCATCGACTATGGCGCCATCGGCACGGTCACCAACCTGGCTGCACGTCTGTGCCAGTTGGCCAGGGCGGGCGACGTCATCGTCGCGCAGCGCGTGTACGCCGAAGTCGAATCCGAGGTCGAGACCGAAGACCTGGGGGAATTGCAGCTGCACGGGTTTGCCCGGCCCATCCGGGCGTATCGTTGCGGCAGCCGGCGAGGGCCGGCGGCAGGGACGAGGTGACGCATGAAGCGCAGAAACGTATGCCAGGTACTGGCGCTGCTCCCGGTTGCGATGAGCTTGCCGCTGGCGGCGCAGACTGCGCCACCGCTTCGCGTCGCCTGGGCGACGATGGACGGCGCCGCGTCTGGCGCGCCGATGTTGACCGCATTTCGCGGCGGCATGGCCGAGCAGGGCTATGTCGAAGGCAGGAACTACGTGGTCGAGAACTGGTGGGGCGATGGCTCGGCAGCGCGGCTGGAGCAACTGGCGCGCGACGGGTCCGGGGCGCGGCCCGACGTCATTGTCGCGCACAGCGGGCTGGCGCTGGGGCCGGTCCTGCGCTCCGGCGTGACCACGCCGGTGATCTTCGGCATGAGCGCCGACCCGGTCGAGGCGAAGATCGTCGCCAGCTATGCACGCCCCGGTGGCCACGTCACCGGCATCACGCTGTTCGCAACCGATCTCTTCGGCAAGCGCATCGAGATGCTCAAGGAGTTCATGCCGCGGGTGAAGCGCATCGCCATCATCGCCAACCCCTGGCATCCGGGTGAACACAAGGAACTCAAGGCCGCGCGCGAAGCGGCGGCGACGATGGGCATCGACGTGCGCTATTTTCCGACCAAGGATGTCGCCGAACTGGACGCCGCGCTAACGGAGATCGCCGGGTCGCGGATCGAGGCGATGCTGATTTTTTCCGACGGCTTTGCCCAAGCCCAGTCCGTGCGCATTGCCGAGTTCTCTGTGGCCAAGGGTATTCCCGCGGTCGGCGGCTGGGCGGATTTCGCCAGGCGCGGCTACCTGCTTACCTACGGACCGTCGTTTTCCGCCGTCTATCGCCGGCTCGCAGCCTATGCGGTGCGCATCCACAAGGGCGCCAAGCCCGGAGACCTGCCGATCGAGCAGCCGGTCGTGCTCGAACTCGTCGTCAACCAGAAGACCGCCAAGGCGCTGGGCCTGACGGTGCCGACGTCGCTGCTCGCGCGCGCCGACACGGTGATCCGCTAGAGTGAAAAGCGTGCGCACGATCACCCTATGACGAATCGGCGCCATTTCCTGGTGGGCATGGGTGCGCTGGGCGCGGCCGTCTCCGTTCGCGCTCAGGCCGCGCCGCCGCGCATCGGCTGGATGTGCTACACACCGCCAGGCGCTGCGCTGGTCGCGTTCCGCGAGGGCATGACACGCGCTTGGCTATGTTGGTGCACACGAAGTCGGCATCGAAGTCCGCGTCGTCGAGAACAACAGCGATCGCGTCAAGGCGACCGTCGACGAGTTGCTCGCGCAACGCGTGGCATTGATCGTCACGCAGGCCGCCGTGGGACCGTTGGCCAATCGCCTGGTCGCCGGTCGGGTGCCCGTCGTGTTCGCGTTCAGCGGCGATCCGGTGATCGCCGGGATGGCGGAGAGCTATGCGCGCCCGGGAGGCAACACCACCGGCATGTCCTTCCTGGCGCTGGAACTGGTCGGCAAGCGCTTCGAGGTACTGCGGGAACTTGCGCCGGCAGTTCGACGCGTCGCGATCCTGGCCAATCCACAGCACCCGGGCGAAAGATCCGAGCTTACGTCGTCGCTCGCCGCCGCGCAGCGGATGAATTTCGAAACCGAGTACGTGCAGATCCTGCCCGGCGAGGATCCGGAGCCTGCGTACGAGCGCATCCGGCGCGCGCGGGTGCAGGGCATCGTCGTGTTCCAGGATGCGGGGATGGTCGCGCGCGGGGCGAGCATCGCGCAGTTCGCGCTCAAGGAGCGGTTGCTGGCTGTTTCCGGATGGTCGCAATTTGCCCACGCCGGTTTCGTCGCCACCTACGGACCGAATCTCGACATTGTTTATCGCCGCCTCGGCCTTTACATCGATCGAATACTGAAGGGCGCCCGCGCGGGTGAACTGCCGGTCGAGCTGCCCACGCGCATCGAACTGGTCATCAACCTCCGTACTGCCCGCGTACTCGGCATCAACGTACCGCAGTCGGTGTTGGCGCGCGCGGATGAGGTGATTCGTGACCGATCGCCGCCGATTTCTCGCCGGACTCACGGCATTGGTGGCGGCAGTGCCGGCGCGCGGACAACCGCGTCCCGACCTGCCGAGGATCGGCCTGCTGTTCGCGGCACCGCCGCCGCCAGTCGCGGCGCGTGTCGAAGCGTTCCGGATCGCCATGGCCAGATTCGGCTACGCCGAGGGCAAGCAGTACGTGTTCGAGGCGCGCTACGCGAATGGCGTCCTCGCACGCATGCCGGCGCTGGCAGCCGAACTTGTGGCGTTGCCGGCGAGCGTGATCGTTTCCGGCGGTTCGTCGGCAACGCGTCCGGCGATGAAGGCGACCAGCGAGATCCCCATCGTCATGGGGCAGGACAACGACCCGGTGGGCTCAGGCGTGGTCGCGAGCCTCGCCCGTCCGGGGGGCAATGTAACCGGATTGTCGACGCAGGTCCCGGAGCTTAGCGCCAAGCAAATGGCGCTGCTGGCGGAAATGGTGCCGAGCCTCGCACGCGTGGCGATCATCGGGGACTCCGGCGAGGCAGGCAATGCGCAGTCGGTGGCGGAGGCGCTTCGCGCCGCCGCAAAACTGGATATTCAGGTGGAATTCCTCGACCTGCGGAAGGTCGGCGATCCGGTGCAGCTGTTCGCCGCCGCGGCCAAGGCTCGCGCCGGTGCGAGTACTGGTCCTGGCAAGCGCCTACCTGTTTTCCCGGCAGGACGAGGTCATCGCGCTGGCGGCAAAGGCGCGGCTGCCGGCGATTTACGCGCATCCGGAGTTCGTCCGTCGTGGCGGACTCGCCACCTACGGCGTCGACGCGGTCGACCTGTTCGGCGCGCGCGGCCGTCTATGTCGTCCGGATTCTCAATGGCGCGAAGCCGGCCGATCTGCCGGTCGAACAACCGACCAAGCTGGAGTTCGTGATCAACCTCAGGACCGCGAACGCGATCGGTCTGACGATTCCGCGTACGATGCTGCTGCGCGCGGACGAGGTGATCCAGTGATCGCCCGCGCCCACGTACGCAGGGCGTCCGCGCGATTCGGTGGAAAGGACAGGCTTGAACGATCGCTCGAGTCCTTCCGAGGCCGTACCGACCGCTCCCGGCCGGCAGCCGCTGCCGGAACCCGGCGAGATCTACCACGGGCGCCTGTTCCGCAAGTATCTGTTGCTGATTCTGCTGTTGGTGACGGTTGCGCTGCTTGCCTCCGGCGCGACCACTGTCTACTTCACTTACCAGGAAAATCGCAATGCGCTGGCGGGTCTGCAGCGCGAGAAGGCCATCGCCGCCGCGGCGCGCATCGAACAGTACATGCGCAGCATCGAACAGCAGCTGAAATTCGCGGCATTGCCGCAGCTGGACGCCGCCGATGTCGAGCTGCGCCGCATCGAGTTCTTCAAGGTGCTGCGGCAGGCGCCCGAGGTCACCGACATCAGCCAGCTCGATGGTCGTGGCCGCGAGCTGATTGCCGTCTCCAGGCTCGGCATGGATGTGGTTGGCTCGGGCAAGGACCGCTCGCAGGAACCGGCATTTCATAATGCCAAGCGCGCTCAGACCTGGTTCGGTCCGGTCTATTTTCGCAAGGAGACCGAGCCTTACATGACCATGGCGATCCGCTCCGGTGGCGAGAACGGCCCGGTCACCGTTGCCGACGTCAACCTCAAGTTCATCTGGGATGTCGTATCGAGGATCAAGATCGGCGACAAGGGCAAGGCCTACGTGGTCGACGGCAAGGGTTTCCTCGTCGCCGACCCGGACATCGGTCTTGTACTGCGCAAGACCAGCCTCGCGGACCTGGCGCACGTGAAAGCGGCGGCAACCATCGACGCCGACGACGAACCGGCGCTGGTATCCGCCGACCTGGCGGGCGCACCGGTGCTGGTCGCGGTCGCGCCGATCGAAATTCTGGACTGGAAGGTATTCGTCGAGCAGCCGATTTCCGAGGTCTACGCCAGGCTCAACGCATCGATCCTGCGTACCGGCCTGTTGCTGCTCGCGGGGCTGATCCTGTCCGCCATTGGCGCGCTGGTGCTGGCGCGTGGCATGGTGCGGCCAATCCGCACGCTGTCCGATGGCGCACAGCGAATCGGCGAAGGCAATCTCGACCAGACCATCGACGTGCATACCGGCGATGAACTCGAGGCGCTGGCCAATCGTTTCAACCGGATGTCGGTCCAGCTGCGCGAGTCCTACGCGGGTCTCGAGCGCAAGGTCGAGGAGCGTACGCATGAGTTGCAGAATTCGCTCGAGCAACAGACGGCGATCAGCGAAATCCTGCGCGTCATCTCGGCCTCGCCTACCGATGTGCAACCGGTGCTGAACGCGGTGGCCGAGAGGGCTGCGCACCTGTGCGCCGCGCCCTTCGCGCGGATCATGCTGATCGACGGCGCGTTGCTGCAGCCGGCGGCGGAATACTGGGAGGGCCGCCTGACGACGGATGCGCACTGGGCGCCCACTACTTCGGTGCCGCTGGATCGCAGCTCATTGACGGGGCGCGCCGCGCTGGATCGAAACACGATTCACATTCCCGATGTCTTGCCGCTGCTCGAGGGGGAGTATTCGGGGGCGAAGGAAAACATGCTCCGCTTCGGCTGCCGCGCCATCCTTGTCGTGCCGTTGATGCGGGAGGGTGGCGCCTATGGGGGAATCCTGCTCGCCCGGCAGGAACCTGGACTGTTCCCGCCGGATCAGGTGGCGCTGGTGGAGACCTTTGCCCGGCAGGCGGCGATCGCCATCGACAACGTTCGGCTGTTCCGCGAGATCGAGGAGAAAAGCCGGCAGCTCGAGATTGCCAACCAGCACAAGTCGGCATTCCTGGCCAGCATGTCGCACGAATTGCGCACGCCGCTGAACGCCATCATCGGCTTTTCCGAGGTGCTGATCGCGCGACTGTTCGGGGATCTGAACGACAAGCAGGATGACTACCTGAAGGACATCCACTCATCCGGCAAGCATCTGCTCCTGCTGATCAACGACGTGCTCGACCTGTCCAAGGTCGAGGCCGGAAAGATGGAACTCGAAGTGGCGACCTTCGACATGCCGAACGCACTCATCGACGCCATGGCGCTGATCCGCGAGCGGGCGCTGAAACACGGCATCACGCTGGGTCTCGATGCGCCGGCGGATCTCGGCAGCATCGACGCGGACGAACGCAAGTTCAAGCAGATCCTGCTCAACTTGTTGTCCAACGCGGTGAAATTCACGCCGGATGGCGGGCGAATTGACGTGACTGCGGTTATCGAGGACGGGCAGTTCGTCGTAGCGGTCCGGGACACCGGCATCGGTATTGCCGAAGCCGACCAGCAGTCGGTGTTCGAGGAGTTCCGGCAGGTCGGCACCCACTACACCAGCAAACAGGAAGGCACCGGGCTCGGCCTCGCCTTGACCCGGCGCTTTGTCGAGTTGCACGGCGGCAAGATCTGGCTGACCAGCGCGCCGGGCAAGGGATCCACGTTCTACTTTTCATTGCCGAGCCGCCGATGAGCCTGATCCTGATCGTCGAAGACAACCCGCGCAACATGAAACTGGTGCGCGACGTGCTGCAGGTCAAGGGATACGAAACCATCGAGGCGACGACCGCGGAAGATGGCCTCGTCGCCGCGGCGGAACGGCGGCCCGACCTGATCCTGATGGACATCCAGCTGCCCGGGATGAACGGCATCGACGCGCGGCGCGCGCTGCACGCAAATCCGGCTACTGCGGATATTCCGGTGATCGCGGTCACCGCGTCGGTGATGCAGCAGGACCGCAAGATGATCACCGAGGCCGGTTTCGACGGCTATATCGGCAAGCCGATCAACCTGGCCGAATTCCTTGAAACGGTAAGAGCGGCGCTGGCGAAGTAGCCCTGAGTCGTCGGGACGTGCAGCCGTTGTCGTCGATGCCGTAAGATATGGACGCGTTGGCTGGGCGAGCGAAGGCCGGCGCATCCTGTCCGGCGCCGACTTCGTGAATCCGCTTTCCGTCACCTCCGATTGCATTGTCGTCGGGGCCGGCATCTCCGGCCTCACCGCCGCGTACGACCTGCAGCAGCGCGGCCTCGCGGTCGAGGTGCTCGAGGCCGCGCCTCGTGCCGGTGGCGTCATTGCCACGGTTCGCCACGGCGGCGCGCTGTACGAGCGGGGGCCCAACAGCACGCTCGATACCTCGCCGCGGATCGGTGAATTGCTCGCGGAACTCGGCATCGACTGCGCGCGGGCAGACGCCGGCAGCATCGCCTCGATCCGCTACATCGTCCGTGACGGTGTCCTGCAGCCGCTGCCGACGTCGCCGGGAAAATTTCTGACCACGGACGCTTTTTCGCTGAAGGCGAAGTTGCGCCTGTTGCGTGAGCCGTTCATCGGGCGTGCTGCTGCGGGTTCCGACGAGTCGATCGCCGCGTTCGTTCGACGGCGACTCGGCGACGAGTTTCTCGACTATGCGATCGACCCCTTCGTCGCCGGCATCTACGCGGGCGACCCCGAGCGCATTTCGGTGGCCGCCGCGTTTCCGCGCCTGCTTGCACTCGAGCAGAAGTACGGTGGCCTGATCAAGGGGCAGATCCTGGGCGCGAAGGAGCGGCGCGGAAACAAGGAAGTGGCCAGGAACAGCGCCGGCAGTTTTTCGTTCATCAACGGCATGCAGACACTGACCGACGCGCTGGCCGGAAAAATCGCCCGCCTCACCGCCGGCGTCGACGTGCACAGCGTTGCCCGCCGGGACGATGGCAGCTTTGTGGTCGAGGGCAGGAAGGACGGTCAGACGATTGTTCGCCAGGCGCGGGCGGTGATCGTCGCGGCGCCAGCGCCCGCGGCAGCAGCGATGATCGAGGCGGTTGCGCCGGCCGCCGCACGCGCGCTTGCCGGCATCGACTATGCGCCCATTGCCATCGCTGCCAGCGCCTACCGGCGTGCCGACGTGACGCATTCGCTCGTGGGTTTCGGCTTTCTGGTGCCCAAAGTCGAGCACCGCGCCATACTCGGTGGGCTGTTTTCGAGCAGTATGTTCGAAGGCCGCGCTCCTCCCGGCGCGGTGCTGGTCACCAGCTTTGCCGGGGGCCGGCGCAATCCGGAGATGATGCAACTGTCCGACGAAGCGCTCGGTGCCGCCGTGCGCTCGGAGCATGCCGACCTGCTGGGCGTACGCGCGTTGCCGCTGTGGGAGGAACTGGTGCGCTGGTCGCAGGCGATTCCGCAGTACGATCTGGGCCACCTCGAGCGCCTGCGCGCGGTCGAGGCGGCGGAGGCGGCGCTGCCGGGCCTGTGGTTCTGCGCCAATTATCGTGGCGGCGTGTCCGTCGGTGATCGCATCGTGCGTGGACGCGAGACCGGCGAGCAGGTCAGCCGCCAGTTCGCCCGTACACCTGCCCCAACGACCTAGGCGCAGGTCGACAGACGCGTCGCCACGGCGGCGGCGAGTGCATCGCTATCCCGGGCAAGGGCCTCGTCGACGGCGACCGTGACGGCGAGCTCGTCGGTGTCGAGTGGTTGCATATCGCGCAGCTGGCGGTCCAGAACGGCAACGGTCGCCTCGGACGCATCGGTGCCGGCGGCATCGCGCTCGCGCAGGCGCTGCCGCAATTGGTCCATTGTTGCGGTCGGCGCGAGAATCGCGAAGGGCACGCACAGCTCGCGCGCGAGTTCGCGGAAGGCATGGCGCTGCTCGCGATCAAGAAAGGTGGCGTCGACGATGACCGGCAGTCCGGCGGCGACGATGGATCGAGCGAGTTCGGCGAGGCGCGCGTAGGTACGTCCGGACATTCCGGCGGCGTAGAGGCCTTCGGCGGTCGGCGATCCCGACCGCATCAGTGGCGCCAGGCCCGCCAGGCGCTTGCGCTCGACATCGGAGCGGATACGGATCCAGTCCCCGGTTCCGGCAAGGGCGGATGCAGCGAAGCTCTTGCCGCTGCCGGAGGTTCCGTGGGTGATCAGCAGCGCCGCAGCGGGCGGAAGCGCGAACGCCTCAGCGAGGTCGAGATGCGCGAGGAAATCGCGCTCGTCACCGGCGCGCGCGTCGGCATCGGCCTCCTGCGAGGCGCGAATCGCCGCCACCTTGGCGCGGACCATCGCGCGATAGACCATGTAAAAGCGCAGGATCGCGAGGCCGGCGTAGTCGCCGGTGAATTCAAGATATCCATTGAGGAAGCGGCGGGCCAGATCGGCGCGCCCCCGATAGGCGAGATCCATGGTTGTGAAGGCGATCTCGGCCATCGTGTCCACCCAGCGCAGCGCGGGATTGAATTCGATGCAGTCGAATACCGTGACCCGGCCATCGTGCAGCACGATGTTGGCCAGATGCAGGTCGCCGTGGCATTCGCGCACATGACCCTCTGCAAGCCGGTCGCCAATTGCGGCAGCAAGGCGGTTGTGCGCGCTGCGCGTCCACGCAGCGAGCGCGGCGATTCGGGCGGTGACGTCCGGATCGTGTTCGAGCGCCTGAATCTGCTCGAAATTGCCAAGGGCGAAGGCGAGCACGGTCGCCAGCGATCCGAACGCGCTTCCGGCGTCCGCGACCGGGATCGTCGCGTGGAAGTCGGCGACGATCTGCGCCAACTCGTCGATGCGTTCCGGACCAAGCTTTCCGGCGCGGAGCAGGCGGTCGAATTCCAGCGCGCGGTCGAAGCGGCGCATGCGCACGGCGTGGTCGAGCGCGGGACCGTCGCCGTCGATGCGCGGATCGTCGACCGTACCGGTTACCTGCGCCACGTCGAGATAGATCGTCGGCGCCAGGCGGGCGTTGAGGCGGAGTTCCTCGTGGCAGGCCGCGTGGCGACGCTGGCGAGTCGAATAGTCGAGGAAGCCCAGGTCGAGCGGCTTTTTCAGCTTGTAGGCGAATTCGCCGGCGAGCAGCACCCACGAGATATGGGTCTCGACCAGCGTCACGGTGCTTGCCGGATGCGGATACCGCTGCGGCTCGGACAGACGGGCGACGATACGGCCGGCATCGGCGACGGAAAGCTCGGCAGGGGTCGGGTTCACCGCATTCGCGAATCGCTGGACGCCGGTCAGCCGGTCTGCCTTGGCGCCTGGCTGGGAAAACGATAGACGATCGAGTTGAGAAAGCGCACGACGTCTTCGATGTCGTTGGCGCTCCAACCCAACCCGGCGACTTCCTGCCAGCGCCGCACTTGCGCAACCAGCGACGTCCAGTCGGTGACGAGTTTCTGGTCGCGCCAGTGGATTTGCTTGGTGTGGCAGGCGATGCAATGCGTATCGTAGAGCAGGCGCCCGCGCGCCGGGTCGCCTGCCGTCTGCGCTGGCGCAACGGGCGAAGCGGCGGCGGACAGGACGCCCGCGGTCAGCAGCACAATCAGGCGCATCGTGTCATTCTGTTCAGTCCTTCGAATACTTTGCATTATCTCGGTATGGCGGGGCCGCGCCAAGGCTGCTAGCGCGAAATCGCCATCAGGTCGGCGCGCGTGATCGCCCCGTCGAGGTCGCGCCGCATCGGATCGCCTGCGGGCAGCAGCGACATCAGCGTCCGCCAGTATTCGGCGGCGGTCGCGAACTCTCCGGCTTCGAACGCCGCGCTTCCGGCCATTTCCAGCGCCTTGCCGTGCCCTGGATCGAGTGCCAGCGCGTGCGCGATCAGGTCGCGCGGCTTGCCGGCCAGTGAGCCACCCTGTGCCATGGCCAGCGCGTCGGCATACTCGCACCACACGCCCGGATCGCCGGCCACCTTGTCGGCCATGCCCAGCGCCTTTTCGTAGGCGGCCGCAGCTTCGGCTGGGCGATCAGCGGAGAACTGGGCGCGGCCCAGCAACACCCAGCCACGGGCGTCATGGGCATTGCGGTCGAGGTGCCTTGCCAGGTCCTCGATGAACTGCGGCGACGCCGCGCCTTCGATGGTTGCCCGCATTGTCGCCGCTGAATCGCTGGTGACCGCACCCGGCTCACCCAGCCGCACGTAGATGCCGTAGGCCAGGACAGGCAGAAGGAGTGCCACGGTCGCCACCGGCCGCAACGATCCGCGGCGGAGACCGCGACCAGCGCCGGCAGCGACGGGTGCGCGGCCAGCGAGGCTCGGCAACACCAAGCCCAGCGCAATCACCGTCATGGCGGCGGTGATTGCGTAGAACGTCATACTTCGCCGCGCCTACTTGGCTGCTGCCGTCGGCGTGAGCTTGGCCTTGATCGCGTCGTCGAGGATCTTGATGCCCGCCTGCGACGCTGTTACCGACTTCGCCAGCGAGTCTTTCGCCATGTTGAGATTGTGGAAGGAGGCGCCGTTGGCGGCGGTCCACCACTCCCAATTGGCATGCGCTTCGCCGTGCTTGGCACGGGCGGCGTTGAGCACATCCGGCGCTACCCCGGCCAGTTGCGCCGGTTCGAACTTGTTGATCAACTGCATCAGCCAGAATTCAGCGTGGCGCACCTTGCCCTGATAGTGCGAGGCCATCGACTCGATCACATATTTCGCCTGCGTCTCGCTCCACTGGCTGTGGCAACCCAGGCAGGTTTCCTTCAGGTAGTTCTTCGGGTTGGTCTGCCAGTGCGACGTGTAGAACT
Source organism: uncultured beta proteobacterium (assembly GCA_963712105.1). Lineage (GTDB taxonomy): Bacteria > Pseudomonadota > Gammaproteobacteria > Burkholderiales > Casimicrobiaceae > VBCG01. The sequence continues at coordinate 46,598 of CAVQGR010000005.1, forward strand.
TGCCGGTCTTGGCGTCCTTGACCCGCGGCATGTGGCAGGCGGCGCAGTCGATGCCGAGTTTCTCGTGCGTCGAGTTGTAATAGGTCTCCACGTCCGGATGCTGCGCCTTCCACAGCGCCGCGCCGGTGAAGCGGTTGCGGAAGTCACGGAACTGGATGCCGTCGTAGGCCTTCAGGATGTTGTCGACGTCGACGAAGGGGAAATAGTTCGTCCGCTTGTCGGCCATGGTGATTGGCTCGCCTGTATTCGGATTGAAGCCCGGGTTGCAGTTGTACTCGACGTGGCACTGCCCGCATTGCAGGCGGCCGTCGTAGCGCTCCAGCATGCCGATCTTTCGCGTATGGCCCCGCAAACCCATGTCGATGACATCGACCTTGGTCTTGCGCGGGTCCTGCGAATACAGCGTCGGCGCGTCGGTACGGGTCACCGCTTCAATCAGCGCGTCGCGGACGATACGGGGCTTGGCCGCGTGCGGATCGTGGCAGTAGATGCAGTTGAGCGAATGGTTGACCGAGCGTGCAAGCTCAACGACCTTGGACGAGCGGCTCCACTTGGCGCTGGGTGCTGGATCGCCCATATAGGCCCAGTCGAGGATGTGGTCCTGCGTCTTGCAGGACAGGCACACCGGATTCGCCGCAGCCGTCGTGCCGGGCTTCCATGCCTTCTGCTCGGTGCTGTCCGGATAAAGATCGACGGTCCAGTCCCAGACCTTGAAGTCGCCGGACCCGGCGAGGTAGCGCCACGATTCCTTGGGTGCGAAGCGACCGCCGAAACCGCGGTCGACGACGAATTGATCAAGCAACGCGAAGGTGTGACCGCGCGGCAGGTTGTGCTCCTTGGTGAAGCCATGCGGCGACATCAGAAGGTCGTAGGCAGGATCGGGCGCCGGACCAGTCATCTGCTTTTTCTCGTAGCGCGCGGTGCGATGCCAGTCCATCTGCGCGTAGGACTTGTACTGGTTCTGGTGACAACCGCCGCAGGTCGCGAGGTCGGTCTTGGTCGCCGGGCGCTTCTTGATGTCGGTCAGGTGCGCCGCAGTCCCGTCATGACAGGCATTGCAGCCGACCACCTTGTGCTTGCCGGAGTCGTAGAACGCCTTGACCGGCGCGTGGCAGGCAAGGCAGGTCGAGGAATCGAAGGCGGCGGACTTCTGCGCCGCGGCGGGCTTGGCCGCCGCCTGTTTTGCCTGCGCGAATGCAGGACCAACAGCGACGGCGAATGTCACGAGCGTTGCGCCGACCACGGCGCGCGCCAGAACGCGAAGGATGCTCGAAATCATGCGATCTCCTCTGCTGCAAACAATTTTGCGTTGACTATTTGATATTTGCCGTTTGAGTCTAGCAACGCAGGTCGTTGCGCGAATCCGAAGTTCCGCGCGCATTGATCTGGATCAAACATGGTCGCGAACTTGAGCCTCGGGCGGAGGCCAGCGGCCGGACTGTTTGTTTCAAGCCTGCGGCAATTTGCCACGTCAGCCGGATCCGCGCGCTATCTCCCGCGAATCACCCCGACGTCTGATGGCCGCCAGCAGCGCGCCGAACGCCATCAGCAGTCCTCCTGCCCAGATCCACGCCACGAACGGTTTCCACTGGATGCGTGCGGTCCATGCGCCGTCCTCCCTGGCCTCACCCAGCGAAACATAGCGGTCCCCCAATGCACGCCGGTCGATGGCGGCCTCGGTCATCGGCATGCCGCCCGCGCTGTACATGCGTTTCTCGGGCCGCATGGTGGTGACAGTACGTCCGTCGCGACTCACGATGAATGTCGCGCGGGTCGCGCGGTAATTCGGCCCGGCCTCCTCGGCGATGCCGTCGAAGCGATAGTGATCGCCGGCCAGGATCGTGGTCTCGCCGGGCTTGACGGTCACATCCTCGGATCGCTCGTGCGACCTGACCATGGTCACGCCGAAGATGAACACGGCCACGCCGCAGTGGGCAACGGTCATGCCCCAGAAACCACGCGATGGTGTCGGTCTGGACGTTCCCGGGCGGCGGTCGCCGCGAAGGCGCACGATGGCGCCGGCCACTGTGCCGGCGGCGATCCACAGCGCAAGGAAGATTCCAAGCACGGCAAGCGGCGATCCGCCGGGCAACGCGAACCACAGCATCGCTGTGCCGCCGGCGGCGAGCGCCAGCGGTACGCGCAGGCGCCGGCCGAGTTCGCGTGCGGACGAAGCGCCCCAGCGAGCCAGCGGGCCTGCGGCCAGCAGCAGGGCGAGCGGCGCCATCACCGGCACGAATACCGCCTCGTAGTACGGTGGGCCGACGGACAGCCGTCCGAAGCCCAACGCGTCCAGGAGCAGCGGGTAGAGCGTGCCGAGAAACACCGATGCGGCGGCGACCGTCAGCAGCACGTTGTTGGCAAGCAGCAGCGACTCGCGGGACGTGGCCGAGAACGCCCCGCCTGCTCCGGCGCGCGGTGCACGCCAGGCAAAGAGGGCGAGCGAGCCGCCGATGACCAGCGCCAGGAAGGCGAGGATGAAGACGCCACGACGTGGATCGGTGGCGAAAGCATGCACCGACGACAACACACCGGAGCGCACCAGGAACGTTCCCAGCAGCGACAACGAAAAGGCCCCGATCGCCAGTAACGCGCTCCAGGCGGCGAAACTGCCGCGGCGATCGGTGACTGCGAGCGAATGCAGCAGCGCGGTACCCACCAGCCAGGGCATGAACGACGCGTTCTCGACCGGATCCCAGAACCACCAGCCGCCCCAGCCCAGTTCGTAATAGGCCCAGGTGCTGCCGAGGACGATACCGCCGGTGAGGAAACACCAGGCCGTCAGCGTCCATGGCCGGGCGCGCCGCGCCCAGGCTGCGTCCGGTGGCCCGCCGAGCAGCGCAGCGATGGCGAAAGCGAAGGAGACGGCGAAACCGACATAGCCCATGTACAGCAAGGGTGGATGAAACACCATGCCCGGATCCTGCAACAACGGATTCAGATCCCGACCGTTGCCCGCCGGTGGAAACAGCCGGACGAAGGGATTCGACGTGAACAGAATGAACAGCGCGAAGCCGCTTGCGACCAGACCCAGCACGCCGAGCGCGCGCGCGGCCAGCGGGCGTGGAAGCTTGCCGCAGGAGAGCGCAACCGCCAGCGTCCAGCCGCAGAGCAGCAGCAGCCAGAGCAGCATCGATCCTTCGTGCGATCCCCAGGTCGCGGCCAGCTTGTAGCGCAGCGGCAGGTCGACGCTGGAGTTGGTTGCGACATTGAGCACCGAGAAGTCGTCGTGCGCGAACGACCACGCCAGACAACCGAAGGCGATGGCCACGAAGACGAAAACTCCGGCAGCCGCCGGTCGCGCCAGCGCCATCCAAGTCTCGAACCCGCGTTGCGCGCCAACCATCGGTACCGTGGCGAGCAACGCAGCGAGAAGCAGCGCGAGAATCAGGGCGAAGTGGCCAAGCTCTGGAATCATGGTGAAGAATGAACCGGCCAACACCCGCGACGCAGGCGCCGCGCCGGCGGCACCTGCGTCACAGGCAGCATCCGCTTACCGTTGCCTGCGCGGATGCTGCGGACGCTACTCGAGTTCGATCGAATCGCCGATGGCCGCGATTCCCGCCTTGGCGCAGGCATCGTCGGCTTCGCCGCCGGGTGCGCCCGAAACACCGATGCCGCCGACCAGCGAGCCCTTGGCGCGGATCATCATGCCGCCGCCGACCGCCACGATCCCCGGCAGTTGGCGGATGCCGCTGGCCGCTTTTCCGGCCTGAGTGGTGGCGGCGAGTTCCGTGGTATCGGTGCGAAAACTCACCGCGGTCGCCGCCTTGCCGATCGCGGTCTGCATGGTATGCGCTCCGGCCAGCCCGTCGCGCAGCACCGCGAGCGGGAGGCCGCTGCGCTCCACCACCGCCACCGCCACCGTGTAGCCGTCCTTCTGGCAGCGCGCCAGTGCCGCCTGGGCAGCCTGCAGTGCGGCCGCCGTCGACAGCGTCGTGTACCCGGACAACAGCTTCTGGGCCTGTCCGTCTGTCACGCCGAATGCGGCGACCGCCGCGATGATGACGCCGTGTTTCCATGCGTGCCTGATCATATCGACCTCCCGTTCCATTTTCCCGTGAACACCGGACTGCACATTTTCGGATGGTCCAGCGCGATCCCGTCAATGTTCTCGTGCGCAGAGGTGATGACCAGCGACATCTCTGGACGCCGCCGCGTCAGATCACCCGTGAATACTGTGGACCGTCGCGCTTGACGCGCAGATACCGGTCGAAGGTCATCGCCACGATGCGCACCAGCATGCGCCCGCGCGGCGTGACGCGGATGGCGTCGGGCGCGATCTCGACCAAACCGTCGCCGGCCAGCGGAGCAAGCGCGGCGATCTCCGGCGCGAACGCCTGCGCGCAGTCGATGCCGTGGCTCGCCCGGACGCGACCATAGTCCAGTTCGAAGTCGCACATCAGTTTCTGGATCACGTCGCGGCGGACGAGGTCGTCCTCGTCGAGTTCGACGCCGCGCAGCACCGGCAGCGCATGGGCGTCGAGCCGCTGGTAGTACTCGTCCAGCGTCTTCACGTTCTGCACATAGGCGGCGCCGACCTTGCCGATCGCGGAAATGCCGAAAGCGAGCAGGTCGCAGTCCGGCCGCGTCGAGTAACCCTGGAAATTGCGATGCAGCTTGCGTTCGCGCTGCGCGACCGCGAGTTCGTCGCCGGGCTTGGCGAAGTGATCCATGCCGATGTAGACATAGCCGGCGTCGGAGAGCTTTTCTATCGCCAGAGCGAGAATGGCGAGCTTGTCCTGGGGCGTCGGCAGATCGGCGACCTCGATGCGCCGCTGCGGCTTGAACAGGTGCGGCACATGCGCGTAGCTGTACAGCGCGATCCGATCCGGCGCCGCGTCGACCACGCGGTCGAGCGTGACGGCAAAGCCCGCGCGCGTCTGTCGCGGCAAGCCGTAGATGAGGTCGGCGTTTACCGACACAAAGCCCGAATCGCGCGCGGCGTCGATCACTTCCCGCGTTTCGGCCTCGGACTGGATGCGGTTGACCGCGGCCTGTACCTCGGGATCGAAGTCCTGGATGCCGACCGATATCCGGTTGAAGCCCTGCTCGCCCAGGAAGGCGATGGTTTCGGCGCCGACCTTGCGCGGATCGACCTCGATGGATATCTCGGCATCCGCCGCGAAGCGAAAGCGCGCTCGCAGCGCCGCCATCAACGTGGCCATTTCCTCGCGGGAGAGGAAGGTCGGTGTGCCGCCACCCCAGTGCAGCTGGACCACCGGCGGCGCGCCCTCGACCATGGCGGCAACCTGGTCGATCTCGCGGGTCAGGTAGCGAATGTACTTGGCCGAACGGCCGTGGTCCTTGGTGACGACCTTGTTGCACGCACAGTAGTAGCAGATGGTGTTGCAGAACGGCACGTGAACGTACAGCGACAACGGCTGGGTCACCCGGCCCTGATTGCGCGCGTTCAGCGCGTCGACGTAGTTGGCGGCGGTGAAACCGTCGTGGAAACGGTCTGCCGTCGGATACGACGTGTAGCGTGGCCCGTAGCCATCGTACTTGGCGACGAGTTCGGCGTCGAAGCTGAAAGCGGGATGCACTGAGGTCACCATGGTGTCCATCTTACCGATCATGCCCGGCGCCGGGATCCGGGCCATTGAGGGAGGTCAAGCCGACGGTTGCCGGCGGACGAGATTTCGACGCTATCCACGTGACCACGCCGGCATCGCGGATAATGCGCAAACCCACATGACCGGGGCAGGCTCCGGTCGCGACCGCGCCTACAAGGACCAGACAATGCCACAGCATGATCCTACGCACGACCCGCAGCTGCGCAGCTTTGTCGATGCAGCGAACCGTCCCGACGCCGATTTTTCGGTGCAGAACCTGCCCTACGGCGTGTTCAGCACGGCGGCCGCACCGGCACTGCGAGTGGGTGTTGCCATCGGCGACATGGTGGCCGACCTGGCGGTGCTCGAGGCCGCAGGCTTGCTGGCACCGCGTGCAGGTGCGCCGGTATTCGACCAGGCGACGCTCAACGCGTTCATCGGCCTCGGTGCCGACGCCTGGCGCTCGACCCGCGAGCGCCTGTCGCAGCTGCTGCGCCGCGACCATCCGGAATTGCGCGATGCCGCGGCGCTGCGCGTGCGCGCGCTGACGCCGCTGGCCGACGCGCGCCTGCACCTGCCGGTGGACATTCCCGGCTATGTCGATTTCTATTCGTCGAAGGAGCACGCGACCAACGTCGGCTCGATGTTCCGCGATCCCAAGAACGCGCTGCTGCCCAACTGGCTGGAGATCCCGATCGGCTACAACGGGCGCGCGAGTTCGGTCGTGGTCAGCGGCACGCCGGTACGCCGGCCGAATGGGCAGCTGAAGGCGCCGGACGCGCCTCGGCCGGCATACGGCCCCAGCCGCAAGCTGGACATCGAACTGGAAACCGGATTCATCGTCGGCCGCGGCAACGCGCTGGGTACGCCGGTCGCGGTCGACAACGCCGAAGCGCACATCTTCGGCATGGTGCTGGTCAACGACTGGAGCGCGCGCGACATCCAGACCTGGGAATACGTGCCGCTGGGACCGTTCAACAGCAAGTCGTTCGCAACATCGATTTCGCCGTGGGTGGTGACCATGGACGCGCTGGCGCCGTTTCGCGTGGCCGGCCCAGTGCAGGAACCCGCGCCGCTGCCCTATCTGCGGATGGCCGGAAAGCACGGTTATGACATCAATCTCGAAGTGGCATTGCGTGTCGATCAGGCGGCGACCGTGTCGACCATCTGCCGTACCAATTTCCGCCACATGTACTGGAACATGGCGCAACAGCTGGCGCATGCGACCTCCGGCGGCTGCAACCTGCGCATCGGCGACCTGATGGCGTCGGGCACCATCAGCGGACCCACGCCGGACTCCTTCGGGAGCCTGCTCGAACTGACCTGGAACGGCAGAGACCCGCTGCCCGTCGCCGGCGGCTCGCGCCGTTTTCTCGAAGATGGCGACGAGGTCACAATTACCGGATGGTGCCAGGGACAGGGCTATCGGGTCGGCTTTGGCACAGTCGCCGGAACGATCCTCCCCGCGCTGGCGAGCTAGCGGCATTCCGGCGGGCCGGGAAGCGATGCTTGGCATCGCTGCCCCTGCTGTGCAACAATCGTCCCAACTAATTATGCATCAGGGTGACACCGATGCTGGATCGTGACGGCTATCGCCCGAACGTCGCCATCGTCATCGCCAACGGCAAGAGCCAGGTATTCTGGGGCAAGAGGATTCGCGAGCACTCGTGGCAATTTCCGCAAGGAGGCATCAATCCCGGTGAAACGCCCGAACAGGCGATGTACCGGGAGTTGCGCGAGGAGGTCGGACTTGAGCCCCAGCATGTGAGGATTCTCGGCCGTACGCGGGAGTGGCTGAAATACGACGTGCCGCAACACTGGATCAAGCGCGAGTGGCGGGGCAGCTACCGTGGACAGAAGCAGATCTGGTACCTGTTGCGCCTGGTCGGGCGCGACAGCGATGTCAGTTTGCGCGCGACCGATCGCCCGGAATTCGACGCCTGGCGGTGGCACGAGTACTGGATACCGCTGGAAGCGGTCATTGAATTCAAGCGTGAATCGTACCGGCGGGCGTTGCTCGAGCTCGAACGCTTCTTGAGCGCGAGACCGCAGTCGCGGCGGCAGCGATATTTGGACGCCCAGCACCCGGAGATGCCGCAGTCCTACGCCGAGCCCGAGGCGCGCACCGCGGAATAGCGGGGATTTCCGGCGCGCCGGACCGCTACTTGCTGCAGTCGTCGACCCGCACGGCGGCCAGCGTCATCTGCGAACTCAGCGGCATCGCGCTCTTGCCGGTGATCATCATGTCGACCGTGCCATCGTAGCGATCACCGGTGAAGGTGATCCGGGCCTTGCCGCGGGTGGTCACGGCATTCTGGGTGCAGACCAGATCGTAGGTCGCCTGCTCCGGGGAACGCTGCACATTGGACAACGTGCAACCGCCTTCCGGCCGGGGCAGCGTGCGCGTGGGATCGTCGATGTCGCTCTGGGCGATGCAGGCGCGCCCCGCCGGGACGCTTTGCTGCTGTCCGGCGATTTCCATGGTGATGGTTAATTCCCAAAGACCGGGCCGCATCCCCGTCGCGGCCTCGGCCAGCGCCACAACCAGCAGCAAGCCGGTCAGGGCAATGCTGCGCAGGACTTGAGACAGGGCGGTCGCGATTCGCATCGGAGTGGATGATGATACCCGGACCTGCCCGCGGTGGGTGTTGATGGCTAGACGAGCAGGACCATGTTGTCGCGATGGATCAGTTCCGCTTCATCGACATAGCCCAGCCGCGCTTCGATCTCAGACGAGGGCCGGCGCAGGATCTTGGCGGTGTCGTGCGCGCCGTAGTTGGCGAGTCCACGGGCGATTTCGCGGCCGCCCGGGTCGTAGCAGCCGACCACCTCGCCGCGTTCGAAGTCGCCGTCGACGGCCGTCACGCCGATCGGCAGCAGGCTCTTGCGGTCATCGACCAGCGCGCGCACCGCGCCCGCGTCCAGATGCAAGCGGCCGGCGAGTTGCACATGGTCGGCCAGCCACTGCTTGCGCGCAGCCAGCGTCACCGGTGGCGCGACCAGCGTGGTGCCCAGCGCTTCGCCCGCAGCCAGTCGTGTCAGCACGCCGGCTTCGCGACCGCAGGCGATGATGGTCGACGCGCCGGAGCGCGCGGCGCGCTTGGCCGCCAGGATCTTGGTCAGCATGCCGCCTCGTCCCAGCGCGCTGCCCGCGCCGCCGGCCATCGCCTCGAGCGCCGGATCGCCGGCACGCGCCTCATGCACGAAGGTCGCGGTCGGATTCTTGCGCGGATCTGCCGTGTACAGCCCCTGCTGGTCGGTGAGCAGGATCAGCACGTCGGCCTCGATCAGGTTCGCCACCAGCGCACCCAGGGTGTCGTTGTCGCCGACGCGTATTTCGTCGGTGGTCACGGTGTCGTTTTCGTTGACGATCGGAATCACCGACAGCTTGAGCAGCGTATGCAACGTCGATCGCGCGTTCAGGTAGCGGCGCCGGTCGGCAAGGTCTTCGTGCGTGAGCAGGATTTGCGCCGTGTGCAGTCCATAGGCGGCGAAGGCCGCCTCGTAGGCCTGCACCAGGCCCATCTGGCCTACGGCGGCGGCGGCCTGCAGGTCATGGATGGCCTTGGGCCGCGTGCGCCAGCCCAGCCGCCTGATGCCCTCGGCGATCGCGCCGGAGGACACCAGCACCACCTCGCGCCCGTCGCGTTTCAATTGCGCGATCTCGTCGGCCCAGCGCGCGACCGCCGCGTGGTCGAGGCCGCGCCCGTCGTCGGTCACCAGGCTCGAACCGACCTTGACCACCAGGCGGTGGGCTGCGGCGACGATCCCGCTCATGCCGGATCTCCCGATTCGCGCCGCCTGCGCGTGCGCACCGGTGCCGGCGACACCACGATCGGCGCTTCTGCAGACTCCGCCGGCTCGGGGTCGGCGCTCGCCGGATGGGTATCGAGCCATTCCTGGATGGCGAAGGTCAGCGGTCGGCAGCCCTCGCCGGCGATGGCGGCAATGGCGAACACCGGCCCTTTCCAGCGATAGGCGCGGACAAAGGCGGCCACGCGCTTCTCGCGCTCGTCTTCCGGCACCAGGTCGAGCTTGTTCAACACCAGCCAGCGCGGCTTGCCGAACAACGCCTCATCGTAGCGCTTCAACTCCTTGACGATCGCCCTTGCGTCGTGCACCGGGTCCGCGGACTCGTCCAGCGGGGCCAGGTCGACGATATGCAGCAACAGCCGCGTGCGCGCAAGATGGCGCAGAAAGCGATGGCCCAGACCGGCGCCGTCGGCCGCGCCTTCGATCAGTCCCGGGATGTCGGCGACGACGAAGCTCCTGCCTTCGCCGGTGCGCACAACACCCAAATTGGGCGCGAGCGTCGTGAACGGATAGTCGGCGACCTTGGGCCGTGCGGCGGAGATGGCGCGGATCAGCGTGGACTTGCCGGCATTGGGCAGGCCGAGCAGGCCGACGTCGGCCAACACCTTCAGTTCGAGCTGCAGCCGGCGCTGTTCGCCAGGGTCGCCCTTGGTGAACTGGCGCGGCGCGCGATTGGTGCTGGACTTGAAATGCAGGTTGCCCAGGCCGCCCTTGCCGCCTTGGGCGAGCAGCGCGCGCTGGCCGTCGACCGCGAGGTCGGCGATTCGCTCGCCGGTGTCTGCATCGGAAATGACCGTGCCCACGGGTACGCGCAGCACGATGTCGTCCGCGCCGCGACCGTAGCGGTCGGCGCCGTGCCCGTTCTCGCCGCGCTTGGCGCGGTGGATGCGCGCGTAGCGGTAGTCGATCAAGGTGTTGATGTTGCGATCGGCGATGGCGTAGATGCTGCCGCCACGGCCGCCGTCACCGCCATCCGGCCCGCCGCGAGGGATGTATTTCTCGCGGCGAAACGACGCCGAGCCGTTGCCGCCGTCGCCGGCCAGGACCTCGATCGTCGCCTCATCGATGAATTTCATCAGGGATTCTTCACGTAAAGAACGAATCGTTCGGTGTCGTCGCCGCGGCGGCCGCCGCTCCAGGTCGCGGTCCAGCCCGCAAGGGCGGGTGGCGGCGCGGCGAGCCGGCCGTACTGGACCAGCAGCGACTCGCAGCCATGTTCAGGGCTTTCCTCCTCGCGCACCGTGCGAATCCCGGCGAAATAGTTGAGCAGCGCGCGCTGTGGCTCGCCCAGCGTCCTGCTGGCGACGCAGCCCTGCGGTGGCAGGTGCTTGGCCATTTCCTCGATCGCCCAGCGGTAGCTGCGCCGCGAGTCGATGTACGGCAGCCAGATGGTCGTTGCCAGGCCCCAGATCAACGTCACGCCGGTCGCCCAGTTGAGGATCGCGCGCCGGTTGGAGCGGCGAGCCGGACGCACCAGCATCACCCAGAGCACCGTCAGACCCACGGCAGCGAGAATGGTGCCCAGGTGGAACGACGGCTGGAAGCCCACCTCGGTGTCGCGCAGCAGGCGCGCGACATTGGCCGGCATGCCGTTGACGTAGGCGTCGATCCACAGGCCCCAGAGCAGCACTGCCACCAGGCCGAAAGTAAAGATGCCGAACCAGTCGAGCGCGCCGGAAAAGCCGCGGCGCAGCGAGTCGACTTCCAGCGCCGCCAGCAACGCCAGCGGCACCAGCAGCGCGATGGCGTAACTCAGGTGCGGGTCGGGCAGCAGCACCAGGCTGGCGAAGATCACCAGCGCCAGCACCCCGGGAACGACCACGCCCGGCTGCGCGAGCCCGCCGTTGAAGCCGCGGCCGCGCAGCCAGAGCAGCCAGACGATCAGCGGCAGCGACGGCCAGGCGAACCACAGCAGATTGCGCGGGAAATAGCCAAGATTACTCATGGCGGAGCCCGGCCGGGCCACAACCGCGGCCAGCGACTCGCCCTGCCACCACAGGTCGAATAGCGCCGGATCGCGGGCAGCCAGCGCGAGCGGCCAGGGTAAAGCCAGCGCCAGTGCGGTGACCGTCGCGACACCGAGCGTCGCCGCATAGGCGCGACTGCGCCACTCTGCTCCGCAGGCCGGCAACAACGCGGCAGCGGCGATGAGCCAGAGCGGACCCAAGGTGCCGCGACCAAGGAAGGCGACGGCAATGCCGATTCCCAGCACGGCGCCGCCGGCCAGTGGCCTACGCAACGCAAGTGCGAAGCCGTACAGCCCGACCGCGATGCCCAGGGTGAGGAACAGTTCCGGCGACAGCGCATGACCACGGTCCCAGAAGCCGATACTGCCGATCAGGATGAGGACCGGCATCCAGCGCAGCGCCCGGCCGTTCAATTCGCGGCTGGCGAACGCGGTCGCGGCGAGGATCAGCGTCAACGCGATACCGGAGACCAACCGTGCGGCGTTGTGCATCGACAGCGGTGGTGCGAAGGCCGCGATGGCGACCGCGCCACTCTGGTACACCAAGGGTGGGCGACGCAGATAAGGCTCGCCGGCGAGCGTGGGCACGAGGTAGTCGCCGCCATCGGCCATCTCGGACGCGACGCCGATGGAGATGGCGTCCTCGGTCTTCCACGGGTCGTGTCCGGCCAGCCCGAGTACGACCCATGCCGCGCACAGCAGCACCAGGCCAAGCTGTTTCAGTGCGCGAAACGGGCCGGCGGGGCTGACCGATTCCGGGTCGACCGGTTCGGGAATGTAGGGGCGGGGCGGGCGCATGCGATTGGCTTCTGCTGCTTGAATGCTACTACGCGACCAGAAAGAAAAAGGCAGCCAGCGGCTGCCTTGTTTCTACAATGCGGACGCGCCGGACCATCAGGCGGTCGGTGCCGCTCCCGTCTTGTTGCCATAGCGCTGACGGAACTTGTCGATCCGGCCGGCGGTATCCATGACCTTCTGCTTGCCCGTATAGAACGGGTGGCACTGCGAACAGACCTCGATATGCACCGGCTTGGTGACCGTCGAGCGCGTCGCGAACGTGTTGCCGCAGCTGCAGGTGACCTGCACTTCGGCGTACTTGGGGTGGATGCCTTCTTTCATGTCGTCCTCTTCCTTCGTTCTGGCCCGCTGGCCCGCGGTGTCGATGCTCGCGGACGCGCTGCCTCGGTGGCCGCCGGCGCCTAGATGCGGCGCGGAATGCGGAAAACCAAACATTATCCCGATTTACCCGTATTCGCGCAAGGCCAGGCTCGACGATCTGGGTGCGGGCTCGGCGAACAAAACCATGAATAACAACGGCTTGCGTTTTGTGCGACCGCCTAGCCCCGCCGCATGCTGTCGAAGAACTCGCTGTTGCTCTTGGTCGCCTTGATCTTGTCGAGCAGGAATTCCATCGCCTCGAGCTCGTCCATCGGGTAGAGCAGCTTGCGCAGGATCCACACCTTTTGCAGGATCGTCCGGCTTGAGCAGCAGTTCCTCGCGCCGGGTGCCGGAGCGGTTCACGTTGATCGACGGGTAGATGCGCTTTTCCGCCATCCGCCGGTCGAGGTGGATTTCCATGTTGCCGGTGCCCTTGAATTCCTCGTAGATCACGTCGTCCATTCGCGATCCGGTGTCGATCAGCGCGGTGGCGATGATGGTCAGCGAGCCGCCTTCCTCGACATTGCGCGCGGCGCCAAAGAAGCGCTTCGGCCGCTGCAGTGCATTGGCATCGACGCCACCGGTGAGCACCTTGCCCGAGGCCGGCACAACGGTGTTGTAGGCGCGGGCCAGCCGGGTGATCGAGTCGAGCAGGATCACCACGTCCTTCTTGTGCTCGACCAGGCGCTTGGCTTTCTCGATCACCATTTCGGCGACCTGCACGTGGCGGGTGGCGGGTTCGTCGAAGGTCGACGACACCACCTCGCCGCGCACGGAGCGCTGCATCTCGGTCACTTCCTCGGGGCGCTCATCGATCAGCAGCACGATCAGCATGACGTCCGGATGGTTGGCGGCGATCGAGTGCGCTACATGCTGCAGCATCACCGTCTTGCCGGACTTCGGAGACGACACCAGCAGTCCGCGCTGGCCCTTGCCGATCGGCGCGACGATGTCGATGATCCGCCCGGTGATGTTCTCCTCGGCCTTGATGTCGCGCTCCAGGACCATGGTCTTGTCCGGGAACAGCGGCGTCAGGTTCTCGAACAGGATCTTGCTCTTGGCATTTTCCGGCGGCTCGAAGTTGACCTTGTCGACCTTGACCAGCGCGAAGTACCGCTCGCCATCCTTGGGCGTGCGGATCTCGCCCTCGATGGTGTCGCCGGTGTGCAGGTTGAAGCGGCGGATCTGCGACGGCGAGATGTAGATGTCGTCGGTATTGGCGAGGTAGGAGGTGTCCGGCGAGCGCAGGAAGCCGAAACCGTCTGGCAGCACTTCGAGCACGCCTCCACCGAAAATCGACTCCCCCTTCTTCGCCTGCTGCTTCAACAGCGCGAAGATGAGGTCGTGCTTGCGCATTCGGTTGGCGCCCTCGATCTCGTTCGCGTTGGCGAACTCGATGAGTTCGGAGACGTGCTTGGATTTCAGTTCGGATAGGTGCATGACGCTTCAGGAGGGAGGGCGCTGCGGGGGATGCATGCCGGTACGGCGCGAGGTCGGCCTGTCGCGAAAGGCCGCGGGGAACACTCGGGAATCGGGTCTGGGTCCGGTTTGCCGCGCGAGAAATCCGCTGAAGCAGCGCCCGGTCGGGTCTGGTTGCGGTCGGGGAGGGCGTGTACTCAGCACTCACCGCACACACGGCACCGCAGACTATAGCGGTTGGCGGCTGCTGTCAACTTCACCGGCAATCCGGGGCGCTCAGCCTCCCGGATTCGCGGCCTGGGCGCCCATCGCGGCGATGACCTCCGGCGGCGCCTGAACCAGTTCGATCAGCACGCCTTCGCCTGAAATCGGAAATTGCTCGTTGCTCTTCGGGTGGACGAAGCAGATGTCGAAGCCGGCCCCGCCCTTGCGAATTCCGCCCGGCGCGAAGCGCAACCCCTGCGCGGTCAGCCACTCCACCGCCTTCGGCAGGTCGTCGACCCACAGCCCGATGTGGTTGAGCGGCGTCTCGTGGACCGCAGGCTTCCGGTTCACGTCGACCGGCTGCATGAGATCGACTTCCACGCGGGTCGCGCCCGAGCCCAACGCCAATATGTCTTCGTCCACATTTTCGCGTTCGCTTCGGTAGTTTCCCACCGCCGGCACGCCCAGCGTGTCGACCCACAGCCGGCGCAGGCGGCCCTTGTCGACGCCGCCAATGGCAATCTGCTGCAGGCCCAGGATGCGGAAGGGTCTTTCCGTCATTGCTTTCTCCTCTGCGTTTCCGGCTGCGCCATCGAGCGCGTTCAGCGCAGCATGGCGACGTAGACACCGGTAAGGATGGCGCTGGTGATGACCCCGCTGATGCTGGCGCCCAGCGCGTGCGGCATGATCATGACGCCGGGTGAGGCCGCCGTGGCCATCTTCTGGACGATTTTCGCCGTGGTCGGCACGCAACTCACGCCGGCGATGCCGATCATCGGGTTGTATTTTCCCTTGTACCAGAAGTACAGGACATAGCCGCCGAGAATGCCGCCTATGGCCGCGAGCGTGAGCGCCATGATGCCCAGCAGCAGCAGCTTCAACACCACCGGGCTCAGGATCGTGCCTGCCTCGCACAGGATGCCCAGGGTCAGGCCCAGGAAGAAGGTTGCGCCGTAGAGCACGGTTTCGCTGAGGAGTGTCTGGAAATTGAGCAGGCCGCTCTCGCGTACCACGACGCCGACGAACAGCGCGAGGAACAGCGGCGCAGCCACCGGAAAGAGCAGGCATAGCAGCGTGCAGGCAACGACGGCGAACACCATCTTCTGTCCCGACGTGATCTTCTTGTGCGCCCCGACGTCCATCGGAATGGCGCGCAGCCGCGCGGGGATGAGAAGTCTGATCAGGTAGGGATAGGCGCCGTAGGTCAGTCCGAGGTAAAGATAGCCGACGACGGTGATCGGCACGAACAGGTCCTTGGCCAGAATCAGCGAGGTGAACAGCACCATCGGGCCGTCGGCGCCCCCGATCATCGCGACCGAAGCAGCCTCTGGTTCGGTCATGCCCAGCCAGACGGCGATCGGAAAGGTCGCCACCGTTCCCAGTTCGGCGAACAGCGCGATGATCATGCTCTGAAACGGCCGCGCCATGACGAAACCTACGTCCAGCAGCACGCCAATCCCCATGAACACCAGGACGGCGATCAGGCCGTTGCTGAACATCAGCGTGTAGATCGGCTGCAGCCAGTTGACCTGCAGGACGCTCATCGTGGCATCAGTCCCGGTCACCAGCGCATCCACGAACAGCGTGCCGTGCTTGTTGTTCTCGAGGAACATCACGCCGGCGTTCACTGCGGCCATCCCCATGCCCATCGGGATCATCAGCAGGCCTTCCAACACGCCCTGTCGGCCCAGGTAGATGAGCAGAAAGCCGAGGAGGATCAGGCCGATGCGCCCCCAGAAGATCAGGGGCTCGGACGCCGCCAGGGTCGCGATACCCTGGAACAGGTCGAGCAGGTTGATGCCTTCCACGGCGCTTCCCGGGCTAGTCGATGGTGACGAGGGCCTGTCCCGCCTCGACCCCGTCGCCCTCCTTGACATGAATGGCGGCAATCCTTCCCGCGCGATGCGCAACCATCGGCGCCTTCATTTTCATGGCCTCGATGATGACGACCTTGTCGCCCCGGTTCACCGCCTGACCCACGACGACGGAAATCGACTCGACCACGCCGCCCAGCGTGCTGGCGACGTCGCCGGCGCCGACGGGTCCTCGTGCCGTTGCCGGCATGGCGGGCGTCGCGGCCGCTGCCGCCGGCATCGTCGGCGCCGGGGCCGGAATGGTCATGCTTCCGGGCTCGGGGTAGAGCATGCTCGACCCCTCGCTCAGGTCCTCGACGGTTACGGTATACGGTCGGCCGTCGACGGTGATCCTGAACTTCTTTTCCATTGCGTCATCCTCTTCCAGTGCCGCATTTCACTTGCGTCTTGGATGATGTCCCAAGGCGTGCGAGGCGTGATGCGCCGAACGTCCCTCGACCGCCCACTCGCTGTGCCGAAGTCCTTCGATGCGAACGATGCGATGCGCGCCGACCATCGAATAGACCGCCGCGGCGATCGCGGCGACATGATCCGCCGATACGTCGTCCGCGGGCTTGACGATCGGCGCCGGGTCGGCGGCATCGGCGGGCCGGCGTTCCAGCGCATTCAGGATCACCACAATCAGCTTGATGACGACCGCTACCGCGAGCGAAACCACGATCGTTATGCCGTAGATCCACAGCGCCTTGATCACCACGTCGCTCATCGTCGGGTCCCCATGAGTTCGCTCACAAGGTTCTACAGCGGAATGTTGCCGTGCTTCTTCGCCGGTCGCAGCTCGCGCTTGTCCAGCAGCTTGCGCAGCGACAGCGCGACCGCGCTGCGCGACTCCGCCGGATCGATCACATCGGTGATGTAGCCCTGCGCGGCGGATAGGTAGGGCGAGGCGAACTCGGCGCGGTAGGCGGCCACCAGTTCCTTGTGCTTGGCCCTGCGGTCGGAGGCCTCCGACAATTCCTTGCGGTACAGGATGTTCACCGCCCCCTCGGCGCCCATCACCGCGATCTCGGCGCCCGGCCAGGCGTAGACGAAGTCGGCGCCCATTTCCTGGCTGCACATGGCGAGATACGAACCGCCATAGGCCTTGCGCAGGATCAGTGTGACCTTGGGTGTGGTGCACGACGCATACGCGAACAGCAGCTTGGCGCCGTGGCGGATGATGCCGCCGCGTTCCTGCTCGACGCCGGGCAGAAAGCCCGGCACATCGACGAGCGTCACGATGGGAATGTTGAAGGCATTGCAGGTACGGATGAACCGGGCGCCCTTGTCCGACGCATGGATGTCCAGCGCGCCCGCCATCTCGGTCGACTGGTTCGCGATCAATCCAACGACGATGCCGTCGATGCGCGCGAATCCGACGATGAGGTTGCGCGCCCACCCGGCGTGGACCTCCAGCAGGTGGCCGCGGTCGACCAGGCGGGCGATGATCGGGCGCACGTCCATCGGGTCCGCCGGGTCGTCGGGGATGAGGCTGTTCATACCCTCGTCCCGTCCGAGCTCGAGGTCGTGTTTCAGCTGATGAGGTGGGTCCCCGGTATTGTTGGCCGGGAGAAAGGAGAGTAACTGCTTGACGAGGTCGACCGCCTGCCGGTCGTCGTCGACGACGAAGTGCACGTTGCCGCTGACGGTGGCGTGCATCTCGGCGCTGCCCACTTCGTCCATGGTCGTCGTGCGCCCGGTCACCGCCTTGATCACTTCGGGTCCGGTGATGAACATCTGCGCGTTCTTGCGCGTCATGATGATGAAATCCATGAGCGCCGGGGAGTAGGAGGCTCCGCCAGCGCAGGGGCCGCACACGACGGCGATCTGCGGCACCACGCCGGACATCAGCACGTTGTGATAGAAGACGTGGCCGTAGCCGGACAACGCATCGACCGCTTCCTGAATGCGCGCGCCGCCGGAGTCCTTGAACGCGACAAACGGAATGCCGGTCTTGATGGCGAACTTCATGAGTTCGACAATCTTCTGCGCGTGCATCTTGCCCAGCGTGCCGGCCGCCACGGTGAAGTCCTGGCTGATCGCCGCGACCGGCTGGCCGTCGACATAGCCGGTGCCGGTCACCACGCCGTCGGCAGGCAGTTCCTTTTTCTCCAGGCCGAAGTGCCGGCCGCTGTGCCGGACGTGCAGGCCGATCTCCTGGAACGTGCCCGGCTGAAACAGCAACGCCAGCCGTTCGCGCGCGGATAGCAGGCCTTTGGCGCGCCGTTCCGCGATCTTGGCCTTTCCCCCACCCTCGAAAGCCGCAGCGCGCCGCTTGCGAAGCTGTTCCAACGCCGCAGGTTTCAACGCCACCCGGCAGGTCTAGAGATTGCTGTCGAGGAAGGCCGTCAGCTGCGACTTGGAGAGCGCACCGACTTTTTGCGCGTGCGCCTGGCCACCCTTGTAAAGAATCACCGTGGGAATCCCGCGGATACCGTACTTGCCCGGCGTGTCGGGATTGGCGTCGATGTCGAGCTTGGCGACCGTGAGCTTTCCGGTATAGCCCTTGGCGATGTCTTCCAGGATCGGCGCGAACATCTTGCAGGGCCCGCACCACTCGGCCCAGAAGTCGACCAGAACCGGCTGGCCTGATTGCAATACGTCCTTGTCGAACGTAGCGTCGGAAACGTGCTTGATGGCGTCACTCATGGGGGTCCTCTGGTTCTCGGCGGATCGCGGCCCGGGCCGGCCTGAACGCGGCACTCGGGCG
The DNA here is from genome assembly GCA_963712105.1 of uncultured beta proteobacterium. GTDB lineage: Bacteria > Pseudomonadota > Gammaproteobacteria > Burkholderiales > Casimicrobiaceae > VBCG01. Next base: position 65,276 of record CAVQGR010000005.1, read on the forward strand.
GTGGCTAACGGTAGCCGAAGCTACAGCGCCGTGCAAGTTTGGCACGGCAGGGAGACGGTGGGGACGTTCTGGTAAAATTCAACGCCGCCCTCGGGGGGTGGACCGCCTATTCGCCATCCCGGCGCGAGCGCGCCAAATATTCGAACCGCCATGACCTACGTCGTCACCGAAACCTGCATCCGTTGCAAGTACACCGACTGCGTCGATGTCTGTCCGGTCGACTGCTTTCGAGAGGGCCCGAATTTCCTGGTCATCGACCCCGACGAGTGCATAGACTGCACGCTCTGCGTGGCGGAATGCCCGGTGGAAGCCATCTTCGCCGAGGACGATGTGCCGGCGGACCAGCAGGCCTTCACCGCCCTGAACGCCGAATTGGCGAAACTGTGGAAGCCGATCATCGAACGCAAGCCGGCGCCGCCCGACGCGGACGAATGGAAGGGCGTCCCCGGCAAGCTCAAGCACCTCGAACGCTGACCCCTGGACGCGGCGTTTGACCCGCTGCCGCAGGAACCTCTAAAATCGCATGGTTTGCCCGGACGCCCGCTGCGCCGGGCTCGTCCCCCCAAAAAGTCCCTTATGGCCTCCATCAAAAAAATTCTCACGCTAGTCGCGATTGCTGCCGCGGCGATCGCGCCGCAGCTGGCCTTGGCACAGACCCCGCCGGGCGACCCGGCCAAGGGCGCCCAGAAAGTGCAGATGTGCCAGGGTTGCCACGGCATCCCGGGCTGGCGGACCGCCTTCCCCGAGGTCTACCAGGTGCCCAAGATCAATGGCCAGAACGCGCCCTACATCGTTCTTGCGCTGAAGGAATACCGCGCCGGCAACCGTGGCCATCCGACCATGAAGGCCATTGCCGCGTCGCTGACCGATGCCGACATGGCCGACATCGCCGCCTACTACACCGAAACGCCGCTGACCGCCGCGCGCAAATGACCATGGACAAACGAATCCTGATCGTAATCGCCGCTGCAGCGGCCTTGGGCGCAGGCACCGCCGGTGCCGCCGACCTGGTCGCGGCCAAGAAGAAGGTGGAGGAAGTCTGCGCCGCCTGCCACGGCATCGACGGCGCAACGCCGACCACGCCCGAGTATCCGAAGCTCGCCGGACAGTACGCGGATTACCTGGCCAAGGCGCTGCGCGACTACAAGTCGGGCCAGCGCAAGAACGCCATCATGGCGGGCTTCGCGCAGGGACTATCCGACAAGGACATCGACAACCTGTCGGCGTATTTCTATGCGCAGCGCAACGTGCTGGCCAGCAAGTACTGATCCGGTCTGTGCAAGCGAATCAAGGGCGCCCCTGTGGCGCCCTTGCCATTTGTACGGGTTGCCGGTGCTCAGCGCTGGCGCTCGAGACAGGCCAGATACAGCATTGCGTCCGGCCCGTCGCGCCGCTGCTGCGCGGCCCAGATCACCTCGCCCAGGCATTCGACGATCGCGTGCAGTGCGGCGTGCTCGTCGCCGCGCGCCAAACGCAGGCGCTCGAATTGCGCGCGGATCCCCGGCGGCCGGTCGATGGCGAGCTGCTCGGCCACCGCGAGATGCAGCGACAGGTGCAGGAAGGGATTGACGTCGCCGGCCTCGGGCCGGTAATCGCGGTCGACGTGGCGCCCGCCGTCGGCGAGGATCGCGTGGTATTCCGGATGCTGCGCAATCAGCCCGGCGGCAATTTTCTCCAGATCGGTCAGCGGTTCACTGTCGCGGAACTTGCGCCATGACTCGGTGAGGAAGCGGCGCGCCTGGTCGCGTGACGGGTTGAACATGGCCGGGTCAATCCCTGAACGGCCGGTCGGGCGGCGGACCCGTCGTCTTGTCGCGGAATTCGCAGAGGTCGCGCAACGGACATTGGGGGCATTTCGGCGTGCGCGCCACGCAGGTGTAGCGGCCGTGAAGGATCAGCCAGTGGTGCGCGTCCTGCCTGAATTCCTCCGGGACGAATTTTTCCAGCCGGCGCTCGACCTCGACGACGTCCTTGCCGGGCGCGAGTCCGGTGCGGTTGGCCACGCGGAAGATGTGCGTGTCCACGGCGATGGTCGGCTGGCCGAACGCGGTATTCAGCACGACGTTGGCGGTCTTGCGGCCGACACCGGGCAAGGCTTCGAGCGCTTCGCGCGACGCCGGTACTTCACCGTCGTGCGCGTCCAGCAGGATCTGCGCCAGCGCGACCAGGTTCTTCGCCTTGTTGCGAAAGAGTCCGATCGAGCTGATGTAGGGAATGAGTCCGTCGACACCCAGGCGCAGCATTGCCGCCGGCGTGTTGGCAACGGGGAACAACCGCTTCGTCGCCAGATTGACGCTCTTGTCCGTCGCCTGCGCCGACAGCACGACGGCCACCAGCAGTTCGAACACCGTGCCGTAAACCAACTCGGTGGTCGGATGCGGATTGCCGGCGCGCAGGCGCTCGAAGATGGCGCGGCGCTTTGCGGGGTTCACGGCGGCAGCCTCATCGGCCCTGGGCCGCGCGGCGGGCCCGAGCCCGGGTTACCGCCAGCGCAACCGCGGCCGCGCGCCGGGCGGCGGGATCGGTCGCCGTTGCCGTCGCGGCGTGCCGCCCGCGGTCGACGATGCGCTCGCGCCGCGCAAGCCGCAGCGTGCGGGCGCCGTGCCGCACCCTCGCCGCGTCGGCGTCGGCGCGCGTCCACGGACGTTGCGCCGACACCATGTCGATGCAATCGACCGGGCAGGGTGGCAGGCACAATCCGCAGCCCGAACAAAGCGACGGCAAGACTGTGTGCATGCGCTTTTGCGCGCCGACGATGGCGTCGACCGGACAGGCGGCGATGCACAGCGTGCAGCCGATGCAGGCCGCCTCGTCGACGATTGCGACTTCCAGCGGACCGGCCGACCCGCAGGCCGCATCGAGTGCCTTGGCCGGCCGGCCAGTCAGCGCGGCAAGCGCGACGATGACGCCCTCGCCCCCCGGCGGGCAGCGGTTGAGGTCCGTGGTGCCGGCGGCCAACGCTTCGGCATAGGGTCGGCAACCGGCAAAGCCGCAGCGCGCGCACTGCGTCTGCGGCAGCACCGCGTCGATGCAACCGATCATGTCCGCAACATCCATGGTCGGCATTCTAGCGTTCGTGCAATGAAAGGGGCTGCTAGACTTCGAACCCGCCCGTCATGCACGTGCCGCATCGAGTGTATCCGGCGTCGCGTCATGACCGAAGTTTCTTCCGTCCCCATTTTTGCTTCTGCCATGCACACGCACTCCGACCCCGATCACGCACACGGCCACAGCGGGCATGCGCATGGCGACAACGGCAATCGCCGGGCGCTGGCCATCGCGCTGGCGCTGACGGCCGGGTTCGCCGTCGTCGAGGCTTTCGGCGGCTGGATATCCGGCTCGCTGGCGCTTTTGTCCGACGCCGGACACATGGTCACCGACGCGGGCGCATTGGCCCTGGCATTGTTTGCGGCGACGATTGCCCGGCGCGCCCCGTCGCGGCGGGCGTCGTACGGCTACGGGCGGGCGGAGGTGCTGGCCGCGTTCGTCAATGCGATCGCGATGCTGGCCATTGTCGTCGCCATTTCGGTCGAAGCGGCGCGGCGCATGCTCGAACCGGAGCCGGTCGCCGGCGGCATCGTCATCGGCGTCGGGACCGCGGGTCTCGCGGTGAACCTGCTGGCGGCGTGGGTGCTGTCGCGCTCGAGCGGTTCGCTCAACACGCGCGTGGCGCTGCTCCACGTGCTTGGCGACCTGCTCGGGTCGGTCGCGGCCATCGTCGCGGGTGGCGTGATCATGGCGACCGGATGGATGCCGATCGATCCGATCCTGTCGGTGGTGGTGGCGCTGCTGATCCTGCGCTCGACTTGGCAGCTGCTCAGGCAGTCGACCGGCGTGCTGATGGAGGGCGTGCCCGCGCACCTTGATTACGACGCCATCGGCCGTTCGCTCGCTGCGCTGCCGGGCGTGACCGAAGTGCATGACCTGCACGTCTGGAACATGTCCTCCGACGGTGTGGCGCTTTCAGCGCACCTGGGCCTCGCGAGCGGGGACACCTGGCTCGCCTCACTCGGTGCCGCGCGCCGCCTGCTCGCAAGCGAATACGGGATACGCCACGTAACACTGCAGCCGTCGTGGCCCGCACCCGCTCCGGCGATTGCCGATGCGCGCGGCGTGATTCCGGTGGTGGCGGCCGGCAAGGCCGGGGACACGAAGGACTGACTCGCCGATCCCGCCGCTCAGACCCACTTGGCGCGCCGAAAACGCCAGTAGAGCACCGCGTCGAGGACGAACATCACGCCGAGCGTCACCGGATACCCCGCTTGCCATTGCAGTTCCGGCATGTTGGCGAAGTTCATCCCGTAGACTCCGGCAATGAGCGTCGGGACGGTGATCAGCGCGCCCCAGGCGGCGAGCCGCTTGGTGATCTCGGATTCCGACAGGCTGATGAACGCGATATTCACCTGGATCGCGGTGGTGAGCATTTCGCGGATGTTCTCGATTGCCGCATCGATGTGCGCCAGGTGGTCGAAGACATCGCGGAAATATTCCTGCGTTCCCCCACACAACTGCGGCACGCGGCCGCCGTGCAGCTTGCCCACGTCTTCCATCAGCGGGGCGACGGCGTGCTTCAGCGCCATCAGCCGCCGCTTGAGCGCGTAGAGCTTTTCCACCTTGTCGCGCGTCGACGCGCCGGCGAAGAGTTCGTCCTCGGCATCCTCGAGTTCGGATTCAAGCCCATCGAGCGTCGGAAAATAGCGGTCGACGATATTGTCCAGTAGCGCGTAGAAAACAAAGCCCGCGCCATGGCGAAGGAGTTCGGGCTCGCGTTCGCAGCGTGCGCGAACCGCGGCAAAGCCCACGGTGGTGCGCTGGCGCACGGTGAGTACGTAATTCGGGCCGACGAAAACCGAAACTTCGCCGACCAGGTAGGCGCTATCCCCGGCCGGGTCCGGCGACGGCTCGACCGTGTGCAGAACGGCGAACAGCGAATCGCCGTATTCCTGGATTTTCGGCCGCTGGTGGCCATGGCGGGCATCGTCGACCGCGAGTTCATGGAGATCGAATTCTTCGGCCATTTCGTCGAGTTCCTCCGCCGTCGGCGACAGCAGCGCGACCCATACGAAACAGTCGGGGCGATGCAGGTATTCGCTGATGTCCTCCTTCGGGACATCGGCGAGCTTGACACCGTTTTGATAGGCCGCGCAGCTGATCAGCATGGTGAGTTGGGGTCCGGGGAGGGTGCCGGCATCATAAACGCCGGCTGCGCACGAAGCCACCACCCGCAGGCGGCGTCGCGCCGGAGAGTGGGACCGCGTTGCGAAATGCAGGCACTTCGCGGCGACCGGACGGCCGGATTCGGCGAGGTGTTTGGACGCGGGTTGCCGGCTGGGGGTAACATCGTGGCCCCACCCGGCCATTGCCTCGCCGCCCTGCCGATGATCATCCCTTCGCTGCTCGACACCGACCTGTACAAGTTCACGATGATGCAGGTGGTGCAGCATCAATTTGCCGAGGCGCAGGTCGAGTACCGCTTCAAGTGCCGCAACCCGAACGTCGACCTGTCGCCCTACGTTGCCGAGATCGAGGAGGAGATCCAGGCGCTGTGCGACCTGCGCTTCGCTCCGGCGGAACTCGACTACCTTCGGCGCTTTCGGTTCTTCAAGAGCGACTTTGTCGATCTGCTGGGTCTGTTCCACCTCGACCAGCGCTTCGTCACGGTGACGCGGCTGGCGGATTCGCCGCGCGAGATCGACATTACGATCAAGGGACCCTGGCTGCACACGATTCTGTTCGAAGTGCCGGTGCTGGCGATCGTCAGCGAAATCTATTACCGCAACACCGTGAAGTCGCCCGACTACGACGAGGGCCGTCGCCGCCTGGCCGCCAAGATCGCGCTGGCCAACCATGTGACCGGCCCGGATTTCCGCATTGCCGACTACGGCACCCGCCGGCGCTTCTCGCGCACGTGGCACGAGGAGGTGGTGCGAACACTTAAGCGTGACATGCCGACGCATTTCGTGGGCACCAGCAACGTCAAGAGCGCCATGGACAGCGGATTGACGCCGCTGGGCACGATGGCGCACGAGTACCTGCAGGCCTGCCAGGCCGTGGGGCCGCGGCTGCGCGACTCGCAGACCTTCGCGTTCAACATGTGGGCGCGCGAATATCGTGGTGATCTCGGGATCGCTCTGTCGGACGTGTGCGGGATGGGAGCCTTCCTGCGTGATTTCGACCTGTTCTTCTGCAAGCTCTTCGATGGCGTCCGCCACGACTCGGGCGACCCCTTCGAGTGGGGCGAGAAGCTGATCGCGCACTACCAGAAGATGCGCATCGACCCGCACACCAAGACCATGGTGTTCTCGGACAGCCTCGACGTGCCGCTGGCGATCCGGCTGTTCGAGTATTTCCGGGGGCGGGTGCAGACGTCCTTCGGCATTGGCACCAATTTCACCAACGACCTCGGCTATGAGCCCCTGCAGATTGTCATCAAGATGACCCGCTGCAACGGCCAGCCGGTCGCCAAGATCAGCGACGAGCCTTCCAAGTCGATGGACTACGATCCGTCCTACGTCGCCTACCTGCGCGAGGTGTTTCAGGTGCCCGAACCGGCAAAAGTGTAGGATTCAGCGATGGCGACTCCTCTCTCCGGCGGCAAGTCGACTCCGGCTGGTCCGGCCCCTGCCGGCGCCGCAGCGACCCGGTTGCCCAAGCAACCGGACCGGAGGCTGAGGCTGGACGATGTCCTGAAGCTCATGGTCGTCGACGGTCTGGTGGCCAGCGCCGATGCCGAGGCGTTCCAGCGCAACCGGCCGCGGGTCTACGACCATCCGCTGGAAACCATCGCCAGCGCGCAATGGAAGTCCGCCAAGCCGCCGCATCGGCCGCTGACGCTCGACTACATCGTCGAGTGGCTGGCCGCCAAGCTCGGCGTGCCCTATCTGCACATCGACCCGTTGAAGATCGACCTGGGCGCGGTGACGGCCGTGGTGTCCAATGCCTACGCCGAGCGTTTCCGCATCCTGCCGGTTGCCGTCGACCGGATGACGCTGACGGTGGCGACGTCGGAACCCTTCGTCCGCGCCTGGGCGGACGAACTGGAACAGATGATCAAGCTCGACGTGCGCTTCGTGTTCGCCAATCCGGAGGACATCAAGCGCTACCTCGCCGAGTTCTACAACCTCGCCCGCTCGATGAAGCGCGCGCAGGAGACCTCGAAGGGCGACCTGACGCTGCGCAACTTCGAGCAGCTGGTCGAACTCGGCAAGGCGGGCAACCTCGACGCCAACGACCAGCACGTCGTTCACATCGTCGACTGGCTGTGGCAGTACGCGTTCGAGCAGCGTGCGTCGGACATCCACATCGAGCCGCGCCGCGAGGTCGGCCATGTGCGTTTTCGCATCGACGGTGTTCTGCATCAGGTCTATGCGATACCGCAGCCGGTGCTGATCGCGATGACCTCGCGCATCAAGCTGCTGGCGCGGATGGAAATCGTCGAGAAGCGGCGTCCGCAGGACGGCCGGATCAAGACACTGTCGCCCGATGGCTCCGAAGTCGAACTGCGCATCTCGACCATGCCGACGGCGTTCGGCGAAAAGCTGGTGATGCGCATTTTCACGCCCGAGGTGCTGGTGCGCGACTTCGCCGATCTGGGATTCACCGATGACGACAGCGCCCGCTGGGAAAGGATGATCCGCGAGCCCAACGGCATCATCCTGGTCACCGGCCCCACCGGGTCGGGCAAGACGACCACGCTGTACACATCGCTCAAACAGTTGGCGACTCCCGAGGTCAACGTCTGCACCATCGAGGACCCGATCGAGATGATCGAGCCGCTGTTCAACCAGATGCAGGTGCAGCCGGTGATCGGCGTCGATTTCGCCAGCGGCGTGCGCACACTGATGCGGCAGGATCCGGACATCATCATGGTCGGCGAGATTCGCGATCGCGATACCGCCGAAATGGCGGTACAGGCGGCGCTCACCGGTCACCTGGTGCTGTCGACGCTGCACACCAACGACGCGCCGACCGCGGTCACCCGGCTGCTCGACCTGGGTGTGCCGCCCTACCTGCTGTCGTCGACGTTGCTGGGCGTCATGGCGCAGCGCCTGGTGCGCACACTGTGTCCGCATTGCAAGAAGCCGGGTGATCCGCCGGGTGACGAGACCTGGCGCACGATCACGGCGCCGTGGCGCGGCGAGAAGCCGGCGCAGGTGATGCGTCCCGACGGCTGCCTGGAGTGCCGGATGACCGGGTATTTCGGCCGCATCGGCCTCTACGAGATCATGCTGATGACGCCGGCACTGCGCCGGCTCACCACGCAGGAGGCCGACGATCGCGTCATTCGCGAACAGGCCTACAAGGACGGCATGCGGCCGTTGCGCGTATCCGGCGCGATGAAGGTCTCCGCCGGGCTTAGCACCGCCGAAGAGGTGGTCAAGGTCGCGCCGCTGGGCTGACCGGCCCGCGGATGCCCTGCCGCCGGACTATCCGGCGGAGGGCGCCGGGATAAATTTCAGCGCCACGCCGTTGTTGCAGTAGCGCTGCCCGGTCGGCGGCGGACCATCCGGAAACACGTGCCCTTGGTGGCCACCGCAACGGGAGCAGTGGTACTCGGTGCGCGGGTAGAGGATCTTGTAATCCACCTTGGTACCGACGGCGCCGGAAATTGCCGAATGGAAACTCGGCCAGCCGGTGCCGCTCTCGTATTTCGTTTCCGACGTGAACAGCGGCTGGCTGCAGGCGACGCAGGCATAGATTCCCTTGCGCTTTTCGTTGTTCAGCGGGCTGCTGAAGGCGTGCTCGGTGCCTTCGTCGCGCAGCACGTCGTACTGCGCCTTGGTCAGCAGCTTGCGCCACTCGGCATTGGTCTTGACCACCTTGTCGGGAGCCGACGGTGGCGTGGCGGCGCTGGCAGCGCGGAGCGCGGTGGCGCCGGCAAGTGCGGCCGAGCCACGGAGCAGGAAAGAGCGACGGTTCATGGTCATTTGGAGGCTGGTCGCGGATTGGAGTTCCATTGGGTCGCCGGCAACGGTGCAGCCCTTACCGGAATCGCTTCCTGCCATTCTCCCACCGACACGCCCGATCGGCCTCCCGGTTCTCCAATTGGATCGGCAAACTTGTTTACTACAAACAACTCCCGAGTTCGATTGATGTGCGTTAGCCACTGGCGCCAAGGGTGTCCCGATTGTGATCGGTACGTTGTTTGCTACGTTGTATACGTCTACCAAAAAATAACTGCCCGCGGGGCCGATCGATGTTCTATCGCATTGTTCTACAAGGTTGTGTCGCCGGTGATCATGACCCGGCCACGGTCAAGCGAGAGTTCGTTCGCGTTACCGGGATGCCGGAGGACGTCACTGAACGCCTGTTCGCGCAGACGCCGCGTCCGCTCAAGGAGCGGGTCGCGCAGGCCGATGCCGAGCGCATCGCTGTTACGCTGCGCGCCATTGGCGCCGCAGTGACGGTCGAACACGACCGGCTGGCGTCGTTGGTGAACGTGGGCGATGGCGTTCGCGAACTGTTGCCTCCCGATCATCGCGGCCCGCCCACCGTCGTGCCCGGCGCCGAGCCTGCCGCCGTGCCGGCTCCGCCCACCACGGTGCATCGGGTGCGCAGACGCCTACGGCCCTTCCTGCCTTTTCTCCTGGGCACGCCATTGGTGGTGGGCGCGCTGGTGGTATTGGCCCCGTTCGTGGACGAGGCTCTCGTGGCCCTGCATCCTTCGCAGACGGGGCAATCCGCGCCGGTCACGCAATCACCAGCAAACGCGCCGGCTCCCCAGATCCTCCCGAGCGCCCGCATGCTCCACGGTCCGTGGCGCTGCACCGACCAGCGCACCGGGCTTTCGACGTTCTGGACTTTCGGTGTCGACGGCGCCCTCAGCTTTCACGGCGACATCTACAAGGAGGGCACGACTCCGATCGACGACCCCGACGTCGCCACCGGCTGGCAACTGGCTGGCGATCAGCTTGTCTTTACCTTCGCGCAGAAGAGTCCGGCCAGGTACAAGACGAGCGATGTCAACATATCGCGACTGCGCTACGGTGATGGTCGCGATGTCGAGGTCCAGTGCCGGCGTCCCTGACGCGCGGGTCGGGAAGAGGTGGCGGCGGTGTCATTCACATTGCGGGCTACAGGACACATTTTCGTGAAAGTTGCCCCCAATCGAGTAGCGCCGCGTCGCCCGATTATTGGCCACTCGCAACTGACACGCGGTCATTTCTAGCGCCGCCGCCGCGAAATCATCATACTCAACGCCAATGGTCTGCGTGGCCGTTTTCGCCCAACCGGGCGCATCCCGGCTCCCTGATGCGGCAAATACGTGACAGGCCCATTTAGGTTGCCCTATTGTTCCTTCTGCCGTTGATTCATAGGATATTTTCTCCCTGAATCAGTCATGACGAGTATGTGCGACGCAATGCTTTCCGTCTTGATTAGGTTCGCTACTTTTCGTTAGGCGCCATATCGGAGCATGCCCATGGGATGCGCTTCCTGAATCTCGGTCGCATCTCTACGGCGCTGCTCAGGATTCATGGGCTTCTCGCGCAAGCTGCGCGGCAGCGCATTGCTGCTCTCGGTTGGGCTCCTCGCTGCCGGACTCGTGCCTCTCCCCGCGGCGTCCGAAACGTTGCTCGCCGCTCCATCGGCTCCACAACCGGCCTCCGGCGTTCATGCTGTCGGCATGTCTCACCGGGCACGGTCCGCCGGCCCATTCGCGGATGGCGGCGGTAATCATTGGTCACCGTTTCGCCCAAGTTGACAGCAATTGAGGCGTGAGGTCTTACATGGGGCAACTCCGTACTTCACCTTCGCGGGGCCTAACCGGGCGTCGAGCGGACGCGCCGGTAAGGGGGTTGGGTTGGCGGGCGTGCCCGCGCCGTCCCGCATTAACGCTTACCCTACTCGAATCGATGCGCAGTTCTCTTGTGAGCTGACGTTGCCGAGCGCGTCGCTCGAGCAGGTGACGATCGACGCAACTCGATCTTCGACAGTCGCGGGCACGGCAGCTCCTATGGAGCAATTGCTATCCGCACTCTCGCGCCGGCCGTCCGCTATCGGCATGTGCGGTACACGTCGCGACAGTCGTATTGTTCAGGATCCGATGGGTCGGCTCTACTGTACGTGTATGCAAGGCTGCAGTCATACCACCAGGTGCGACCTAACCCGGCTGTATGGACTTCCCCGGAAAAGCAAGTGCGGTCGCGTTGACGAAGGATCAGACTGCAACTCTGTATCCGGCCGTGTTGAGTGATCGGTATCCACTCGGGCCATGCTAGAAACCGCGCGCTGCGCCCTCATTCGCTCATCGGCCTCGTGTGGCGGCCGTCAGGTTAGCCAGGTGCGCGCAGCGTCGGTCTGACCATCGTCGTAGCGGTGCTCCTCGCAGTCGGCGGAAGAATGTCGTTCAGTTCACAGCGGCATGCACATGCAGCGGCTCGTCACGGGTCAGCAGCACCCAGATCAGGCGGGCATGTTTGTTGGCAATGGCGACCAGCGTCTTGTGGTAGCCGATGCGCTCGTAGGTGGCGACGATCCACGCCGCCAGCCGAGTTCGTCGCGGTGGCGCCGCGCGCAAAGCTGCCTGGAGCGCCGAGCGCGCGCCTTGCACGAGCAGCCCTCGTAAATAGGTGTCGCCGCGGCGGGTGATGCGCCCGAGGCGGGTCTTGCCGCCGGTCGAGTATTGGCGAGGCGTGAGCCCGAGCCAGGCGGCGAATTGCCGGCCGCAGCGGAACTGGTGGGCATCGACGACGGTGGCGGCGAGCGCGCTGGCGGTGAGCGCACCGACGCCGCTCAGGCGGGCGACCCGCACCGCCCGCGGGTCATCACGCGCCTGCCGGGCGATCTCCCGGTCGCATTCCGCCACCTGGGCGTCGAGTTCGCGCAGGTGCTCCAGTTGCCGTGCCACGCCGTGCCGCAATGCCGCCGGCAGCATCTCGTCGGCCAGCGCCGAGCGCGCCCCGGCCAGTGCCGCCGCAGCGCTGTTCGGATACACCCGGCCGAACTCGGCCAGCAGCCCGCGCAGGCGATTGAGCCCGGCCGTGCGCTCTTCCTGCCAGCCCTGGCGCAGCCGGTGCACCACCAGCCGTGCCTGCTGCTCGGCGCTCTTCACCGCCACGAAGCGCAGCTGCGGCTGGCGCACCGCCGCGCAGATCGCCGCCGCGTCGTTGGCGTCGTTCTTCCCGGACAACCGGAACGGCCGCACGAACTCCGGGGCGATGATCCGTGCCGTGTGCCCAAGGGCGGCCAACTCCCGTGCAAACCAGTGCGCGCTCGAACACGCCTCCATCCCCACCAGGCAGGCCGGGCGCTGGACGAACCAGGCGAGCACCGCCTCCCGCCGCAGCGTGCGCTGCACCACCACCCGCCCAGACCCATCCTCACCGCACAGCGACACCACCCGCTTTGCCAAATCCAGCCCCACGGTAGTAATCTCGTTCATGACTTCCCCTCTCCTGGATTGAACATGGAATTTCAATCGTGGCACTCCGCTGCCGATGTGAGTAGGGGAAGTCCTTTCTATTCGCTCAACCGGACGGGCCGGCACATGGCTCGCGGTTGGCCCGCATCTGCGCGGCCCGCCGGTTAGCTAGATTTGTTAGGCCGCAGCAAACGCTGCCGCACAGCCCATGATCTCGATGTTCTATGACGAGCTCGCGCCCTACTATCACCTGATCTATGGGGACTGGGAGCGCGCCATCGCCACGCAAGGCGCGGCACTTGCCAGACTTCTCGTGGAATTTGGAGTCGGACCAGACGAAGCCGTTCTTGACGCAGCCTGCGGTATCGGTACGCAAACCATCGGGCTCCTGAGGCACAACTATCGTGTCACAGCATCCGACATTTCGCCTGGCGCCATCGCGCGCCTTAGGTCCGAGTTAGCGAATCGGAGCGCTGCATGCCGATGCCAACGTGGACGACATGCGGCATCTTGAGTCATGCCGGCACTGGCTCGGTGGCCGCTGCAATCGCGTGCGACAATGCCGTTCCCCACTTGTTGTCGGATGCGGAGATCCTGCAAGCCTTTCGTAGTTGCCACCGCTGTCTACGGCCGGGTGGGGTCGCCATTTTTTCGGTGCGAGACTACGCACGCATCGAACGTACCAATCCGGACGTACGTCCCTATGGTCTGCGGTACGAGGCTGGTCGTAGATTTCTCGCAGTGCAGGTGTGGGAGTGGGACGGCGACCAGTACGACCTGAGGATGTACCTCACCTCCGAGTCGCCAACCGGTGCTTGTGAAACCCGCGTACTGACAACTCGCAATTACGCCGTGGAGTTTGTGCGACTGGCGGAGTTGCTGGCAGAAGCCGGCTTCACCGGACGTCCAGCGTCGAGATGACGTACTTTTTCAGCCAGTCCTGCTAGGACGAAGGGATGACGCGGCCTAACCCGATGTGAGTAGGGGAAGTCCTTTCTATTCGCTCAACCGGACGCGCCGACACGCAGCTTCGCCCTTGGCCACTTCGGTGGCGGCGCGCCGGTTAGCTGGGATCCGTTAGGCGGCAACCCAACGATTGCCAAGAGGTCATCATTCAATCACCCTGTCGGCGCGAATCATCACAGAATGCGGAACCTTGACGCCGAGGGCTTTGGCGCTTTTCAAGTTAATCACCAACTCGAATTTGGTGGCCTGCTCGATCGGCAAGTCGCCAGGTTTCGCGCCCTTTAGTATTCTGTCCACAAAGTAGGCTCCGCGACGATACAGCTCGGAATCAGTCCGCCCATATCCGATCGTGCCGCCCGCTCTTGCGAATTCGTTGCTCCCCACGGCAAGAAGACGCTGCCTTGTCGCCAGCTTGGCAATCGCCTTGGCATTAGTCTCTCCAAACAACGTGTCATCTTGAATAGCGATCGCGTGAACGCGCCCTTTCGCCATCGCGGCGAAGACGCGGTCGAAATCGCCACGTGTCTGTACTTCGAATGGCTCCAGCGAAAGGCTCAAAGACTTGGCAGCATTGTTCATCTCGTTGAACATCGGCCCGAGACTGGAGTTGGCGGGATTGACGAGAACCGCCACTCGCGTCATGCCGGGCACCAGTTCTTTGAGCAGTTCCAGCCGCTTCGCCATGATTTCTGGACCAAACGTGGTCGAGCCGGTAACGTTTCCACCTGGTCGGGAAAGGCTACTAACAAGGCCCATGGCAATCGGATCGCTGCTGGTCGCAGGGATTACGATGGGAATCGTCGCGGTGGCGCTTCTTGCTGCGGCGAGCGCCTTGATTCCAAACGCAACCAGGACGTCAACCTTGAGATCAGCAAGTTCGGATGCGAGACTCGGCAGCCGATCATAGTTGCCTTCGGCCGATCGTATCTCAATGGCAATATTCTGACCCTCGACATAGCCATGGTCACGCAGGCCGTCACGCAATCCCTCGACACGGCTGGTCTGTCCGGAAAGGGACTCGGAAATCAGTAATCCAATCCGCGGAATTTTCCCCGGTGGCTGCTGAGCCAAGCCCGCAAGGGGCGCCGCAATCGCGCCAAGACACAGCACTAGCATGCTTCTGCGGTCTATCATTGCACAACCTCATCGGTCTCTCTTCACGCTACCGGGAGAGCAAACATCGGGAATGGTGGTGGTGAATCGTGCCCAAGCCAATTCCGTCGACAAATCTACACCCATATGCAGACGTCTCATGAAATTTCTCTTGGCGATTGGCTCTCCATTTATAAATGTCTGCGCAACAAATGCGTCGCCGTGCTGCCTAATCCAGCGCTCAACCGGATGGGCCGGTGCGCAGCCTCTGCTGGGCGGGCGTCGGCGCGACCCGCCGGTTAGCTTGTTTCGTTAGGCGTCATTGCATCCAAATCGTCAACCAGGGGATCTCATGCAAATTCACGGCCACTGCCACTGCGGGAGCATTAGCTTCACTGCTGAAGTAGATCCCGCAAAAGTCTTTGCATGCCATTGCGCTGACTGTCAGAAAATGTCGGGGGCGCCTTTCAGGGCGGTTGTTCCCATACCGGCTAAAGACTTTTCATTGACTGGAAACCCCAAGATCTACATCAAGACCGCGCAAAGCGGAAACCGGCGCGCACAAGCTTTTTGCGGTGACTGTGGCACGCCGCTTTACGCGACTTCTCCCGACAATCCAGCCGTCTACGGTGTAAGGCTTGGATGCGTCGACGAACGTGCCCAGCTTGCTCCCTCCAAGCAGCTCTGGACTCGTTCCTCCATGCCGTGGCTGCACGACCTCACATCGGTGCCGGGCGTGCCCGAGCAGTAGGCTCAAATCCGCCCACGCTGCACAATGACGCCTAATCCTGCGCTCAACCGGACGGGCCGGCACGCGGCTTCGTTCTTGTCAGCATTGGCGCGACCCGCCGGTTAGCTAGATTCGTTAGGCGGCTCAAGTTCAACCCAATTCACCTTGGCTCCTCATATGAAGAAAGTTATTGTGTTCGCGATGGTTCTCGCGGTCTTCGGAACTTCCGCAGTCGCAGCAGGTGACACCCGGCAGCTGGTCCAGATGCCACCTCCCATGACTCAGCACATGCTTTCCAACATGAGAGACCACTTGTTGGCGCTCACGGAAATTCTCAACGCCTTGGGTTCCGGCGAGTACCAACGCGCCGCCGACGTCGCCGAGCAGCGAATCGGCCTGTCTTCCCTCGAGGCGCATGGTGCTTCCCATATGGCCCCTTTGATGCCAGCACCGATGCAGGACATTGGCACGCGAATGCACAGGGCCGCAAGTCAATTTTCCTTGGTGGCCCAAGAGGCTGGAGCCGATGGCAACGTGAAGCGCGCGGTCGCAGCGTTATCCAGAGTCACCGAACAGTGCGTCGCCTGCCATGCAGCCTTCCGAACACACTGAGCCGCTTAACCAGGCGCTCAACCGGACGGGTCGACACGCGGCTTCATGCTCGCGCGCATCGGCGCGGCCCACCGGTTGGCTAATTTTGTTAGGCCCACGGAACCACGCAGATGATCACACTCGAACCGCTGCTCGTTGCCGTAAGCGCAGCGGTCATCCTTGTACTTGGCCTCATCCACCTTCTCTATACGTTTCGAGGCCGAAAGCTGCATCCTCGGGATTCCGCGCTTGAATCCCGCATGAAAGAAGTCTCGCCTGTCCTCACGCGCGAAACAACGATATGGAAAGCCTGGGTTGGCTTCAATGCTAGTCACAGCTATGGCGCGATTCTCTTCGGGTTGGTCTACGGTTACTTGGCACTCGCACACAGTGCGTTCCTCTTTCAGTCGTGGTTTCTCCTCCTGGCTGGACTGATTTTTCTCGCAGGCTATGTCTTTCTGGGCAAGGTCTATTGGTTCAGCTGACCTGCCCCCCGTAGTAGTGCCGGGGCGGTGTTAGCAAAATCCGAAATGAAAGATTAGCTGAGTTCCTTCGTTGATGACGATTTCAGATCCCGTCGGCGATGCGTCGCGGCGAACTCGGCTGGGGTCCGGTAGCCGAGTGCGCTGTGCGGCCGCTGCTCGTTGTAATCGCGGCGCCAGGCGCTGATGATGGCCCGCGCGGCATGAAGACTTTCAAACCAATGGTCGTTCAGGCACTCGTCCCGGAAGCGGCCATTGAAGCTTTCGATGAAGGCGTTCTGCGTCGGCTTGCCCGGGGCAATGAGTTTCAATTGCACGCCGTTGCGATAGGCCCACTGGTCGAGCGCCCGGCCGGTGAACTCCGGGCCTTGGTCAGTGCGAATAGCCATCGGCAGGCCGCGGAACTGCGCCGCCTGGTCGAGCACCCGTGTCACGTACAGGCCGGGGATGCTGTGGTCCGGCACGATGTCGACAGACTCTTTGGTGAAGTCGTCGACGATGGTGAGGCACTTCACCCGCCGGCCGTTGCTCAGGGCGTCCATCACGAAGTCCATCGACCACACCTGGTTCGGTGCCGTCGGCAACGCCAGCGGCTCCCGGTCCACAGCCACCCCGCGCCGGCGACGGCGTCGACGCACGGCCAATCCGGCTTTCTGATACAGGCGCCAGACGCGCTTGTGGTTAACCAGCACCCCTTCCCGCCGAACCAGCGCGTGCAAGCGCCGATAGCCGAACCGCCGGCGCTCGTGTGCCAGTTCGACCAGCCGCTGCTCCAAGGCCGCGTTGCTCAGGTCTGCCTTGGTCTCGTACGCCATCACCGTCCGCGACAACCCCACCAGCCGACAGGCGCGACGTTCGGAAATCAAGGTTGCTTTCCGCATCGCCGCCACCGCCTCGCGTTTCGCCAGTGGGGTCAGTATTTTCCCCGCAGTGCTACGCGCAGCGCCTCCGTATCGAGCATCGCCTCGGCCAGCAGCTTCTTGAGCTTGGCGTTCTCCGCCTCCAACGCCTTCAGCCGCTTGGCATCATCGACCTGCATGCCGCCAAACTTGGCCCGCCAGCCATAGAAGGCCGCGTCACTGAAACCATGCTTGCGGCACAGCTCCTTGACCGGCACCCCCGCCTGGGCCTCCTTCAGAAACCCGATGATTTGTGCTTCCGTGAACCGCTTCTTCATGCCCGTTCTCCCTTCGGAAAGCGGACTTTACTAAGTTCCGGCCGGCACTGTTTATGGGGGGCAGGTCAACAATACGCAACAAGTCGTCGTTTGCCATTCACGTAGCCCCAACAAAAATCGTGCCCCCAGTCTAAACGCAAGACGTAACGTCGTTTGCGTTTCGCATGGTTATGAGTAGGAAATGATAGGCACAAAATTGGCGGGTGTTCGAACATTAGGCCCTCCCAATAGGCCTGTCATTCCCATTCATTCCTGAACATGGCTGCGGCTGCCAGGATGGCGTGCTATGACGATCGTGGATCGTGTGGCGCGGCAGGATTCGCCGGAAGGGTGTTCGCGGCGGCGGGCGGCCGACCGGGCCGCGGCTAAGCGTATGTGGGGTTAGTTGTTGGGTAACGCGATAAATGTCCAGGAAACCCGCATGGATGCTAGTGCTTTGGCGGAGGCGGTGAGATTCGAACTCACGGAAGGGTTGCCCCTTCGCGGGTTTTCAAGACCCGTGCCTTAAACCGCTCGGCCACGCCTCCGTTGCGCTCGCGCGCTTGTGCCACCTTGATCCCGCGCGGAACGCCCCCATGTTAGCAGCCGGTGTGCGGGGAAAAAACAATCCCTTTTCGTGCGCGCGGGTATGGAGATTGAAACCTTGCCGCATTCTGCTAGTCTTATGCGTTGATGGCCCTTTCCGGGCCGCTATTGGAGGCACCATGGATCGCAAGTTCGAGCCTGTAATGACGGGCCGCCGGTCGCAACCGGCTTTGGCACCCGCCAGCCCCGGCATCGCACTACCCGTCGAGGCAGGCACCGTCCTGCGCAATACCTACATGTTGCTGGCGCTGACGATGCTGCCGACGATCGCCGGCGCGTTCGTGGGCATGCAATTCAATTTCGCGTCGGTATTCCAGGCATCGCCGATCATGACGCCGCTACTGATGTTCGGCGCGATGATCGGCTCGCTGTTCCTGGTGACCATGTTGCGCAACAGCGGCTGGGGGGTGGTCGCGCTGTTCGGCTTCACCTTCATCGCCGGTGTATTCCTGACGCCGATCCTCACCGTTGCCGCAGGGTTGCGCAACGGCGGACAGATCGTCGGACTGGCCGGCGGGATGACCGCGGCGATCTTCTTCGCCATGGCCGGCATCGCCACGGTAACCAAGAAGGATTTCTCCTTCATGGGGAAATTCCTGTTCATCGGCCTTGTCCTGCTGATCGTCGCGTCGCTGGCCAACATCTTCTTCCAGATCCCGGCGCTGTCGCTGACCATCTCGGCCATCGCGGTGCTGATCTTCTCGGCGTACATCCTGTTCGATGTATCGCGGATCGTGAACGGCGGCGAGACCAACTACATCATGGCGACGATGGGATTGTACCTGAGCATCTACAACATCTTCATCAGTCTGCTCAACATCCTGATGGCTTTTACCGGACAGCGCGACTGAAACTTGCAGTCGCGGCAAGCAAAGGGGGCGCCGAGTTGGCGCCCCTTTTCATTTGGGCGACCGCAATCACTCCGCCGGTGATTCGGCGTCGGCAGGGCGCCGCGGCGTACCTAGTCGAACACCGCGATGGACTCGACGTGCGCCGTGTGCGGGAACATGTTCACCACGCCTGCTGCAGCGAGCCGGTAGCCGCGCTCGTGGACGAGGATGGATGCGTCGCGGGCGAGCGTGCCCGGCGCGCAGGACACGTAGACGATGCGCTTCAACGCGTTCGCATCGGCGCGGTGCGGCAGCGCCTTGACCAGCTCCGCGGCGCCGTCGCGCGGCGGGTCGATCAGCGCGCGGTCGAGGTGACCGAAGGCGGTGATGCTCTCCGGGGTGACGGCAAACAGGTTCGCCGTCAGGAATGTCGACCGGTCGGCAAGGCCGTTGTAGACGGCATTCTCCTGGGCCCGGCGCACCAGGGCCGCGCTACCCTCGACACCCACGACATGTGCACCGCTGCGCGCGATCGGCAGTGAGAAGTTGCCGAGTCCGCAAAAGAAATCGGCGATGCGCTCGCCCGGCAATGGTTCGAGCAGCGTCAGCGCACGGCGCACCAGCGCGCGGTTGATCGCGTAATTGACCTGCGTGAACTCGGCCGGCCCGAACGGCATGGTCACGCCGAATTCGGGCAGCGCATAGGACAGTGCGGCGTCGCGCGCGTGCATCGGCGCGACGGTGCCGGGGCCGCCGGTCTGCAGCCAGAAGGCGACGCCGTGCGCGTCGGCGAAGGCGTCGAGCCTGGCCGTATCTTCCGGCGACAGCGCATCGAGGATGCGCAGCACCAGCGCATACGCCGGGCCGGAATCCCGTTCGCCGACGGCGACCTCGATCTGCGGCAGCCGGTCGCGCACCGTCAATCCCTCGATCAACGTGCGCAACCGTGGCAGCAGCGCCGAGATCGCCGGCGGAAGGACATGACATTCCTTCATGTCGGCAACGAAGCTCGACTTGCGCTCGTGAAAGCCGACCAGAACGCCACCTTTCTTGACCACATTACGCACCGAAAGCCGGGCGCGATAACGGTAGCCCCAGGCGGGACCTTCGATTGCCGGAAGAACCATGCCGGGTTGAACGCGGCCGATACGGGTCAGCGCGTCTTCGAGCGAACGCTGCTTGGCCGCGATCTGCAACGCCGGGTGTGCATGCTGCAGTGTGCAACCGCCGCATACGCCGAAGTGCGGGCAACGCGGCTCGACCCGGCCCGCATTGCCCTTGCGCACCGAAGTGACCCGGGCAATCGCAAAGCTCGGTCGATCACGCAGCAGCGTGACCGTGACCTGCTCGCCCGGCAGTGCGCCTTCGACGAATACCGTCTTGCCGTCGTGACGGGCGACACCGCGGCCTTCCTGGTCGAGCGATTCGATCGCCAGGACCGCGTCGGCGGCGATGGGATGCGAAGTGGGATTGGTGGCTGGCATGGACGGGCGGGGAGTGCTGTCACGCGCCGCGCCAGCATGCGTCGATTGTACCGTCGGTGCCCGTCCTGCCCGCGCGCTCCGGTAAACTCGGCGCTATGAAGATCCTCGCCTTCGACACGTCGACGCACTGGCTTTCAGTCGCCTGCGGTCAGGCAGAGCGGTGGCAGGTTCGCGCTGAACGCGCGGGCGAGGCGCACTCGCGGCGACTGCTGCCGCTGGTCGACGCGGTGTTGGCCGAGTCCGGCTGGGCGCTGGCGGATCTGGACGGCATCGCCTTTGGCGCCGGTCCGGGATCGTTCACAGGCGTGCGCATCGCCTGCGGCGTCGCCCAGGGTCTGGCGCTCGGCGCCGGCCTGCCCGTCGTCGGGGTGCCGACGCTGGCCGCGCTGGCGCAGGCGGCGTGGACGATGCACGGCGCGCAGCGGGTGTTCGCCTGCCTGGACGCGCGCATGCGCGAGGTCTATGTCGCCGCCTATGTGCGCGGCGACGATGGGTGGAACGAGGTGCGCGCCCCGGCAGTGCTGCGACCCGTCGATGTCGAGTTGCCCGCCGGCGCGCAATGGCATGGCGTCGGCGATGGTTTCCTTGCCTGGCCGGAACTGGCCGGCAATCCGGCGCTGGTGAACGTCGATGCGGCAGCGGTACCCGACGCGGTCGCCGTCGCGCAACTCGCGCTGCCGGTCCTGCTTGCCGGTGAAGGCGTCGAGGCAGCGCTTGCCCGGCCCTTGTATGTGCGCCACCGCGTTGCGCTGACCAGTACCGAACGCGCCGCAGGCCTGCGGCTCTAGACAGGGAAGGCGATGGCCTCGCTGCCGAAGTGGCTCGACCGGACCCAGGTGCTCTGGCGCCCGCTGGGTGAGGACGACGTCGGCTATGTGGCGGCGCTTGAGGCGCAGATTCACGCGGTGCCCTGGACCATCGGAAATTTTCGCGATGCGCTGTCGGCCGGCTACAGCGCGCTGGTCGGCGAGCGGGAGAGCCGCATCGTCGTCTATGGCGTGATGATGTTCGGTCCCGGCGAGGCACAACTGCTCAACCTGTCGGTGGTGCCCGATGCGCGCCGGCAGGGTCTCGGCCGGACCTTGCTCGCGCGCTTCCTGGACGATGCCGGGCACCTGGGTGCCGAGCAGGTGTTTCTCGAAGTCCGGGAAAGCAACGATGCGGGAATTGCGCTGTACGCGAGCGAGGGCTTTGTCGAAATTGCGCGCCGTCGCGCCTACTATCCGAGCGGCGAGGATGGCGACCTGCGCGAGGACGCGCTGGTCATGCGGCGCGACATCGGTCCGCCGGGAATCCGGGGCGTGTAATGGCTTCGCGACGGGAGATTCTGGCGGAATTGGGCGTGCACCCGCTGTGGCGCCTGAGGACCGCTGCGGCGCCTCTGACTGCACCGCCGGCCGAACCTGCGGTCGGCGCTACCGAAATCGCCATTGCTGTCGCGCCGCCGGACGTGCCGGCCACCCCGACGGCCGAGCTTTCGGGCAGCACGCCATCACCGGACGTCGAGGCACGCCGGGCACGCATCGCCACACTCGACTGGAGCGAATTCCCTCAGGCCGTCGATGCCTGCAATGCCTGCGGCCTGTGCCGGACGCGTCACCGAAGCGTTCCTGGGGTGGGCGACCGGCAAGCGGACTGGCTTTTCATCGGCGAGGCGCCCGGCGCCGAAGAGGATGCGCGCGGCGAACCCTTCGTTGGTCAGGCCGGGCGCCTGCTCGACAGCATGCTCGGCGCGCTGGGAATGAAGCGTGGTTCAAATGTCTACATTGCCAACGTGCTCAAGTGCCGGCCGCCCAACAATCGGACGCCGGAACCCGCGGAAGCTAACGCCTGCCGGCCTTTCCTGGAGCGCCAGATCGCGCTCATCCGGCCGAAGGTGATTGTTGCGCTGGGCAAGAGTGCGGCGGCGCTTCTGCTGGCTACCGACGCGACTATCGCCAGCCTGCGCGGACGCGTGCACGGCTATGAAGGGGTGCCGCTGGTGGTCACCTATCATCCGGCCTACCTGCTGCGCAACCTGCCGGACAAGGCCAAGTCCTGGGAGGATCTGCTGCTCGCCCGGCAGGTCGTCGCGCAAACTGATGCCCTGGTGGACCCGGGGTCGCCATCCGTCGCAGGCTGACTTGCGTGCTGGCACCGCACACCTCATATTTACCATTGTGGGCAACTCGCCCGGACGTTCGACCTTAGGAGGATTCGTGATGAGAAAACTGGTCCTGCTGTTCGCCGCTGTTGCCACGCTGACACTCGCTGGTTGCGGTTATAACGATCTGCAGCGGCAGGATGAAGGCATCAAGGCGTCGTGGTCCGAGGTGGTCAACCAGTACCAGCGCCGTGCCGACCTCATTCCGAATCTGGTGAACACCGTCAAGGGCTATGCAGCGCAGGAGGCCGACGTCCTCACTGCGGTCACCAACGCCCGCGCCGGCGTAGGCGCGATCAAGGCCACGCCGGAGATGCTCAACGACCCGCAGGCCTTCGGCAAGTTCCAGAAGGCGCAGGGCGACCTGTCCGGGGCGCTGTCGCGGCTGTTGGTCGTGGTCGAGAATTACCCAAATCTCAAGTCGGATGTGGCCTTTCGCGACCTGCAGGCGCAGCTCGAAGGTACCGAGAACCGGATCACCGTCGCGCGCAAGCGCTACATCGACGCGGTGCGCGAGTACAACACCACCGTTCGCTCGTTTCCGACCAACCTGACGGCGATGCTATTCAACATGGCGATCAAGCCGAACTTTGTTGTCGAGAACGAGGCGGCGATCAGCGCACCGCCCAAGGTCGATTTCGGCAAGCCACCGGCGGGCGGCGCACCGGAGCCCGCGGCGACCCCGGCCAAGACCTCTGCCATGCCTGCTGGCACGACCGCGGAGGCGGCGCCGGATCCGGCGGCGGAACTTCTCAAGAAAGGCTATTGAGGACGTCCGGCGACTGGCCGTGGCGCGTTGCCGGGGTGACACGCCGCGGTCGCGCCACGACCCTCGCCACCGACCCTCGCCACCGAGCCGCTGCCATGAATCCCGACCGCCCTGGGACCGTGCTGCGCGCGATGCACGTGTTGGCGTTCCTGCTCACCACGCTTGTCGTCAGCTTCGCGCAGGCGTGGGAGGCGGGCAGCGATGGGCTTGTGCCGATTCCGGCGCTCAAGCAGCGGGTCACCGATCTCACCGGCGCGCTGCCGGCCTCCGATGCGCAGGCTCTCGACGCGAAGCTCGCGGCCTGGGAATCGACCACCGGCAACCAACTCGCGGTACTGGTCGTCCCCTCGACCAAACCTGAGCCGATCGAGGCGTATTCGATCCGGGTGGCGGATGCCTGGAAGATCGGCCGCAAGGGCCGGGACAACGGCGTGCTGCTGGTTGTTGCCAGGGACGACAAGAAACTGCGAATCGAGGTGGGCTACGGCTTCGAGGGGGTGCTGAATGACGCCACGGCGCGGCGGATCATCGCCGAGGACATCGTGCCGTCATTCCAGGGAGGGCGTTTCGCCGAGGGCGTCGGCCGCGGCGTCGACCGGATCATCGCCGTCGTGGACAAGGGTGAGCCGGCAGCTGGATCCGCCAGGCCGCAACAATCGTCGATCGCCGGCGCGTTCAAGGGCGTTTCGCTGGAGATGGCGCTGGCTTTCGTGTTCTTCGTCGTTCCGGTGATTGCGGGAATCCTGCAGCGAATCTTCGGCCGGGCGGTGGGATCGACCGTAGGCGCGGCGATCGTCGCTGCCGGCGCATGGGCGGTGACGGGGATCGTGCTCATTGCCTTGGTCGCGGCGCTGATTGCCTTTGTAGTGATCCTGTACATGAGCAGCGGGGCTGCGTTATCAAGGCGCGGCGGCGGCGTGTGGACCGGGTCGGGCGGCGGCGGCGGCGGGGACTTCGGCGGCGGCGGCGGATTTTCCGGCGGCTGGCGGCGGCTTCGGCGGTGGTGGCGCGTCGGGCGGTTGGGATTAGGACCTTGTGACCAAATGAATCGACGCATGCGCCGCCTGTGGCGGCATCTCATCACCGATCGCGGCGACGCGAACCGCGCGTTTCCCGCGCCGGATCTCGCCCGCATCGAGGCGGCAATCGCGAACGGAGAACTCCGCCACGCGGGGCAGGTCTGCTTCGTGCTGGAGGCGTCGCTGCCGATGGTGCGGGTATGGCAGGGCATGACGCCGCGCCAGCGCGCGCTGGAGGTGTTCGGTTCGTTGCGCGTCTGGGACACCGAGCACAACGACGGCGTGCTGGTCTATCTGTTGCTCGCCGACCGGGACGTGGAGATCGTCGCCGATCGCGGCATCGATGGACAGGTCGGCAGGCAGGCGTGGGAATCGATCTGCAAGACCATGGAAAAGGCATTCCGTGCCGGCCGGTTTGCCGAAGGTGCGGAGCAGGGTGTGGACGCGATTGCCGACCTGCTCGCCGCGCACTCGCCGCGGCGCGAAGCCGATCGCAACGAACTGTCGGACCGGCCCATCGTGCTCTGACCGGCCGGGCGCGCCGGCGCGGCTAGTGCGCGCGGCCGTCGCCCTCTTCCGGAATCAGCGTCAGCGAGTCGAACTTCGCCTGGTTGCGCAGGTGCCGCCACAGCACCAGCAGCATCGTCGCCGCGACGAACAGCCCGAACATCACGATCGCGCGGTTGACGCCCATGCCGCCACGGACCATGAACAGGTACATGCCGACCATGATCAGGATGCCGATGTTTTCGTTGAAATTCTGCACGGCGATCGAATGGCCGGCGCCCATGAGCACGTGGCCACGGTGCTGCAGCAGGGCGTTCATCGGCACCACGAAGAAACCGGCGCAGGCGCCGATGGCGACCATCAGCACGATTGACATCGGCAGGTTGGTGACGAAGATCATCGCGATCACGATCAGGCCCATCGCGACGCCGATCGGCAGCACGCCGACCGCATTGCGCAACGCTACGAATCGCGCCGCCAGCACGGCGCCGACGGCGATGCCGGCGGCAACCACGCCCTGCAGGTAGGATGCCTGCGACAGGTTGTAGCCAAGCGCCCGGGCCGCCCAGTCGATGACGATGAACTGAAGCGTCGCCCCGGCGCCCCAGAACAGCGTCGTCGTCGCCAGCGAGATCTGACCCAGCTTATCGCGCCACAGCAGCGAGACGCAGTGCGCGAACTCGCGGATCAGGAAGATCGGATTCCGGCTCGGAATCCGATGGTCGACGCCGGTGTCGGGAATGAACCAGTTGAAGATTGCCGCAATCACGTAGAACACGGCAATCACCAGGATCGCCACTTCCGGTCCGCTGTCGATCCCGGTTTCGATGACTGGAACGTCGAATCCCAGCAGGTAGGTCGACACGTTCTTGCTGATCAGCGCGCCGCCGACCAGCACGCCCAGGATGATCGAGGCGACGGTGGTGCCCTCGATCCAGCCGTTGGCGATCACCAGCTGCCTGGCCGGCAGCAATTCGGTCAGGATTCCGTATTTCGCAGGCGAGTACGCGGCGGCGCCGAAACCGACCACCGCGTAGGCGAGCAGCGGGTGCAGCATGAACAGCATCATCATGCAGCCGACGACCTTGATGCCGTTGGTGATCAGCATCACCCGTCCCTTGGGCATCGAATCGGCAAACGCGCCGACCAGTGGCGCCAGCAGGACATAGGACAGGACGAAGCATTGCTTCAGCGCCGGCGTCATCCAGGCCGGCTCATCCATCTGCCGCAATAGCGCGATCGCCGCGACAAGCAGCGCGTTGTCGGCGAGCGACGAAAAAAACTGCGCCGCCATGATGGTGTAAAAGCCGGCTTTCATGTCCTCAAATCGCCCCGGGGCTTGTTGCGCGGGAGTGGAGTTGGGTGTCCGCGCATCGGAGAGTTTGCCGCGAAGCAGTCCGCGCGATTGGTTGGTTATAATGACGGCGACTGCGCGGCCCGCGATTTATACCATGTTTGCTCCCTGTGCATCACGCTGCGCCTGCACCGGGCGCCGTGCCGCATCGGGCGGACCGTCGCTGCGCTTCGCGGCTGCTGCTACCTTAGGCTCCGGATGACCCGCCCGCTCTATGCCCAGATCAACCTCGCCGCGCTCAGGGCCAATCTTGCGCTCGTTCGGGAAAAGTGCCCCGGCGCGCAGGCGCTCGCGGTGGTCAAGGCCAACGCCTACGGACACGGACTCGCCCGGGTGCTGCCGGCGCTGGAATCCGCCGACGGACTCGCGCTGGTGGAATTCGACACGGCGCTCGAATTGCGAGAGCGCCACTACAAGCGTCGTATCCTTCTGCTCGAGGGCTTCTTCTCCGAGGGCGAATTGCCCGATCTCGCGCAGCGCCGGCTGGCCACGGTTGTACACGACATCGAACAGGTGCGCATGCTGGAGACGAATGTGCTCCCGCGACCGCTCGAGGTCTTCATCAAGATCAATACCGGAATGAACCGGCTGGGATTCCGCCCGGCCGAGGTGCCGGAGGTATGCCAGCGCCTGGGATCGTCGCCGTCCGTCGCAGCGATGCGCCTGATGACGCATTTTGCGCGTGCCGACGAGGACGACGGAATCGCCGAACCGTTGGCCGTGTTCGAGCGCGCCTGCGCGGGATTGCCATATCCCCGTTCGCTCGCCAATTCGGCAGGCGTGATCCGCTATGCGGAGGTCGGCGGCGATTTCGTGCGGCCGGGCATCATGCTCTATGGCGCGACGCCGTTCCAGTTCGACACGGCCGCGGCCATCGGCGTGCAGCCGGTGATGACCCTGCGCTCGGCGGTCATCAGCATCCAGGATCTGCGCGCCAACGAGAGCGTCGGCTATGGTGCGAGCTACACGGCGACGCGCCCGCAACGCATCGGCGTGGTCGCGGTCGGGTACGCCGACGGCTATCCGCGCCACGCGCCCAATGGGACCCCGGTGCTCGTCTGCGGCAGGAAAGTGCGGCTGGCCGGACGCGTGTCGATGGACATGATCACCGTCGACCTGACCGACGTGCCCGAGGCGCGGGTCGGCAGTCCGGTCGTGCTGTGGGGCGAGGGATTGCCGGTGGACGATGTCGCCGTGGCCGCGTCGACCGTCGGCTATGAACTCCTTTGCGCCGTCGCCCCGCGGGTGCCCTTTGTCACCAGTGAGGTCGGCAGCGTCGACCTCGAACTCTAGCGCCACGACCCAGGACCAACAGGAGCTCCGATCGTGTACATCGTCGTTACCGGTGCAGCCGGATTCGTGGGAGCCAACCTCGTGCGCGGTCTGAACGATCGCGGCGAAACCAACATCATCGCGGTGGACAATCTCGCCAACGCGGACAAGTTCCGCAACCTGGTCGACTGCGAGATTGCCGATTATGTCGACAAGGAGGAGTTCATTGGTCGGCTTGCCGCCGGCGATTTCGACGACGACATCGCGGCGGTTTTCCATCAGGGTGCATGTTCGGACACCATGGAAACCGACGGCCGCTACATGATGCGCAACAACTACCGCTACTCGGTGAGCCTGCTCGAGCATTGCCAGAACAACGACGTGCCGTTCATCTATGCGTCCAGCGCGTCGGTCTATGGCGCGGGTGCCACGTTCGTCGAGAGCCGCGAGCACGAGGCGCCGCTCAACATCTACGGTTATTCGAAGTTCCTGTTCGACCAGCATGTGCGCCGGGTATTGCCGGAGCGTACCGCGCAGATCGCCGGCTTCCGCTATTTCAACGTCTACGGCCCGCGCGAACAGCACAAGGGCCGGATGGCGTCGGTGGCCTTCCACTCCTTCAACCAGTACCGGAAGGATGGCCGGGTGCGCCTGTTCGAAGGGTCGGACGGTTATGCCGCGGGGGAGCAGCGGCGCGATTTCGTGTTCGTCGGCGACATCGTGCGCGCGAATCTGGAGTTTCTCGACAATTCCGAGCGTTCGGGCATATTCAACCTGGGCTCGGGCCGCGCGCAGACTTTCAACGAGGTTGCGGTGGCGACGATCAATGCCTGCCGGGCGGCCGCCGGCGACGCGCCCCTCGCGCTGGCCGAACTGGTGAGCGCGGGCACGATCGAGTACATCGATTTTCCGCCTCAGCTCGTCGGTCGCTACCAGAGTTTCACGCAGGCGGATCTCGCCGCGCTGCGCGCCGCCGGCCACGTCGAGGCAATGACGCCGGTTGCCGAAGGTGTGGCCCGCTACGTCGAATGGCTGATCGCCGGGAGCGCCCACCAGTCGTAACGTGAGAGAACGCCGCAGGGTGCAAGCCATTCGGCCTGCATCCGTCGCGGCGAGTTTCGACAATCACGTACGGAGGTGGATCATGCACAAGGTCATCGGCGCGCTCGTGCTGGCGCTGCTCATGTCGTTCGGTTCGGCGCTGTCCGCGTCGGCAGCCGTCAATGTCAACACCGCCACCAAGGACGAACTGATCTCTCTGCCCGGCATCGGACCCGCAAAGGCTCAGGCGATCCTCGACTACCGCAAGGCGAACGGACCGTTCAAGGCCGTCGATGACCTGCGCAACGTCAAGGGCATTGGCGCCAAGCGGCTCGAAAAACTGCGCAACGAGGTTTCGGTCGGTGCCGTCCCGCCGAAGACACCGGCGGTATCCGCCAAGGCGGAGGTCCGCGGTGCCGCGCCCGCTGCCCGGGGCGAGGTCCGGAAGGTGGCCGACGGCAAGCCGGTCAAGTAGCCCGGCCATCGTTGTGGCGTCCGTGCGGTTGCGGGCGCCGCGGCAGCATGCGCGGCGGCGCGGCACGGCGGCGCTACAATGTTCGCTGTCCTCCGTGCCGCCTGCCGCCCATGTCAACGTATCCGACCCTCGAATCCACGGTAGGCAGCACGCCGCTGGTGCGTCTGCAGCGCCTTCCGGGCGAGACCACCAATACCATCCTCGCCAAGCTCGAAGGCAACAACCCCGCGGGTTCGGTGAAGGATCGGCCGGCGTTGTCGATGATCGTCGAGGCGGAGAAGCGCGGCGACATCCGGCCGGGCGATACGCTGATCGAGGCGACTTCCGGGAACACCGGGATTGCGCTGGCGATGGTCGCGGCGATGAAGGGCTATCGGATGGTCCTCATCATGCCGGACAACCTGTCGCTGGAGCGGCGGCAGTCGATGACGGCCTTTGGCGCGGAGCTGATTCTGGTGACCAAGGCGGAAGGTATGGAAGGCGCGCGCGACCTGGCGTTGCGGATGCGCCGCGAAGGCAAGGGGGTCATCCTCGACCAGTTCGCCAACCCGGACAATCCACTCGCGCACTACCGGACGACCGGTCCGGAAATCTGGAATGACACCCAGGGCAGGATCACGCACTTTGTCTCGGCGATGGGTACCACCGGCACCATCATGGGCGTTTCCCGCTATCTGAAGGAGCGCAACCCGGCGATCGTCATCGTGGGTGCGCAGCCCGCCGAGGGGGCGTCGATTCCGGGTATCCGCAAGTGGGCGCCGGATTACGTGCCCAGCATCTACGATCCGCAGCGGGTCGACCGGATCGAGCCGGTGACGCAGGACGAGGCCGAGACCAACATGCGGCGGCTTGCGTCCGAGGAAGGAATTTTCTGCGGCGTATCCTCCGGCGGCGCCTGCGCGGTGGCGCTGCGGCTGACGCAGGAAGTGCGCGAGGCGACCATCGTCTTTGTCGTCTGCGACCGCGGCGATCGCTACCTGTCGACCGGCGTGTTCGGCGCATGACGCCGATTCTGGTTTTCGACATCGAAACCGTGCCCGATGTCGCCGGGTTGAGGCGCATTCACGGGCTTCCGGAAGCGCTGCCCGATGCCGAGGTCGTGGCGTGGTTCGCGCACAAG
This sequence comes from uncultured beta proteobacterium, assembly GCA_963712105.1. Classification (GTDB taxonomy): domain Bacteria; phylum Pseudomonadota; class Gammaproteobacteria; order Burkholderiales; family Casimicrobiaceae; genus VBCG01. The sequence goes on from CAVQGR010000005.1 coordinate 95,274, forward strand.
CGCCGCGTGACGACCGGCAGCGACTTCATGCCGCTGCACCTGCAGCAGGTCGTGGCCATCGGTTGCGCGCTGCGCACCGGCAACGACCTGAAGCTGTGGTCGATCGGCGAGCCGGACGATCCGGAGCCGGAGTTGATCCGCCGTTTCTTCGACGGCATCGACAAGTTCACGCCGCAGCTCGTTTCCTGGAACGGCGGCGGCTTTGATCTGCCGGTGCTCGGACATCGCGCACTGATCCATGGCATCGCCGCCGAGCGGTTCTGGGACTGGGGCGACCAGGACCGCGAATTCAGGTTCAACAGCTACCTTGGTCGTTACCACACGCGTCATCTCGATCTCATGGATGTGCTGGCGATGTACCAGCCCCGCGCCGGCGCCGGGCTGGACGCGGTCGCACGCCTGTGCGGATTTCCGGGCAAGCTGGGCATGGATGGCAGCGAGGTCGCGGCAGCGGTCGCGCGCGGCGAGATCGCCGAAGTGCGCGGTTATTGCGAGACCGATGTGCTCAACACCTATCTGGTCTACCAGCGTTTTCGCCTGATGCGCGGTGAGAGTTCCGCCGGCGAATACGCGAAGGAAATAGCGCTGGTGCGCGAGAAGATCAGCGCGGCGGAGGCGCCGCACTGGAAGGCCTTTCTCGCCGCCTGGGCGATCGCCTGAGTTGCGTCGGCCACGCGCCTGTCCGCGCCTGCGCGCGCTCGCCCGAATTTGCCTTGCAGCGTGCACCGGCGCAACCGGCAGTCCCGACTATAGCGAGACGGTCCCGCGGGCGATCTCGACCACGCGGCCGGACACGCGGATGCCCCGGTCAGCGCGCACGGCGAGTCCCAGATGGCAGGGCCGCCCGACCGCCTCGCCCTGCGAGACCTCCAGTTGCTGCGGCAGCGTTGCGCCGGTCGCCAGCAGCCAGCCGCCAAGATTGGCGCAGGCCGATCCGGTGCCCGGATCTTCGATCACCGAGCCGTGCTTGGGAAAGAAGAAACGGGCAAGCACCTGGTCTCCCTCGCGGGCAAATACATAGGCCATCGCCCGCTGGCCGTTGCTGCCGTGGGCGGCGAGCGTCGCCGCGGTAGGCTCTGCCCGGCGCACTGCCGCGAAGCTGGCCAAAGGAATCACCAGTTGTTCCGAACCGGTGTCGACCCACAGCGGCGCCGTACCCAGGTCATCGACCGGAAGGCCAAGCATTGCGGCGAGCTGTTCGCGGCTCGCCGCCGGCGGTCGATGCTTCGGTGCGTTGGCCGAAAGCGTCCACACATCCCCGGTCGCCTCGACCGTAATGATGCCGGCGGTCATCTCCAGCGTCAGGGCGTCGCCGGTGCCGTGGAGAGCGCGCACGATATGCGCCGTTCCCAGCGTCGGGTGTCCGGCGAACGGCATCTCGAAGGTCGGCGTGAAGATCCGTACCCGCGCCGAAGCCTGTGCCGACGGCAGCACAAAAGTAGTTTCGGACAGGTTGAACTGCAGCGCCAACGCTTGCATGGTGAGGCTGTCGAGGTCGCGCGCGTCTTCGAACACGCACAGCGGATTTCCACCCAGTGGCACCTGCGCGAACACATTGACGATACGGAAACGATAGTCGCTCATGAATGCGCCATTCAAACGGCCTTGTGGTTGCGTACCAGCGTACGCGCCAGATTGCGAAATGCCTGCGGCGAAATGTCCGTGGGCACGAGCGTTTCGGCTTGCGCAACGCGGGGAAAGTTGCGCTCGATCGAACGCGCATAGGTCGGGTCGTAGTGCGCGGACAGAAGCGAGCCGACCAGCGGGTCGAATTCACCCGCGCACGCCGCGGCATTCCAGGCATCGATGGTTTTCCGCCCATGGATCGGCACGAGGTGCGCCAGCTTTGCGGCAAGCGCCTCGGGGTCGGCGAGAAAATGCGCGTAGTCCTCCTTGAGCAGCGCCACGCGCAGGGGTTGCGGTGTGTCGAGCCGAACGCAGGGCGAGGCACGCATCGCCTCGAGCATCGCTGCTGGAACCTGCACGGTGCCGATCTTGCGGCTTTCTGATTCGACGAACACCGGACGCGCCGGGTCGAGCGATTCGAGCACCGTCAACACCTGGCTGTCGAACCACTTCTGCGATGGTTGCGGATCGGCGGGCAGGTCGCCGAGCAGCGATCCGCGGTGCCGGGCGAGGCCTTCGAGATCCACCACCTGCGCGCCCGAGTCTGCCAGCGCCTGCAACAGCCGGCTCTTGCCGGTGCCGGTCAGGCCGCAGATCACCCTGAATTCGAACCGCGCCGGCATCGCGGCAAGCGCGGCGACGACATGACGCCGGTAGGTCTGATAGCCGCCGTCGAGTTGGACGGCTCGCCAGCCGATCTCGCGCAGCACATGCGCCAGCGCTCCGCTGCGCTTGCCGCCGCGCCAGCAATAGACCAGCGGCGCCCAATCGCGAGACTTGCCGCGGCAATGCGCATCGATGATGTCGGCGATGCTTCGCGCGACCATCGCCGCGCCGTGCTGCTTGGCGGCGAAGGCCGAATCCTGCGCATGCAGCGTGCCGACTTCCGCGCGTTGCCGATCGTCGAGCACCGGCAGGTTGATCGCGCCGGGAAGGTGGTCTTCGGCGAATTCCGACGGACTGCGCACGTCGATGCGATGCGGATGCGCGGCCAGCGCGTCAATGCCGATCTTCACGCCGACGGCGGTGCGCGCCGCGGGGATCACGGCTTTTTCAGCATCGGCTGCAATGCCGGCCACACGTTGGCGAGCAGCCTCGGTTGTGCCGCCGCGGTCGGGTGGATCCGGTCGGACTGGAACAACGCGAGATCGTCCCCGAAACCGGCAAAGATGGTCGGGACCAGCGTGGCGCGCCGCTTGCGGGCGACGGTGGTGAAGCTCTCCTCGAATTCGCGCACGTATTGCGGACCATAGTTGGGTGGGATCTGCATGCCGACCAGAACGACACCGGCGCCGGCCGACTGTGCTGCCGCGGTCATTGCGTCGAGATTGTCGCGCATGGCGGCCAGGCGACTGCCGCGCAGCGCATCGTTGCCGCCCAATTCGATCACCACGATCGCCGGCTTGTGCTGCTTGAGCAGCGCCGGCAGGCGCGCGCGCCCTCCGGCGGTGGTGTCGCCGGTGATCGACGCGTTGACGACGCGGTAGCGATAGCCATCGTTAGCGATCCGGGCAGTCAGCAGATCGACCCAGCCTTGTCCGGCCGGGAGGCCATAGCCGGCGGAAATGGAATCGCCGACGACGACGATTGCCGGCACGGTGTTCTCCGCCGCGACCGAACTGACGCCCGCCAGGGCGGCAAGCAGCAGGACGAACAGGCGACGAGAGCGCAGTATCGGCATTCGAGAGTTCCGGCGAGTGTGGAAACGACGGGTGGATTGTAACGCTGCATGACGCGAGCCTTTCCCTCGGACCTCGCAGGCTACAATGCGCGGGGTTTGTTCTCCCTGCCGGCATTCGCAGGTTGTTCCCGTGTTGCAAGGGTCGACGTGCTCCGGGATTTGCTTGCTTTCGACGAGATTGGCCGCACCTGCGATCGATCGGGTTCGACCGACCGGAATTTCCATGACTGAATCCCTGATTCGCGCCGAAGTGCTCACCAAGATCGTCACCAGCGGCGATGATCCACTGACCATCCTCGACGGCGTCAGCTTCGAGGTCGCCGCGGGTGCGTCGATCGCCATCGTCGGCGCCTCCGGATCGGGCAAGACCACCTTGCTGGGGCTGCTTGCCGGACTTGACCGGCCGACGTCGGGTGAGATCTACATCGACGGACAGGCGCTGTCGTCGCTTGACGAGGATGCACGCGCGTCGCTGCGCCAGCGGCTTCTTGGCTTCGTATTCCAGTCCTTCCAGTTGTTGCCGGCGCTGACCGCGCTCGAGAACGTGATGTTGCCGCTGGAACTCGCCGGCGCCGACGATGCGCAATCGCGTGCACTCGTCTGGCTCGATCGCGTGGGCCTTGCCCGGCGCGTCACTCATTACCCGCGACAACTGTCCGGTGGCGAACAGCAACGCGTGGCGATCGCCCGCGCCTTTGCCGGTGAGCCCAAGTTGCTGATGGCCGACGAACCCACCGGCAATCTCGACGGCGCGACCGGCGCGGAAGTGGCCGAACTCATGTTTCGCCTCAATCGCGAGCACGGCACCACGCTGGTGCTGGTTACGCACGACGTGGCCCTTGCCGGGCGCTGCGGCCGCAGGCTTTCGCTTGCCGGCGGCCGCCTGGTCGGCGACGAACTCACGGCCGCCTGAGCGTGACGCATTCGATGGCGACGCTGCGGCTGGCTTTGCGACTGTTGCGCCGCGATTGGCGGGCGGGGGAGTTGCGCGTCCTGGTTGCGGCGCTGGTGCTGGCCGTAGGCAGCGTCGGCACCGTCGGGTTTTTCGCCGATCGCGTCAAGGGTGCGTTGGGCAGCCAGGCCAATCTGCTGCTGGGCGCGGACATGATGATTTCGGGCGATCGTCCGCTTCCCGTCGAATTCTCGGATAACGCGCGTTCGCGCGGACTCGCGGTCTCGCCGGTGGTGCGCTTCAACAGCATGGTGCAGCCGCCACCCGGCGCGCCGGCGGAGGCGCCGGCGGTACTCACCGACGTCAAGGCGGTCGGCGCTGACTACCCGCTGCGCGGCGCGGTCGTGCTGGCCGACGCCGTGCGCCCGGAGGGGGTGGTGGCCACTTCGGGCCCGCGACGCGGCGAGTTGTGGCCCGATGTGCGCCTTGCGAATCGGCTCGGCGTGAAAGTGGGCGACCGGATTGTCCTGGGTGAGGCGACGCTGATGGTCGCCGCGATCGTGCAGCAGGAACCCGAGGTCGCCGGCATCGTTTTTTCGCTGGGACCGAAACTGCTGCTCAACATCGACGACATTCCGGCGACCAACCTGATGCAACCGGGCAATCGCGCCAGGTGGCGACTGCTGGTGGCCGATCGCGCCGGCACCGGCGCCCTGGACGCCTACCGGACCTGGCTTTCCGCCGAGATTGAAACCCGGACAGCGCATGGAGACCGTGCGCGACCTGCGCCCCGAAGTGCGCCAGACGCTGGAACGCGCCGAGAAATTTCTCGGCCTCGCCGCGCTGGTCGCGGTGCTGCTGGCCGCGGTTGCGGTGGCGCTGGCGGCGTCGCGTTATCTGCGCCGACATCTCGACGCCGCGGCGATGTTCCGCTGCTTCGGCGCGCGGGTCGGCCAGACCCTCACGCTGTTCTTCGTGCAGTTCCTGGTGTTGGGATTGGTCGCCTGCGCGATCGGCGTGGTGGTCGCGCTGGCGGGACAGCAACTGCTGCTGACGTTGCTCGCCTCGTTCGTGGCGACGGAATTGCCGGCGCCTACGGTCCTGCCCGGCGTCACTTCGTTTGCCACCGGCATCCTGCTGCTGTTGGGCTTCGCGTTGCCGCCGTTGCTGGCGCTGGCCAACGTGCCGCCGCTGCGGGTGCTGCGCCGCGACCTGCCGCGCCCGCGCGCGGGCGGCGTGCTCGCCTACGCTGGAGGTGCGTTGACGATCGCCTTGCTGATCGGCTTCCAGGCGCGCGAGGCACAGGCCGGGCTGATCATGGTCGGCGGCGTCGCCGGGCTGCTGCTGCTTGCGGCGCTGGTGGCGTGGCTGCTGTTGGCACTGCTGAAAAAGCTGCCACAGCGCGGCGTCACCTGGCGCTTCGGCCTGGCCAACCTGCGCCGTCGCCCATTTGCCTCCAGCCTGCAGATCGGTGCGCTGGCGCTGGGCCTGATGGCGCTGCTGCTGCTCACCGTCGTCCGTGGTGACCTGATGCGCAGCTGGCGCGCGAGCCTGCCGCCGGACGCGCCCAACCAGTTCCTGGTCAACGTATTGCCCGACCAGGTCGACGATGCCCGCGCGCAGCTGCGCATCGCCGCAGGCGCCGACGTCACCTTCAGCCCGATGGTGCGGGGACGGCTGGTGGCGCTCAATGGCGCCGATCTCGACACCAGGAAATACACCGACACGCGGGCGCGGCGGCTGGCGGAGCGCGAATTCAACCTGTCCTGGGCCGACGCGCTGCCCAAGGGCAACCAGGTGACAAGCGGCGCGTTCTGGGCCGCGGGGGCGAAGGGCGCGGACGCCGGCATTTCGCTCGAAGACGGCATCGCCGAAACGCTCGGAGTAAAACTGGGTGATGTGCTCACCTTCGACATCGCGGGTGCGCGCGTGTCGGCGCCGGTGAGCAGCCTGCGCAAGGTCAACTGGGACAGCTTCCGCGTCAATTTCTTCGCGATCTTCCCCCCGGGGCCGCTGGACGACATGCCGACCACCTATATCGCAGCGTTCCGCGCGCCCGAGGGCAACGGCGTCTGGCTTCCGTCGCTGGTGCAGAAACATCCGAATATCCTGGCCATCGACATCGGCGAAATTGTCCGCCAAGTGCAGGGCATCATGGAAAGCGTGTCGCGGGCGGTGGAGTTCGTGTTCCTGTTCACGCTGGCGGGTGGCCTGCTGGTGCTGCAGGCCGCCATCGCCGCCACTCAGGACGAACGCCGCTTCGATGCGGCGATACTGCGCACGCTCGGCGCGTCGCAGAAGCAGCTCGTCGCGGCGCAGGTCGCTGAATTCCTGCTGTTGGGCGCGCTGGCGGGCCTTGTCGCCGCCGCCGGCGCGACGGCCATCGGCTGGGCGCTCGCGGACCGGGTGTTCAAGATTCCTTTCGAGCCCAGCCTGTGGGTTGCGCTCTACGGCATCGTCGGCGGCGCTGTCGCGGTGGCGCTCGCCGGATGGTTGGGAACACGCTCGACCGCCCGCCAGCCGCCGCTGGCGGTCATTCGCCAGCTGGGCTGACGACTGCGCCATCCGGGGCATCGGCGTCCACGGCACAGAATGCCTCGACCCTTATTGCGCAACTGCCGGAGCGACCAATGCGAACGAATTCTTTCCTTTCCCTGATGATCGCCGTTGTCGTGCTGGCGTCGTGCGGAACTACAGCGACGACCACTGTGTCCCGTCAGCGACTCGACAAGGACGCCACCGGCAAGCTCGCATACGAACGCATAGCCGTGACATCTTCCGTCCGACAATTCACGCAGGTAGATGTCGATCAATTGAGGGATGCCGTGCTTACGCGCGTACAGCAGCCCGTAGACGGCGGAGTGCCTGTGACGCTTCAGCTCGCGGTTACCACATACAGCACGGGCGGTGCCAAGTTGATCGTCAAAGTACGTGTCATGGACGCCGCGGGTAAGTCGTACGCGGAGTTCGATGTCTATCAGTCCGCAAACACCGTGATGGGCATGGTCGACCAGCGCACGTCGGTCATCAATGCGGTTGCCGACGCGGTGGCGCGAGCCCTCATGTCCATCTCCTCAGCGCCCCCAGCAACCGTGGATGCACGCGACTATGGCTCATGAAGGGCGTCCTCCGGACGCCGGTCCGCTTTCGGCCATAACGGGGCGCTTGTCACCGGCCTCCTTCCTTTCCCGAAAGCGGACGTTCCTTCACGCCTTCGATGACGAACCTCAGAGCGCGCATCCATCCTTTTCAACGCCGTTGACCATACCTGCTCAGTCTGCGGAAAATCCGGCAGCCTTGATGATCGGCGCCCACCGTGCCGCATCCGCGGCAGCGATGGCCTTCAGTTCGTCGTCTGTGGTTGGCATCGGCTCGTAGCCGAGATGGATCAGTTGTTCGCGGACCTGCGGCGCGCGCAGGGCGTCATTGATCGCAACAGAAATCTCATCTATCGCTGCTTTCGGCGTCCCGGCCGGCGCGTACATGGCGATCCATCCGGTACCTTCAATCTTGGCGAAGCCTTGTTCACGAAACGTCGGCACATCGGGCAGAAGGGTGGAACGCTGCGCTCCTGACGTGGCGATGATTCGGATTTTTCCTGCACGATGAAACGCGATCAGATTGGACAGCGCATCGATCCCGGCCGCGATCTGCCCTCCCAACAGGTCAGCCGCCAGCGGTGCATTTCCACGGTAGGGCACGGCGACCCATTGCATTCCGGTCGCCTGACCCACGATCACACCGAAGAGATGTGGAATGCTGCCGAGGGCCGACACGCCATAGTTCGCTTGACCGGGAGACGCCTTTGCCCATGCCACGAATTCCGACAACTTTCGCGCTGGATTGTCGACGTTCACGGCGAGCGCCATCGCGTAGTTGGCGACATGCGCCACCGGCGCGAAGTCGCGGCCGGGATCGTAGTCGAGTTGCGACCAGACCAGCGGCGCCAACACGGTCACAACCATCGGCGCGAGCATGATCGTCGTCGCGTCGGGCGCGGCGTTCTTCAAGGCCAGTGCGGCAATGCGGCCGCTTGCGCCCGGCTTGTTTTCCACGATGACCGTCCGACCCAGAGAATCCTTCAGTTCACTGGCCAGCAGTCGCGCTGCCTGGTCGGTCGTCCCACCGGCCGTGAAGCCGACAAGAATCCGTAACGGTGGCTTTCCCAGATCTTGCGCGGTACCCGTCGCGGAGCCGAGCGTAATCAGGCCGAAAGCCAGGGCAAAGGTGCTCAAATTACGAAGAAGTCCGGCTGGGTGCACGAGAAGTGGAAATCGGTGCGGCATAAAGGCGCGATTATACTTGCAGGTCGCCGCGATTCCTTCGAGGGGCCCGGGCGGCCCACAATCGCCCAGCTCGCATCGCTTACGCCATGATCGAATCCAACCGCTCCTTCGCCGCAGCCGAGTCGGCACCAGCCGTCGACACGATGTTGCGATTCGAGCGCCTGCTGACCGACGTGTCGTCCCGGTTCATCGATTGGCCCGTCGAGCGCATTGACGAAGCCATCGATCGCGGGCTGAAACAGATCGTCGAGACGCTGGACGTCGACCGCTCGACTTTGTCGAGTGTCGATCCGAATACCGGGCAGTTCCATTCCACGCACTCGTGGGCGGCGGCAGGGTTCACGCCGGTCGCCAGGACCGTATCGTCACGGACATATCCGTGGGCATTGTCCCGATACCGGGCAGGGAAGCCAATCGTGTTTTCCTGTCTGGACGAACTGCCGCCGGACGCGTTGCTGGACCGCCAATCCTACGCAAGTATCGGCCTTGGCTCGCATGTCGGCATGCCGGTCATGGTTGCGGGCGAGTTTGTCGCTGTATTGGGCATCGGCTCGCTGGGCACGGAACGCCGTTGGGGAGAAGACCTGGTTGCACGGATGCGGCTGCTCGCCGACATCTTTGGTAGTGCGTTGGCCCGCAAGCGTGCGCAGGACAGAATCGACCAGTTGCTGCAGTTCGAGAGATTGCTTGCAGACCTGTCGGCCTCCGTGTTGGGGTCAACGGCGGACGATCTTGGGTCTGCGGTACAGCATGCACTGTGTGCTGTCGCCACGTTGCTCGGCGTGGAGCATGCCGCGCTCTGGGAGCTTGCGCCCGAGCCGGTGCGGCTTGTCGCCACGGAGCAATCGGAGGCAGATGGTGCGCTGCCGCTGCTGCGTCAACTCCGCGCGGCCGATGTTCCATGGGTTCTGCAGCAGGTTGTCGCCGGCATAATCGTCAACAGCGCCACGGACGACGGCCTCCCTCTGGCCGCCGACGCCGACATCGCGGCGTTACGTGCGGCGGGAGTGAATTCCTTTCGGGTGTTGCCGTTGCGCAGCAAGGACGCCGTAATCGGTGCGCTATGGTTGTCTTCCGGCGACGAGGAACGTGTATGGCAGGACGATACGGCCGCGCGGCTCATGCTGTTCGGAACCATGCTCCTCAACGCGCTTGCTCATCGCAACGCTGAAAGGAACGCGCAGCGGGCGACGGCGGAGACCGCACAGACACGCGAGCATCTGGCGCACCTGGCACGCGTCGACGCCGTTGGCGCGATGACAGCGGCCGTGGCCCACGAGATCAATCAACCGCTGATGGCGATCACGAACTACACGTTGGCGGGGCTACAGCGCCTTGACGGCGACGGCCAAGTCGACCGTGCCAAGATCCGGGAGTTGCTGGAAAAGATTGCGGGCCAAACGGCGCTTGCGAGCCAGGTTCTGGACCACCTGCGGACGATGGTGAAGCGACGTGAGGTGCACGAGGCAGAGATCAACCTGTTGCATTTGCTCGACAAGTCCCTGAGGCTCATTGAAATGGAAGCGAGAATGAAGGACATCCGGGTCGAGGCCGACATCGCCGCGGATCTTCCGCACACGCTTGGCGACGAGATTCAAGTTCAGCAGGTGATCCTGAACCTCGCCTCGAACGCCATGGACGCAATGGCGGCTGCGCCCGCCTGCGACAGGGAATTGCGTATTGTCGTCACACCCTCCGACGACAACGCCATCTTGATTTGCGTGGTCGATCACGGACAGGGCATCGTTGCTGATGACGGAGAGCGCGTCTTCGAGCCGTTCTACACGACCAAGGGGATGGGGCTGGGCATCGGCTTGTCCATCTGTCGGCAGATTGTCGAAGCGCACGGCGGGAGGCTTTGGCATGAGCCGAATGCCGGCGGGGGCACCGTGTTTCGGTTCACTTTGCCGGCAACGAAGGATGGAGACTGACGAATGACCGAACCCACGGTATTCATCGTCGATGACCACGACGGGGTACGCGATTCGATTGCCGAACTGGTCGAATCGGTGGGCCTGCACCATTCGACGTTTGCGTCGGCCCAGCAATTTCTAGACGGTTTTGACCCCGAGGCCCGCGGCTGCCTGGTGCTCGATGTCCGAATGGCGCACATGAGCGGGCCGGCGTTGCAGGAACGGCTTAACGCGATTGGCGCCGCGATCCCGATCGTGTTCATCAGCGGTCACGCCGACATCGAGGTCGCCGTCAGGACGATCAAGGCCGGCGCGGTGAATTTCGTCACCAAGCCCTACAAGGAACAGCAGTTGCTCGACAGCATCAACGAGGCGTTGGCCCGTGACGCTGCCAATCATGATGCGCCCGCGGCCAAGCGCGAATTCGCGGCGCGACTTGCGGCGCTGTCGGAGCGGGAAGGGCAGGTGTTGGACTTGGTCGTGGCTGGTCAATCGAGCAAATCGATTGCGCGCACGTTGGGAATCAGCTTCCGTACCGTGGAGTTGCATCGCAATCACATTTTCGAGAAGCTCTCTGTAGCGTCGGTTGCGGAACTGGTGCGTCTCGTCGTCGAGCACCGCGCAGCTTAGACGCGCAATCGCCTTACTTTGCTCGGCGTCGGTCCATGGCGCCTAGGTGTTTCCCTCTATTGTCGGCGGCAGGCGCGCGTCGCAAGCTGCACGGGTTTGCGGGCCACCAATGGAGGCGGCAACCTATCTCATCGGGTTGCATGACAGGCCCACCCGCAGCGCAGGGGAAGAGTGCCCAACACCATTTACGTCATCGGCTTGCCGGGCGATGAGTCCAGGCGCGTAGCCGGCGTGGTCGCGCCGGAGACCGACTGCGTTTGCCTGTGCGAATCGTCGGCCGAATTCTTTCGGATGGTCACGCCGGAATCACGCGGCTGCGTTCTGGCGTCCTCCGCTCTGATGGGAGGCGGCATGTGCGCGCTGATACAGGGCATACGAGCGCGCGGACTTCGGCTCCCCGTTGTGGTGCTGGCGTGTGACGCCGATCTAGCCACGGCGGTGGAATTCATGCGTGCGGGGGCGGCTGAATACGTCGAACTGCCGGTTCTGGATCGGCACTTGCGCAAGGTGGTCAGGCAGGCATTGGCCCTGGGTGAATCTGACCAGTACCCACTTTGGCGCCCCTCGGCAATACGTGGTTCCACTTAGTTGGACAGGTGCGCGCATGGATTGTGTTGCATGACCAAGACACCTAAGGTGCATGGTTGCGGGAGTTGCATGGCAAACGGGCTTCGATTCGCCCATCCGGCGGAATAGTCGAGCTGAAGTGTTGCGCGTCGTTAGGGCGACTGCAAGCACATCAGGAAAACGAATTTGAATGTTCCGCCAGATTGCTGATTGGCGCGGCTGTTTGATTTCATGGTGGCTGGAAAGGAGAACAAAATGAGAGTTGGTATCAAGGTTTGGTGCGCCATTCTGGTGGCCTCGCTCGGGTTCGCTGCCGGGTCGGCGCTGGCGCAGAACCAGAAAAAGCCCAACATCCTGTTCATCATGGGCGACGACATCGGCATCATGAACGTGGGTGCCTACCACCGCGGGCTCATGGTCGGGGAAACGCCCAACATCGACCGCATTGCGCATGAGGGTGCGCTGTTCATGACTGCCTACGCGCAGCAGAGCTGCACCGCCGGGCGCACGTCGTTCATGACCGGCATGAATCCGCTGCGCGCGGGCATGATCATGCCGCAGCTACCGGGCTCGACCTCTTCGCTGTTGCCCGGCACGCCGAGTATCGCCAAGTTTCTGCACGATCTCGGGTACAGCACCGGAGAGTTCGGCAAGAACCACCTCGGCGACAAGACGAACTCGCTTCCGACCGCCCATGGCTTCCAGGAGTTCTGGGGCTACCTGTACCACCTCGACGCGATGCAGGGCGTGAGCTTCCCCGACATCAACAAGTCGCCAACGGATCAGGCCGTGGTGCCGCCGTGCAAGAACACGCCGGTTCCCGGACTCTCCGACCCGCCAGGCGCCGTTGACCCGCGAACCACGCTGTGCATGACCCCACCGCGGCCCGTCATTGCCTGCAAATCTTCGGATGGCACGGAGAAGAATCAGAGCTGCAAGGATGAAGGTCCGCTGACGCTGGAACGCTCGAAGACCGTGGACGAGGAAATCTCGGCCAAGGTCATCGACTACCTCGACCGTAACGATCCCAAGAAGACCGGCAAGCCCTTCTTCGTCTGGTACAACCCGGCGCGCATGCACATCACGACCATGCTCTCGCCCAAGTACGAGGCCATGCTGGGCGTAAAGGGCGGCAAGGACTGGGGCATCAACGAAGTCGGCATGAAGCAGCTGGACGACAACGTTGGCGAAGTGCTCAAGAAGCTGGAGGCCATGGGCCAGCTCGACAACACGATCGTGGTCTTCACCACCGACAACGGGGCCGAGGTCATCACCTTCCCGGATGGCGGCGTCACGCCGTTCCGGGGCGGCAAGCTGACGACCTGGGAAGGCGGCATGAGAGTCCCCATGATGGTGCGTTGGCCCGGTCACATCAAGCCGGGCACCGTCAAGGATCAGATCTTTTCGATGCTGGACTGGTTGCCCACGCTCGTGAACATCGGCGGTGGCGCCAAGGGCGACGAACTGAAGAAGAAGATCGAAGCTGGCGCGTATCCGGGCATTCTCAAGACGACGCTCGATGGCGTCGACCAGCGCGCCTACCTCGAAGGTCAGGGCGAGTCCGCGCGCGATACCCTCTTCTACTACAGCGGAACGCATCCCTCCGCGGTGCGCTACAAGAACTGGAAGTTCTACTACACGATGGCGCCCTCGAACGCCACAGGCGGCCTGCTGGGGGTCCAGAACTATCACTGGACGCAGGTGGCCAACATCAAGCGCGATCCGTTCGAGGCGGCCGTGGGCGCAGATCAGTTGTCTCTCTTGGGCATGGGCGGCGCGTTGGCGGCGCCGAGCACGGCCTACATCTACGACTGGAACCTGCTACCCATCGGGCAGATGCTGTGGATGAAGGAACTGATGACCTACAAGCAGTTTCCCGCGCTTCAGGCCCCATCGAGCTACAACCTCGATCAGATCATCCAGGCAATGCAGGAGTCCAAGGCGACCAGCCACGCGGGCGAATAGCCGTGTGAACAACCGAGATGCAGCGAAGGCGGGCGCCCCTGTGCGGGGCGCCTGCCGTTCCTCGGAGTGCAATGTGGCCCGCCATCCCGGGCGCGCTGGCAGCGTCGTTCAACCCCATATCGTCGATGTTGCCAGGCGCTGTCGGTTTGCAATCGGACCCGCCCGTGACAGCGATGGCGGAGTACGACGTTTCATTCAGGATCGACGGGTGGGAACCTCTCGAGAAAATTGCGTTCGGCCATGCGCAGGTGGCATCGGGGAATGCGGCAATTCAGTTGCCGGCTGACGAGCGGATGTGGATCAGGTTCAGTCCGTCATGGCGGTCCGCCTGGCGTTGATACGCCGGCGCGCACCGTGGAACAATCTGTAATGGCCCACGACGGAAGCCGCCCGTGACCACGATGACCATCAAGCTGACCGTCAATGGCAAATCGGTGCCGTTCAGGCCGGCCAAGGTCCTTGCGGCACTGAACATGATGAAGCCCGGTTAGCACGGGGCCCAAGCGCGGGACGCTGACCTTCCGTGCCCCGGCTTTTCGAAGGAAGCCCCATAGGAGACGGCAGTGAAAACAGCACACGTATGGATAGCCGTAGCTGCCTTGGCGGTCGCAACCGCCGGCTGGGCGCAGGTATCGGAGGGCCCGGTGAAACTCGCACAAGGAACTGCGCAGAACCAGAAGGCCCAGCAGGACCTGAAGGGCATGGAGAAGGCGGGTCAGCGCGACGACATGCAGGCGATGACCGCGGCGCAGCAGGCCCAATACAAAGCCGAGTACGAGGCGGCAAGAGCGAAGTGGGCCTCGCTGACGCCGGAACAGAAATCGGCGACGATCGCAGCGGCACGCAAGAAGAAATTGAGCGAGCTGTCCGCGATAGAGATTGTGGGCCAGCGTGACGACATGCGGAGCGAAACCGCGGCACAGAGCGCGCAATACAAGGCGGAAGCCGAGGCCGCAAAGACCAAGTGGGACAAGCTCACGCCTGCCGAAAAAAAGGCGGTCCGGCGATCGGCCTGGCAAAAGAAGCGTGCAGATCTTGATGCAATGGAAGCAGTTGGGCAGCGCGACGACAGCTACGTTCTGCCTTACTAAGAGGTAAATCGGAGGAGCAAATGAACACGAAAAGACTCGTATCGGGATTTCTTGCCGTCATGGTTGTCGCGCTCGGTTTCGCCGTGCCGGCGCTGGCGCAGGCGCCGGCGAAAAAGCCCAACATCCTCATCATCTGGGGCGACGACATCGGCTACTGGAACCTGAGTGCGTACAACCAGGGCATGATGGGTTACAAGACGCCGAACATCGATCGCATCGCGAAGGAAGGCGCGCTCTTCACCGACTGGTACGGCCAGCAGAGCTGCACCGCGGGCCGCGCGGCATTCATCACCGGCCAGTCGCCGTTTCGCACCGGCCTGCTCAAGGTCGGCCTGCCCGGCGCCAAGGAGGGACTGCAGGCGCGTGACGTGACGATCGCCGAACTGCTCAGGGCGCAGGGCTACATGACCGGGCAATTCGGCAAGAACCACCTGGGCGACCTCGACGAGCATCTGCCGACCGCGCACGGGTTCCAGGAATTCAAGGGTTCGCTGTATCACCTGAACGCCGAGGACGAGCCGGAGCACGAGGATTACTTCAAGAGAGAGGATCTGCGCAAGAAGTTCGGCACCCGCGGGGTGATCCACACCTGGGCCAACGCCGACGGCACGCAGAAGATCGAGAGCACTGGACCGCTCAACAAGAAGCGGATGGAGACCATCGACGATGAGGTGACTGCCGAGACGATCCGCTTCATGAAGGATGCGAAGAAGGCCGACAAGCCCTTCTTCCTCTGGTGGAACTCGACCCGCATGCACATCTGGACGCGGCTCAAGGAATCCTCCCGCGGCAAGACGGGCCTGGGCATCTACCCGGACGGCATGGTCGAACACGACGCGCACGTTGGCGAACTCCTGAACGCGCTGAAGGAGCTCGGCCTCGACGAGAACACCATCGTCATGTACTCGACCGACAACGGCGCGGAGAAGTTCACGTGGCCCGACGGCGGCACCTCGCCGTTCCGCGGCGAGAAGAACACCAACTGGGAAGGCGGCTACCGCGTGCCGACCTTCATGCGCTGGCCCGGCGTGATCAGGCCCGGAACCGTGCTCAACGACGTGTTCGCGCACGAGGACATGCTGCCGACGCTGCTGGCGGCCGCCGGCGTGCCCGATGCGACGGAACAGCTCAAGCGCGGCATGAAGGTCGGTAACAAGACCTTCAAGGTCCACCTCGACGGCTATAACCTGACCGATGCACTTGCCGGCAAGGCGCCGAGTCCGCGCCACGAGTTCTTCTACTTCAACGACGATGGCCAGCTGGTCGGCCTGCGCTACGACCAGTGGAAGATCGTCTTCGCCGAGCAACAGGCGCATGGCGCAGCGGTCTGGCGGCAGCCGTTCACGACACTGCGAGCGCCGAAGATCTTCAACGTCCGGACGGACCCGTTCGAGATCGGCGACGTCGAAGGAATGGATTGGAATCGCTGGTGGGTCGAGCACATTTTCCTGCTCGTTCCTGCGCAGCAGTACGTGGGCCAATTCATTGGCACGTTCCGGGAGTTCCCGCCCAGCCAAAAGGGCGGCACTTTCGCCCTGGATGCGGCCTTGCAGGCACTGCAGACGCCGGGGAAGAGCGACTGACCTGGCAAGTTCGGCAATTCTTGGTTGACCGCTTTTTAATCTGCGTCTTATGCAAAGGCTCACAACGTGAATTCCAAGAGGAACAACACAGCACAGACCATCGCATCGTGCGGACTCGGCATCGCCATCCTGCTGTCTGGATGCGCGGCGCCGACCGGCGGCAACAGTGCACCAAGCGCCACGAGCGGGTCAGGCATCGTGGCCTCGGAAGCGACAGCCAGCAACGTTCGCCGCGTCGGGTTCCTCACGGATTACGCGCGCCTGCGGCCAATGCCGGGCGGCGGCGGCATGCTGTGCTGGCGCGACGCGGGCGGCGACTGGAAGCAATACGACAAGGTGCTGTTCGAGCGCATCCAGGTGTACTTGAAGCCCGGGTCCGCGCACCCGGTCGATCCGACCAACCTCAAGTTGCTGATCGACTATTTCCACAGCGACTTGGTCACGGCCATCCAGCAGCAGACGCGGGTCGTGACTGTCGCCGGGCCCGGAGTGTTGACGGTGCGGATCGCGCTCACCGATCTCGTCCCGACCAATCAGGTCGCCAGTCTTGTTGGCACGGCGGTACCGTACGGCTTCGTCGCAGAAATCGGTTCGGGTGCAGCGACCGGCCGGCCGGTCGGCTCGACGCCCTATCTTGGTCAAACCGGGATGGAGGTGCAGTTCCGCGATGGCGCCTCCGGCAAGGTGGTCGCGGAGTGCGCGGATACGGAGATCGGACTCAAGTACGCGGCCGATCTCAATTCGGGCGCAACAAAGGCGGCCGAAGCCTGGGTGAACGGCTATCTCGACTCGTTCACGCAATGGGACTACGCGAAGTAGGCATTTGACAAGTGGGCGGCCGACTTCGCCCGGCGCTTCGCGGCGCTGCGCAACGGCTGAACGAT
>CAVQGR010000006.1:0-46472 GCA_963712105.1 uncultured beta proteobacterium
GTGCCACGATTTTGCCGGTGGCATCTATCGTCTTGGCACCGGTCAGCGGCTTCTTGGTGATCTCGGCAATGCGGCCATTCTTGACGCCGACGTTGGCGATACCGTCATACAGCGTTTCAGGGTCCATGACCCTGCCGTTCGTGATGACCAAGTCGTAGTCCTGGGCGACGGCCATGGGTGCCGTTGCCATGTTTGCAGCAAGCGCCAGCAACAGCGCGAGTTGAATCTTCATCGTCGAAATCTCCTCAAGTGGGCTGGTGGGTCAGCCGCGAAGCCGATTCCCACTTTGGCGAACATAGTGGTGTGACCCTTGGCACGGTCGCGCGGACCGGTTTGTCAGGCTGCTCTGGCATTCTACAAAAAAAAAGGAGTCGTTCTTGTAGATCTGTAGGTCATTTTCAAGTGGCCAGGCGCCTGCCCTGATCGATCGATTGGTGGATGGCGGCAAGAATGGCTCCGGCCGGCTCCGTCTTTCGCAGGTAGGCGAAACACGGGATGCGCTGCGCCTGCTCGCGGGCATTCGGCTCGTCATGGGCGGTAATGAAGATCACCGGGGTCAGCGAACCGGCGGACGCCAATCGTTGCGCCAGCTCGATACCCGAAATCCCGCCCAACTGGATGTCGAAAATGAGGCAGTCGAATCCGGGCCGCTTGTCGTCGGCAAGAAACGCCTCCGCGGAAAAGTAGGTGATGGACTGCAACCCCGCCGCTCGAAGCAGCCGTCCGAGAGAACGGCACACGCTTTCGTCATCATCCACAACCGCGACGCATGGAATGTTTGAAGGTATCAACGTCATCGCAGCAAAGGATACGGCGGTAGCTTGAGTGCGCCCAGCGTCCCTTTAGGGACGATCCCGGTCGCACCAGCCATGGCTCGGTCGGACCAGGCCATGACCGGCGCGCAGGCGCGGGGATGGCGCCGGCAGAAAAGCTGGTGGTGACGCTCGCCATCTGCAGGAGGTACGGCACCTCGTTGTAGCGCAGCCGCACGATGTTCAGCAGCAACTGCTCATCGGTCGTCGTACGGATCGTGTCGTTGAGTTCCCAGTGCCGCGCCTCGATGATCTTCGACTGAATGCCACATCCAGACAGCGCGACCAACGTCATCACGACGCACCCGATCTTTGCCCATTGGGCCCCTCCGTTCGCCTTGTTTAACCCCCCCTGTTCGTTTGCCATGTGTCGGTTTTCCGTTGCCAGCCAATTGCACCAAGCCATGCCGCCGCATCCAAGGCAGGCCGCTGCAGACCCGTAAGCTCCCCCTCCTGGCAGACAGCAAGAACTGGGCTTTTCTGGCAACCTGGGTGAAGACTAAGCGTGAAGATCGTCCATGTCGCAGCCGAGTACTGCGGCCAGCTTCGCCAGCAGGTCAGTCGATGGCTTGGCCTTGGCGTGTTCGACCATTGACAGCATCTGACGAGTGACGCCACACTGCTCTGCGAGCGTCTGTAGCGTGAGGCTGCGATAGTTGCGCCAGACCTTGAGCGGGGATTCCCCGGCGAACAGACGGTCGGCGAGTTCCACCGGGAAGGTTTCCGCGTCGCGTGCGGACTTTGCGTCGGCGATGTCCTGCAAGACCTCGAGCCGCATTCGGAGCTCCGTCCATTCCGCAATGGGCACCACGGCAAAGGCCGGGCGACCATTGTGCTCGATGATTTGCACCCTCATTTGTGTGCATCTCCTCGTGGGAAAATCATCACGACCAGCAACACCAATTCACCATCGCGGATCTCGCCTACGGCGCGCCAGTCTCCTACCCGCAAACGCCACAGGTCCGATCCCTGCAGGGGCTTCCAGTCGCCACGATAGGCGGCAGGATCGGCGGCTACCCGGCCAAGCTCGCCGCGCATCCATCTGGCAACACTCCTTCCATGGCACTTTGCGTTCTCCCCGCAAAGTGCAGAAGTGTTACCTATGTGTCCGGAATGAAGTGTTACCCTTCTCTCGGGAAAGGCACAAGCCGTTAGGTGCGCTCGCACCGACGGACTTGATTGCGGAACGCGAAGTTGGCGTTCCGCTTTCGCTTTCAGCGCCGCTCACAACGCGTAGCGCATCCTTCCCTTTGCAATTTCGCCGGACCGATCGGCGTTTCGGACGGAGTGTTTGGCATTCCTCCGGTTCTGCACCGATAGTCCAGCTCGCGTGACGCTTTGCAGTCTGCTTCCGGCCAGAAGTAGCCGGTCACGGGTATCTGTCCAGTTTGGCGGAAGCAATTCGCAAGCGTATTGAGTGATGATGCACGTGCCCAATACGATGAGCGCCAACGCGAAGCCGCGCTTCCGGGGGAGCGTTGCACGTTGTCGGATGGCGTGGTTAGATCAGTAATGCGATGGACGAAGCCCTTGGCGTGGCTGTGGGTGATGCTTGCCGGATTGTGCGTGATTGCGGTCCCCGTGCATGCGGCCGAGGAAGAGGCGCGCGTGCTGATTCTCAACGCCCTGGATCCCTATCTTCCCGCGTATCAGGCTATCGACAGCGCCATGCGCGCGGGCCTCGCCGCGGAAAGTACAAGGCGCATCGTCCTTTATTCCGAGCAGCTCGACGCGCAGCGATTCGCGGCCGAGCCCCTGGAGCCGGAAGTGCTTGCGTTGCTGACCAAGAAGTACCGCACGCTCCGCATCGACGTGGTCGTGACGGTAACGAAACCCGCGTTCGATTTCTTCGTGCAGTACGGCGAGCAGCTTTGGCCGGGAGCACGTCTGGTGTTTCATGGCCTTCCCGATCCTCGCGATGAACCTCTGACGGTTCCGCCCAATGCCGTTGGACTCGTAAACCGGGATGATTTTGGCGGCACGCTCGATCTTGCCCGACGCTTGCAACCTGACGCGCGCAGAATCCTGGTCATTGCCGGCGTATCGCCTCTGGACCTGGAACTGGAGCGCCGGGCCCGGCAGGAAATCCCGGCAGGAGCGACGGGAATGGCGGTGGAATTCCTTTCTGGCATTCCGCTGCCGGAACTCGTAGCCAAGGTTGCGGCAGCGCCGTCGGATACCATTGTCTTCTATCTCACGCAGTTTCGTGACCGCGACGGCCGTCCGTACTTGCCTCGCGAGTTGCTGCGCACAATCAGCAATGCGTCGCCTGCTCCGATATATGGCCTCTTTGAAACCTACGTCGGCTTTGGGGTCGTAGCCGGCAGCATGGAGTTCTATTCGGATCGGGGGAAGTTGGTCGCGCGACTGGTGCGCGATGCGATAGCTGGAATAGCTCCTGCGCCGGGTCACGCTGTTTCGAGCGTGCCGAGTCGGTGCGTCGCTGACGCACGTAAGCTTGCGCGGTGGTCAGTGGACGAGCAGCATCTCCCGGACGGATGCGATGTGCGCTTCGCAGAGCGGCCACCGTGGCGCCAGTATTGGTGGCAAATTGTAGTGGGTCTGGCGATCCTGATCGGACAGACATCGTTGATCGTGGCGCTGTTCTTCCAGCGACGGCACCGCCGGATCGCCGAGGCCGAGTCGCAGGCGCGCCTGTCCGAGGTGGCGCACATGAACCGACGCCTGGCGATGGGAGGGCTCGCGGCATCGATTGCGCACGAACTCAATCAGCCACTCGGCGCGATCAACAACAATGCCGGCGCGGCAAAGATCTTGATCAAGTCCGAGCCGCCTCGCCTCGATGAGGTTGCCGAAATCCTGGATGACATCCAGGCAGACGACCGGCGTGCAAGCGAGATCATCGCGCGGATTCGCAAGATGCTCCGCAAGGCCGACGTGGAGATGGAGGACATTGACCTGAACGAGACCATCAACGACACGCTGAGGCTGCTGGCTCACGACGCGAAGCGCAGGGGAGTCTCGCTCCAGTCTGAGCTGGCGCCAAGACTTCCGAAGGTACGCGCCGACCACGTTCAGGTGCAGCAGGTCATCTTGAATCTTGCGCTCAACGCCATGGAAGCCATGCACGATCAGCCCGCAGAGCAACGGAAAATGATCATCCGGAGCGCACGCGCGAACGACAGCGAGGCCCAGGTTTCCGTGGCCGACAGCGGAACCGGCATTGCCTCGGAGCTGCTACCCCGGATCTTCAGTTCCTACGTCACGACCAAGCCGACCGGCATGGGACTGGGCCTCTCGATTTCGCGCGCCATCGTAGAGACCCTCGGCGGCCGGATGCGCGCCGAGAACCTTCCAATCGGTGGCGCTGCCTTTCACTTCACGCTGCCGTTTGTCCCGGCAGACCAGACATGACGATCGGCACGCCCACTGTGCATATTGTCGATGACGATGCGTCCTGGCGCACGTCAATGCAGCGTTTGCTGACGGCAGCAGGTTATGGCGTCGCGCTGTACGAATCCGCTAAGGCGTTTCTCGATGCAGACGTAGCCGCGGCTCCCGGCTGCATTCTGCTGGACCTCCGCATGTCGGGGCTTGACGGTCTGCAGCTGCAGCAACGTCTCCGCGAAGTCCGGTACAACCTGCCCGTCGTCTTCATTTCCGGCCATGGCGACATCTCGACCAGTGTTCTGGCCATGAAGTCCGGCGCCGAGGACTTTCTGACCAAGCCGGTCGCCACCGAAGTGCTGCTCGAGGCCGTCGCGCTGGCCATTGCGCGCAATCGCGAGGATCGTGATAAGCGCGCAGAGGCCGATGCAATGCGCGCCCGCGTGGATGCCCTCACGCCGACTGAGCGGAAGGTCTTTGCCCTGATCGTTCGTGGCAGGATCAACAGGCACATCGCTGCCGAGTTGCAAAGTGCCGAGCGCACGATCAAATGGCACCGCAGCCATATCATGCAAAAACTGCAGTGCCAGTCGCTTGCCGAGATGGTGTTGATCGCAGAGCGACTCGGCATGGTCGGACCAGACGACGGTCCGCGCTCCAAGCCCGACTAGGACGAGCATTCGCCGCACGGTCGGCTGTTTCGCTGGGCAAGCCTGGAATGGGCGCGTGGTCGTCCGCCGCGGCTGTGCTCCATCTCAGGATAGCTGCGGGCCCGGATCGCCTGGCCAGGATACCTGTCCTTTGGTGCGGCCCCGCACCAAGGGACAGTTACCGCGCGCGAAGTCGCGGTATACCGTTGCGGCACATGTCTCCCGCAACGCCCTCGCTTCCCGCAACGCCCTCACAGTGAGCCGTATCTCAACAATGCAGATCGACGATTGCTCATGCAAACAACACTGGGAGTGGTCGCTATCGTCGAAGACGATGCAGCCATGCGCAAGTCCATCGGGCGCCTCTTGGACGCGGGTGGCTATACGCCGAATGCATTCGCGTCGGCGGAAGAGTTTCTTCAAAGCACAGTCATCGACGGCGCAGTTGGCCTTGTTCTCGACATCCACCTTCCAGGAATGTCTGGGATCGAGCTGCGCCGCCACTTGCGGGCAGCCGGGTCGACCCTGCCGGTCATCTTTATCACGGCATTTGACGACGATGCGACGCGCGCCGAGGCGCTTGCCGCTGGCTGCGTCGACTATTTGCAAAAGCCCTTCGATGCGAGTCGGCTGACTGACGCGCTCGAACGGGGCAGGAGGGTGTAAGAGCGGTTGGTTCTGGGTCGTGGCTCGCGACACAACAGTGCGTCGGGCTTTGCCGAATTTCGTTGAAAGGGAGCGGGTCATGGATCGGGTGAAGCACAATTGGTTTATTGCATTGTTAATGTTGGGGATCGCGGCACTCGGGTCTTCGTCGGCGATCGCCCAGGGCAAACCGAACATCCTGTTCATCATGGGCGATGACATCGGCATCATGAACGTGGGTGCCTACCACCGTGGGCTCATGGTCGGGGAGACGCCGAACATCGACCGCATAGCGCATGAGGGTGCGCTGTTCATGACAGCCTACGCGCAGCAGAGCTGCACCGCCGGGCGCACGTCGTTCATGACCGGCATGAATCCATTGCGCGCGGGCATGGTCATGCCGCAGCTACCCGGCTCGACCTCTTCGCTGTTGCCCGGCACGCCGAGTGTCGCCAAATTTCTGCACGATCTTGGGTACAACACCGGAGAGTTCGGCAAGAACCACCTGGGCGACAAGACGAACTCGCTTCCGACCGCCCATGGCTTCCAGGAGTTCTGGGGCTACCTGTATCACCTCGACGCGATGCAGGGCGTGAGCTTCCCCGACATCAACAAGACGCCAACGGATCAAGCCGTGGTGCCGCCGTGCAAGAACACGCCGGTCCCGGGACTCTCCGACCCGCCAGGTGCCGTTGACCCGCGAACCACGCTGTGCATGACCCCACCGCGACCCATTATCGCCTGCAAGTCTTCGGATGGCACGGAGAAGAATCAGAGCTGCAAGGATGAAGGTCCGCTGACGTTGGAGCGCTCGAAGACCGTGGACGAGGAAATTTCAGCCAAGGTCATCGACTACCTCGACCGCAACGATCCCAAGAAGACCGGCAAGCCCTTCTTCGTCTGGTACAACCCGGCGCGTATGCACATCACGACCATGCTCTCGCCCAAGTACGAGGCCATGCTGGGCGTAAAGGGCGGCAAGGACTGGGGCATCAACGAAGTCGGCATGAAGCAGCTTGACGACAACGTTGGCGAGGTGCTCAAGAAGCTGGAAGCCATGGGCGAGCTCGACAACACGATCGTGGTCTTCACCACCGACAACGGGGCCGAGGTCATCACCTTCCCGGATGGCGGCGTCACGCCGTTCCGGGGCGGGAAGCTGACGACCTGGGAAGGCGGCATGAGAGTCCCCATGATGGCGCGCTGGCCCGGACACATCAAGCCGGGCATCGTCAAGGATCAGATCTTCTCGCATGCTGGACTGGTTGCCCACGCTCGTTAACATCGCCGGCGGCGCCAAGGGCGACGAACTGAAGAAGAAGATCGAAGCTGGCGCGTATCCGGGAATTGTCAAGACGACACTCGATGGCTTCGACCAGCGCGCCTACCTCGAAGGTCAGGGGGATTCCGCGCGCGACACCCTCTTCTACTACAGCGGAACACATCCCTCGGCGGTGCGCTACAAGAACTGGAAGTTCTACTACGCGATGGCGGCCTCGAACGCTACGGGCGGCCTGCTGGGGGTCCAGTCCTATCACTGGACGCAGGTGAACAACATCAAGCGCGATCCGTTCGAGACGGCCGTGGGAGCAGATCAGTTGACTCTCTTGGGCATGGGCGGCGCGCTGGCGGCGCCGAGCACGGCCTACATCTACGACTGGAACCTGCTACCCATCGGGCAGATGTTGTGGATGAAGGAGCTGATGACCTACAAGCAGTTCCCGGCGCTTCAGACCCCATCGAGCTACAACCTCGATCAGGTCATCCAGGCAATGCAGGAGTCCAAGACGACCAGCCACGCGGGCGAATAGCCGTGTGAACAAGCGAGATGTGGCGAAGGCGGGCGCGCCTGGATGGGGTGCCCGCCGTTCCTCGGAATGCAATGCTGCCCGAGACTCAGCCAGCGCGGGTCCCGATGAAGTGGCACAAAGGCCGCCCCGGCAGTACCCAGATGCGATGAGTTGACGCCTCGAAAGCCGGTCCTCAACTAAACCAAAGACCAGTTTGCGCCCGGTTGACGATCGGGAAGAATCGGTAAGCGTCGGGCCGCTCGTGGGTGAGGACCCCCCGGCGCGCGATCAAAGGGAGTGGCGACATGAATTTGCATCGAATGGTGGTCACCGGGCTGGCCGGTAATCGTCAACCTGCGCGCCGACCTGTACGAGAAGGCACGGCACGAGTCGGGCATGTACCTGCGCTGGTATGCCGACAACATCTGGCTGTTCGTACCCGTGCGGCAGAAGCTCGGCGGCTTCCTGAAGACACTGTCCGACTATCCGTTCCAGCAAGGCAGCAGCCTGAACGCAAGCAACATCAACTACAACTCATTGCAGGCGATGGAGGCTATGAAGCGCCTCGGGCAAGTCGAGAACATTGTCAAGCCGCCGCGCAACTGATCCGTGCACGCCCGCGCCCCACCGCCCATGCCTGCTGTTGGAACGTCTGTTCTTCCGTCGTCGAACGGCGGCATTGCGGCAGATCGGAGGACGGCTTGAGGTCGGCAGCGGGCGTTCCACTCGTCCGAATAGCGGACATCCGAAACCGAAGTGGAGCGGGGTGATAGAATCGCAGGCGCTAGGCTCGTTATCGCCGCCAATTCGGCCCAGTTGAAGGTTGTGGAAAGGTGGCGTCCGCTGTTCCGCAAAATGCTTGACTATTGACGCTTTCGGGGCGTGAAAGCGCCGGAGCCCGCGGAAATTGCAGAACGGAATCGGACCTGAGTGGCGGAAAAGACGTAACTTCGCGACGGCCTGTTAATCCGCAGGTCCCTGGTTCGAGCCCAGATCGGGGAGCCAAGAATTCAAGGGGTTGCGTCATGTCGATGCAACCCCTTTTGTATTTCTGCGCCGAATGTAGCTGTCATGCAGCCGTTTGCGGCACAACGTATATTGCGTGGGCGGTGATTGTCTTTGGCGCGGTCGCGCTACCACCAGGAACCCTCTGCGCATGCGAAATGAAACAAAGGAAGTCCCGACACGTGCCGTCGTTGCTGCCGTGCAACTGCCCGGCGTTAGCGACATCGAGTTCGATCTGTCGGTGAACGAGCTGCGCGGTCTGGGGAAGACGCTGGGCTTCGAGATCGTGGGCACGTTCGTACAGAAACGTGTCGCATTCGACACGACTGGCTATCTTGGGGTGGGCAAGCGGCAGGAGGTGCGCCGCTTCGTGGAAGGCGAACCTGATCCTTCCTCCGGGCCCGCCAGCGACAAGCAGGCGGCAAAGAGTGGAGCGGCCAGAGCGAAGGAGGCGCTGCGATCAGCCGCCGATCCTGAGACCCGCCGGGCTGACGTCATCCTCGTTGACCATGATATTTCTCCATCACAGGCGCGCAACCTCGAAATCGATGTCGGCTGCGAAGTCATGGACCGCACCATGGTCATCCTGGAAATCTTTCACCGGCATGCGCGTTCGCCTGCAGCGCGCGCCCAGGTGGAGATCGCGCGCCTTGGCTATATGGGGCCGCGGCTGCGTGAAGCGGCCAAACTGGCGGGGCCGAAGGGGCGACAGCGCAGTGGTACCGGCGGCCGGGGCGCCGGGGAGACACATAGCGCGCTTGACCGGCAGAAAATCCGTGAGCGCATCAAGGAGCTAAAGCAGGAAATCACTGCGATGGATGTCGAGCGCAAGACGCAGCGCGCACGACGGGAAGGAGGCCAGGGACTGGCACGGGTGGCGCTGGTGGGTTACACCAACGCCGGCAAGTCGACCCTGATGCGCGCGCTCACCGGAAGCGAGGTGTTGGTTGCCGACAAGCTCTTCGCGACCCTCGATACCACCGTGCGAGCGCTCCATCCCGAGAGCGTGCCAAGAGTGCTGCTCAGCGACACGGTCGGCTTTATCGAAAATCTGCCGCACGACCTTGTCGCCTCGTTCAAGTCAACGCTGGAGGAGGCAAAGGAGGCTTCATTGCTCCTCCACGTCGTCGACGCCAGCGATCCCGGCTTTGAACGGCAACTTTTGGTAACCAACGAAGTGCTGGATGAGATTGGCGCGCAGGCCGTGCCGCGCATTCACGTCTTCAACAAGATCGATTGCACGGGCGACGCGGAAGCACAGGCGGCCATGGAAGCCAGGCTGCGAGAGAAGTATCCCGACTGCATGGTGTTGAGTGCGCGACGCAGCGACGACGTTCAGATGCTGCGTACGACGTTGCTGGCGTTTTTCCGCCGCGATCTCGTCGAAGCTGAAATATTTCTTGCGTGGTCGGAGCAGAAACTGCGCAGGAACATCTTTGATGCCTTCGAGGTGCTGGAGGAGCGCGCGGACGATGCAGGGACGTTCTTCCACGTTCGCGGCGAGCCCGGGATGGTCGACGCCTTGCGTACGCAACTCGGCCGGACGACAGACCCGGCAAAGAGCGACGCCTAGCCACTAATAGCCACCTACGGTCCGCAACACCCTGGCCGTGTTACCCCGCGCCGGATGGGCGAAGTCCGCCGCTTCCCGAGGGGCGCCCTAGCATCCTGCTTTTCCTAAAAGCCGCCGCCGAGCGCACAGCGTCGACGACCCCACGGATCACACCGATCACCAGGCCCGGGTTGTCGATGTGGATGTAGTGGGTGGCGTGGGTGTTGGTGATGTGCTGGGCGCCCGGCAGTTTCGCCGCCAACTTGTCCTGCGCCACGAGCTGCGACGCCCAGAGCGCATCCGAGAAGGCCAAATTCACGAACGGCGGAAAAGCGCCAGAGGCGATTGCTTCTGCGGTCAGCAGCCAGGTGTCGGCGGTGAGCACGATCGTCGGAACCCGCGGCGGCGGCCGTGCGGCCCGCAGCTGCGGGACGAGGGCAGCGCTGAAGAATGGGTTTTCCGATCCGGCCGGGCGACCCTGCGCCGTCGGGTCGTTGAGCTTTTCGAAGTTCGCCAGCTGCTCGGGTGTGAGGCCGTCACCGAGGTCTTCGCTCAGAGCGTCGTTCAGGACGAGCGCCGCAGTGTTGTTCGGGTGATCGGCGGCATAGAGGCGGACGATCGGGCCGCCCAGCGAATGACCGACGAGGACATACGGTCCTGTTTCGCCCGATGCCGTCAACAGGAGATTCAGGTCGGCGGCCGAGTCTTTCACTGTCGCCAGGCGCTGCACTGGCGTCGAACGGCTCAACTTGAGGCCGGTTGCCGTAGCCGTCGCTGTGCCTGGGCGGTCATAGGCACACACGCGGCTGAATCCGGCGACCGCCGGATAAACGGCCTGGTCCGCCGGTCCCGGGTTGGGCAAGTGCATCCAATTGTCGGCGCGCTCGCCAAGTCCCGATACGAGCACGACTATCGGGGTCCCGCTTCCACGGCACTCCATGTGGATGGCGCGGCCGTTGCCGATACCGACCGGGCCAGCGAAGTCGGCGGGGGGAGCCGCCGCGCCGCCACCACAGCCCGCCATCACTCCGCTGAGGATGGCGACTGCGCAGCGCCATCGCGGCATGTAATCTCGCATCACGGCAGTTGGGAGGCTTTGGAACAACGCGAACATTCAGTTCTTGGCAGTCGAGGCTATCATGGAACGTTCGACGAATAACCGATTCAATCACGCGAGTCTCGTGTCTGGAATCAACTGTAGCGAGACTTAGAAACACCGAAACCCGCTTCCAACCTGGATTTGCGCCCGATTTTCGATACGTTCTGTCAGTTCGCAGGTCCCTGGTTCGAGCCCAGGTCGGGGAGCCAAACCATCAAAGGGTTGCGTCGTCCAGACACTCCTGGGAGCGCATTGATTCGAGCCGCATGGCGGTCAACGGAATAGGCATTGTCGAGCGAGTGGCCGGAGAGCAAAATGGTCGATCGTGCAGGACCTGCAAGCGCGGAATCGGCGTCGCCACTTGGTGGAGCCTGCGGGAAAGGTGGGATCGCGTTTCCTATCGATTGATGCCGCTCATAAGGGACCCGAAGAACCATGAGAGTGCGTTTCTGGGGTACGAGAGGGTCGATCGCAACTCCCGGGCCGGGCACGATCCACTTTGGCGGGAATACCTCGTGCGTCGAGTTGACGACCGCCAGCGGCGACCTGCTGATCTTCGATTGCGGCACCGGCGCTCGCGGGCTGGCAGCCGAGTTGATGACCCGGGGGATGCAAGCGATCAACGCGAACATCCTCCTCGGACATACGCATTGGGATCACATCCAGGGGTTTCCGTTCTTTACTCCGGCATTTGTCAACGGAAACTCCGTTGCGATCTTTGGCCCTGAAGGCAGCCGTGGTCCGCTGCGCGATGTGCTGGCCGGCCAGATGGAGTACACCTATTTCCCAATCGACCTGAATCAACTCCCGGCGAAGATCACCTATCACGACCTGACCGAGGGCATCCACACGATCGGTGGCGCGCGAGTCGCCACGCAATTCCTCAATCACCCGGCCATGACCGTGGGCTACCGGGTCGAAGCGGACGGCGTGGCGATAGTCTATCTGGTGGACCATGAGCCGTTCTCCGACGAACTCTGGCGCGCAGGCGCCGAGCGGGGCCTCATCGAATCCATTCTGCACGACGGAGATCGCCGACACGCGAGATTCATGGCCGACGCCGATCTCGTTATTCATGACGCGCAGTACACGCCCGAGGAGTATCCGTCGAAGAAGACCTGGGGACACAGCACATACAACTACGTGGTACAAATTGCCGCAGCCGCCGGAGTTCGGCGAGTTGCACTGACCCACCACGATCCGGGCCACGACGACCCATTCATAGAGGAGATCGAACGCAGGGCCCGCAGCCTTGCACTGCAGGCCGGTACTGGACTCGACGTATTCTGCGCTTTCGAAGGCTGCGAGATCGTCCTGGAGCCGCGCCCTACACTGCTGCCGTTCGTCGGGCAGGCTCCGCTCCAGGCGTCCGTCGCGCAGCGCCGATTTCACATCCTGGCGGTGGACGACCAACCCGATACGCTGATGATGATCGTGCGCGCGCTCGAGTCTGAGCAGTACATCGTCGGCACGGCGACTAACGGCTCGGACGCGCTTCGGATGATCGACGAACGCATGCCGGATCTCCTCGTGCTGGATTACAAGATGGCCGGGATGGACGGGATGGCCGTCATGAAAGCGCTCCGGGCCAAGCCCGAGACACAACGCCTGCCGGTGCTGATGCTCACGGCCATGACCGATGAGCCCAGCACGCGCGCCGGATTTGATGCGGGGGTGACGGACTACGTGACGAAGCCGTTTTCGATCCCCCAGCTCACGGCACGCGTCCGCGCCTGCCTCACCAGAAGCTCGCAGCAGTAATCGTGTGGCGAGCTAGTCGTAGACGATCTCCACACGATCCAGGTACCGGGACAGTTCACCCACCCATCTGCGCGACCCTTCGTTGTCGCCGCTCCCGGCCGCCAGTTCGAGGGCGGCACCGATGTCGGTGATGCCCTGGAATCCCCAGCTTCCGCCGGCGCCCTTCATGCCGTGCCCAAGATTCTCCACTATCGCAAAGTCACTCCCGTCGAGAGCGTCCAGCATCGCGGTGACGTCATGCCTGCGATTCTGCAGGAAGCCGGGGATAAGATCTGCAAGTGTCGGATTCGCGCGCACAACGATCGTGTCACTGCGGCCGCTCTCCCCATTTCCTGAGCCAGACGCCCCCCCCATGGAATGCTCCTTGATCGCTTGCAGCAGCACATCCTGTTTGATCGGTTTCGTCAAATAGGCGGTACACCCGGCCGCCACGAATTTTTCCTGATCGCCTTTCAAGGCAGAGGCCGTCAGCGCGATGATCGGCGTCGGCGGCCGATGAGTCGCCTGCTCCCACTCTCTGATCGCCCGCGTCGCGGTCAGGCCATCCATCACCGGCATTTGCCGGTCCATCAGCACCAGGTCATATTTCCCGGCGGTGAATTTGTCGACGGCGATGGCGCCATTTTCGGCGATCTCCACCCGGTACGGAGTGTCTCGCAGATAGGCCACCGTGATCGTCCGATTGTCAGGCGAGTCCTCCACCAGAAGAATGCATAGGTTCGGCAGCGGAAGTTCGGGGCACGCACCCACCGGCGCGGTCGCCTGCAAAGTCGCCTCTGACCAGATCCCGAGCGGCACTGTGAACGAAAATATGCTGCCCTTGCCGAGATTGCTCTCGACCGAGATTCGCCCGCCCATCAACTCCACCAGCCGCTTCGAGATCGTGAGTCCCAGGCCCGTACCCCCATACCTGCGCGTGGTGGACGAGTCCGCCTGCGTGAATCGTTCGAATACCGCACCCAGTTTTTCGTCCGGGATTCCGATGCCGGTGTCCGAAATCGTGAACCGCAAGACGCCCGAGGCGGAGGCCTCCCGGTCAGGCGTGACCCGGAGGGCCACTTCTCCGGATTCCGTAAATTTGACCGCGTTCCCAAGCAAATTGAGCAGCACCTGACGCAACCGTGTCGGGTCGCCTATCAGTTTGCGGGGGACTTCCGGCGCGATCTCGCACACCAGGGCCAGCCCCTTTTCCTGGGCCCGGACAGCCAACATCTCCGTCACCTTTCCTATCAGATCGTCCAGCGAGAAGCGGGTGCGCTCCAGTTCGAGCTGTGAGGCTTCCACTTTCGACAAATCGAGGATATCGTTGACCAGATGGAGCAGATTGTCGCCGGCACGGCGAAAGATCTGCACATACTTGTCCTGCTCAGGGGAGAGAGGCGTCTTCGCAAGCAGGTCGGCTATGCCGATGATCGCATTCATTGGCGTCCGGATTTCATGGCTCATGCTCGCCAGAAAATCGGATTTGGTCTGACTCGCGGTCTCCGCCATGGCCTTGGCCTGCTGCAGTTCTGCTTCCACCCGCTTGCGTTCCGTGACGTCGCGCGCTGCGGCGAATACTCCCTGCAGCGTGCGGTCCCGGTCGTAAAAGGTGGTCGCGTTGTAGGACACCACGGTCTGCTTGCCGTCGCGTGCGCAGGCCGTCAGTTCATAGTCGGTGACTTTCCTTTCGCTCAGCACGCGCTTGATCCCGGCTTCGGCGCGCTCCGGATCGGTGAAAAAGCCCTTGAAGGGTGCCCCGATCAGCTCGTCGCGCGTGCAGCCGGTTAACGCCTCCATCTGCTTGTTTACGTCGGTGATGATGCCTGCAGGATCGGTGGTCATCAGGGCGTCGATGTTGGATTCAATCAGCGAGCGCGTGTAGAACTGTTGGTCGCGTAGGCGCTGGTCGAGCTTCCGTTGCTCAGCTTCGACCAGCTTGCGCGCGGTGTTATCGGTTCCGATCAACAGATAGCCGATGATGCCGTCCTGCGCATCGCGTAGTGCCGTGACGGACACCACCGCCGGGAATCGGCTCCCGTCCTTTCGGATATAGGTGAGCTCGTAGATGTCCTCTATTCCGCGCGAGGCCTTGAAGACCAGCGCCTCAAAACCGGGCGTGATCGTGGCCGCGAGTTCGATGCTCAATGCCTTGGCGCGCGCGACCAACTCCAGTGGATCTGAAATGTCCGCCGGAGTGATCTTGTTCATGACTTCGGCGGCGGTGTAGCCCAGCATCCGCTCGGCGCCAACATTGAAAATCTGGATGACACCCTTCGCATCGGTGGCGATGCTTGAGAAGTTGGCACTGTTGAAAATCGCTCGCTGCAGAGCGCCCGCTTTCAGCAGCACCTCTTCTGCCTGTTCGCGCAAGTTCACATCTCGGGCACTCTCGACGACATCGACCCTTGTCCGCGTGGTGTGCTTTGCCTTGGCCATGGTGTCGTCTCTGATAACCGATACGAACTGCCGCGGATCGCAGCGGCGAACTGATACTGTAAACCGCCCTTCGATCACCATCTGTTCGGGAACGCACATTGCATCTGTGACGTTGGCCCCGTTTGTGGACAGGTCGTAACTGGAAAATGGCCACTTCGAAACTTCGCTTCTGACCTGCTTTAACGTACTCACTCGGGGCCAGATGGCCGAGCGAGTCGTGGGGTCGACTGCACCATCCGGGTCACGCCGCCGGGACCTCGTCCGTCCAGACGCGGAAACTCTCCAGTGTGTTGGGGCCGAACGAGTTGCTGAGTGCGACGTCCGACGCGTCGCGTCCGCGCGCGATCAGCACGCGGCCGATGCGCGGCATGTTGTTGCGCGCGTCGAACGTATGCCAGCGGCCGTCGAGGAAGACCTCGAACCACGCCGCGAAGTCCATGGGTCCGTACGGCGGCGGCATGCCGATTTCTCCCAGGTACCCGGTGCAGTAGCGGGCCGGGATGTTCATGCAGCGGCAAAATGCTACGGCCAGGTGCGTGTAATCGCGGCACACGCCGGTGCGGTCGTAGTAGGCCTCGAGCGCGGACCGCGTCATCCGCGCGTGCTCGTAACCGAATTCGATGTGGCCGTGCACGTAGTTGCAGATCGCCTGCACACGGTCCCATCCCGTCGGCGCGTTCCCGAACAGGCCCCACGCGATGTCCGACAGCTTGTCGGTTTCGCAATAGCGACTGCCGAGCAGGAACAGCAGCGCCTCCTCGGGCAGGTCCGGTACCGCCGTCTGCCTCGCGTCGCGTACGATCACGTCGGGCAAACCGCTGTCCCTGACGAGCGCGTTAGCCGTGATTTGCGTCTTGCCCGCGGGTGCGACGATCCGTGTGCACCAGTTGCCGAAGCTGTCGCGGTACGCCGCCATCGGGACCGGCGGGTCGAAGACGAGATCATCACGGCTCACGAGATCGGACACCCGCGTGAAGTGCACGTTGAGCGCCAGAATCATTGGGGTCGGTTGCGGGCAGTCGTAAACCATCTCAAAGCCGACTTGAATCTGCATTGGAGGCCTCCGGTTGGTGCGGCGCGCATGCGCGCGCGGGCTGGGTTGGCAGGGCGACACTCGTCGCGACGAATGACGGCAGTCGCGCCCGGCTCAAGTGGCGGCAGCGGACCGAAGCGTCTCGATCAGCACGCGACGCAGCGCGGGGAACTGGGGGGCGCCGGCGGCAACGATCCGCTGGCTGATCTCGAGCTCGATCCCGACATAGTCGTCGGGGCCGAAGCGAGTGCGCAGATGCGCCGTCAAGCCGTCGTCTTTCCCGGCGTACGGGTAGTTCCGCCGTACGCGCAGTGCCGGGTCTCGCGTGACCAGCCCGGCCTTCCAGCGTGCGGACAGCGCAGACTCGGGGCGGCGGCGCGGGTCGTAGAGCAACCCGACATCGGCCGTGCGCGCGGTGCCGTCGATGACCGGAGCGAAGCTGTGCGACGCGATGTGAATCACGCACAAGCCACGCCCGACTGATGCGCCAACGAGCCGCTCGACCTCGGCGCGATGCGGCCGATAGTGCCGGGCTACGATTTGCTCGCGCAGCCGAGCGGGCGCCCCGCGCGTAGCGGACGAGAACAGGTGCCGATGGCCGAGCGAGCGGTTGAGGTCGACCAGCAGGCGGCTGACGGTCGCGGCCACGAGTGCGGCATCGAGGGCCGCTGCCAGCGCCCTGGCCATTCTCAGCGCGCCGGGATCGAAGCCGCGGTGGGAGTCGAGCAGCGGTCGCTGGCCAGCAAAGAGTGTCCTGTACGGCGCCGGGATCTGGTTGCCGCCGTGCTCGCAAGTCACGAGGAATGCGGTGCGCATACGCATTTGGCCGCGTCCGGAAGCGGCATCGAGCGCGTGATCACGCGGTCGATGATTGGCTTGCCGTACTTGGTCTCGCCACTCCGGAAGAACGGCGTGTCGGTCGCGGCCTCGATGAAGTCGCCTTCGGCATAGATGCGGAACAGACGCACCGGTTCCCCGGCGAGCTGGCCATCGACGATGAACGACGCGTTGAAGCCGATCTCGTGTTGTTCGTTCCCAACGCGGCCCTTCGTCGGGCGCGCCGCGGTCCCCAACGCGCGGTCCTGGTTTCAGCCATGCGTTGGGCGAGCGGCCGCGTCACTTGAGGCACATGTCGAAGATAGCGTGAATGTCGAGAACCGCGGCGCTAGATCCGGCCCATCAGGAACAGGATGAGGACAATGACCAGCGCGGTGCCGAGGACGCCGCCCGGGCCGTATCCCCAACCCGATGCGTGCTTCCAGACCGGCAATACGCCGATCAGCATGAGGACGAGAACGATCAACAGGATGGTGCCGATGCTCATGAAATGCTCCTTGCGGGATCCCCCGGAGGCCGGATGGCGCAATCCGAATGGGATGAGGCGAATCGTAGTGACCATCTGCGCGCGGGTCTGTTCGCTGTCGCACACAGTTTGGTCCGGCGCTCACGGCTGCCCGATGTCCGGTCTTTCAAATATGGCGCCAGCCATGGCGGCCGGCGGGTCCAAGCCGTGATCGGCCGGCTGAGTCGTTTGTGTGTGCCACCGTACCGACCGATACCCCGCGAATCACTATCTTCGAAGCATGAAGAGCAGCCAGCGGTCCGGAATGCGGCAGACGGGAATGCGTATGACAGTTGCGCTTGCCTGCTGCGTCGGCATTGCTACGATTGCCGGCTGGCCCATGGTGACTGGCGCGGCGGCAGATCATGCTGTCGAATTGGCTTCGCGTCCGCCTGAACCGCGACTCGCCGACGTGGTCGATGTGGCGAGTGCTCCCGAGAGCTCTTCGCCCGCAACCGGCAAGAGGCGGAAACGGGCTAAATGCGCAGGATGCGCCGTCGTCGAATCGGTGCGACGGATCGAGACGCTTCATGCACTGGCAATGAGTTGCGATGCCGGCGACTCGGCGCGATTCGTCATTCGCAGCGAAGCGCTGGTTCACCCGGACCGCGACGGCGTCGAATCACTCGGCGATACCGTTGCCTCGGTGGTCGCCAGCGAGCACGGCAGCCGGAAGGTCGGCGTCGGCATACGGCATCAGATCGTCCTGCGTTTCGGCGACGGCTCGAAGCAGGTGCTCGACGAGGCGACGCCGCGAAGCCTGAATGTGGGCGAACAGATCATGGTGATCGCCGGGTCGGACGCGAAGGCCTTCGCCGGAATTCAAACTGCGTCGATGAGCGATCACTGACCGGTCATCTCCGCCAACCACCGGGAAACCGGACAACGAAAGGGTGCATTCCATGCTCTATACGATCGCGGTTGTTCTTCTCATCCTTTGGCTTCTCGGACTCGTGTCGTCCTACACCATCGGTGGGTTCATCCACGTTCTGTTGGTCGTGGCCATCGTCATGATTCTGGTCAACGTCATCAGCGGGCGCCGCTCGCTCTAGGGCGCTCCGACTTGTTCCGGAACCAGGGGAACCAGTCACTGTGTTTTCAGTTGTCATCCCGATGGGGAGGAGAAATCATGAACGCAATCAGGATGGTGGGCTTTGCGCTGATCGTCGGTGGTTTTCTGGGACTGGCCTATGGCGGTTTCACGTATACGAAGGAGACGCATGAGACCAAGATCGGGCCGCTGGTACTTTCGGTCACCGACAAGGAGACCGTGAACGTGCCGATCTGGGTCGGGGTCGGTGGGATCGCGCTGGGTGCGCTGCTCCTGGTCCTTGGCGGCAGGCGCGGCTAGGAGTCGCGCGTCGCGGCGAGGGGCGGCGGTGGTGCAGCCTGCGCTCACTGCTCCTCCACTTGGCCTGGTCACTTCGAGGTCGTGGCGTCACTCCCCGAGCAACTCGGCCACGGGCTGAAGTTGCTCCACGTGCAGAGACACGACCTTCACGATCACGATGATGGGGATGGCGAGCAACAGGCCCCAGACGCCCCACAGCCAGCCCCAGAACAGCAGCGAGACAAACACCGCGGCGGCATTCATGCCGGCGATTCGCCCGGTCATCCAGGTCGTGACGAAGGTTCCGACGATCGTCGCAATGGCCATCGATGCGCCGATGACCAGCATCGCCATGGGGAACGAGTCGAACTGCATGAACGCGGCCATCCCGGTGGCGATGGCGGTGACGCCGGGGCCGAGGTAAGGGATCACGTGCAGCAGTCCCGCCGTCACCGCCCAGGCCCCGGCGTTCTCGAGGCCGATCCAGGCCAGGGCCGCCCAGGTCAGCAGGCCGACCAGCACGTTGGTCACCAGCATCATGAACAGGTACTTCTGGATGGAATCGTTGATGTCGTCCAGGATCTGCACGGTGATCTTTCGCTTCGTCAGCGTCGGCCCGGACAGCCGCACCAGCTTGCGCTTAAAGGTGTCGCCGCCCACCAGAAGAAAGAACGTCAGGAACAGCACCATGATTGCCTGACCCAGTCCGCCCAATGCACCGTTGATGTTGGACAGCAGGAATTCACTGAGCTTGAAAGGCGGGCGGTCAACCACGACGCGCGTGCCGGTTTGCATGGGAGCGGAAGCTCCGCCGGCCGCCTTGGTCGTCGCGTTCTCCATGGTTGTCGCCGCGCTCTGCATCTTTTCCAAGGGCCCAGGATTGCCGGTTTGCTGCCTGGCGAGGCCGGCGGAGAACTTGCTTGCCGCGACAGGCAATTGCTCGACGATTCGCTGGAACTGGCCACGCAGCGAGTATGCGACAACCGCGAGCGCGCCGATGACGGCCAGCATCACGATCAGGGAGGCGACGGCGCGTGGAATCCTGATCCGCTCCAGCCATACGACCGGGGAGTTCAGCGTGTACGCGGCGATGATTCCCAGCAATAGCGGGATGATGAACGCTTGCGCCCATTGCAGCGCAAAGATCACCGCGATTCCGGCCAGGATCGCCGGCGCCAGACCGCGCGCCACGACCGGTAGTTGGACAGCCGGAACCACCGGCGCCGCTGCCGCCGGACCGGCGTGCGGATGCCGGGTCAAAGGCTCAGACATTGCGAGGCAAGCTCCCGTCGTTTCGGCGGTGTGCCGAGGACCGACAGCGGCGACGGCGGGACATTGCCAGCCCCTCGCGGTCACGCAAGACGCATGTTTCCGGCGCCGAACAGTCCGATCAGACCGATGGCGATCAGGTAGATGGCGACGATGTAGTTCAGCAGCCGCGGCACCACAAGAATCAGGATGCCGGCGATGAGCGAGACGAGCGGGGCGAGACTTAAGGTCATGTTCATCGTGGGTTCCGGTCAAACGTGTCGCCGCGACGACAACCGCCACGGACCTGGGCACTGACCGGGCAACCCGGCCGCCGTCGCGTTGCGTTACATCTTCTTCTGGACATCCCTGGCGGTGCTTTCGATCGCCTGTCCGCCGCGTTCGACGTCCTGGCCCGCGCCGGCCATGGTGTTGCACCCGGACATCGCGGCCAACGGGCCCAGCATTCCCAGCATCGTCAGTATTGCCAGCAGTTTTCTTGCCATGATCAGACTCCTGTTTGCGAACCTAGTCGATGGTGGAAGCCCACCAGCGCTTATGATCCACCGTGGAGCGAAGACAGTCTGTGCGGTGGCGCACTCAGTGCGCAGTACTTCCATCGCAGATCGACATGGACGGCAAAAGGAAAGCGGCCCCGCAGGGCCGCCTTATCCCGTCACTGCCTTGCCGGGGTGTCAGGCCCGCGGCTCACCTTTCCGGTTGACCGTCACGGTGGGCCCGGGCGGCGCGGCCATCTGCATGCGATGGTCCTGGCCGCGGAATGTATAGGTGACGTCCCAGTGGTCGGGTCGGCCCTGGCTGGGCTCGCTGGCACAGCGCTGCACGTCCTGGGTGACGACCTGCTGACCGCCACCGCGAGGGACATTGGCGCCGACCACGGCCCCTGCGACGGCGCCGCCGGCGGTGGCGGCGCTGTTGCCGCGCCCGCTGCCGACCTGGTGACCGAGAATGCCGCCGATGACGGCGCCGACGATCGCTCCCGGAACGTTGGCGCCGCTCCGGTTCTGCACGACTTTTTCCTGCTCGATCCAACAGCGCTGCTCGGGGGGGCCAAGCACCGCGCGAACCGAGGTAACCTCTGCCTGGTACAGGCGTTCGTTGTGGCGCCGATGCGAGTCGTACATCGCCACCGGCGCGGGCGCGTAGCGCATCTTCTCGATCTGCGCGCCACTGCTCACGGCGCGGACCGACGAAACGCGATCGTTCAGCCCCATCGAGGCAAGCGATGGATATCGGCCGGCACGCAACACCACGCACCGTCCACCGTACCGGGCCTCTTCGCAGATCTCCCAGCGGTCACGCAACACCACGACCGAGGAGGCACGGTCATTGAAGCCATAGCGATCGAAATTGTCGATCTGCTTCTGCGTGGTGAACGACTTGCCGGCATAGTCCTCACCCTCGTAGAAGGTAACCTGCGCGGTGGCATGCATGGCCATAGCCATCCCGGCCAACGCCAGCGTGTTTTTCAGTAGCGTGTTCATCTTGTCTGTCTCCAGAATGCAGGCCCTGCCGATGCCGAAGCGCCGACATGGCAGTTGTGTTCCATCTAGCCGAAGGGCGGCAACCCGGCAACGCGGCTGTCGTGCAGGTAGAACAAGGCGGCGACCACCAGTAGGGCGAAGGCCGCTCGCAACATGCGGATAGTCACGCTGGTTGGGGCAGGACCGACAAGGTTGCGAGGCTGCGTATCCATGGGTCTCCGGGAAGTTCAACCAGATTGGCCGGAAAGGGCCGGCGCGTCGGTACGTTGGCCCACACATGCAACGAGCGGCCGCGAAGCCGCCGTTCGACTGACCCGCCCATCCGTCGCCGGCGTTGGGGCGGTACCGCACACGGAATTGCCAATTCGGCTAGACTGCCTTGACCTCAACCGCAGCATGAATTCGCGGGGACAGGAAGGAGTCGTCTATGCCACTCGAGGACAAGTCACCCAGGATCAAGTCGCGCGCGGGCGCGTCCGCAAACGCTGACCCCCATCAGAACCGCCTGCTCGGTGCCCTGCCAGCCAGCGACTACGAGCGGATCGCTCCGCATCTCGAACTGATTCCGATGCCGCTCGGTTCGGTCCTCTACGAGTCAGGGACCCGGATGCGTCACGTCTATTTCCCCACGACGTCGATCGTGTCGCTGCTCTACGTCATGGAGGATGGCGCATCGGCGGAAATCGCCATTGTCGGCAACGAAGGCATTCTCGGCATATCGCTGTTCATGGGAGGCAACACGACGCCCAGCCGCGCCGTCGTGCAGAGCGCGGGGCACGGTTTCCGACTCAAGGCCGACTTGATGAAGGACGAATTCGGGCGTTTCGGTCCGACGATGCATCTGCTGCTCCGTTATACCCAGGCGCTGATCACCCAGATGGCGCAGACCGCGGTGTGCAATCGACACCATTCGATTGACCAGCAGTTGTGCCGATGGCTGTTGCTCAGTCTGGACCGCCTGTCCTCGAATGAACTGTCGATGACGCAGGAGTTGATCGCCAACATGCTCGGCGTGCGCCGCGAGGGTGTCACCGAGGCGGCGGGCAAGCTGCAGGACGCCGGGCTGATCAAGTACAGCCGCGGCAGGATCACCGTGTTCGACCGCCCGGGACTGGAGGCGCGCGCCTGCGAGTGCTATCAGGTGGTCAAGCGCGAATCCGACCGCTTGCTGCCGCGCATTGCCGTCCGGCTCGCCAACGAACCCGGCCGAACGACTGGCGACTAGCGACGAAAGGGTTCGTTCTGCGATTGCAGGGCTGAATCGCGCAGCCAATCCGGCCGGTCGGCGTACGGATAGTAGGCGGAGATGAGGCGGCCCGATGAGATGGTCTCGTTCATCCCCGGGAGCGACGCATAATCGCCTGGACCGAAGGTCCGGCACTCACCGCGGAATTCGGCCTCGCTGCAGAAAATCCAATAGCCGCTCTCGACCCGCAGCGACGCCGCCCGGTCATTGAACCGGGTGCGGTCCAGGTCCGGCGTCATGTCGGCGACCGGAAAGGATCGCCCGGACAGGTTGCGGCGGGAATAAAGCGTTGCGCGGGCGTCAGGCATGGCGCGACCCTCCGCGGCGCGACTTCCGTGGTATTGGTCCCTGGCGTCGGTGCGACCGCCGATCGGACGCGCCTCGATCGGGCGCAGCGAACTGATGCGGCTCCCGTAGGCGCCGAGGCTGGGATACGCGCCCGGAGTGAGGACGGAGCAACCCCCGCTGAAGGCAGCGTCGATACAGATCTCCCAGCGACCGTCGTGCACGACCGCTGATTGGGCCCGGTCGTTGAAGTCAGTGCCGGAAAAATTGCTTATCGGCCGATCGGCCGTGATGTTGCGGCCGCCGTAGTTGGCGCCTTCGTACAACGTGATGCTGTCGGCCGCGGCCGAACCGGCTGCCATGGCGATGATGCCACCCAGCAGCAGAGGGGTCAGTGTCTTGTTCATGGTGTCGTCTTTCCGTTTGGGTGAAGGATCCGCATGTCGCGGGGATGCCGGAACGATGCGGCGAACAGGCAATAGCCGTCGGTGCGCTGGCGAACCAACCGCAATCTGCAAGGGGAATCGAAGTCTCGGTGGAAGACCTGCAACAGGCGATGGATGTGGATGCGAAGCGCCGAATCACGACGAGAGGCCAACGGCGCCCGCGCCGGGATCGGTGCGTTGGCGCACAGACGGCGAGCGCGGTGCTCCTTACGCTGACCGACATGATTGCAACAGGATGTACCCGATGCTCCTGCCACGGTTCACGCATTGTCTCCGCCACGGCGGCAGGAGCTGCCCCACGCGTCCCACGCGACGATCGATTGACCGCCGTGTCATCGAAAGGGGTCCGCGCCGCGTTATAGCTGTACGTCGACGGAGCATCGCCGGCGTGGAATGAGCAGCAACCGTTCCCGCCAGCCGCACCCGGGCGCCATTGCGTCCGGGGAATGCGATCCCGTACCACTTCCCGTTCTTCGAGTTGATTCAACGTTGTCCGGTTCGATCCGTTCCACCGGTCCGGACAGCGCACTCCTCCAGCAAGGGTTCACCATGCAAATGCAGACGATTCGATTTCGAGCCTTCGCCTTCGCGGCAAGCATCGCCGTGTTGGCGTTCAGCGGCTGGGCCAGCGCCGACCCGCCGTCGCGCGTCGCGCGTATCGGTTACCTGGGCGGCATGGTCAGTTTTTCGCCGGCCGGCGAGAACGACTGGGTGCGTGCAGTCATCAATCGGCCGCTCACCACCGGCGACCGGCTGTGGACGGACGCGGGCGCGCGGGCGGAAATACAGGTCGGCGGCGCGGTGATCCGGATGAATGCCGACACCGGCGTATCCGTGCTCAATCTCGATGACCGGATCACCCAGCTGCAACTGATGCAGGGCACCTTGAACGTGCGCGTGCGGCGCTTCGCGCCCAACCAGGTCTTCGAGGTCGACACGCCGAACCTAGCGTTCACGCTGCGGCAACCCGGCGAATACCGGATCACCGTGGATCCCAGCGGCGATACGACGGACGTCATCGTGCGCAAGGGCCAGGGCGAGGTCTATGGAGAAGGCGCGGCCTACGTTGTCGACTCGCGGCAGTCGTATCGCTTCAGCGGCACGGGCCTCGGCGAGTACAGGTATGTCGACGCGCCGCGCCTCGATGAATTCGATCGCTGGGCCAGCGATCGCGACCGCGGGTATGAAAACTCGGTTTCCGCCCGTTATGTTTCGCAGGACGTGGTCGGCTATCAGGACCTCGATGCCAACGGCACGTGGCGCGTCGACGCGAACTACGGGAACGTATGGGTCCCGAACCGCGTGGTCGCCGGATGGGCGCCGTACCGCGACGGTCACTGGGCCTGGATCGACCCCTGGGGCTGGACCTGGGTGGATGACGCGCCCTGGGGCTTCGCCGTGTCCCATTATGGCCGCTGGGCGAATCTGCGCGGAACCTGGGGTTGGGTACCGGGTCCCGTGCGCAGCCAGGCCTACTACGCCCCCGCGCTGGTGGCATTCGTCGGCGGCAGCAACTTCCAGCTGTCAATCTCGAGCGGCAACGTCGGTGGCGTCGCCTGGTTTCCGCTCGGACCGCGCGAGGTCTATCGCCCATCCTATCCGGTGAGCCGCGGCTATTTCGAGCGGGTCAACGTCAGCAATACCGTGGTCAACACCACCGTGGTCAACAACTACTACAACAACACCAACGTCACCAATGTCGTCTACGTCAACCGGCAGGTGCCGGGAGCGGTGGTCGCCGTGCCGACGACCGCGTTCGTGCAGTCGCAGCCGGTGGCCAAGTCGGCGGTACGAGTCTCCCGGGAAGTGGTGGAACGCGTGCCGGTGGCATTTGTGGCGCCCGTGGTGCCGACCGAGAGAAGCGTACGCGGCGCCGCTGCGCAGGGTGACAGGCCGCCTTCGCGCGTATTCGAGCGAAGCGCGGTCGCTCGCACCGCACCGCCGCCCGCGGCCGTC
This sequence comes from uncultured beta proteobacterium, assembly GCA_963712105.1. Classification (GTDB taxonomy): domain Bacteria; phylum Pseudomonadota; class Gammaproteobacteria; order Burkholderiales; family Casimicrobiaceae; genus VBCG01. Next base: position 25,472 of record CAVQGR010000006.1, read on the forward strand.
GGCTTCGCGGCGCAACAGCAGCAGCTGACCGCCAATCCGGGTCAGCCCCTCGACGCCGCCAACCGCAGGGAATTGAAGCGTGAAGCGACTGCGCCGGCGCCGGACGTCAAAGTGATCTCGCAAAAGCAACAGGCGCCGTCGACTTTGCGTCCGCCGCCCGCAGCCGCAGTCGCGGCGCAGCCAGCGGACCAGCGCGGCGGACCCGACAAGCGCGTGAGGGAGGATCAGCGCGGACAGGCCGTCGCACCGGCTCCCGCCGCACCGCCGGTCGTCGCATCACCAGCACCTACCGCGCAGCCGGAACAACGTGGCCGGCCCGACAAGCGCGCGCAGGAGGATCAGCGCGGACAGGCCGCCGCACCGGCTCCCGCCGCACCGCCGGTCGTCGCATCACCTGCACCCGCTGCGCAGCCGCCCGAACAACGTGGCAGGCCCGATAAGCGCGCGCAGGGAGATCAGCGTGGACAGGCCGTAGCGCCGCCGCCCGCACGAGCGGAAGTTGTCGCGGCACCGGCCGCTGTCGCGCAGCCACCGGAACAACGTGGCAGGCCCGACAGGCGCGCGCAGGAAGATAAGCGCGGACAGGCCGCTGCACCGCCGCCCACCGCACCGCCGGTCCTCGCGGCGCCCGCACCGGCCGCGCAAATGCCCGACCAACGCGGCAGGCCCGACAAGCGCGTGCATGGAGATCAGCGTGGACAGGCCGCCGCGGCGCCGCCGCCACCGCGGCAGGCTGCGGCTCCGGCCCCGTCGCAAATCGTCGCCGCACCGGTCCCGAAGGCGGACCCGGGAGGCAAAGGGAACAGGCCGGATGCGGGCACGCCGAAAGACAAGAAGAAGGACGGCGACGAGCAGAGGCCCGAAGAGGAGAACCGCAAGCGCTAGTGTCAACCCGTTCCCGCCCGCGAGTCGGGTAATGGGCGAGGGGCCGATGCAGTCGCATCGGCCCCTCATCTATTCCGGAAGCCGATCGCTCGGCCCGCAGTCGACGAACACTTCCGCATCCCGGCGGGTCAATCACCCGACGCCCTGCACAACCTGAATTCCCCCTAAGTGTGGTGCCGAACATACGGGACTCGAATGCGCGCCCAGAATGGACCATGCGCGTCGGTCCGGGCGACCAATTTCGGAAGCGGTGCTCAACCGCCCGCAATCGCACGCGTCGCGATCGGCGCCGAATCGTGTCCAATGAGCAAAGGCCAATCGAGTGACGAACCGAATTGCGCTCACCAATCGAGTGCTGGCGAGCGTCCCCCCGAGGCAATACCGACGCCTTGAGGCGCAGCTCGAGCCGATTGCATTGACTCTGGGGCAAGTGCTCTACGAACCGGGCAATGCGATCCGTCACGTCTACTTCCCCGTCAACTCGCTCATTTCCCTGCTCACCGCGGTGGACAAGCGCCGCTCGCTCGAAGTCGGCATGGTCGGCAACGAAGGCATGGCCGGCATGCCGTTCATCCTGGGCATGGGTGTCTCGGGAGTCCGCGCGCTGGTGCAGGGTTCCGGTACCGCTTTGCGGATGGCCTCGGCGCCCTTTCGAGTCGAGTTCGACCGCAATCGGCCGCTGCAGGACGCGCTCCACCGCTACACCTATGCGTTGATGGCGCAGATATCCCAGACCGCCGCCTGCAACCGCTATCACGAGACGGAGGAGCGCCTGGCCCGATGGCTGTTGATGACCCGCGACCGCCTCGGCACCGACGAACTGCCTCTGACGCAGCAATTCCTGGCGCATATGCTGGGCCTTCGACGCGAAGGCGTCACTGCGGCCGCCCGCGCGCTCAAGGAACGCAGGCTGATCGCCTACAGTCGCGGCGACATCCGGATTCTGGACGCCCGTGGACTCGAGGCGGCCTCGTGCTCGTGCTACCAGATCGTGAAGACCGTCTACCGGCGCGCCCAGCCGTAGTCGGCTCCTGCCGGCGCCGACCACCCCATGGCCATGTCCAATAACGATACCGCTGCCGGCATTCGCGACGAGTCCCGCAATGCGGCCCGCGTCTCCGAGGGGCTGCGCCAGGAAGCACTGCTCAGGACCGGGGCGCTGCAGAACGCCATCCTGACCAGTGCGAATTTCTCGATCATCGCCACCGACGAGAAAGGCATCATTCAACTGTTCAATGTCGGCGCCGAGCACATGCTGGGCTATCGGGCTGCCGAGGTCGTCGACAGGATCAGCCCTAGCGACATCCACGATCCGGATGAAGTGATCGCCCGCGCGGCGGACCTGAGCAGGGAGCTCGCCACGGAGATTGCGCCGGGTTTCGAGGCGCTCGCGTTCAAGGCCTCGCGGGGAATCGAGGACGTCTACGAACTTACCTATATCTGCAAGGACGGCAGCCGCTTTCCGGCCATCGTGTCGATCACCGCGCTGCGCGACGACTTCGGCGGCATCATCGGCTACCTGCTGATCGGCACCGACAATTCGGTGCGCAAGCAGGTCGAGCTGAAGCTGCAGCAGGCCATGGCTCTGGCGGAAAAGGCCAACCTCGCCAAGTCGGATTTTCTCTCCAGCATGAGCCATGAGCTGCGCACGCCACTCAGCGCCATCCTGGGCTTCGCTCAGCTCATGGAGTCCGGCTCGCCGAGTCCGACGGTTTCGCAGAAGCGCAGCATCGACCAGATCCTGCACGCCGGGTGGTACCTGCTGAAGCTGATCAACGAGATTCTCGATCTCGCGCTGATCGAGTCGGGGAAGCTGTCGATGTCGGTCGAGGCGAGCTCGCTCGCCGACGTCATGGACGACTGCAAACCCCTGATCGAATCGCAGGCCAAGCAGCGCGGCATCGACGTGACCTTTCCGCAGCTGGATGCGCCACTGTTCGTCAATGCCGACCGCACCCGGGTGCAACAGGTGTTCATCAACCTGCTATCGAACGCAATCAAATACAACCGGACCGGCGGAACGGTCGTCGTGGACTGCGTGGCGAGCGCGCCGGGCCGCGTGCGCATCGGCGTCGCGGATACCGGCGAAGGATTGACGCCGCTTCAACTGACGCAGCTGTTCCAGCCGTTCAATCGCCTGGGGCGGGAGACCCGCCCGGAGGAGGGCACGGGCATCGGGCTGGTGGTGTGCAAGCGGCTGGTCGAGATGATGGGGGGCGCCATCGGCGTCGAAAGCACGGTCGGAAAGGGCAGCATGTTCTGGTTCGAGCTGATGCTTGCGGCGGAACCGCAGCTGGTCGCCGACGCGACCGAACCCGAGGGCTTCGTCCTGAAACAATCAGCTGCCGACGCAATCGTTCGCACGCTGCTCTATGTCGAGGACAATCCGGCCAATCTGCTGCTCGTCGAGGAGATCATCGCGCGCCGGACCGACATACGCCTGCTGACTGCGCGGGACGGCAATCGCGGCATCGAGATCGCCTGCGCGTCCCAGCCGGATGTGATCCTGATGGACATCAACCTGCCGGGCATCAGTGGCATCACGGCACTCCGATTGCTGGCGGCAAACTCGTCGACGGCGCACATCCCGGTGGTCGCGCTCAGCGCCAACGCCATGCCCAGGGACATCGACAGGGGCCTTGAGGCCGGGTTCCTTCGTTACCTCACCAAGCCTATCAAGGTCAACGAATTCATGGAAACGATCGATTTCGCACTGAACGCCGCGTCGACAGAATCGCCTCGCGATAAACCCGGGAAACCGGCATGATCATCGGAGCGCGCGAGATCCTCGACGCCAGAATACTGATCGTCGACGATCAGGAACCCAACGTCAGCCTGCTCGAGGAGCTGCTTGCGCAGGCTGGCTACACTCGTGTCGCATCGACGACGAATCCAAAAGAGGTCTGCGCGCGACATCGCAGGGATCGCTACGATCTCATCCTGCTCGACCTGCAGATGCCGGGCATGGATGGCTTCCAGGTGATGGACGCCCTGAAGACTAGCGAGGCCGACCCCTACCTGCCGGTCATCGTGCTCACCGCCCAACCCGGTCACAAGCTGCGTGCGTTGCAGGCCGGCGCGAAGGATTTCATCAGCAAGCCGTTCGACCTGATCGAAGTCAAGACGCGCATTCACAACATGCTGGAAGTCCGGCTGCTGTACAAGCGACTCGAGGACCACAACAGGATCCTGGAGGAGACCGTCCGGGAACGGACCGCCGAGTTGCGCGAAAGCGAAGCGCGCTATCGCAGCCTGAGCGAGCTGGCCTCCGACTGGTACTGGGAGCAGGACGAGAACGGGAACTTCACCAAGGTGTCCGGTCCGGTCCTGGAAATGCTTGGATTGAGGGTCGACACGCTTGCCGGCGAAAGGAGCCTTGACGCGTCGACCGGCTGGAACGAGGCGGAGCGAGCGGAACTTCGGGCCATGATCGCGAATCGGCAGCCGTTCCTGGACTTCCTGTTCAACCGCATTAACGCCGATGGCTCGACGCAGCGTTTCCGGGTGAGCGGGGAGCCGATGTTCGACCAGTCCTGCCGCTTCACTGGCTACCGGGGTGTCGGTGTTGAACTTGCGGCAGCGAAATAGACCGCGGGATCAAGACAATCCATCATGTCCCTGCCGCACGGCCCCAACCACAACCACCTGCTCGCCGCGCTGCCCGCCGCGGAGTTCGAGCGTTTGGCGCCGCATCTGGAACCGGTCCCGATGCGCCTCGGCGAAACGCTCTACGAGCCCGGCGGCCGGCTGCAGCATGCCTATTTCCCCACGACCTCCATTGTGTCGCTGCTCTATGTCGTCGAGTCCGGCGCGGCAGCCGAAATCGCGGGCGTGGGCAATGAAGGCGTCGTTGGCGTGTCGCTGTTCATGGGGGGCGATACCACGCCAAGCGCCGCTGTTGTGCAGACCGCCGGCCACGGTTATCGCCTGAAATCCGCGCTGCTGATGGAAGAATTCAATCGCGCCGGGGCCATGCATCGGTTGTTGTTGCGCTATACGCAGGCGCTGATCACGCAGATGTTCCAGACCGCTGCCTGCAACCGGCACCATTCGATCGAGCAGCAACTGTGCCGATGGCTGTTGATGACCCTCGATCGATTGCCGTCGAACGAGTTGGTCATGACGCAGGAATTGATCGCCAATGCGCTGGGCGTACGCCGGGAAGGCATCACGGAGGCGGCGGGGAATCTGCAACGCGCCGGGGTCATCCGCTACCGCCGCGGCCACATCGCAGTGCTCGAACGGTCCGGACTGGAGGCCGGCACCTGCGAGTGCTACGCCGTCGTCAGGAAAGAGCTGGGTCGCCTGCTGTCAGATGTACGCCTCCGCCAGAGCCCTGCGGCCTTCGCCGTGTGACCGGCCGGTCCAACCGGTGCAGCAGGTAGGTGGGCGTGGCAGCGGTTCCCGAATAGGCTGCGGTCCCGCGAATTCGCGGTCTTCCGCCGGCTCAGAGCCTCGGCAGCCGCATCTTGTCCATGCGCACCTCGCGGTCGAACGCGGACAGGATGGTCACCGCAATCAGCGCCGGCGAGGCGAGCGCCGTGACGATGCCCTCGAAGAAGATTGAAGTGTGGCCGTGGCTGCGAAAGCGGCCGAGGAACGCATCGACCGTGTTGCCGGCCAGATTGCCCAGCGTAATGGCGCGGATATAAGCGATGATTTCGTCGATCTGCGCGTTGCTGTAGTACTTGCGCAGGTTCTCGATCGACTCCGGATCGATCTGGTCGTGATGCTCCGCGTAATGCTGGGCAAACAGGATCGCGGCGGCCTCGGCCGGGTCCAGCGCCTTCAGCGCCTCGGTCTCATGACCGAGAATCTGGTTGACCTCGTCGAGGGAGACGCCATGGGCCATCGCCCAGTGCGTGTGGCCCCACTTGCAGTAGCGACAGTCGTTGACCGACGTCACCCCGAGCACGACCTTTTCGCGCAGTGCCGGTGATGTCTTGGGCCGAATCAGCGCCCCGGTGAGGACCCATCCCGACCTGATGAATCTGGACAGCGTCCTGACCAGGTTGTCGGGCGTCAACGTGCGCTTGGTTTTTCTGTGGTGCTTCGGCGCGGGGCTGGAGACGGCTTGCGGAGCCTCGGCAGCGGCGGGCCCGGCGTCCTTCCCCCCTACGACCGACAGCACGGGGGGGGCCTTTCGCCCCCGGCGCGGTCGCGAGGTGGAGGTTTTGCCCCGGCGCGGTACCTGTGCGGACTTGCTTGCCATGGTCTTGCCTCCGTTGGTGAATTGAAGTCGAGTCGCCTGCCCTGCAATCGTTCAGCTGCCCAGGAATTTGGCGCAGAGCACGACCAGCCAATAGCCAATGATACCGATCTGGGCCAGGAGAAATGCGAACCGAAGGTTGACCGCCATCACGCTGGTCGACGCCATGTGCACGGTCGACTGTCCGATGCGACAGGCCAGCGCGATCAGCGCCAGCGGATCGGTGATCGCCGTCGAACCGGTGGCCAATGCCAGCAGCAGCGTGCCGCCGAAAAAGGGAAAGCTCTCGTAGCAATTGGCGTGGGCGCGGGTCAGCCGCGCGGCGAAGGGGGACAGGTCGGTGCCGTCGGGCCGGAAGCTGTTCGGCGCGCGCTGCCCCGACACGACTGCAGCAGCGCGTGCGCCACCCAGCATCAGCAGCAGGGCGAGGAACCAGGCCACGTATCCGGCCAAGGCAAGGGCGCTTGCGTTCATGTTTTGCTCCGACTGGAAGTAGAGTGTTGTTTCATGAAACCACGAGAGGGTGGTCCGGCGCTTCAATTGGGAAGCGGCGAAACACGATCACCGCGAAAACGCCGATCACCACCGATACGGTGGTCAACACCGTCACCATCACCAGCACCTTGGGGTCGTGCACGAACACCTGGCTGGCGATCGTCATGGTGATGCTTCCGTTGCGCGCGAAGGTCATGATGGCGAGTGCCCGCCGGTTGATCTTCTCGGGTCCGGCCATGTAATAGCCGGCGACGAAGCTGATGGCGAACAGCAGCATGCCGGCAAGCAGTGCGTTGAAAGGCAGCAGCAGGATCTCGTCGGCGTTGACATAGATGACCTGCGCGAACACGACCAGCAGCAGCGTTGCCGACAGCGGATGCATGATGGCGCTCAGTCGGGTCGCGATCGCGTCGTGACGGGCCTTGAGGTACAGGCCGATGCCGAGGGGCAGCACGACCACCACCAACAGCTTGAGCATCAACGCACCGCGCGCGACATGGGCATCGGGCACGACCAGGGAAATCGCCATGGGCACGAAGACCACGGTGATCGCAATCTGCACCGCCAGCAGGCCCACGGCGAATGCCGCATTGCCTCTGGCCAGCTGGACCAGCTTCGGCCCGGCTTCGACGCCGGTGGCAAAGGCGTACAGCAGAAGTCCGATCCGCAACGCCGGTTCCATCGGAATCAGCGCGGTGAGTCCCAGTGCGATCAATGGAACCACGACGACGTTCGCAAGCAGCGAGACGGCGACCAGGCGCCGGTTGCGCAACGGCTCGACGATCTGCCTGGTCGTCAGGTCGAGGCCGAGGCTCAGCATCGCGCTGGCCAGGAAGATGGCGAGCGTGATGGGCAAGGACTGGGTCAATAAATCATGCAAAGTGGTGAACCTCTTGTGCTTGGTGGCCGGTCTGCTGCACCGAGAGTGGGCCACGCCCGCTTCGGATGAACCCCCAGATGCAGGGGGGGCGGCTGATTCGCGAGGCGCTGCACTGCACCATCCCGGTGACGCCGAAGGCTCAGGCCGCCGCCGCGTTCTGCGCGGCTATATCCGCCTGATGGCTGCGCGAGGCCAGCAGGAAGCACAGCGCTCCGACCAGCGAAATCGCTGGCGCGAGCGTGAGGGCGGTCTTGAGGCTCATGACATCCGACGCGAGCCCGACAATGAAGGGCGCGACGGCGTTGCCCAGGCCATTGCCGAACAGGGACATGGTGGCGGTGACGGTTGCGCGGACGCTCGGATGCGTGGCTTCGAGCGCCATCGCCACTGCCGGGCCGCAGGGAGCGACGGCGAACAGCGCGCCGGCAACGATCACCCCGAGGGCCAGTGGACCCGGCGGCAATGCATAGCCCACCATGAGCAGGATGCCGCAGATGGTCGCAAAGGCTGCCGGGGCCAGCGCGCGAAAGCGTGGGCTCCTGCTGGCCAGCCGGTCGGAAATGATGCCGCCAAAGACCAGGCCGATGCCCAGCGCCAGCACGGCCACGGCGGCCATCAACGCCGCCTGTTTGAGCGGCATCCCGAAGTAACGGTTCAGATAGGTGGGCGTCCAGGCGGTTACCAATCCGGCGATGCCAACCTGCATGCCATAGCCGAGATAGGCGAAGTTGGCGGAGCGCACGCGAAATACTTCGCCCACGATCACGCCGATGCGCGCGATGCCGCGCACCGGCGGCGCGCCATCGGCCGCCGGATGCCTCTCGGGGAGCTTGACGGTCTTGTAGTCGCGCACGAGAAATGGATAGAGCACCGCGAACAACAGGCCCGCCGCCCCGACGATGTAGAAGGCCATGCGCCAACCCGCGGCGGCGGCGATCGCTCCCCCGAGGACCACGCCCAGCACCGATCCGAACATGGCCGCGGACTGGAAGGCTCCAAGAATGCTGGCGCGTCGGTGCGCCGGAAAAGCGTGCGCGAGCAGTGCCGCGCCCGCGGCACCGTAAGCCGCTTCACCGAAGCCCACGACCGCGCGGGCGACGAGCATCTGGTAATAGTTTTCTGCCATGCCGCAGGCGATCGTGGCCAGGCACCAGACCACCGCCATCAGCGTGATGCTCTTGACGCGTCCCCAGCGGTCCGCGACCAGCGACAGCGGTATGGTCATCACGGCAACGGTGAGCGCGACGATGCTGACCAGGCCGCCCAGTTGCGAATCCGACAGTGACCAGGTGGTCTTCAGTACCGGCAGGATCGAGGCGATGATCTGGCGCGCCAGGTAGTCGTGCATGAACAGCGCATAGGTCAGGAAGAACACGGTCCACATGTAGAGTTTGGAGACCGGCACGTCGCTGCCCGCGATGGCCGCGGTGGTTGGTTGGCTGCTCACTGCTGGCTCCTCTTGATTCGATTCGACTTGTGCATGGCCGAAGCCGGTTGATCAATGCAGCGCGGTTCGCGCCATGCACTCGGCGACGTGATGCGCCCAGGCCGCCAGCGCCAGCGATGGCGGTCCGCCGACCGCGGCGGGCAATGCGGAGGCATCGGCGACGAAGAGTCCCGAGTTGCCATAGACTTCACCGTTGTGGTCGACCACGCCCTGCTGGTCGCCGGCGCCCAGGCAGGCGCCGCCCCAGGCATGCGGTACGAGAGGCGTGCGCAAGGCCCAGGTCCGGCCGCCGCGTTCGGCTTCGAGCACGCGAAACGCCGCGCGAATGTCCTCGTAAATGGGCTCGCGCCCGGCGTCGTAGTCGACGCGCAGACGACCGTTTTCGTAGCTGACAGACGCCTTGCCGCTGTCGGCGCCGATGCCGAAGATCACGTAGGTACGCGCGAGTTTCCCTTTCACCGCGCGCGGCAATGGCAGCGTGTCGACGCCGGGAAGTCCGCCCATGCCCAGGCTCGGCGCATCGTGGCCGGTGACGGTGAAGGTGCCCAGCGCCGGCGTCGAGCGGAAGCTGGATGGTTCACCGGCAGGTTTGATCCACATGCCGCCCAGGTCGCCGTTGGCGCCGAACCTGCGTCCGAGCGCGGGCATCGGTGCCAGTCCTTGCGTGCCGTCGCGGCTTGCGAACAGCAGCCGCAGGGTGTTCAGGGTTCCTCCCGCCACCACGACGCGCCTGGCGCGCGCGACCTGCGCCACCTTGGTATGCAGATCGGTGAAATGCACCGCATAGCCGCCACCGGCAGCCTCCGGATCACGAGCGATCCTGGTCACCTCGCACAGGTCGCGCACGGTCACACCCTTGCCCAGCACCGGTGCCAGATAGACGAAGTCGACCGACGCCTTGGCGCCGCCTTTCGAACCCAGGAAGCTGTCGCCGTCGAATGCGCAGGCCTGGCGCTGGATGCCGGCCTCGTTTTCGGTCACTTGTCCCGCCTCGCTTTGCGACTGCGGCAGCAGGAGCGCCATGTGCGGTTGCACCGGCGCCGGGCCGCAGCGCCCTCCGGCCGAAACCGGCAGGTGGGTCGCGATGGCATTGGGCAGCCAGCATTGCGCGTCGGGCCGCACCGCGCCCATGTCGGCAAGAATTTTTTCGTAGTAGCGTTCGACCTCTCCAGGATCGAGGTCCGGATGCCGGTTGCGCCAGTATTCGGGATCGCGCGGCGGTTCGAGCAGACCACCCCAGGCGGTGCTGCCGCCGCCGACGGCCGATGTCGCGAGCACCCGCAGTCCCGCGAAGAAAAAAAGTTCGAACATCCCGGACTTATTGAATTTCAGCCGCAAACGGCCGACATGAAGCGTGCGCAAAAAATGCGTCAGCGCCTTCCAGCCGTAGGGAAACGGCGCGCGCCGGGCGATGCCCATCGAACGCACCGGCAGCGAATCGCGCCAGGGACCGCGTTCGAGCACCAGGACCCGGTGTCCGGACAGCGCCAGGCGATTGGCCGTGATGCTGCCGCCGAAGCCGCTGCCGATGACGATGACGTCCGCGTCGCGGTTGTCCGGCGAATCGGACTGCTCAGGCACGCCGGCCGACCCGACGCGGATGCCAGATCCACAGCACGGCGGCAACAGCAAACAGCAGCGGCACGTCGGCCCACAGATGCGCGTGTTCGTTGGGATAGAAAAACGACTGTGGGATCATCACCAGTCCGTGCAGGATGCTGGACAGGATGCCGAAGTCGAACAGCGCGGCGTTGGCCAGGGGATCGCTGGCGCCACGAATCATCAGGATGCCGTAGGCCACGTAGAGCGCGACCAGCATGAACAGGTAGGGGTGCAGGCCATCGTAGGGCGATGGTCCATGCGCGGGTCCGATGAATGGAAAGCCCTCCGGATGCGCGCCCCACATGAATCCGGGCGGATACAGGACCACTGCGACCCCGATCAGCAGCAGTCCCCACCCGATGACGGTCATGACAATCGCCGATGGGCGCAGTGGATCAGGCGTTGCGTTCATGGATGGCTTTGAGCGAAATGGCGGCGAATGGGTGCAGTCTCTGGCCCCGTGGTGCTTCCCGCCCCCCCCGAGTCGGGGGGAATGCACGGCTGGCGCTACGGTCAGACTGCCGGCAAGGCGCTGGAATGCACCGGTCACAATACAGTGGACCGGACAACGAAGACCGTATTGAATCAGGGAGAATGTCATGGCGGCAGAGTTTGACCTCATCACCATCGGCGCCGGGTCGGGCGGCGTGGCAGCCTCGCGGCGCGCAGCGGCGCATGGCGCGCGCGTGCTGATCGTCGAAGGCGACCGCGTCGGCGGGACCTGCGTCATCCGCGGCTGCGTTCCCAAGAAACTGATGATGTATGCCGCAGGATTTTCGGGTGCGCTGCGCGAGGCCGCCGGCTATGGATGGACGGGGATCGGCGGCCAGTTCGAGATGTCGCGCTGGGCGGATGCCAAGGCGCGTGAAATCGACCGTCTTGAGGGGATCTACCGCGACCTTTTGGCCGGGTCCGGCGTCGAACTGGTCGCCGGACAGGCGCGCCTGGCCGGCAAGGACAGCGTCGAAGTTGCCGGCCGCAGCTACCGGGCTTCGCGGATCCTGATCGCCACCGGTGGCAGCCCTTCCACCACGGCGCTGCCGGGTCTCGAACACGCGATGACGTCGAACGAGGTGCTCGATCTGCGCGAAGTCCCGGAGTCGCTGCTGGTGCTGGGCGGCGGGTACATCGCCGTCGAGTTCGCGAGCATCCTGGCCGGACTCGGTTCGCGGGTGACGCTGGCCTATCGCGCCGCCTTGCCGCTGCGCGGTTTCGACGATGACCTGCGCAGCCGCCTCGCCAGCGCGCTGGAACAGCGTGGGGTGACGCTCGCCGGCGGCGTTGCGATGACGGCGTTGCGGCGCTCCGGCGCAGGTTTCACGCTGGAGCGCGCCGACGGTTCCGCGCTCACCGCCGCCGCCGCACTCAACGCGACCGGCCGGCATCCGAACACGGCCGGATTGGGTCTCGACGCGATCGGAGCGGCGCTGGACGACAAGGGCGCGGTGGTCGTCGATGCCGACAGCCGCACCACGGTGCCCGGGATCTGGGCAGTGGGCGACGTGACCAACCGCATCAACCTGACGCCGGTGGCCATCGCCGAGGGCCGCGCCTTTGCCGACACCGAATTCGGTGGGCGTCCCGCGCGGGTCGATCATCGAACCGTCGCCAGCGCGGTGTTCACCGATCCGCCGGTCGCCACCATCGGCCTGTCCGAGGCCGACGCAGCGGCACAGGGTCCAGTCGATGTCTACGAGTCCGATTTCCGGCCGATGAAGACCGCGTTCGCGGGCCAAGCGGCGCGCACCTACATGAAGCTGGTGGTCGACGGTGTCAGCGATCGTGTGCTGGGCATCCACATGCTCGGCACCGATGCGCCGGAGATCGTGCAAAGCCTCGCCGTGGCGATCACCTGCGGTGCGACCAAGCGCGACTTCGACCGGACGCTCGCCGTCCACCCGACCGCGGCCGAGGAATTCGTGCTCATGCGCGAGCCGGCGCGACGCTGGTCGTCGCCAGCGGGCGGGTGAACGAGGCGACGAGGTAGGCGGCGCCGCCCGGCAACTGCCGGTGCTGCCGCTTGGTACAGGCGCCGCTGGTCCGCGTGCGCTGTGCGCCCCCCGTCCTAGGCGCCGTAGGTCCGGCGCAGGTATTCCCGGATCAGCCAGGATTCGTACATCGCCGTTTTGGTGTTGGGGTCCACCAGGTAGGGCACGATCATCCGCCCGCCGCGCGACAGCAGCTTGCGGCGGTTGGCGGTTCCCGGCGTGTAGTCCTTCATCGCCAGTTCCCGGTATCCCGGCGGCAACCATTCCGCGCGGCTCGAACCCTTGCCGACGTTGTGCAGAATGTGGGGGATCTCGAGTTCGCAGAGCGTTTCGCGGACCAGCCGGGCATAGGGGCAGGCCTCGAACGAGTACAGCTCCAGCGGCTTCTTCGGCGCCTTGCTGGGCACGACGAACATGCCGTTCTTTCCGCGCAGTGCGGTGGCGAAGGTCGACGTGGAGAGGTCGCGCGCGGGCAGCTTGTGTCCGGGCAGGCCGTACTGGTCGACGAGATAGGCGGCAATGGTTTCCGACTCGTAGAGCTTGGTGCCGGTGTTGGGATCGTTAAGGAAGGGGATCTTGGGCTTGCCGCCGAGCTTGATCAGGCGCTTCTTGAAGCGCTGGCCCTTTTTCGGAATCGGATAGATCCTTGCATCCAGGTCGAGCGCGGTGAGGGTCTCCCGCACATGCCGGCAAAAGGGGCAGTACTCTGCCTCGTAGAATTCGAGCATCTTCTTCGGCGCCCGGCGGTGGCCGACGACGACCGACCCGCGGGTGGGTCGTACCAGCGACGCGCCGACCGACGTGATGGTGTCCAGAGCGATGCCAATGCCCATTCGCCTTGCCTCCGATGGATCGTTGCACCGTCCGCGGGATGTCGGACCGGTGGTGTTGATCGACTCTACGAGCGGCCATGGTCAACCGAACCCCCCGGGAAGGGGAGGCTTCCGCTCGTTCCGGTGACCTGCACCGGGACGCGGGGGCGGCGGCGAGTCGGCTTCAATGGTCATATTGCCCCGGGAACAGCGTTCGTCCTGGCGCACGGTGTACCGATGCCCCCCTTACCGGGGGGCGGACCGGCGGGAGCACCGACTACCATTGGGGCTGGAGACGGGCAGGTTCATGACCACCGCCGCTTGCGGCGCCAACGCAGTGAACCCCGCAGTAAGCTTTAGCGCCCGACAGGACCACGCGCCGCAGCATCGGTGCGCCAAATTTTGAGGAGACGACGATCATGAATTTTTTCTGGTGGCTTCCCTTTGGCCGCGTCCCGGAAATCGATGCGCAGGAACTGCATGCGCGTATGCGCGCGGATCCCGCGCTACAGGTCGTCGACGTGCGTACCGAGCATGAATGGAATACCGGCCGGATTGCCGGCACGATCAATGCACCGATCACCGAGCTGAAGGGGCGGCTGGCATCGCTGGCGCTCGACCGCAAACGGCCGGTCATCGCCATCTGCCGCTCGGCGCATCGAAGCATTCCGGCTGTGCGACTGTTGCGGGCGCGGGGCTACGATGCCTGTCAGCTGCACAAGGGCATGCTGGCCTGGCAGGGCGCTGGCCTCCCGGTCGAAGGCGACCCCGGCACAAGCGCCGGCCACTGAACATTCAACACTGAACATTGGACCCAGGAATCGATCATGGCAACGAAAACGAAGCAACCCCGCAAGAAAAAAGAAACGATCGCGGCAGTGCCGCCGTCGAGTCCACGCCGGAAGGCGAAGGGCGAAGCCGCCGTGGCGAAGCCCGCGCGTCCCCGGGCGAAAAAGGGTGCAACCAAGGCAATCGCGTCTGTCGATCGCCGTAGCAGGAAGGCGCAGGCAGTGGCAGTTGCGCAACCGCACCCCAAGAGGGGACTGCAGGCGCTCGCTTCGTTCGGCGCGTCCGCGCTGGGACTGAGCGACCCGGGGACCCGGCTGCGCGCCGTCGCCTCGCTTGGCACGTCGTTGCTGCGCGTCAATCGCGGCGTGATCGTCCGTGGCGTCGGACGCAGGCCGGTGAAGAACCTGGTGCTGTTCGAGGCCGAATATTGCCCGTTCTGCCGGCATGTGCGCGAGGCGCTCACCGAACTCGATCTCGATGCGATGATTTATCCGGTACCCAAGGGCGGCAAGCGCCATGTGCAGCGGCTGAAGAAGCTCGGCGGCAAGGCGAAGGTCCCGTTTCTCCACGATCCGAATACCGGCACCAAGCTCTACGAGGCGGACGCGATCGTCAAGTACCTGTACAAGGAGTACGGCCTCGAGTGCGAGGACGTCCCGGCCCGCCGGCTGCTCACCTCGACGCTGGCCACGCTGACGCGGGGCAAGCAGGGCATGTTCGCCCGTCCCAACAAGGCGCCCGGTAAGCCTCTGGAACTCTATTCGTTCGAGGGCAGCCCCTACGGTCGCCTAGCGCGCGAGACGTTCTGCGAACTCGAGATTCCCTATCTGCTGCACAACGTCGGCAAGACCCCGGGCGCGCACGCGGATTACCTGCCCCCGGAATACCGGGCCGAGAACGTGCCGGACTATATGCCGGGCACCGAGAACCGGCGCAAGTTCATCAAGCGGGTGGGCCGGGTGATGGTGCCCTACATCGTCGATCCCAACACCGACACCGCGATGTTCGAGACGCGAAAGATCCAGGAGTATCTGGAAAGGACCTACGGCGCCTAATCGCCGCCGGCCCCTACGGCGCCTGGTCGCCGCCGGCCTTCTGGCGGCACGTTTCCCGAACCACGCGGCGCAGCACCTTGCCCACAGGAGTCAGCGGCAGCGCCGCGGCGATGGCGATGGTGCGTGGCAGGTTGTTGCCGGACAGTTGCCCGGCCAGGAAATCACGCAGCTCGTCGACCTCCACGGATTCCCCGGCGCGTAACACCACTTCGGCGTGAACGAATTCGCCGCAGTCCGAATCGACGATGCCGACCACGGCCGACATCAGGACCTTCGGATGCCCGCTGATCGCCGCCTCCACCTGTGACGGGTAGACGTTGCACTCATTGCAGCGGATCGTGTCCTTGACGCGGTCCAGCACGTAGACGTAGCCGTTGGCGTCGATGCGCCCGAAGTCGCCGGACTTCCAGTAGCCATTGCAGAACTCGGCGGCGGTTTTCTCGGGGGCGTGCAGGTAGCCCAGACAAATCGCCCGCGACCGCATCCAGATCTCGCCGTCCTGCCCGACCGGTACCGGCCGCCCTTCACGGTCGACGATCAGCAGCTCGGCGCCGGGCACACAGCGGCCGGCGGAGGCCAGGTGCGTCTCGTCCCCGGAGGACGTCGGCAGGTGCTCATCCTTGCCCATCGAAGTGATCGCGGCCGGGTGTTCGGAGCTGCCGTAGATCTGCACGAATATGTCGCCGAAGCGCTCGCGCAACTGCTTTAACTTGGTCGGACTCATCGGCGATGCGCCGTAGTAGATGGTCTGCAGCGACGACAGGTCGAATTGCCGCGTCTCGGGCACTTCAAGCAGGCGATAGAGCATCGACGGCACCAGCAGCGTGGCGGTCACCTTTTCGCGTTCGATGGTCCGGCACCAGGTCAGCGCGCTGCGGTCGTTCATGGTGATCGTGCATCCGCCCCGGAACAGGATGGGGAAGAAGACGATGCCGCTGGCGTGGCTCAGCATTCCGAAATGCAGCAGGCGGGCGCCGCGCACCGGAATCGAATCCGGCGACGCGTAGTGCAGGTCCCGGCCCGCCTGCATGTTGTCAATGCTGTACATGATCGCTTTGGGCGCGCCCGTCGTGCCGCCGGAGAAGCGCAGGATCAGGCAGTCCTCCCGGTCGTCGCTGATGACGCCGGGGTTGGCGTCGGCCACGCCTTCCAGCAGCGACCAGAAGTGCTGCACATCGGGGTAGTCGGCCGGCGGCGGGTCCATGCTGACGATGGTCACGCCGTGCTCCTTCAGGAGCGCGTAGTGCGTCGGCAGCAGGTCCGCCTCGACGAACACGACCTTGGGCTTCACCAGGTCGAACTGGCGCGCCTGATCGGGAAGGGTGTCGGTCGCATTGGTATAGCAGGCGGTGGCTTCGCCCTTGTACGCGGTGAAGAAACTCAGCAGCGACAGACTGTCGTTGTGAAGAATGCACAGCCAGACGTCGCCGCGGCGCAGCGCCAGGCGTTCGCGCATCATGTTGACGATGCGGTTGGTCAGCAGGTGGTACTCGCGGAAGCTGTAGCGGCGATTGCGCTCGACGTTGACGATGCATTCGGCATCGCCATAGGTTCTGGCGAGGTTCTCGCTAACGACGGAATAATCGATCTGCATGCCTTGACTCCTCGAATGACGCCTGCGTTGCCACCGGCAGGATCCGCTGGCGATCAAGGGCGCGCGGCAGGTTGCGCGCCGTGGGCATTGCTCCCGGTGGCTAGCAGGTCTGCAGGATCGCCACCGACAGCGCGCTGCCCAGCCCTCCATTGTGCTGCAAGCCGGTGCGCGCCCCCTCGACCTGCCGCCCGCCGGCTTCGCCGCGCAGCTGCCAGGTGAGTTCCGCGATCTGTGCCAGGCCGGTGGCGCCCAGAGGATGGCCCTTCGAAAGCAGACCGCCCGACGGGCAGACGACGACCTTGCCACCGTGGGTGTTCGCACCGCTCAGGACGAAATCGTTGATCTCGTCCTCGGCGCAGAAGCCCAGACTGGAACAGCTGATCATTTCGTTGCTGACGAAACAGTCGTGCACCTCCGCCACATCGATGTCCTCGGGACCGACGCCGGCGAGTTCGTAGGCGCGGCGCGCCGCGCGGCGCGTTCCATCGCGGCCGAGCGCGTCCGGAACATTCGGATGATCGAGGTCCTCTGCGGTGTCGCTGACCATAACCTGCGAGCGCAGTGCGACATCGTGGCGCAGGCCGTAACGGGCGGCAAAGCGAGGCGTGCAGAGGATGACCGCTGCCGCGCCGCAACTCGGCGGGCAGGCGTAGAGCCGGCGCAGGTGGCCGAACAGCGGCGGCTGCGCCAGGATTTCGGCGACCGTCAACGGCTGGCGGAAAATCGCGTTGGGATTGTGTTGTGCGTGTGCCCGCGCCTTTACCGCCACCTGCGCAAACGCCTCGTCGGTGACGCCCAGATCGCGGCGCATCCACTCGAGTTGGGCGCTGAACAGCTGCAGCGCCGGCGGCATCGCCCGCTCCGCGTCTCCGAACCCCATCGCCTCGCCAACGCACTCGCGATGGCGCTCAAGCGGGTCGGCGAGTTGCGGGAAGACGCGGTCGAGCGCGCCCGGGGGCATCTGCTCGAAGCCGACGGCAAGCGCGCATTCGGCTTCACCGGCGAGGATCGCCTGCCGGGCGAGAAAGAGTGCGGTCGAGCCCGACGCACAGTTGTTGCTGACGTTGGTGATCGGTATCCCGCTGATGCCCACGCGGTAGAGGGCGCGTTGGCCGGAGCAGGAATCGGCGAGCACGAAGCCGGCGAAGGCCTGATCGACGAGATCGTAATCGAGACGCGCGTCGGCCAGCGCCGCGCGGACGGCGGCTTCGGCCATCACGTCGTAGGGGTCGCTCTTCCCCGGGCGCTGGAACGGCACCATGCCAACTCCGGCGATCAGCACTTTCGCATCCATTGTTCGTCGTCCTTGTGGTCGCGCGGCCACGATCATCGCGCCGCTTCCGGCAGGTGGCCGGCCATCGAGTACAGGCTAGGCGTTCCATCGACGACCTGCCCCCCCCGCGTCGGGGAGTCGCAGTCCACCTGCGGCCGCGCAGCGATTCCTGCCTTGCCGGGTGGCGGAAGACTTCGGGTAACCTATGCGACACCATCGCAATCGGCGCCGTCGTTGCGCCACGACTTCGACCTCCGGGACATGGCTGCTCCCCAATTGATCCTCAAGACCACGCCGCCGCGCGCGTCACGGGCGGCGCTGCCTCGTGACCGCCTCGCCCGGCTCTGGGCCGGGATCCACGACCGGACAGTGATTTCCGTCGTGGCGCCGTCCGGATTCGGCAAGACGACGCTGCTGGTCCAGTGGCGGCGCCAGTGGCTGGAGCAGGGTGCGCTGGTCGCCTGGGTCACGCTGGGGGCGGATGATGAACCGACCGCCTTCGTCAGGGCGCTCCTCCAGGCCATGCGGGTCGCGAGCGGCCGTACCGCCTTCGATACCGTTGAACTGCAGTACGCCGGGCAGCCCGACCGCGAACTCGACCTGCTGACCGCGCTGCTTTCGGAGATCGCGAATCTCGCGACTCCGACGGTGCTGATGCTCGACGACGCCGAGCGGCTTCCGGAGACCACGGTACGCGAATCGCTGGCCTACCTGCTCTACAACGCGCCGCCCAATCTGCATTTCGTGATCGGGTCGCGGAAGCCGTTGACGGTGCCGACGTGGGAACTCGCGGCGCACGACAACTTCGCCGCCGTCAAGGTCCAGGATCTGCGCCTGGAACTCGAGGAGTCGATTGCCATCCTGTCCAAGCGCTTCGGCGGGCGCCTGACCCTCGACGACTGCGTGCGCCTCCACGAAGCGACTGAGGGCTGGCCGATTGGCCTGCAGCTCGCCGCGGCATCGATCGAGCGTGAACGGGATCTGCACGCGGCGGTGGCGTCGCTGTCCGCCCGGCAGGGGGACATCGAGCGCTATTTCATCGAATCGCTGTTTTCGCGTCTCGCGCCGCCGGTTGCCGAGTTTCTGACGCAGATCGCCATCCTCGACCAGATCGAGCCCGAGTTGTGCGAAGCCGTGACCGGCTGCCAATCCGCCGCGGCCTTCATCGAGCAGCTGCTGCGCGATACGCCGATGCTGGTGGTCGCCGAAACGCACGACTGGATCCGCTTGCACCTGCTGGCCCGGGACTTCCTGCTCGGCCAGTTCGAAAAACTGCCGGTGGAGCAGCAGCGCGCGCTGCACCGTCGCGCCGCGGACTGGTTTGCCTGGCGCCAGCGCTTTCACGACGCCGGCCGGCATGCGCTGGCGGCCGGAGAAGAGGCGCTGGCGCAGAACTACGCCGAACGATGCCTGCTCGATCTCACCAAGCAGGGCATGCTGGCCGAGGCACGCGAATGGCTGCAGCGCGTTCCCGACGAGGCGCTCGCCCGGGACGTCGACCTGCGCATTGCCTCCGGCTGGGTCATGGCATTGGGCGACCGACCGGTGCAGGCGCTGAAAATTGCGCGCGACCTTGCCTTCGATACCGTCGCGCCGCCGCCGGTGCGGTTCGAGGCCGCGCTGGTCGGTGCGACCGCAGCTTCGTACGAGGACCGTCCGGGCGTTGCAGCGGTAATGCTGGAACCATGGAAGGACCCGCCGACGGAAGTCAAGGATCCGATCGACACGCTCGCGCATGCCAACGTACTTTCGCTGCTGGCGCTGTTCGACGGCGACACCGAGACGGTGCGGCGGCTCCAGGCGCACATTCCGGCGCAAATCGGGAACAGATCGTTGCTGATCGGGCATTCCTTCGGCCGGATGATCGTAGGCCTCAGCCATCTGTGGGACGGCAACGCCTACAAGGCGGAGGCCGCGCTGCGTTCCGCGCTGGTCGATGCCGAGCGCGACACGGGACGCCGCGGCGTCCTCCCCAGCATGTTCGCCCCGATCATCGCAGCGGCACTGTTCGAACGCGATCAGCCGGATGCAGCGCAGGCGCTGCTCGCCGATCGCCTCGACGTCATCGAGCGCACGACGCTGCCCGACGCCGTGCTGCATTCCTACCGGACACTGGCGCGCGTCGCGATGAGCCGCGGCAACGAACGCTGCGCGCTGGAGGTGCTCGATAGTCTCGACGAACGAGGCAGGGCGCGGCGGATGCCTCGCCTGACCATGGAGAGCATCGCCGAGAAAATCAGGATCCACGCGCTGCGCTCGCGCCCGGACACGGTAAGTCATCTGGCTGTCGAGCTGGACGGCATGGCGGCGCAGTTCTCGGACGCCGATTTTCGCCCGCTGCTGCCGCTCTATCGGCTGACCGCGGCGATTGCCAATGCCTATGCCGCCATGGGACAGCACCAGTACGAGCAGGCGGAAGCGTTGCTCGAATCCGCTGCGGCGCTGGCGGCGCAGCTCCACCGTGGCCGCGATGCGCTGACCATCCGGGTGTTGCGTGCGGTCGTTGCGCGTCAGCGCGGCGCCGACGGCGCAATGCCGCTGCTCGCCGAGGCGCTCAGTCTCGCAGAGATCGGCGGCAACGATCGCGTGCTGGCGGATACACATCCGGTGGCCGTGGAGATGGGCATCGAGTCGCAGTCGGGCCCCGAGCCCAGACTTGCGCCGGCGGCAGAACCCGCCGCGCCAAAACCGGCTGCGAGTCGGCAACCCGAGGTTCCGCTGGCCGGGATGTTGACGCCCAAGGAGGCCGAGGTGCTGGTCCTCCTCGACGGCGGGATGTCGAACAAGCTGATCGCGCGCGCGATGAGCGTCAGCGACGAAACCGTGAAGTGGCACCTGAAGAACCTGTTCTCCAAGCTTTCCGCAGGCACGCGCGCACACGCTGTCGCCCGCGCGCGCCTGCTCGGCCTGCTTCCCAGCTGACGCTGCGCCCGGGCCGGCTGACCCGAGCGCAGATCGTCGCCCGGTGCGTC
>CAVQGR010000007.1:0-396222 GCA_963712105.1 uncultured beta proteobacterium
GGTAGCCGCCGGAGCCTCACATGTTTTGACTGGCAGGTTTTTCGCGGCTGAGCGATCGGCCGCAATGGTCGAAGGAGAGCGGGACTCCATCCGCATCCGATCGCCGCTAGTGCAGATCAACGCGGACACTGTCAGTCTGGTCAGAACGCAGCTTCGACAGGTCAGGCGAAGAACCCGTGCAGGAACCACTCGCCGTCGTCGACGCCGTAGCGGTGGTCGCGGTAGATCCACGCGGTCTCGCCGGTGGGCGCGGTGGCGACGAAGTAGTCGCGGCGCACGTCGCCGCCGTCCCACCAGCCGGACTCGATGCGCTCCGGCCCGTCGCGCAGCACCCAGGGCTGCGTTTCCAGCAACTGCGCCAGCGGCTGCGGTTCGGCCAGCAGCCACAGCGGGCGCGGGGCTTCGGCGACGGTTGGCGCGACGCCCGATGCGGTTTGTTTTGGAGCCGCCGTGCGGCACGGGGTTTCGTTGCTGCTGCCGGCCGCTGGCGCTTGCCGGCCGTCGGGGCTGGCGCGTGGCATCGCGGCTGGCGATGGCGTCGTCGCGCAGCGCCCGTTCCGGCCGGTGCTCCGCGTGCACGGTGACGCGGGTCACGGCCGCTTCGCCCAGCCGCGCGCGCAGGCGTTCGAGCAGCGGCACTTCCACTGCCAGCGCCTCATCGCCGGGCAGCAGTCCCAGGTTGCGACCGGACAGCGGCGCGGTTTCGTCGCTGCCCAGCGTGATGGTCTCGACCGGCGCGGGCAGCACAACGCGCGCCAGCCGCTCGCGCAGCACGCCCAGCAGGTGTGCCGGCAGCCGCGCCGGCGCGCCGAGCGCGAAGGCCACCGTGGTCGCCGGCAGGCCGCGCTGGCGCAGGTAGCGCTCGTGCGCCAGCGTCAGCGTCAGGCGGAGCACGCCCAGCCCGCGCGCGGTCAGCCAGGTGGCGAGTTCCAGCACCAGCCGGTGCACGGCGAACTGCAGCGCCTCGACGTCGTGCACGGGGGCGGGCAGGTCGAGGCGGCTTTCGAAGCGCGGCGGCGGCACGAACGGCGGCCGCGGATCGGGCACGCGGCCCAGCGCGCGGTCGAGCGTGGCGACGAGGCCGGCGCCGAAGCGGCGCGCCAGTCCGTCGCGCGGCAGCGCCGCGGCGGCGCCGAAGGTGGTGATGCCCGCTTCCGCCAGCGTGCTGCGCGTGGCGTCGTCGAGGTCGACCAGCGTCAGCGGCAGCGGCGCGAGCGTGGCGGCGAGCTGCGCCGGATCGCGCAGCGGTCGCGTGTCGCCGGCGCGCGCCAGCAGCAGCGCCGCGCCCGGCGTCGGCGCGATGCCCAGCCGCAGCGCATAGCCGCGCGCCCGCGTGCCGCCGGTCAGCCGCGCGACCAGTGGCGGCAGCCCGCCGAACAGGCGCAGGCTGCCGCCGATGTCGGCCAGCACCGCGTCGGGCGGCGCCAGGTGCGTGCCGGGCGTGAAGGTCGCGGTCCAGGTGGCGAGTTGCGCCAGCGCGCGCGCCTCGGCACCGGGATCGCGGTCGCGCAGCGCGAGTTCAGGCGCCAGCGCCAGCGCCGCCGAGACCAGCTGGCCGGGACGGATGCCGGCCGCCGTCGCCGCGGCGTTGGCGGCGACGACGCGCGGAGCACGGCCGCCGCTGCCGACGACGAAGGGACGCGCCGCATCCGCGGGCGCCGACGCGCGCGCGAACACATCCAGCGGCAGCGAAGGAAAGAGCAGGCAGGCCCAGAGCATCGACCGGCAACCGTGTCGCTGCGCGAGGCGATCCGCTCAGGCGGCGTCGCGCTCGACGGAAGGCTTGATCAGCGACTCGGCGGGGATGCCGAGGCCGGCATGCAGCCGCCGGATCATCGGCAGCGTCAGCGGACGCCGGCGATTGAGAATTTCGTACACGCGGTTGGGGCGGCCGATCAGCGGTTCCAGATCCTTGATGGTGAGGCCGCGCTGGTCCATCACGAACTTGATCGCCTCGACCGGATCGGGGAGGTCGAGCGGATGATGCCGGCGCTCCCATGCCTCAACCAGCGTGACCAGCACGTCGAGGCGCTCGCCGTCGGGCGTTCCGGGTTTGGCCGTCATCAGCGACTCGATGGCGTTCAGCGCGGCGCGGTGATCGGCGCGGGTGCGAATGGGTTTGATGTTCATCGTGAGCGGTCAGATTTTCCGGGCATCGATGCGGTCGTACTGGGCATGGGTGCCGATGAAGCGCACGTAGACGATCCGATAGGCATAGTTGATCCAGACGACGAGGCGATACTTTGTAATCCAAATTTTGGACTGTCGCAAGAAAGTGCGCCAGCCGCTGTGTTCGGTGGCGGTGGGGGCCGAAGTGTCCCGGCCGGTGCGTTCGCTATTGTTCGCGGACCGACATCCACCAGCACCGGCTGCGCGAGTTCGGCGCCGCGGCGTTTCAGTACGCGCACGGCCAGTCGTCCTTCCCGTGGTGCGAGTGCCAGCCGCAGCGGCGCCGCGGTGGCGCTGCCGCGCTGGCCGGGCCGGCGCCACAGCACGCCCCAGGTGCCGCCGTCGCGTGCGGCCACCTGCAGCCGGCGCAGCATGCGCTCGTCATGCGTGGGCAGCCAGGCGAAGGCCGCGCCGCATTCCGGCGCGCGCAGCGCCTGCTCGAACGCCCACAGCGCCTCCTTCGCATCCCTGCAGCGGACGATGAACAGGCGCGCGAGGTCGAGCCCTGCGGCGGCGAGCGCGGGCGCGTAGGGCCGGTGGGGCGGGGCGATCCACACCACGTCGCGCCGGCCCGCCTGCAGCCGCGCCAGCGCGGGCAGTGTCAGGCGCAGCTCGCCGATGCCCTCGCGCTCGAGCAGCAGTTCGGTCAGCGCGGCCTGCGGCCAGCCGCGCCCGGGCAGCACGGCGTCGAGCGCCGCGAAGCCCGAAGGCAGGACCGCGGTCTCCGGCGCGCAGTCGTCGCCGCGCCAGATCGCGGGATGCGCGAGCAGCGCGGCGAGGGTCGACGAAGAGACAGGCATTGCGCCTCGCGGGAGTGAAGAGTCGACGAAGATCGATGAAGAGACGCGCAGCGCGCCTTGCGCGCGACCATCGCAGTCGTGGCGGCGGACAACGCGCGCGCGGCGCGTCAGCCGCCCTGCGTCATCTTGGCGAAGCGGCGATCGATTTCCTCGGGCGTCAAGTCTTCCACGTGCGTGGCGATCGACCAGACGTGCCCGAAGGGATCTGTCAGCGTGCCCATGCGGTCGCCGTAGAACTGGTCGGCCACCGGCCGCTGCGCGGTGGCGCCGGCGGCGAGCGCCTGCGCGAAGATCTTGTCGACGTCGGTGACGTAGATCATCAGGCTGACCGCGGTGCCACCCAGCGCCTTCGGCCCGCGATAGTTTTCTGTTTCGTCGGCGAGCATCACCGGCGAATCGCCGATCTTCACTTCAGCGTGCATCAGCTTGCCATCGGGGCCCGGCAGGCGCAAGAGTTCGGTGGCGCCGAAGGCGCGCTGGTAGAAGTCGATGGCTTTGGCGGCGCCGTCGACGATCAGGTAGGGGGTGACGCTGTGGTAACCGGCGGGAATCGGGGCAACGGCCATGGCAGTCTCCTTCGTGTTCGGTGTGGGTGGAACGACATCCCTGGCTGAAAAAGGGCCGGACACTCGCCACCGCGAACGGTCGCGGGTGCCCGGTACCCAGACAGGACTCTGCAATGCGTAAACAGGCTTTCTAAAACGAAGGACTTCCTAGAACGACCGGCTCGGCCGGATCACGCCGACGGCGACCCCCTCGATCGCGAACGGAGTTTTTTTCGGGTCGACGACGATCGGTGTGAACGCGGCGTTCTCGGCCAGCAGCGTGATTTCCCGCCCGCGACGTTTCAGCCGCTTGACGGTGACTTCTTCTCCCAGTCGCGCGACGACGATCTGCCCGCTGCGCGCGTCGGCGGTCTTGTGCACGACCAGCAAGTCGCCGTCGAGGATGCCGGCGTCCTGCATGCTCGTGCCCTTCACCCGCAGCAGGTAGTCGGCGTGCGGCGTGAACAGCGCGGCGTCGATCCGGTACTGCGCCTCGATGTGCTCGGCGGCGAGGATCGGGCTGCCCGCCGCCACCCGGCCGACCAGCGGCAGCAAGCCCTGGATGGGCACGCCGGGAAAGTCGCACAGGCGCAGGCCGCGCGCGGTGCCGGGGGTGAGTTCGAGCGCGCCCTTTTTCGCCAGCGCCTGCAGATGGTCCTCGGCCGAACTCGCGGTGGAGAAGCCCAGCCCGGTGGCGATTTCCGCGCGCGTGGGCGGCATGCCGGTGACCTCCAGGTGGCCGCGGATCCAGTCGAGGATCTGCTGCTGGCGCGCGGTGAGGCGCGGCGGCACGAGAGTGTCGGTGGCGGCAGAGGCAGAGGTAAAGGGGCGGCGGGGGCGGGGCAGCATGGTCGCGAGATAACCGTATGGATATGCGGTACCGTTATTATAGGCGGTATCTGGGCGGGGTCAAGGGGTGGGCCCAGCGCCGCTTCCTGCGGCGCGCTCGACCTCCGAAGTACTGGCTTCATCGGTATCTTTCCGCGGTCGTGGATTGGTGCTGGTGAAGCGCAGCACCGCCCTCCGTCGCCGTCGGCCCGATCGACGCGGCCCGTTATAATCCGCCTCGCTTGCTGTCAGTTCATTCCGGTCACAATGTGATGCTTCCGTGAAGTGCGGGTCGAGTCTTGTCGCGGTCGCCCGGTTGGGTCGACCACCGGGCCCATGATGGTCGAATCGGTGATCCACGACAGGGTGGTGGCCGTGGTCGGCTGCGATGGAACCGGCAAGTCGACGCTGACCCACGACCTGCTGGCCAAGCTGCGTGCCCGTGGTCCGGCCGAGCGCCGCTACCTGGGCCTGGTTTCCGGCGAAATGGGCGACAAGATCAAGCATCTTCCCATCATCGGTATCAGGTTCGAGCGCTATCTCGCCGGCAAGGCGCAGCGGGCGCTGGACATGGAGCGGGAATTGCCGGGCATCGGCACGGCGCTGATCATGTATTTTTTTTCCCTGTGGCGCGCCGCGCAGTTGCGGCGGGTGATGCGTCGCGCGCGCCGCGGCGTGCTGGTGATCACCGATCGTTACCCGCAGGCAGAGATTCCCGGTTTTCACAACGACGGTCCTGGACTCACGGTCACCCGTACCGACAACTGGCTGGTGCGCAAGCTCGCGGCGCGCGAGCAGAAAATGTACGAGTGGATGGCCGGGCAGAAACCCGCGCTGGTGATCCGCCTCGACATCGATGTCGACACCGCGCATTCCCGCAAGCTCGACCACAGCTACGCAGAATTGGCCGACAAAATCGCGGTGATGTCGCGGCTGAAATTCAATGGCGCACGGGTTCTCGATGTCGATGCCCGCGCCCCCTATCCGCAGGTGCTGGACGCGGCGTTGCAGGCGATCGACACCGTTGTCGAAAGATCGCGCGATCGTGGCGATGGCTAGGTCGACACCATCGCCCCAGAGGGCGCGCGGCGCCAGGGCGAGGTCGAAGTGCGCGGCAACTCAGGCCGCGTTCGATACCCCGAGCGTGCGCAGGCGTTCCAGCGCGCTCTCGCCCGCACGACGAAACGCTGACGCGCTGAACAGCGGCAGCACGCGGGCGCGTGCGGCCTGACCCATCGCCACCAGGCGACCCGGGTCGGCCAGCGCGGCGGCCAGCGCGTCGGCGAGCGCGTTGGCATCTCCCGGCGGAACCAGCCAGCCGCTGCGTCCTTGCTCCAGCGTGTAGGGAATCTGGCCCACTGCCGAGGCGATGACCGGCAGGCTAGCCTGCATCGCCTCATGCACGGCGATGCACAGGCCTTCGCGCCGCGATGGCTGCAGGTACAGATGCAGTCCGGCAAGGAATTCGAGCGGCTGACCGCTGAAGCCGACCAGGCGCAGCCCGTCGAATCCCGCAAGTTGCGCGGCGCGGACGAGCGCCTCGCGTTCACCACCATCGCCCGCGATGGCGATTTCGAAAGGCACCGGCGCCTTGAATCCGCGCTGATTCAGCAGTGCAAGTGCAGCCATCAGCACGTCGTAGCCCTTGGCCGGTTGCAGGCGGCCCAGGCTGCCGAGTTGCAGGATCTGGCCGGGTGCCCAGGCCCGCGCCTGTGGCGCATCCGGGTCGGCGACAAACAATGGCCAGCAGGCGACGCGCTCGGGCGGGGCGCCGAAGCGCTCGGCCGTCACCGCGCAGACCCGCTCCGAGTCGCCGATCCACATCACCGGCCGCCGGCGCAGCGCCTGCAGCAGCATCAGGTTGCCACGCTCAAGAAAGGCATTGTGCTGCCAGCACGCAACGGGGATCCCCCGGCGCCAGCCAAGCAGCAGTCCGATCACCGTGGCGCGCGACAGCGAGGTCCAGATCAGCGTCGGACGAAACGCCGCGAGTTGGTCGTCCAGCCAGCAATAGGCGGCCACGTGATCCCTGTTGCCGCCGTCGCGCAGGTGGACGCGCAATCCATCCGCGAGCATTGCCGGCAACGCGCGCTCGTCGCGCCGCGTGAGCACGAACACTTCCACCTGTTCGCCGGCGTCGCGAAGCACCCGCGTGACGGCGGGCACCGGCAAGGCGGCGCCGCCACCTTCGACGGAATTGATGACGTAGGCGATTCTCACGGCTGGACGGCTGGCGGTGGAAATCTTTGGGTGAAGGCGAGCAGTCGATGCCTGATCTTCTCCGGCAGGACGAAGGTGTCGGCGTAATAGCCTGTTGGCTTCCGGAATTTCCGGACCACCAGTTCGTCGTGCATGCTCCCCATCAGTCCATTGATGGTGCTCAGATACCGGGAGACGGCGCGATGGTAGGGCGACGGGTAGAGGACCTTCAGGTTGTCGTAGAGCGCGACCTGTCGACTGATGACCTTTCGCATGTCATGAAATTCCTTGCTGGACAGTTCTTCACTGCCAAGCTTGCTTCGGATGAAGCCTATCTCGTCGCCTGCATATTTTTGAAACGACGCCACGCTGCCCGGCCGGAAGCGGTCGACTTTTCTGGTCATCAACGCATAGGGCAGTCTGGTCAGGAAAAGACGCAGGACCAAGCCCCACCAGCGCACAGCGGCACCTTGCCCGTTCTTGATCGCATCCTGGACAAAACCCATGACGGCGGTCAATGCCTGAAACGCAGCGGGGTGGCGGTGCTCGTCGGCAATGAGGACATAGGCTGCACGCAGGTGCTTGAACCTCGCGCGCACATGCTTGAATTGGAGTTGATCCTCCGGGGTGAGTGGATTTTCCCGATCGATCCTGCGGATGATCCTGCTCAAGACCTTCCGGTCCACGCCTTCCTTCCATATCTGCCGACTGATCCGATAACAGTTGACCAGCTGCTCCATGCTGTAATCGAGATGGATGGCATCGGGCAATTCGGCATCCGGATCGATGTCATCGTGGACGAGAACTGCCGCAAAGAGTGCGTCGCACAGATCCTGTGGAAATGGCTGGGCGTCATGCGCGGCCGGGGTTGTGGTCGCGTTGGCGTCGACGTTAGAATTCAAAAGTGCTCCAGATTCTCTTCGAGGCGCATTCGGGGCGCTCCGGGCGAGGGACGAAGGATAACCCTTTGGTTTTTTGCCTGCACATCGACAAAGTCGACTGATGTCGGCCGAGCGCACCACGCGGGCACCGCTGATTGCCGTTGTCGGCTGCGACGGCTCGGGAAAATCCACGGTCAGCGAGAACGTCCTTGCGTTGTTGCGCGGCTATGGACCGGCCTCGGCGGCTCACCTTGGCAAGCAGTCCGGCAATGTCGGTCGAAAGCTCGAAGGCCTGCCTCTGATCGGTCCGGCGATCGGTCGTTTGATCAACCGCAAGGTTGTCAACGTTCGCAGCCACCGGGCAAGGAACAAGTCTCCAGGCGTCGTCGTCGCACTGGTGATGTACGCGTTCTCGCTGCGGCGCCTGCTTCGGTTCCGGCGAATGTTGGCGTTGCGGCGCCGAGGCTTCGCCATTGTTGCCGACCGCTTTCCGCAGTTGGACGTGCCTGGCGCCTACGATGGCCCCGGTCTGTCTGTGGCGGCGCACGGGAATTTCATCGTGCGCTGGCTGGCGCGGCGTGAACACGCCACCTACGAGAGGATGACCAGTCATCGGCCCGATCTCGTCCTTCGCCTTAACGTCGACCTCGACACCGCGTGCGCGCGCAAGCCTGATCATCGCCGCGATTTGCTGCGCGACAAGGTGGCCGCGACACCGTTCCTGAAATTCAACGGTGCGCCAATCGTCGAAATCGACAGCACCCAACCGCTGGCCAATGTCCTGATCGCCGCCAGAGCGGCGGTTGCCAATACGATGGCCGAGAGGGGCTACACGATGCCGGGTGACTAGGCCCGGTGCGGCAAGGCCTATACTGCAATAGGCGACGAACCGTCGGGTTCGCTCGCTGCCCCGCTGAAGGAGCTGTTCATGAAAACCCGCTACGTGTTCGCGGCGTTTGTGCTGGCGCTGAATGTGAATTCTCCGGCCCGGGCGGTATCCGATAGCCAATGGGAAACCATCAGCGATGTCGGTGCCGGCGTCCTGCTCGGCTCGGCGTTGGCGATACCGGCGGTACGCGACGACTGGACAGGGTTTCGCCAGGCGGGCTACAGCATCGGCCTGGCCGGCGGCGTAGCGCTTGTCGGGAAGGCCGTCGTCCACGAGCAACGCCCGGATCAAAGCGGAAACGACAGTTTTCCCTCCGGGCACACTGCGCTGGCGTTTGCCTCGGCGACCACCATGCATCTCCGCTACGGCTGGCAGTGGGGTTTCCCTGCGTACGCGGTGGCCACGCTCACCGGCGCCGCGCGTGTGGCTGCCGACAAGCATTACTGGTACGACGTGGTCGCCGGCGCCGTGATCGGCGGCGGCAGCGGCTGGTTGTTCACCGATGCTTTCAACAACCAGGTGCAGCTGGTGCCCTGGGCCGACAGCAGAAACGCCGGCGTGCTGGTGCGGGCGAGCTGGTGAGGCGCCGCGCAGCCGGAGGCCGTCCTCAGCGGCGGTGGGCGTCGATGTTGCCCACCGCAGTCAGCGTCTGGTCGAGCACCTGCGAATAGGGATCGCGGCTGTCCAGATCAAGGACGCGCGCGCCATTGAAGTGCAGCGTCGGGATGACCGCGACCTTGTCGCGCAGCGTCGACAGTTTGTGGTCGGGCTTGCGGGCATGGGCGGTGTCCGCGTCGATGTTGAGCCGGATGACCAGCGCCGGGACGTGACCCGCCATCCACTGGTACAGCTTCATCTCGCGCTCGGCGAGTTTGCGGACCAGCCAGCGGTCGGCGTTCAATCCGCCGAGACCCGGCCCATCGAAGTTGAAGCCCGGCACCTCTGCTTGCGGGTAGCGATCGGTGACGACCACCACGCCGCGCCGACACTGCGCCAGCATCCGGCGGAACTTGTGCGCGCGCCACTGCGAAAGCAGATAGATCACCAGCGTGGTCGCAGTATCCGGGCCGACTGCCTTGCTGCCATGGGCCTGTGCCGCCTTGCGAACCAGGTAACGCCGGACCGCTTCCCCGATCACCGGCAGGCTTGCGATCCAGCGGGCGATGTTGCCCGAGGACTGGCCGAGGTAGATCAGCCTTACCGGGCCCCGGTCGCGGAAATGGGCGACCAGGTCGGCGGTCAGCGTCGACTTGCCCGAGCCGTCGCAGCCGACGACGGCAACGACGTTGGCAAGGGGCGGACGGGGTGGCGATTGGGGCGCGGGATTCACGTCTGACGATGCGGATTGTCTTCCGGATAAGATAGCTCAAGCGTTGGACGCCAGGGCCATCGTTCATAACCGCCGGCCGCGCGGTAAAATCGCTGCCTTGTCGGAGAAAGCGGATGGTTGACGAAATCAGGACGCGGCGGACGGAGCAATCCGTCAGGCTGTTCGGGAACGATTTCCTGGAAGCGCTGACGCACGTCCATCCGATTGTCCCGCTGCTGTTCTGGGGCCCGGTGGCAGGCTTTCTGCTGTGGCGAAGCATTGCCGTCCACGGTCTCCCGGCGACCGATTTTCTCGCGGTCGGCATCGCCGGTCTTCTGGTCTGGACGCTGACCGAATACTGCCTGCACCGGTTCGTATTCCACTACCCGGCCAGGAGCCGGGTCGGCAAGTACCTGGTATTCCTGTTCCACGGCGTCCACCACGCCACGCCGCGCGACAAGACGCGACTGGTCATGCCCCCCGCGGGCGGCGTCATCGTGATGGCGCTGCTCTATCAGATCTTCCGCCTGGTGGTGCCGGAGCCGTGGATCGAGCCGTTCTGCGCATTCTTCATCATCGGTTACCTGGTCTACGACTACATTCACTACGCCACGCATCATTTTCCGATGCGAAGCCCGCTGCTGCACTTCCTCAAGGTTTATCACCTGCAGCATCATTACGGTGCCAAGGGACTGCGCTACGGCGTCAGCTCACCGCTGTGGGACCGGGTGTTCGGCACGTATCCGGCGAGCGCGCGCGCAAGTGGCGATTGATCGTTTCGGCGTGCCTGGAGCGCGCGCCGCGGTCTGGCCGGCGTGGTTGCCGTTCGTTCGCAACGTTCTTCGAGTGCCGCCAGGCGCACTGGTGCTGCTGCTGGCTGCGGTCGCGCTGGAGGTGTCCGCGGGCGGCGCACCGGATTCCGCCAATATCAATGCGGTCCGCGGCCTGTGGGTCGACCACCGGGAGGTCGACAAGCGCAAGGTGGCGGTCTGGATCGACGACTGCGACGGCCAGTTGTGCGGGCGCATCTATTGGATGAAAAAGCCGTTGCGGGGAGGCAAGCCCAAGCTCGACCACAAGAATCCCGACGCCACGCTGCGCGATCGCCCCCTCTGCGGGTTGGCGATCCTGAGCGGCTTTCGGCGGGTGAAAGACGGTGTCTGGGAGGCCGGCCAGATCTACAATCCCAGCGACGGCATGACCTTCAGCAGCACGATGAGCCTGGAGGGCGACGGCTTCCTCCGGATTCGCGGTTACGTCGGCATATCACTGCTCGGCAGGACCGTGGAATGGGTGCGCCCGAAGGAGAGCCTCGAGCGTTGCGTCTGAATTCCGTCGTATTCGAGGCCGTTTGACCGTTCGGGATCGCGCGTCACGCCGGGCTCTTCTGAAGCCTGTCGGTCAACAGCGTCGCCGTGCCGTCGCCGATCCGGTAAACGCGGTCCGCGACATCGACCAGTGGCGACTGGTGCGATATGGCGATGATGGTGAGTTCGCCGCGTAGCGCCTCCAGCGTTCGACAAATGGCTGCCTCGGTCTCGGGGTCGAGAGCGCTGGTGGCTTCGTCGAAGATCAGCACGCGCGGCTTGTGCGCGAGTGCGCGGGCGATGGCCACCCGCTGGCGCTGGCCGCCGGAAAGCTTGCCGCCGCGTTCGCCAACGACGGTGTGGATGCCCTCGTGCAGACCAGACACCAGTTCCCAGATCCCGGCGGCCCGCATTGCCGCCTCGGCATCGGCCTCCGTCAACTCCGGATCGCCCAGCGTCACGTTGTTCACGACGGTGTCGTGCAAGAGCAGGGTTTCCTGCGGCACATAGCCGATCATCCGGCGCCACGCCCGCCAGTCCACGCCCTGCAGGGGCAGGTCGTCGATCCAGACCTCGCCTTCCTGCGGTCGCAACAGCGCAGTGACGAGGTCGACCACGGTCGTCTTGCCGCTGCCCGAGGCGCCGACAAGCGCCGTGATACCACCGGCCGGGATGGTGAGTTCCACATTGCGCAGCACCCACCGGTCGCGGTACCGGAAGCCAACGCCCTGGAGGCGGATCGTCTTGCGCAGCACCGGCGTGACGCCATCCGGTGGATTCTCGCTTTCGCTCCTGGCCCCGTCGATCGCCGACTGCAGCGCCCAGTAGGCGCTTTCGCTGGTGACCATCTTCTGATATTCGCGCTGCATGCGGCCGAGGTAGAGCATGACGCGCACCAGCAGGAAGACGAGGAGCATCACCGACACCAGCGACATCCCGAACTGCACCAGGGCCACGTACAGGCCGCCGGCAATCAGGATCGCCAGCATCGGTTCCTGCAGCGCCCGCATGGCTTCCTTGCTGAAAATCTCCTTGCGCAGTGCGTGGTTGAGCTGCGTCGTATCGCCTTCGAGCAGCGCATTGGCAAGATTCTCCCGGGCCATCGCCTTGAGTGGCTTGACCGACTGCAGGTTGTCGGAAAGCCGGGCGAGGAGCGAGCGCAACAATCGGGTCTGGTTGGCGCCGGCGCGGCGGGAGGTGTGCACCAGCCGGTTCAGCAGAAAGATGAACACGGTGCCCGCGACGAGGGCCGCCAGCGCGGCCTGCCAGGACACCAGCAGCGCGACCACGAAATAGACCATCGCCTGGATGGCGAGCGCGATGACCGAGGCGCCGTAGAAATAGGCTTCCGCGCCACGGGTCGCCTCGGTCGCGAGGCTGTTGGCGAGCGCGCCCACCGGTTGCCGCAGATAGTATTCCCAGCGGGCGGACAACAGCGAACGTATGAAGCCGAAGCGCAGGTCCGTCGCGACATGCGCGACCGTGTAGCCGACCTGCCGGTTCGCCGCCAGCACCAGCACGCTCTTGATCGAGATGCCGATGACGACGATCAGCAGCAGCACGCCGGTTGTCGGCGCCAGGCCGATGCTTTCCAGGGCCTGCACCACCACGCCTCCGGCGCCGGTCTGCGCCTCTCCTGCGACGTCGCCGGCACGGGCGCTCAGCAGCGGCAGCAGCGTCGTGAGGCCAAGCCCTTCGAACAGACCCGCGAGCACCAGCGCAGCGAGCACAAGGGCACTCTGGGCGGGATAGGCGCGGCTAAAGGCAACAAGTAGCTTCACTGATTACTCCGTTCCGGAGCGCGCAACGGTAATGCACGCATCCGGCGGCCTGCATCCTGCGGACTGGCATCCATCCGCAGGCGCGCCGGCGTTGCGGTTCAGGTTTCGGCGGCGGGCTCCGCGTCGAGCAAGCCTTTGCTCGCCCGCAGATCGGCAAATGCCGCGCAAACGGCGTCGAGTTGCTCCGCTGTGTGCGCTGCACTGACGCTGCAGCGGATCAACGAAATTCCGTTCGGTGTCGCGGGCGGGAGCATCACGTTGACGTAGACGCCACGCTGCAGCAAATGCCTCCAGGATTCCAGCGCCCCGATCCGGTCGTCGAGCACCACGGCGATCACCGGGCCCGGGGCGGCGCCAAGCTTGTAGCCGATGGCGGCAAGTCCGGCGTGCAGACGCAGATAATTCTCGCGCAGGCGCACCCGCAATTTGTGCTCGGACGCGAGAATGGACAGTGCCTTCCGTGTCGACGCGACGGTCGCGGGCGCGGGCGAGGCGGTAAAGATGTACGGCCGGCTGGAGTAGCGAACCAGGTCGAGCGCGGGGAGATTGCTCACGCAGAAACCGCCGGCACCTCCGAGGCTCTTGCTGAATGTGCCGACAATGAAGTCCACATCCGTAAGCACGTCGAGTTCCTCGGCCAGCCCGCGACCGCGATCGCCCAGCACGCCCAGCGAGTGTGCTTCGTCCACCAGCAGGTAGCCGCCATGCTCGCGCTTGACCGCGACGATTTCCTCGAGCGGCGCCCGATCGCCCAGCATGCTGTAAATGCCTTCGACCACGATCAGGGTGTCCGCCGCGCGCGGCCCGAGCCGGCGCAGGCGCTTGGCGAGGTCGCCCACGTCGTTGTGGCGGAAGCGGATGACCTCGGCGCCGGCGAGGCGGCACCCATCGTAGATGCTGGCGTGGCAATCGGCATCGAGCAGTACGACGTCGCCGGATCCGGTGAGCCCCGCCAGCGTGCCCAGGTTGGCCTGGTAGCCGGTCGAGTAAACAATGGCGTCGCGCATGCCGTAGAACGCCGCCAGTTCCTCCTCCAGCCGGCGGTGACCGGAATAGCTTCCGTTCGCCATCCGTGAACCGGTGGTGCCGGTGCCCTCGGCATCCAGTGCGCTGTGCGCCGCCGCGATGCATTCGGGTCGGTAGGTCAGGCCCAGGTAGTTGTTGGTGCCGGCGAGTATGGTATGCCGCCCCCGGATGATCCCCTCGGTCGGCGAGAGCATGCGTTCGATTTCCACGCCGAACGGATCGATGCCGAGCGCCTCAAGTTCGCGCCGCGCCGTCGCCAGGCCCTGGAATTTGTCGAAGAGTCCCATCAGCGTTCGCGTGTCAGGTTCGCAATCTGCAGCGCGAGATCCCTCACCGTCCTGACGTCGGGGAGGATGCTCACCGGAATCGAGATGTCGAAACGGTCCTCGACGTTTAGCAGCAGATCCATCACCTGCAACGAATCCAGGCCAAGTTCCCCCACCAGGTTGGTGTCTTCCCCTATTTCGAAGCGGCCCTTGGTGAACGTCGACAGTTCTGTGGTGAGTACGGCCAGAATTTGCGGATATTCGAACATTGTCTTCCCGGTCACGCCGTCCTTGCCTCCGGCCGGCCATAGGCCCGCGCCAGCCCGGGTTCGAGGTCGATGATCGGCCGCCAGCCCGTCGCGAGGGCAAAAGGTCGACTATCGCATAACCAGTCCGGGTGCGTAAGTTCGCGGGCCTTGCCCGGCGTGAGCATCGGCGCGTAGCCGAGGAGGCCGGAAGTCCCGAGATTCGCCCATGCCGCCAGGCCGAGCAGCGAACGGGGAATGGGCACCCGGCGCACCGATCCGCCCACACGCAGTGCGCGACCGGCCAGCGTCACCACCGTATTCCAGTCATAGCCGCCGGAGCGCCCGTCATCGACCTCGAAGGTCTCGCCGTAGCCGGTGTCGGCCTCGAGCCAGCGCAGCACCGCCGTCGCCAGATCGTCGACGTGCAGCAGCGAAAATCGTCCCGGCGGGCCGGCGGGCACCGGCGCGAAGCCGTTGGCGATGCAACGAAACAGCGGCATCAGTTCGCGATCCCCGGGACCGTACACGGCAGGTGGCCGAAGTATCGTCCAGCGCAGTTTTTCGGGGACTGCCTCGAGCGCAGTTTCGCCTTGCCGCTTGCTGGCGGCGTAGTGGGAAAGCTCCGGCATGCGCGCTGCCAGAGAGGACAGCAGCAGGAATCGCGGCGCTAGCGGTAGGCGCGCCGCCGCCCGGGCCAGACGGTCGGTTCCGTGCACGTTTACCCGATCGAAATCGACACGCCGCGCGCCGCGCACGGCACCGGCGCAATGAATGACCGCATCGGTCCCGGCGACCAGCGCGTTCAATGCCGGCGAGTCGTCGAGGTCGCCGGACAGCCATTCGACGCCGGGCAATTGTGGCGGAACGCGCGCTGCGCGTGGCCGGCAAAGGGCGCGCACCCGCCATCCGCCATCGACCAGGTGCGCAAGCAACGCGGCGCCAATGAAGCCGGTCGCTCCCGTCAGTGCGACAAGGGAGGGGGCGCTCACGCGGGCAATGCCGGGGATCAGCTTGATCGGGCCATCGGGGCCCCGTACCGCGAACCACCGAGGCGATCAACCGCCATTAACCGATCGACGCCACCGCAGGCAGGCTTCCGAACTCGACGTAGGACGGCTTGTCGACGGCGATCTCTACCGATTTGCGCTCCAGTTCGCGCCGCTGCAGGTAGTCTTCGCGCGCCGCAGCCCGGGACAGCTTGCCCGACGACGTGCGCGGCAGCGTGTGTCGCGGCACGATCTCGATCAGACAGCTGATACCCAGCGCCCGGTGGATTTCCGCGTGCAGATGCTGGGTCAGCAGGCGGCTCGCGGCCGTATCGCCGCCATTGAACTGGATAACCATCACGGCCTTTTCTTCGCCATCCAGACCTGCCACGGAAAAAGCCGACGCGTCCATCGAGCGCAATTCGGGTTGCCGCTCGGCGATCTGTTCGAGGTCCTGCGGCCAGATGTTGCGGCCGTTGATGATGATCATGTCCTTGTGCCGGCCGGTCACGACGATGTCGCCGTCGATCAGGTAGCCGATGTCGCCCGTGTCCAGCCATCCGTTGGGCGACAGTGCCCGCCGCGTCTGCTCCGGCTGCCCGAAATACCCCGACATGACACTGGGCCCGCGCACGTTGATCCTGCCTACATGCAATTCCGGCAGCAGATTTCCCTGTTCGTCGCGAATGGCCACCTCATGCCCCAGCAGCGGCGCGCCGCACCGGACGAAACCGCTGGCGCGGCAGGTATCCAGGCCGGAGGGAATCGCTCGCAGGTGCTCGGCCAGGTGGTCGGCGTCGATCCACTCGACGACAACACCCTGCCGCAGCGGCGAAAAGCTGATCGCCAGCGAACTTTCCGCCATGCCGTAGCACGGAACGAAGGCGCGGGGATCGAAGCCTGCCGGCGCCAGCAGCTTTGCGAAATGTTCGGAGAGTTCGGCACGAATCGGTTCGGCGCCGATGCCCGCGATCCGCCAGGCCGAAAGGTCGTAGCGCCCGACATCCTCGGCGCGAATCCGGCGCAGACAGAGTTCATAGCCAAACGGCGGGCTGAACGAAATGGTTGCCCGCGTGCCGGTCATCAATTCCAGCCAGCGCCGCGGGCGCATGGCGAAATCGCGGGTGTCCAGATAGTCGATCGAGCGCTGCGTCGCGATCGGAGCCAGCATGCAGCCGACCAGTCCCATGTCGTGGTAGAAAGGCAACCAGGACACGAGGCGATCGTCCGGTCGAATGTCCAGGCCCTCGTTGACCACGCCGGCCAGATTGCTCAGCACCGCCTTCTGCGTGATCACCACGCCCCGCGGAAAGCTGGTGCTCCCAGACGTGTACTGAAGGTAAGCCGTTTCGGAGGGGCCGCCCGGACGCAGCGGGACATCCATTTCGACCAACTCGTCGAACATGGCGGGTGTCCCCAGGAAAGTCAGGTCGACATCTTCGGCGGCTTCGCGCAGGAAGCGCAGGAACGGGCCCGAAGCCATGGCCACCGAAGCCCCGCAGCCCTGCAACAGCCCGCGCAACCTGGCGACATAGGCTTCGTGTCCACCCAGATTGACCGCGGCCGGCAGCGCCACCGGCACCAGACCGGCATACTGGCAGGCGAAGAAAAATCGCAGGAAGTCCGGATTGGTTTCGGCAACGATGGCAACCCGCGCGCCCCGCTCCAGAGGGAGGGACAACAGTCGCCGCGCCAGGACCAGCGCCTGCTGGCGGAGCGTGCGGTAGGGAAGCACCGTCGCCAGTTTGCCGCTGCCTGTATGGAAATTCGCGCCGGTGTCCCCCTCGGCGGCGAAATCCAGTGCCTCGGCAAGACTCGCGAAATCGGCTCGCCGCAGGGGCAGGGTATTCACAGTCGGTGTTGCCAGCGGAATCGGCCCGTCTTCTGGCGTTCTGTTCAGTCCCAGTTTGGTTCCCCTTGAAGCCCTTTTCAATGCCGCCTCGAACTTGACCACAGCGTTGCTGCATCCTGCTCAAACGCCGACCGCAGGGTCGAGCGCGGGGTCAATGCGATCAATTGCACCGATTTCCAGGGACTGCCGATCGAGGCCATTCCTGCCGATTATCAATTTTAGCAGAGCGCGGCGGGAAGTAGACCGCAAAGGCGGGCCAAACGTCAACACGGTGTTGCGATCGTCTGACAACTGCGGCGACCTGGCCGGGTCGCCGGGGATCTCAATCGGGCCTGGCGGCTCACGCTGCCTCGGCCCGGTGTCCGGACTGGTAACATAATGGTGGCCGATCGATGCTGTTTTTACAACATTTCTTCCTGTCGCCGCCCCGTCTTCCCGTCCGGGACTGACGTGTGACGCCTGCCGCAACCCCTGCGATGTCCGCCATGTCTGCCGCAACCGGGTCGACGGCGCTTCGAGTCGTCGCCGTCGACGGCGACGACGCGCTGAATCGCTTCATCGAGGTGCCCTGCGGGATATTTCGCTCCGATCCGGCATGGATCCAGCCGTTGTCCATCGAGCGCCGTCTACATCTGTCGTCCCGGAACAATCCCTTTTTCCAGCATGCGCGGTGGCAGGGGTGGATAGCGTGGCGGGGAGAGGAGGCGGTTGGCCGGATCAGCGCCCAGATCGACACGCTGCACCTGGAACGGTATGACGATGCAACCGGGTTTTTCGGAATGCTGGACGCCGAGGACCGGGAAGACACCTTCGCGGCACTGCTTCGGACCGCCGAACAATGGCTGCGCGATCAGGGCATGCGGCGCGCCCGCGGACCGTTCGACCTGTCGATCAATGAGGAAATGGGGCTGCTGGTCGAGGGCTTCGACACCCCGCCGGTGTTCATGATGGGGCATGCCCGACCCTATAGCGGCAGGCGCATCGAGCAATACGGTTACCGGAAGGCCGCCGACGCGCTGGCCTACATGGTCGCTCCGGATTTCGAAGCCCCGGCGGTCATGCGGCGGCTGCTCGCCGCTGCCGCGTCGCGAGTGCGGGTACGCGGGCTCGACCGTAAACGCTTCGACGAGGAAATATCGCTGCTGCGGGACATATTCAACGATGCATGGCAGGAAAATTGGGGGTTCGTGCCATTCACCGAGGCCGAATTCCAGGAACTCGGCCGGAGCCTTCGCTATCTCGTCGACCCGGAGCTGATCCAGATCGCCGAACTCGACGGTGAGGCGGTGGCCTTCATCGTCGCCGTTCCCAACATCAACGAGGCGATCCGCGGGCTTCGCGGTCGCCTGCTTCCGACCGGCTGGGCGAAGCTGCTGTGGCGCATGAAGGTGCGCCACCCGGGCACGGCCCGCGTGCCATTGATGGGCGTAAGGCGCCGGGTTCAGCGCACGCGTCTCGGCCCGGCCCTCGCCTTCCAGGTGATCGACGCGGTGCGTTTCGCGCTGCACCGTCGTGGCGTAAGGAAGGTCGAACTGTCCTGGGTGCTGGAGGACAACGCCGGCATGCGTAGCATCATCGAGTCGATCGGCGGGGACGCCTACAAGCGCTACCGGGTCTACGAGCGGCAACTCGTTGATTGCTGAACCGCGGTTTGAGGCCGTTGCCCGGCTCCGGCCGGCCCGGGGACGCGGGAAGGGGGCAGCGGCGCCGGTTGGGATAGCGATCCATTCGCCGAGCCGCTGAATCTATAATGCACGACTGCGTCCGTCCGGACGCGGAGAGACGAAACGCCGGAACAGACCCGCTCCAAGGGCCGCATAGCGAATCTGATGATCTCGACTCCCGACCCTGCCAACTCATCGCCGGCCGCACCAGCGTCGACACCCGGACAAGGCGGACGCAAGCGCTTGATTGCGATCATCGTCGTTCTCGCCCTGGGGATCGGCGGCGCCATCTGGTACTCCGGCTATCGCCCGGTCGATCCGGCGAAGATGGCCGGTTCCGGTGCTGTGGCCGAGCGCGGTCGTGTCGATCCGCCGCCGCAGGCGATACCGGTGGCTGCCGAGCCCGTGCGCAAGGGCAGCATCGAACTCTACCTGTATGCCCTCGGCACGGTGACGCCGTTGAACGTGGTCATGGTCCGCAGCCGGGTCGACGGTCAGTTGATGAAGGTCGACTTCGTGGAGGGCCAGATGGTCCAGGCCGGGGACCTGCTCGCGCAGATCGATCCCAGGCCGTTCGAAGTGCAGCTGACACTAGCCACCGGGCAAATGGCGCGCGATCAGGCACTGCTCGAGAATGCTCAGGCAGATCTCGAGCGCTATCGCACGCTGCTCGGCCAGGACTCGATTTCCCGGCAGCAGGTCGATACGCAGGAGTCGCTGGTGCGCCAGTACCAGGCGGCGGTGCTCGCCGACCAGGGTGGAATCGACAGCGCCAAGCTGCAGCTCGCGCATGCGCGCGTAGTGGCCCCGATCGGTGGTCGCGTCGGCCTGCGCCTGGTGGACCCGGGCAACATCGTGCGCGCAGGAGACACCAACGGCATTGTGGTGATCACCCAGCTGCAGCCGATCGGCGTTCTCTTTCCGATCCCCGAGGATGCGCTTCCGCGCGTGATGAAGCGGCTCCGGGCGGGCGATCTGCTGCCGGTCGAAGCCTATGATCGCGCCCAGAAGGAGAAGCTCGGCAGCGGCCGTTTGCTGACCGTCGACAATCAGATCGACACCGCGACCGGCACCATCAAGCTCAAGGCCGAATTCCCCAATGCCGACCGTGCGCTCTTCGCCAACCAGTTCGTGAACGTCAGAATGTCGGTGGAGACACGAGCCAACGCGACCTTGGTGCCGACAGCGGCGATCCAGCGTGGTGCCGCAGGAACGTTCGTCTATGCCGTCAGGGACGACATGACGGTTGCCGTGACTCCGGTGCAGGTCGGCGCCACGCAAGGCGAAACCACCATCATCGACAGTGGAATATCGCCCGGCGCGAAGGTGGTGGTCGACGGCGTGGACAGGCTGCGGGAAGGGGCGAAGGTCGAGCTCGTCGCGCGCAAATGAATCCATCGCGCCCGTTCATCCTGCGGCCGGTGGCGACGTCGCTGCTGATGCTCGCCATCCTGCTGGTGGGGATCGTCGCGTATCGCCTGTTGCCGTTGTCTGCGTTGCCCAAGTTCGATTATCCGACCATCCAGGTCGTCACGCTCTATCCGGGTGCAAGTCCGACGGTCGTCACCTCGTCGATCACCGCACCGCTGGAGCGCCAGTTCGGCCAGATGCCCGGCTTGAACCAGATGTCGTCGGCGAGTTCCGCAGGTGCCTCGGTCATCACGCTGCGGTTCAGCCTGGAGTTGCCGCTCGATGTGGCGGAGCAGGAAGTGCAGGCCGCAATCAATGCCGCGACGACCTACCTGCCGGCCGACCTGCCGCAGCTGCCGATCTACAGCAAGGTCAATCCGGCCGACACACCGATCCTGACGCTGGCGCTGACCTCGCGCACCCTGCCGCTGCCGGAAATCCAGCACCTTGCCGATACCCGATTCGCCGCCAAGCTGTCGCAGGTCACCGGCGTCGGGTTGGTCAGCATCAGCGGTGGACAACGGCCGGCCTTCCGTATCCTGGCCAATCCGCGAACGCTCGCCGCCTACGGACTGTCGCTCGATGATCTTCGCGTCGCCATCGGCGACGCCAATGCCAACCAGGCCAAGGGCGGTTTCGACGGACCCACGCGGGCATCCACGATCGAGGCCAACGACCAGCTGCGCTCGGTGGCCGAATTCAAGGCAATGATCGTCGCCTACCGCAACGGCGCGGCGGTGCGGCTTGCCGACGTCGCCGAGGTGGTCGCCGGCGCCGAGAACTCGCGCCTGGCGGCGTGGGCCAACGAGTCGGCGGCGATCATCGTCAACATCCAGCGCCAACCGGGCGCCAACGTCATCGAGGTGGTCGACCGCGTCAAGCGGCTGTTGCCGCAGCTCAATGCATCGTTGCCGGCCGCGGTCGATGTCGTCCTGCTGACCGACCGCACGGTGACGATTCGCGCGTCGGTGCGCGACGTGCAGTTCGAGCTGCTGCTCGCGGTAGCGCTGGTGGTGATGGTCATCTTCCTATTCCTGCGCAGCTTCGCGGCCACCATCATTCCGAGTGTGGCGGTGCCGCTGTCGCTGGTCGGTACGTTCGCCGTGATGTATCTGGCCGGACTCTCGATCAACAACCTGACGCTGATGGCCCTTACCATCGCCACCGGTTTCGTCGTGGACGACGCCATCGTGATGATCGAGAACATTACGCGCCACATCGAGGCCGGTGAACCGCCATTTGCGGCGGCGCTGAAGGGTGCGGAGCAGATCGGCTTCACCATCATTTCGTTGACGCTGTCGCTGATTGCCGTGCTGATCCCGCTGTTGTTCATGGGCGACGTGGTCGGGCGCCTGTTTCACGAATTCGCGATCACGCTCGCCGTCGCCATCCTGATCTCGGCCGTGGTTTCGCTGACGCTGACGCCGATGATGTGCGCGCGGCTGCTTCGCCACGTGCCCTTGCAGGAACAGGGATCTTTTTTCCGGAAGAGCGGCCAGTGGTTCGACGGCGTGATTGCGCGGTACGCGCGCATGCTGAGCTGGGTGCTCGATCGCCAGGGCGCGACGTTGATCGTGGCGATCGCCACGTTGGCGCTGACGGTCGGGTTCTACATCGCGATTCCCAAGGGCTTTTTCCCGGTCCAGGACACCGGTGCGATCCAGGGCATTTCCGAGGCGTCGCCAACGATATCCTTCGCCGCCATGGCCGAACGCCAGCAGGCGCTGGCCAAGGTGATCCTGCAGGATCCGGCGGTGGAAAGCCTGTCCTCCTTCATCGGTGTCGATGGCAGCAATCCGACGCAGAACAGCGGCCGCTTCCTGATCAATTTGAGGCCGTTGGCGCAGCGCGACGGCAGCGCCGAAGTCATTCGGCGGCTGCAGGACCGGCTTGCCGCGGTCGAAGGCATCGTGCTTTACATGCAACCGGTGCAGGATCTCACCATCGAGGACAAGGTGAGCCGCACCCAGTACCAGTTCTCGTTGGAGGACGCCAATGCCGACGTGTTGCGGACCTCGGTGCCGAAGCTGCTCGCGCGACTGCGCCAGGACTCGCGGCTCGCGGACGTGGCTACGGATCAGCAGGAGGGCGGTCTGCAGGCCCATGTGGAAATCGATCGCGCCGCGGCGAGCCGCCACGGCATCACGCCGGCGCTGATCGACAACGCGCTCTACAACGCCTTCGGCCAGCGCATCGTCTCCACCATCTTCACGCAGACCGGCCAGTATCGGGTCATCCTCGAGGTGCTGCCCGAGTTTCGCAAGGACATTGCCGCGCTTGACAGCATCCACATCACCGCCCCGGGTGCGGCGGCGGCGGCGCGACCGGTTCCGCTGTCGGCACTGGCGCGGGTGACCGAGCGCACGGCGCCGCTTGTGGTCAGCCGCATCGGGCAGTTTCCGGCGGCAACGATCTCGTTCAATCTGGCGCCTGGCGCAGCGCTGGGTGATGCCGTGAATGCCGTCGAGGAGGCGCGACGCGACGTCGGCCTGCCGGCCAGCACGCAAGTGAAGCTTCAGGGCGCGGCGCTCGCCTTCAGTGCGTCGCTGACCAACCAGCTTTGGCTGATCCTGGCGGCCATTGTCACGGTCTACATCGTGCTGGGCGTGCTCTACGAGAGCTACATTCACCCGATCACGATCCTGTCGACGCTGCCGTCGGCCGGAGTCGGTGCGCTGCTCGCATTGCAGATTGCCGGCAACGATCTCGACGTGATTGCCATCATTGGCATCATTCTGCTCATCGGCATCGTCAAGAAGAATGCGATCCTGATGATCGACTTCGCGATCGACGCCGAGCGCGAACTGGGTATGGCGCCGCGTGACGCCATCTTCCAGGCCTGCCTGTTGCGCTTCCGCCCGATCATGATGACCACGATGGCGGCGCTGCTCGGGGCACTGCCGCTGATGATCGGCTGGGGCGTGGGTTCGGAGCTGCGCCACCCGCTCGGCATCACCATGGTCGGCGGCCTGATTGCGAGCCAGGCACTGACGCTGTTCACCACGCCCGTCATCTATCTCGCATTCGGACGGCTGGAGCGTCGGATGAGCGCGCGGCGCGAACGCCTGCGCGCCACTGCGTCCGGCGGCGCAATCCGATGAAGCAATCGGCATGAATGCTTCGCCGACCCGCCCGGACCAGGCTGCGCGCGCATCCAGAGCGGCGACGGACAGCGTCTGGCGCGCGCCGTTCAGCATTTCGTCGCCATTCATCGACCGCCCGGTCGCGACCACGCTGCTGACCATTGGCCTGGCACTGGTCGGCGCGGTGGCCTTCCGGCTGCTTCCGGTATCGCCGCTGCCCAGGGTCGATCTTCCGACCATTCTGGTATCGGCGAGTCTGCCGGGTGCCAGTCCGGAGACGATGGCGGCAACCGTCGCGGCGCCGCTCGAGCGCTCGCTCGGCCGCATCGCCGGCATCACCGAAATGACCTCGACCAGCGCGCTGGGCTCGACGCGCATCGTCTTGCAGTTCGATCTGAAACGCGACATCAATGGCGCTGCGCGCGACGTGCAGGCCGCCCTCAACGCGGCCCGCAGCGCGCTGCCCTCCGGCCTCACTGCCAATCCGTCCTACCGCAAGGTCAACCCGGCCGATGCACCGGTCATGATTTTGGCGCTGACGTCGGACACGATGTCCCAGGGACAGATGTACGACGCGGCATCGACCATCGTCGCGCAAAAGCTGTCTCAGGTTCCGGGTGTGGGCCAGGTCCAGATCGGCGGGAGTTCGC
Organism: uncultured beta proteobacterium; assembly: GCA_963712105.1. Lineage (GTDB taxonomy): Bacteria > Pseudomonadota > Gammaproteobacteria > Burkholderiales > Casimicrobiaceae > VBCG01. The sequence goes on from CAVQGR010000007.1 coordinate 23,894, forward strand.
TGCCCGCTGTGCGCGTCGAGGTCAATCCCCATGCGCTGAACAAGTACGGCATCGGCTTCGCAGACGTGCGCGCTGCCATTGCCGGGGCCAACGCCAATGGACCCAGGGGCGCCCTGGAGGACGGCCGGCGCAACTGGCAGATCGACGCCAACGGTCAGGCCACGTCCGCGTCCGATTACCTGCCGCTGATCGTCGCCTACCGCAACGGGGCACCGGTCGGGCTCGCCGACGTGGCGGAGGTGGTCGACTCCGTGGAGGACCTGCGCAATGCGGGGTCGTCCAACGGCAAGCCATCGGTGCTGGTGATCATCAGCCGCCAGCCCGACGCCAATATCATCGAGACGGTCGATCGCGTCACCGCAATCCTGCCCGCGCTGCGCGCATCGATACCCGGTGCGATTGACCTCGGGGTGATGATGGAGCGCACGACGACCATCAGGGCTTCGCTTCGGGATGCCGGCGCGACGCTGGCGCTGTCGGTGGCACTGGTCGTCCTGGTGGTGTTGCTGTTCCTGCGCAATGGCCGGGCGGCATTGATTCCCAGCGTGACGATTCCGGTGTCGCTGACCGTCACTTTCGGCATCATGTACCTCGCCGACTACAGCCTGGACAACCTGTCGCTGATGGCGCTCACCATCGCCACCGGATTCGTGGTCGACGATGCCATCGTGGTCGTGGAGAACGTCTCTCGCCATATCGAAGAGGGCATGTCGCCGCGGGAGGCGGCGCGGGTCGGCGCGGGAGAAGTCGGTTTCACGGTGCTGGCGATGACGCTGTCGCTGATCGCCGTCTTCATTCCCATGCTGCTCATGGGAGGCTTCGTTGGCCATTTCTTCCGCGAATTCGCCGTAACGCTGTCGGCCGCGGTCCTGGTCTCGCTGCTCCTGTCCCTCACGACGGCCCCCATGATGTGCGCGCGACTGCTGGTGCCGGCCAGCGAGCGGCGCAGGAATCGCTTCCACGAATGGACCGAACGCGGTTTCAGCGCGATGCTGCGCGGCTACCGGCGAACCCTTGCCTGGGCGCTGGATCACGGTCCTCTGACAGCCTTGATCCTGCTGGCAACCATCGTCCTCAACGTCTACCTCTACGTGATCGTGCCGAAGGGCTTTTTCCCGCGACAGGACACTGGCCAGCTCACCGGCCGCATCCATGCCGATCAGGGGATCTCGTTCCAGGCAATGCAGCTGAAGCTCGCTGCTTTCATCGACATCGTGCGCGCTGATCCGGCTGTCGAGAGCGTGGTCGGCTTCACCGGCGGCAGCCAGCTGAATACCGGGTCGATGTTTGTCACGCTGAAGCCGCTGGCCGAGCGTAGCGAGACCGCCGACCAGATCGTGTCGCGGCTGCGCACCCGGCTGGCGCAGGAGCCGGGCGCCGATCACGTCCTCAACCCGGTCCAGGACATCCGTGTCGGTGGCAGGCAAAGCCGCTCGACCTACCAGTACACGATCCAGGCCGACGACCTGGCGGATCTGTGGGAATGGGAGCCGCGCATCCGCGAAGCGCTCGCCCGGTTGCCGGAACTCACCGACGTCAACACCGATCAGCAGAACAAGGGACACTCCACGGCGATTGTCGTCGACCACGATGTCGCCGCGCGCCTGGGGGTGACGTCGAAATTGATCGATGCCACGCTGAACGATGCCTTCGCACAACGCCAGGTCTCGACCATCCACGCGCCGCTCAATCAGTACCATGTCGTGATGGAAGCGGCGCCAGAATTCCGGCAGTCGGCCGACGCATTGAACCACCTGCACATCAGTGTTCCCGGAGGCACGCAGGTGCCACTGGTGACGTTCGCGCGGCACGCGTCCACCGAGGCGCCCCTCGCCGTCAATCACCATTCGCAGTTCGTCGCCTCGACCATTTCCTTCAATTTGCCGAAAGGCGTGTCGCTGTCGCAGGCGTCCGGGGCAATCGAAGAGGCCATCGTCCGCATCGGCGTTCCCAATACGGTTCGCGGCAGCTTCCAGGGTTCCGCACGCGCGTTCCGGGAAGTGCTCGAGACCCAGCCGGTGCTCATTGTCGCCGCGCTGCTCACGCTGTACATCGTCCTGGGCGTGTTGTACGAGAGCTTCGTCCATCCACTTACCATCATGTCGACACTGCCATCGGCGGGCGTCGGGGCGCTGGTTGCACTGATGCTGTTCAGGACGGAGTTCTCCGTCATTGCGCTGATCGGCGTGTTCATGCTGATCGGCGTTGTCCAGAAAAATGCGATCATGATGATCGACTTCGCGCTCGAGACCCAACGCAGGACGAAGATGAATTCGCGCGATGCCATCTTCGAGGCATGCCTGCTACGCTTCCGTCCGATACTGATGACGACCATGGCCGCGCTGCTGGCGTCGATTCCGCTCGCCCTGGGCAGGGGTGACGGCGCGGAATTCCGCCAGCCGCTCGGCATTGCGATTGGTGGCGGCCTGATCCTGAGCCAGATCCTGACCCTCTATACGACCCCGATCGTCTACCTCTACCTCGATCGCGCCAGCCGGTGGGTGCGTGCGTTGCGGCGGGGCAACGACTCCGGCGCAGCGCTGGTGCCCGGTACGGCGGACTCCCGATGATGACAACGGTCGCCCGCACCGGCGTCGTGCGCCTGCTGGCCGTCGCCCTGGCGCTCGCCGGCGCCTCTTGCACCGTCGGGCCCGATTACGTGCGTCCGACGGTCGCCGTGCCGGCGGCGTACAAGGAGGCCAGGGAGGCGAAGGCGACCGCGATGCCTGCGGCAATTCCGGCCGGTCGCTGGTGGGAACTCTTCGGCGACCCGGAACTCAATGCACTGGTGGCGCAGGTCGATGTCGACAACCAGACGATCCGTGCCGCCGAGGCGCGCGTACGGCAGGCCCTGGCGCTGACCGAAGCCGCTCGTTCGAGGAAATACCCGACGCTGGTGGTTGGTGGTGCCAACGAGAACATCGGCATCGTCGGCAGCTGGGAACTCGATCTCTGGGGTCGCATTCAGCGCACGATCGAGGCGAGCACTGCGACCGCCGAGTCCAGCGCCGACGAGCTCGCGGCTGCCAGGCTTTCGCTGCAGGCGCAGGTCGCGCAGAACTATTTCCTGCTTCGCGTCCAGGATGCGGAGATCCGCCTCTTGCAGGAAAATACTGCGCGGTACGAGAGGTCGCTGCAGCTGACGCGCAATCAGTATGCGGTCGGAATCGTTTCCCGCGGGGCCGTCGTTCAGGCGGAAGCGCAACTCAATTCAACGCGCTCCCAGGCACTCGAAGCCGCGGTGGCGAGGGCGCAACTCGAGCATGCCATCGCCGTGCTGATCGGCAAGGCACCTGCCGACCTGACCATTGCCGCGACGGCGATGAACGCGACATTCCCCGCATTGCCACCGGCGTTTCCCTCCGAACTGCTGCAACGGCGTCCCGACATCGCCGCGGCGGAGCGCAGGATGGCGGCGGCAAACGCGCAGATCGGCGTCACCGAAGCGGCGTTCTATCCGTCGGTCAGCCTTTTCGTCGGCGGTGGATTCGGCAACCAGAAATTCGCGGCCGGCGGGGCGCTCGGGTGGGCGCTGTTCGATGGCGGGTTGCGAAAGGCGCAGTCTGCGCAGGTGAGCGCCGAGTACGACGAGACTTTCGCCAACTACCGGCAGACGATTCTGGTGGCGTTTCGCGAGGTGGAGGACAACCTGGCCGCGTTGCGCATCCTGGAAGAGCAGGCCGATGTGCAGGCGGAGGCGGTGAGGGCGGCGCGCGAATCGGTGACGATCACCAGCAACCAGTACCAGGCGGGCATCGTCACCTACCTGTCCGTGGTCGTGGTGCAGGCGGGCGCGCTGGTCAATGAACGCATCGAGCTGGCCATCCTTGGCCGGCGCCTTGTCGCGAGCGTGAACCTTATCAAGGCGCTGGGCGGTGGCTGGGAAATGAAGGCGCCGACGGCAGCGGAGCAGTAGGGACTTGGAAACCGGTTCATGGTGGAATTGAATGCCATGGCGGCGGATTTCGCGTCGCGTTTGGCGGCAATTCGCATCGGCGTCCTGCACAATCCCCGCAGCGGGGCCAATCTCGATGCCGCGGCGTCGATGCGCCGCCTGATCGGCGCCTATCCCGACGTTCCCTGCCGCGACGTCGTCGACCCGGCTTCGGTGGCGGAGGCCTTGCGCGAAATGGCGGAGCGCGGCGTCAATGCCGTCGCCATCAGCGGAGGCGATGGCACGGTCAACGCGGTCCTTAGCACCGTCTTCGGCCACACTCCCTTCCCTCGATTGCCGTTGCTGGCCGTATTGCGGGGCGGCACCGCCAACATGACGGCTCGCGATGTCGGCATGCAGGGCCGCCAGGACCGCGCACTGCGTTCGCTGCTCGAATGTGCCGCGCGTGGCGGCGACGGCTTGACGGTGACCGAGCGTCCGGTGATGCGCATCGACCCGGGTGCGGGACGGGAATCCATCTACGGGATGTACTTCGGCGCGGCAGGCATCGCGCAGGGCATCGAATATTTCAAGCGCAACGTGCATGCGCTGGGCTTGCGCCGGGAGATCGGGCAGACGGTCACCACGGTACGCTTCCTGGTCGCCATGGCGGCCGGCAACCGCGCCATGGTCACCCCGGTGCCGGTCACCGTAACCGTCGACGAGGGAATCCCCTCATCCTTCGATTGCGGGATCATTCATGTCACCACACTCGAACATCTGATCCTGGGACTGCGTCCCTTCTGGGGCACCGGAGCGGCGCCGCTTCACTACGCCAGCGTGCGAGCCGCCCCGCGCCACTGGGTCAAGGCGCTGCCAGCGCTCCTGCGCGGCCGACCCAATCGATACCTGACACCGGCGAACGGGTACCAAAGCCATGGCGCGCATCGGCTCGAGATCGCAATCGACAGCGACTTCTTCGTCGATGGTGAGATGTTTTCGCCGTCGGCAGGTCATCCACTGGTGATCACCGACGGCGGGTTGGCGGGGTTCCTGAAAGCACGGTGATTCCTTCGCGCGAGCGCGGTGTGGATTGCTGGAAACCCGGCAAATCGGCACCGCGATGTACGCCGGACCGGCTGCATGCTACCGTTGCGCTGTCGATCCGTTCTTGCGCCATCCTGCCTTGAGGCATCGCCCATGAAAAAGGTCGCGCTGTACAGCCGTTCCCAGCGCTCGCGTCGTGTTGCCGACGTTCCGGAAGCGACCGACGCTGCAGCGCCGGCACCCGCGCCGCGGGCCTGGCGGGCTTTCTGTACACGGCACGAACGCCCGCTGCTGCTCGCCGTCGGAGCCCTGGTCGCCGTAGCGCTGGTGGCGATCAACGCGCGCATGGGTCCCGAGCTGCGCGAAATCACCCAAAAGGACATCGACGCGGCGGTATTGCATACGCTGGAAAACTCACCGCCGCCGACCATGGCCGTGCAGGCCTATGAGGCCATACGGCCGTCGGTGGTGCGGGTGATCGGGCTTGGCCCCGGGGTGCCGGACGACGCCTACAAATCCTTCGAATTCGGCAAGGAGAAGTCCCCTCCCGAGGGAACCGACAAGTCGGGCAAGGATGGAAGCAAGGACACCGCCAAGGACAAGGACTCCGCCAAGTCCAGAGACGCCGCCAAGTCCGGCGAAAAAGGCAGTCCGGGGACAAGTCCGCCGAACGTGGCAAGCCCGGCGACAAGTCCGCCGGAAAGGGCAAGGACAGCAATCCGCATGGTCATGGTGGCGTCGGCGTGGGTACCGGCGTGGTGATCATCGACAAGGGCGTCATCCTCACCAACCTGCATGTGGTGATCGGCGCCGATCGCATCAAGCTGATCTTCGACGACGGCACCGAGTCCGACGCGACGGTCATCGGCGCCCGGCCCGAGCACGATCTTGCGGTGCTGCAGGCGAAGACCATCCCCGACGACCTGGTGGCGGCGACGCTGCGTTCGACCGCGGATCTGGCCATCGGCGATCACGTGGTGGCGGTCGGCTTTCCATTCGGCATCGGCCCGTCGGTCTCCGCCGGCGTGGTGTCGGGCCTGCGCCGCGAATACACGTCGATCGAGGGCAAGCGCATCATTTCCAACCTGATCCAGTTCGACGCTGCCGCCAACCCGGGTAATTCCGGCGGACCGCTGGTCACTGCGGGCGGCGAGGTCGTCGGCATCGTCACCGGTATCCTCAATCCGACAGAGCAGCGCGTATTCATCGGCATCGGCTTTGCCGTGCCGATCGAGAACGCGGCGTCCGCCGCGGGCATGTCCCCGTTCTGATTTTTCTTCCCGATCCCTCCCTCCACGAAAGCGCACACGCATGGACAGCATCGACACCGACAAGGGCGAAGTCGCCACGCTGATGGAGCGCATCCTCTACGAAGTGAAGAAGGTCGTCGTCGGCCAGGATCATTTCCTCGAGCGCGTGCTGGTGGCCATCCTCGCGCAGGGCCACCTGCTGGTCGAGGGCGTTCCAGGGCTCGCCAAGACGCTCACCGTCAAGACGCTGGCGCGAGCGATCCGCGGCACCTTCAAGCGCATCCAGTTCACGCCGGACCTGGTGCCGGCGGACCTGGTCGGTACGCGCATCTACAACCAGAAGACCGGTGACTTCGCGACGTCACTGGGGCCGGTGTTCACCCACCTGCTGCTGGCCGACGAAATCAATCGCGCGCCGGCCAAGGTGCAGAGCGCGCTGCTCGAGGTCATGCAGGAATACCAGGTGACCATCGCCGGCGAGACGCACTTCGTCCCGCAGCCCTTCCTGGTGATGGCCACGCAGAACCCCATCGAGACCGAGGGCACCTATCCGCTGCCCGAGGCGCAGGTCGACCGCTTCATGATGAAGGTGCTGGTCGGCTATCCGAACGAGGAGGAGGAGTTCGTCATCGTCCAGCGCGTCACCGGCGAGGCATTGGACGTCTCCGCCGTGGCCACCACCGAGCAGCTCGCCGAACTCCAGCGCGAGTGCCGCAGGATCTACGTCGATCCCAATCTGATCACCTATGCGGTCAAGCTGGTCGCCGCGACGCGCGATCCGGAGCGCTTCGGCATCAAGGACTTTGCCCGCTTCCTGACCTTCGGCGCGAGTCCGCGTGCGACCATCCACATGATCGAGGGCGCCAAGGCGCTGGCGATGCTGCGCGGGCGCACCTACGTGCTGCCTGAGGACGTCACCGACATCGTGCCCGACGTGATGCGCCACCGGCTGGTGCTGTCCTACGAGGCGCTGGCCGAAGGGCAGACGCCCGACATGCTGGTGCGCACGGTCATGCAGCACGTGCGCGCGCCCGACAAGCCGCTGGAAACGCATGTCCGCGTCGCCAACGCCTGAGGCCATCCTCCGGCGTCTCGAGTGGACCGTCATCCGTCGGCTCGACGGGATGCTGCACGGCGACTACCGGACGCTGTTCCGCGGCTACGGGCTCGATCTCGCCGACCTGCGCGAGTACCAGTACAACGATGACGTCCGGCACATCGACTGGAACGTCACCGCCCGCCTGCAGGTGCCCTATATCCGCGAGTTCAATGAGGAGCGCGAGGTCGTTGCCTGGTTCCTGCTCGACCTGTCGCCGTCGGTGGACTTCGGCTCGCGCGACGTGCAGAAGAAATCGGTATCGGCCGATTTCGTGACCGTGCTGGCGCGCCTGCTGACGCGCCACGGCAACCGCGTCGGCGCGATGTTCTACGGCGCCGACGTCGACCTGGTCATTCCGCCGCGCAGTGGCCGGCGCCACGTCATGCACATCCTGCATCGGATGCTCAACCGGCCGCGTCTGGCGCTGGCGCCCGCCACCGACCTTCACGAACTGCTGCGCGCCGCGCACGAGACCATGCGCCGGCGCTCGGTAGTGTTCGTCGTGTCCGATTTCATCAGCGCGCCCGGCTGGCCGGAGATGCTGGGCCACCTCGCCATGCGCCACGAGGTCATCGCCGTGCGGCTCTACGATCCGCTGGAAATGGACCTGCCGGATCTGGGCCTGATGGTGATCCAGGATGCCGAGACCGGCGAGCAGGTGTTCGTCGACACCCACGACAAGGGCTTTCGCAAGCGCTTCGCGGCGATGGCCGAGGCCCGCGAGGAGGAACTGCGTGCCGCGTTCCGCACCGCCGGCGTCGACGCGCTCGAACTGTCCACCGACGACGACCTGGTCGACACCATTATGCGCTTCGCCGACCTGCGCAAGCGGCGCTCGCAGGTCGCCGCCGGCGCGACGCCGCAGCACCTCGGGGCGGCATGATGAATCTGAACTTCCTCTGGCCCGAACTGCTGTGGCTGCTGTTGATGCTGCCGGTGCTCGTCGCCGCCTATGTGCTGCTGCTACGCCGCAAGAAGAAGGCTGCCGTCCGCTATGCGAGCCTGGCGATGGTCAAGGAGGCGATGGGCGGCTCGGCGCGGTTGCGCCGGCACGTGCCGCCGGTGTTGTTCCTGCTTGCGTTGGCGCTGATGCTGGTGGCGATCGCGCGCCCGACCGCAGTGGTGCTGCTGCCGTCGCAGCACGAGACCATCATCCTGGCGATGGACGTATCCGGCAGCATGCGCGCGACCGATGTCCAGCCCAACCGGCTGACGGCTGCACAGGAGGCGGCCAAGGCCTTCATCAACGACCTGCCGCCACGCACGCGCGCGGGCGTGGTCTCCTTCGCCGGCACCGCCGCGGTGGTGCAACCGCCAACGCACAACCGCGAGGACACGATCGCGGCGATCGACCGCTTCCAGTTGCAGCGCGGCACGGCGGTAGGCAGTGGCATCCTGGTGTCGCTGAAAACCATCTTTCCGACCATGGAGTTCGACTTGCGTTCGCGAAATCCTCGGGGCGACCAGCAGACCAAGGGGACGCCGCTGGATAAGGTTGGCAAGGCAGGCAAGGACGACAAGTCGGACAAGGACGCCGCCAAGACCGTGCCGCCAGGGTCCTACGCGTCCGCTGCGATCATCCTGCTCACCGACGGCCAGACGACAATGGGTCCCGACCCGATCGAGTCCGCGCGCATGGCGGCCGAGCGTGGCGTTCGCGTTTTCACCGTCGGTATCGGCACCACCAAGGGCGAGTTGATTGGCGCGGAAGGCTGGTCCATGCGCGTACGCCTGGACGAGGCGTCGCTGAAGACCATCGCCGACGTCACCCAGGGTGAGTATTTCTACGCGGGCACGGCGGCCGACCTGAAGAAGGTCTATGCCACGCTCAACGCCAAGCTGGTATTCGAGCAAAAGCAGACCGAAATCACCGCACTGTTCGCCGCCGCCGCCGCGCTGCTGGCCGTCTGCGCGGCCTTCCTGTCGATGCTCTGGTTCGGCCGGATTCTCTGACGCCCGCAGTTCAGCCCCGCGGCCGTCGCGCGGGCCGCGGATACTGCACCAGCTTCGCCGCGCGGCGCTCGAAGGCGTCGCGCGGCGCCAGACCGCGCTCGGCGCCCGGTTGCAGCAGCGGATAGTGGCGCAGGCGTGACAGCCGGTCGTGCACGGCCCAGCAGGGCGCCTCGCTGGTGACCCAGAGCGCCGGGTCGAGCGACGACAGGTCGAAGGCCGCCGAATAGCTGCGCAGCGTCTTGCGGCCGTGGCCGTCGAAGTACTCGTGAAAATAGGACATCGCCAGTTCCCGCAGGCTGCGATAGACCGGGTCGCGATAGCGCAGCCAGGCGCCATTGCTCTTGGACAGCGCGCCCCAGCGGTGGCCGCGACGAAACAGCGCGACCACGTGCGGATAGTCGCAGGGGTTGCAGTCGAGGTGCATTAGCAACGGTGGACGGCCCTGCAACCACAGCGCGCAGGCCGCGACGAAGGCGCCTTCGATGCAGTGCGCGCGGCGATTGCGCAGCACCATGCGCACCGAACCGACTGTTTCGCCATCGAGTTCGTGGTTCGCCGGCAGCGCGTTCAGAAACGTCTGGATCTTTTCCGGTGAACTCAGCCGTGCCAGCATGATCAACTCACCGGGCGCCAGGCCATGGCTGGCTTCCCGTGCGGATCGCAGTGGCGCGCTGCCGGGCATTGCGCGCTTGCGTTACACCGCTAGCCCAGCTGTGCGCGCAGCCGGCACAGTTCGGCCTCGAGCGTGTCGATGCGTTCGACGAAGCTCAGCACAACGCTGACGCCGTGCGGATCGAGTTCGAAATCGTGGCGCAGGCGCGACGCCGTGCGGGCGACGACCAGCCAGCGCGCCTCGAAGGTCCAGGTCGGCGCGTCGGGATCGCGGGGCACCAGCGCGCCGAAGCGCACCAGTTCACGCAGTTCGCCTTCCGGCAGCCCGGAGGCCTTGACCAGTTGCATCCAGGAAATCTCGGCAATGTCGTCGAGACGTTGCGCATCGAGCGTCTGGGCGTTCATCGGGTGGCCTCCTGTTCCAGCGCGGCACGTGGATTGAACGAGGTCTTCTCGGCAAGCTGCCGGTACAGTTCCTGTTCGCGATCGTCGGCTGCGGCAGGCACTTCGATGCGAACGATGGCGTAAAGATTGCCGGCAGCATCGTTGCCGCGGGCAATGCCGCGTCCGGTCAGGCGCAGTTGCTGCCCGGCTCGGGTGCCGGCGGGTACCCGGAGGGAGACCGCACCTGCCGGCGTGGGTAGCTGTACGCTGGTGCCCAGGACCGCCTCCCACGGCGCCAGCGGCAGGTCGACGTACAGGTCGCGTCCGGACACGCGATAAAGCGGATGCTGGGCGACTTCGATGTCCAGGTACAGATCGCCATCGGGTCCGCCCTGTGTGCCGCGGCCCCCCTTGCCGGGCACGCGCAGCTTTTCTCCGCTGGTGACCCCGCGCGGAATTCGCGCCTTGACGCGATGCGGCGCACGCCGCACGCCACCGTCGGGGTCCCATTCCAGAACCGACAGTTCGAGATCGACCTCGGTGCCCGCGAATGCCTGTTCGAAGGACAGGCGGACCGCGGCTTCGTAATCGCTGCCGGCGACCGGGCGCGGGCCACGCGTGCCGGGGTCGGCCTGTCGGGCGCGGCGCGCCGACAGCCCAGCGAAAAGGTCCGAGAGGTCGATGTCGTCAAAGGAGGCGCCACCCTGGCCGAACTGCCGGCCCCAGTCCGGTTCGGGCCGGAAGTCCTGACCGGCGTCGTGGCGGCCCAGTTGATCGTAGGCGGCGCGCTTTTCCGGATCCTTGAGCGCCTCGTAGGCCTCTGCCATCTCCTTGAATTTTTCTTCCGCGTCCTTTTCCTTGGAGACGTCGGGATGGTACTTGCGGGCGAGGCGACGATAGGCGGTCTTGATGTCGTCCGCCGACGCATCGCGGGCGACGCCCAAGGCAGCGTAGTAGTCCTTGTATTTCATTCCCGGACTCTCCGGCTGGAATCCGGGGCTGTCAACATGCCACCGGCGTTCGGCGCGTGCGACGACACGGCAGCGACTCCGGACTCAGGTCAGTTTGGCCACGTCGACCCACCGGCCGGCGGCCTGTGACGCGACGCATGCCTCGATGAAGGCCATGGTGTGCGCGCCTTCCTCGATGCGGGGGTAGGGCAGCTTCAGCGGGCCTTCGCCCAGGCTGCGCGACATGCGGTCCTGCGCGGCTTCGGCATAGACGTTGGCAAAAGCTTCGCGCAGGCCTTCCGGGTGGCCGCGCGGCGAACGGCCGGTGGCGATGATCTCCGGTGGCAGGAACGGATCGCCGCGACCGATCCGTTGCGCAGGTTCGCCCTGGAGCGAAAGATTCAGGTAGGACGCGTCGCGATGCGACCAGTCGAGCATGCCTTTCTCACCGTAGATGCGCAGGCGGATGTCGTTTTCGCCGCCGGCCGCCGCCTGCGTCACGGTGAACGTGCCGCGCAGGCCACCCTCGAAGCCGACCAGCGCGGAGACGTAATCGACCACCTTGCGACCCGGGACCAGCGCGCCGACGTCGGCGACGACGCGTTCGACGTTCCTGCCGGTCGTGAAGCTCGCCAGATGCTGCACATGGCAGCCGATCGCGCTCATGACCAGCGCCAGCCCGCTGCGGCTGGGATCCAGTATCCAGCCGAAGCGGTTGTTGCGCGGGCCTTCCTCGACGGCGGTGGCCATGCCGCTCTGGATGTATTCGACCTGCACCAGGCGCAGCGTGCCCAGCGCGCCCTCGCGCACCAGGTGGCATGCGTAGCGGGTCATCGGATAGGCCGAGTAGCCATGCGCGATGGCGTAGACACGATCGCCGGCACGGACGCGCTCTACCAGATCGCAGGCCTGCGCGAAATCGTGGGTGACAGGCTTGTCGCCGACAACGTCCAGGCCGGCATCGAGTGCCGCGACCGCGTACGGATAGTGCGTGTCGTTGGGCGTCATGATTGCCACGGCGTCGATGCCGTCGGGGCGCGCCTTTTCACCGGCCAGCATTGCCGCGACGTCGGCGTAGCTACGGTCGGCGGCAAAGCCGAGCGCGACGCCGCCAGCGCGCGAGCGCTCCGCATTGCCGGAAAACACGCCCGCCACGCAGCGCCACCAGCCGTCCATTTCCGCGGCACCGCGATGCATGCGTCCGATCCACGAATCCGGACCGCCACCGATGATGCCCAAGCGCAGAGGACGGCCGAAACGCTCCTTCAATCCAGTCATGAAAACTCTCCGTTCGATGAATCGAATCTTCCGGCATGCACGCGAACCGCGCCCGCCGCGGCGGCAATCCACCGGGCTGGCCGGCATGGACCGATCCCCGGGGCTACCTGCATCCCGAACCCGCGCCTGTCATCCTGGTGCGCGACTTGCGCAGGATCAAATCGTGGTCGATGAATCCTAGCATGATGCCCCTAGTCGAGACGCCGTCGCGGTCCTGCCCTTGACGGCACGGCGCGATGGGAGTCTCATCAATCGGTCGTGACTGTTCAACCGAGGAGTGCATGATGGCCAAGAAAAAAGCTGTTGCAGCTCCGGCCGCGTCCAAACCGGCCCCCAGGAAGCGCGCCAAAAAAGCAGCCGCAAAGCGGCCTGCCGCTTCCGCCCCACCGTCCGCTGCGCGCTCGACTGCGCGGTCGGCCGATCCCTTCGCCAGTTTCGCCGCCGGCGCGGTTCCGGGCATGGCCGAGCTTTCGAAAATGACCAAGGTGATCACGCCCGAGCAGGCGATCGAGCTGTACAAGGCCAATTCGAAAATCGCGCTCGACGTCATCAACGCGGCGATCGAGGGCACGACGCGCATGCGCCGGCTGCAGTTCGAAGGCGAGGAATCGGCCCGGGCGATGGGCGGCAAGGCCGCCCGGCGCGCCGCCGAAGCCGGAAGTCCGGACGCGCTGATGGCCGCCGGCCAGGCGACTTCGCAGGAAGCCGTTGAACAGGCGATGCGCTATTGGGGCCAGATGTTCGAGCTGATCGTTGAGATGCAAAAACGCCTGTTCACGCTGATGGAAGGCCAGATGGCCGGCGTGCCCGGCGCCAGGGAGGCCAAGGCGGCAATGGCGATGATGCCCGACCTGCGTCAGGCGCAGGACGTCATCAACGCCATGCAGGGTGTGGTTTCGTCGGGCGGCAATGCGTTCGAGTCCATGCAGAAGGTGATGGGCGACTTCGCGAAATTCATGCCGGGCCTCAAACGCTGACCCGCGGGACGCCCGGTCAGGGCGCCGGCAGCGGTTGGTCGCGGATGTTCGCAACGACCGCAGCCTGCGTCCTGGAGTCATTGTCGAAGTCGCTGTGACGCACGGCGGCGCTTGCCGCGGACGCGGGCGCGACACGGTACTGGTACGCGACCGGCAGCGTCGGCAGCACGTCGCGTTCGAAATACTTGCGCATGCCGAGCACCGGGACGCCATACGGCCCCTCGAAGGCGTTGCTGATCAGGTAGAGCAGCGAGCGCTTGTAGAACAGCGCGGTGCGCATCGCGCCACCCTCGTTGTTTTCGCACTCGTCGGTCAGGTGAAATTGCACGGCGCGACGCACCATGGTGCTCCTCAGGCGCGGTGCGATGGCGCGTTCGTACAGATCCACCGTCGTCGCTGGCGCCAGCAGGTTGAGCGACTCCACGGTCCAGTCGTCGCGTTCGAGTTCGGTCAGCAGATGCGCGTGGACGATCGCTCCGGCCGAATGACCGACCAGGTGCAGGCGCACGGTGTCGCGCAAGGGTGTCAGGCGGTCGAGCAGCAGGCGCGCGCCGCCTTTGGCGCGCGATGAGACCAGCGTACCCTTGCGCTTCATTTCATCCCAGGCCCAGCGTGCGGCGACGCGGGCGATGCCTTCGACGCGGTCGCTCCAGAAATCATCCAGGAGCGTGAGTGGTCCGCCGGCGGGTATTTCACCGCGTAGCTTCAGTTCGTTGGCGATGCGGTCGCCCAGCACCGTGAAAATGTCCGACTCCCAGAACAGGAAGATCGGGAACACGCCGGCCGGGCGCAGCGCGTCGATCCAGTCCTTGGCCGATTGCCCGGCCGAGCGCTCGCTGACCAGGCCGCCGTGGGCGTAGATCGCCACGTCCACCGGGTCCGCCGCGCCAAGGCCCATTTCGTCCCGGAATTCGGCGAGACGGACGTCGACCAATTCATCGAGGTCGGATTCGGTGGTGTGGAATTCGCCGGACGGCGAGAGTTCACCGTCGCGACCGGTGTTGACCACATAAGGCGATACCGCGTGCAGGTCCAGCATGATGGTGCCGGGCGCGCCGAAGGCACCACCGGGCTTGGCCGAGGCGCCTGTCGCCTGCAACGCGTGCTGACGCGTGACCACGCCGAGTTGCGCGACCCAGCAGTCGTAACCGTGTTCGATCCAGTCCTCGTAGGTGAGGATGGCCAGGCCATCGGTACCCCAGCCGGTTCCCCACGAGTTCTGCACCAGAAAGCCGTCGGCGTCGTAGCCGACGATGGCAAAGGCGTGGCCGTCGTCGGGCTTGGCTTGCCACGGATAGGGAATGCGCCAGAATTTCTGGCCCGCGGCGAGTTTCTTGCGCTTGACGGTCGAGCCCTCGAGCCAGCCGTCATGCGCCAGCGCGCTTGCCACCAGCACGCCGGTTTCATTGAGTGCCACCTGCATGTCGACCACCGAGCGGGCATCGACGCGGTAATAGGCGCCGAGCGGACGCTGCACGCCATCGTCCCACCAGTCGGCGTCTGCCGTTGGCCCCGGTTCGACCAGTTCGGGCCAGAAGCCGTTGGTGCAGACACCGTGCTTGTACCAGCCCTTGAGAACGCCGCGCAGCGTCGATCCGCCTTCCGGCGCCTCGCCGCGCAGTTCATCGTAGCGCCGGCCCATGCCATAGAGCATGTAGGGTGACACGGCGGCGGCCAGCTTGCCGTCGCGCCGTCCGGTGAGCACGTGCACGGCCGTCGCCAGCGCGAAGCCGGTGCAGGCCGAGGTCTGCTGCTGATTGAGGCGCGGCCGGTGCGTGGCCGGCGGCGGCAACAGGACGGAACGCGGGGCGATCGCCACTGCCGGCATGTACTTGCGGTCGCGGAAGTCGACGCTGTCGGGGACGACGTTGCGCAGCGGCGGCGCGGCGGGCTTCTTCTTTCTGCCCGGTTTCCTGCGGCGTGACGCGGAGGCGGAGGGTTTGGAGCGATTGGCCATAATGATCCCCCGGGAATGTGGCGACGGACAAGTATAGGCCGGGACCAGACCGGGCCGGTGTCAGGGTGCGGCCAGCAGATGCGCGAGCGCTGCGCGCAGCCGCGCCGGCGGGACCGGCTTGTGGAGCAGCATGAAACCGCTGGCATTGATGCGCGCGATCTCGTCGCCGGTGCTCTCGCCGGACACGATGATGGCCGGAACGGACGCGCCGCAGGCGGCGCGAACGGCGGCGATCGTCGCCAGTCCGTCGCGTCCGCCCGGCAGACGAAAATCCACCAGCATCGCGTCGGGAACCGGCTGTTCCGTGCAGCCGGAGACGGCGCTGGCCGCATCTGCAGCGACGCAGGCGATGCAACCCCACGAAGCCAGCAGTTGGCGCGTACCTTCGCGCACCGGCTCCTCGTCGTCGACAACGAGGATGCGTCGCCCGGACAACGGTCCGATGGGTTCGGCAAACTGGTGCTCCGGCAGAGCCGTGACCGCGTCCTCTGGCGCAGAGGCAACCACGATGCGGAACACCGTGCCTCGACCAGGGCGCGAATCCACGCGCAGGTCGTGCCCGAGCAGCGTGGCCAGCCGCCGGACGATGGCCAGACCGAGGCCCAGTCCCCGCGCACGATCCCGCTCGGGATTTCCGATCTGGTAGAACTCCTCGAACACGCGGTCGATTTCCTCCGGCGCGATCCCCGGCCCGCTGTCCCAGACCTCGATTGAGACGCCGGCGCCGCGCGGCCGGCAGCCGACCACCACGCCGCCTTTCTTGGTGTAGCGCAACGCATTGGCCACCAGGTTGCGCAGCACGCGCTCGAGCAGCAGCGGGTCCGATCGCACGGCGCGCCTTGTCGGCATGACCGCCAGCGACAGGTCCCGCTCCAGCGCCTCGAGAGCGAACTCGTTGGCCAGGCGGCTCAACAGCGGATCGAGCGCGAAGGCGCGGACATCGGGGGTGATGGCTCCGGTCTCCAGCTTGGATATGTCCAGCATCGACGACAGCAGCGATTCGAGCGAGGACACCGACGTGGAAATGCGGTGCGCGAGCGCCGCGTCGTCCGGGTCACGGGCGCGATCGTCCAGGCCCGCGGCGAACAATCCGAGCGCATGCAGAGGCTGGCGCAGGTCATGGCTGGCGGCGGCGAGAAAGCGCGACTTGGCGCGATCGGCGGCGATGGCGGCGTCGCGCGCAGCACGCGTTTGCTCGAGTTGAGCCGCGAGTTCCGCGCTCTTTTCCTCGACCCGCCGCTCCAGGTCGGCATTGAGCGACTCGTATTCGTTGAGCGCGCCAACGAAGCGCTCGGTGAGGATCCAACCGACCAGCGTCAGGAATGCCAGTCCGGCGTAGGGAACCAGCCAGATGGGCCGGATATTCAGCGAATCCTGCGCCGCAAGCCAGTCGTGCACGGCAAATGCGGTCGACAGCGCACCGGCGAGCAACAGCAGCATGCTTTCCACGTTTTGCTGGCGCAACGCATAGCGCGCGATTGCGAACAGCGCACCGATGACCAGCAGGATGGCGCCGAAGCGCAAGGCCGATGCGGTCGTCAGCAGCGCCGGTGTGCCGAACGCCAGCGCGACGTAGAGAAGCACTGGCGAGACGGCGGCCCAGGCGACGACGACGCGGCGATAGGGTTTCCAGTCGATGCCGGCAAAGCGCAGGCAAAAGAGGCACAGCAACGACACAAAGGTCAGATAGAGAACGTTCCACCACATGCCCCAATGCGGTTGCGGAAACAGCGGCCGCGGCAGCGCCGTCAGCGATGTGTGCATACCCCAGAGCACGGCCGCCAGACCGAACAACCCATAGGTGGCGTCGCGTCGGCGCAACCAGAGGACAAGAACGAACAGGCCGAGCATCGTGATGGTGATGCTGATTGCCACCGGCGCCAGCGTGTAGGCGAGGATGTCGGCCATCGCCCGCTCGGCAAGAACGGGTTCCGGTCCGGCAAGGATCGGCGCGACGCCGCCCTGGCCTCCGATTTCCTCGAACACGCGCAGGGCGACGCTGTTGCGTCCGGGACGCACGACGTCCGCCGGAATCGAAAACAGCCGCGACTGCTGCCATCCGCGGGGCCGGGGACCCGGAATCGATCCGGTGGCGCCGATGATCTCGCCGTTGACGAAGACCTGAGTCGGAATCGACGTTGCGGTCAGGTAGATCGCATAGGCGCCGCTGGGCACCCCGTCGAATTGCCAGTCGAACCGGTACCACGCGAATCCCGGGGCGTCCGGGTGTTGCAGACCCCAGCGGTCCGGCAGCGTCACCGCCTGCCCGCCTTCCGCCGGGGGCTTGTCGACGGAAGCCAGCACCAGGTAGCCGCGGTCGAGCTGGACCACCGGCCCCCCACGAGGGTCGTCGCGCTGGGCAAGCGCCGAAGCAGAACCGAATGCGAACAGAATCGCCAGCGCCAGCCGCCGGCTTCCACCAGCCGAATTCCTTTCGCCAACGGGACATCATCGCGCTCCGGGAAAGGGATTGCGCGGGGCCGGCCGGAATAGATTCAAGGCGCCGTTTGTACGCGACAGATTGTGCCTATAATCCGCGCTTGGCTCAACGACAATGAGCGCGCGCAGCATGGACGAGGCGACTGACGCCGAACTGCTGATTGCGATCGCCGATGATCATCCGATCGTCCGTGAGGCACTGCGCAGCGCGCTCGGGACGCTCGGCAGCCGCGTGTCGTTCGTCGAGGCTTTCGATGCGGCCGGTGCGCTCGAACTCGTCGCGCGGCACCCGGAAATCAGCCTGCTGCTGATCGACCTGCAGATGCCGGGCGCGGACGGATTGTCCACGGTACGCGCAATTCGTGAACTTGCGCCGCAGATTCCGGTGGCCGTGGTGTCGGCGCAGGAAGATCCGGCCGTGGTCGCCGAATTGCTGAGGCTGGGCGCCTGCGGCTTCATTCCCAAGTCGGACTCCGGCAAGGTCATCGTCAATGCGGTTCGCCTGATCCTGGCCGGTGGAGTCTACGTGCCACCGCGCCTGATCAACGGCGCCGATGCGCCGGCGCTCGCTGGAAAGGCGGCCGATTCGCCTGCCGGTCTCACCGCGCGTCAGATCGAAGTGCTGAGGCTGCTCGGCAAGGGACTGCCCAACAAACTCATCGCCCGGCAACTCGGCATCAGTGAAGGTACGGTCAAGGTTCACCTGCTCGCGGTCTACCGGGTGCTCAAGGTACGCAACCGCACTGCCGCGGTGCTTGCGGCGCGCGACTACCGCGAATAGATCCTCGCGACGATCGGGTAGGACGCCGCAACGATTTCATCGCAGCCAGTACCGGACGAGGCAGCGGTGCGCATCAGCATGGCCTCGGGCGCCTGCCCGTCACCAGCCGGGCGCTGCGCCGCCAGCGCGAGCCACGCCGCATAGGGGTGCCCGGCGGCAGTTTCCATCGTGATGGCGTCTTCCGCTTCCGGGACAACGACCTTGCCATCGATGCAGGATGCAAACGATTCCAGATCCACGTCGTGGGCCGCGCAGGCCTCATCGCCGACCACCTGCGGCGTCGCCGCTCCCGGTCCGGCCAGGATCAAGAAAAACGCACCGGCCAGCGCCGCTTGTCTGCCACGTCTGTTGTCAGTCATGTCCGGTCTCCTAGAACGTGGGCGCGGATTCAGTCTGTTCCGCGGCCGCGTCTGGTCGGGACATCGTGGCTTCCAGGCTCGGCAGCGAAGGGTCGCCGGTCGGTGCGCGGAGGAAACTGGCCGGACTGCTGGAACCGGTGGGCGCCATGGGTGCGCTGGCGAGCGAGGGCGCGGCGAACGTCGTGGCGACCTGCGCCATGTCCGGATGCGTGTGCATCCACAGCACGCCGACCAGGCTCGCCACGCAAGCGGCTGCGACGATTGCGCCCAGGTATTTGACAACGAAGACACCGCGCTGATTGGACAGGCTGCGAATTTCCATGGGAACCTCCCCGTCAGGTGAACATGCGCCCGGCATGTGTGATGGGAATTGTCCGCAGTCCATGACTCGGCGCCATTCCACAGGCGCACTACTCCTGCGCGGCTGCCGGTAGCGGCGGCGTATGCCGAATGGGGTGATCCTGGCCGAAAGTGGTAGTCGGTACGGAACGGCGATGCGGCGCGCGGCATCGGCGTTGCGTAGAATCGTCGTCAGGCCCGGGTGGTGAAACAGGTAGACACAAGGGACTTAAAATCCCTCGGCCGCAAGGCCATGCCGGTTCGATTCCGGCCCCGGGTACCAGAAACGCGCGCGCTTTGACGAGATCAAGGGTTTGCCCCGGGCTTCAACTGCACGTTGGCCACCGGAAGCTCGTCAGCATATGCACCGGGCTGGCCGACCACGTTGCCAGCATCGCAGCCGGGTGCTGAAGAAAACCATCGTTGATCGATAGCGTTGTCAGCGCTCGACGACGTGAGGATCACGCTCTCGCCCACCACTGCAACAGCGTCAGACCCGAGACCGGCCGGCAGTCAATTGGAAGCGAAGATCGCCGGCGCAAGCGTGTCGAAAAACTTTACAACACGCGATGATATTGTTGAAGTATACAATTTAAGTGGCTGTATAACAACAATAAATCCGTGTGGCATCGACTTTGCTAAAGAACCATCCATCATAGTTTTCGACGAGTGAAAAATGGCTATTCGCAAACAGGTTTTCGCATTGACGGTGCTGGCAGCGCTTTCGATCGGAGCGGCCAAGGCCGACCCGATGGACTTTATCAAGCTGACTGAAGAAGCGTTGGTTGGGTATGGCGAAAGTGCCTGGACGGCGTTGGTCCTGACGGTTGGTGGCGCAACGGTCACGATCACTGGCCACGCCACCGACGATGCCCCCGCTGGTGATACCCAGCAATATGCTTACCTTGACTGGAACAATGCCGGCCTTGGCGTGTGCAAGGACCTGATCTCCGGCGCTGTCCCCAACGTAAAGCGCCCTGGGAACAGCGGCAACCAATGCAACCCGAGCAGCGATGACAACATCACGACCAACGAATACCTGACCTTCGTGTTCGACAGGGACGTGCGGATCTCCAATCTTTGGTTCAACAACAATCACGACGGTGGCTTTGGCGCCGGCGACAAAGTCAGCATCGACGGCAGTGAATACGCTGTCATGACGGGCTATGTCGGTGGCGCCAACGGGATCGGCGGGTTCAACGTGTTGGCCGGCTACGAATTCAAGATCGGGTTCGCGAACGAGCAGTTCTACGTCAGCGGTTTTGAGTTGTCCGATCCCCGCTTTCAGGTTCCAGAGCCAAGTTCGCTGGCGCTGACCGGGCTGGCGTTGTTCGGCTTGGCCGCGCTGCGTCGACGTCGACTCAAGGCCTGATTCCCGTCGCTGCGGCAATCGCGCGCGCTGCGGCGCGCGCGATGCATTTGGGCGGCGCATGTGGTCGCCCCCGGCGGGTCTGAACAGGCCGCCCGCAGCTGTCAGCCATCCAGCCTGGCGCTGGACCACGTTGGGCGGCAGGCGGGCGCACAGCGTCCCCTGCGAGGCTTGCATGACGGGCAATCCATTCCTCGACCTCGTTGTTCTGTCGATCGCCTTCGGCCAGAGATCGCGCGTCGGGGGTGCGGATTTGCTATCCCTTGACGTCGCCAATATGCAGGTCTAGTCTGCTTTGGCGTTCTTGATGCCCCGCCATGTGACCGGCCCGGCAATATCGGTTAAATCATGGAACGGGGCCAAACATGCTGAGTCGTTTGCGCTGCGCCGCACTTGTCGTTGCGACGATTGTCTCGGCGGCGGAATGCGGGTTGGCGTCCGCAGCCGCAGAGCTTTTCGTTGCGAACTTCACGAACGACACCATTACCGTCTTCGATCAGGCGGCGAATGGGAACGTTGCTCCAATACGGAAAATCGTCGGGGGTGCGACGGGCTTGAGCGGTCCGTTCGCCGTGGCGGTGGACGTGGTGAACAACGAGTTGTTCGTGGCGAATGTCAACTCGATCACGGTCTACGCCCTTGCTGCAACGGGCAATATTGCCCCGTTGCGGACGCTGGCCGGGGCCGCCACCGGCCTGAACCATCCACTGCACGTCGCTTTTGACTCGGTGAATGACGAGTTGGTGGTGGCGAACAACTTCGATCCCGGCACCGTCACGGTGTACTCCCGAACAGCAAGCGGCAACGCTGCCCCGATCCGGACGCTGTCCGGTGCGAGCACGGGACTGCTCTTCCCGATCAGCGTGACCGTGGATACCGCGAGCAACGAGTTGTTCGTCGCAAACAACAATGGGAGCAGTGCGCTCTCCTCCATCACGGTTTATTCCCGAACCGCCAATGGCAATACGGGCCCGTTGCGGACTATCAAAGGGGCCAACACGGGATTGATCAATCCGGATGGCACGGCCCTGGATTTGGTCAACAATGAGTTGGTGGTTGCGGACTGCAAAGGCGCCATTTCGGCGTTCGCGCGGACCTCCGACGGCAATGTGTCCCCGCTGCGGACCATCGTCGGGGCGAACACGGGGTTGAACTGTGCCATCGGCATTGCCGTCGATACCGTGAACAACGAGGTGGAGGTCACAAGCTACTTCAACAATTCGGTCCGCGCTTACGCGCGGACCGCCAACGGCAATGTGGCCCCGGCGCGCGTCATCGCTGGCGCGGCCACGGGGCTCAGCGGTCCATCTTTCCTGGCCGTCAGCCCCGGCGCACTGCCGGTCGCCCCGCCGACGATTGCCAAGTCCTTCGATGCATTGGACATCGCGCTGAACGGGTCGACCTCGCTTAGTTTCACCATCAGCAATCCCAACGCCGCCGCCGCGTTGACCGGCGTCGGCTTTGCCGACACGCTGCCGGCGGGTCTGGTGGTCTCCACTCCGAACGGTCTCACGGGCGGCTGCGGTGCAGGCGTGATCGCGGCAGCTGCCGGATCAGGCGGCGTCAGCCTGACGGGGGCGACGCTCGCAGCGAGCGCCTCGTGCATCTTCAGCGTGAACGTGACCGGCACAACGGCGGGAACGAAGGACAATACGACCGGTCCGGTGACCTCGGTTCAAGGGGGCAGCGGCGGAACCGCGTCGGCGAGTGTGACGGTCGCACCGGCCTTGCCCGTCTCGCTGACCGTGGGGCGCATGGGCAACGGCACAGTCACCAGCAACCCACCGGGCATCGCCTGCGGCAGCGACTGTACCGAGAACTACGTTATCGGAACCGCCGTATCGCTGCTCGCTACGCCGAACGCCGGGTGGGTCTTCAGCGGCTGGAGTGGCGCCTGTGCCGGCACCGGCGTCTGTATGGTGTCGATGCCCACCGCGCTGAGCGTCACGGCCACGTTCACATTCACCGGCGCGGGCAGTGCCAACTCGAACGAATGGGTGCAGAAGGCCTACGTGGCCTATTACGGCCGGCCGGCCGATCCCGGCGGGTTGGCGTATTGGGCGAGCCGGATGGATGCGGAGGGTGGATCGCTGTCGTCCATCATCGCCGCCTTCGGCAATTCGGCCGAGTACAACCAGAGATATGGGGGCTTGAGCTTCAGCGATCTGATCGACATCCTCTACCAGCAGACGCTGGGGCGGGCGCCGGACCCGGGCGGCAAGCAGTATTACCTCGATCGGTTGAATGCCGGCCTGACCAACCCTCAGACGATCATGCTGGATCTGCTGGGCGGGGCGACGGGGCTGGATGCCTTGACGGTGGCGAACCGGCTGGACGTGGCCAATTACTACACCGCCAAGGTGGCGGCAGGCTGTCCGTACGGCGGCGAGTTGACCGGTGTGGCCAGCCTGGCATCGGTAACGTCCGATCCGGCGACGGTCTGGGCGGCGAAGCTGGCCATCGAAACCCGCTGCGGGCCATAGGGAAGCGCCTTGTACAGGGCATCCCACGGCCCAGGATGATTCCCAACGTCCAGCACAAGTCTGTGCCGCGGCCACTTCCGCAGCGCATTCAGTTCACCCTTCTAAGGTCCGCATCGACCGTCGATTGCCAGCTTCGCCGCGTTGGCGGAGGCAATGTCCGAATTTACAGATGCCAGGCTGGCTACGCCGGTCAGCTCGCCGCCATAGGGGCAGCCGGCGGCCACCTTGCCGGTGAAATGCTCGGCCACGTCCAGCCGGTTCGTCACCGTGAGCGCGTCCAACCCGGTCGCGCCATTCATCACATCCAGCGTGATCGACTGGAGTGTCCGCCGACCTGACTGAAGTTCACCGACGTAGAAGTCCAGTCCACCCTGTTCAGGATCGCGCCCGAGTGCCTGCTGGTAGATTTTCGTCACCAGCGTCGGGTAGCTCAATCCACCGTAGCGACGATTGAATTCGTCGGAACTGCCGAATGCGCCGATGATGGCGTCGAGCGATTGACCCTCGGCATCCATTCGTCCGCCCCAGTAGGCTTGTCCCGGCGGGTCCGCGGGTCGGCCGTAATACGCCACGTAGGCCAATTGCACGTAGTCGTGGGAATAGGCGCTGCCCGTGTAGATGAACGATGCGGTGACGTTCCTTGCCGTGGACATGATGAGCGTACAGGTTCCGACGCCTGCGCAGTCGCCTCCCCATCCGCCGAAGGCCGAGCCGGTGAAGGGCGCGGTGGCAAACAGGACTACGCTGGTGCCCGGCGGGTGGCTTTCGCTGCAATCGGCTCCACATTCGATTCCCGGCAGGTTGCTGGTCACGATGCCCATGCCGAACCCCAGGGGCGTGACACGCAACAACAGCGGTGGCGCCAACGCCACGGCAAAACTCTGCGTGACCTGCGCGGCAGCGTCGAAATTGGCGTTCCCGGCCTGATCGGCTGCGATGCTGCAGGTGCCGGCGTCAGCACCGGTGACGGTGCTCCCGGCGATGGTGCAGATCGACGGCGTTGTGCTGGTGAAGGAGACGATTTCTCCGGATGTGGCGGCGGCACTCACGGTGCCGGTGCCACCGACAACGACGCCCGGTGCTGTGCCGAAGGTAATGACCTGGGTCGCCTTGCTCACCGGCACCTGGACGATTGCCAAGGCCGCGTTGTAGTTGCCGTCCCCCGCCTTTGCCGCCGTGATGGTGCAGATGCCGACGCCGGTCGCCGTGAGCATGCTGCCGGCAATCGAGCACGGACCAGCGGTGACCGCGTAGGTGACGGCTCCGGATCCCGAGCCGCCGGTCGTGCTCATCGCGGCGGTGCCGTTGTAGATCAGGCCCGGTGGCGCGGCGGTCGCGGTCAACGCCGCCTGGCTGCCCTTGCCGATAGCAAAGTCCTGGGTCAGCAGGGGCGCCGGGTTATAGATTGCATTCCCCACTTGGACGGCGGCAATGGTGCAGGTACCGGCCGCGACCCCGGTGACCGTGCTGCCGGCAATGGTGCAGACCGTCGGCGTCGTGCTGGCCAAGATGACCGGCAGCCCGGATGTGGCGATGGCACTGACCATTCCCGTGCCGCCGACGACGATGCCCGGCACGGCGCCGAAGGCGATGGTCTGGTCGCACTTTGCTGTCGCAAACAATGCGTCTGGACCAAAGGTCGTCCCCGCATCGTTGGCTGCAACCGTCCGCAAGTGGTAAACCGTGCTGCAGGTCAGTCCATTGACCATTGCCGACACTGCCGCATTCGCCGCTGCTGCCGCCAGTGGGCTCTGCGCGGCGTCGGCCGAGTTGCCATACCCGGTCGTCAGCCCGTACTCAAACATGACGGTCGATGCGGCGCCATTGCTGCTCACTCTGCCGTTGAGCGTTGCGCCGGTGGAAGCGATGCTCGACGCTGCCGAGGGTTGCACGCCTGGGGCAAACGCTCCCAGGTGATGGCTGTCCACCAGTTCGCCGTTGACGTTGTAGAAATCGAGTACAAGCGTCGTGTCCGATGCCGTCACTTTCTGGGCGCCCCAGTTGGCGTTGTAGCGCACTGCGCTGCCGGCGACCGGCGCGGTGAAGTTGTAGCGCGCGGCGCCACCCAGGCCGTTGACAAAATAGACGATGCCATCGCGCGCGATGCGCTCGTAGGAATGGGCGTGGCCCGAGATCACTACGTCGGCGCCCCACGCCGCGTACGGCCATTGCATGGTCGCCGTCGAGCCATGGCTGCTGTCGGACGAGTAGGGCGGGTGATGACCGTAGACGATCTTCCAGCGCGAAGTCGACGCGGCCAACTGCTGCTGCAACCACTGGGCCTGGATCGAATTGCTGCTGTTTCCATCCGGCTCCTGCGCGTTGGTGTTGACGGCGAAGAAATGCACCGGCCCCGCCACGAAGTCGTAATAGCGTTCGTTGTCGGAAGAATTGACGTAGCCCGCACCGGGCAGCGTGAAATAGTCGAGGTAGGTGCTGGGCGCGGGCGTGGCGTCGCTGTAGTCGTGGTTACCCATCGACGGGAAGAAGGCATTGACCGGTGCCAGGCCAACCGGGCAGCGCGTGCCCGTGGTGGTGATGTCCGTCAGCCAGTTGCAGTAGTAGGCGCCGGTCGACTCGTCGTACCTGGCGGTACCGGTACCACCTGCTGCCGTGTAGTAGCCGTCGCCGGTCGAAATCACGAAGGACGCATTCCAGGAGGCGACCAGATTGGCAACGGCAAGCGCATTGGCATTGTCCATGCCGTAGTCGCCGATGATGGCAAAGGTCACCGGCGTGAGCCCGGCCTTCG
The DNA here is from genome assembly GCA_963712105.1 of uncultured beta proteobacterium. Lineage (GTDB taxonomy): Bacteria > Pseudomonadota > Gammaproteobacteria > Burkholderiales > Casimicrobiaceae > VBCG01. Next base: position 49,797 of record CAVQGR010000007.1, read on the forward strand.
GAAATCCGTCCGCGGCCAGAACGGCGCTGCGCGGAAAGATAGTGAGGCCGGCGAATAGACTCGAGAGCAGGAGGCTGGCAAATGCTCGACGTCCCAACGTCCACTCCCTCAGATCATGATCGCCGCGGCTGGGCCTGCTGCTTCTGAGTCGAGTATACCGAGCGACAGGCATCTGCCTGCAGCTGCTGCGGGATTACTGCAAGGACAGGAACTGTCGCTGGGTCCCGGGGAAAACTGTGACAGCCGGCCAAACACGCCTTCTGTGAATCACGCGAAGAACCGACGTCGGTTAGATGGTCACGGCGGCACCGGCATCTGGTCGATGAACCCGGGCACGTCGAAGAGGAATTCGTCCAGACTCAGCAGGTGATCGGTCACCCCGCCGAGGAATAGACGCAGCCGCGCGGCGGCAGCATCCCCCGCATAGATCGGCATCCCAACCAGCGCTTCATGACGGGCGATGTCGCCGGTGAAAGCGTCCGCGGCCAGCACCCGTTGAATGACTGTAACGCGATCCTGATTCTGCGCGCCGTTGAGGAGGTCGAGCGCGACGGCCTGGCGAGTGCGCTTGCCCGTGGCCAATTCGTTGACCCAATAGGCAAGCCCGCCGGGTTCCGGATCCCGGCCGAGGATCTGCCGGTACAGCGTGACGACGGTGTCGTGGTCGCTCATCCCGCCAAAAAGGAAGTTCGCCTCGGCGGAGTTGCCGAAGGACTGGATCAGCGCCGCCAGGTCGCCATTGACCTGGTTGAGCCTTGTCCACCAGAAAATGAGGCCACCGAGGTCGCCGGGTCTGCCGTAATACGCAACATAGGCCTCCTGCACCTGCGTGCGATTGTCCTTGCCAAACGCGTAGGTGGCGCTGACGCTGCGATCCCGATCGACGGTGACCACGCATACCTGTCCCCAGACCGCGTCGCAGCCGGTCCAGGTGACGAGGTAAAAGCCTGAGTCGACCAGCGGATAGAGCCGGTACACCCCTTGCGGCAGCCTGGAAGTGCACGCGCCCGGCAAGTTCGGGCCGAAGTCGCAGTCGACGGTGATCGGGGCCGACAACACCCGTCCGCTGCCGATGCCGCTGTTCTCGACGGTCAGATTCCAGGCGTTGGCGATCGGCGTGAAGCTGACGCGGTCGACCCAGGCGGCGTCGCTGCCTTCGCTGATACTGACGTTCTTACGGTACTGCCAGCCCACGGTGTGCGTCCCGTCGGGAATGGGAAGCTTCATTCCCAGCCAATCCTTGGCACCACTACGGTGGGCGACGAGCGCGCCGTCGAGCAGCAGGTCGAGACGATCGACAAACGCTTCGCTGGAGGATTTCCAGTCGAAATCGACCATGCCGGGACCGGTGATGGTGGTTTCGAGCAGGCTGGTCTGGTTGTCGCCAATGGCCCCGCTCTGTGCCGCGTCCACGCCGTCGGCGGTTACCACCGTCTGCGTGATCCAGGGAACATTGCCGCCGGAAGACCATGGCAGGCCGGGAGCGTCGAGCGCGGTGTCGAAGGCGGCCGGAGTCGTCGCCTGGAATGTCTTCAACGCCGAGGCGGGAGTCGTGCCTGCGTCGCCGGCGAAGTTTACGGCGAGCACATAGGTGCCTGCGGCCGGCGGCGTGAGCATGCAGGTCGCGGCCCCGCCGACGCCGGTCATGGCGTTGCAGTTCTGCGCACCGAGCGAGAAGTTGATCGTTGCGCCCGCCAGCGGCATGGCCGGCGAGGCGGCAATATCGAACAGCGAAGCGGTGAAGGTCACCGGAACGCCCGCCACGCCCGCCGATTGCGTGCTGTTCAGGCTCAGGAAGGTCGGATGCTTGCCCGCGGTCCAGGTCAATTCCACCGCGTTGGACCTCAGGGTGTCGGCGCCGACCGTGGCGCTGGCAACGATGGTGTCCTTGCCTACGAAGGCGCCGGTGTAGTCGATCATCGCCCTGCCGTTCGCATCGGTCCGCCCGAGTTTGAACTGATCGCCGTTCGCGCCGCGAATGCCGAAGATCACGGGCGTGTCCGCCGGCACGGATACGCTGACGAACTCCGCCGTCATCGTCTGCAGCGTTCCCTGCACCGGCGTCTGCGTCGCCGGGGACAGCCGCAAACCTGGCGCGGTGTTGGTCGGCGAGAATCCGCAACCACCGGCGGTCGGTGCCAGCTTGTAGATCGTGTCGCTTCCCGAGGTGTACAGGCAACCATCGGGTCCGACGATTCCGCTGGCAATTCCCCCGATGGTCAGGGGCGTTGTCGTGAACGGTGTCGTGGTGATGTCCACCAGGTTGAGGCCGGCTGGCGCCAGCACGATCAGGGACTTCGCTGCCCCGCTGGGCAGGACCTGCCCAATGGTGATCCAGTAAATGCTGTTGATGCCGGCCATCGTGGTCACCGCCGCCGGAGCCGGAGTGTTGGTCCCGGACACCCGAACGACCAGGTTGGTGCTGGTGTAGTTGCCGGCCACGTAGATGGTGCCGTCGGGCGCGATCGCGACGGCGCCGTTGGGTGTGCCGGGAAGTGTGGCGTAGACGCTCAGCACCGGCGTGGCGCTGCCCGGATCCTGGATGCGGAACAGCGACGGATTGGCCAGCGCGCCGCCGAAGCAGATGTCGGTGAAGAACAGGTCTCCCGAAAGGGGATCCAACGCCAGAGGACCCGGACAGGTCAGGTTCGACGCGACCGTTCGCAGCACCGCCCCGGTCTCCGGCGAGACCTGCTGGATATTTCCACTGGTCGCCCCGGCGTTGGTCGCCGCACGCGTGATGTACAGGCTGCCGTCCTTGCCGAATACCGGCGGACCGACGGTCAAACCGAGATTGGCCAGGACATTGCCGCTCGAATCCGCGCTGCCGTCCGCTGCAAAGGCAAACTTGTAGAGATTGCCGTTGGGGGACACGGCAGCGAAGACATTCCCCACGGTGTCGAACGCGGGGTTGGAAACACCGGGACAGCCACCGAAATTGATCCCGCTGAAAAAGAAGTTGTTGGCCTGGTACCCGGTCGAGAACGCCGTCAACGCGTAGCCGGGCGCTCCCATCGGCGGGACGCCGACGCAGGACGCATTGGCCTGACCGGAAAACGTCACCACGGCCGTGCCCGGCACGGGCAGGTTGCCGTCGCTGACGTCGACGGCCGAGTAGGTCACCACCTCCGGATAATTGTTGGTGGCCAGGAACTCGATCTTCCCCGCGGCGTCGGTGATGCTGGGAGTGGGACCGCTGATCACGGATCGGCCGCTGCCCTGCGACAACCTGACAACCTTGCCCGGCGATGGGTTGTTGAGCGCATCCTTGAGCGTGACGGTAATGGTCGTGGCCGCGATGCCATTGTTCTGCACCATCGTGGGCGCGGCGAAAATACTCCCGGCGGTGGAGCGGCGCGGAACGAATGGGATCGTCACCGTTTGCGCGATGACAATGCCGTCACTGGTGTCGGTGGCGGTGAAGGTGACTTCCTCGGCGGTGTCATTGGTCACCGAGAACACGACGGTGCCGTTGTCGACGGTCGAAACACCGTTGGCGGGTGAGATCAAGGCGTGGCTGCCGGGGTTGGCGGCAAGGGAGACGGTCTTGCCGTGCACGGTGTTGCCGTTCGCGTCCTGCAGCTGTACACGGATCAGGACCGCAGTCATCCCGTCGGCGGGATAACCGTTGGGCAGCAATTCCTGAAACGCGTTGCCGGGCACGAAGGCCAGCAACGATGATGTCGCTGCATCGGGCAGACCGGCCGTCTGTCCGGCGAGCGCCAGATACAACTCGACCACATTGGGCGAGCCGAGTCCGACATGGGCGAAGTCGCTGCCCATCGACGCGGCGGAACGAAACCCGTTGGTGAGTCCAAGCGGGTACAGCTGCGGATTGGCCGCGCCGAGATTGCCGCCCAGCGCGTGGTTGAGCCGGGCCGTGAAGGCCGCCCACATCGGCGCCGTCCTGCTGGTCCCGCCGTACCACTTGCCGTTCGGACAACCGCCGTTGGACGCCTGGCAGATGATGAAGCCGTGCGCGGGGTCGGCGTTGGCGACCACGTCGGGTACCGATCGCATCGGCGAAGCGCTGACTCCGTCCTGGTACGAAGGCCGGCTAAAGAACTTGCTGACACCGAAACCGCCGCTGCCGGTTGGCGGAGTCGCGGCGGTGCCGTCCCACCAGGTTTCAGTGCCGTAGGTCAATCCCGGGGTCAGCTGCACCGAGCTGCCGCCAACCGCCGTCGCGCTTGGCGAACTGGCCGGGACCGCCACGGTATTGGCGCTGCCGTCGAGGCAAGTGCTGCCGCTGTCCCCGGACGCGTTGAAAACACTGATGCCGGACGCCGCGGCGCTCTGCAGGATGGTCTCGATGCTCAGCACGTCGGCCAGCGTGGTCTGGCTCTCGCAGTATGCCCAGCTGTTGCTGATAATCGTCGAGCCGCCGTTGATCGCGGCGTTGAACACGCTCTGGAAGCTGCTGCCGAGAGGCGCGTCGTAGACCACCAGCTTGGCGCCGGGAGCGATGGTCAATGCCGTTGTGACGTCGAGTAGTACTTCGCTCTGATCCGCCCCGAGCGGCGCCCCGCCGTTGACGTGCACCTGGCTCAGGTTGTCCATGCGACTCTGCGGCAAACCGATCAAGGCGAGATAGTCACTGACGTCGGATCGCAGGAAGGTATCGAACTGCACGAATCCGATCGTCTGTCCAGTTCCATCGGCCGGACCGGCGCCCGACATGAATTCGCGTTTGAAAGTTCTCTGTTGGTTGCTGTGATGCGGAGGGCCGCCACCGCCGCCCCCGGAATTGTTGTTCGCTTGGGCCAGGTTGTAGCCGATTGTTTCGCCCAGACAAAAAATCAGCGCAAGGCCTTCGATCGCCAGCGCGGGCGGGTAATGGACGATCGAAAAATAGGCGCCGATGCCGACTACGGTGGCGAGACCCAGGTGAAAGCCAAGACAGGCATGCTGCCACTCCTCGTGCTCGTGTTCGGTATGGAAACTGACCGGAAGGGCCAGGTTCGCGAGTCCGGCAATGGACTGGACTTTCGCCGCGATCTCGGGTGGCAGCGAGGGTTCGCTGTCGTTGGCGAAGAACGCCTGCTCACCGAGCACGAAGTCGCGGATGCGTACACTCAGCGAAGCCTCGACCGTTGCCCGGCTGGCAGCGATCGTCAGCGTCTGCCGATTCGGCGAGTCCTCGACGACCACGAATCCGCGCCCGAGAAAATAGGCGCGCACCACGTCATAATCGTTCTGGCTCGGACCGAATTGGTCGGAAACCTGCTGCGGATTCAGGAATCGCCGATGGCGGATCGACAGGGGATCATAGACGTCGGCGAGATAGCGCTGAAATTCCTCCGGGGCCGATCGTCGCAGGATTACGGTGAGCGTCTGCTGTTCTTCGAACCTGGATTGCGCGATCGCACGCGTTCTGGCCGGCACGGCCTTGGCCAAGGCCGGGAGCACGTGCCCGGCAAGCGCGACGCGCGATTCGATGTCGGCAGGCACGGTCTCCGGCAGTGCGGCGTGGGCTGCCGAACCAACGAAAAATGCCACGAGCCCAGTCATGCACAATCGACACGGCTTCATCCTGACTCCCCGGAGAAGGCGCCGCGCATGCCGTCATCCCACAGGCCGTCCGGTGACGAAAGCACGGATCGATGGCCAACAATCCGACGATTATAGGCAACAGGCCGGACGGAAACAAGCCAGGAAATGATGCGCCCTACGCGCGGGCGCCTGGGCAGTGGCTAGTCGGAGTGACGCAATCCGCGCAGCGATGACGCAGCGCGGTCCATGGCATTCACCATGGCGTCCGCCGACAGGGTCAGGCGCTTTGGATCGGGCGTAACGATGGTCTTCGCGGTGGGCTGAGGCGGTAGAGCCACAGGTTTTCTTCGCTTCCGTCTCTTGGCAATCCGCATGGCCGACTTTCGCAGGTGACAGGTCGGCACATATGCTTGCAACCTCCGTGCCAGACTGTGCGCCACGCCGTCGCGTTGCCCTGTCGCGAGGAAGCGTTGACCTCTAGACCCCGCACATCACCACCAGATCCGACCCGTCACCCTCGGCCAGCCAGCCAAGGCTGACCATCAGGTCGCGGATCGCGCGGAGGATCATGTAGCGGTGGTTGGCGTCCGGCCGGTTGCTGAACGCGCGGTAGATGGGCGAGGTTCCGTCCGGACAGACGCCCGCCACCGGCAGGAAGAGATGCATGAATTGCGGGTCCTCGAGGATGAAGCTCGGATTCGCGGCACCGGTGGCGTCGCATTCCGCCGTGCCGCGGCCGAAGAAGTGCGAGTCGCCCTTGTCCGGTGGAATGTAGTAACGGCATACCGGAGACGTGCCGGCGCGGGCGGCCAGGTTGGCGCGGAAACTGTTGCCGGTGCGATCCCAGCGCGTCGGCGTCTTGCCCGCGTCGAGATTCGCCTGCTCGGCGGGGATCCAGGTGATGAAGTAGTGATCGAGCACGGCGTTGTAGTACTCGATGACGTCGACGACCGGCGCGCCAAGCTTGGCTTCGATGAAGGCCAGCACATCGGGCCCCCATACGGTCATGCCGTTGATGCAGAACTCGTGGCCTTCCTGGTTTGTTGTGCCCTTTGGCGGATAGACGTGGGTCTTGTTGGGATTGCCTGCCGTCGTCATGTCCGCGGACAAGATGCTGTGTGGCACCAGGCTGTAGTCGTTCTGCGCCTGGATCATGAAGACTGGCAGCCGGGTCGCGACCGCCGCCGCGCGCATGATCGTCTGCAGCTCGGGCGAACTTGCCCAGCTTTGCGCCGCTGCCGAGCAGCTGACGGCGACGCGATACCTGCCGACTCCGGCGCGCGCCTGATCCGACACGGCGATCACCATGGTGTTGCCCTGCACGCTGGTCGTCGTCGACGTGATGGCGTTGCCGATGGCGTAGAAGGTCTGGATGCCGCCGAAGGAAAATCCCATCGTGCCGATGCGATTCGTGTCGACATAAGACTGCGCGGCCAGGAAGGCAACAGCCGCGAGTTGATCGGTCAGGTGGACGTGGTGCAGGTCGACCAGCAGCCGGCTCCACGCGGCGGTATCGGGCGCCGCGGCGAGCTGATCGAGAATGTAGGGACCGGCCGCCGCAGACTTGCCATGACCGCGGCGATGCGGAATGAAGAAAACGTAGCCGGCCTTGAGAAACGTCGCCGCGACGTCGGGCAGATCACCGGGGAACTGCTCGCTGCCATGGTTCCAGACCACGGCCGGGAAGGGGCCGGGGCCGATCGGTTTCCAGACGAAACCGGAAAGCGTGATCGCCCCATTGGGAAAACTGACCTGCAGTTCCTCGGCAGTGGCCTGGGCCGCCACCGGTGCTGCCTTGATGGCGAACACGACTGCGAGGACGAAAGCGCAAAGTACAGACACGGGACGCGACATGGAGCCTCCGTTGCCCAGACCTGGTCCAGCACCGACCAAACAGGATCATAGCGATTGGCCGGCGTTCGGCAAGTACTTTTCATCGTTGGGGCGGTATTGCCCAGCCGGTGGCCGCCCGTTCCGGATCATGCGATCAGGTGAGGCGATCATCCGCAGCATGACGCACGTCGGGAAGGTGCGTGAGGTCGCTCTTTTGATAGAATTGTCGAGGGCAGCATAGACATGCGCATGACCGAGGGAGCGGATTGTCGGATCATCATCTATTTTGGAGAAGATTGTGATGAAATTAATCACTCGCAACGCCTTGGGCGTTGCGCTCGTGGTCACGGCGACGCTGTTGTCTGCGCAAACGTTGGCGCAGCAGAAGAATCCGGACAGGAACGCCTACTTCGGCGAGACGCACCTGCACACCAGCTGGTCGCCGGACGCCTGGCTGTTCGGCAACAAGATCACGGGCCCTGCCGACGCCTACAAGTACGCCAAGGGCGAGACGATCAAGCATCCGCTGGGCTACGACATCAGGATCGACACGCCGCTCGATTTCATGGGCGTGACCGACCACTCCGAGTACGTCGGCGTCACCAAGCAGGCCAACACGCCGGGGTCGCCGGCGAGCAAGATGCCCGAGCTGCAGGGCCTGATCATGACGGACCCGAACAGCAAGGAGCAGCAGCAGCGCGCCTTCTCGTCACTTGTCAGGCTGATGGGCAGCCCGCCGGTCAAGGCGCTGATGAGCCCGAAGGTCACCGGCCCGATATGGAAGGAGAACGTCAAGATCGCCGACGCGGCCAACCAGCCGGGCAAGTTCACCGCGTTCTGCTCGTACGAGTGGACTTCGCAGTCCGACAACCGCAACCTGCACCGCAACATCTTCTTCCGCGACTGCGCCAAGGTGCCGGTTGCCCCGTTCACCGCGCTCGACTCGTGGCACCCGGAGGAACTGTGGCAGTGGATGGACGCGCAGCGCAAGGCCGGCAACGAGCTGCTCGCCATCTCGCACAACGCCAACCTCTCCGACGGCTGGATGTATCCCGACCGACGTCGACAGCCTCGGCCGGCCGATCGACGCCGCCTGGGCCGAGTCGCGCGATGCGCAACGAGCGCCTGATCGAGATCAAGCAGATCAAGGGCCAGTCGGAGACGCATCCGCTGCTGTCGCCCAACGACGAGTTCGCCAGCTACGAGATCATGAGCGTCCTGCTCGGCCTGCCCGCCGAGTCGGCCGCATCAACAAGCTCGTCGGCAGCTACGCGCGCCAGGCGTTGAAGGACGGCCTCGCGATGCAGGACACGCGGGGCTACAACCCGTACAAGTTCGGCTTCGGCGCCGGCTGCCGACTCGCACAACACCGGCACGCCCTATCGGCAGGACAATTTCTTCGGCGGCCACGCGATGGAAGACGGCACCATCGAGACGCGCATGGCCGGCCACAACTTCGCCGGACATCGACGTGCGCTACGAGAATCCCGGCGGCCTGACCGGCGTGTGGGCCGAGGAGAACACCCGCGCCGTCGATGTGGGACGCGATGTACCGCAAGGAGACCTTCGGCGTCAGCGGCCCGCACATCAAGGTGCGCTTCTTCGGCGGCTGGGACTACGGCAAGAACATCTGACGACGCCAAGGACTGGGTCAAGCGCTCCTATGCCGGCGGCGTGCCGATGGGCGGCGACCTGCCGCCGCCGCAAGGCCAAGGCGCCCGACCTTCGTCGTCTGGGCGGTGAAGGACCCGACCTCCGGCAATCTCGACCGCATCCAGATCGTCAAGGGCTGGACGCAAGAACGGCCAGAGCTTCGAGAAGATCTACGACGTCGCGTGGTCGGGCGACGCGCAAGCCGGACAAGTGGACCGGCCGCGTTCCCGCCGATCCAGAGCACGGTCGACATCGACAAGGCGACCTACACCAACACCGTGGGCTCGGTGGAGCTGAAGACGGTGTGGACCGACCCGATTTCGACCCCAGCCAGCACGCGTTCTACTACGCGCGCGTGCTGGAGATCCCGACGCCGCGCTGGACCACCATCCAGGCCAAGCAGCTCGGTATCGCGCCGCCGGACGTGGTGCCGCGCCACGGTGCAGGAGCGCGCCTGGAGCTCGCCGATCTGGTACACGCCGAGCGCCGAGGCACGCAAGACCGCGACCGCAGGGCATGACGGTGGCCGCGCTGACGCAGAAGGGCGGCGCCGCACTCGACGAGGCGCAGTTGAAGGCACTGCTCGTCGGCAAGGCCGTCTGGGTGCGCAACACCGTGACCGGCGAGCAGTTCAAGGTCAGCTACAACGCCGACGGCCAGACGCATCGTGCTGCATGTGGGCGAGCGTGCGACCATGCCGAGCCTGTCCGGCGACGTCGCGCAGAACGGCTATCAGGGCGAGACCGCACCGTACACGGATCGCCAACGGCAAGATCGTGACGACGATCTCGCAGGCGCCGATGGAAGTCGCGGTCTACAAGCTGGGCGATACCTACTATGCCGCGCGCAGCAACGAGTTCGGCTACGCCAACTACGAGTTGCTGCCGAAACCGCCGCTGTTCATCAACCCGCTGGGCAAGGGCGAAACAGCGGGATCGCTGCCGATGCGCACGAGGCGACGGAGTAGCATCTAAGGCGGCCGGCAACCGCAGCAGATTGACGATGAAGGCTGTTCGACCGATGGCGGCCACCCTGAGGCTGCCACGGGATCGCATTCGCGGCGCACGCCAGCGCGCGCGACGCTTGACGCGCGATGCGAACGGAAAGTAAGCCGACGGACGAGGCGCAGCGGTCGCGGCCGCATCCCCCCGTTTCTTTCCTCGGCCGGACGCTGGCTGCGCGAGCCGCTGCTGCATTTCCTGCTGCTCGGCGGCGTTCTGTTCGCCGCCTGGACCGCTGTTTCGAGCGCGGATCCGGGCGCGGACGCGTAGCGCCGAAGGAGATCCGCCTGACGACGGACGACGTCCTGGCGATGGCCAGCTACTTCCAGTCGCAGTGGCGACGCCCGCCGACACCCGAGGAGTTCGGTCGCATGGTGGAGAACAAGGTGCGCGAGGAGGTTCTCTATCGCGAGGCGCTCGCGATGGGGCTCGACAAGGACGACACCATCGTCAAGCGCCGCATGGCGCAGAAGATGCAGTTCCTGGCCGAGGACGTGGCCGCGGCGTACGAGCCCGACGAGCGGAACTCGAGGCCTGGTACCGGAGCAACGCCGACAAGTTCGCGCTGCCCGGCCGCATCAGCTTCCGCCAGATCTACTTCTCTCCGGACCGGCGCGGCGCGCAGCGCGCGCGACGATGCCGAGAAGGCGCTGGCGAAGCTCGCCGGCCAGCCGGTCGATTCGCACGCTCGCCGCATCCTTCAGCGATCCCGTTCATGCTGCAGGACTACTACGCCGATCGCTCGTCCGTACCAGCTTGCCAAGGAGTTCGGCCCGGCGTTCGCGCAGGCGGTCTTCCGGCCGAAGCCGGGCGCCTGGCAGGGGCCGATCGAATCCGGTTTCGGCTGGCACCTCGTCTTCGTCGACTCGATCATTCCCGGGCGCGCGCCGGACTTCGCCGAGGTCGAGTCCGAGGTAAAGACCGCCTGGCTCGGCGAGCAGAAGGCGGAAGGCTGGCGCAAGGCCTACGAGGCGATGCGCGCGAAATACACGGTGCTGCTGCCGCTTCCTCCGGAATCCGCCGGAGCGGAGCAACGCCCGACGGCGCCGGCCGGCGGCAGTCCGGCACCGGCGGCGAAACCGCAGCCATGAGTCGACCGGAGCGCCTGGCCACGCAACTCGTGGCGATGCTTTTTATCGTTTTCGCGTTCTTCCCGGCGTTGGCGCAGGCGCACGAGACGCGCCCGGCCTATCTCGAGATCAAGGAAACGGCAGCCGGTCAGTATTCCGTGCTGTGGCGCACACCGATGCTGTCGGGTGCGCGCTTGCCGCTGGCGCTGAAGATGCCGTCGGGAGTCCGGAATCTGAAGGAACCGCTGGTCCAGGAGCTCACCGACTCCCTTGTCGAGCGGCGCTGGATCGACGCCGGTCCGAACGGGCTCGCCGGCAGGCGAATTGATATCGCCGGGCTTCAATACACGATCACCGATGCGCTGGTCCGCGTCCAATCGCTGAATGGATCGACGTTGCAGACTATCGTACGTCCGGCCCAACCCTGGTTCGAGATCGCCGCCTCGCAATCGCGCTGGGAAGTGATGGGCACCTACATCGTCGAAGGTATCCGGCACATCCTGTTCGGCGCCGATCACCTGCTGTTCGTGCTTGGGTTGCTGCTGATCGTTCGCAACGGGTGGATGCTGGTGAAGACCGTCACCGCCTTCACCGTGGCGCACAGCATCACGCTGGCCATCGCTGCGCTCGGCTATGCCGAAGTCCCGCGGCTGCCGCTCGAGGCGGCGATCGCTCTGAGCATTCTGTTTCTGGGACCGGAGATCGTTAGGGCACGGTGTGGCGGGACGAGCCTCACCATCCGGCATCCCTGGGTCGTCGCCTTCGCCTTCGGGCTGCTGCACGGATTCGGCTTCGCCACCGCGCTGACGGGCGCGGGCCTTCCGCAGCAGGATCTGCCGTTGGCGCTGCTCTCGTTCAACATCGGCGTCGAATTGGGTCAGCTCGTTTTCGTGGCGCTGGTGCTGGCGACGGAGCGTTTCTTCCGCCTGCTTGGCGTGCGCTGGCCACAGTGGGTGCAGGCGCTTCCCGGTTATGCGGTCGGCACGCTGGGCGCCTTCTGGGCGATCCAGCGCGTGACGATGATGATCGTCGCGTTGCGCTGACGCCGGGTTCCCGGCGTCGATCGCATCCGTCCAGAAGCCAGTTGCGCAGCGTAGTGCGGCAGTTCCCGGAACGGGCTGGAAACGCCACCGACCGCTTACTTGCTCAGGTCGGTACAGGTTCCTACCTTGCGACCAGAAAATTTCTGCGACATTTCCATTGCCTCCCCGCGAACCATGGATTTCAAGGCCATGACGCCTTCGTATTTCGTCGCCGACGACGTGATATCGCCGGTACCGGTCATCGGCTGGTCGCCAGTACACGTGATCTTGAATGTTACCCGGTCACCGGTAATCCTGACGTCGGATGTCCGGCAGTTTTCCTGCTGCGGAATCGCCGCTTCGACCCTTCGATTTGACTTGAAGCAATTCTGAATTGTCTGAGCAGGCATCACCATGGGCATGCCGACCATCTCCATCTTGATGGTGACGTCCCACAATTCATCCGGCCCGGGTCCGGGCCTGAAATTCATCGACTGCGCGAGGACGGCGACTGGCGCCGTCAGCAGGGCGATGGTCAAGGCGATCAGCACATGACGCACGGTGGATTGAAACAAAGCAATGGACATGGACGGCTCCAGATCGGGAATCGGAGAGTGAAATCGGCAGGAATTGACGCGGATTCTAGCGCGCCTGCGCAGGTTTTCGCAGCGTATTTGCCGACCACGGGGAAGGTCTTGCCGGGCTCGGCCCTTTGGCGAAGGTCGATCACGCCGTCGCAATGGGATAATGGTGAATGTCCCGCAGCTGTGTACTCGCCGGCGCCACCGGCCTGGTCGGTGGCCATTTGTTGCAAATGCTCCTCGACGACCCCGATGTCGTGAATGTGGTGGCGCTGACGCGGCGCCCGCTGCTCATACCCCACCCGAAGCTGGTCCCTTCGGTGGTTGATTTCGTAGAACTGGCCGATCTGGCGCTGCCCGAGGTTGACGACTTCTTCTGCTGCCTGGGAACGACCATCGCCAAGGCCGGCTCGCAGCAGGCGTTTCGCGCGGTCGACCACGACTTACCGCTGGCCATCGCCCGGATGGCGCTGGACGCAGGCGCGACGCGCTGCTTTTTCGTGTCGTCGATGGGGGCGGACCCGGAATCGAAGGTCTTCTACAACCGGGTCAAGGGCGAAGTCGAGCTTGCCATGGCGGCGCTGCCGTTCCGCACGATGGTCGCCTTCCGGCCGTCGCTGCTTGCGGGGGACCGGCAGGAACATCGTCTCGGCGAGCGGCTGGCGCTGACGCTGCTGCGCCCGGTGGGCGGATTGATTCCGGCAAGATACCGTCCGGTGGAAGCGAAGGCGGTCGCGCGGGCGATGTTGGCGGCAGCGCATCGCGATGATGTGGGCCGCCGGGTCGTTGAATCCGACGCCATCCAGCACGCTTTGGTCGATTGAGGCCCGCGATGGTCAAGGTCCCGGCGGCAGCCCCCGCGGCGCTCGCGATTCTGCGCAGTACGTTCGGCTTTCCGGAATTTCGCGGGGCGCAGCAGGCCATCATCGAGCAGGTCGCCGGCGGCGGCGACGCGCTGGTGCTGATGCCCACCGGCGGCGGCAAGTCGCTGTGCTATCAGATTCCGAGCCTGCTGCGCGCCGGAACGGGCATTGTGGTGTCGCCGCTGATCGCGCTGATGCAGGATCAGGTGGCCGCGCTCAGGCAGGCCGGAGTACGGGCGGCGTTTCTCAATTCTTCGCTGGACGCTGCGCAGGCACGCGCGGTCGAGCGCGATTTGGCGGCGGGCGAACTCGATCTCCTCTATGTCGCGCCGGAACGGCTGACGACTTCGCGCTGTCTGGACCTTCTTGACCGGGCGTCGCTCGCGCTGTTCGCCATCGACGAGGCGCATTGCGTGTCGCAGTGGGGACACGATTTCCGGCCTGATTATCTGGAGTTGTCGCTGCTGCACGAACGCTATCCGGCGGTGCCTCGCATCGCACTTACAGCCACTGCCGATCCGCAGACACGCGCAGAGATCGTCACCCGCCTGGTACTCGACGACGCGCGGATTTTCGTGTCGAGTTTCGATCGTCCCAACATCCGCTACACCATCGTCGACAAGCTCGAGCCGCGCGAGCAGCTGCTGCGTTTCATTTGCGACGAGCATCCGGGTGAGGCTGGCATCGTCTATTGCCTGACTCGCCGCAAGGTGGACGAAACCGCTGCCTGGCTACAGGGCCACGGAGTCCGCGCCTTGCCCTATCACGCGGGCATGGACTCCGCGGCGCGTACCGAACATCAGGCGCGATTCCAGCGCGAGGAGGGCGTGGTCGTCGTTGCAACCATTGCCTTCGGCATGGGCATCGACAAGCCCGACGTCCGGTTCGTCGCGCATCTCGATCTGCCCAAGAGCGTCGAAGGCTACTATCAGGAAACCGGTCGCGCCGGCCGCGACGGCGAACCCGCCGATGCGTGGATGACCTACGGTCTCGCCGATGTCGTCCAGCAGCGGCGACTGATCGAATCTTCCGAGGCGAGTGACGCCTTCAAGCGGGTGTCGACGGCCAAGCTCGACGCATTGCTCGGCCTGTGCGAAACCGCAGGCTGCCGGCGCGTGCGGTTGCTCGCCTATTTCGGCGAGGCGAGCAGTCCCTGCGGTAACTGCGACACCTGTCTCGCGCCACCGCAGACCTGGGATGCGACCGACGCGGCACGCAAGGCGCTGTCGACGATCTATCGCACCGGGCAGCGCTTCGGCGCCGTGCACCTGATCGACGTGCTGCGCGGAAAGGCGGGCGAGCGCGTGACGAAATGGGACCATGACAAGCTGGCGGTGTTCGGCGTCGGCGCCGACCTCGATGACACTGCCTGGCGTGGCGTGTTCCGGCAATTGGTGGCGCTGGGCCTGGTGGAGGTCGACCACGCGTCGTTCGGCGCATTGAAACTGGCGCCGTCGAGCCGACCGGTGCTCAGGGGCGAGCGGAACGTCGAGATGCGCCGCATCGTCGCCGCCCCGGCGCGCGGACGGCGAGCGCGTTCCGGACCGGAAGCCGGCCTGGCCGCACCCGACGCCGGATTGTTCGAACGGCTCAAGCAGTGGCGGCTTGAGGAGTCGCGCGCGCAGGCTGTGCCGGCCTACGTCATCCTGCACGACCGCACCCTTGCCGATCTGGCGCGGCGGCGTCCACAGTCGCTTGCCGAGTTGGCCGAGGTTCCGGGCATCGGTGAGCGCAAGCTCGAGCGCTACGGTGCCGGGTTGCTCGGCGTGATCGGGACTTGATCGCGTCGCAAACTACCAAACTAGCCAGCGCAGGAGTTGTCCATGGCCGAAGCAAGCATCGAGAATTTCGACGACCTGTTGCATGCCGCGCGCGCCCAGCGCCAGCCGCAGCGTCTGTTGTTCGTTTTCGCAGGGGTCGAGTTGCCGGATGGCAGCACGCCCGAACAGCAGGCGCGGTTCGCGGCCGGCGAGGGCGGCGCGCTGGTACCGCTGATGTGCGTGGACAAAAGTCCGGAAGAGGTCACGAGCTTCGCGGCGCTGGCCGAGGAATCGCGCGCGATGGGGCAGGACTGGACCATCGTGTTCGTGGCCGCTTTGTCCGGCAGTGGCGGACAGGCACCTGCCGCGACGGATGTCGATGGGCAGCTGCAGCGCATGGTGGAGGCCATCAAGGCCGGGAGCTTCGGCAGCTACCTGCCGTTCGACCATTCCGGCGCACCGGTGCGCTTCGGTTAGCGCAGTGGCCTGAAGGCACCCCGGGAATCGTGCACCTGGGCCGGGCGGTCAGTCGTCCTGCGACTTGAGTGCCTGCCAGGTGTCGACCAGCATCATCACTAGGCCAACCGCCACCACGATGGTCAGCCCGACGCTCTTGATCTTGATCACCACGGGGCCGAGGAAAACTATCAGCAATGTCGCCGCGAGGATGCTGCCGAGGATCTTGAAAATCATGTCGTATTCTCCCTGAGCGTTCAGCCGGTGGCGAGTTTGGCAGTCATCCAGCGGGCCGTGCGCAGCAACCGCGCGTCGCCTCCGCGCTGTCCGACCAGTTGTACGCCCAACGGCAATCCGTTCTCGCCCTGCATCAGCGGCAGGTTGAGTGCCGGCATGCCGCATAGCGACCACAACGTGCAGAAGGCGGGGTCGCCGGTCGCTTCCAGACCGTGCGGCGCCGTTCCCGGCGCAGCCGGCGTGATGATCGCGTCGCAGCGCTCGAAAATTTCCTCGAAGCCGCCGTGGATGCGCGACGCGCGTGTCCGGGTGAGCTGGTAGTCGAGCGCGGTGATCGCGCGACCGCGTTCAAGCTGCGCCTGCAGCGACGCCGACAGCTGCTCGCGGCCCTTGTCCCATTCGGTCGCGAGGTTGGCGGCCATCTCGGCTTCCATGATGGTCCGGTGCCAGTCCAGCGCTTGCTGCGTCAATTCCGGCAGATCGATTTCAACCACGCGGTCGCCCAGCGTGGCGACCAGTTCGGCGAATGCCTGCTGTGTTTCCTCGTTTGCACGATCCCATGCCGGCCCTTTCATGTAGGCAAGGATGGGAGGGAAGGGCGGCTCCTCGGAGACCGCGGCGACAAAGGGTGGGCGCGCCTGCGGCCGGGTATCGGGATCGCGCAGGTCGTACCCGACCAGCGATTCGCCGATCAGCGCAAGGTCTTCGAGAGATCGGGCGAAGAAGCCCACTTGGTCGAGGCTCCTCGACAAGGTCAGTACGCCACCTCGCGGGACCAGGCCGAAGGTGGGCTTGAACGCGTAGACGCCGCAAAACGAGGCAGGACGGATCACCGAACCATTGGTCTGGGTGCCGAGTGCCAGCGGCACCATGCCCGCGGCGACGGCTGCGGCTGAACCGCTCGACGAACCACCCGGGGTGTGCTCGGGGTTGTGCGGATTGCGCGTCTTGCCTGGCGCATAGGTGGCCAGTTCGGTGGTTACCGTCTTGCCGAAGATCACCGCCCCGGCGGCGCGCAGCATGCCGACCACGCTGGCGTCGTGCATCGGTGTGCGACCGGCATGAAGCGTGCAGCCATCCTCGGTCGGCATGTCCTCGGTGTCGATAATGTCCTTGATCGCCACGGGCACGCCGTGCAGTGGGCCCGTGGCCTTGCCCTGGCGCCGTTCGTCGTCGCGCGCGCGCGCCTGGGCGAGGACATGCTCGGGGTCCAGAAATGCCCAGGCCTGCACCTTGTCGTCGACTTCGTCGACGCGGGCCAGGCAGGCCTGCGTCAATTGCAGCGAGTCGATAGCCCCGTCGCGGATTGCGCGCGCCGCGTCGGTCGCGGATAACCAGTTCAGTTTGGCAGGATCCATCGCTGGCTCAACGGCCGTAGATGACCTGAGGCAGCCAATACACCAGCTGCGGGAAGATGTACACCATGGCCATGGTGACGAAAACCATGCCAAGGAACGGGAAGCAACCCTTGAAGATTGTCCACAGTTCGACGTGCGGTGGTGCGATGCCTTTCAGATAGTAGGCGGACATGGCCATTGGTGGCGTCAGGAACGACGTCTGCAGGTTGAGTGCCACCAGAATGCCGAACATCATCGGGTCGACATCGAAATGCTTCAGCAGCGGCAGGAAGATCGGCACGAAGATGATGATGATCTCGCTCCATTCCAGCGGCCAGCCGAGCAGGAAGATGATCAGCTGCGACAGCATCAGGAACATGACGGTGTTGAGGTTCATCCCGAGCACGAAATCCTTGATCAGGCTCTCGCCGCCGAGATAGGAGAAAATCGACGAGAAGGTCCACGAACCGACGAACAGAAAACAGACCATCGCCGAGGTTCGCGACGTCAGGTACACCGCCTCGCGCAGCCGCTGCCAGGTGAGGGCGCGATACGCGGCCGCCAGCACCAGGGCGCCGGCCGCGCCGACGGCGGCCGCCTCGGTCGGCGTCGCCAACCCGAACAGGATCGAGCCGAGCACCGCAAAAATGAGCACGGCGAGTGGAACGAAGGCCTTGAGCAACAGCAGGATGGCGGCCACCCAGGACACATTGGTCGCTTCCTTGGGCAGAGGTGGCGTGAGCTTCGGATTGAGCACCGCACGGGTGATCACGTAGGCGACATAGAGACCGGCCAGCAGAAATCCCGGAATCATGGCGGCGGCGTAAAGTCGCACTACCGAGACCGACGCAGTGGCCGAGTACACGATCAGCATGATCGACGGTGGGATGAGGATGCCCAGTGTGCCGCCGGCGCAGATCACGCCCGCGGAGAGCTTCTGGTCGTAACCGGACTTGAGCATCACCGGAAAGGCGAGCAAGCCCATCAGCGTAACCACTGCGCCGACGATGCCTGTCGCGGTGGCGAACATCGCGCAGGTCAACAGCGCCGCGACAGCCAGCGAACCCGGGATATGGCGCAACGCGACCTGCAGGCTGAAGAACAGCTTTTCCAGGATGTTCGAGCGTTCGACCACATAACCCATGAACAGGAAAAGTGGTACGGCAACGAGCACGTCGTTGCTCATGATGCTCCAGGTGTTCTGCGTCAGCAGGTAGAACACCCGGCTGTCGAAGAAATCCTGTCCCGCCTGGAAGTAGGCATAGAAGCCGAAACCCACCCCCATGCCCATCAGCGTGAAGGCGATGGGAAAGCCGAGCAGGATGACGAATATGAACAGCCCCAGCATCAGCAGTGCGATTGCCGGATCGCTCATTTGGCCTCTCCCTGCCCGGCTGTCGAGGTCGATGCGTGCTCCCTCATGAGCACGCTCTCGAGTTCTTCCACGTCATGCAAACGCGGCGCCCAGCGATTGGTCTTGATGCACAGGATGCAGCGCAGGACCTCCGACAGTCCCTGCAAAGCCAGCAGCGCTGCGCCGAAGGGGATCAGCAGCTTGAGCTGCCACACGGGAATGCCCACGGGGCTGTTGACGCTGACCTCGCGAATCCTGAAGGCCTCGATGCCGTAGCTCCAGCCGGCATACATCAGCGCCAGCACGCCAGGGAAAAAAAACAGAATGTAGAGCGTAAGGTCGATGCAGGCCTGCGCCCGTGGCTGCCACATGCGGTAGATGAAGTCGCCGCGCACATGCCCGTCACGCGAGAGCGTATAGGCACCGCCCATGAAGAACAACGCCCCGTACAGGAGGTAGCTCATGTCGAACGCCCAACTGGTGGGGTCGTTCAGCGCGTAGCGAACGAACACCTCGTAGGACGTACCGAAAGTCAGGATGATGATGCACCACGCGAACGCGTGACCGACCATCCTGCTCAGTTGGTCGATGCCCAGAGTGATTGTTTTGACCATGGCCGATGTCCAATGCCAAGAAAATGGGGCGACACCCAAGGCGCCGCCCCAACATCATAAATGCTTATCAGTGCCGCCGGAGGCTCAAGTCGGCAGCTTGGTCTTGAACACGTGCTCGTAACCCAGTTTGTAGTCGGCGTCGTTCAGGAACCAGTAGTAGACGACGTCCTTGGCCCACTTCTTCTGGGAGTCGACCACCTTTGCGAAGAACGGGTCGGCGTCGGACAAACGCTTGGTCAGCACGTCCCAGGCCACGAGCTGCGCCTGAAATACCGACTTCGGCGTGCGCGTTACGCTGACTTTGTCCTTGTCGATCAGCTTGCGCAGGTCCTTCGGATAGTTGTTCATCGCCGTCCAGTAGTTCGACTGCGACGCCGCTTCGACCGCGTACTGCCAGATCGCCTGCAGGTCCTTGGGCATGGCGTCCCACTTCTTCTTGTTGATGATGATCTCGAAGAACTCCATCGCCTGGTGGAACGACCCCATTTCGTAGTTCTTGATGACGTCCTGCGCGCCGAAACGGCTGTCCGAAGTCGGATTGTTGAACTCGAAGGCATCGATCACGCCGCGCTCCAGCGCCGGAACGATTTCGCCGCCCGGAAGCTGCGTCACCTTGGCACCCATTTCCTGGAACAGGTCGGCGGCAAGACCCACGGTACGGTACTTGAGGCCCTTCAGCTGGCTGGCATCGGTGATCGGCTTCTTGAACCAGCCCAGCGGCTGGGTCGGCATTGGCATGGCGAAAAAGCCGACATAGTCGAGGTTGAGCTTGCCGAGCAGTTCCCTGTAGAGCTCGAGGCCGCCCCCACGATAGATCCAGGCCAGCGTCTGGAAGGCGTCGCAGCCGTTGATCGGGCCCGAGCCGAACAGCGAGGCGACCTTGGACTTGCCGTACCAGTACACCGGCACCGTATGGCCGGCGTCGAGCACGCCCTTGCTGACCGCGTCGGCCACCTCGAAGGGCTTGACCACGGCGCCGCCGACCAAGTAGTCGACCTTCAGCCGCCCACCCGACATCGCATTGACGCGGAGGACGAATTCGTTGGCCATTTCATTGAAGATGTCCGTGGCGCTCCACGAACCCTGCATCTTGATGACGATGGGCGCCTGCGCCTTGGAGATCATCGGGAAGGCCAATGCCGCCGTTCCCGCGGTCGCTGCGGTTGCGCCCTTGAGAAACTTGCGGCGCGTTGTTTCGGCTTTCTTATTTTCGGTAGTCATCTGAATCCCTCCTTTGAATGCGTCGGTTCGGTACGCCCCATGACCGAATGGCGTTGGCTTGCTGCACTAGAACTTGGCCCCGGAGATCTTGTGGTTGTCCGTTGGGATGCCGCCGATTCGGATGCGACACGTAGCGGCTCAACGGTTTCCGGTTGCCGTCATTGGATTGACTCCATGATTCTAGACTCGACACCTGTGAAGGGCAACACCGATTATCCATTATCTGCGCAGGGCGAAGTCAAAATCACCAGTGAATTGAACAACCTACACCATTGAGCGCATGCGGGCAACCAGCACGGCCCGAATCGGTCGAGCGATAGTGCCAGGAGCGAAGGTGGCGGAGCGGGTCTGCTAGAATGTCCGCATACCGGCCCTGTATTGCCTCCTCGACCGGTCGAAATTATGGATCGCGTGCGTCGCGCCGTCGCGGCCCGATTCCCCGCCGATCCCCGGCGCCCGGAGGCGCCAGGGCGCCTTGCGTCCGCGGAACCGGAAGCCGCGCCGTCCGGACTATCGTCGCGGCGGCAAACCATCGCAGAAATGGAGGATTCCGTGCAGGAGGATTCCGTGCAATTGGCTCCGGATGCCGTGCAGCCACATTCGCCTGTGGGGCAATCACGCCGGATCACAGTCCGGCACACGCGGCCCGACGACGTGCCGCGGCTGATCGCGTTGCAGCGCCGCACCTATACCACCATCCAGCCCTGGACCCTGGACAAGGTGTCCCGCCAGCTCGA
Organism: uncultured beta proteobacterium; assembly: GCA_963712105.1. Classification (GTDB taxonomy): domain Bacteria; phylum Pseudomonadota; class Gammaproteobacteria; order Burkholderiales; family Casimicrobiaceae; genus VBCG01. Next base: position 71,029 of record CAVQGR010000007.1, read on the forward strand.
GGTTTTCCCACAGGGTCAGGTGGTCGCCGAACTCAATGGGCGAATCGTTGGCGCGGCGAGTTCACTGATCGTGCTGTGGGACGAATGGTCGGTCGCGCACTCGTGGAGCGAGATCACGGCGAAGGGGACGTTCGCGACGCATACTCCGACCGGACGCACGCTGTATGGGGCCGAAGTGTTCGTCGACAGCAGGCTGCGTGGCATGGGCGTCGGGCGCCAGCTCTATCGTGCGCGCCGACGGATTTGCCAGGCATTGAACCTGAAGCGGATCATCGCCTGCGGGCGCCTTCCCGGCTATGCGGCGCATGCCGAGGCCATGGACGTGGATCTGTATTGCAAGAAGGTGCTGTGGGGCGACGTTGTGGACAAGGTGCTCAGCTTCCAGTTGCGCGAGGGTTTCCGGTTCTGCGGCGTTGTCTCCGGTTATATTCCCGAAGATGTCGAGAGTCATGGCAACGCCTCGCTGATCGTCTGGTTGAACCCAAAGTACGACCCGAACCGGCCGACACAAGTGCCGGAAGGAGAAATCTTGTGAAAGTACGCATTGCCGCCGTCCAGTATCAGATGGAATCCATCGGGGGCTGGAGCGAATTCGAGGACCAGGTGCGCTACATTCTCGAGGCCGCCGCCGAATACAAGCCGGAATTCGTGATGCTTCCGGAGATCTTCACGGCGCAACTGCTGTCGTTCATCGGCCGGCGCGACGTGCGTGACGCCGTCAGGCGCCTGGACAAGTACACGCCGCGTTACATCGAGCTGATGCGCTCGATCGTGCGCGAGCATGGCTTCTACCTGATCGCCGGCAGTCACCCGACGCTGCGCGGTGACCTGCTCTACAACACGTCCTATCTCTTTGCCCCCAACGGCGAGCACTTCACGCAGGACAAGATCCATCGCACGCGCTGGGAAAAGGAAAAATGGGACACTGCGGCTGGCGATTCACTGGCGGTGTTCGACACCGCCTTCGGCAAGGTCTCGATCCTGATCTGCTACGACATCGAATTTCCCGAGCTCGCCCGCGCTGTCTGCGAGGCCGGCGCGGAAATCCTGTTCGTGCCATCCTGCACCGATGACCGCCAGGGATTCTGGCGCGTGCGCTATTGCTGCCACGCGCGCGCCATTGAGAATCAGGTCTACGTCGCGCTGACCGGAACGGTCGGGCATCTGCCGGTGAGCGGTCTTGGACTCAACTACGGGCAGGCGGCGATCCTGACGCCGTCGGACTTTCCGTTTTCACGTGACGGCATCGCCGCCGAGGGCGTACCCAACACCGAGCAGATCGTGATCGCGGACATCGACCTCGCCGACCTGGCCGAGAGCCGGCTGGTCGGCACCACTATTCCGGTGCTCGACAAGCGGCGCGACGTGTACGAACGCGCAGTGACGACCATTGATGCACGGGTGGCGCAGGAGAAGGGTTAACCTCGCGGTCGAGCGCAATGGCGCCAGTCGGAAACGAAATCAATCACCACAAGGAAAATAACGATGCTCATTCCCCGCAAAGCGGTTCCGTCGCTCAGGGTGCCGACGCTGGCGCATGGCAACTACGATCTCGCGTCCGAAAAGCCGGAGCATTTCTCGCTGGTCGTGTTCTATCGCGGCCTGCACTGTCCGATCTGCACCAAGTATCTGCTTGAACTGGGTCGTCTGCTGCCGGAGTACGAGAAGCGGGGCGTGGGCGTGGTCGCCATTTCCAGCGACGAGAAGGATCGCGCGCAGGCGATGGCCGACAAGCTTTCCGCGCCGAACCTGCGCGTCGGCTACGGACTCGGCCTGGCCAATGCGCGCGAATGGGGGCTGTCGATCAGCACCTCGCGCGGCGTGACCTCGATCGGCATCGAGGAGCCTGCGCTCTTCGCCGAGCCCGGCGTGTTCATCATGCGCCCGGACCAGACGCTCTACTACGCCGCCGTGCAGACCATGCCCTTCGCCCGTCCGCACTTCGACGAACTGGTCGGCGCGATCGACTTCGCGATCGCCAAGGATTATCCGGCGCGCGGGGAGTACACCGGCGCGGTTTGACCGAATAGGTGGCGACGTCCGACCCACGGCCGGTCACCGCGAACTTTGCAGCGGCCTGCCGTAAGTTAGCGCCGGACTTCGCCTCCGGCCACCAGTTCGGTGTCCGGATGCGCGGCGCGCCAGCCGAACCAGAAGGCGTTGTGCGAGGGCAGGCGAGGCAGTTTCAGGTCTGCCTTGGTCAGTGTCGTTTCGGTAAGCGACCAGACGGCGCCGTCGCTGGTGGTGACCGTGCGATCGCCGTTCCAGCCGACCACAAGCATTCCCGCCTTCAAACCATAGATGCGATGCGCGCCGGTCTTGTCGGTCAGCACGACAAAGTCCCGCCCGCCGTAGCGGCCCTGCCAGACCGGGTTTTCGCGCAGGAAATCCGAGCCGATCGCCAGTGGCTTCTCTCCCGGCAGGCCGAAGCGCGGCACCAGCACTTCCTGCTTGTTGCGCAGGCGCCGATCCTCGCCGGGAACCGGAAACATGAGCTCGTCGGTGGCGAAGTAGGCGGCGTAGGCCGCGCCCTCGTCGTAGTCGCGCGGGTGACCGGTGTCCAGCGACAGTACGGTGGTCTTCGGATGCCGCCGTCGCCAGTCGCCCCAGGTGGTCGTCACCACTTCACGGGTGGGTAGCGAAATGTTCCTGTCGGCCAGTGGTCCGATGACCGGACGGCCCTCCAGCGTGTTCCACAACGACTGCGTCTTCGCGTCGTACATGAGCTTGTTCGAGCGATAGAGAAAGCCGCTGGTGCCCAATTTGTAGGCGTGCCCGTCGACGACGGTTTCGTAGACGATCACCGCGCCGCACAGCGTGCAGTAGACGCCGGCGACGGCCACGCCGCCGATGCGGTCCATGAACATCTCGTGCCAGGCGAGGATGCGCTTCGGGTAGGCGCGCGCATCGCCGTTGATCTCGACGGCGAACACCACGTCGCTGTCCGCCAGATAGCGCGCGTCGCCTGCCGTCAGCATTTTCGGCTCGCGCAACGGCGGAATGCCATCCTGCAGCACGCCGCCCCAGACGACCTCGTCGAGGCGGATCAGCGCCGGATAGGCGGGCGAGAAATATTTTTCGAAGCGGGGATCGATATTGCCGTACAGCGCGGACTTGAACGCGGCAAAGGCGGGGGGCGGCGCCGGCCGCGTCCATTGCCAGCGCATCCAAGCACTCCAGCTGTACCCCGGGCCGGTCGCGCCAGTCTTGCGCGCCACCAGGTCCAGCAGCGCACGCGACGTTTCGCGCTGCCGGACGAAGCGAACGGACTCCAGCGCCATGGGCACGAATTCATCGCGCCAGTTGGCGTCGAGCCAGGCGAGTGAATTCGATGGCGCGTCGGAGCGTTCGACCAGCAGGCCGAGAAAGCGGACGCGGACTTCCTCGCTGAGCGCATCCTGTGCCAGCGCGGTACCGCCGGGCGCACCGAACTGCAGCAACCACGCGCATCCGAGTCCGACCAGCGTGGCGCGTGCGCGGATGGCGATGCTCATCGCAGATGGCGGGGGATTGCCGCTACTTGATCCCGAATGCGCGGTCCAGCGACAGGATGCCGCCACCACGACCGATCAGAAACAGCAGGAGTCCGGCCCAGGACAGGTGCGTCGGCCAGGCGTCGGGGTAGACGAACAGCTGGATCACGGCGGTCATGCCCAGCAGCGCCAAAGCCGAGAATCGGGTGAACAGGCCCAGTACCAGCAGAATCGGAAACAGATGCTCGGCGTAGGTGGCAAGGTGGGCGGCAATTTCCGCCGGGATCACCGGGACCTTGAATTCATCGCGGAACAATCCGTAGGTGCCGTCGGTGATGGTCAGCCATCCATCCACCTTGGTGCGTCCGGACAGGAAGAAGATGCCGGCGATGGAGAATCGTGCCGCCAGTGCCAGCAACGAGTCGGTGATCAGACTCGACATGGTCCCGACGCAGCGATTCCAGAATCCGCGCTGCCCGCCGTTTGCCCGCGTATTCGCCGTTGTGGTCAGGGTATTCATCGGCCGTGCTCCTTGATCAGGATTCGTGGATGGCAAGCCGCGAGAACGCGCCGGCGTTGAGCAATTGCGCCATCAGCGCCGCCAGGTCCACCTGTGGATCGGCTGCGAGGGCCGCCGCGGCGGCATCCGCCAGCGTGTCGTCGCGCGCACAGGCATCCATGAAAGCGCACCCTGACGGCGACAACGGTGACCACTCGACGCGGCCCGAGGGGCGCGTCAGCAGAACGCCTTCCGCCCGCCACTCGATGTCGGGCGCATTGTCGGAGTGCGGATCCACAGGATCCTGGTCGGACCCGGCTGGCATCCGATTGCGCTCCCAGATGGTGACGATGGGTTGGTCGGCAAACCAGCGCCAGCGCGCCGACGCGCACGGCAGCAGAGTCGTGCTTGCAAGCTGTGCCACCGACAGGCGGGCGATGGCCGCGGCGGTGACTTCCATTTCGTCGCGGGCGATATGCGCCTCGGTCCAGAGGCGGTCGAGTCGCGCAACGTCGGCAAGGTAGGGCAGCTCGCGCGCCGGCTCGAAGTCGTCGAGGAAGGTGGCGAAGCCGTCGCCATAATCGAGCAGCGATGGATGAACCGGCAGGTGCTCGCGGACATGGAGCGCCGCCGCCGCCCGAAACCACTCTTCTCCAACCAGCGTCGCCACGGCCGGATAGTTGGCCTGCAGCGCGTCGATGCAGCCCTTGATCACCGTATTGCGGTAGACGGCGAATCCAGGTTGCGTAGTCAGGCGATCGATTTGCGGCAATGCATCCGCGATGGGCGACGTTGCCAGCAGCGCGGCGGCGAACCCGTCCTGGAATTGACCGAGACGTGATGCGTTCGGGGCTGGAGTCGTCATGCGGCCTGGCGCGCCCCGGCGCGCAGAACGCCTTCTGCCTGCGCACGCTCGGCGAGCAATTCGGCGAAGGAGGGAAGATTGTCGTCGCGCTCGATCAGCGTCGGACGCGGACCGATGCGCGCGATCAGCCGCTCGTAGAGGCTCCATACGGCAGGGGCGATCGGCGCGTCATGCGAATCGATCAGCAGGGCCTCGCCCAGCGCCGGGTCGGCCGAGTGGCCGGCAAGGTGGATCTCCTCGACCAGTTGGCCGGGAAAACGGTCGATGTAACTCTCGGGGGCAAATTCCACGTTGCAGCCGCTGACGTAGACGTTGTTCACATCGAGCAGCAGTCCACAGCCGGAGCGTCGGGCGACTTCGGCCAGGAAATCGATTTCGTCGAACTCGTGCTCGTCCATGCGCAGGTAGTGCGACGGATTCTCGATGGCGATCCGCCGGCCCAGCGCGACTTGCGTGCGGTCGATGTTGTCGCAGATGCGGACCAGCGACTCCTCATTGCGCGGGAATGGCAACAGGTCGGGATGGTAGGCACCGCGCCATGCCGACCAGGCGAGGTGCTCCGAGACCAGCGAAGGCTCGAATCGATTGACCAGGTCGGCAAGCCGGCGCAGGTGTGCAGCGTCGGGTATGGCATCGGCCGCCAGCGACATGCCGACCCCGTGCAGCGACAGCGCGTGCCGGGCCCGGATGGTCTGCAGCCATGCCAGGCGGGGGCCGCCGTCGACCATGTAGTTTTCCGGATGTACCTCCAGCCACAGACCGTCCGCGGGGGCGGCGCGTGCCTCGTCGTAATGCACGGGCTTCAACCCCACCCCTGCGGAACGGTCGTCGATCATGGCTGGTACCAGGATACTGCGCTGGTCAGGACTTGACCGGGGTGAGCGAACCCATTCCATTGGGCGTCTTCATCGAGACACAGGTGCCCTTGACGACGTTCTTCCATGCGTTTCCCTGGTAGTCGGTCTTCGACGTACCGGCGCAGGTGGTGCCCGGGCCGGCGGCGCAGTCGTTCTTGCCGGCCATGGCAACGCCGTAGCATTTCTCCATGGCATGCGGCTTGTCGCCGGCCTTCATCTTGTCGGCCTGCGCCATGGCGGCGCCCGAGGCGAGTGCGGAAAGTGCGAAGGCGGTGATTGCAAGGGTGCTTTGCTTCATTGCGGATGCTCCTGTCGGTTGGAAGAGGTGACCGTGCGCTGGGAACACGCAAGCCGGACGGTCCATCAGCTAATTCGATCACGCGTGGCAATTGGTTACAGCGGTGGCACAATTCCGCGCAAATCCGAAAACCTGTAACCGAATGTCTCCCTTGAACGAATTACCTGTCGTATACCCATGAACGAGAGCGAAGACCGATTGCGGGTCTTGCTGGTTCAGGGGCAGGCTGGCGACGAAGAGGCTTACCTCCGGTTCCTGAAGGAGTTGAGCAGCTTTCTGCGCGCCTTCCTGAGGAAGAGGCTCGTCCGCCATCCGGATGATGTGGAGGACCTGGTGCAGGAAACGCTCATTGCCGTGCACAATCAGCGACATACCTATGATGCGGCACAACCGCTAACCGCCTGGCTGCACGCCATCGCCCGCTACAAGCTTGTTGACTTGTTTCGTCGGCGTTCGCGGCACGACGCTTACAACGATCCGCTGGACGACTCGATCGATGTGCTGGCCGGGTCGGACGATGCCGCCGCCGAAGCCAGGCGGGATGTCACCAAACTCTTGGCGACACTGCCCGATCGGCAGCGGCTGCCGCTGGTGCACGTCAAGCTCGAGGGACTTTCGATAGCACAGGCGGCGCAGCGCACCGGCATGTCCGAGTCGGCGGTGAAGGTGGGCATCCACCGCGGCATGAAGGCGCTCGCCGCGGCGGTTCGGGGCGCCGGATGAGGACGGACGACCTGGTGCTTGCGCTAGCCCGCGGGGCGCAGGCGATCGACGTCCGCGCGCAGCGCCGGGGCCGGGCGGTGGCGCTGGGCATCGCCACCGCTGTGGCCTTTGCGCTCATGGTCTGGTGGCTGGGGGTGCGTCCCGACCTGTTCTATGGCCTGGACCTGCCGATGTTCTGGGCCAAGGAAATATTCTGCGTGGCACTCGCCGTCGGTGGCCTGCTCACCGCGCTGCGCCTCGCGCGCCCCGGAAAGGCGCTGCTTTGGGCGCCGGCGCTCGTCGCCGGGCCGCTGCTGGCCATGTGGGTCCTGGCGATCGTCGAGTTGCTCAACGCAGCACCGGCGGAACGCGCCGGCCTGCTGCTGGGCATCAGCTGGGAGGAATGTCCGTACAACATCGTCGCGTTGTCGATGCCGATCTTCATTGCCTTCATCCTGGTGATGAAGGGCATGGCGCCCACGCGCCTGCGTCTGGCCGGAGCCGCTGCCGGTTTTGCGTCGGGGGCGATGGGCGCGCTGGTCTATTCGCTGCACTGCCCGGAACTCACCGCGCCGTTTCTCGCCGTCTGGTATGCGCTGGGAATGCTGATTCCCGCAGTCGCCGGTGCGTTGCTTGGGCCGCGGCTGCTGCGCTGGTAGAGCGGGATCGACCGACGGTCTTGCAAAGACCGTCCAACCGGACGGGCGCGGTGCTGCCTCGCAGGCGCTGTTCAGCGGGCCCGACGGCGGCGTTCGACGAGCTGCAGGATCATCGGCGTGAGAATCAGCTGCATGGCGAGGCTCATCTTGCCACCGGGCACGACGATGATATTCGGCCGCGACATGTAGGAATCGTGGAGCATCGACAAAAGGTAGAGGAAGTCGATCCCCTGCGGCTTGGCGAAGCGGATCACCACCATGCTTTCGTCGACCGTAGGTATGTCCTTGGCGATGAACGGGTTCGACGTGTCGACCATGGGCACACGCTGGAAGTTGATGTGCGTCTGCGAGAACTGCGGACAGATGTAGTTGATGTAATCCGGCATCCGGCGAAGGATGGTGTCGACCACGGCATCCTGCGAATAGCCGCGCAGGTTCTGGTCGCGGTGCAGCTTCTGGATCCACTCCAGGTTGATGATCGGCACCACGCCGATCAGCAGGTCGGCCAGCGCCGCGACGTTGACGCTATCGGTGACCGCGGCGCCGTGCAGGCCTTCGTAGAACAGCAGGTCGCTGCCGGCGGGAATGTCGATCCAGGGCGTGAAGGTTCCGGGCTCCTGCTGGTATGGCGCCGCCTCCTTGGCATCGTGCAGGTATTTGCGGACTCGGCCGGTGCCGGATTCACCGTAAGCGCGGAACAACGCCTCGAGTTCCTCGAGCAGATTGGCGTCGGGGCCGAAATGGCTGAAGTGCGGGTTGGACTCGGATGCCGCCTCGTCCATCTTCGCCTTCATCTCCCTGCGGTTGTAGCGATGAAATGAATCGCCCTCGACCGTCACCGCCTGCAGCCCCTCCCGGCGAAAGATGTGTTCGAAGGTCCGGGTGACGGTCGTCGTGCCGGCGCCCGACGAGCCGGTGATTGCGATGACCGGGTGCCTGATCGACATGGCGAACTCCTAGGCGGCGCGAAACAGCGAGCGCACGTTGAAAAGCGGTGATTCGAAAGCAGTGTCCTCGCCGGCGTCGTACTCGTGGTGGTAGCGCTCGATGCGCTCGACCTCGTTGCGCGAACCCAGGACGACCGGAATGCGCTGGTGCAGTTCCCTGGGGACGACGTCGAGCAGGCGCATGCGTCCGGTGCTGGCGCGCCCGCCCGCCTGCTCGACCAGCAGCGCCATCGGATTCGCCTCGTACAACAGCCGCAGGCGACCGGGCTTGTCGAGGTCCTTCGAATCCTTCGGATACATGAACAGGCCGCCACGCACCATGATCCGATGTACTTCGGCGACCAGCGACGCGATCCAGCGCATGTTGAAGTCGGCGCCGCGCGGGCCGCTCCTGCCCTTGACGCATTCGTCCACGTAACGCTGCACCGGCGCCTCCCAGAAGCGCGCGTTCGACGTGTTGATCGCGAACTCGCGCGATTCATCGGGAATGCGCATGTCCGGATGCGTCAGCGTGAACGCGCCGATCTCCGGATCGAGCGTAAAGCCGTGCACGCCGCGTCCCATCGTCACCACCAGCATCACCGCGGGACCGTACAGCGCGTAGCCGGCGCAGACCTGCCGGGTCCCCGGTTGCAGGAAATCCTGCGCCGATGGGTCGGTGACGCCCTCGGGCGCCTCCAGCACGGAGAAAATCGTACCCACCGTCACGTTCACGTCGAGGTTCGACGAGCCATCGAGCGGATCGAAGACCAGCAGGTAGCGACCACGCGGATGCGACGCGGGGATCGGGTAGGGCGCCTCGAGTTCCTCCGACGCCATCCCGCACAGCTGGCCGCCCCATTCGCAGTTGCGCAGCACGATGTCGTTGGCAATCAGGTCGAGCGGTTTCTGCTGTTCGCCATGGACGTTGGTCGCCGTTTCGACGTCCTCCATGGCGCGCAGCGACCCGCGCGAGACCGCCGACGCGATGTACTTGCACGCGGTCTGCACGTCGTTCAGCAACGCCGTCAGCTGTGCATCCGGCGCGGCGGCGCGTCGCTGCTCCTCGATAATGAACCTGCTGAAGGTCGGTCGGCCGTGGGGCATCGTCGGAATCCTGTCGTGTGGTCAGGTGGCTGCGCGGCCGTCGGCAGCACCGGCGGTGGCTTCCGCGAACACGCGGCTGGCGCGGATGTCCTCGGCGGTGATCGTCTGCAAGGCGTCGCGGGTCACGCTGGCCTTGGCGTCCGCGAACAGGCGGCTCGCCTGGCGCAGGCGGGCACGGTCGAGCGCATTGCGGATCGACCGGGCATTGGCGAAGTTTGGACGCGCCATGCGCCGGGCGACGTAGTCGCGCAGCACCGGCAGCGCATCGGGCGCGAAGCAGTAGTGCATCTCGGCGACCATGAGTTCGGCGATTTCCAGCAATTCGCCGGCGTTGTAGTCGGGAAAGTCGATGTGGTGGGCGATGCGCGACGACATGCCCGGGTTGCTCGAGAAGAACGTGTCCATCCGGTCCTTGTAGCCGGCGAGGATCACCACCAGATCGTCGCGCTGGTTTTCCATCACCTGCAGCAGGATCTCGATCGCCTCCTGGCCGTAGTCGCGCTCGTTCTCCGGCCGGTACAGGTAGTAGGCCTCGTCGATGAACAGCACGCCGCCCATCGCGCGCTTCAACACTTCGCGCGTCTTGGGCGCGGTATGGCCGATGTATTGCCCGACCAGGTCGTCGCGGGTGACGGCGACCAGGTGTCCTTTGCGGATATAGCCGAGCTTGTGCAGGATCGCCGCCATGCGCAGCGCCACCGTGGTCTTGCCGGTGCCCGGGTTGCCGGTGAAACACATGTGCAGCGACGGTGGCCGCGAATCGAGGCCGAGGGTCGCCCGTGCCCGGTCGACCGCCAGCAGCGCGGCAATGTCGCGGATGCGCGCCTTGACCGGCGCCAGACCGACCAGTTCGCGGTCGAGGCCATCGAGCAGCTCGAACACGCCGGCGTCCGCGCAAAGCGCATGCAGGTCGACACGGTCGGCGACGGCACCGGGAGCAGTGCCGGTTTCGGTCGGTGGCGTGGTAGCGATCGTCATGGCGTGTCGGGTAGCGAGATCAGTAGCGCTTGCCGGCAGGGCGCTGCGCCGAGTAGGCGGTGGTGGTATAGCGGATCTGCCGTCCGACGGTTTCGTTCCGGGTGAGCGCGTAGCCGGGCTCCTCGGCAGGGCGGTTGACGATGAACGACAGCCGCACCGACTCGATGCCGCGTGTCGAGTCGAAGGCGTTGACCTTGACGTAGTGGTTCGGAAGCGCCTTGCGGCAGGCATCGACCTCCAGCATCACGCCGGCGGCGTCCTTGACGTCGAACATGGGCAGGCCGTACATGTCCCAGTAGGTGTTGCGCGGATGCGGATCGTCGGTGGATTCGACGGAACATGCCCAGCCCTGATCGATCGCGTACTGGATCTGCGCCTTGATTTCGGCGTCGGTCAGGTCGGGCAGGAAGGAAAACGTACCTTGGGTGATGCGCATGGTGGGCTCCTCTAGGCCGATGCCGTGGCGGTGGGCACGAAATCGGGGGAATCGGTCGACGTGTAGTTGAAGCTGACGTCTTTCCAGGTCTCGAGCGCCTGCGCCAGCGGCGTGCACCACTTCGCGGCGTCGGCCAGGATCTGCGGACCCTCGGTATCGATGTCGCGGCCCTCGTTGCGCGCCTTGACCATGGTCTCCAGCGCGACCCGGTTGGCGGTGGCGCCGGCCTGGATGCCGGCCGGATGACCGATGGTGCCGCCACCGAACTGCAGCACCACGTCATCGCCGAACAGCGAGAGCAACTGGTGCATCTGGCCGGCGTGGATGCCGCCGGAGGCGACCGGCATCACCCGGCGCAGGTCGGCCCAGTCCTGGTCGAAGAACAGGCCGCGCTGAAGGTCCATTCGCGTGTAGCCGTCACGTAGCACGTTGTAGTAACCCTGCACGGTCAGCGGGTCGCCTTCGAGCTTGCCCACCGCCGTGCCGGCGTGCAGGTGGTCGACACCGGCGAGACGCAGCCACTTGGCGATCACCCGGAATGACACGCCGTGGTTCTTCTGCCGCGTGTAGGTGCCGTGGCCGGCGCGGTGCATGTGCAGGATCATGTCGTTGCGTCGCGCCCAGTTGGCCATCGACTGGATCGCGGTCCAGCCGACGACCAGGTCGATCATGATGATGCAGGAGCCCAGTTCCTTGGCGAGTTCGGCGCGCTCGTACATCTCTTCCATCGTTGCGGCGGTCACGTTGAAGTAGTGACCCTTCTGCTCGCCACTGCCGGCCTGCGCGCGATTGACGGCCTCCATGCCGAACAGGAAGCGGTCGCGCCAGTGCATGAACGGCTGCGAATTGATGTTCTCGTCGTCCTTGGTGAAGTCGAGCCCGCCGATCAGTCCTTCGTAGATGACGCGGCCGTAGTTGCGGCCGGACAGTCCCAGCTTCGGCTTCATCGTCGCGCCGAGCAGCGGCCGGCCGAACTTGTCGAGGCGTTCGCGCTCGACGACGATTCCGGTCGGCGGCCCCTTGTAGGTCTTCACGTAGGCGACGGAGAGGCGGATGTCCTCGAGTCGCGCCGCCTTGAGCGGCTTGAAGCTGAACACGTTGCCGATCAGCGATGCGGTGAGGTTGGCGATCGAGCCTTCCTCGAACAGGATCAGGTCGTAGGCGACGTAGGCGAAATACTGCTGCTCGGTGGGCGTGCCCGGTCCGGTGTTCGGCACCGGATCGACCCGATAGGCCTTGGCGCGGTACGAGTCACAGGCGGTGAGGCGATCGGTCCACACCACGGTCCAGGTCGCGGTCGACGATTCGCCGGCCACGGCCGCGGCAGCTTCCTCGGGATCCACGCCTTCCTGCGGCGTGATGCGGAACAGGCAGATGAGGTCGCTGTCCTTCGGCTCATAGTCCGGCTGCCAATACCCCATCTGCCGGTACTTGAGGACGCCCGCGCTGTAGCGCTTGCCGGCGTCGAGAATGGCGCCTTCGTTGGGTGCGTTCATCGGTCTGATCTCCTGGCTGTTGTGCGACTGTCGGTGACTTTACGCAGTACAAACGATCAGGTAAAATCAAATATTCTTACATAAAACATAAGTAAAACCTTATGTGATGACCTGTGCGTGGTCTGACCATCCGGCAATTGCAGGTCTTCGTGTGCGCGGCCCGTCACCTGAGTTTCGCGCGCGCGGCAGAGGAATTGCACCTGACCCAACCCGCGATCTCCATGCAGGTGAAGGAACTCGAGAGCGTGGTCGGCCTGCCGCTGTTCGACCGCGGCGGGCGCAAGGTCTCGCTCACCACGCCGGGAGAGTATTTCCTGGTGCATGCGCGGCGCATGCTGGCGGTGCTGAAGGATGCCGCGGACTCCATGGCGCGGATGAAGGGTGTGGAAAGCGGCCGGCTGACCATCGGTCTGGTCAGCACGGCCAAGTATTTCGTGCCTCGCCTGCTGGCTGAGTTCCGGCGCGAACATCCGGCGATCGAACTGCGGCTCGAGGTGGGCAATCGACAGGCGCTGCTCGCGCAGTTGACCAACAACGAGGTCGACCTGGCGATCATGGGCACGCCGCCGCGCGAACTCGACACCCGCGCCGAGCCTTTCGCCGCAAATCCGCTGGTGATGATTGCTGCGCCGGGACATCGGTTGGCGCAGATGCCGCAGGTGCCCGCCGCGTTGCTCGGCGACGAACCCTTCCTGGTCCGCGAGCCGGGTTCCGGAACCCGGGCGTCGATGCAGATCTTTCTCAAGGAGCGGCGGATTCATCCGCCGTCGATGGTCGAAATGCCCAGCAACGAGACGATCAAGCAGGCGGTGATGGCCGAGATGGGCGTGAGCATCCTGTCGCTGCATACCATCGGGCTCGAGTTGCGCGCCGGCGTCATCCGGATGCTCGAGGTCGAAGGGCTGCCGCTGATGCGCCGCTGGCACATGGTCAACATGCGCGCCAAGCTGCTGTCGCCGGCGGCCGAAGCGTTCAGGTATTTCGTCCTGGAGCATGGGCAGAAGTTGCTGCAGCAGCCCTCGTCGGGCCTGCCGGCCCCCATCGCGGTGCCCACGGCCGCGCCGGCCGGCGCAACCGGTTGACCTCGGTCAAAGGTCGTGGCGTTTACTGCTGCAGCATCAACAATCTTATGAGATATTTAACCATATGGCTATTTGGTAGTGGAAGACGGGCGCCAAGATGACGGCGCCGTCTCCGAATCGGAGGATCCGCGATGGCACAAACCATGGTCGAAACCCGCCTGCCGTCCCGCGCCAACGCGCGCCCGGTGCCGCGGGCCTACTGGAATTCGTATCTCACCGGCGCCCTGTTGGGTCTGGTTCTGCTAACCACCTACCTGGCAACGGGTCGCGGCCTCGGGGCGACGGGCGCATTCGCTTCGATTGCCGCGTGGCTGGCCGGCTTGTTCTCGCCGGAGCACGCCGCGGCCAATCTCGTCCACACCAGGTACTGGAACGACGGTGCGCCGCTTGAATCGTGGACGCTGTTCCTGCTGCTGGGCGCCTTCGTCGGCGCACTGGTTTCGGGTGTCGCCGGTCACCGCGTGAAGTTCGGCGTCGAGCGCGGCCCCCGCGTGACGGACGGCCAGCGGCTCGCGCTTGCCTTCGTCGGTGGCTTCATTGCCGCCTACGGCGCCAAGATCGCCAAGGGCTGCACCAGCGGCCAGGCGCTGACCGGAGGTGCGGTCTTCAATGTCGGCAGCCTGGTGTTCATGCTCGCCGTGTTCGCCTCGGCGTACGCACTCGCCTATTTTGTCAGGAAGGAGTGGCTGTGATGTTTCCACTGACCTCGTACCATGAATTCTCGCTGGCGGCCGATCTTGCGATCGCCGTTGTGCTGGGCTTCGGTTTCGGCTTCTGTCTCGAGCGCGCCGGCTTCGGCAGCGCGCGCAAGCTGACCGCGGTCTTCTATCTCTATGACATGGCGGTGGTGAAGGTGATGTTCTCGGCCATTGTCACTGCGATGGCCGGCATTGTCGTGCTTTCGTCGGTCGGGTTGCTCGACGTCCGCGAGTTCTATCTTGAACCGACCAACCTCGCCGCGCAGGCACTGGGTGGCCTGGTCTTCGGTGCGGGCTTCATCATCGGTGGTTACTGTCCGGGAACGTCCATCGCCGCGATGGCAACCGGGCGCAAGGACGGCTATTCGTTTGCACTCGGCATGCTCGCGGGGGTTTTCGCCTATGCCGAGTTCACGCCGGGCGTCGACGCGTGGATTCGCGACACCGCGCAGGGCGCGATGACGCTGCCATCGATCACCGGCATCGGCGCCGGCTGGTGGACGCTCATCTTTATCGCGTTCCTGGGCTTTGCCGGATGGGGAATGCGCCGGCTCGAAATGCACTTCGCAACGCTGCGACCGCGCGCCGCCTGATAGTCGCCTCGCCGCACGGCGGGAGGGAAGGGCATTTTCCCCCCGCCGTTTGCATTGTAGAATCCCCGGTTGCTAGTCGCTGGCCGGCTGCAGCCGTCGGGTAGCCTGTTCCAGTTGCCGGCGCAGGGCGCGGCGGCAGGCGTTGGCGGTGTGGCGCCTATGACAGGTCAATGGAGGTGCCGGTCTCGATGCCGGCATGGGTTCCTTGCAAGAGTATTGCAATCCAAGAGTTTCGCAATCCAACCAATCCAGGAGATGCTCATGAACAAGTTGCTCGCAGTTCTCGTTGCTTCCACCCTCGCCTTCGGCAGCGCCGGAGTTATTGCCGCCGATGCGCCAAAGGACAAGGCGCCGATGATGAAGCTGGAAAAGCCGGCAAGCGTCTCGGACGAAGCGTGGGCGAAAATGTCGGACGCGGACAAGAAGAAGGCCGTCGAAAGTTCGAAGACCGCGATGACCAAGAAGCCGAAGAAGGGCGGTTGCTGAGTCGAAGGCTTTGGCATGCGGCCGTGGTTTCGACCGCGGTTGGCAGTAAAACAGGGGAGGCCGGCTGGCCTCCCCTTTTCGTTGCTACCTTCGCTGACTGCGGCGTGCGAAGCGTTTCGTTCCGCAGGTATGCCGTCGTCGGTTCAGGTCAGTTTGCCGTGACCTTGAAGGTCCCGTTCTTCTTGACGTCGATCTCGGCGTAGAGGAAGCCAGCGTTGTAGCCCGCGTTCTTCAGCTTGTGATACGCCATTTCGGCGCGGATCCCGGTCGAGCAGTGAGCAATGATCCGCTTGTCCTTGGGCAGTTCAGCCATACGGGCCAGCAGTTCCTCGTCGGGGATCAGCACGGCGCCCTTGATCATCCCGGCATTCGCCTCGTCGGTGTTGCGCACGTCGAGGATCAGGACATCCCCCGGCATTGCCGAGGCAAGCTTGACGAACTCATCGTTGGGGATCGAACCGGGGCGCGGCTTGGGCACATAGGCCACCTGAGTGGACAGCGCGCCTGTCGACACGGCATTCTTCGCCATCTTCCAGGCGTCGAGACCGCCGGTGACGACCGTGACGTTCGGCTGGCCCGATGCCTTGATCACGCGCGCGACCTGCAGCGCTGCGTTGCCGCCATCGCCGTCATAGACGATGATCGGCGCCTTCAGCTTCGCGGCGGGAAACCCCGCGACCGCGGCGCGCACCATCGACGGCGGGATCGAGACCGCACCCGGGATCGAGCCCTCGGCAGCCGTGGAAGCGGGCCGGGCGTCGACCAGCACATGCGGAATCTGCTTGTCGATGAACGCATCCTTGAGGTGTGGCGCGGCGATCACGCCGATGTTCCTCTCCTGCCACTCTGGGTAGCCTTCGCGATAGACCTTGACGTTGGTATAGCCCAGCGCCTCGGCCTTGAGCAGCGAGTTCGGGCTCATCATGCAGGTGACGCCCTGGCAAAAGAAGATGATCTTCGCCTGCTTGTCCTTCGGCAGCCGAATGACGAACTTGTCCCAGGCCGGATAGGGAAGGTTGATCGCCGTCGGAATCGTGCCTTCCTGCACGCGCGGAAGTGGACGCGAATCGATCAGCGTGTACTTGCCGTCGTCGGGACCCAGCGCCACCAACTGCTCGATCTCGGCGTAATGCGCGAGCTTTTCTGGCGCAATCTTGATCGGCCCCTTGAACGAGATCAGCGTCGCGACCTTGGTGCCGTCCTTTTCGACGAACTCGATGCGCGCCTCGCGTTTCTTGGCGATATCGCGCAGTGCTTCGGCCGGCTTGACCTTGCCTGCATCGACGACCTTGAGCGTGCCGGGGTCGAAGCGCAGGATTTCGGAGGTGTCGCCGATTCCAAGTTGAATGGCCTTCGACTTGAACGCGACGTTCTCGTACATGCCACGCATCTCCGCGGGACCTACGGTATGGCAGGTGCCGCAGATCTTCGGCATCCTTGGATTCGCAGCCGGCGTCGCCGGTGCCTGAGCGAATACCGCCCCGGAAACGGCCAACAGCGCCGTGGTGAACATGGTCGTTGATTTCATTTTCATGGTTTCATCTCCATCGCGATTTCACCGCCTGCGCCGCCCCCGAACGGGGCGGCGATTCACCTGCCTGATGGGCAGGTGCATGCGGTCTATTTCACCAGCGGATAGCCGGCCTTGATCCAATCATCGAGCTTCATGTCGACCGACGTCACGTTGGTCAGGCCGAGGTCCTGCAGCGACTTCGTGGCCAGCGCACAGCGCCCGCCGGTCTTGCAGTACAGCGTCAGCTTGCGCGCCATGTCGGTCTTGTCGGGAAAGCCGATGTGGGTCCAGATCGTGAATTCGATCAGGCCGCGCGGGACGTTGATCGCGCCGGCCACATGCCCGTCGGCGTACTCGCCCGGCTCGCGCACGTCGACGAGAACGCCGACATCCTTGCGATCGAGCGCCATCTTGAAATCGGCCATGCTGATCGTCTTCACCTGCTTCTTGGTGCTGGCGACGAGCTGGCCGACCGAAGGCGGATAGTTCTGTGCCAGGACGAAGCCGGGAAGCGCCAGGCCGATCGCCGCGAGGACTGCAATGACGAAGGATCTTCTGCTGCTCAACATGATTGAATCTCCGTTTCGTAGGTGAGTGCCGGGATTGGCGGGACGAGGACTGTCGCCTGGCGGTGCAAGCCGACCGCGCAGTCGCGTCGTGGTGTGCTGCCGACGTATCGACAGATGTTCATTGGGCGCTTGCCTGGACCAGATGGCTCAACTGTCCGGCGTTGACCATGACCCAGCGCAGCGCGAAGCCGCCGACGAGGACGAGCAGCGCGGGCAGGACGGTATGCGGGATCCGGTGCCCGAGTTCGAGACCCTGCAGCGCCAGCGGAACGAATATCCCGAGTGCGACGACCACGCCCCAGAACGCCCAGGCGTAGGGTCCGCTCACGATCAGCGTTGCCGCCGTGGCGTGCGATAGCGAGGACGTCTGCAGATTGACGATGAGCAGGCCGAGCAGCAGCAGTTCGACCACCAGGAAGGCGATATCCGCACGAATCAGTTCGTCGACCGTCCGGCGCGCGGGCGGCTCGCCGCCCAGTTGCTGGCAAAGCGCCGAGATCGCGCCGCCGACCATGCCCTGCGGCGCCGGGTCGGCGCGGCAGGAAGATGCTGGCGACGTGCATCGCCGCGGCGCCCGCCGACAGTCCGGAGACCAGGAACAGCGGCCCAAGGATCGCGCTGTTCCACAGCGGTCGCGCGACCATCGTGTTGAGCAGGATGCCGGTGTAGATGCCGAGGCCCACGCCCAGCGCGATGTTCGCCCAGCCGAGCAGCTTCATTCGTCCTGCGCTCGCCAGCAGCCAGTCCGACAGCCGGTGCAGCGCCGGAAGGCGTCGGCCCAGCCATGGCCAGGCTTCCGGCAGGCGGACCAGCGCCGAGGCCATCAGTACGCCATAGACGATGATCAGCACCCACGAGCCCCACGACATCGGCGAACCGGGCTCGAAGGTCAGGTAGACGCGCCAGACATAGAGCTTGTGGGTGAGGTCGAGGAACAGCGCGCCCATGCCGACGTTGATCAGCATGAAGGCAAGCAGCGGCGTATGCAGCGAAAAAAACTTCTTCGGATCGTCCCCGCGGGCGATGCGCAGCATCGCCAGGCCGCCCAGGATCATCATCCCGGCGACCACGCCGCCGGCGAACAGGTAGACGGGGATCTCCCAGCTCCAGACGGCGAGTTGCGGGTCGACCAGCAGGTTGTGGCGAGTATGGGTAAGTTCGAGCATGTTCATCGCCTCAGGTCAGATAAAAGACCCGCGGCCGGGTGCCGGCTTCGGGCAGCAGCGTGTGGTACTTGCGGGAGCGCAGCAGCGCGCTGACCGTGCTGTTCGGATCGTCGAGGTCGCCGAAGCTCATGCAATGCGTCGGACACACGGCGACGCAGGCGGGATCGAGGCCGTCACGGGTCCGGTGATGGCAGAACGTGCACTTGTCGGCGTAGCCGTCGGGGTGGATGAAGCGCGCGTCGTAGGGACACGCCGCCACGCAGGCCTTGCAACCGATGCACTTGTTTGCGGTGACCAGGACCACGCGCCCAGGATCGGCGACGTGCGAGGCGCCAGTGGGGCAGCACGAGACGCAGGGGGGGTTGTCGCAGTGATTGCAGCGCTCGGAGCGGATCTCCATCGTGAGGTTCGGAAATACGCCGCGAACCTCTGTGGTGACCCAGTCGCGGCAGTAGCCGACCGGGACGTTGTTTTCCGTCTGGCAGGCGACGACGCAGTCCGTGCAGCCGACGCATTTGCGCGTATCGATGACCATTCCGAAGCGGGGCATATCAGCTTTCCCCCTCGAAGCGGCGAGTGCAGTGAGCGTGGAGGTTGTTCACGTCAGGTTTCCTTCACGAAGGTCACGAAGTTGCTCTGAAGACTGGTCCCGCCCATCAGCGGATCGGTCACGTAGCGGGTGGTCAGTTGCGTCGCGTTCGCGCCCTTCAGGTAGGCGCTGCGCATGGCCTTGCTGGTGTGGCCGAAGCCGTAGACCATGTAGACGCAGTCGGACCGGATCCGCTGGGTGGCCTTGACCCGGATGCGGTTGCTTTCGACGCCGTCCTGGTTCCTGAGCTTGATGTACTGGCCGTTGGCGATGCCGGCCTTCGCCGCCGTCGTCGCGTTGACCCACAGTTCGTTCTCGGGCATCAGTTGGTGTAGAAGCGGATTGTTCTGGGTACGGCCGAAGGTGTGCATCGGCGCGCGTCCGGTGATCAGCGGCAGGAAGCCTTCGGGTGGCTCGGCCGGCGGCGTGTAGCGCGGTACCGGATCGAAGCCCTTGGCCGCCAGCTGGTCCGACCAGAATTCGACCTTGCCCGACGGGGTGTAAAACTCCATCGCTGCACCGTCTTCGACATAGATCGGTTCCGGCTTGCCGAGGATCACGCCCTCGCGCTTGAGCTGCTCCCAGTCGAGGCCAGATTTTTCCACGCGGAAGCGCAGGTATTCCTCGAGATCACTGAAGGGCAGGCATTCCGGAATGCCCAGCTTTGCCGCGAGCTGCTTGGCAATCCACCAGTTGGGTTTCTGGTCGTGCGGCGAGGGCATCACCGGTTGGCGCAGCGAGGTCCAGCCGCGGCGCCCCCAGCCAACCAGCAACTGGTCGTGACGTTCAAAGAACGTGCCTTCCGGCAGCACGACATCGGCGAAGCCGGTGATCTCGCTGGGCATGGTGTCGATGGCGACCAGCAGGTCGAGGTTGTCGATCGCCTTCAGCGTTTCTGCCGGGTTCGGCATCGCATACAGGATGTTGGTCGAATAGACGAACCAGCCCTTGATCGGGTAGGGCTCGCCGGTGATCGTGGCCTCGCGGATGCCGTTGGTGATGCCTTCATCGGCAAACGGATACTTCTCGCCGTGCGGGTTATCGGCCATCGGCTTGTCGGACTTCGGGGGCTTCGGCAGCGGATAGGGCGCGACCTTCATGCTGACGGAGGAGAACAGGCCACCCTTGCGATACCAGTTGCCGAGCAGCGCGGACAACAGCGCGATGGCGCGGCTTCTCTGGGTGTCGTCGCCGTTCCAGGTGACGCGGCGACCCGGATGAATGATGCAGGCCGGGCGGGCGCTGGCGAATTCGCGCGCCGTGATGCGGATGAGGTTGGCGTCGAGGCCGGTTTCCTGCGCGGCCCACTCGGGCGTATGCGATTTGATCTCGGCGACGAACTTGTCGAAGCCGTGCCCGTGCTTCTCGACGAAGGCGCGGTCGTAGCGTCCTTCGGTGACCAGCACGTTGCACCAGGCCAGCAGCAGCGCGAGATCGGTGCCGGCTCGGATCGGCAGCCAGTACTTGGCCTTGCTGGCGGCGACCGAGTGGCGCGGATCGACGACGATGATCGGAATACGCCGCTCGATGGCACGAGCGAATTCCTGCACCTGCGTGTTGTGCATGTTCTCGCCAAGATGCTCGCCGATCAGCACCAGGCAGTTGGTGTTCGCGATGTCCGTGGGCTCGGGCGAGCCGATGCCGCTGCCGAAGGTCAGCGTGAAGCCGATGTCGCGCGGACCGCGGCATTGCGCGAACGACGAGCCGGCGAAGTTGATCGCGCCCCAGGACTTGAGCGCATGCTGGATGAAGTACTGGCCGATGCCATGATTGAGCATCGCGACGGACTCGGGTCCATGCTGCGCCTTGATTTTCTGCATTTTCTCGGCGATGTAGGTGAAGGCCTCGTCCCAGGTGACGGCCGTCCACTCCTCGCTGCCGCGTTTGCCGCGACGGATCAGTGGCCGCTGCAGGCGATCAGGGTCGTAATACGCACCGACGGCGCCGGTGCCGCGCGGACACAGCCGGCCGCTGCTTTGCGGGTCGCGCGGATTGCCCTCGAATTTCCACAACCGGCCATCTTTCACGTGCGCGATGCCCGAGCAGCGCCAGAAGCACATTTCGCAAAAGGTTGGAACGGTCCTGACGCCGGCCGGTGTGGTCTCGGCGGCGATGGCAGCCTGGGTTACCGGGTCCCAGTGGGCCGCGGCGGCGGCCGTGCCGAAGGTCGCTGCGGTGATCTTGAGGAAGCGCCGGCGAGATAGATGTTCCATGGGCCTGTTCGATCGTGAGAAGAGGTCTCGGACCGGAACCGCCGCATCGCGCCAGAGGTGCCTTGTCGCCGGCACCGATCACGCCTGTATTGCACCGCAATATGGCGGTCGGCATCTTGATCTGCATCATATCGCCGATAGGTAACTTAACTATATGACGATAAAGGCTGGAAATCGGCCTGGTGATAATCGTTGTGCGGGTGAAAATCCGGCGGGTTGGCGTCAATCGATCCGCATGGATCGATTGCGCGGCCAGGCCGTCGGCTTCGCCATCAGAAGCGCGCGCCCGGTAGCGGCAGGTCGGCCCGGCGCAACGCGCTGCGCGCCTGCTCCTCGGTCAGGGCCGCGGCGTCGGCGGAACCGGAACCACGCTGCGCGTGGGCGAGGCCGGTGAGCGACCAGCCGTTGTCGGGATAGTGGCGCAGGTCCTCCCGGAAGACGCGCTGCGCATCGTCGAAACGCCGAGCGGCGAGCAGCGCGGCACCCAGCGCATGGCGCGTCGGTGCCAGCCACAGGTGAGGCTCGTCGTAGGCCAGGCCATCCTCGATCGCCACCGCCTGCGTGAGCAGCGTCACGGCGTCGGCCGGCTTGCCCTCGGCAGTGGCGATGTCCGCCTTGAGCGTGAGCCGCGCGATGCGCACCAGCGCGGTTGCCGAATTGATGTTCTTGATCCTGACCTGCTGCAGCGCCGGTTCCGCGGCGAACGTGTCCAGCCGCGCGAGCTCGCCGCGCGCCTCAGCCAACCGGCCGGTTTTCGCCAGCGCGGTGCCGCGCGCGTAGTGCCAGATCGCGCGCGGATAGGGCTCGCTGCTGTCGGGCGGAAGCGTGTCGCGCAGGATCGTCTGCCACTGTCCGAAGCGTACCCGTGCAAACAGCGGCAACACCGAATACTGCTGCAGGATGCCTGTGCTGAGATCGCCTGGCGTCGGCCCGCAGGCCGCCGGGTAGGCAGCGTCCGCCGCGGCCAGCGCGGCAAGGCTGCGGCCTTCCATGGCGGCCGAGGCGAACAGGAAGTGATGATTGTGGGCGACGTAGCCGACCCGGTAGGCGCCCTGCGTGTCCACCTGCGCCAGATAGGCGCGATCCGCCGCAATCGACGCTTCGTTGGCCTGCGAGGCGTCGGCGTAGCGGCCGACCCGCATGTAGATGTGCGCCGGCATGTGCATCAGGTGCCCGGACCCGGGGACCAGCGTGGTCAGCCGATCCGCGCTGGTCAGCGCACGCGCGGGTTGCGCCGAGCTTTCCATTACGTGAATCCAGTAGTGGTTGGCGCCGGGATGCCGGGGCGCAAGTCGCAGGGCCCGCGACAGCAGGTCGGTGGTCGCGCCGGTCCATGGTTTCGCTCCGCCGTCCGCCTCCCACCAGTCGTAGGGGTGCAGGTTGAGCTGGGCTTCGGCCGACAGCGTGGCGATCTCGGCGTCGTTCGGAAACTGCCGCGCCAGCGCGCCCATTTGCCTCGCATACGTCTCCTCATCCACAGGCAAGGTCGGACCGGGATGCCTCGACGCGAGCGCGGCGATGAGACCGCGATAACGCGGTGGCGCGGTTGCCGATAATGCCTGGGCGCGCCGCAGCGCTTTGGCGACACGGCCGGCCGCCGCGCCATCCATGTCCGCATTGATGTTGGGTCCAAGTGCCCAGGCAAGGCCCCAGTAGCAGGCGGCGCAACCGGGGTCCGCGCGGATGGCGGCCTCGAACGAGCGCGCAGCCTCGGCCGGATTGAATCCCCAGGCCAGCGTCATTCCCTGTTCGAAATAGCGCTGCGCGAGCGTCGATTTCGTTCCGGCGGCAGGGTGGTAGGGACGCATACCCTGCAACAGCGGCGCAACTGGTATCAGAGACGGCGTGGCGGCGCCGGGCGTGGCTGATGCAACGCCGGTCGACGCCACGATCGCTGCCGCCAGGACCCAAAGTGACCAGCCGGTGACAAATCGCCGCCATGGCGCTTTGGGTGTCGGACCGGTCCGGCCGCAAAGTCGCGGATGCATGAGAATCACGTTAGCATAGGGTTGGCGCGGCGCCAGGGTCACCGGGCGCCGTCTCCGAAGCGGCAGCCAGGTTCGCCGGGCGTGACGGTGCGCGCTGCGACAACGTGTCGCGTCGCGATCCACCGGCATCTCCCCCATATGGGTAGGGGATCTACCCATGCCGGTTATAGACGCCCGGCGGCGAAAGTTAGCCTAATGCATCTAACTGGATGAACGAGCGGGTCATGCGGCCCGTGGCGATTTCGCGTCCGGCGTGTCTCGTACGCGCTCCGGGTTGCCGTCATGCGCAGGAATCGCCGGTTCATCGACAATCTGGAGATGACACAAGTGGATTTCGACAAGGAACTGGATGCGCGTGGGCTGTCGTGCCCGTTGCCGATCCTCAAGACCAAGAAGGCGCTGAATGATCTGACCACCGGGCAGGTACTCAAGGTGGTTGCGACCGATCCAGGATCGATCAAGGACATGCAGGCGTTCGCCAACCAGACCGGCAACCCGTTGCTGTCTTCGACCGAGGAGGGCAAGGACTACGTCTTCCTCATCAAGAAGAAATAGCCTGGTCGAGCGCGAGCGACCCGATCCCACCTGACGCAAGGGATTCCACATCGAACTGCAAGCCTAAAGGAAGGTCACCATGCCGAACGACGCTGCATTGGACCGAGCCATCGCCGAACGCATCGACGTCCTGCTCGAGCAAAAGCTCGAGGCAAAGCTCGCCGAGATCAAGGCGGCGAAGACGCCGTCGATGACCATCATTGCCACCAAGGGCACGCTCGATTGGGCGTATCCGCCGTTCATACTTGCCTCCACCGCTGCGGCGCTGGGCTGGAACGTGTCGATGTTCTTCACCTTCTACGGGCTCGAATTGCTGAAAAAGGACTTGCGAAAGCTGAAGGTGAGCCCGCTGGGCAATCCCGCGATGCCCATGAAGATGCCGATGGGCCCGGCGTGGTTCAGGTCGATCGGCTGGAATATTCCCAACGTCGTGCAATCGGTCATCCCGGCCTACGAGGCCTTCGCCACCAAGATGATGAAAAAGACGATCAAGAACAATGGCGTGGCCGAGATCGCCGAGCTGCGCAGTCTGTGCCTCGAGGCCGGCGTGGACCTGATCGGCTGCCAGATGACCGTCGACCTTTTCGGTTACAAGCGGGAGCAGTTCATTCCGGAGGTCAAGGATTACGTTGGCGCGGCAACCTTCCTGCCAATGGCCAAGGACGCCGACGTCAGCCTGTTCATTTGAATCCGTACCCGTTGCCGCTGCGGCAGCGGGAATTGAAACCAAACTTCGGTCAGGGAGTAATCGTGAAGAAACAACTGATGCTGGCGCTTATCGCCGCCACCCCACTTGCGGCGCAGGCGACCGATGGCTATTTCGCCAATGGCTACGGCATGAAATCCCTCGGCATGGGCGGCGCCGCGATCGCCGTGGCCATGGAGCCCTTTGGTGGCGCCGTGAACCCGGGGGCGATGAGCTTCCTCGACAGCCAATGGCAGCTCGGCCTGTCGTGGTTTTCGCCTGACCGCAACGCCTCGCGCAGCGGTTCCGGAATGGCCGGCATCGATGGCTACGCCGACAGCGGCAGCAAGAATTTCTTCATTCCGGAGTTCGGCATCAACTGGAAATACCGGCCGGACATCGCGCTGGGCCTGACCGTCTACGGCAACGGCGGCATGAACACCGATTACCCCGGCGGACAGATCCCGGCGCAAAGCGCCTGCGGGCAGTTCCGCCAGGGACAGGGCGCGCCCTACAACCTGCTGTGCGGCAGCGGCAGCCTTGGCGTCGACATGATGCAGCTGGTCTTCGCGCCCTATGCGTCGTGGCAGTTCGTCAAGGGCCATTCGATCGGCGTCGCGCCGTTGATCGCCTATCAGCGGTTCAAGGCCGAAGGCTTGCAGACCTTCGACAATCCGGGGTTCTCCTCGGCGCCGGGCAGCGTCACCAATAACGGCTACAGCGACAGCTGGGGCGCCGGCGTCAGAATTGGCTACATGGGCCAATTCAACGAGTACTTCTCGCTCGGCGCCGCGTACTCGACCAAGCTCAGCATGGGTGACTTCGACGGCTACAAGGGGTTGTTCGCCCAGAGCGGCGGCTTCGATATTCCGTCGAACTTCACCGTCGGCGCCGCATTCCGGCCGACCAAGGCCTGGTTGATCGCGCTCGATTTCCAGCGCATTTTCTACGACGACGTGCCTTCGGTGAACAATCCCAGCGCCTGGATCGGCTTTTGCCCGCCGCCGCCGATGGGTGGCGGCCAGAGAAACTACTGTCTTGGTGCCGATTCGGGCGCAGGCTTCGGCTGGCAGAACATCGACGTCTGGAAAATCGGCGTCCAGTACCAGCTGAACGAGAAGTGGACGCTGCGTGGCGGTTATAACCACTCGCAGAATCCGATCGAACCGCAGGACGTCACCTTCAACATCCTGGCACCAGGCGTGGTCAAGGACCAGTGGCATTTCGGCTCGACCTACAGGCTCGACGACAAGTCGGAAATCACCGGTGCGTTCATGTATGCGCAGAACAATTCGGTGACCGGGCAGAGCCTACTGGTCGGCTTCGGCGCACCGCCGACGACCACCGAAACGATTGCGATGAAACAGTATCTTCTCGGGATCGCCTACAGCCGCAAGTTCTGACCAAACCAAGTCGACGCGCCGCAATTGGGCGCCGCGCGGCAGGCATGAAGATGCCTGCCGCATTTCGCTCCGGGAGAATTCCGATGCGCATTACATTGCTGCTCGCCTCGCTAATCGCGACGGCGTTCGCTGGTTCGACCCTTGCCGCCCCGGTGCTGATGTCCGCCGAGTGGGGCAAAGAGGCCTGCGCCGCCTGGAACAAGGATCCCGTCCTCACCGACAAGCTGGTCGAGACCGGCTGGGTGAAGAACGACAAGGGCCGGGGTTTCAAAGTGATGCAGGTTTACCGCTCCGACTGCGGCGACAAGCCCACCGCCGAACTGCGCGTCTCGTTCAAGGACGGCAAGGCGGCGTGCGTCTACGGCGGCGCCGCCGAAACTGCGAAACTGGACGGCGATGCCGATTACGTGATGAAGGCCGAGACGGTCCGCTGGGTGGAAATGGGCAGGGGCGAATACGGCCCGATGGCGGGAATGATGTTCGGCCGGCTCGGCTTCGACGGTCCTATGATGGAAGCGATGGGCAACATGGGCCCGTTCGAGAACTTCCTGCTGCTGGTCGGAAAGGTGCCGGCGGAAACCCCGGCCTGTGCGGCGAAGAAATAAACGCGCCGCCTCAGCCAGGTTTCGGGCGCCGGCGGCGCCCGAATGCTTCGGTGCCGACCGCTACTCGGGCGCGCCCTGCCAGAGCATCTCGTAGCCCAGTTCCTGGCTTTCGCTGCACATTTCCGCGAGTGCGGAAAATTTGTCGTTGAAGGTCTTGTCGGCGTGCGAGCGCTCGTGTTCCTCGAAGGAGCGCCAGTAGGTGACGATCGCCACGTGGGCATCCGCCGTCTTGACCCCGCCCAGCGAGCCCTCCGCCGAGGCGAAGCCCGAGAACTTGAACACCTGCCCGCCGCAGAAACCGCCCTTGTCGCCGCCGTAGGTGTCCTTGACGACGTTGCACATTTCGCCGATGGCGAGTTCGACGTCGTCCATGGTGATGCCGGGTTTCAGCTTGATGGTGTTGAACAGCATCTTGGATCCGAACGGGACCGAGAGAGCATCGAACATGGGATTCCTCCGCCTTGTGAATCGCGGCGGAAATCATGGCCTCAAACGTGCGGGGTGTAAAGCCGATCCAGGCGTTGTCGGGAATGTTGCTGTCGACCACGGGGACGTTGGCCTGGAACCGCGCTCCGCGCGTTGTCCGCTACCCCACGCTGCCCATGCCCATGTCGATCGCGCCTGCTGGCGCCTTGAGCCCGGCGACCCGGCAGCCCTGCGCGACCGGTCCGGACGGAAACAACTCGTAGAGGTGCTTGATGCCGCCCTGCTGGTGAAATTTCTCGTCCAGCGCATCGTGCAGCTCGCGCAGGTTGACGGTGGTGTCCTCGTGCCTGGCGTAGTACTCGTGCAACGCGCGTAGCGCCTGCCAGTGGTCGTCACCAAGTTCCAGATTTTCCTTGCGCGCAACCTCGACGGCCGTCTCGGCTGACCAACCGTCCGGCGCGTGGGGAAAGCGGGGGTCTCTGCCAGCGCCGCTGTCGCCGCCGACGATTTCGTCCATCAGGCTGTTCATGTCGTTACCCTCCGAAAGTCAGCCCCTTGATCTTCAGGGCTTGCGGATATGAAACAGATATTCTCCGGGCGCGGTTTCGCGGGCATCGGCCAGTTCCAGACCGGTCGCCTTGATCCAGCTTTTCACATCTGCCCGGATGCCCGGGCAGTCGCTTACGAGCTGCAGCACTTCACCCTTGTGCATGCCGTTGAGCAGTTTTTTCGCCTCGACGACGGGCCCGGGACAGATGGCACCGCGCATGTCGAGGACGGTATTCGGCGAAACGTGTTTGGCCTTGCCTTTGCGGATATAGAAACCAACGCTGCCCTTGGCCAGCTCTTCGCTTTCCACCAATTCGACGTCGGCGTATTTGGGCCAGGAGCGCAGATCATCCTTGGTTCCCGCGCAGTCAGAAATGAGCAACAGCACCTCTCCTGCGAGCAGATCGTCAAGGACGCGTTTGGCGCCCAGGATCGGTCCCGGGCAGGCGGAACCCCGCATATCGAGGGTCACGTGCGGCTTTGGAAACGTGGTCTTGACCATGGCAGGCGGGCGGATCCGGAACGTGTTCCTATTATATGCTGCTGATGATGGCTGACGATCTTGCTCGACTCACCCGTGCGGTGCAGCGCAACTGTGATATTTCCG
This sequence comes from uncultured beta proteobacterium, assembly GCA_963712105.1. GTDB lineage: Bacteria > Pseudomonadota > Gammaproteobacteria > Burkholderiales > Casimicrobiaceae > VBCG01. The sequence goes on from CAVQGR010000007.1 coordinate 99,052, forward strand.
ATGCTCGTCACGCCGGCGACTACGGCCTGTGCACGTTTTTGCTGAAAATGCGCGAGTACTACCGCTGGGAGCAGGCGCTGCCCCTTGCAAGCGTGCTTTCCAGGGCCGAACTGGGCGAGTGGCTGGATGCGCGCGAGCAGGCGTGGGACGGAATCGAGGCCGAGACCTTCGCGCCGTTGCCGCTCGTGGACGGTGCGCTTGATCCCTTCGATGCCGAGGCCGCCAACCGGGAACTGCTGCCGCAGGACTGCGTCTACGGCGCGGGCTACGGGCGTTTTCAGAAGCCGCTGTTCTTCCTTGGCCGGCTGCTTCGCGTCGAGCAACGCGGCGCCTTGACGGTGCTGGTTTCCTCCCGCGAATACGCGCGCGAACTGGCTGCGCCGCCAGCGCTGTTGCAGGGTCGCACGGTCTTCGTGCGCATGGAGTCGGTGCGTCGCTACCTGTGGGAGAAAATCGAGGAGTGGCAGCTGCGCAGGCAGGACAACGCCATGGCACGCGCGCTGGCGGGCTACGGGTTCGAGGCCGACGCCGAAGCAGCGCTGCAGCGCATGGCCGACAACGAAGCCGAGACCATGATCCTGCACGAAGTCGGCGAGGCGATGGCCGGCGAGCTGCTCGGCGACGCTTGGCAGGATGTGGCAATGGCTTCCGGGCGCACGCGCAGCGAGCCCGCGCTGCGCGCGGTGCGCGACCTGCTTGCCGACTGCCTGTCGACGCTGCCGGCGCTGCTTGAGCAGGCCAACCTGCCGGCGCTGCATTTCCATTTCGCCACCTTCGATGTGCCGCGGCGCACGATGTTTCCGCAGGCGCTCGAGGCCTACCAGGCGCTGCTTCGCGACGGCGACCTGGGTCCGCTGCGTCTGGTCGTGCGCGAAGGCGCCGAGCGCTGGCTGGCGACCGGCAGGGAACTATTGGCGCTCGACCCGGCCGCACGCGAAGCGGCGTTGTGCGCCTGGCTCGACGACACTCAACCGCAGGTCGGCCCGACCGCCTATGGCTGACCCTGCGGTATGTCGACGGTGAGTTCGACCAGCCGGCCGATCAGCCGCACCATTTCCGGCGCTTCGATATCCATCACCTGCTCGACCACCCACTTGTTGTCGCCGGCGGCCAGGAGGTCGGCGACCTTGTTGGCGAGGAACAGCAGGCAGGGCGGCGGTGGTTCGCCGCCAACGAAGGCGAAGCCCGCGTATTCGCCGGAGCGCTCGTTCAGCCGGGCGATGAAGGGTGCCCGATACTCGCCAGGACCGAACAGGTCGAACTGGTTGTTCTCCATGGTTGCCGCCAAGTGCCGGGCCAGTTCGCCGATGAGCGTGGCGCGGTCGGCGTCGCAGAGCCTGCCGTACACCGACCGATCGACGAGCTGCACCTGAAAGGCGATGAATTCGGTCAGCACGTCGGTGACCAGCCGGTCGGAACCGAAGCGAAAACCTTCCTTTTCCATGTGCCTGAAAATTTCGAGCGCGATTTTCCAGACGTTGGCGCCGATCACGCCGGCGCGGTCGGCGAGGGTCCGGGGTCCCTTGTTGCGCCAGCGGGTCTTGACCAGCGCTATCGAAGGTCGGGTGCTGATGATGGCCATGATTGATTTCGCCTGCGGTTGATTCGGCGATAATAGTCGGACGGAGGAAACATGTCAGGACTGGATATGGAAATGGCCAGCGGCATCGCCGCGTTCGAGGCCAAGGAATTCGCGCGCGCGATGCAGCTGCTGCAGCCGCTGGCCGAGCGTGGTGACCCGCGGGCGCAGTATCGCGTCGCGATCATGGCCCAGGTGGGCCTGGGCATGGTGAAGAACTGCGCCGCCGCGGTCAAATGGATGCGCGCCGCCGCCGAGCAGGGCGATGCCCTCGCGCAGCATGGCCTGGGCTTCATGTATTTCCAGGGGGAATGCACCAGGGCCGATGCCGCCGAGGCAGCGCGCTGGTTCAGGCTGGCCGCCGAGCAGGGTATGGCCGGCTCGCAGGAAATGCTCGCGACCATGTATGAAAAAGGTGTCGGCGTCGCCGTCGACGCCGCCGAGGCGGCCCGGTGGCAGGCGCTGGCCGAGAAGGCCGCCGGCGCAAGCTGATGCGATTTCGCGTGGTCATCGCCGAACAGGTCTACGCGGTCGAGGTGCCGGAGGATCTGCTGCGCGAGGCGGAGGAATTCCACGCCCGCCTCGACAGCGACATGGACCGCGGCTGGCAGATGAGCCGGGAATTCGTCGAACACCCCGATCGGCTGCAGCGCTGCCAGATCGTCGCCGACAAGCTGCTGACAAGCCTCATGAACGGCAATGAACAGACGGCGATGCTGATGGCCGCGTACATCGCGCTGCGCGTGCCGGGCGCGATCGGCGTCGACATCGACGCTACGGGTGAAATGCAGAACACCGAACTGCTCTACGCCTAGCCGATGACCTTTGCCGACCCACGGATACGCGAGGTCAAGCCGCTCAGTTTCATCTACGAGTTGGGCGGCGCGTTGCCCGCCGACCTCTGCCGGGAGGCGGTCCGGCGCTTCGAGGACCGCCCAGACCAGCAGCTTCCCGGTCGCATCGGCCAGGCGGGCGAGGAAGCGCCGGAGGTCAAGCGCTCGACGGACCTGCGCATCAGCGGACGCGAGGACTGGCGCGACATCGACCGCGCGTTGTCGCAGCAACTGGTGGCCACCTTCAACAAATTCGCGCTCGAATTTCCTTTCTTTGCCACCAATTCGTTCAAGGACATTGGCTACAACCTGCAGCGGACCTTGCCCGGCGAGTACTACCATTGGCATGTCGATACGGGGCCCGGGGCGTTCCTCGACCGCCAGCTGGTTGCCATCTGGTACCTGAACGATGTACCCGGACCGGGTGGCGAGACCGAATTTCCGCTGCAGGACGTCATGGTCCGGCCGACGCAGGGAACGTTGCTGCTGTTTCCGCCATTCTGGACCCACGTCCATCGCGGCGTGACGCTGCAGCAGGGGGTCAAGTACATCGCCACCACCTGGATCTGTTTCGCCTGAATCGGTCGCCGCATGCTCCTGCCCATTCCTCAAGTCCTCAAGGCCGACGAACTGACGCTGGTGCGCGGCTGGCTGACGGCGGCGCGCTTCATCGAGGGGCGGCTGTCGGCGGGCGCGGCGGCGCGGCGCGTGAAGAACAATCAGGAACTGGAATCCGGCACGGTGGACGTCGGGCGTCTCGATCGCGTGGTGATGGGCGCACTGGTTCGTCATCCGCTCTATCGCGCCGGCGCGATGCCGGTGCACGCCGCCAGCCCGTTGTATGCGCGCTACCGGCCGGGCATGACCTATGGCGATCATCTCGACGATCCGATCATGGGCGCGGACGGCGTCAAGTACCGCTCGGACATCGCGGTCACGATCTTCCTCTCCGGGCCGCAGGAGTACGATGGCGGCGAACTGGTCATCCGCACGCATGCGGGCGACCAGACGGTGAAACTCCCGGCCGGGGACGCGGTCGTCTACCCGGCGGGAACCATCCATCGCGTCAATCCGGTCACGCGGGGCGAGCGGCTGGTGGCGATCACCTGGGTGCAGAGCCTGGTGCGCGATGCGGGCCAGCGCGAACTGCTCTACGGACTCAACGCCGCGCGCGAATCGTTGCTGCAGAGCGCGCCTGACGCCGCCGAGACCGCGCAGGTCAATGCGGCGTACATGAACCTGATCCGCATGTGGTCGGATCTTTGAGGCATACTCGATGAGTGATCCGGAACCATCGGTGGAAGCGCGGATCCTGCAGGCGGTCAAGCTGACGCTGGCCGGGGTGATCAGGGACACCGCCACGCCGGCAGGCATGCGCCATCCGCTGTCGGATGCGACCATCGAGGACCTGCGGCAATGCCTGGCGCTGATCAGCGCGCGCGAACGCGAACTCGCGCAGGCGGCGGGACTGCCCATGGCCGAACGGCCGCGTTTTGCCGACCAGGCGGCTGCCAAGGACCAGGTGGTGCGTTTTCACGGCCGCGATCCCTCCGCAACCAAACGCTAGGACCGCCGGCAATGGCACAGGATGGCTGCAGTACGCTGGAACCTTACGCGCTGCGCGTGCTCGGCGACAGCATGGCGCCGGAATTCGCCGACGGTTGCATCGTCATCGTCGACCCTGGCTACGCGCCACACGACGGCTCCTACGTGATCGTCGAGTTCGCCGGCGACATCTTTTTTCGCCAGCTGGTCATCGACGGCGAGCGCCGGTTCCTGAAGCCGCTGAATCCACTGTACGGGAGCTTCGAACTCGTGCCGCCGTACACCATTCGCGGCGGCGTGGTGCAGCAGGCGGGCCGGCGGCGCTCGCAGCGTCGGCACTACGACTGACCAGGCGACCGGCAAGGCTCAGTAGCCGCCCTTGCGCATGCTCTCCGGCAGCCCGGCGATCATTCCCGCCTGCTTGGACGGATTGCCCGGAAAGAGGTCGAACAGCGCCTTGTTGTCCACCTTGCGGTCGGGCCACTTTTCCTGCATGGCCTTGAGCATCGCGCGATTGTTCGGCTGCTCGGCGTTGTTGTTGAACCAGGCGTCGCGCAGATACTCGATCACATCCCAGTGGTCCTGGGTCAGTTCCAGACTTTCGGCCGCCGCGATCGCCTCCGCGACCTCCCTGGACCAGTCTTCCTGCGTCACCAGAAAGCCGGTCTCGGTCGTTTCGATCACTTTTCCTTGCACTTCGTACGCCATGGTCTCCTCCTTTGCGTTTCAATCCGACCTGGTGTTCAGGTCGCCGATATCCTTGTGGGCGATGAACAGGCCGCAGCCCAGTCGGCGCAGGCTGCCCAGCCCGCGCCGTTGCATTTCCAGCGATTGTGCCCGGGTGAGGCCGGCGAGCATCAGGCTGCGTGTCTCGTAGGTGTGTGCCGGGGTTGCAATCGGCGTAACGCGGCCGCACAGCAACGTTCCCGGGTTGATGCCAAGCGTGCCGAGTTCGTCGGCAACGGCGGCCATGAACGCGGACTCGTCATCGCCGGAGGCGTACACGACGTTGCGCGCGAACAGCGTGGTGATCCGCGAAAGTGGCCGCACGGCAACCCGGTCGACCTGCAGCGGCCATCCGGCGACATCCAGTGTGCGTCCGAGCAGGACGCCGGCATCGTCGAGGCGGTGGCGGGGCAGGCGCAGCGCCAGCCGGGCGCGATGCGACAGCTGCAGCATCGCGTCGGCGCCTTCCGGCCGGATCCAGCCGCTGCCGGACGCCGCGCCATGTACCGTATGCAAGCCGGCGGCGGGTTCGTCCGAAAGCCACGGCAGCGCGACCTCGAGCGCCTGCGACAATGCCCAGGCATGGTCGACAGGAAGACTGCGGCAGGTGATAGCGAACACCACGTCCACGATGTCATCCGGCGCGGTGCCGGTGGCAGCGTTGTCGTCGTCCTGGGCCATTGTCGCTAGGCCGCAGGCAATGCCGCCTGCAGCGCCTCGCGGTCGAACCACCAGTCATCCTGGACCAGCACGTCGACGACGTTGCGCAGACGTGGCAGGAACAGCGCCGGATCGTTGAGTTCCATGTCCGCGATCCACTTGTCGAACGAGTGCTGTCCATCGACACCGCTATGGCGTCGCGCCACCGTGGCGAGCACCTGGTTGACGTAGATCAGCAGGTGCTCGCGCTGCGGATCGCGCGCCCGCAGGTCCACCAGATAGAAGGCCGTGACAGCGGCCACCGCGGCGCCGTCGGATTCCGGCGGCGTGTCCTCGACAATGCGCTGCAATAGCGCGACGGAGAGCTCCGGATCGATCGGATAGGTGACGGCGAGCCAGATGCCGTGGCCGAGCGCGACCAGCGAGTCCGGCTGGTCGGCGAGGAACAGGATGTCGCAGGCCTGCGCCGCACCCTCCCACGCCTGTTCGGCGAGGTAGAGATCGAATGCGGCGCGCGCCGCAGCCCAGGCGTCGGGATGCTTTTCGAGCCGCACCAGCGCGCGGCCGAGTTGCAGCAGGATATCCGCGCGCCGCAGCGCCGCCGCGTCGGCGGACAAATCCGCAAGCTGGCCGCGCAGGTCCTCGACCAGGCGCTCCAGCATGCCGGTCGACTCCTTCGCGTCCTCGCTGCTGTCGGCGTTGCCGACGGCGGCGTCTTCCTTGATGTACTTGAGCGGGATGTATTTCATTCGTTGGCAGCCTCTTTTTCGAGAAACGGTCCGGACCGGGGCGCGGCGACACCATCGGCAATGCGATCGCTGAATCGGGCGCGATACACCAGCCGCCCCGAATCGGGCGCCTTCGCGTCGACGAACGCGCTGCGGTCGTGCAGCACGTTGTTGCACACCAGTCCCTGACCGCCGGCAAGGCGCAGCGCGAACACATAGGGCGAGTCCGCGCCAAGAAGTTCGCCCAGGACGTGCACCGCCGCCTGCGTCGCAGTGTCGGCGCGCCATTCGATGCTGCGGGTGCGCGCCGTGTAACGCATGTGCAGACTGCCGTTCCCGGTCGAGAAAACCGGACCGGGTTGGGCAGGGCGCGAGGCCATGCCTTCCGTGGCGTTGGCCGGCACGGTCATCGCGTCGGGATGAAAGAGCGCCCGGACATGTTCCGGGTCGGCGTCGCGCAGCAAAATGTAGGCGATCTCGGGATCGAGTAGACGGTTCTCGCCGCCGCTCGCCGCCGGCCGGACGCAATGCAGGATGAATGCGCGGATGCGTTGGTGCGGGCTGTTGTAATAGCCGTCGGTGTGCCAGAGCAGGCGATGGTTGGAGTAGGGAATGAAGCCCCGCGCCGACTTTTCCGGCACGACCTCCAGCGCGCTGATGCCGTCCTCGTCGGCGAGCGGGTTTGCAATCAGGCGGGCGAGACCGATGCGTTCACCCACGCGGCGGGCGATGTTCGGGTCGGCGACGCCGGCGAGCGGACTCGCGTAGACGGCCATATTGGCAAGCCGGCACAGGCGCTGCAGTTCCGCGACTTCGCTGTCGCGCAGGTTGCGCGGATCGCGCACTTCCACGACGAGGTCTTCGACCCGACGCGGGTATCGCGCGAGCTTGCGCTCGCGCCAGCGCAGGTAAGCCTTCGGCTGGTCCAGCGCAAACGGGTCGGCATTGACGGTGGCGAGTGTCGAAATCAAGCGGGGCAGTGGAAGTCAGGGTCGAGGGGACTGAACGTACCGCATCGGCGCGGCGCGGAAAATCCGGCGGTGCCCGCGGGAGACGCCGTCCGTGACAGGTGGCCGCTCGCGGCAGGACACGCAAGTTGCTGAAATTGCGGAGTTTCCGGACGCGCCCCCGAAATCGGCTATCCCCAAAGGGGGGGTGTAGCCCGCAATGGATACCACCAATGACTTCTGCGGGTGCAGCCGCCACCATCGCTAAACTGTCGGCACCGCGTCAGCATTGTCCGGAGGAGGAACCCATGTCCGACCCGCAACAGCCGCCCAAGGACCCCACCCGTCACAGCACCTACATTTCCCCCGAAAGGAAATCGACCAAGGCGTTTCATCCGACGCCGATGCTCGACCAGCTTGAAAGCGGCCCCTGGCCGAGCTTCGTCACCGGCTTGAAGCGGCTGGCGCAGGACAACAACATGATGGTCGACCTGCTCGGCCAGCTCGAACACTCGTACAAGACGCGGCTGGGCTACTGGAAGGGCGGCACGGTGTCGGTGTTCGGCTATGGCGGCGGCATCATTCCGCGCTTTTCCGAAGTCGCGAGCATGTTTCCGGAGTCGAAGGAATTCCACACGCTGCGCGTGCAGCCGCCGGCCGGAAATCACTACACGACCAAGGTGCTGCGGCAGCTGTCGGACTCCTGGAGCAAGTGGGGCTCGGGCCTGATCGCCTTCCATGGCCAGACCGGCAACATCATGTTCATCGGCACGACCACCGAGAACACCCAGCATTTCTTCGACGAGATCAACGAGTACGGATTCGATCTCGGCGGTGCGGGACCCTGCGTCCGCACGGCCATGTCCTGCGTCGGCGCGGCGCGCTGCGAGCAGTCGTGCACCAACGAGCATCGCATCCACCGCACGCTGGTCAACAATTTTATCGACGACATGCACCGGCCGGCGCTGCCGTACAAGTTCAAGTTCAAGGTTTCCGGTTGCCCGAACGACTGCATGAACTCCATCCAGCGCGCCGACTTCGCGGTGATTGGCACCTGGCGCGACGACATGCAGGTCGACCAGAAGGAGGTCAAGACCTACGTTGAGGGTCACGGTCGCAAATACACGATCGACAACGTGATCGCGCGCTGCCCGACCAAGGCACTGTCGCTCAACGACGATGACACGCTCGAGGTCGACAACAGGAGCTGCGTGCGCTGCATGCACTGCATCAACGTGATGACCAAGGCGTTGAAGCCCGGCAAGGATCGCGGCATCACGCTGCTCATCGGCGGCAAGCGCACGCTCAAGATCGGCGACACCATGGGCACCGTCATCGTCCCGTTCATGAAAATGGACACCGACGAGGACTACGACCGGCTGCGGGACCTCGCCGCCACGGTGATCGACTACTGGGCCGAGAACGGGCTTGAGCACGAGCGCTGCGGCGAGATGATCGAGCGCATCGGGCTGGCGAATTTCCTGGAGGGCATCGGCATCGACGTCGATCCGAACATGATCGCCCATCCGCGCACCAGTTCCTACGTCCGCCTGGATGACTGGGATCAGGAAGCGCAGAAGTGGATCGACCGCAAACAGACGTCGGTTGCCTGAGGAGATGGCCGTGGCACAAGCACAGGTAGCAGTGGAAAAGAAAAAAATGCGCCCGCCGATCGAGAGCGGCTGCCCCGACGGCGTGCAGTACATGCATCCGCTGATGCAGAAGAACTTCGGCAACTGGAAATATCACGACCGGCCACGGCCGGGCGTGCTGCACCACGTCGCCTACTCGGGCGACGAGATCTGGACGGTGCGCGTCGGCACGCAGCGCCAGCTCGGACCCTACGAGATCAACCTGCTCTGCGACATCATCGACAAGTACGGCGAAGGCCATGTGCGCTTCACCATTCGCTCGAACATGGAAGTCATGGTGTCGAGCTGGGACAAGGTCGGTCCGCTGATCCAGGCCTTCAACGACGCCGGCTACCCGGTCGGCGGCACCGGCAACTCGGTGACCATGATCTCGCACACGCAGGGCTGGCTGCACTGCGACATTCCGGCCACCGATGCCTCGGGCGTGGTCAAGTCTCTGATGGATGAGCTCTACGAGGAATTCATCAAGGAGGAGATGCCCAATCGCGTGCACATCACCACCTCGTGCTGCCAGATCAACTGCGGCGGACAGGGTGATATCGCGATCAACATCCAGCATACCAAGCCGCCGAAGATCAACCACGACCTGGTGGCCAACGTCTGCGAACGTCCATCGGTCGTGGCGCGCTGCCCGGTGGCGGCGATCCGGCCGGCGATCGTCAACGGCAAGCCCTCGCTCGAGGTGGACGAGAAGAAATGCATCTGCTGCGGTGCCTGCTATCCGCCGTGCCCGCCGATGCAGATCAACGACCCGGATCACTCGAAGCTTGCCATCTGGGTCGGCGGCAAGAATTCCAATGCGCGCTCCAAGCCGATGTTCCAGAAGCTGGTCGCGGCAGGCCTGCCCAACAATCCGCCGCGCTGGCCCGAGGTCGCGACGGTGGTCAAGAAAATCCTCTACACCTACAAGAAGGACGCGCGTGACTGGGAGCGCGTCGGCGACTGGGTCGAGCGCATCGGCTGGCCGCGCTTCTTCGAGCTGACCGGGCTGCCGTTCACCAAGTTCCACATCGACAACTGGCGTGGGGCGCGCAACAGCCTCAATGCCTCGGCGCACATCCGCTTCTGAACGCGGGTAACGCATGAAACTCAGCATCCTGGTCAACGAAGGTCCCTACACCCACCAGGCTTCGGATACGGCCTATCAGTTCACCAAGGCCGTGTTGGCGAAGGGACACGAGGTCTACCGTGTGTTTTTCTATCACGACGGGGTGAACAATGGCACTCGCCTGACCGTCCCACCGCAGGACGACCGCAATATCGTCAGGCGCTGGAGCGAACTCGCCGAACAGCACAAGCTCGATCTGGTGCTCTGCGTCGCCGCAGCGCAGCGGCGCGGATTGCTGGACGCGAACGAAGCCAAGCGCAACGGCAAGGACGCGGACAACATCGCGCCGGGATTCCGGATTTCCGGCCTGGGCCAATTGATCGAAGCGGGCATCCAGGCCGATCGCCTAGTGGTGTTTGGCGATTGAGCGGCAACTGAGCGGCAACTGAGGGACAGCGAATGGACGAAGAAGCAGAAGGCGGCATCGCCAAGAAATTCCTGTACGTCAACCGCAAGGCGCCGTACGGAACGATCTACGCGCTGGAGTCCCTCGAAGTCGTGCTGATCGGTGCGGCATTCGATCAGGATGTCAGTGTCGCCTTCCTGGGTGACGGCGTCTTCCAGTTGACCAAGGGCCAGGACACCAAGGGCGTGGAGATCAAGAATTTCTCGCCGACCTACCGGGCGCTGGACGACTACGACGTCAACAAGCTCTATGTGACGCAGGACGATTTGCAGGCGCGGGGCCTGGCCGAGGACGACCTGGTGGTCCCCGTGGAGGTGGTCAGCGCCGAGCGCATGGCCGAGATCATGGACAGCCAGGACGTGATCCTGAGCTTCTGAGGAAGACAACGATGCTGCACACCGTCAACAAGTCGCCGTTCGACAACGGCACGCTGCGCACCTGCCTGAAGTATGCGCGGCAGGGCAGCGCGGTGTTGCTGATCGAGGACGGCGTGTACGCGGCGGTGAAGGACACCGCGGTCGCGAACGAGATGCAGCAGGCCATGGGCAATGTTTCGATCTACGCGCTCCGGCCCGATGTCGAGGCGAGGGGCATGCAAAACCGGGTGATGGACGGCGTTCGCCTGGTGGACTACGAGGGGTTCGTGGATCTCGTGGTGGAGCACAGCGCCGTGCAATCCTGGCTTTGAAACCGAAGGGAACACGTGACATGACGATCGAAGTGAACGGCCAAACCATCGAAACCGACGAGGAAGGCTATCTTGCCAACCGCACCGACTGGAACGAGGACGTGGCGAAGGAAATGGCGCGCCTCGAGGATTGCGACCTTACCGAGAACCACTGGGAAGTGATCAACTTCCTGCGTGAATACTATGAGCAGTACCAGATCGCGCCGGCAGTGCGGGTGTTGACCAAGGCGATCGGCAAGAAGCTCGGCGCCGACAAGGGCAACAGCAAGTACCTGTACGAACTGTACCCCTACGGTCCCGCCAAGCAGGCCTGCAAGTATGCGGGGCTGCCCAAGCCGACCGGCTGCGTCTAGAACGCGCCGACTCTGGACGGCGGGAGTACGGTTTGTCCTCGCTGACGGTCGCCTACGCGCTGCTCTTCTATTTCGCCGCCGCCATGCTGGTCGGCGGCGTGGCGCGCAAGTGCTGGATCTATGCGAGGACGCCGCAGCCGCTGAAGATCCCGATTCCGCCGGCACCGACTACGCGCGGTGGCGTCGTGCTGCGCATGCTCGGCGAAGTGACGCTGTTCAGGAGCCTGTTCCGCTCGAACAAGTGGACCTGGCTGTTCGGCTGGCTCTTCCACGTCGCGCTGCTGTTCGTGCTGCTGCGGCATTTGCGCTACTTCACCGAGCCGGTCTGGTCCTGGGTGGCGCTGATCCAGCCATTCGGGCTCTACGCGGGATTCGTAATGCTGGTCGGTCTGGCCGGGCTCTGGGCGCGGCGCTTTCTGGTCGATCGCGTCCGCTACATCAGCAACCCGTCCGATCACCTGATGCTGGCGCTGCTGGCCGCCATTGCCGCCAGTGGTCTCGCCATGAAGTACTTTGCGCATACCGACATCGTCGCGTTGAAGGCCTTCTTCCTCGGCCTGATGCGCTTCGACTGGCAACCGCTTCCCGCCGACCCGGTGCTGCTGGTCCACCTGACGCTGGTCGCCGGGCTGATGATCGTCTTCCCGCTGTCCAAACTGCTGCACGCGCCGGGCGTGTTCTTCAGTCCGAGTCTCAACCAGGTCGACGACGCGCGTGAGCGCCGCCATGCGGCCGGCTGGTCGGCGAAGATCGTCCACGCTCATCTCCCGGGGCGGCCCGGCGGGCACTGACATGGCCCCCCACGCTCACTTCGTTCGCTGCCCCCGGAGGGGGCGGGTCGCGCCCTCGGGGCGGCCCTTCGGGCGTTGACATGGCCCCCCACGCTCACTTCGTTCGCTGCCCCCGGAGGGGGCGGGTCGCGCCCTCCGCGCGGCCCTTCGGGCACTGACATGGCCACCTTCGAAACTCCGGCGCTGGGCAAGTACCCGGTGATTCCGCTGCTGCGCGAAGGCGCGATGGCGCACAGCAAGCCCTACGTCGCCAAGCCGGAACTGCAGGCGCCGCTGGGTTTTCCCGGTGAGCTGGTGCCGGACTGGGAGAAGGTTGCGGTGACGCGGCTGGGTGAGCTGGTGTCGCAGTCGCGCGCGTTGCAGGTATTCCTGGACAGCTGCGTCAAGTGCGGTGCCTGCACCGACAAGTGCCACTACTACCTGGGCACGGCTGACCCCAAGAACATGCCGGTGGCGCGCCAGGACCTGCTGCGCTCGGTGTACCGGCGTTACTACACCTTCGCCGGCAAGCATTTTCCCAGGCTGGTCGGCGCGCGGGACATGACGCGCGAAGTGCTGGACGAGTGGTACAGCTATTTCCACCAGTGCTCGCAGTGCCGGCGTTGCTCGGTGTTCTGCCCCTACGGCATCGATACCGCCGAAATCTCGATGGCGGCGCGCGACGTCATGGACAGCGTCGGTCTGGGCCAGAAGTACTCCAACGAGATCATCGGCAAGCTGCACAAGATCGGCAACAACCTGGGCCTGCCCGAACCCGCGCTGCGCGACACGCTCGACGGGCTGGAGGAAGACGTCCTCGAGGAGACCGGCGTCGCCGTGAAGTTCCCGCTGGACGTCAAGGGCGCCGAGGTGCTGCTGATCACGCCCAGCGCCGACTTCTTCGCCGAACCGCATATCGACGGCCTGATCGGCTATGCGAAGGTCTTCCACGCTGCGGGCGTTTCCTGGACGCTGTCCTCGCACGCCTCCGAGGCGGCGAACTTCTCGCTGTTCATCGGCAACCACGACAACCTGCAGAAGGTGGCCGAGCGCATCCGCGACGCGGCGCTCGACCTTGGTGTCAAACGCATCGTCGTCGGCGAGTGCGGCCATGCCTGGCGCGTCGCCTACAGTTTCTGGAACACCCTCATCGGTCCCTTCGATTTCCTCGACCCGCGCTATCCGGCGCCACAGCACATCTGCGAATTCACCTGGGACCTGATCCAGTGCGGCGCGCTCACGCTGGACAAGAGCGCCAACGACGACAAGGTGGTCACCTTTCACGACTCGTGCAACGTGTCGCGCGCGTCGCGCATGGGCGACGCTCCGGGCGGGCAATTCGAAATTCCGCGCGCGATCATCCGCGCCTGCGTCAACAAGTTCGTCGACATGGCGCCCGAGACCATCGGCGAGACCACTTTCTGTTGCGGCGGTGGTGGCGGGCTGCTCACCGACGACCTGGTCGAACTCCGGGTCAAGGGTGCGCTGCCGCGCATGCAGGCGCTGCAGCAGGTGGTCGAGGACGACGGGGTCAACCACATGGTCGCGATCTGCGCCATCTGCAAGAGCCAGTTCACCAAGGTGCTGCCGTACTACAAGCACCCGATGGACATGATCGGCAGCGTGCATGGCCTCGTCAGCAACGCGATCGTACTCGAATCGAAGCAATGAACCGGAACAACTGGAGATAGACATGTCAGCGCCAGCGAGCAAGCCCGCCGAGAAGGGTGGACAAACGGTCCGCAGGTACCGGGACGGCGACCAGGAATGGGGATCCATGCAGGACCGGATCTTTTCCGGCGACGAGACCGACAAGTGTCCGACCTATGTGCACACGACGCCGCCCTGCCAGGCGAGCTGTCCGTCAGGCGAGGACATTCGCGGCTGGCTGAACATCGTGCGTGGCGTGGAGAAGGCGCCCAAGGACACGAGCATGCAGGAGTACGCGTTCCGGCGTGCAACCAACGCCAATCCCTTCCCGTCGATGATGGGCCGGGTCTGCCCGGCGCCGTGCCAGGCGGGCTGCAACCGCAACGTCGTGGAAGACACGGTCGGCATCAATGCGGTCGAGCAATACATCGGCGACTATGCGCTGGAGAAGAACTTCGCCTTCGAGGCCGGTCCGGAAACCGGCAAGCGGGTCGCCATTGTCGGTGGCGGACCGGCCGGGCTTTCGGCAGCCTATCAGCTGCGCCGTAAAGGCCACGCCGTCACGCTGTTCGACGACCACGCCGAACTGGGCGGCATGGCCAAGTACGGCGTGCCGGGCTACCGGCTGCCGCGCAAGCATCTCGATGGCGAGATCGATCGCATCACGGCAATGGGCGTCGACGTGCAACTGAATACCCGCATCGGCCGGGAAATTGCGCTGGACAAGCTGGAAGCGGATTACGATGCGGTGCTGCTCACCATCGGCTGCAAGGCCGGCCGCGGCCTGCCCGTCCCCGGGTCGGACGCGCCCAACGTCATCAGCGGCGTCGGGTTTCTCGAAGCCTTCAACCAGGGCCGCCTGAAGTCGGTGTCCGGCCGCGTGGTCGTGGTCGGCGGCGGCGACACGTCGGTGGACGTCGTCTCGGTGGCGCGCCGCCTCGGCTACGTCAAGGACATCAAGGAAACGGAGCGCCCGGAGTTCGTGGTGCTGGGACACACGGCACACGACGTCTCGACCATGGCCGCGCGCGAAGGCGCCGATGTCATCCTGATCTCGATGCAGCCGATCGAGGAAATGAACGCGGCCAAGCACGAGATCGAGGACGCGCAGCGCGAAGGCGTGAGCATCCGCGGCAGCCTGCTGCCGGTAAAGGTCCTGCTCGACGAAAAGACCGGTCGCGCCAAGGCGCTGCGGGTGATCGAACTCGATTATTCGACCGGCAAGCCGGTCGAGAAGCCCGGCACCGAGATGGATCTCGAAGCCGACCTCGTCGTCTCGGCCATCGGTCAGGCCGGCGATCTCGAGGGCATGACGGAGCTGGACAACGGCAAGGGCCTGATCGCGGCGGACAAGTTCTACCAGGTGCCCAACCGCCAGGGCCTGTTCGCCTGCGGCGACATCATCCGACCGCACCTGCTCACCACGGTCATCGGCCAGGGTTCGATCGTCGCCGACAGCATCGACCGTTATTTGCAGAATGCGGAAATGGTCAAGCGGCCGAAGGTCGACGTGCATCGCTTCGACCTTCTCGACAAGCTGCGCGAGGTGAGTCTCGAGCCCAAAGCCTTCGCACCGCTGGCGGATCCCGAGTTGCGTGAGATCGACCGCGGTCTGCGCGGCACCTCGCTCACCGGCAAGTCGGTAGGCGGCTTCGCCGTCCACAACTACGAGGATCGCAGCGCGTCGGCGGTATGCAAGTCCGAGTCGCTGTTCCTCGGCCATTTCCCGCAGCAGGAGCGTATCAAGCGCTCCGAGATCGGGCCGTCCGCCGAGGAGGTGCTGGGCCACTTCGCCGAGCGCATGGTCGGCTATTCCGACAAGCAGGCTGTCGACGAGGCCAAGCGCTGCATGAGCTGCGGCATGTGCTTCGAGTGCGACAACTGCGTCATCTACTGTCCGCAGATCGCGGTCAAACGCACGCCCAAGTCGGAGGCGACGATGGGCCGTTACGTCTACACCGATTACGACCTGTGCATCGGCTGCCACATCTGTGCCGACGTCTGCCCGACCGGCTACATCAAGATGGGCATGGGCGACCACTAGGATGTACGACCCCCACGCTCACTTCGTTCGCTGCCCCCAAGGGGGCGCAAAGCGCCCTTCGGGCGGCCGGGCGGGCGCTTGAGCCGCGTGCCAAGATGATGCGAATCATTGCCGCCATCCTGACCGCCGCGTTTGCCGTGGCGGCGTTCGCCGACACGGGCGCTTCGTCCCTGTCGCGCGTTCCCTTGCCGGTGATCAAGACCGAAAAAGGCGAGGCCTGCGTGGCGCCGACGGCGGAAATGCGCCGTGATCACATGAAGTTCCTGCTGCACCAGCGCGACCGGACGATGCGCAGCGGACTGCGCGAACCCCGCCACAGTCTCAAGAACTGCATCGACTGTCATGCCGATCCCAAGACCGGCAGCGTACTCGGCAAGGATGGCTTCTGCTCGTCCTGCCACAGCTACGCGTCGGTGAGCGTGGATTGTTTCGAGTGCCATACCCCGATCAAGCAAAGCCGGACCGTCGGCACGCCCCGATGAACCCGGACCGTCGCCAACTGCTAGCCTGGGGTGCCGCCGCGATCGCCGGCGTCGCGCTGGCACCGGGCATCCGGCTGGTGGAACTCGCGCGGGCCCGCTCGCCGCAGGAGGCGGCGTCGGTGCTGCAGCGCTGGGGCCTCTTGATCGACACCATGCGTTGCACCGACTGCGATGTCTGCGTCACCGCCTGCAACGAGGAGAACGGGCTCACCGGGCACGGGCGTCCGGCGACGGACGCGCAGTGGATTCGCAAGGTGAATCTGCGCGACCGGCAGACCGGTGTAGCGCAGACGCTGCCGCTGATGTGCCAGCACTGCGAGCATCCGCCCTGCGTCGACGTCTGCCCGACCGGCGCTTCTTTCCGGCGCGACGACGGCATCGTGCTGGTCGACAAGCACATCTGCATCGGCTGCCGCTACTGCGTCATGGCCTGTCCCTACGGGGCACGTTCGTTCATTCACGAGACGATAACCGGGCAGAAGGCCGACGTCCCGCGCGGCAAGGGCACGGTGGAGTCCTGCACGCTGTGCGTGCACCGCGTCGACCGCGGCGAGACACCCGCTTGCGTGGAGGCCTGCGACAAGGACGGCGGCAAGGCGATGACCTTCGGCGATCTCAACGACACCTCGTCTGAAATCCACCGCCGCCTGCACACCGAACGCTCGACGCAGATCCGCCCGGATCTGGCACTCGGCACCGGCGTCCGCTATCAGGGACTGTGACCGTGGCCAGCGTCCAATATCGTGAACTGGCCGGCCGCAAGGGGGCGTATATGGCGCTGCTGGGTGTGCTCGGCGTGCTGATCCTCATGGGTCTGGGCGCAGCCTGGACCATGGAGCATCAGGGCCACCACATCACCGGCATGACCAACCGGATCGTGTGGGGAATGCCGCATGTTTTCGCGGTCTTCCTGATCGTCGCCGCCTCGGGCGCGCTGAACGTCGCGTCGATCGCGTCGGTGTTCGGGCGCGAGTTCTACAAGCCACTGGCGCGTTTGTCGGGACTGCTGGCGGCGACGCTGCTGGTCGGGGGACTGGTGGTGCTCGTACTCGACCTCGGCCGACCGGATCGGCTGATCGTCGCCATGACCTACTACAACCTCAAGTCGATCTTCGCCTGGAACATCTTTCTCTACACCGGGTTCCTCGCCGTTGTGGCGGTCTATCTGTGGACCATGTTCGAGCGCCGCATGAACGGCTACACCGGCCGTGCCGGCCTGGCCGCGTTCGTCTGGCGACTGGTGCTCACCACCGGTACCGGTTCCATCTTCGGCTTCCTGGTGGCGCGCGAGGCCTACGACAGTGCGCTGCTGCCGCCGCTCTTCATCGCCATGTCGTTTTCGTTCGGGTTGGCGATCTTCGTACTGGTGCTGATGGCGGCCTGCCGCCTGGGTCACCGGGTTCTCGGCGACGCCGTGCTGCAACGGCTTGGCAGGCTGCTCGGCGTTTTCGTCGCCGCGGTCCTCTACCTTGTCGCCGTGTACCACGTCGTCAACCTCTACATCGCCCGCCAACACGACCTCGAACGCTTCCTGCTCTGGGATGGCGGCGTCTATACGGCGCTGTTCTGGGTCGGCCAGATCGTGGTCGGCGGCGTCATTCCGCTGGTGCTGTTGTTCGTTCCGTCCTGGCGCGCCCGCGGCGCCGTGGCGGCGGCGGCGCTGTGCGTGATCGCCGGCGGTCTTGCGCAGATCTACGTGATCATCATCGGTGGCCAGGCGTTTCCGCAGCTGATGTTTCCGGGCAAGGACGTCACCAGCAGCGCCTTCGACGGCGTGATCGCGGCCTATGCGCCCAGCCTGTACGAGATTGCGCTCGGCGTGGGTGGCGCGGCGCTGGCGCTGGCGCTGACCGCGGTGGCGCTCAAGGCGCTGCCGTTCCTGCCGCAGAGTCTCGCCGACGGCGATGTCAAGCCGACCGCTGGATGAATCGCCTGCTCGTCGCTGCGGCACACAAATCCTCTGGCAAGACGACGGTGGCCATTGGTCTGTGCGCGGCGCTGTGCGCCCGTGGCGAGGTTGTGCAGCCGTTCAAGAAGGGCCCGGACTACATTGATCCGCTGTGGCTGGGGCTGGCGGCGGGGCGACCCTGCTACAGCCTCGATCCCTGGCTCTCCGACGCAAACGAAATTCGTGCGGAGGTTGCCCGGCGCATGCGCGGCGCCTCGCTCGGACTGGTCGAGGGCAACAAAGGACTCTACGACGGAGTCGACGTCGACGGCAGCAACAGCAATGCCGCGCTCGCCGCGATGATCGGCACGCCGGTGGTGCTGGTCATCGACACCGGTGGCATGACGCGCGGCATCGCGCCGCTGCTGCTTGGCTACCAGGCATTCGACCGGAACATCCGCATCGCCGGCGTGATCCTGAATCGCGTGGGGGGCGCGCGACACGAGGGCAAGCTCCGCGCGGTCATCCGCCACTACACTGACCTGCCGGTGCTGGGCGCCGTCCACAACGACGCAAGCATGACCATCGTCGAGCGCCACCTGGGCCTCGTGCCCAGCAACGAAGACCGGATCGCGCGTGAACGCATCGATGCCATTGCCCAGCGGATCGCCGCGCAGGTCGATCTCGACCAGCTGCTGGCCGTGGCCCGCCAGGCCGCGCCGCTGGCGGACTTCGCGCCGATGTCCTCCACGGCGCCGATCACCGGCGAGTCGCTGCGCGTGGGGATCGCGCGCGACGCGGCCTTCGGGTTCTACTATCCCGGCGATCTGGAGGCGTTGCGCGCCGCCGGCGCGGAGCTGGTGCCGTTCGATGCGCTGCGCGATGCGCGGCTGCCGCAGATGGACGGCTTGTTCATCGGCGGCGGCTTTCCCGAAGCGCACCTGGACGCGCTCGCTGCGAACGGCAGTTTGCGCGCGGAGTTGCGGGCGGCCATCGATGCGGGGTTGCCGGCGTATGCCGAGTGCGGTGGCCTGATGTATCTCGCCCGCGGCATCGAGTGGAAGGGTCGAACGCTGCAGATGGCGGGGGCGATCCCCGCCGACATCGTCATGCATGCGCGCCCGGTCGGTCGCGGCTATGTCGAGTTGCGCGAAACCGGACTGGGGCTCTGGCGGGCGGCGCAGTCCGGTGGACAGGCGCTGATCCGCGCGCATGAGTTTCACTATTCCAGCGTCGAGAATCTGGCCCCCGGAACCCGGTTTGCCTATGCGGTTCAGCGTGGTCACGGCATCGACGGCCGCAACGACGGCATCGTGCACAGGAATCTGCTTGCATCGTATGCCCACATGCGCGATGTCGCGGAAAATCGCTGGGCAACCCGATTTGTCGAATTTGTCCGCCGGTGCAAACGTGAGGCGCTGCGCGCCGCATGACCGCGGAACTGATCGAGGTAGAGAAAATGGTGCTTGCTGGCGGAGGGAAGACGGTGGCGACCGACGATGAGGGTTACCTCGTCGATCCGGCCGACTGGACGCGCGAGCTTGCGGTCGAAATGGCCAGCCAGGAAAGGATCGAGATGTCGGATGCGCACTGGGCGGTGATCGGCTTCATGCGCGATTACTACGAACAGCGGCAGATCGCTCCGGATGCGCGCCACGTCATCCGCTTCCTGGCCCAGTACCATGGTGGCGAAGGTGGCGGTCGCAACGAGCTGTTCGAGCTGTTTCCCTACGGCTATGTCAAGCAGGCCTGCCGCATTGCCGGCATGCGCCGACCCCGCGCCTGGAGCACCGGCTGAGTGCCGTTGCCGAAAGAGGGATCATGATCACCATCACCCCGCAGGCGGAGGAGCAGATCCGGAAGTCCGCGCAGCAGGCCGGTCTCGACGAGGCCTGCCTGCGCCTGGCGGCACGTCTTGGCGACGACGGAGCAATCGAATACGGCATGGGCTTCGATGACCGGGCCGACGGCGATGCCGCGGTCGTGACCGGCGCCGTCACCGTGCTGATCGCCGCTGGCTGCGTCGAATTGCTGACCGGCGCAACGCTCGACTACGCCGAGATCAATCCGGGCGAGTTGCGTTTCATTTTCATTAATCCAAACGACCCGTCGCACAAGGCGCCGAAGTCGGCGGGCTGATTCGGCCGCTGGACGCCGCGGATTCCGCCAAGTAGTCTGGGATCTTCTTCATACGCTGCCGCTTTCCGCGACGCAGATCTGTTGCATGTCCGATCCCACAATTCCGCAACCAGGTGCAGGAGTTGCCGAACCGGTGCCGGAGGCACGCCCCGGCGTGCAGGCGCGCAGCCAGACCGTGCGCCTGGCGCGCAAGACCCAGTCGCTGGACATCCTGTACGCAGTCGCGACCGGACTGAGCGGGCCCGGCAGCCTCGAGCAACTGCTCGATGGTTTTCTCGACACCTTCATCGAACTTGTCGATGCCCGCGCAGCAAGCGTGCGCATCGCGACCGAGGACGGTTACACCCGTCTCATTGCCAGTCGTGGCCTCGCCCCGGAGGTCGTTGAGCAGGATCGCCTGATGCCGGCGGGACACTGCCCATGCGGCTGGGCCTCGACCGACGGCGAAATGCGCATCCAGCGCGGCACGACCGCCTGCGCGGCGCTGATCGGCCAGCCAATGCTCGAGTCCGATTGCGCGGAATTCGTCGCCGTGCCGATTCGCTACCGGGATCGAACGCTGGGCGTCTACAACCTGTTCCTCGATCGGCCCCTCGCAGCCATGGGCGAGGACGTGCGGGACCTGCTGATCACCGTGGGCCGGCACCTTGGCCTGGTCATCGAAAAGGCACGCCTGGAAGGCGAGGCCCGCCGGTTCGCGATCCTCGAGGAGCGCAACATCATCGGCATCGAGTTGCACGATTCGCTGGCGCAATCGCTGATCGGCATGCGGCTGCAGCTGCGCGTGTTGAGCGAGGCGCTGGTGCGCAAGGACATCGGCAGCGCCAGCTACGAGGCGAACCGCCTCGGACGCGCGATGACGCAGGCGAACGCCGATTTGCGCAATCTGCTTGCCAACTACCGGCTGAAGATCGACGCGGCGGGACTGGTGCAGACCCTGGCCAACCTGATCGAGCGCTTCGGCCGGGAAACCGGCATCGCCGTGTATTTCCAGAATGAATGCGTCGCGCTGGCGCTGACGCCGGCCCAGGAGGTTCAGGTCTTCTACATCATCCAGGAAGCGTTGACCAACATCCGCAAGCACAGCGGCGCGGGCAACGTGCGCATCATGCTCAACAACGTCGATGATCTGTACACGGTGCTCATCGAGGACGATGGCCTGGGGATGGCCGAGACCACCGAGGAGGGCGAGCCGGGCGAGCACGCCGGCCTGGCGATCATGCATGAACGCACGCAGCGATTGCCGGGCCAGATCGTCATCGAAAGCGAGCCCGGCGAAGGTACGCGCATCGTGCTCATGTTCACCGCGCCACCGGTCGAGGGAAAGTGACATGACGGAACCACGGATGCGCGTTCTGCTGATCGACGACCATGCGCTGGTGCGCAAGGGCATCGAGGAGTTGCTGCGCAGCCGTGGAGTGCAGGTGGTGGCCTCGGTGAGTTCCGGCGAGGAGGGCGTCCGGCGGGCGGAAGAGCTGCACCCGGATATCATCCTGCTGGACATCAAGATGCCGGGCATGACCGGTATCGAAACCCTGGCCAGGATGCGTGCCGGTGGCATCCGGACGCCGGTGGTGATGCTCACGATGAGCCGCGACGATGCCGACCTGTCGGCGGCGCTGCGTGGCGGCGCACAGGGCTTCCTGCTGAAGGACATCGAACCCGAGGATCTGGTGCCGGCGCTGCGGGCGGTCATGACCGGCGACAAGGTGGTGGCGAACGAATTGGTGGGAACGCTGGCGCGGCTCGTCGGCAGCGAGGCGGGCCGCGCCCCGGACCTGTCGAATAAGGCGGCCCCATTCTCGGAACTGACGCCGCGCGAGCTGGAAATCCTGGAACATGTTGCCGATGGCCTGAGCAACAAGATGATCGCACGCGCTCTGGATATCACCGACGGAACAGTCAAGCTCCACGTCAAGGCGATCTTGCGCAAGCTCGGCATGCGCTCGCGCGTCGAGGCCGCGGTCGCCGCTGTCGAGCGCGGCCTGGGCAAGTACGGGAGAAAATCCCGGCCGGCGTCCGGCGAATGATGCCGGACGCGCCGGCAATCGCAGCGCTTGCTTCAGGTGTCGAGCGTATTGACGACCAGCTGCGCGCGCGGAAATCCGCGCTGAAGCAGAAGGAACTCCGCCGCATTTGTCAGCCGCGCCGGCCCGGCGATGTAGACATCGTGGTGGTCCAGCTGCGGATGGTGTTCCAGTACCGGGAGCAGCGCGCGTTGCATCGCGTCTTCCCCGGGCAGCGAGGGGTCTTCGGTCAGCGGCACATAGCGAAGATTGTCGAGCGCGTCGTTCCAGGAGCGACAAAGGTTGTCGAGGTAGTGGTCGCCCGTGCCGGAGCCGATCCGGTACAGATACAGCATTTCCGCCGTATCGAGGGCCATCGCGTGTTCGACCAGGCTCTTGACCGGCGCGAAGCCCGTCTCGCCGGCGATGAAGATGAGCGGGCGGGGGGAGTCCTCGTCGAGCACGAACTCGCCGCTCGGACCGTCGATGCGGACGGTGTCCGAGCCCTTCAGCGCGTCGAAGACCTGCGCGGAAAATGCGTTGCCGTCGCGAAGGCGAATATGAAACTCGAGGTTGCGCTCGTCGCAGGGGCAGCTCGCCACCGGATGCGTCGCGCTCGCTCCTCCGGGAAGCGTGAGAGACACCGACTGTCCGGCGAGAAAGCGCAGGCGGTTGCTGCGCGGCGTCTGCAGGTGCAGCAGGCGCAGATCGTCAGCCAGAGCCGCGACCGACTTGACCCTTGCTTCGATGCTCTGCTGCGGCATGTCGGCGGCGCTGTGCGCCTCGAATGCCTCGATGACGAGGTCCCCGACGGCGGTGTTGCAGCACATGAGCATGATGCCGGCGTCCTTTTCGGCCGCGCTGAGCGGAAAATCCGAATGGCGGGTCCGGTGCACCTGGCCGGAGACGATCCTCGCCTTGCATTTTCCGCAGCCGCCCATGCTGCAGCCGTAGTCGAGCGAAAGCCCGGCGCGCAACGCTGCCTCGAGTACGCTTTCGTTGCCGTCGACGAAAAACTCCCGGCCGCTCGGCGCAATCTGTACGTGTGCGGACATGATTCTCAGAAAATTCTCCTGTATCCGAAGCGGTTGCTCGTCCTCGCCCGGAATGACGTACTCCAGCTGGCGTTGAAGCCAGTCGCGCAGTTCCGTGGCCATGGCCTGCGCCGATCCCGCCCGCGGCTGCGGGTCGCGCAGCTTCGCCTGCAACTGTGCCACGATTGTCCGGTGGCGCTGGAGTTCGGCGTCGACCAGCGCCCGCTCCCGGCCCAGTTCCCCCAGGCGTGCCAGCAGCACTTCGGAACTCGGCAGCAGGCGCTCGCGCATGCGCCGGACAAACGCCGCGTCCTTGATCGACTCGAATCTTTCCAGCCCCGCATGGTCATCAAGCTTGGCCTCCGGGAAGGCGCGCAGCAGGTCTTCGGTCGAAACCATTCCCTCGAACGCGGCCAGATCCCCACTCTTTATCCTGCTTTGCAGCACGCCGCGCCGCACGCCGACCAGGCGCGCCGCGCGGGAAAGTGTGAGAAGCGTGGGCATGGGACGTTCGACTCGAAATGATCATATCGGAATTTCCGCAGCTCGCCGCGGGCTAGGGACATTATGGACTTTTTACCCGTATTTCTGGATGTCCGCGGGCAGCGATGCCTGGTGGTCGGAGGCGGCGACGCCGCCGCGCGCAAGTCGGCGTTGCTGCTTCGCTCCGGCGCGAGCGTCACCGTTCAGGCACGCGAGCTGTGCGCGGCGTTTGATGCCGACCTTGCTGTGGGGCGCGTGACGCAACGTGCCGGCGAGTTTCGGGACGAGGAACTCGCCGGTTTCGTGCTGGTGATCGCCGCCAGCGGCGACGATACGGTGAACCGCGCGGTCGCCGCCGCGGCGCGCGCCAGGCATATCCCGGTCAACGTGGTCGATGTGCCGGAGCTGTGTTCGTTCATCGTGCCGTCCATCGTTGATCGCGACCCGTTGATCGTGGCGGTATCGAGCGGTGGCAACTCGCCGGTGCTGGCGCGGTTGCTGCGTGCGCGCCTGGAAAGTTTCATCCCGGCGGGATACGGACGGCTCGCGGCGCTGGTCGGGGCATTCCGCGAGCGCGTCAAGCAGCATGTCAAGGCGCAGGAGCGGCGGCGCTTCTGGGAGCGCGTCCTGCAGGGCCCGATCGCCGAACTTGTCTTCAGTGGCCGGGACGCCGAAGCCGGCAAGGCGCTGGAAGACGCATTGGTCGATGCGCGGCTGGTATTCAGCGGCGGCGAGGTGGCGTTGGTGGGAGCGGGACCCGGCGACCCGGATCTGCTGACCTTTCGGGCGCTGCGCCTGATGCAGCAGGCCGATGTCGTCGTCTACGACCGGTTGGTGTCGCGTCCGATCCTCGATCTGGTGCGCGTCGACGCCGAGCGTATTTACGCAGGCAAGGAGCGCGCGAATCACGCGCTGCCACAGGAAGACATCAACCACCTGCTGGTGCGACTGGCCAAGGAGGGCAAGCGCGTCGTACGTCTCAAAGGCGGCGATCCGTTCATATTCGGGCGCGGTGGCGAGGAGATCGAGACGCTCGCCGCCGAAGGCATCGCGTTTCAGGTGGTGCCGGGCATCACCGCGGCGGCGGGGTGTGCGTCATACGCAGGTATTCCGCTGACGCATCGCGATTTCTCGCAGTCGGTCGTCTTCGTGACCGGCCATCTGCAGGATGGCAGCATGAACCTGAACTGGCCGGCGCTGGCGCAACCGCGCCAGACCATCGTGTTCTACATGGGACTGGTCGGCATCGACATCCTGTGCCGCGAACTGGTGGCACATGGGCTGTCCGGTGACACCGCGGCCGCGTTGATTCAGCAGGGCACGACGCCGCAGCAGCGCGTGCTGACCGGTACGCTCGATACGCTGCCGGAGATCGTACGCAACGCCAAGGTCAAGGCGCCGACGCTGATCATTGTCGGCGAAGTGGTCCGGCTGCGCGATCGACTGAACTGGTTCAACTGACGCCGGGCGTCCGGCTCCGCCTTCCGCAGCCCCGATCGGTTCTAGGCCTGGCGCGAAGTCTCCGGGGCATCGGCGCGATGCTCGGCCGCGAACACCGCTGCCTCAACGCGCGACGTGAATCCGAGCTTGGACAGGATATGCCGGACATGCAGCTTCACCGTGTCGTGGCTGATCGACAGCGACTGCGCAATGGCCTTGTTGGTCTTGCCGCTCGACAGGTGCTGGAGAATTTCCTGCTCGCGCTGCGTCAGCTGCTTCATGTGGCTGTCGCGCGACTTCCTGGGCTCGTCGGGAAGCAGCATGTCGACGAGCTTGGTCGTCATCATGGGTGCGACGACAACCTCTCCGCGCGCGGCACGCCGGATCGCGTCGATGACCTCGTCCGGATCCATGTCCTTCAGCAGGTAACCACGCACGCCGGCGCGGAAGGCACGCGCCAGATCTTCCTGCAGGTCGCTCATGGTCAGCACGACGACCGGGATGTCGATGCCTTCCTCGCGAATCCGCGCCAGCAGCGCAAAGCCGTCCGTGGGCACCATCCGCAGGTCCATGATCGCCAAGTCCGGGCGCGTGTCGCGAAGCAGCGCCACCGCCTCGTCCGGGTTACCCGTGGTGCCGTTGACCTTGATCGCGGCCCGCTGCTCGAGCAACTCCGCGAGTCCGCGGCGGCACAGTCCGTGGTCGTCGATAAGGACGACGCTGATCGAATTCTTCATGTCGGGTTTCCGTCCTGTGGCTGCACGGCAGGAAAGCGCAGGCGTACCCGAGTGCCTGAACCGTCCACAGCTTCCATTGTAAGTCGACCGCCCAGCCGGCGAGCCCGTTCGCTCATGATTGCGATCCCGAAATGCCCCGAGTCGCCCAGGTCGCCTTCGGCTGCATCGACAGGCATGCCGATGCCATTATCCTCGATCACGATCTCGTAGTCGCCGGCGACCCGATCGAGCGTCAGGCGCGCACGAGTGGCGTTGGCGTGACGGGAGACATTGGCCAGCGCCTCCTGCACGATGTGGAACACCTCGAGTTCCCGCCCCACCGGCAACTGCAGGTCAGGCGCTGCGCAGTCGAAATCGAGCTCGACGCCGGTTCGGTCCGGAAACGAAGCGGCCGTCTCCGTCAACGCCCAGCGCAGGCCCCTGGGATCCATCCTGCTGCGAAAATAGGTGATCAGTTCGCGCACACACCGATGCGCGTTGGTCAGCGACTCGTCGACGTCGCCGCAGTATTTGACGGCAGCCGGCCCACCGCCACCTCGGATGGCATCGCGCAGCAGGTTCATCCGCATCCGCATGTAGGTCAGGCCCTGCGCCAGCGAATCGTGGACCTCGTTGGCCATCGACTGGCGTTCGCTGACCAGGCTGGCACGCAGGTTTTCACGGGTGAGGCGGGCATTGGCGATGGCGACGCCGATCAACTCCCCGGCGGCGCGAAGCAACGGCATCGTGTGCGGCGACAGTTCGTATTCGGACTCGAACAGAAGGTCGAGCCTGCCGATGGCGTCGCCCTGATACCGCAGCGGTACCGCCACGACGCGCCGGCAAACCGGCCCGGACCATTCGACGGCGAGGCGGTTTTCATCGGCGTGGCGGCGATTGTTGGCGCAATCCGGGTCAGACCGATCGGCGTAATTGCAGCGGTCGCACCAGAAGGCTATGGCGCCGGCGCCGCTGCGGGGGAGATCTCGCGGCAGTCCCACGGCGATGACAGGTTCCGGATTGAGGCTGCCCGCCGCCAGGATGCCAACCGTGCCGGCCGAGGCACCCGCAATGCGGACCATGGCTTCGAGCATGGGCGCCAGCGCAGCCTCGAGTTCCGGCGTCGGAGCGTCCGGTGCCCGGGCGGCCGCGGCCGCAGGCGTTGCCACCCCGCCAGGCGACGGCCCCGCCGGGTCCCTGTCGCCCAAGTCGGTAAGCTCCGGCGCCGGTTCTCCGTGCAATTGCATGGGCATCCGTCTCCTTTGCAGGCGCCGCCACCAGCCTCTGCCATGGCCGCGTTGGCGGCGGCAGATCCGTCGGCACCTCAACCCGGAAAAGTATGGGGCCTGCCTCAGCATGGTGCAAGGCAGGCCCCGGGGCATGCATGCGCAGAGTGGCAGACAAGCGCCAACCCATCCGGGGTATCCTTATCTTTCCCCATGTGGCTATAGACATGGTTGACCCCCTTTGCGGTAATGGGGCCTGCCCTGACGCGGAAGGGTGCGGCTTTGCCTTGCGCCTCGAATCTGTGTCCCCCCGATCGCGCGACCGCCATGCCCAGCCATCCCCTCCATGATCCGACCGCTATTCCGCTTCCGGATGCCAAGACGGAGACGCGCAACACCACGTGCTACATGTGCGCCTGCCGCTGCGGGATCCGGGTGCACCTGCGCGACGGCGAGATTCGCTATATCGAAGGCAATCCGGACCACCCCTTGAACAACGGCGTGCTCTGCGCGAAGGGTTCGTCGGGGATCATGAAGCAGTACTCGCCGGCGCGGCTGACCCGCCCCCTGCTGCGCAAGCCGGGCAGCGAGCGCGGCGCCGGCGAATTCGTCGAGACGACCTGGGAGGAGGCCTTCACGCTGCTGGCGGAGCGCCTGCGCGCGATCCGCGCCACCGACCCGAAGAAATTCGCGCTGTTCACCGGGCGCGACCAGATGCAGGCGCTGACCGGCCTGTTCGCACGGCAGTTCGGCACGCCGAACTACGCGGCGCACGGCGGTTTCTGCTCGGTCAACATGGCCGCCGGCATGATCTACACCATCGGTGGGTCGTTCTGGGAGTTCGGCGGCCCCGATCTCGAGCGTGCCCGGCTGTTCATCATGCTGGGCACTGCCGAGGATCATCATTCCAATCCGCTGAAGATCGCGATTTCGAAATTCAAGCGCGACGGCGGCCGCTTCATCTCCATCAATCCGATCCGCACCGGCTATTCGGCGATCGCCGACGACTGGATGCCGATCAAGCCGGGCACCGACGGTGCGCTGCTGTTGGCGCTGATCCATGAATTGATCGCGCTCGGGCTCTACGACCGCGAATTCCTGGTCCGCTACACCAATGCCGGGCAGCTGGTGAACCAGAACGAGCGCGACGACGAATTCGGCATGTTCGTGCGCACCGAAGTGCCGTTGGAGGAAGGCTGTCCAGACCCGCAGAACAAGCTGTGGTGGGATCGGGTGACCGATCGGCCGGTCCTCACCCACAGCGAGGGTGCCGATCCATTCCTGATGGGCACATTCACGCTGCCCGACGGCACTGGGGTCAAGCCGGCGTTCCAGTTGCTCAAAGAACGCGTCGAGGACTACACGCCCGAGTGGGCCGCAGGGATCACCGGCATCGCCGCCGACACCATCCGCCGGCTGGCGCACGAGATGGGCATCACCGCGCGCGACCAGAAGATCGAGTTGCCGATCCCCTGGACCGATTCCTGGGGCAAGGAACACGACACGGTCACCGGCAATCCGGTCGCCTTTCACGCCATGCGCGGGCTGGCCGCGCATTCGAATGGCTTCCACACGGTGCGCGCGCTGGCGATCCTGATGACTCTGCTGGGCACCATCGACCGCCCGGGTGGATTTCGCCACAAGGCGCCGTTTCCGCGCCCGATTCCGCCCTGCGCCAAGACGCCGAACACGCCGCTGGCCATCCGGCCCAATGCGCCGCTCGACGGCATGGCGCTGGGCTGGCCGTCGGAGCCCGACGACCTGTTCGTCAACGACGACGGCACGCCGGTGCGCATCGACAAGGCGTTCTCCTGGGAATATCCGCTGTCGGTGCACGGGATGATGCACAACGTCATCACCAATGCCTGGCGCGGCGACCCGTACCCGATCGACACGCTGATGATCTTCATGGCCAACATGGCGTGGAATTCGACCATGAACACGGTCGAGGTCCGGCGCATGCTGAACGACAAGGTCACGGAAGGCGACAATCGCGGCGAATACAAGATTCCATTCATCGTCGTCTGCGACGCCTTCCAGTCGGAAATGACGGCGTTCGCCGACCTGGTGCTGCCGGATACCACCTATCTCGAGCGCCACGACGTCATGTCGATGCTCGACCGGCCGATTTCCGAATTCGACGGACCTGTCGACAGCGTGCGCATCCCCGTCGTGCCGCCGACCGGCGAATGCAAACCCTTCCAGGAAGTACTGATCGAGGTGGCGGGGCGGCTGGGCCTGCCGGCATTCGTGCGCCCAGATGGCAGCCGCAAGTTCCGCGACTATCCGGACTTCATTATCAACTACGAGACCGAGCCCGGATCGGGCATCGGCTTCCTGTCCGGCTGGCGGGGCAAGGGCGGCGAGAAATTCATGGTCGGCGAGCCCAATCCGCGGCAGTGGGAGATGTATGCGGCGAACAACTGCGTCTATCACCACAAGCTGCCGCCGTCCTACCAGTACATGCGCAACTGGAACAAGGGCTACCTGACCTGGTCGCAGCGCACGCGCATCCAGCGCTACGACGAGCCGATCCTGATCCACCTGTATTCGGAGGTGCTGCAGAAATTCCGGCTGGCGGCGCAAGGCAAGGGCATTTCGCGCAAGCCGCCGGCGCACCTGCGCGAGCGCCTGAGCATCTATTTCGATCCGCTGCCGTTCTACTACGAGCCACTGGAAGCGCAGTGCTCTGATCTCGCGCGCTATCCGCTGAATGCGGTGACGCAACGGCCGATGGCGATGTATCACTCCTGGGATTCGCAGAATGCCTGGCTGCGGCAGATCCACGCGCACAACCACCTGTTCGTGAATCCCAAAGTGGCCCGCGCCGCGGGCATCGAAGACGGTGGCTGGATGTGGGTGGCGTCGGCCTGGGGCAAGGTGCGCTGCCTGTGCAGCTACTCCGAGGCTGTCGAGCCCGGCACGGTCTGGACGTGGAATGCGATCGGCAAGGCGCCCGGAGCGTGGCGCCTGACGCCCGATGCCAATGAGGCCGAACGTGGTTTCCTGCTCAATCACCTGATCGCCGACGAGTTGCCGGGCGCCGGGGCGGGCGCACGCATTTCCAACTCGGATCCGGTGACCGGGCAGGCGGCGTGGTACGACGTGCGCGTGCGCATCTATCCGGCGGCGGCCGACGAGCCAGCGGAAACCTGGCCACGCTTCGCGGCGGTGCCGGCGGCGCCGGGCACCGGCGCGACTTCGCGAGTGCTGGCCTATTTCGCAGGCCGGAACAAACGGTCATGACCCAACTCGCGCTGGTCATCGACCTCAACGTCTGCGTCGGCTGTCACGCCTGCGTTACCAGTTGCAAGCAGTGGAACACCTCGGGTTCGGCCGGAGCGCTCGCCGATTTCGAGCCCTACGGCAAGGATCCGACGGGCGCTTTCTTCAACCGGGTGCAGACCTTCGAGGTCGGCGAATATCCGTCCACGCAGACCGTGCACTTCCCGAAGTCCTGCCTGCACTGCGAGGATCCGCCCTGTGTTCCCGTCTGCCCGACCGGTGCGTCCTACAAGCGCGCCGAGGACGGCATTGTGCTGGTCGACTACGACAAGTGCATCGGCTGCAAGTACTGCGCGTGGGCCTGCCCCTACGGCGTGCGCGAGATCGACGAGGAACGCAAGGTGATGACCAAGTGCACGCTCTGCGTCGATCGCATCTACGACAAGGCGCTGCCGGAAAAGGAGCGCAAGCCGGCCTGCGTGATGGCCTGCCCTACAAACGCGCGGCTGTTCGGTGACATTCACGATCCGGACTCGCAAGTCTCGACGGCGATCCGCGAGAATGCCGGCTACGCGCTGATGCCGGAGTGGGGCACGCATCCGTCCAACCACTATCTGCCGCGACGGCGGACCGAACGCCGCATCCACGGCGATGAACTCGAGCGCACCGACAATCCGCTCAAGGTCGACGGGCTGCTGCCCAAGCCGGCCAAGAAGGATCCCGCGCTGGACGACGTCACGTCCTGGTGACGCGAGGCGATTGCCATGCGACCGGCCCTATCCGTTCTCCTGCTCACCACGCTGATCGGCGCCGGCCAGGGATTGTTTCTGGCGCTGGTCACCGTGGAGCTGTATGCGCTGTTCGGCCTGCTGCCGGTGCAGGACGGCCCCGGTTTCTACGCGCGCGGCAGTGTCCTCGCGCTGCTCTTTCTTGCGGCAGGGTTGGTCGCCTCGTTCTTTCACCTCGGCCGTCCGGAGCGCGCCTGGCGCTCGGCGGCACGCTGGCGCACGTCGTGGCTTTCGCGCGAGGTGATCGTGCTGCCGGTCTTCATGGCCGTGGCGGCACTGTATGGTGGTGCGCACCTGACGGGCTGGAATCCGGTACTGGTGACGCTGGCCTCGGGCATGACCATCCATGCCACCGCGGTGCTGGGCGTCGCCGGCACCGTGCTCGCCTTCGCGCTGTACGCGTGCACCGGAATGATCTACGCCTGCCTGCCGTTCCTGCGCGAATGGGCATCACCGCTGACCGTGCTGAATTTCATCCTGATGGGGGGCGCCTCCGGATTCCTGCTGGCCGCAGCAAGCGCCATCTGGATGGCGCCGGAGCTCATCCGGTTTTTCGCGATCTGGGCGCTGATCCTTACCGTGCTTGGGTTGCTTGGGCGCTCGGCCGCGCTGTTGCGCAATCACCGGTTGCGTCCGAAGTCGACGCTGCAGACAGCGTTGGGAATCAAGCATCCGCGCATCGTCCAGAAGTCGCAGGGATTCATGGGTGGCTCGTTCAACACGCGGGAATTCATGCACGGCCGGGCAATGCCGTTGGTGCGTCTGGTCAAGTGGCTGTTCCTCGCCGGCGCCTTCGTGCTGCCGGCTGTGCTGGTTGCGATCGTGCTTGGCGGCGCGCCGACGGGCTGGCTGCTGCCGGCATTCGTCGTACAGTATTTCGGATTGCTGGCCGAGCGCTGGTTCTTCTTCGCCGAGGCCAACCATCCACAGAATCTCTACTATCAGGCGGTGGCGTAGTGGAAATTTGTTTTTTGGTTCCAGGTACGGGCGCCCATCCGGTTGGCGCCAAACGGCATCGAGCATCGTGCTGCCGGACAGACTCAAAATGCGGGCATCCGCAGAAAGGCATTCGATTCCATGGTACTGGTTGAACCTCATGGCGGTGGAGAACTGTGTCCCTTGTTGCTGGAGGGAGCGGAACTGGCCGCGGAACTTGCGCGTGCGAAGACGCTGCCCACGCTGCGTGTCAGCTCGCGCGAAAAGGGCGACATCATCATGCTCGGCATCGGCGGCTTTACGCCGCTGAAAGGCTTCATGTCGCACGCCGACTGGCAGGGTGTGTGCGACGGCATGAAGATGGCGAGCGGCCTGTTCTGGCCGATCCCCATCACGCTGTCCGCGGACCAGGAGTTCGCCGACTCCATCCGCACCGGCCAGGCGATCACGCTGGCCGACCCGGACGACGGCACGCCTCTGGCGACGATGACGGTGACCGAGAAGTACAGCATCGACCGCGAGCATGAGTGCGCGACGGTGTTCCGGACGACCGACCTCGAGCACCCTGGCGTGAAACTGGTCATGGAGCAGGGCGCGGTGAACCTCGCCGGGCCGATCAAGGTGCTGTCGACCGGCGATTTCGCCGCGCGCTACGGCGCGCTGTTCATGACGCCGGCCGAGACCCGTGCGCTGTTCACTTCGCTGGGCTGGTCGAAAATCGCCGCCTTCCAGACCCGCAACCCGATGCACCGCTCGCACGAATATCTGGCCAAGATCGCAATCGAGGTCTGCGACGGCGTGCTGGTGCATTCGCTGCTGGGCGCGCTTAAGCCCGGAGACATTCCGGCCGACGTGCGCACCAAGGCCATTGCCGTGCTGGCCGAGCGCTATTTCGTGCCGCAGACCGTGGTCCAGGCCGGGTACCCACTGGACATGCGCTACGCGGGTCCGCGCGAGGCACTGCTGCACGCGCTGTTCCGGCAGAACTACGGCTGCTCGCACCAGATCGTCGGCCGCGATCACGCCGGAGTCGGCAGCTATTACGGTCCCTTCGATGCGCATCATATCTTCGACCAGATCCCGAAGGATGCGCTCAAGACGCAGGCGCTGAAGATCGACATCGCCTTCTGGTGCTACAAATGCGGCGGCATGGCGTCGGGGCGCACCTGTCCCCACGATGCTGCCGACCGCCTGCAGGTGTCGGGGACCGGACTGCGCAAGGCGCTGTCGGAAGGCACCGAGGTCCCGCCGGAATTCAGCCGGCCCGAGGTGCTGGAGGTGTTGCGGGAGTACTACGCGAGGCTCGCCTAGTCGGCTGTCTCGACGACGGGCCGAAAGGCGTTCGTCGCACCTCTTTGGGACTTTACGTCAGTCGTCGCCCCAGACCTCGCGCGCGACCTCGACGATCAGGCGCAGCTTGGCCGCCTGCGCCTCCATGGCGATGTCGTTGCCGTGGACCGTGCTTGAAAAGCCGCATTGTGGCGACAGTGCGAGCTGCTCGAGCGGCACGTAGCGGGAGGCCTCGTCGATCCGGCGTTTGAGCGTGTCCTTGGACTCCATCGTGCCAGCCTTGGTGGTGACAAGCCCCAACACGACGGTCTTCCCCGGCGGAACGAAACGCAGCGGGCGGAAGTCACCGCTGCGGTCGTCGTCGTATTCGAGGAAGTAGCCGTCGAGGTTCATTTCCGACAGCAGCGCCTCGGCCACCGGCTCGTAGCCGCCCTCGGCCGCCCAGGTGCTCTTGAAGTTGCCGCGGCACAAGTGCGTGCACAGCGTCATGCCGGCGGGCTTCTGCGTGACAACGCGGTTGATGAACGACGCATAGCGATGCGGCAGCTCGGCCGGATCGTCGCCGCGCTGGCGGGCCGCCTCCTGCATCTTCGGGTCGCAGAGGTAAGCCAGATTGGTGTCGTCCATCTGCACGTAGGTGCAGCCGGCCGCGGCCAGCGCCCGCAGTTCGGCGCCGTAGGCGTCCGCGGTGTCCTGGTAGAACGCCTCCAGGTCCGGGTAGTGCTCGCGGCTGATGCCGGCGCGACCGCCGCGAAAATGCAGCATCGTCGGCGAAGGAATCGACACCTTCGGCGTGCGTCGCGTCTGGCTCTTCAGATAGTTGAAGTCCGCGACCTGGATGTCCCTCACATGGCGGACGCGGTCGACGACGCGCATCACCGGGGGCGCCAGTTCCTCGCTGCCGTCGGGCTTCCGGATGGTCACCGGGATCTCGGTCTTCACGCCGCCCAGCTGCTCGAGGAAGTCGATGTGGAAATAGGTGCGGCGGAACTCGCCGTCGGTGATCGACTGCAGGCCGGCATCCTCCTGCATCTTCACCACATCGGTGATTGCGCGGTCCTCGGTGGCACGCAGCTCCTCCGCCGTGATCTCGCCGCGCGCTTTCCTGTCGCGGGCTTCCAGCAGGTATTTCGGGCGTAGAAAACTGCCGACGTGGTCGGCGCGAAACGGTGGGGTCAGTCGCTGGCTCATGGCACTCTTCCTCGTGCATCGGGCGAGCCGCGGGGCGGGCTCGATGACCGATTTAACCAGATCGACGCGATGCTGTCGCGTCGCGGCGCGGCGCTGCATTCGCTTCAGGCAGGCGCCAGTGCCGGGCCGGCCAGTTCCTCGATCACCGCAATGGTCGCCTTCTGCAGCGGCGTCGAGAGGCGCAGGGCGGAGGTTACGACGGCGAGCGCGCTCACCAGCTGCGGCTGGACGATCGGTCGCGCATGCAGTCGCGTCGCCGAGGCTGCACCCTGGAGCGCGCGCGGCGACAGCACTGCGAAGCCGTGGCCGTCGGCGACGAGTTCGAGGATGGCTTGAATCGCGTCGATCTCCATCGCCACCTGCGGCCGCAGGCCGATTCCGGCAAGGCGCGATTCGACCAGCATGCGGATCGCGTGCGGGCGGCTGGGGATGAGCAGCGGATAGCGGGGCAATTCGGCAAGCCGAAGTGTGCGCGGCTGCTTGCCGTCCTTGCGCGCACAGACCAGGCACAGCGGCTCCTCGAGCAGCACCCGGTACTCGACGTCCGGCGTCACCGCCGGGTTGTAGATCAGTCCCACATCGACGCGGCCGACCGACAGCCATTCCTGGATGTTGGCCGACAGTCCCTCGACGATGGACAGGGATGCCTGCGGAAAGCGCTGCCTGAACGCGCGCACGATGGGCAGCGTCAGATGGCGGGCGACCGTCGGTGGCAGGCCCACCACCACCTGACCGACCGGGGCACCCTTGGTCTCGTCGACGTCGCGCCGGGCACGGTCCACCTGCTGCAGGATGCCCCGCGCATGCTCGAGCAGTCGCTTGCCGGCTTCCGTCGGGACGGCGCCGCGGCCGTTGCGCAGCAGCAGGTTCTGGCGCAACTCCACTTCGAGGTTGCGGACCTGCCTGCTGATCGCCGGCTGGGCGATGCGCAGGAAGCGTGCCGCGCGGCTGAATCCGCCAAGGTCGACGACGTGGACGAAATACTCGAGTTGCTTGAGATCCATGGCAGCTTCGGGGCGCACGATGCCATCCATGCCGGATCGGCATAACTGCTAGTATACCGATCTGGCTTTTCGATGGCTAGGATGAGGCGCAGACTTGGATCGTCGTATAGGTTTCACC
The DNA here is from genome assembly GCA_963712105.1 of uncultured beta proteobacterium. Classification (GTDB taxonomy): domain Bacteria; phylum Pseudomonadota; class Gammaproteobacteria; order Burkholderiales; family Casimicrobiaceae; genus VBCG01. The sequence continues at coordinate 134,707 of CAVQGR010000007.1, forward strand.
GCGTCCGGTACTTCCGGCCTCACGGGCAGAGCCCCCATCAGGCGGAGCAAATCATCCAAACTGCCATTCCCTGTCTGTTCATGCGCGGTGGCACGTCGCGCGGGCCGTTCTTCCGCGCCGCCGACCTGCCTTCCGACATCGCGCAGCGCGACCGCGTGCTGCTCGCGGTGATGGGATCGCCGGACAGGCGCCAGATCGATGGCCTCGGCGGCGCGCATCCGCTGACCAGCAAGGTCGGCATCGTCGACCGCGGCAGCAGGCCGGGCGTCGACCTCAATTTCCTGTTCGCGCAATTGCAGCCGGACAGCGACCGCGTCGACACCACGCCCAACTGCGGCAACATGCTCGCAGCGGTGGTGCCTTTCGCGCTGGAAACCGCATTGGTGAAACCGAAAGGAGCGAGCAGCACCTTCCGCGTGCTGACGCTCAATACCGACATGCAGTGCGACATCACCGTGCAGACGCCGGGCGGCCGGGTCGAGTACCAGGGTGATGCGCGAATCGACGGCGTGCCTGGAACATCCGCGCCGATCGCCATCAACTTCCTAGATACTGCCGGCTCGGTGTGCGCCGGGCTGCTGCCGACAGGAAATGTTCGCGACGTCGTCGACGGCATCGAGGTCAGCTGCATCGACAACGGCATGCCGCTGGTCATGCTGCGCGCGGCGGATGTCGGGCGCAGCGGCAGCGAGACCGTGGCCGAGCTGAACGCCGACACCGAACTGAAGACTCGTCTCGAGCGTTTGCGCCTCGCCTGCGGGCAGGCGATGGGCCTGGGCGACGTCACCGCGAAGAACTATCCGAAAATGACGCTGATCGCGGCGCCGCGGCACGGCGGCAGCCTCGGCACCAGGAGCTTCATCCCGCATGTCTGCCACGACGCGATCGGCGTGCTCGCCGCAGTGACGGCGGCCACCGCCTGCGTTCTCGATGGGTCGGTCTGCGACGGCATCGCCGTGGTGCCGAAGGGCCAGGTCAAGCAGGTCTCGATCGAGCATCCAACCGGAGAGTTCTCGGTCGAACTCGAGGTCGATCCGGACCATCCGCAGAACGTCACCCGGGCGGCGCTGCTGCGTACCGCCCGGCTGCTGATGCGTGGCGAGGCGATGATCCCGGCTTCAATATGGAAAGGACCGTCAGCATGATCATCGACTGCCACGGCCACTACACCACTGCGCCGAAGGCGCTGGAGGAGTGGCGCAACCGCCAGATTGCCGGCCTCAAGGATCCGTCCGTCGCGCCCAAGGCGTCCGAGCTTGCGATCGACGACGACGCGCTGCGCGAAAGCATCCAGACCAACCAGCTGGCCAAGATGAAGGAGCGCGGCAGCGATCTGACCATCTTCTCGCCGCGGGCGAGCTTCATGGCGCACCACGTCGGCGATTTCCGGACCAGCTCGACCTGGGCGGCGATCTGCAACGAGCTCTGTTTCCGGGTGAGCCGGCTGTTTCCGGAGCACTTCATCGGCGCGGCCATGCTGCCGCAGTCGCCGGGCGTCGATCCGGCGACCTGCATCCCCGAACTGGAGCGCTGTGTCAACGAGTACGGTTTCGTCGCGATCAACCTGAACCCGGATCCATCGGGCGGACACTGGACGTCTCCGCCGCTGTCCGACCGGCACTGGTACCCGATCTACGAAAAAATGGTCGAGTACGACATCCCGGCGATGATCCACGTCAGCACCAGCTGCAACGCCTGCTTCCACACCACCGGTGCGCACTACCTGAACGCCGACACCACGGCGTTCATGCAGTGCCTGACGGCGGACCTGTTCCGCGACTTTCCGACGCTGCGCTTCGTGATTCCGCACGGCGGCGGCGCGGTGCCCTACCACTGGGGACGCTTCCGCGGCCTCGCGCAGGAGCTGAAGAAGCCGCTGCTGCGCGACCACCTGCTGAACAACATCTTCTTCGACACCTGCGTCTATCACCAGCCGGGCATCGACCTGCTGACCAGGGTGATCCCGGTCGACAACGTGCTCTTCGCCTCGGAGATGATCGGCGCCGTGCGCGGCATCGACCCGGAGACCGGCTTCAATTATGACGACACCAAACGCTACATCGAGGCGGCGGCGCTAACCGCCGAGGACCGTCACAAGATCTACGAAGGCAACGCGCGGCGCGTGTACCCGCGTCTCGACGCGGCGCTGAAGGCGAGGGGGCAATGAGCATGAACGAGCTGGGCATCGTCAGGCGCAACATCGTCCGTGCCGACCGTGCAGCCGTCGACCGGCTGGCGAATTTCGGCGTGGCCACCGTGCACGAGGCCATGGGTCGCGTCGGCCTGATGAAGCCGTACATGCGGCCCATCCATGCGGGCGCGCACCTGTGCGGAACCGCGGTGACCGTCCTGCTGCAGCCGGGCGACAACTGGATGCTGCACGTTGCGGCCGGAGAGCTGCAGCCGGGCGATATCGTGGTGGCGGCGTGCACGGCCGACAACGAGGGCGGCTTCTTCGGCGACCTGCTGGCGACCAGCTTTCGCGCCCGCGGCGCCGGCGGACTGGTCATCGATGGCGGCGTGCGCGACGTCAGGGACCTGACGGCGATGCAGTTCCCGGTGTTCTCGCGCGCGATCTGCGCCATGGGCACGGTCAAGGCGACGCTGGGGTCGGTCAACATTCCCGTGGTCTGCGCCGGGGCGCTGGTGCATCCTGGCGACGTGGTGATCGCCGATGACGATGGCGTGGTCGTGGTGCCCGCCGCGATCGCCCGGCAGGCGGCGGATGCTGCCCAGGCGCGCGAGGCCAACGAGGCCGAGAAGCGCGAAAAGCTGGCCGCTGGCGTGCTGGGGCTCGACATGTACAAGATGCGCGAGCCGCTGGCCAAGGCCGGCCTCAAGTACATCGACTGAGCGCGATGGACATGCCGCCACTGCGCGTCCCATCGACCCCCGCCGCCGCCGCGCCTGCAGCGGCGGAGGCGACAAGTCCGGCCGATTTCCGGATGTCGCCCGGCTGGCTGCCGTTCCATCCGGCGCCGTCGAAGCCGCGGTTCCACGTTCCGCCGGGGGCCGTCGACGCGCACTGCCACGTGTTCGGCCCCGGCGCGCGCTTTCCCTACGCGCCGGAGCGCAAGTACACGCCCTGCGACGCGTCGCGGGAGCAGTTGTTCGCGTTGCGCGACCGGCTTGGCTTCGCGCGCAATGTCGTCGTGCAGGCGACCTGCCATGGCGCCGACAATCGCGCGCTGGTCGACGCGCTGCGCCATTCCGGCGGCAAGGCGCGGGGCGTGGCAACGGTCAGGCGCTCCGTCAGCGATGCCGAACTGGCCGACCTGCATGCCGCCGGGGTCCGCGGCACGCGCTTCAATTTCGTCAGGCGGTTGGTGGATTTCACGCCCAGGGACGAGCTGATCGAGATCGCGCAGCGCATCGCGCCGCTGGGCTGGCACGTCGTCGTCTACTTCGAGGCGGCGGACCTGCCGCAGCTGTGGGATTTCTTCACTGCGCTGCCGACCACCGTGGTCGTCGACCACATGGGCCGGCCCGACGTGACCAAGCCTGTCGACGGGCCGGAATTCGAACTGTTCGTGCGCATGCTGCGCGAGCATCCGAACATCTGGTCGAAGGTGAGCTGCCCCGAACGGCTGTCGGTCGGCGGTCCGCCTGCGCTCGACGGAGAACGCAACGCCTATCGCGATGTCGTGCCGTTCGCGCGCCGGATTGTCGAGACGTTCCCGGACCGGGTGCTCTGGGGCACCGACTGGCCGCATCCCAACCTCAAGGACCACATGCCCGACGACGGGCTGCTGGTCGACTTCGTGCCGCAGATCGCAACCACCGCCGAGCAGCAGCGCCGGCTGCTGGTCGACAACCCGATGCGGCTGTACTGGCCGGAAGAACTTCGCTGAAGGAGAAATCATGGCGCTCGACAAACCCTACAAGGATGTACCCGGTACGACCATCTTCGACGCCGAGCAGTCGCGCAAGGGCTATCACCTCAATCAGTTCTGCACGTCGCTGATGAAGGCGGAAAACCGGAAGCGCTTCAAGGCCGACGAACGCGCCTATCTCGACGAATGGCCGATGACCGAGGACCAGAAGCAGGCGGTGATGGCGCGTGACCTCAACCGCTGCATCGCGCTGGGCGGCAACATCTACTTCCTGGCCAGGATCGGCGCGACCGACGGCCTCACCTACCAGCAGATGGCCGGCAGCATGACCGGCATGAGCGAGGCCGAGTATCGCGACATGATGCTGAAGGGCGGCCGATCGATCGAGGGCAATCGCTATGTCGAGGAGAGCAAGTGATGGCCAGGATCAGCGCCAGCGTCTACACGTCGCACGTCCCGGCCATCGGCATCGCCATGGACCAGGGTAAGACCGCGGAGCCTTACTGGCAGCAGGTGTTCAAGGGTTATGACGCGTCCCGCGCATGGATGAAGGCCAATCCGCCCGACGTGGTCTTCCTGGTCTACAACGACCATGCCACCGCGTTCAGCCTGGAGATCATCCCGACCTTCGCCATCGGCTGCGCCGCGGAGTTCAAGCCTGCCGACGAGGGCTGGGGCGCGCGTCCCGTGCCGGTCGTGCAGGGCCATCCGGAGCTTGCTTCGCATATCGCACAGTCGGTGATCCAGGACGACTTCGACCTGACCATCGTCAACCGGATGGACGTGGACCACGGCCTGACGGTTCCGCTGTCGCTGCTCTGCGGGCAGCCCGAGGCCTGGCCGTTCCGGGTGATTCCGTTCGCGGTCAACGTCGTCCAGTATCCGGTGCCCTCCGGCCGGCGCTGCTGGCAGCTGGGCCGGGCCATCCGCAAGGCGGTTGCGTCCTACGACGAGCCGCTGAACGTCCAGGTCTGGGGCACGGGCGGCATGAGCCACCAGCTGCAGGGGCCGCGCGCCGGGCTGATCAACCGCGACTGGGACAACGCTTTTCTCGACCGCCTGATTGCCGACCCCGAGGGCCTGTCGCAGATGCCGCACATCGACTATGTGCGCGAGGCCGGCTCGGAGGGCATCGAACTGGTCATGTGGCTGATCGCCCGCGGCGCCATGGACGATGCGCCGCCGCGCGTCGCGCACCGCTTCTACCACGTGCCCGCGTCGAACACCGCCGTCGGCCACCTGGTGCTGGAGAATGCTCGATGAATGCGTTCGCGTCGATGGTCGGGAACACGACGATGGGAGTGGATCGATGAGCAGGCCGATCAAGGTGGCACTGGCCGGTGCCGGCGCCTTCGGCACCAAGCACCTCGACGCCATCGGTCTGATCGACGGCGTCGAGGTGATTTCGCTGGTCGGCCGCGAGGCCGGCAAGACGAAGGAGGTTGCGGCGAAGTACGGCATCGGCCATGTCGCAACCGACCTCGCCGACAGCCTTGCGCTGAAAGACGTCGACGCGGTGATCCTGTGCACGCCCACGCAGATGCACGCCGCGCAGGCGCTCGCCTGCCTGAAGGCCGGCAAGCACGTGCAGGTGGAAATACCGCTGGCCGACAGCCTCGCCGACGCCGAAGCCGTGGTACGCGCGCAGAAGGAGACCGGCAAGGTCGCGATGGTTGGTCACACGCGCCGCTTCAATCCCAGCCACCAGTGGGTGCACCGGAGGATCGTCGCCCGGGAATTCAATATCCAGCAGATGGACGTGCAGACGTTCTTCTTCCGCCGCACCAACATGAACGCGCTGGGGCAGCCCCGCTCGTGGACCGATCACCTGCTGTGGCACCACGCGGCGCATACGGTGGACCTGTTCCTCTACCAGACCGGCGGCGACATCGTCGCGGCCAACGCGCTGCAGGGGCCGATCCATCCGGCACTGGGCATCGCCATGGACATGTCGATCCAGCTCAAGGCTTCGACCGGCGCGCTCTGCACGCTGTCGCTGTCCTTCAACAACGATGGCCCGCTGGGCACGTTCTTTCGTTACATCGGCGACACCGGGACGTACGTCGCGCGCTACGACGACCTGGTCGACGGCAAGGACGGCAGGATCGACGTATCGAAAGTCGACGTTTCGCTGAACGGCATCGAGTTGCAGGATCGCGAGTTTTTCGCCGCGATCCGCGAAGGACGGGAGCCCAATGCCAGCGTGGCGCAGGTGCTTCCGTGCTACCGGACGCTCGACCGGCTGGAGCGTCAGCTCGCGGCCTGATCCACCGTAGTCCAGACCATTCCCACCCGCCCAAGGAGGCAACATGAACCAGACCCACGCAAGCCCACGCCGCAGGATCCTGCAGCGTCTCGCCGCCACCGTCCTGCTCGGCCTGATGCCGCTCGCGGCGCAGGCGCAGGCCGGCGACCCCTTCAGGATCGGGCTGATCCTGCCGCTGACCGGTCCGTTCGCATCGACCGGCAAGCAGATCGAGGCGGCGGTGCGCCTGTACATGGCGAAGAACGGCACCACGGTCGCCGGGCGCAAGGTCGAGCTCATCGTCAAGGACGACACCGGCCTCGCGCCAGAGACCACCAAGCGCATCGCGCAGGAGATGGTCGTGCAGGACAAGGTCAACGTGCTGGCCGGGTTCGGCCTGACGCCGCTGGCGCTCGCTGCGGCGCCGGTCGCCACCGAGGCCAAGGTGCCGATGGTCGTAATGGCGGCCGCGACCGAGATGATTCCGTCCCGCTCGCCGTACATCGTGCGCACCGGCTTCACGCTGCCGCAGATCACGGCGCCGATCGCCGATTGGGCGTCCAAGAACAAGATCAAGCGGGTGGTCACGATGGTGACGGACTACGGTCCGGGGCTCGACGCCGAGAAGACGTTCATCTCCACCTTCAAGGCGGCCGGCGGCGAGATCGTCGAGTCGATCCGCACGCCGCTGCGCAACCCCGACTACGCGCCGTTCCTGCAGCGCGCCAAGGATGCCAAGCCCGACGCGCTGTTCGTGTTCGTGCCCTCCGGCGAGGGCCTTGCCGTGATGAAGCAGTTCGACGAGCGGGGTCTCAAGCAGGCCGGGATCCGCCTGATCGGCACGGGCGACGTCACCGACGACGATCTGCTGGTGAGCATGGGCGCGCCCGCAGTCGGCCTGATCACGTCGTTCCACTATTCGGCCGCGCACGATTCGCCCGAGAACAAGGCCTACGTCGACGGCATGATGAAGGCCAACAACGGCATGCGGCCGAATTTCCACTCGGTCGGCGGCTACGACGGCATGCACCTCATCTACGCGGCGCTGGCCAAGGCCGGTGCGAACGCGACCGGCGAGCAGCTGGTCGAGGCGATGAAGGGCATGAAGTGGGTGAGCCCGCGCGGCCCGATGTCCATCGACCCGGCGACCCGCCAGGCGGTCCAGAACGTCTACCTGCGTGAAGTGAAGATGGTCAACGGCCAGCCGTGGAACGTCGAGTTCGCGACCATCGAGAACGTCAAGACGCCGGGGAACTGATCGGCAGGTTGGAAGAAGGCGAGGCACGATGCTGGGCAACCTGATCGGGGTGCTGTTCGACGGCATCGCCTACGGCAGCCTGCTGTTCATCATCAGCATCGGGCTGTCGGTGACCATGGGGTTGATGAACTTCGTCAACCTGGCGCACGGCGCGTTCGCGATGGCCGGCGGCTACACCTGCGCGCTGCTGATGGCCCGCGCGGGTGTGCCGTTCCTTGCGACGCTGCCGGTCGCCTTCGTCGTCGGCGCGGCCATGGGCATCGTGCTCGAGCGCACCCTCTACCAGCGCCTGTACAAGGCGCCGCACCTCGACCAGGTGATGTTCTCCATCGGCCTGGTGTTCATGGCGGTCGCGGCCACGACCTATTTCTTCGGCCCGTCGCAGCAGCCGGTGCAGCTGCCTGATTTCCTGCGTGGGCAGGTGCAGGTGCTCGGTCGTGGTGTAGGCGCCTACCGGCTGTTCCTCGTCGGCGCGGTGATCGCGATCACGGTCGCGCTGCACCTGTTGCTGGTGCGCACGCGCTTCGGCGCGCAGGTGCGCGCGTCGGTCGACAACGCGGTCGCCGCCGCGGGACTGGGCATCAACGTGCATCGCGTGTTCGGCGTGACCTTTGCGCTGGGCTCGGGGCTCGCCGGCCTGGGTGGCGCGCTGGGCGTCGACGTGCTCGGCCTCGACCCGACGTTTCCGCTCAAGTACATGGTCTATTTTCTGCTGGTCGTGGCAATCGGCGGCGCCGGGACGATCAAGGGCGGGCTGGTCGCGGCCATGGTCCTGGGCATCTGCGACGTCGCGGGCAAGTACTACGTGCCGCAGGTCGGCTCGTTCATCATCTACTTCCTGATGGTCGCGCTGATGATCGCGTTCCCGGCGGGCCTCTACGGGAGGCGCGCGTGAGCGAGTCGGCGGTGGCGGCGCAGCTGCCCAGCGACCGCTGGCGTCCGGCCGAGATCGCGTTCTGGCTGGCGCCGGTCGCGTTCTTTTTCCTGTTTCCCGACTACCGGGTACTCGGCAGCCAGATCCTGATCACCGCGCTGTTCGCGGTGTCGCTGGATCTGATCCTTGGCTACGCCGGCATCGTTTCGCTCGGGCACGCCGCCTACTTCGGCGTCGGCGCCTATGCCGCGGGACTGCTGGCTGTCCACGGCTGGGGAGAGCCGGTCAGCGGACTGATCGTCGCCGGCGCGGTCGGTGCGATGCTCGGTTTCGCCACCAGCTTCCTGGTCGTGCGCGGCGCCGATCTCGCCCGGCTGATGGTGACGCTGGGCATCGGCCTTATGCTCTACGAGGCGGCCAACCAGTGGCGCTCGGTCACCGGCGGCGCCGACGGATTGACCGGTGTCAGCATGTGGAAGCTGTTCGGCGTGTTCTCGTTCGGGATGACCGGCACCACCGGGTACGTCTACAGCCTGTGCGTGCTGCTGCTGCTGTTCATCGTCGCCCGCCGCATCGTCAACTCTCCGTTCGGATTGTCGCTGCGCGGCGTGCGCGAGAATGTCCGGCGCATGCCGGCGATCGGCGCCCCGGTGGAACGCCGGTTGATCGCCATCTACACGGTCAGCGCGGCGATGGCCGGCGTGGCCGGCGGATTGCTGGCGCAGACGACGCAGTTCGTCGGCCTCGACGTATTCGGCTTCCCGCGCTCGGCCGACCTGATGATCATGCTGGTGCTGGGTGGCGCCGGCCGGCTCTACGGCGGCGTCCTGGGCGCCGCGGTGTTCATGATCGCGCACCATTACCTGTCCGACCTCAATCCGGTGTACTGGCAGTTCTGGCTCGGGCTGCTGCTGGTGACCGTCGTCATGTACGCACGCGGCGGCATCCTTGGCGCGCTGGACGGCTTGCGCGCGCGGCTGCGTGGACCACGGCCATGACCGCCGCGCTGTCCACCACCGCGCTGTCCAAGAACTTCGGCGCCTTCGCGGCCAACACCGACATCACGCTTGCATTTGCGCAGGGCGCGCGGCACGCGCTGATCGGTCCCAACGGTGCCGGCAAGACCACGCTCATCAACCTGCTCACCGGCGCGCTGCCGCCCACCTCCGGCGAGGTCCACCTGGGCGACGCGCGGATCACCCGACTATCGCAGCATCAGCGCGTCAAGCGCGGCGTGACACGCACCTTCCAGATCAATACGCTTTTCGCACAGCTCACGGTGCTGGAGTCGGTGGTGCTGGCGATCTGCGAGCGCAAGGGCGTGGCCGGTGTCTGGCTGCATACGGTCGCCTCGCGGCGCGACGAAATCGCCGAGGCGCAGGCGCTGCTCGGTACGCTGCGCCTTGCCGCCGAGGCGAACGCGCTCACCCGCGACCTCCCTTACGGCAAGCAGCGGCTGATCGAGATCGCGCTGGCGCTGGCGACCAAGCCGCGCATCCTGCTGCTCGACGAACCGGCGGCTGGCATCCCGGCGGGGGAGAGCAAGGAGCTCTTTGCCGCGATCGCCGCGCTGCCCAAGGACGTGACCATTGTCTTCATCGAGCACGACATGGAACTGGTGTTTCGGTTTGCCGAGCGAATCACCGTGCTGGTGGGCGGCAGCGTGCTGACCGAAGGCACGCCCGAGGAGATTGCCGCCGACCCGCGCGTGCGCGAGGTGTACCTGGGCGAGGCCCAGCATGCCTGAGCTGCTCGCCGTCGAAGGACTCACCGCGGGCTATGGCGACGGCGTGGTGCTCGAGGACGTGTCGCTGTCGCTGGCCGAGGGCGACACGCTTGCGCTGCTGGGCCGCAACGGCATGGGCAAGACGACGCTGCTGGTCACGCTGATGGGATTGACGCGGCAGCACGGCGGCAGCCTGCGCTGGCGCGGCAAGGACCTGGCCCGGCTGTCGACGCATCGGCGCAGCCAGTCCGGGCTGGGCTGGGTGCCGCAGGAGCGGATGATGTTCGCCTCGCTGACGGTCGAGGAGCACCTGACGGCGGTCGCTCGACCCGGCCCCTGGACCGTCGATCGCATCTACGGAATCTTTCCGCGCCTCCAGGAGCGTCGCGGCAACTTCGGCAACCAGCTGTCGGGCGGCGAGCAGCAGATGCTGGCGATCGGCCGCGCGCTGATGGTCAATCCGAGCCTGCTGCTGCTCGACGAACCGATGGAAGGCCTCGCGCCGATCATCGTGCAGGAATTGATGAGCGTGATCCGCGAGCTGGTCACCGACAGCGGCATGGCGGTAATCGTCGTCGAGCAGCACGCCAAGCTTGCGCTGTCGCTCACCAGCAACGCGATCGTGCTGGAACGTGGCAGGATCGTCCACCGTGGCCGCAGCGAGTCGCTGCTCGCGGACCCGGAGACGCTGCAGCGGCTGATTGCGGTGTCATGAAGGGAGGCGCGACCGGATGAAGGCCATCGCGATCATCGAGGACGAGCATCGCGCGATCACGGCGGTGCTGGAGGGCCTGCGGCATCTGGTGGCGGAGATTGCCGCCGGGCGCATGGCGCCGGACCACGCGCTGCTCGGCGCGCTGTTCCACTACATCGGCGAATTCCCCGAGCGGCTGCACCACCCGAAGGAAGACGATCACCTGTTCACGCGGCTGCGCGTCCGCCGGCCCGAGGCTGGGCCGCTGCTCGACGGTCTGTCCCGCGAGCACTCGGTCGGCCACCAGCGCTTCCTCGAACTCCGCGCCTTGTGGGAACGCTATCGCGCCGATCCGGCGGCGCTGCCGGCTTTCGCCGACGCCGTCGAACGCTATGCACATTTCCACTGGCTGCACATGCGTCGCGAGGAGGACGAAGTGCTGCCTCTGGCAATCAAGGCACTGATCGGCGAGGATTGGGAGGCGATCGATGCGGCATTCGCGTCCAACAGCGACCCTGTCGTCGGAGTCCCCGCGAGCAAGGCCTTTCGCGAGCTGTTCCGGCGACTGGTGGCGATCATGCCCCCGCCGCTCGGCGTCGGTCCCGACGCGGCGCCACCAAGACACTGAACAGCAGGCCCCGGAGACTTCCCATGCAGGACCAGCAATCCATCCGGCGCATCGCCCTCGTCGGCTTCGGCGAGGTCGGCGCGATCTTCGGCGAGGATCTCGTCCGCCAGGGCCTGGAAATCTCGACCTACGACATCCTGCTCGATGCGCCAAAGTCGAGGCCCGCCATGCTGGCGCGTGTACAGGCGGCCGGCGCTAGCGCGCGCGACTCGCTGGCCGAGGCGGTCGAAGGCGCCGAGCTCGTGATCTCGGCCGTTACAGCGACGTCGTCGCGCGACGTGGCACGCAATGCCGCCGCACTGCTGCGCGCCGGACAGTATTTTCTCGATGTAAATTCGGTCTCCCCGGAAACCAAGCGCGGCAATGCACGAATCGTCGAGACGGCCGGAGCGTCCTACGTCGAGGCCGCGGTGATGGCGCCGGTTCCACCCCAGCGCCTCGCGGTGCCGATGCTGCTCGGCGGGCGACGCGCGGCGGCGCTGGCGCTGGCGTTGAGGACGCTCGGCATGAACGCAACCGTGGTGGCCGAGGAAATCGGCACGGCTTCGGCGATCAAGATGTGCCGCAGCATCATGATCAAGGGCATCGAGGCGCTGGTGGTCGAGAGCATGTTCGCGGCGCGGCGCTTCGGCGCCGAGGATGCGGTCCTCGCCTCGCTCGACAAGACCTTCCCGCACATGGGCTGGACCGCGAAGCTTCCGGACTACCTGGTCAGCCGCGTCGCCGAGCACGGCCGTCGCCGCGCCGCCGAAATGCGCGAAGTCGCGCTGACGCTGGAGGAGGCCGGCATGCCGCCGACCATGGCGAACGCGACCGCGGTCCGGCACGATGCGCTGGTGCAGCAGATGGCGGACGCCGGCCTGCGCTATCCGGCCGACGGCGAATTTTCCTGGCGGGCGCTTGCCGACGCGCTGGCGGCGCAGGCTGACTGATAGGCCCGCCTCCGGCGTGCCGTATACTCCATCAACGTCGCGTCCGCCCCGGACCCGGCGTTTTTTCTCGCCCGGCAGTTGGCGCAGGGAGACAGGATGCGCATCGAAAACGAGGTCAGGCTGGACTTCAAGGACGTGCTGATCCGTCCCAAGCGGAGCACGCTGTCCACGCGTTCCAACGTCGACATCTCACGGGAGTTCCGCTTCCGCCATGCGCAGGTCGACTACCACGGCGTGCCGATCATCGCCGCCAACATGGATACCACCGGCACATTCGAGATGGCACGCGCGCTGGATGCCTTTGAGATGTCGACCGCGCTGCACAAGCACTATGCCGACGACGAGGCGGTCGCCTTCTTCAAGGGCCTGGAGCGCAAGTCTGCCGCGTTCTATTCGATGGGCATCACCACGGCCGACGAGACGAAGTTCGCGCGGGTGATGGATGCGGCCGGCAGCGGCGGCGACTCCTCGATCCGCTACGCCTGCATCGACGTCGCCAACGGCTACACCGAGGGCTTTGTGCGCTTCGTTGCCAGGATTCGCGAGCGCTACCCGCACCTGGTCATCATGGCCGGTAATGTGGTCACCGGCGAGATGACCGAGGAGCTGATTCTCTCCGGCGCGGACATCGTCAAGGTCGGCATCGGGCCGGGATCGGTGTGCACGACGCGGGCGATGACGGGGGTCGGCTACCCGCAGCTTTCGGCGATCATCGAGTGCGCCGACGCGGCGCACGGGCTTGAGGGGCACATCTGCGCCGACGGCGGCTGCACGACGCCGGGCGATGTCGCCAAGGCGCTGGGCGGAGGTGCGGACTTCGTCATGCTCGGCGGCATGCTGGCCGGGCACGACGAGTGCTCGGGTGACGTCGTCGAGCGCGACGGCCGCAAATTCCAGCGCTTCTACGGCATGAGCAGCAAGGCCGCGATGGAGAAATACGCCGGTGGCGTGGCCGATTACCGCGCGGCCGAGGGCAAGGAGGTGCTGGTGCCCTACCGTGGTCCGGTCGCCGGTACCGTGCAGGAAATTCTCGGCGGCGTACGTTCGGCCTGTACCTACGTCGGCGCGCGGCGACTGCGCGAGCTGTCCAAGCGCACCACCTTCGTTCGTGTATCGCAGCAGATCAACGAGGTGTTCGGCCGGCTTTAGTTCGCGACGCGGCGGTTCGTTTTCGCGGTGTGGATTTGGACGCGGGCTTGGCCGCGGTCGCAGTGCCCTTCGCTCGCGCGGCCAGCGCCAGTTTTCGCACGCGGCGTATGTCCGCGTCTGAAAACGGCCCGTTGACGCCGGAAATGGCCGCGAGCTTCATGCCGTGCTTGCGGCCGAGGCGGTAGATCTCCCGGACCTTCTCCCATTCGATGTTGCGGCCGACGGTGAAGTTGTCGAAGCGCCCCTCGAGTGCGAGGACGATGGTTTCGGCCAGGCAGGCGTAGGCCACGTTTTTGGGCAGCCCGATGTTCTTCATCAATACCTTTCCCGGCAGCAGGATCTCACCCGATTCGATCACCAGCACGTCGGGTCGCCTGGCGACTTCGCTGGGAGGCAGGTCCAGCGGACGGGCGACGTCGGTGATCACGCATCCGGGCTTGACCTTCATGATGTCCAGGATCTTCTTGCCGGCGCCGGACGTCGCGGTGACGATCATGTCCATGTCGGCGATGTCCTTGTCGGCCCGCGAGGAAAGCACCAGCGTGGCGTCCGGCGTCTCCTTCAGGATGGACTCCTTCAGCGCCAGCAGCTTGGCGGTTTCGGGGGACACCAGGTAGACCTCCTCGGCGACCATCGCCAGCAGGCGTGCGCACACCGAGCCGATCGCTCCGGTCGCGCCCACCACCATCGCCTTGAACCGAACCTTCTTGCCACGACCGGGCATCGGCACCAGACCCAGGCGCAGCAACGCATCGTGCGCGGCCCACAGCGCGCCGGACGCGCTGTAGCTGTTGCCGGTGGTGATCGGCAGCGGTGCGCGGCGGGCGACGGTGAGGCCCGCGTCGCCGACCACCTTGGTGAAGGCGCCGAGGCCCATGATCTGCGCGCCGAGTCGCCTGGCCATCCGCGCCGCATCCAGCAGGCGACGGTAGGTGAACTCGGGGCTGTGGCTCATGATCTCCTTCGGCGTTCCCCCGACGGAGATCAGCCAGCCTTCGACCTCTACGCCTGTCGGCGACTTGATGCCGGTGATTTTCGAGTAGACGAAAGGGGGCGCATAGGCCATCGCCTTCTCCAGCGTGTCCATGAAGATCGGCGGCGACACCTGGGAGAGCAGCTCGATGGGCTTGATGTTCTTGAAGTATTCCTGCGACAGCGGGTGGATGACGAAGGCGAAGCGGTTGACGCGCTTGAAGCCATTCGGATAGATGATGCGCGGCTCGAGTTCGAGGCCGGTGATGATCTCCAGGTAGTCGTCCTCGAGGATTTCGTCTGGCGTCGTTTGCGTCGCGGCGATGATCATGGCGTCCAGCAGACTTGGGTCCAGCACGTGATCGAACAGCATGGGCGCGCCGTCGACGACCATGTGGACACCCTTTTCCTTGAACTGCGCGATCCGCCGGTCGTTGACGGTGGACGTGATGATGGTCTTGCCGGCCAATTCTTCGGCGCCGAAGTCGTCCAGTTCGTGGACCGGTGCGACGATGACGGTCGACTCCTGCATCGCCCGGCGCAGCACGAAACGCATCCACTCCTTGACCGGGAGCGAGTTCATCACACTGGCCGGCGTCCAATCGAGCACGTAGTGCGCACCGCTGGTGTAGAGCTCGAGCGTCTCCAGCGACGTCAGCATTTTGGGCACGCCGAGCTGGAGCAGCGGGTCGGCGAACTGGAGGTTCTGCGTGTACTCCGACATGGACAACGCCAGCTTGTAGTTGGTCCGCCCCGAAAAGAACAGGACGTTGGCGTTGGTGAAATAGTCGCCCAGCTTGAGCTGGACGTGGCGCAGCGCCCATTCCTGCAGGATGTCGCTGAGGCGGCCGCCGGTGGTCACGGGAACGCGCTTTACCGCGCCCTTCATGCGCACACTGTCCTTTTCGACGTAGCGCCGCGACCCGACCGCGTAGCGGTCCTTCACCACACCCAGACCGATGGCGTCGGCATGCTGCTCGAAGTGCTTCAGCAGCTTGACCGCCTTGGCGGTGCTGCCGTTGGTGCCCTGGCGCCGGACATCGAAGCGCTGACCCAGGAATCGGGCCTTGAATTCGAAATCCTGGTCGCCTGATCCCAGGCTGATGCCGATCACTTTTTTCATCTCTGCTCCGTGGACCGGTGGTGACCTGCCGGCAATATCGGTTGCAGGCCATGTCCTGCCACCAGCCAGACCGGCCTGCCCAGGCAGGCCGGAGTATCGCGCACCGTGTTCTGCGGTGCGCACGACCATCAAATCAAATTGTAAGGCGATCCCGCCGTCGCACCGGCTGCGGAACCGCCGGTTGTTTGATCCTGATCTACGAAAGTGCTTGCGTGCATGGCCCGCCCCGCACAGTTTGGCGCAAGCTGACAGGCTCCAAGTTCAGAAGCGAGTTCGAAAATGATCGCAATGCCGGGTGTTGTTGCCGATGTCGTGCGCTCCGTCGGATTGTCGACGGCGATGCGTGCGGCAGGGATCGTGACGGGGTTGCTGCCGATTCCGCAACCGATGCTGCTGGTCGGTCCGGGGGCGAGCCGTCTATTGGGCCAGGCGCTTTGCGGCTTTGGCCACCGGAAGATCCTGATCGTGACCGACCGCATCATCGTGCAAAAGCGTTTGCCCGATGCCTTGACCAAGGCGCTGGCCGCGGGCGGTACCAAGTTCGTCGTGTTCGACGCGATTACCCCGGATGCGCCGATCCCGGTAATCGAAAAAGGCATCGCGTTCTACAAGAAGAACGGCTGCGACGCCATCGTCGCGTTCGGCGGTGGATCGCCGATGGACGCGGCCAAGGCCATTGCACTGGCGATCACCAACAAGAAGCATCCACGCAGGCTGGTTGGCTATTTCAAGGGGCTGCACGCTCCCGTGCCGCTGTATGCGGTGCCGACGACGGCGGGCACCGGCTCCGAGGTGACCGTGGCAGCGGTGGTTTCCGATCCGCGAACCAACAGGAAATTGGTCATTGCCGACACCCGCCTGGTGCCGACGATGGCCGCCCTCGATCCGTCATTGATGTGCGGATTGCCGCGCGCTGTCACCGCGGCCACCGGCATGGACGCCTTGACGCACGCGATCGAAGCCTTCGTCGGCAACTGGTCGACCAGCCAGACGGATCGCATGGCGCTGGCGGCCGTCGGCCTGATCTATGGCAACCTGCGCACCGCCTACCGAAGCGGCCGGAATCTAGCCGCACGCGAGCAGATGGCGCTGGCGGCAAGCTATGCCGGCCTTGCCTTTACGCGGGCCAATGTCGGTTACGTCCACGCGATCGCGCATCAGCTCGGCGGCAAATACCATACGCCGCACGGCCTGGCGAACGCGATCGTGCTGCCGCGGGTGCTCGAGTTCCTCAGTCCGGCCATCACCAGGAAACTGGCCGTCCTGGCGGTTCGCGCCGGCGTCGGAAAGGAAGGCGAGAAGCCCACCGTTCTCGCGAAGAAATTCCTCGCCTCGGTGGAGGCGCTGAACCGCGATCTGGGGATTCCACGCCACCTGGACGCGTTGCGCGAAGCGGATATTCCCGCATTGGCCAAGGCCGCCTGCCGGGAAGCCGATACCAACTATCCGGTACCGCGCTACATGTCGGAGGAGACCTGTGAGGATCTGCTGCGCCAGCTCCTGCCCGGGAAGGCCGGGCGCGGTAAACGCTGAGCGTACTGTCCCGCCGGAGCCGGTTAGTCGCGTTGGCGAATTTCGAAATGCAGCGTGGCGAGATCGCCGAGCGCCCAGGTGGCGGGACCGCCGAGGCCGGCGACGGTGCCGGGATTCACCAGCCAGGTCGACGTGCCCTTGACGTTCTTCTGCAGTGTGACGCTGGCCTCGTGCGAGTGGCCGCAGAAGACCGCATCGTAGTCGCCGGTGCAGGCCAGCCCATGACCATAGTGGGGGTAGTGGGTCGCAAACAGCCGGCGACCGCCGAGATTGAGATCCGCGTCGCTGCCGTGATAGGTGAGCAGGCCGTTCGAGCAACCGACCAGCCTGCACAGCGACGCGGCGTCGCCGAGATTGTTGCCGTGCACCAGATGAATGGGCAGACCGAAAGCAAGCAGCGGCCGCAAGGTGTTGGTGCCGATCAGGTCGCCGCAGTGGATGACCGCTTGCGCGCCCTCCGCCTTGGCTTCGGCCACAGCCTGCGCGAGTATCGGCGCGCGGTCATGGCTGTCGGAGACGATGCAGATCTTCAATCGGGGCAGTCCGGCGGCAACGCGGCGGCACCGCGGATTTCCGCCTGGGAGAAGTCGGTTGTCGAGAATTGTACGGCGGACAAATTATGACCGCTAGCCGCCGGACCGGCAAGACGCGGGGAGGGCGGTGGTGCGCGCCGCCTACTTCATCGCGAACAACTTGACCACGTCGGCGCGCGACACGATGCCCTTGATGTAGTCCTCGGCATCGGTCACCACCAGGCGCTTGATCTTGTTCTGGTCCATGCGCTGGATCGCGTGCTCGAGCGTGTCGTTGGCGCGGATGGTGATCGGCTTGCGCGTCATGATGTCATCGACGATGGTGCCCATGCCCTTTCGCGCCCGCCGCTTGCGGACAATGGTTTCGAGCGCATTGGCGACCACACCCGCATCGAGGTTCATCGCCGACATGAAATCGGCACTGGTGAGTATGCCGACCAGTCGATTGTAGACGTCTGTGACGGGAAGGCCGCTCACCCGTTTCTCGACCATCAGTTCGGCGGCGGCGGGCAACGCAGTCCCTTGCTGGACGGTCACCACATCGGTGGTCATCACCTCGTGGACATGCATTGCCCGCGCGACGCGGATCTGCGGCGCCGTATTCAGATCCTTGCCCAGGAAACTCATGTGCGCGGGCAGCAGCGGTACGTTGGGCAGGTGGCCGGGCAGCAGCATGTTCCAGTACACCCAGCGGAAGGCGAGCTTGCCCATGTGGTTCATGTGGCTGTCCTCGAGCAGCGAGAACGGACCGACATGCGGCAACGGGAACGAGCCCTCCAGCGGTTCGATGTCGTAGTTGAAGTCGAGCAGCATCGCCTTGTGATCGCCGGTTTCGACAAAGCAGTTGGCATGGCCGTCGAACGTCGCCAGCGGCGCCTCGCCTTCGATCTCGCGCAGCAGGTTTTCGACCACGGTCTCGGCCTCGAAATGCGCGACCGACCCTGCCTTCGACGTCCCCACGTTGGTGTTGTCGCCGATGAAGTAGATGCGCTCCGCATTGCGGCTCCTGAGCGTGCGCGGGTCGGTCATTGCGTAGCCGGCACCGTCGCCAAGCCCCGAGTCGTCGAGTACTGCCGGGCCGAGATTGGGCGGGATCGCGCACAGCAGGTCGAAGTCGACCGTCCGGCCGTCGTAGGTGCGGATCTGCTTTGCCTCGACGTCGACGCTGGAGGTTGCGAAGTCCGGCACCACCTTGATGCCCTTTTCGTCGGCGACCTTGGACAGGACTCGATTGGCATTTGGCTTGGTGAACGCGCCGGAGTAGGGGGTGACCAGGCTGATCTCGATGCGGTCGCGAATTCCCTTTTCGCGGAAGTAGTAGTCGGCGAGAAAGGCGAACTCCAGCGGTGCCACCGGGCACTTGATCGGCATTTCGCAGATGTTCACGACCAGGTGGCCCTCGCGCATGTCGGCCAGCGCCGGTTGCATCGCCAGAGCGCCCGGAAGCGAATAGAAGGTGTGCACCCGCCCGCCCATGGCCTCGGCCATGCCTTCGACCTCTTCGGGCGCCGAGTGACAGCCGAGCGAACAGACCAGGAAGTCGTAGGGATAGGTTGCGCCGTCGGTCTGCACTTCGCGCTTGGCGTGATCGATGAGGCGCACGTCGGCGGTGACGAAGGTCACGCCGCGGGGCAAGGGCGCGGTGATCGGCTTGACCACGTCGCTCTGCTGGCGATAGCCGTACATGGCGAAGGGGAGGAACAGCAGCCCCGGCTGGTAGACGTGCAGGCTGGCACGATCGAGCACGGTGATCTTCCACTGCGCGAGATCGAGGCGATGCGAAAGCAGATTGGCGATGAGCGTGCCGCCGGTACCCGCACCGAGGATCACGATGTTCTTCATGGGGCCCTCCGGAAGGTGGGCAATAGATCATCCGCGCGGCGGATTTTGCCCCACGTCATTGTGGCCTCGCGGGCCCCAGAGCGACTTGACCTCCGTCAACCTGCACGGCCGACGCCGGACGCTACCAGTACACCAGGAGCCGGCCCTTTTCCACCTTGTGCGGAAACTCGGTCAATGGCAGATCGCCTTCCGCAACGCATTCGCCAGACTCGAGGTCGAACACCCATTCGTGCTTCGGGCAGGTCAGCGTCGTTCCGGCCAGCGCCAGATGCGGGATGTCGGTGTCCTGGTGCGGACAGCGGCTGTCGTAGACCTTGAGCTTCGCGCCCATCCTGAACACGAACAGATTACGGCCGTCGCACTGGAAATACTCGGTCTCGCCCGATTTGAGCGCGTCTGCCGGTGCGACGTCGTGCCAGCAGGGCACGTCGTCGGCGGGCTGGAGACGGAACTCCGGCAGGTCCATGCGCAGGATCACGTCGATCGCCCAGACGATCTTGGCGAGGCCCAGCGCGGGAAAGGCCATCAGCAGCGCATCGAGAACTTCATCCCGGCTCGCACCTTCCCGCAGCGCGCGTTTCAGATACTGTCGCAGGCCGTTCTCGGTCTGCGCATGCACCTTGGTGATCACAGAAATCAGGTTGCGGGTCTTCGGGTCGAGGTGCTCGCCCGCGCCCTTGAGGAACTTGAAATACGCAGCCATCGCCTCGGGGCGGGCCTGCAGCAGGTAGTTCAACGCGTCGCTCATGTCCGTCCTTTGCTCGTCCGTGACGTGGTTTGTCGATCGTCATTGCCGAACCAGTATACAAAGCGTGGCGGCGTCGCGCGCAATTGCGACTGCGATGCTGTCGATTCAGGGTTGTGCCAGATTGGCATTGACCGCAACGAGATCGCCGTCGGACAGCTGACCGGCAGCGCCCGCCAGCGACAGGCGGTCGAGCAGCAGCTGGACCTTGGCCTGCTGCAATTCGCGGCGGGCGCGGAACAGGTCGGCCTGCGCGTTCAGCAGGTCGAGCGTCGTGCGGGCTCCGACTTCATGGCCGATCTCGGTCGCATCCAGACGCGAGCGTGCCGAATCCACCGCCGTTCCCAGGGCATCGATGCGGACCGTTCCGCCATTGGCGCCCAGCCACGCCCGCCGCGCCTGCATCAGGATCGCCTTGCGGGTGGCGTCGGCCTCGTGGCGCGCGCGCTCGGCCAGCGCCACCGCTTCGTCGCCGCGCGCGCTGCGCATTCCACCGGTGTACAGCGGAACCGAAAGCTGCAGGCTGACAACCGCATTGCTCGACGCGGCAACGGCCGAGGTACCGTAGCCACCATTGCCGGACAGGCGGTCGCCGCCGGCCTGAGCGACCAGCGATAGCGTCGGTGCCGCTGTCGCCTGCCACTTGTTGATTTCCTGCTGGGCTATGTCGCGCGCGAGCGAACGCAGGGCGATCTGCGGGTTGTACCGTCCGGCCTTGTCGAGCCAGTCGTCCAGCGGCCCGACCGAGGGAAGCTGCAACCTGGCGTCGAATGGAACCCGGCGCAGACGTTCCACCGGCAGGCCCGTCAGGTCGGCCAGCGCTGCGCGTCGCAGTTCGAGATCGTCTTCCACGACGCTCTCGCGGGCGAGGATGCCGTCGTAGCGGGCGCGCGATTCGTCGCGATCGGTGATCGGGAGTTTGCCTTCGTCGTAGCTCGCCTGCGCAACGTCCAGCGCGCGCGCGGTCGCAGCCTTCTGCAGGCGGATTTCCTCAAGTGCATTCTCGGTGAGCAGCACCTCGAAATACACTTTCGCCGTGCGCAACATCAGGTCCTGGCGGGCGGCGTGAAGCTCGATTTCCGCGCGCCCGGCCTGCAATTCGAGCTGCCGCGCGTTGACGCTGCGCTCGCTGTTGATGATCGGCTGCTCGGCGCGGATGCTCCAGCCGGTGGCAGTGCCGTCACGAATGTCGGTGCGAAAATCCACGCCATCGACCGTGCCGAAGCCGGGGCCGCTGAACTGTGCGCCGCTGGTGCTCTGCCTGGCCCCACCGTAGCCGACCGAGCCGTTCAGCGTCACCGTCGGCAGCGACAGTGCGCGACCCTGGCGTGCGCGCGCCGCACCCGCGTCGAGTTCCACGCGCGCGGCCGCGAATGCCGGATCGTGCTGCTGGGCCGCCGCCCAGGCGGTGAGCAGGTCGAGGTCGGCGAACGCGGGTGGCGCCGACAACGCCAGCGCGGTGGCCAACGCGAGCAGCGGACGACGGCGGTGTTTCATGTCCCGGCGCGCAGGCCGATCTTGCGCAGGATGCTCTCCAGCAGGCACCAGCGGGTGAGGCCACTCTGGAACAGGTTGACGCCGACGAAGGCCGTGAATACGAGCCACCACTGGCTGACGAACAGCGGGCTGCCGGGTACGCCAAGAGCCAGCGACAGCACGATGAAGATGCCGGCTAGGAAACGAACGAGTTGCCAAGAGGTCATGGTTGATTCTCCGAGTGAACCGCGAATTTGCGGCGATAGGCGACGAAATAGAGCAACGGAATCACCACCAGCGTCAGCACGGTGGACACCATGATCCCGAAGATCAGCGACACGGCGAGCCCGTTGAAGATCGGGTCGTCGAGGATGAAAAAGGCGCCGGCCATGGCGGCGAGCGCGGTCAAGGCGATCGGCTGCGCGCGGATCACCGCCGAGCGGACCACCGCGTCCCGGAACGGCACGCCGTTCGCGGCTTGCAGGTTGATGAAGTCGACCAGCAGGATGGAGTTGCGGACGATGATGCCGGCCAGCGCGATCATGCCAATCATCGACGTGGCGGTGAATTGTGCGCCGAGCAGCGCGTGGCCGGGCATCACGCCGATGATCGTCAGCGGAATCGGCGCCATGATGATCAGCGGCGTCAGGTAGGAGCCGAACTGCGCGACCACCAGCAGATAGATCAGGATCAGCCCTACGGCGTAGGCAAGGCCCATGTCGCGAAACGTCTCGTAGGTCACCTGCCACTCGCCGTCCCACTTGATGCTGTAGCCGCGGTAGGGATCGTCGGGCTGGCTGATGAAATGCTCGGCCAGCGTGCCGCCACCGGGCATCGGCAGCGCGAGGATGTCTGAACGCATAGAGAACATCGCGTAGAGCGGACTGTCGATCGCGCCGGCGGCATCGCCGACGACGTATTCGACCGGCAGCAGGTCCTTGTGATAGCGCGGCTGCTCGCGCAGACCACTGCGGTCCACGGTCACCACTTCGCGCAGCGGAACGGGCTTGCCGGCGGCATTGCGCACGGTGAGTTGCAGCACGCCGTCCAGGTCGCCCTGTGCCGCAGCGGGAAGCTGCAGGCGTATGGCCGCGGGAAACTTGGATGCGTCGCGCAGGTAGGTCACGTCCTCGCCCGCGAGTCCTGCGCGCAGCGTGGCGATGGCGTCGTCCTGGCGTACGCCGAGCAGCGCCGCCTTCGCTCGGTCGACATTGACCACCCAGCGTGGCGCATCGGCGATCGGAGAGAGATCGGAATCCACGACGCCGGCCTGCCTGCGAAATGCGGCCTCGACCTTGCGGGCGGCGTCGATGCGCCCGGCGTCGTCCGGGCCGTAGATCTCGGCGACGATGGGTGCCAGCACCGGTGGCCCGGGCGGGACCTCGACGACCTTGACGCGCGCGCCATGCGCCTCGCCGATGCGGGTCAGCTCGGGGCGGACGCGCGTCGCAATGGCATGGCTCTGGTCGTTGCGATGCGCCTTGTCGACCAGGTTGACCTGCAGGTCGCCGACCTCGCCGCCGCGGCGCAGGTAATACTGCCGGACCAGGCCGTTAAAATTGATCGGCGCCGCCGTCCCGGCGTAGGCCTGGTAGTCGGCGACCTCCGGAACCGTGGACAAATAGCTGCCCATGTCACGCAGGACCGCCGCCGTGCCCTCCAATGGCGTGCCGGCCGGCATGTCGACGACCACCTGGAACTCCGACTTGTTGTCGAACGGCAGCATCTTCAGAACCACCAGCTTGAACACCGGCAGCGCGACCGAAGCGGCGATCAGCGCCAGCACGCCGAGCCAGAGGAAAATGCGATTGCGTCCACCCCTGGCCGTATCCAGGAATGGCGTGAAAATGCCGTGGAAAAACCGTTGCTGCCACGTTGCGCTGCCGGCAGCGGCATGGCCCGCGGGCGCACGGGCCATCAGGACGCGCGCCAGCCAGGGAGTGATGGTGAAGGCGATGGCCAGCGAGATCAGCATGCCAAGACTCGCGTTGATCGGGATCGGACTCATGTAGGGACCCATGAGGCCGGACACGAAGGCCATCGGCAGCAGCGCGGCGATGACGGTCAGCGTGGCGAGTATGGTCGGTCCGCCGACCTCGTCGACCGCCTGCGGGATGATTTCCGAGAGAGCGCGATCCGGCTCGAGCTGGCGGTGCCGGTGGATGTTCTCGACGACGACAATGGCGTCATCGACCAGGATGCCGATGGAAAAGATCAGCGCGAACAGCGACACGCGGTTTAGCGTGAAGCCCCAGGCCCAGGAGGCGAACAGCGTCGCGGCCAGCGTCAGGATCACCGCGGTGCCGACGATCACCGCCTCGCGCCGCCCGAGCGCCAGCAACACCAGCGCCACGACCGAAAGCGTGGCGAAGCCCAGTTTCTGCATCAGTTTCCTGGCTTTGTCGTTGGCGGTGGCGCCGTAGTTGCGGGTGACGTCGACGGCGACGTTCGGGGGGATAACCGCGTTGCGCAGCCGGTCGACGCGGGCGACCACCGCCTCGGCCACGTCGACCGCGTTCTGGCCCGGCTTCTTGGTGATGCTGATGGTCACCGCCGCGGACTCGCGTGCGTCCTTGCCGGGCGTGCCGTACCAGACATAGCGATCGGGTAGCGGCGGACCATCGTCGAGCGTGGCCACCTGTTCGAGAAACACCGGTGCGCCATTGCGCGTGGCGACGATCAGGCTGCCGACGTCGCGCGCGTCGCGGAAGTAGGGGCCCGCGTCGAGCAGCACCGCATGGTTATCGGTGTTGATCTCGCCGATCGGCGCGCCGGCGTTGGCGGCGAGGAGGGCGTTGCGGATCTCCGTCACGGTGACGCCTGCGGCTCCCAGCCGCGCCGGATCCAGCCGCACGTTGATGGCGCGCCGTGGCCCGCCGATAGTTTCGATCTCGCGAGTACCCGGGACGCGCTTGAGGTCCACCTCGATCGCGTGCGCCACGCGTTCGAGGTCGGCCGGACCGGTATTGGCATCCCAGGCGTGCAGCGTCAGGGTCACGATCGGCACATCGTCGATGCCCTTGGGCTTGATCAGCGGCTGCAAGGTACCGAGGTTGCGTGGCAGCCAGTCCTGGTTGGACAGGATGGTGTCGTAGAGACTCACCAGCGCGGTGATCCGGGGGACGCCGACCTCGAACTGCACGGTAATCACCGCCAGTCCCGGACGCGACACCGAGGTCACGTGTTCGACGTTGACGATGCGGCTGATCACCTGTTCCGCCGGCGAGGCGACCATCTGTTCCACATCCGCAGCCGAGGCGCCCGGGAAGGGGATGAGCACGTTGGCCATGGTGACGTTGATCTGCGGCTCTTCCTCGCGCGGTGTGATCAGGATCGCGAAGGCGCCGAGCAGCAGCGCGAGCAGCGCCAGAAGCGGGGTGATCTGCGCCGACTGGAAATAGTGGGCGATGCTGCCCGACACGCCCAGTGCAGGTGGCGACGATGCCCTCATGGTTTCTGGCTGGCGGCGGCGACGGGATCGACTGCGACCCGGTCGCCCGGGCGAAGACCGGTCAGGATTTCGACCTTGTCGCCGGTTTCGCGGCCCGGTCGAACCTGGCGCAATTGCGCATGGCCGTTGGCGTCAATCACGTATACGGCGCTGAACTCCGGGCGGCGCACCAGAGAACGCGTGGGCACGCTGATGCGCACTGCGTCCGGCAGCGCCAGGGCGAAGCTGGCACGTGCGAACAGGCCCGGGGCCAGGCCCGGTAAGCCGGCGGGCAGCGTCAGGCGCACCTGTCTGGTATGCGTCGACGGGTCGGCGGTGGGCAGCAGCACCATGCGTGTCGTCTCGACGATCCGCGGGCCGTCGGGACCCCCGGCAAAGCTGATGCGCACCGGCTGGTCGCGCACAAGGTGCTGCGCGTAGCTCTCGGGCAATTGGGCGACGACGCGCAACTCCGTCGGGTCGTAGATGGTCATCAGCGGCAAGCCGGGCGATGCCATGTCTCCGACCTCGGCGTTCACCACGGCGACGATGCCGGAATAGGGCGCCACCAAGGTCGTGAACGAGGTCTGCGTGGAGGCCACGCCGGCCTGCGCCGTGGTCGACCGCGCCTGCGCCTCCGCCGCCTTGAACTGCGCCTCGGCCTGTTCCATTGCCGCCTGGCTGATGTAGCGCTTTTCGAACAGCCGGCGATTGCGCTCGAAGTCCTTGCGCGCCGCGTCGAGTTGCGCCTGCGCCGCGGCCACCTGCGCCTGGCTTGCCGCGAGTTGATCGGAGGCGGTGCGCGCGTCCAGGCGGACCAGCAGTTGACCGCCTTTGACCGCGTCACCGGCGCGGGCGCGAATCTCGGTGATGCGCGCCGGCACCTGGGCGGCAATGGCGCTCTGGCGCACGGCTTCGACGACCCCTTCCGCCGTATGGCTGCGCTGCGCCGCCGCCGGGGCGACGGTCACCGTCTGCAGCGGGGCGGCCATCGCCGTGCCCAGCAACGCCGTCAGCATCGTGGCGATCGCGAAACTCCTTGCATGCGTCATTGGCAGTCCTTGCGGGTGGTGCGGGTGGTACGGGTGGATAGGGGTGGTCGGGCGTTTCCGGCCGGGAAATCGGATCAGGCTTGCCGAATTCCCAAACTTTGGTTACTATATAGCCACATAGTTATATTGTCAAGGGCGAGACCAGCGTTATGATGTGCACCTTGCCGAATCTTCCAAAGGGGTCACCGATGCAGCACCTGGACGACCGAGCGCTGGAGCAGGTCGCGGAGTTCTTTGCCGCAATGGCGGTACCGATGCGCCTGAAAATCCTCAACGCGTTGCGCGACGGGGAGCGCAATGTCGGCGACCTGACGGCTGAATTCGGCTGCAGCCAGGCGAACGTCTCCAAGCATCTGCGCGTGCTCGCGCAAAAGGGGCTGATCGGCAAGTCGACCCGTGGAACCAGTGCGTACTACCGGGTGATCGACCCGCGCGTCTACCAGCTGTGCGATCTGGTCTGCGTGCAGGTCGGCGATCGCTTTGCCGAGCACGCGGCGATGCGCGATGCATTTCGGGGCACGCCGGTCGCGCCGGCGAGCAGGCGCGGCGGGACAAAACAGTAGTCGGCACCCGCATATCAGCGGTTCGCGGCCTTCTCCAGTCGCCGTGTCTCGCCGATTTTCAGCACGTCGAACTGCTCGGGCGCGAGCCCGCGCGAGAGCCGCTCGCGTGCCAGCAGCACCGGGGGTTCGTCCAGCGGCTCGTCGGCCAGCGCCTCGAAGGTGCCCCAGTGCATGCCGATGGCGCGCGCGGCATTCAGATCGGCGCGAATCTGCACGGCCTCCGGCACGTTGACGTGCATGATCTTCATGAACCAGCGCGGTGAATACGATCCGATCGGAATGAAGGCCATGTCGAAGGGACCGAGGCGCTCGCCGATGTCGCGAAAATCCTTCGAGTAGCCGGTATCGCCGGTGTGGATCAGGCGCAGTCCCTCGCCCTCGACGACCCAGCCGCCCCAGAGTGATTCGTTGGCATCGTCCAGCCGGCGTTTGCTCCAGTGCTGGACCGGCACGAAGGTGATGCGCAGATCGCCCTCGCGCGTTTCCTGCCACCAGTCGTATTCGTCAACCCGGGTGATGCCCAGCGTCGCGAACCAGTCCTTCAGTCCCAGCGGTACCAGGAAGCGCGGGCTGCCCTGGCTCATCTGCGCGAGCCGGGTCACCGACTCCGCGTCGAGATGATCGTAGTGGTTGTGTGAGATCAGTACGAGGTCGATGCGCGGCAGTTCGGGAATGTCGATCGGCAGCGGCACGATCCGCTTCGGCCCGAAGAAGGCCACCGGCGACGCACGTCCCGAGAAAATCGGATCGAACAGAACGTTCTTGCCGGCGAGGCGCACCAGCATCGTCGCGTGTCCGATCCAGGTCACCGTCGGGTTGGCCTCGGCGGCTCGCAGCGCGGCCGGTTCGATCGTGACCGACGGCAGGTTCCAACCTCCGGAAGGGGGTTGAGGCAGCCCGTCGCGAATCCGGTCCCATTGCCAGGCCCAGAAACTTCCCTTTTCCGCATGCGGATAGTTGTTGCGAAAGCCATCGGGTCCCCTTGGCGCGGGCTGCGCCGCGGCGCCCCCGGCGCCGGCAACAAGGAGAACGACCGCGAGTGCGCGCAATGCTCTTCGCGCGTGGAAATTTTCCATGCGCAAGTTTACAACGGGGACTGATCCGGATATCGCGGGCGCGCAACGGCGTTACACTGCGCCAGATCCAGGTCAGCGCTCATTCGTTGCGTGACGCCGTCACTGCACCGGCCTGATTCCACATTGGAGACAGCGATGCTGCAGGCGTGGGCGGAGTCGAAGCGCGCTTCGATCGTGATCATCGCGATCTGCCAGGTCGCGGCGATGGCGCTGTGGTTTTCCGCTTCCGCGGTGATCCCTTCGCTCGCCGCCGAATTTCACCTGTCGAACTTCGCCCAGGCCGCGCTGACCAGCGGCGTGCAGGTCGGCTTTGTCCTGGGTTGCCTGGTGAGCGCCTATCTCGGTCTCGCCGATCGCCTCGATCCGCGCCGGTTCATGGCCGCGGCGGCGGCCGTCGGCGCCGGCGCCAATGCGCTGCTGCTGGTGGTCGATCCCGCGTCCTGGGTCGCGCCGCTGCTGCGGGTGATCACTGGTGCGTGCATGGCGGGAGTCTATCCGGTCGGGATGAAGCTGGCGTTGACCTGGGCCAAGGGCGACAAGGGCCTGATGGTCGGCATCCTGGTCGGCGCGCTTACGCTGGGTTCCGCGTCGCCGCATCTGTTCAATGCGCTGGGCGGCCTCGACTGGCGCATTCCGCTGGCGGTGTCGTCGATCAGTGCGCTGGCAGCGGCGATGCTGATCGGCCTTGCCGGCATCGGCCCCAATCGCACGACTGCACCGCGCTTCGATCCACGTTGCGCGCTCAACGCCTGGCGCGATGTGCCGACGCGGCTGGCCAACCTCGGCTACCTTGGCCACATGTGGGAGTTGTATGCAATGTGGGCCTGGATAGGCGTATTCCTCAACGCCAGCTTTGCGCTCACCTGGCCGGCGGAGTCCGCGTCGACGGCGGCCAAGCTCGCCGCATTCGCCACGGTTGCATCCGGCGCGATCGGCTGTATCGGTGCCGGAATTCTCGCCGACCGGTTCGGGCGCACGACGCTGACGATCGTGGCGATGGCGGTGAGCGGCACCTGCGCCGCGTCGATCGGCTGGCTGTTCGGCGGCGCGACCTGGGCGCTGGTCGCGGTATGCGTGATCTGGGGCATCAGCATCGTCGCCGATTCGGCGCAGTTCTCCGCAGCGATCGCCGAGTTGTCCGACCCCGCCTACGTCGGAACCATGCTCACGCTGCAGACCATGCTCGGCTTCACGCTGACGCTGATCACCATCCACCTGATGCCGTATTGGGTCGATGCGCTGGGCTGGCGCTACGCGTTCGTGCCACTCGCCATCGGTCCGGCGATCGGCATCTGGGCGATGGCGCGGCTGCGCGCGCATCCGCGGTCGACCCAGTTGGCCGGCGGACGGCGCTGAATCCCGAAACGCGCCGGCCCATGCGTGGCGCAATCCGCCTCATGCGCGTAGCATGGGTCCAGCGTCGACGGGCCATCCCCAGCGTCGGCGCTTTCGTTTCCACCACCACCTATAGGAGGAAACCATGGGCTACCGTCTCGAAGGCCGCCTGCTCGAAGTCTGCAACTGCAACGTGCTCTGCCCGTGCTGGATCGGCGAGGATCCCGACAACGGCACCTGCGACACGATCGTTGCCTGGCATTTCGACAAGGGAACCATCAACGGCGTCGACGTATCCGATCGGACGATCGCCGTCATTGCCCACGTACCGGGCAACATTCTGCAGGGCAACTGGCGGGCGGCGGTCTATCTCGACGAACGGGTGTCGCCGGAGCAGGAGGAGGCGATACTGGGCGTCTACACCGGCAAACTCGGCGGACCGGTCGCGGATCTGGTGAAACTCATCGGCGAGGTCGTCTCGGTGGAGAAGGTGCCGATCACGTTCACCGTGGAGGGCGGCAAGGGCACGATCAAGTTGGGCGACGCAGGCTACGCCGAACTCGAGCCGTTCAAGAATGCCACTGGCGCCACGACGACGCTGACCGATACGGTGTTCTCGACAGTCCCCGGCGCGCCGGTGTTTGTCGGCAAGTCGCCTGCCTATCGGGCGAAAAATGCCACGCTCGGAATCGACGTCGACCTGAAGGGACACAACGCGCTGCAAAGCACGTTCCGGTTCGACGCCTGATGCGCGCCGCCGGCTTGGGGCACACCGGGCCGGCACCGCCATCGACGATGTCGACGGACACCAAGGCGAGCGCCGCCGCCGAATCCGGCAGCGTTCCGCGCGCCATCGATCGGCGCCGCGTATTCGCGGTGCTGGTCGGTGGACTTGTGGTCGCGTCCTGGGGCGCGCTGTGGCTGTGGAGCGCGAGTCCCTGGGGACGTTATCTCGATCACGGCGGCTGGAGCGACCCTGTTGCGCTTGCGGCATTTTGCCGGGCCATTCCGCAGGGCGAGATCGCCGTGCCGGCAATGCTGCACGCGCTGGCCTGGGTGCTGATGATCGCGGCGATGATGTTGCCGACGACCTGGCCGCTGCTGGCGATGTTTCGTCGCGTGACCAGCGCCCGAGCCGATGCGGGCAAGCTCACCGCGCTGGTGCTGGCGGGTTTTTTCGTCGCCTGGTTCGTGTTCGGCATCATTGCCCACTTTGCCGATGAGCTACTGCGCCGGGCCGCAGTCGACTCGGCCTGGTTTCTGCTTCACGGCTGGATGGTGGGCGCGGCCATCCTGGCGGGTGCGGGCCTGTTCCAATTCAGCGCGCTCAAGTATCGCTGTCTGGAGAAATGCCACACGCCATTCGGCTTTGTCGCCTCGCGCTGGCATGGGCGCGCGCCAGCCCGTGAGGCGTTCCGGCTCGGCGTCGACCACGGCGTATTCTGCGTGGGCTGTTGCTGGGCACTGATGCTGGTGATGTTCGTGGTCGGCACCGGCAGCCTCGTCTGGATGCTGGTGCTGGCGGGCGTCATGGCCGCGGAAAAAAATCTGTCCTGGGGACGGCGCCTGCGCACGCCGCTGGGGCTGGGTTTGCTGGCCTGGGCCGGCGTTATCGCGGCGACCAACGTCTAGGGCGCCTCAGTCCGCGCGGTGGCAATGGTCAGCGCATCGATCTGCGCATCCTTCTCCTGCCAGAGCGCCTGCAGCCAGTGCTGGAAGTTCTTGCGGTATTTCGGATCGCGCGCGTAGTCGCCGTCGAGGAACTTCGGCGGGATGGGCATGCGCCTCGCACGCACCACGATACGGCGCACGTCGCCACGCAGAAATTGCCAGAACGTGGGCGCGCCGTCCGGGTAGACGATGGTCACGTCCAGCAGGGCGTCGAACCTGTCGCCCAGAACGCCAAGCGCCAGCGCCAGTGCGCCGGCCTTCGGCTTGAGCAGGTGGCGGTACGGCGAGCGCTGCGCCTGATGCTTGGCCGGGGTGAAGCGCGTGCCTTCGGCGAAATTCATCACGCTGGTGGGGACCAGCGCGAACTTTTCGCAGGCACGGCGGGTCGCCTCGATGTCGTCGAAACGCTTTTCCGGATGGCGCTTGAGGAAAGCATCCGAGTGGCGACGCATGAAGGGAAAGTCGAGTGCCCACCAGGCCAGCCCGATGACTGGCACGTAGATCAGCACCTGCTTCAGAAAGAACTTGAGCATCGGAATACGGCGATTCAACAGATGCTGGAGCACCAGGATGTCGACCCAGGTCTGGTGATTGCAGTTGACCATGTACCAGCCGCGGTAGGCGAGGTCGTCGAAGCCTTCGACATCCCACTCGGTCCTCTGGGTGAGGCGCATCCAGGCGCTGTTGCCGCCGACCCACCGGGTGGCGATGCCGTTGAGGATCCGGTCGATGGCCGCGCGCACGGGCTTCAGCGGCAACAGCAACTTGACCAGCGCGAACACGAACAGCAGCGCGCACCAGAACAGCGTGTTGAGTCCGAGCAGCGCTGCCGCGATGATTCCGCGCAGAGGCGGGGGAAGGAAGGCGAGCATGGCGTTCTGGACTGCGCCGCCGCTAGGTGCCGCTGATCCAGCGCGACAGTTCGATGGCGTCGAGGGTGTTCTTGAGACGCAGGCCGGTCTCGGTGTCGCCTTCGATCAGCAGGCGACGATCGAAGAACAGCGTATCGGGATCGACGCGTCGGCTGGCCAGCAGCAGAAAATCGGCGGCGGCCGCGGCGAAGGTTACGTCGACAAATTGACTGGCACCCAGGGGCAGGAACCGTCCGGATTGAATGCGGAAGGCAATGCCGGCGCCGGCGTCACGCACGACGATGCGAAAGGCCTTGCCGTCGAGTTCGGTCAGCGCGCGCACCAACGGCGGCAGCACGGAAGTCGGCGTCTGGGCACTGCGCGATGATGTTGCCGGGGCTGCGATATCGGTCATGAGAATTCAGGCCGCCGCGTCGGGGGCAACCTGGTTGAAGCCCGGTCGATCGTGCCAGTAGCCGTTGCAGGCGGGCGCCGGCAGCGCGGTGGCGAGTATGGCGGCGAGCGCGACACGCGGCATTTCGAAGGGCGGCACCCAGCGGTTGGCCCCCAGCGACGCGAAAAATGCCAGCGTCTTCGCATTGTAGATATTGAGGTGCGGACCGGCGATGAAGGGCGCGCGACCGGCGACCATGTGCACGGCGCCCATGTCGTTGGCCTCGATCAGGAATCGCCCATCGGCGGCGAACCGGCGCAGCGCCTTCAGGTCCGCCTCCGACTCCATCAGCACCTGCGAGGACAGGACCACTTCCTTGCCGGCATCGGCGAGCCGCGCGGCCGCGTCGAGCCAGTCGATCGTCCCGTATTCGTGGCGCCGCGAGCAGACCGCCTCGCCGAGATAGATGCGATCGATGGGGGCGGCAGCCAGCATGGCGTGGAACTCGTCGAGACGCGCCTTGGGCCAATAGTAGAGCAGGGGGCCGAGAGTCAGTTGCATTGTCGATCCTATCGCCACGGGCGGTGATATGCGCCGAGCGTGGTCTGGCGGCCTGCCGAAAGGCCCGCGAATTCGCTCATCCAGGTGTCGCGCACGATGAAGCTGGCAGGCGCCGCCATGCACGCGTCGATCGCCGCGCGCCATACGCGCGTGACGGCCGCCACATACGCCGGACTGCGCTGGCGGCCCTCGATCTTTACGGCCGCGATGCCGATGCGAATCAACTCGGGCAGCATTTCGAAGGTGTTGAGTGAGGTCGGTTCCTCGATTGCGTAATAGGTGTCGTCCCGCACTGTGGAATGGCCCTTGCACAGCGTCGGGTAGCCCGCCTTCTCGCAGGATTACGGCGTCGACGCCAAGGGCGGCGGCGAGGGCGAGCGCATCGGTCCAGAGGGAAAATGAGCCTGGTTGCGGATAGGTGTTGAGCGCAAGCAACACCTTGCCGCCGCGTGCATGCGCGTAACGCAGGCCATCCGCAGCGGACTTGGCGTCGACGTTGAGCCCGCCGAAGTTGCGCGCATTCGTCTCGTTGCGAAAGCCCATGTAGACGCAATCGGCGCCATGGTCGATCGTGGCCTTCAATGCCGGCAGCGATCCCGCCGGGCAGACGAGTTCGACGCGTTTGGTTTGGGTCGGTGGCATGTGCGGGTGGCGTCGATCGCGGACGAAGGGATCGGCGAATCAAAGCCACAGGGGACGCCGGAACACGCGTCCATACGCATCCTATTGCGGATGGTTCGCTGCTGCGATGATCTCGATCAAGTCCGGCGTGGGCCGGGAGTACAGCGATATCGCAGGTACGCAACGCCCCTGGCGGCCGCCGCTTCCCCTGGGGTTGAAACCAGCCGGTCAGTTGAGCTTTAGCCCAGGCGTTGCGAGGATGCGTTGCATCTTCTCGGTCTCGCTGCGGATCTGGTCGGCGAATTGCTGCGCTGTGCTGCTTTGCGCGGCCAGGCCAAGGTCGCGCAACTTGTCGCGAACTTCGGGCATTGCCGCGATGGCGACCAGTTCTTCGTTGATGCGCTTGACGGCCTCGGCGGGCACGCCGGCCGGTGCGAGAATGCCCCACCAGTTGGTGAAGTTGTAGCCCGGAACGAATTCGCCGATGCCGGGAACATCCGGCAGCGCCGGCAGGCGGGGCCCGGTGACGGCCAATGCGCGCAGACGTCCGCCTTTCGCATGCGCGAATGCGGTACCGTCCACCACGATGTCGACCTGCTCGCCGAGCAAACCTGTGACCGCCTGCGCGCCGCCCTTGAACGGAACGTGGAGGAGTTGAATGCCCGCCATTGACTGCAGCAATTCGAAGGCCAGATGCGGAGCGGCGCCCACGCCTGCGGAGCCGTAGGTGAGCTTGCCCGGATTCGCCTTCGCCCGCGCCAGGAATTCCGCGAAGGTCTTGTCGACCGAATTGGGATGGACGGTCACCACAATCGACACCGAGGCGATCAACCCCACTGAGGTCAGGTCCTTCTCCGGTTTGTAGTCGACGTTCTTGTTGGTGAGCGGCGCGATTACCAGCGAACCGAGGTCGCCGACCACAAAGTTGTAGCCGTCGTTGGGCGCCTTGGTGCCGGCGGAAACGCCGAGCGTTCCGGCGGCGCCGCCGCGGTTGTCGATGACCACCGGCTGGCCCAGGCGCTCGGCGAGCTTCTGGCTGTAGATGCGCGCGACGATGTCGGTGTTGCCGCCCGCTGGGTAGGGAACGATCAGCTTGATCGCGTGATTCGGGTAGGCCTGCGCGGCCGCACCAAACGACCACAGGCATGCCGCGACGGACGCAATCAACAAGGTCAACAATCTGGTCATCTTCGTTCTCCGGTAGGTGGCGCATGCGCAAAGATCCTGCGATTGCGATTCGGTGGTCGTTCGGCAGTCCTGCAATGGTCGTTCAGTGGTCGGTCATCACCCCGCGCAGCAGCGCATCCGGATCGACGGCGGATCCGTCGCCCACGTCCACGATCACCCGCTCGATGCGCCCGGTAAAACGAAACGGCGCACGATAGTCGGCGGTCACCGGCAGGCCGCTGTCGTAGCCGCAGCACAGGCCCTCGCCGGAGGTCTCGATCACCGACGGAACAGTGTGCGGAATCTCGCCTTCGCCGATCAGCCGGTCCCCGACGTAGAGCGCGCCATGGCCACGATGCTCGCCGGTCCTGGTGAAGCGAAAGCTCAGCGTTGTCTTGCCCGCCGGCAGATCTTCGGTTGATGCAATCCGGTACTCGTTCAAGCCGAGATGGTTGTGCACGTATACGAGGCGCCGATCCTTCACGTACAGCGAGTAGCCGGCGAACCAGCTGCCGTGCGCCAACAGGACGCCTTCGGCGCCACCTTCGGGAATCTCCACTTCGGCGGTGATCGCGTGCGAACGGTTCTTGAGGTTGACCGCCGTGTATTCGAACTGCGGCGCGCCGTCCGGGTAATAGACGTAGCGGTCGCTCGCCGGAAAGGTGCTCGGCTTGCGCTCCATCATGCGCAGCTGCATGCGTGAATCCAGCGGCAGCACGTTGTACTTGCCGGCCTCGCTCCACCAGCGCTCGACCAGTTCGGCAAGTTTCTGCGGGTGTTTTTCGGCGAGGTTGTCGCATTCGGAAAAATCGTTGGCGACGTGGTAGAGCTCCCACTTCTGCCCGGCCAGTATTTCGTCGGTCAGCGGGTCGCCCTGCGGCTGCTCGACGACCGCCTTCCAGCCGTCTGCCCAGAGCGCGCGCGAGGCGATCATCTCGTAGTACTGCACCTCCTTGCGTGTCGGCGCGGCGGCATCGTCGAAACTGTGCGCAAAGCTCACGCCTTCCAGCGGGCGCTGGGTGACGCCGTTGAGCTGTGCCGGCGCCGCGAGTCCGAGCGCTTCGAGGATGGTCGGCGCGATGTCGACGACATGCACGTACTGGCTGCGCACCTCGCCGCGGGCGCGAATGCCGTCGGGCCAGTGCACGATCAGCGGGTCACTCATGCCGCCCTGGTGCAGGTAGCGCTTCCAGCGCCGCAGCGGCGTGTTGCCGGCCCAGGCCCAGCCCCACGAATAGTTTGGGAAGGACCTGACGCTGCCCCAGTCGTCGAGGTGCATCAGGTTCTGCTCGATCGTCGGCTCGACGCGGTTGGCAAACTGGTTTTCGTTGAACGAACCGTGCTCACCGCCCTCGGCGGAAGCCCCGTTGTCGGAGGCCAGCATGATCAGCGTGTTGTCGAGCTCGCCCAGCTTCTCAAGGAAGTCGACGACGCGACCGACGTGGTGGTCGGTCTGCTCCAGGAAGGCGGCGTAGACCTCCATTTGCCGCGCGTAGAGTCGCCGCGCTTCCGAGGTCAGCGTGTCCCAGGCCTTGACCCACTGCGGACGCGGCGAGAGCTTCGTTCCCGGCGGCACGACGCCCATCTCAAGCTGGCGCGCGAACACTTCCTCGCGCCATTTGTCCCAACCGTGATCGAACTTGCCGCGATAGCGCTCGATCCACTCGGGCTCGACATGGTGCGGCGCGTGACCCGCGCCGAGGCAGTAGTACATGAAGAACGGCTTGTCCGGCGCGATGGTGCGCAGGTCGGTCAGGTACCGGATCGCCTGGTCGGCCAGGTCTGCATTGAGGTGGTAGCCCTCGTCGGGTGTCTTCGGTGGGTCGATGTAGTGACTGTCGTGCACCAGCGTCGGCGCCCATTGATTGGTCTTGCCGCCGATGAAACCGTAGAAGCGCTCGAAGCCGCGCGACAGCGGCCAGCGTGCCTTGGATGCGCCCGACGCATACTCGCTGGCCAGCGTCAGATGCCACTTGCCGATGCCCAGCGTCGCGTAGCCCTGCGCCAGCAACATTTCGGAAAGAAAGCCGTTTTCCCTCGGCACCATGCCGTTGTAGCCGGGAAAGCCGGTCGCCATTTCCTGGATGATGCCGACACCGTTGGAGTGATGATTGCGCCCGGTGAGCAGGCAGGCGCGCGTCGGCGAGCAGATCGCCGTCGTATGAAAGTCGCGGTAGCGCAAGCCACCCGCGGCCAGGCGATCGAAGTTCGGCGTGCGGATGTCCGCGCCGTAGCAGCCCAGTTGCGCGAAGCCTACGTCGTCGAGCAGGAACACCAGCACGTTGGGCGCGCCGGCCCTGGCCTTCGGTGGCTGCGGCCAGGCGGCCTCCGACGACGCGGCGGTGCGGCCGATCTTGCCGGTGAACGGGGTGCCGGCAGGGTAGGTTTTCAAGTCTTTCAATGGATTGCCTTGGTCTGGAAGTCGAATTGACGCGAATGGCCCGGAACGAGCGATCCGAACGACGGGCCAATCTATGCGGAGGTTACGGACGTGTCAATCGACGGACGCGTTCAGCGCGCTGCAGCCAGCAGCGCCTTCCGGAACCGCTCGACTGCGGGCAGCGCAGCGCTTTCGCGTCGGGTGATGACCGAGACGTGATTGCGGCCGAGGTCGAGCGCCGGACCGCGCAGCGCCGCGACCATGCCCTGTCTCGCATAGTGGGCGACAACGACGTCCGGCGCCACGGCGATAAAGCGCGTGGCAGCCACCAGATGCAGCATGGTGTGCAACGCCGAGCACTCGACACTCACCGGCGGCGCGGGCAGGCCGTGGTAGAGAAACAACCGCAGGAAGGCGGCATGGGTGCGCGATTCGGGCCGGGGGACGATCCAGCGGCAACGGGTCAGTTCGGCCGGCGCGACCGCCCGCTTTCTGGCGAGCGGATGCGTTGCCGAGGCGATCACCTGCATGCGTCCATAGGCGAGCGGCTTGATGTCGAGTTGCTCGACGGGGAGCGCGTCGGCCAGCGACTCGTCCATCCAGCCGATCACGCAGTCGATCCGGCCCTCGCACAGCGCGGCGAGCAGGTCGCGCGCGCGACCTTCCTGAAGCTGGATCCGGCCCAGCAGCTCCGCCTTGTCCAGCCGCGCCAGCGCCGCCGGCAGCACGCCGACACCCGCGAGCTGAACGCAGCCGATGCGCAGCAAGGGCGCGATCGCCGCCGTCCTGGCAGCGTCTATCGCGCGCTCCACCGACGCCAGTGCGATGGTCAGCCGCTCCAGCGCAAATGCTCCGGCGGCGGTCAGGCGGCCACCCCTGGCGTCACGCTCGACCAGCTTCGCATCGAAAACCGTCTCGAGTTCGCGCAGCAACAGGCTGACGGCGGGCTGGCTGATGCCCAGTTCGCGCGCGGCATTGCCCAGCGAGCCGTGGCGATGAATGAGTTCGAGCAGGCGCAGATGGCGCAGGCGCAGGCGGTCGGTACGGTAGTCCATAAGGAAAACGTAAGATCAAATAACAAAATCATAATTGAATCATATGCCAGACCAGTCGACAATGCAGGCATCAGGCGCTTCGCCGGAAGATCACCTGTGACGACGTTCGGAGCAATCGAAGGCGAAGGATGGGCCCCATTAGCTGGGGGGCCAGGCAACGCGCGCATGAATCCGGAATTCGCCATGTCGCCGAAGTCCGCAGCGCCAGTGCGGATCCGTTCGATCGAGCCGGTGGCGCTGGAAGCTCCGCTGGCCAGGACGGTCAGCACGCCGGTGACCGCGATCAGCAGCGTGGTCACCTTGCTGGTCGCCGTGCAGGATGACGACGGCATCGAGGGCTGGGGCGAAATCTGGTGCAATTTCCCCCGCTTCGGTATTCACCATCGCGCGCGCCTGGTCAACGAGGTGTTCGTGCCAGCGCTGCTGCGGCAGTCGTTCGCGTCCCCGGCCGAAGCCTGGAACCACATGAACGCCTTCAGCAATGTGTTGCGTCTGCAATCGGGCGAGTCCGGACCGATCGCGGCGGTGATCGCCGGCATCGACATCGCGCTGCACGACATCGCGGCGAAAAGGGCCGGCCAGCCGTTGTGGCGAATGCTGGGCGGCAACAGCGACAGGGTGCCGGTCTACGCAAGTCTGGGACGTGCCGACGACAACCGGCCGACCGTCGAGCGCTGTCTTGAGCGTGGCTTTCGGGCGCTGAAGCTGCGCTCGTCCGGTTCGCATGCGGATCATGTCGCGGTGGTGCGCCCGATCCGCGCGCTGGTCGGCGAGGCCTGCGAATTGATGCTGGATGTGAACTCGTCCTGGGATGCCGAGACGGCGATCGCCACCGTCAGTGAACTGGGTGGGGAACGCCTGTCGTGGCTGGAGGAGCCGATCCCCGTCGACGCCCCCATCGACACCTGGCGCCGGCTCGCCGACGCCGCGCCAATGCCGCTCGCCGGCGGCGAGAACATGGTGACCGCCGAAATGTTCGATATTGCGCTGTCGCATCCTGCGCTGCGCGTGCTGCAACCCGACATCACCAAGTGGGGCGGGTTCTCGGGCGGGCTGCCGCTGGCGCGCCGCATCGTCGCCGATGGCCGGCGCTACTGTCCGCACATGTTCACCGGGGCCCCCGGATTGCTGGCCTCGGCGCACCTGCTCGCGGCGAGCAACAGTCCCGACGGGACGCTCGAATACGGCGTCGGCCACAACCCGGCGCGCGACTGCCTGCTCGACCGGTCGGTCGACGGCGGAATGCTTGCGCTTGGCGAGTCGCCAGGCCTGGGACTTGAGGTGGACCGAAACCGGTTGAAGCAGTACCTGTTGCCGCTATGATCCAAACGCCGATACCACTCCCGCGGCGTGTCTGATGATGGAGGAAAGAATGGAACAAGGCCTGAGCATTGCCACGCGCCTGGCGGCGCATCCAACGTCGGTGATTTCCGACGCGCTGGACGAACTCGATTTCGCCGGTGCACTGTCGGGTATCGTGGCGCTGCGTCCGGGCATCGGTTCCGTTTGCGGTCGCGCGCTCACCGTTCGCTTCGAGCGCAAGTCCAAAGACCCGCAGGCCTATCGTTTCGGCGGCGGCGTTGGCAAGCCGCTGGAAAAGGTGCTGAAGACCATGAAGGCGGGCGACATGGTGATCATGGATCTGGATGGTGCGGCCAACGCCTCGGCCTGGGGTGGCCTTTCGTCGCGCCTGGCGCAGCGCCGCGGCGTGCGCGGCACGATCATGTGGGGCAGCTGCCGCGATGTCGAGGAGATCCGCGCCGTCGGCTATCCGGTCTGGGCAGTGGGTGTGTGTCCACGCCGCAGCCGCAATGAATTTACCTTCGGCTCGATCAACCAGCCGCTGACCATCAACGGCGTGGTGATTCACCCGGGCGATTATCTGGTGGCCGACGAAAGCGGCGCCGTGTGCGTCCCGCAGGCGCAGGCCGAAGAGACATTGAAGCTGGTCGCCGGCATCGAGGCGCAGGAACAGCTGCTGGAACAGCAGGTGCGCGACGACGTCGTGTCGTCATGGGACCAGGTCTAGTGCACAGGCCGGGCAACTGAGAGGAAAACGGATGGCCGCCGACGGTTTTCGCGAAATGTATTCGCTGCACGGGCGCACCGCGCTGGTGACCGGCGCGTCGCGGGGCATCGGCGCTGCGATCGCGCGAGTGCTTGGCCAGATGGGGGCCGACGTCGCCGTCAATCACCTTGACGATGGTGCGATGGCCGCACAGGTGGTTGCCGATCTCACCGCGATGGGCCGCCGAGCCGCCGAATTCGACGTCGACATTTCCCGCAAGGACATCGCGACGTCGCTGGTGGTGGCCGTGGAAGCCGCCTTCGCCCCGATCGACGTGCTGGTGATCAGCGCGGCCCGGTCGGTCTTCGCCAAGCTGGAGGAGACGCGCGAGGAGGACATCGACGCGCAGATCGAGACCAACTTCAAGGCGACGGTCCGGCTGCTCAACGCGGTCGTTCCGGCGATGGCCGGCCGCGGCTTTGGGCGCGTGGTGACCATCGGCAGCATCACGCAGGTGGCGCCGCTGCCGATCCTGCCCATCTATTCGGCGATGAAGGCTGCGCACTTCAACCTGATTCAGGGCCTGGCCTGCCGCTGGGCACCGCATGGCGTCACGCTGAATAACGTGTCACCCGGGCTGGTCCGTACCGAGCGAAACGCCTGGCGGCGCGAGCCGGGCGGCGACTGGGATGCCTTCGCGCGCTCGGCCAGTTTCGCCGGTCGCGCCGGCGAGCCCGGGGAAATCGCCTGCGCCGTCGCGATGTTCTGTGCGCCGGGCGCGTCCTTTGTCACCGGCGAGAATCTTTTTGTCGCGGGAGGCGCCCAGGTCGCGGGGCGTCGCGGCGGGACCTGAAACAGGCGGGGTTTGTTGAAATCGCCGTGGCAACAATCGCGGCAATAACCGAAACGGAGGAAACAATGAGCGGACGCAGATTCTGGGTTGGGCGGCTGGTGGCGCTGGCCTTCGCGCTTGCAGTATGGCCGGCAGCGCAGGCGCAACCGGTGGTCAAGGTCGTCGTCGGCGGGCCACCCGGGGGGCTGTTCGACATCATGATCCGCATCATTTCGGAGCGGCTCAACAGCGAACTCGGCAGCACGGTGGTCATCGAAAACAAGCCGGGTGCCGGCGGGGCGGTTGCCCTCGCGTTCGTCAAGAATGCCGCTCCGGACGGACTGACCATTGGCACGCTCAACGTCGCCGCGGCGGCGAACGAGAGCATCATCAAGAACAAGAATTACAACCTGCTCACCGATTTCGAGCCGGTCGGGCTGTACACCTATCCGACCAACATCCTGATCGTGAATCCCGATACCCAGGCAAATAACGTGAACGGACTGATCGCCGCGCTCAAGGCGAAAGGCTCGGCCAACTATTCGTCCGGCGGCATCGGCAGTCCCGGCCACCTGTCCGGCGAGATGTTCAAGGTCCGCACCGGGGTTCCGATCACGCACATTCCCTACAAGGGCGCGCCACCGGCGGTGCTGGCCGTCGTGTCGGGCGAGGTCGTATTCATGTTCGCGACGGCGTCGTCGGCCATCGGCCAGGTCGCGCCGGGCAAGGTCAGGGCGTTAGCCGTGACCACCACCGAGCGGCTGCCGCAATTGCCCGACGTGCCAACGGTGGCGGAGGCGGGGCTGGTTGATTTCAATGTCAGCGACTGGGTCGGTTTCGTGCTGCCCAAGGGGACACCCGTGGCGATACGCGACAAGTTCCACGCCGCGCTGACCGCAGCGTTCACCGACAAGGACGTGCGCGAAAAACTGCGCAAGGCAACCTTTGTGACGGTGGAAAAGCCGCTGGGGCCCAGGGAGTTCGATGCCTTCCTGCACGCCGAGGTGGACAAGTGGGCGAAGGTCGTGCGCGAAGCGAAGATCAGCGCGAACTGATTCGACCGGGTCGGATCACGGAGCGTTGTTCTCGGACCGGTCGCGCCGGCCCGTGTCGACCGGAAAGCGGCGAAAGTTGGCGGGTGCATCCGTCCCGCGTGTCCTGATATAGTCCGCGGCTGACATAGGGTCAGCGGAGGGAAAAATGCCGGTCGTGCGGTTTTGGTCCAGGACTGTTGTCGGCCTGTTTTTTGCTTTTTCGGCGTTTGGCGCTGCGCTGGCGCAACAACAGGTAACCGGGGTGCCGGGCTCGCCAACCGCCACCACGACCCTGGACGGAAAGCAGCTTCCGCCGCCCGATCCGAAATTCGGCGGGGTGATCAAGGAAAAGGCCTCCGAATCGACCGCCTGGTGGGCGCCGCGGGTGGTTCCACCGAAGGGTGCGCCCAACGTGCTGCTGATCATGACCGACGATGCGGGCTTCGGCGCGCCGGGTACCTTCGGTGGTGTCGTGCCGACCCCGGCGCTCGACCGCATCGCGAAAAGCGGACTGCGCTACACCAACTTCCACTCGACGTCGCTCTGCTCGCCGACGCGCGCAGCGTTGATCACCGGGCGCAATCACCACGTGGCCGGTTTCGGCGTAGTTGGTGAAATCACCACCGGGTTTCCCGGCTACGACTCGGTCATCCGCAAGGAGAACGGGACCATCGGCGAGATCCTGAAGCAGAACGGCTATGCGACCTCGTGGTTCGGCAAAAACCACAACACACCGTTCTATCAGGCGACCGCGGCCGGGCCCTTCGACCAGTGGCCGAACGGCATGGGCTTCGAATATTTCTACGGCTTCATGGGCGGCGACGCCAGCCAGTGGCATCCAAATCTCTACCGCAACACGACGGCGATCTACCCCTTCCAGGGCAACCCGGGCTGGAACCTGACCACCGCGATGGCCGACGAGGCGATCCAGTACATGCGCCAGCTCAAGGCGGTCGCGCCGGAAAAGCCCTTCCTGGTCTACTACGTACCGGGCGGCACGCATGCGCCGCACCATCCGACGCCGGAGTGGATCAAGAAGATCGGCGACATGCACCTCTTCGACGGCGGCTGGAACAAGCTGCGCGAGACCATCTTCGCCAACCAGAAGCGGCTGGGGATTATGCCGGCCGACGCCAAGCTGACACCGTGGCCCAAGGAACTGCCGGAGTGGGACACGCAGGGTTGGGAGGAGAAGAAGCTCTTCATCAAGCAGGCCGACGTCTACGGCGCGTACCTGGCCTACACCGACCACCAGATCGGTCGCGTCATCCAGGCCGTCGAGGACCTGGGCCAACTCGACAATACGCTGATCATCTAC
Organism: uncultured beta proteobacterium; assembly: GCA_963712105.1. GTDB lineage: Bacteria > Pseudomonadota > Gammaproteobacteria > Burkholderiales > Casimicrobiaceae > VBCG01. Next base: position 177,618 of record CAVQGR010000007.1, read on the forward strand.
ATCAGCGGCGACAACGGCGCCAGCGCCGAAGGCATGATCAACGGCACACCGAACGAGGGCACGACGCTCAACGGCGTGCCGGTGGCCGTCAACGCGCAGATGCTGTTCTATCCATTCTGGGGCTCGGACAAGACCTACCCGCACTATGCGGCACCCTGGGCCTGGGCAATGAGCACGCCATTCAAATGGATGAAGCAGGTGGCCTCGCACTACGGTGGCACCGCGCAGGGCGTGGCCATGACCTGGCCAGGGCACATCACCGACGTGGGCGGCATCCGTCATCAGTTCCACCACATCATCGACATCGCGCCGACGATTCTCGACGCCACCGGCATCGGCCTGCCGGAGATGATCAATGGCATCAAGCAGCGCCCCATGGACGGCGTAAGCATGGCCTATACCTGGGACAAGGCGGGCGCCGAGATCGCATCGCGACGCGGCACCCAGTATTTCGAGATGCTCGGCAACCGCGGCATCTATCACGACGGCTGGTATGCGGCGACATCTCCGGCGACGCTGCCATGGGAACTTAGTTCGAAGACGCCGCCCGACGTGATCAGCGGCTACAAGTGGGAGCTCTACAACGTCAGGGATGACCGGACCCAGTTCAACGATCTGGCGGCCGGCATGCCCGAAAAGTTGAAGCAGATGCAGGACATCTTCTACGCTGAAGCCGCGAAATTCGACGTACTGCCGCTGGACAACACGACGCTGGCGCGCTGGAACTCGCCGAAGCCGAATCTCACGGCGGGACGCAAGGTGTTCACCTACACCGGCACCTTGACCGGTATTCCCAACAGTGGCGCACCGAACATCCTGAACAAGGCATACACCATCACCGCCGCGGTCACCGTTCCCAAGGGCGGCGCGGAAGGCATGATCGTCACCGACGGCGGGCGTTTCGGCGGCTACGGGCTGTTTCTGAGCAAGGGGGTGGCGGGTGTGCGCCGGAGCAAGCCGGTGTTCCTCTACAACCTGCTCGGTCTGGAACGCACGGTGTGGGATGGGCCGGAGCTTGGCGCCGGCAAGCACACCATCGTCTTCGACTACAAGCCCGATGAGCCGGGCCTGGGCAAGGGCGGGACCGGTGTACTCAGCGTCGATGGCAAGGAAGTGGCGCGCAAATCCATGAAGCACAGCACTCCGATTACCTTTCCGGAGGACGAAACCTTTGACATCGGCGAGGATACGCGCACGCCGCTGGCGCTGGTCGAGTATCGCTACGACGTTCCATTCAAGTTCACCGGAACGATCAACAAACTGACCTTCGACCTCGGACCCGAAAGGGTCACCGCCGAGGAACGCGAGCGGATGCGCAAGACCGTCGCCCGGGGTCGGGACTAGCGGCACCCGGCCTGCTTCCCAGGTCGCCAACGGGAGGGGGTCGAAAGCCAGAGGCACGGACCCTGGCGGCCCCCCTTCGCCGGGGGGCGCTGGCTACGGTCCTTTCGCGGTCTGATAGCGGCTGAATCGACTGGCGCCTGCGCTTAGCGCAGGTTTTTCCCTGCAAGTCGAGAACCGGAAGCAAATCATGACCAACACCAATCCCTCCACCGTCGTCATCACCGGTGCGTCTTCGGGCATCGGCCGCGCGCTGGCGCTGGAAATGGCCCGCCACGGCCACGCGCTTGGCCTGACCGCGCGCCGCCTGCCGCTACTGGAAAAATTGCGCGATGAGCTTCACGCCGCGCACGGCAAGGAACTGCGGGTCGAACTGGCGACGCTGGACGTCTGCCAGAGCAGGAGTGTGGGCCCGACGCTGCAGGAACTGTTCGCCCGCCTGGGTGGAGTCGACGTCATCGTGGTCAATGCCGGCGCCAACGACATCACGCGCATCGGCGGCAGCGACCTGGAGAAGGAACTCAACCTGATCCAGACCAACCTCATGGGCGCGATCGCGACCATCAATGCCGCGACCGAGCACTTTCTCGCGCGCGGCAACGGACACATCGTCGGCATCTCTTCGCTGGCGTCGCTGCAGCCGGTCGCGGGGCAGGCTGCGTATTGCGCGGGCAAGGCCGGCCTTACGATGTACCTCAAGGCGGCGCGCATGGAACTGCGGCGCAAGGGCATCATCGTCACCGACATCATGCCCGGTTACATCAAGACCGACATCGTCGAGGGCTACGACATCGGCCAGCTTCCCTTTGCGATTCCCGTCGAGCAGGCGGCGCGCGAAATGACCCGACTGATCGAAAAACGGGTGAAATCCGGCGTGGTACCCGCTTTTCCGTGGAAGCTGGTACGGCCGTTCATGGGGCACCTTCCAGAGCGCTTCACCCGCGTCTAGGTCGGTGCTTTCGACTAACCACCGACCTGCTTGACATAGGCGTCCAGCGACGATGACCACAATGCAGAGTCGTTGATGATGAAATGGCCGTTCAATCCGGCCGCGCGGGTGTAGACGCTGAAAGCACCTCGCCCACCTGCAGCGACGAAGGCATCGTAGTTGGCGCGACTGTGCGCGACGCTGTAGAACGAATCATTGGCGCCGTACAGCCAGGTCGTTTGCCCGGGGAAGGACGCACCGGATACGAGGGCCGTTCGATTGACGACCGCTGCGTCGACGCAGCCTTCGCCCAGCCAGCCGCCGACGAAATTCACGACGCCGATGAACGCCGCGGGACGGCGCCCGGCATGAGCGACGGCCAGCGCGCCTCCCCGCGAAATGCCGGCAGCCAGCATGCGCGAATTGTCGACGCCGGTGCGCGCACGCAGATAGTCCAGCGCCACATCGGAATCCTGCAGCGCGCGCTCCAGCCCCGCCAGCGCCGGCCCCTGAAGGCACGAATAAGCTGAGCGGTCGGGCGTGAAACCCTCGTCGTACAACCCGTCGGAGCCTCCCCGGCCGCGGCGTTGCGGGAATGCGACGATCCAGCCGCGCTCGTTGAAGAACCGCGCGATCGCCTCATTGGTGTAGGTCAGGCGAAACTGCGATGGATCATCACCATTGCCGGTCGAGCCATGACTGAACATGACCAGCGGGAATGGTCCGGTGCCTGGTGGCGTGTAAATCACGACTTCCAGCGTAACCGCGCGCCCGGCCTCGACAAAGGGTGTCGGGATCCTCTCGGTGGTGCGCGATGCGAAGGCCGCGCAGCGGTTTGCAGCCCATGCCGACGCCGCGGCGCAGCTGCCACCGATCGATTTTTCGTCGAGTCGCGTCGTGCCATCGAACAGGGCAACGGTGAGGCGGTCCAGACCGACCGCCGATGTCACTGCACCCGCCGTGGTCGTCGCCAGCGTGGCGCCCGCCAGCAAGATCCGCGGTGCGGCAGCATTGGATGTCCAGCTGATCGAGCCCAGACACGTCGATTCGCCGTCGGCGATTTCGCAATCGCCGACCGCGAGGCTGCCGGTGACGGTAGGCGCAGGCGGCGAACCCGAGCCGCCTCCGCCACCGCAGCCGGCCAGAACCAGCATCGCGATCGCCAGCCATGCGGCGAGGAAGCGTTTCATATCGGCAACCGGTATCACCGCAAAGGGGACCGCATGTCGCAATTGTCAATGCCGGCAGGCAACCAAGTCAATTGGCTGTGAGAAGGATCGGTCGTGTACAACTCGAACGCCCCCACTTCAGCCTGCCTGCCCCGGGACCGGGACGCAAAATCCTTCGTCCGCTTTCACCGATACGATTCCCGCATCGATGCTACCGATGATATATATGTACTGGCCCGATATTAGCCGTTGGCGGTCGAATTCCTGCCCTGCGGATTCTCGCCGATGAGCGTTTTGGATTGTATTGCGACGATGCGTGTTGCCATTTTTGGCGCAGGAGCGCTTGGTTCCTTGATAGCCCATGCGTTCTGCCGCGCGGGCTGCCGGGTCACGCTTATCGATCGACCTGATCGGCTGTCCAGGATCGTGACACTTGGCGGCGTGGTCGTCATCGATCCCGAAGGGCGGAGGTCGATCGCGTTGCCAGACCTGCTGGCGCATGACACCGGAGAGGCGGGTCGGCATGACGTGGTGTTCCTCGCGACCAAGGCTCAGGATCTGCCGGCAATCGCCAGCAGTCTGTCACCCCTGCTCGGCCCCGAATCCTTCCTGGTCACCGTGCAGAACGGCATTCCGTGGTGGTACTTCAACGGACTGGAGCATGATCTGGCCGGCAGGCAATTGGTCTCGGTCGACCCGGAAGGCCTGCTTGGGAAGCATGTCGACACGACGCGGATCGTCGGTTGCGTCGCCTATCCGGCGGCGATCCTGCGCGCCGACGGCGCGGTGGAACACGTCGAGGGCCGGCGCTTCCCGGTGGGCGAACTCGACGGGCGCGAGCGTGAACGAACCCGTGCACTCATGTCGCTATTCATCGATGCCGGCTTCAAGAGTCGCGTGATTTCGGATATTCGATCGGAAATCTGGCTGAAGGCTTTGGGCGCCCTTTCCATCAATCCCGTCAGCGCGCTGTCCAGGGCGACGATGGCCGAAATCTGTACCTTTGAGCCGACGCGGGCGCTCGTGGCGGAGATGATGCTCGAAGCCCAGGGCATTGCGGAATCGCTCGGGGTTACCTTTCGTCACACGATTGAAGAACGAATCGAGGGCGCGCGCGCGGTTGGCGAGCACAAGACATCAATGCTGCAGGACGTGGAGAACAATCGTCCGATAGAACTCGATGCGCTGATGTTGTCCGTCCTGGAGCTCGCGCAACTCACCGGTCGCCAGGCCACTACCATCCGCAGCGTATATGCTTGTGCAGCGTTGTTGAATCGACGAATCGCCGCCTCTGCCTGTTGATGCCGGGGCAACTCGGAGCACGGATACGCGGAGGGCACGATTGCGCACGATACGCTCAAGGGATCTCCTCGATTGTGTGGTCCTGCTCGGTCTTTGGCCGGTATCCTGGTTGCTGCCCCTGCAATTCTGGCCTGCCTTCACGCACGCACTCGGCAGGATTCATCGTCGGTTGCGCGGCGGATCGGCCGGCCATCTCGACCACGCCCTGCTTGCCCGGCTGGGCGTCTCGGCGGACGAACTCGAGACAGGCTTCCGGCAGCACAACTACTGGGAGTTGATGGAAATACTGCGCGAACATGCGCCTTGGGGTTGGCACACCGACGTCGCGATTGTCGGCCGCCAGTACATCGACGAAGCGCAGGCGGCCGGCAAAGGCGCCGTTCTTTGGTACTGTCCGTTCACGCATGCGGACGTGGTGTTCAAGAAGGGCCTGCATCAGGCGGGATTCCGAGTGAACCACCTGAGTGCATTGACCCACGGATTCTCCGATACCCGATTCGGGGTGGCGGTACTCAATCCGATCAAGACGACCGTGGAAAGCCGTTATCTGAAGGACCGTTGCATCATGGGCAATACCGGCGTCGGCCAGGTCATTCGTGGATTGCTGGATCGTCTGCGGCAGAACCAGCTCGTTTCGGTGACGGCCCTGCATACCGGCAAGTACACCGGAGTACGGCCGCTATTCGGCGGCACCTTGACGTTGGCAAAGGGGGCGGCGAATTTCGCATTGAGCACGGGCGCTGCGTTGATCCCGATCTTCGTCGTACCTGTCGACGGTGGGTACAGCGTGCACGTAGAGCCACCACTGCATGCGGATAGCGCTGAAATTGATGTGGCCGAAGAAGAGCTGATCTCCGCCTATCTGCCCATCCTCGAGCGCTACGTCGAAGAGTTTCCAAGTCTCTGGCGTGGATGGTTGGGACCGCCGAGCTACTGGTCGCCGCGCTCGGTCATCGGGGATCAATGATTGCGGCGAATGCGCTGACGATGAACGCGATGTCGATTCGACCAAGGCGGCGGTCTTCCCGAGTGACGGCGGGAGCAAAAACCCCCTGTTCCCCGGCGATTCGTGCGTGTCGACTCGTTGGGACGGGATCCGTTGACGCCTGCTGCCGTTGAAACTACCATCATCCGCAGGAATTCGACGATGCGGACGCCTGTCGTGCGACCACGTCGACGGGGTCCGGGCCGCGCGCCGGCGGTGGTGATGTCTGGATTGGTTTGCGAGCCCGACCAAGATGCTCCGTTTCGTCCTTACCCGACTCAGCCTGGTCATTCCGACGTTCATCGGAATGACGCTGCTGGCATTCTTCCTGATCCGGCTGGTGCCGGGCGATCCCATCGAAACGATGGCCGGCGAGCGCGGTATCGACGCCGCCCGCCATGCGGCGCTGCTCAAGGAGTACGGTCTCGACCGGCCGGTGCTGGTGCAATACGGGATCTACATCGGCCGGGTGCTGCACGGCGACCTGGGCAAGTCGATGATCACGCAGGCGCCGGTGCTGCAGGAGTTCCTGGCGCTGTTTCCCGCCACGATGGAACTCGCGCTGGGCGCGATCCTGTTCGCGCTGCTGTTGGGCATTCCCGCCGGGATCATCGCCGCCGTCCGGCGCAATTCGGTATTCGACCACGGCGTGATGGGCGTGTCGCTCACCGGCTATTCGATGCCGATTTTCTGGTGGGGACTGTTGCTCATCCTGCTCTTCTCGGTGCAGCTCGGCTGGACGCCGGTATCGGGACGCATCGCCGTCGCCTACTACATCGAGCCGGTGACCGGATTCCTGACCATCGATACGTTGCTGTCGGGGGAGAAGGGTGCCTTCAGGTCCGCGGTGTCGCACCTGATCCTGCCGGTGATTGTGCTCGGCACGCAACCGCTGGCGATCATCGCCCGGATGACGCGTTCGGCGATGCTCGAGGTGCTCGGCGAGGACTACATCCGCACGGCGCGGGCGAAGGGCTTGTCGACGCTGCGCGTGGTCGCGCTGCATGCGCTGCGCAACGCGCTGATTCCGGTGGTGACGGTCATCGGCCTGCAGGTGGGCGTGCTGTTCACCGGCGCGATCCTCACCGAGACCATATTTTCCTGGCCCGGCGTGGGCAAGTGGCTGATCGAGGCGATCAACCGCCGCGACTACCCGGTGCTGCAGGGCGGCGTGCTGCTGCTGGGGTTGATTGTGATGGCGGTCAATCTGCTGGTCGACGTCCTCTACGGTGTCATCAATCCGCGCATCCGGCGGGCATGAACGCAGCGACCGCGACGACATGACCACCGCATTCGCCATCGAGGAAACGACCGCCGCGCCACAGGGGCCGCTGCGTGAATTCTGGGGTTACTTCAGCGCCAACCATGGCGCGGTGGCGGGGCTGGTGTTCATCGTCGCCTTGCTGTTCGTGGCCGCGTTCGCGAACCTGATCGCGCCCTATCCGCCCGACCTCACCAACAGCGCGGTATTCCTGAAACCCCCGGCGTGGCAGGCGGGCGGCTCCTGGGCGTATCCGCTCGGCACCGATGCGATCGGCCGCGACATGCTGTCGCGGCTGATTTTCGGCGCGCGGCTGTCGCTGCTCATCGGCATCGCCGTTGTGGCGTTGGCGATCGTCATCGGGATCGTGCTTGGCCTCGTCGCCGGTTACTTCCGCGGCGTCACCGAGATCGCGATCATGCGCATGATGGATGTGATCCTGACGCTGCCGTCGCTGCTGCTGGCGATCGTCATCGTCGCCATCCTCGGTCCTGGCATCATGAACGCGATGCTCGCCGTTGCAGTGGTCGTGCTGCCGCACTATGTGCGAATCACCCGTGCGGCGGTCATCACCGAAATGTCCAAGGACTACGTCACGGCGGCACGGGCGAGCGGCGCCGGGCGGATCCGGCTGATGCTGGAGGAGGTGCTGCCCAACTGCGCGGCGCCGCTGATCGTGCAGGCGTCGCTGGGCGTGTCCACCGCGATTCTCGACGCCGCGGCGCTGGGCTTCCTCGGCCTCGGTGCGCAGCCGCCGGCATCCGAATGGGGCACGATGCTCGCCGACGCGCGCGAGTTCGTGTTGCGCGCTTGGTGGGTGGTGACGTTTCCGGGGCTGGCGATCCTGATGGCGGTGCTGGCGTTCAACCTGCTGGGCGATGGACTGCGCGACGCCCTCGACCCGAAGCTCAAGCGATGAAGGTACGACCCCCACGCTCGCTGTGCTCGCCGCCCCCAAGGGGGAGCAGTCGGTCCCTTGGGACGGCCCGGCGGGACCGACGTTTCCCAATCGACTGACCAACAATGGCGCTCCTCGAAATCGAAGACCTGAGCGTGGAATTCCCGACGCAGCGCGGCGTGCTAAGAGCGGTCGATGGTGTCAGCCTTTCGCTCGCCGAGGGCGACGTGCTCGGCATCGTCGGCGAGTCGGGCTCGGGGAAGAGCGTGACCATGCTGGCGCTGATGGGGCTGGTGGCGTTTCCCGGCCAGATCCGTGCGCGCCGGCTCGAGTTCGACGGGCACGACCTGCTGAACCTGCCGGACGGCGCGCGCCGTCGCGTGATCGGCAAGGACATCGCGATGATTTTCCAGGAGCCTACGACCAGCCTGAATCCGTGCTTCACCATCGGCTTCCAGCTTGCGGAGACGCTGCGACTGCACCTCGGCATGGATCGCAAGGCCGCTCGGACACGCTCGGTCGAACTGCTCGAAGCGGTCGGCATCCCCGCGGCGTCGAGCCGGCTCGATGATTTTCCGCATCAGCTGTCGGGCGGCATGAACCAGCGCGTGATGATTGCGATGGCGATCTCCTGCAATCCACGCCTGCTGATCGCCGACGAGCCGACCACCGCGCTCGACGTGACTATCCAGGCGCAGATCCTCGATCTGCTGCGTGATCTGCAGCAGGAGCGCGGCATGGCGCTTGTGCTGGTGACCCACAACATGGGCGTGGTGGCGGAAATGGCGCGGCGCGTCGCAGTGATGTATGCAGGACAGGTGATGGAGGAGCGCGACGCGGAGGGATTGTTCGCCGAGCCTTTGCATCCGTACACGGCCGCATTGCTGGCTGCGATGCCTGAGCGCCACGGCGGCGGCACGCGGCTGGCAACGATTCCGGGCGTGGTGCCGGGCCTGGGCGACCGACCTGCCGGATGCCTGTTCGCTCCGCGCTGCGCCGATGCAACCCACGCCTGTGGCAAACGGCCGCCGTTGCGCGAATGGAACGGCGGGCAGGTGCGCTGTCACTACCCCCGGGACGAGGCTGCGCGCGACGATCGCATCGCGCGCGACGGCGGCCGCGTCGCCACGACAGCCACAGACGCTGCGCTGGTGGGGGCGCGATGACGGCACCGGTCGTCTCGGCACGCGACCTGCGCCAGGTCTACGAAATTCGCCGGGGCGCGTTTCGCGAACCCGCGAAGCTGACGGCCGTCGGCGGGCTGTCGTTTTCCGTCGCCGCGGGCCGCACGCTCGCCGTGGTCGGCGAGTCCGGCTGCGGCAAATCCACGCTGGCGCGCATGGTGGCGCTGATCGAGACGCCGTCCGCCGGCGCGTTGGACCTGGGCGGCATCGACGCGGTGAGCGCGGACGGTCCGGCGCGAAAGGCGCTGCGCAAGTCGGTGCAGATGGTCTTCCAGAACCCCTACGGGTCGCTCAATCCGCGCAAGAAGGTCGGTGCCATTCTAGAGGCGCCGCTGACGATCAACACGGTGTTGCCGGCGCCGGAACGCGAAGCGCGCGCGCGGGCGATGCTGGCCAAGGTCGGGCTGCGGCCGGAGCAGTACGAGCGCTACCCGCACATGTTCTCCGGCGGACAGCGCCAGCGCATCGCGATCGCGCGTGCGCTGATGCTCGGTCCGGCACTGGTGGTTGCCGACGAACCGGTGTCCGCGCTTGACGTTTCGGTGCAGGCGCAGGTGCTCAATCTGCTCGCCGACCTGCAGGCCGACCTTGGGGTCGCCTACCTGTTCATCTCTCACGACCTCGCCGTCGTCCGCTATATCGCGCATGACGTGCTGGTCATGTATCTCGGGCTGGCGATGGAGCAGGGGCCGAAGGAGCCCGTCTTCGCGCGGCCGCTGCATCCCTATACGCGGGCGCTGCTGGCTTCGACGCCGGCCTTGGGAGGGGTGCGCAAGACGCGCGTCGTCCTGACCGGCGAGTTGCCGTCGCCGCTGAATCCACCGGCCGGCTGCGTGTTTTCGACGCGCTGCCCGCACGCCGACAACCGCTGCCGGGCCGAACGCCCGGCGCTGAGGACGCTGGACGGCCGCCAAGTCGCCTGCCATCACGCCGAACACCTTGCCGGCCCGATTCAGGAGGATAATGCCGGCCTGTCGCTGCACTGACTGCAGCGTTTCTGTCAGGGAGATCTCAATGAAGTACAGCAATCCGACGGGCCTGCGCCCGCGCACCGTTCGTCTCGCCGTCGTCGCCGCGCTCGCGCTGGCCGCCGCCGGCGCCTCCGCCAAGACGCTGGTGTTCTGCTCGGAGGGAAGTCCGGAGAATTTCTACCCGGGAATCAACACCACCGGCACCTCGTTTGATGCCAACAGCCAGATCTACGGGCGGGTAGTCGACTTCGAGCGCGGCACCACCAAGGTCGTGCCGGGGCTTGCCGAGTCGTGGGACATCTCGCCCGACGGCACCGTCTACACGTTCAAGCTGCGCAAGGGCGTCAAGTGGCACAGCCACCGGGCGTGGAAGCCGACGCGCGACTTCAACGCCGACGACATGATCTTCATGCTAGAACGGCAGGGCAACGAGGGCAATCCCTACTTCAAGGTAACGAGTTCCAACCACTCGTACTACAACGACATGGGCATGCCCAAGCTCATCAAGTCGATCCAGAAGGTCGATGACTACACGGTGCGGATCACGCTCAACAAGCCGGAGGCGCCGTTCCTGTCGAACCTCGCGATGGAATACGCCGGCGTGCAGTCGAAGGAATACGCCGACGCCATGCTGAAGGCGGGCACGCCCGAGAAAATCGACCAGGAGCCGATCGGCACCGGGCCGTTCTACCTCGTGCAATACCAGAAGGACGCGGTGGTCCGATACAAGGCATTCCCGCAGTTCTGGGGCGGCAAGGCGAAGATCGACGACCTGGTGTTTGCGATCACCCCCGACGCGTCGGTGCGCTGGGCCAAGCTGCAGAAGGGCGAATGCCACGTGATGCCCTACCCGAATCCGGCCGATCTCGACGCGATCCGCAAGGATCCCGCCGTCACCGTGCTCGAGCAGCCGGGACTCAACGTCGGCTACCTCGCATACAACACGACCAAGAAGCCCTTCGACGACGTGCGCGTGCGCAAGGCCATCAACATGGCGATCAACAAGAAGGCGATCATCGACGGCGTCTACCTGACGACCGGCGTCGCCGCCAAGAACCCGATCCCGCCGACGCAGTGGTCGTACAACGACGCGATCAAGGACGACCCCTACGATCCCGCTGCCGCGAAGAAGCTGCTGGCAGAAGCCGGATATCCGGACGGCTTCGCGACCGACCTCTGGGCGATGCCCGTGCAGCGGCCGTACAACCCCAACGCCAAGCGCATCGCCGAACTCATGCAGGCTGACCTTGCGAAGATCGGCGTCAAGGCCGAGATCAAGAGTTTCGAATGGGGCGAGTACCGCAAGCGCATGCAGGCCGGCGAGCACCAGATGGGCATGCTTGGCTGGACCGGCGACAACGGCGACCCCGACAACTTCCTCGCCACGCTGCTCGGCTGCGACTCGGCCAAGACCAATGGCAGCAACGTTGCGAAATTTTGTTATCAGCCGTTCGAGGAACTGGTGCAGAAGGCGAAGACCACATCAGGTCAGGCCGCTCGCACGCCGCTCTACGAAAAGGCGCAGGTGATCTTCAAGGAACAGGCGCCCTGGTTCACCATCGCCCACGCCGTGCAGCTGAAGCCGGTGCGCAAGGAAGTGATCGACTTCAAGCTCTCGCCGTTCGGCCGCCACGCGTTCTACGGCGTCGATATCAAGGAATAGCAGGACGCGACTGCGGCAGACGTCAAAAAACCCCGCGCGGTCCCGGAAGGACCCGCGGGGTTTTTTCTCCTGGGTCGAGTTCGCCGACGGGTGCGTCGCGCGCGGGTGAACCAAAGCTTAAGGCCCCCTTAAGATTCGGGAGGCAAACTGCACCAAGAGGTGTTTTCGCTCCCAAAGGCCGCAACAGGAGGAGGGGACCGGCCGAATGCCGTCGCCTGCCTTACCCATCGAGCGTTCGCACCGCGCGTCCGGGTGACTTCGGCAGTCTTCGTCCTGCCACACTGAAAATAGGACCAGCGATCATGAAGAAGCGAGAAATTACGGTCACCAATCGGCTGGGCCTGCACGCTCGCGCTTCTGCGGAGGTTGTTCAGGCGGCCTGCCATTTCCAAAGCAGCGTCACGCTCGCCTACGCGGGTCGCCGCGCGAATGCGCGAAGCATCGTCGCTGTGATGCTGCTGGCGGTTTCGATGGGAAGCACGGTCCTGATCGAAACCGACGGGCCGGACGAAAACGAGGCGATGTCGACGCTGGCTGCATTGATCGACGGCAGGGACGTCAATCGCCGTTGACCCCGGATGTGGCGTTCCCCTGCGAAGTCGCTGCACCGCGGGGGAAGGCGGCCACACAACGCCAATGCGCGACGGGCGGCCTCAGGAGGCGGTTGCGTTCGGCGGCTGCCCGCGGCCGAGCGCCAGGCAGGTCGCGCCGAACATGACGTAGCCCAGCGCGATCGTCGGCGACATTCCCCAGCCAAGCTGGGCGCCGTGGATCAGGCCGACATACGAAAGGATCGCGCCGGAGAACGCCCAGGCCGCGGCGTGGCGCATCTTGCCGTCGATGATGTAGACCGCCATCGCGCCCAGCACCATGCCGGCGAGCACCGATCCACCGCCCACCGCTTCCAGCCCGTGATAGAGCACACCGGTGCCCGCCAGCTTGGCCGCCCCGACCTGCGCCGCCGAGGTTCCGGCGGCGCCGAGGGCACCATCGATCTGCGTCTTCGCCCATTCGGCGATATTGGGGATCAGCGCCAGTACGACCGCCGGCGCATGCTTGGTCGGCGAGGCCTGGAAGGCCTGCGCGCCGATGACCAGGCCGATGTAGAGCAGGATCGGCAGAATGGCGACGAGCGGGATCAGCGCCAGCAGCAAGGCGGTGAGTCCGAGGAAGCAGACCAGCGCAATGGCAACGCCCGTAGCGAGCGAATAGCCGATGCGCCCGCCGACCGCCTTCCATCCGGGGTGACCGATGTAGACCGCCGGTGGGAAAGGGCTGCCGAGCATCGAGCCGACGACGGCACCCAGTCCGTCGGCGAGCAGGATCTTGCGCAGGTTGTAATTGTCGCCTGCGGCCGAGGCGCTCTCGACGTTGTTCATCGCCTCAGTGAAGTTGTAGATGCCCAGCGGGATGGCCGTGGCGAGCAGCGGCGCCACCTGCCCGAGTCCGGTGAACACGTCGGTCGAGAACAGCGGCAGGTGCAGGCCGAAGAGCGACAGCGACTCGCTGACCGCCGCCGGCTTCATGTAGTCGCTCCAGCCGGCCAGCGAGGCGGCCCAGCCGATCGCCGAGCCGACGATTACCGCGACCAGGCCGCCCGGCAGTCCGCCGGGCATGCGCACGTTCGCCGTCCAGGCGACGAGCACGATCGCGAAGCACACCAGACCGATCCACGGCGTTTCCCACATCTGGAAGGCCGGGCGCATGGAGATGAAGGCGATCGAGATGCCGGCCAGTGTTCCCAGCATCGCGGCGCGCGGCGTCACGGCCCGGATGGCCGGCCCGACGAAGGCGCCGAGCAGCACGATGACGCCGATGATGAAGCACCACGCGAGTCCCGCCTTCCAGGCGAGCATCGGATCCTTGGTCGCGAGGTAAGTCGGCAGCATGACCAGGAAGACGACGATGAACATGTGCGGCACGCTGGGCCCGTAGGGCATGGCGGTGACATCGCTGCGGCCCTCGGCCTTGCTCAACTGCCAGGCGAGATAGGCATAGAAAAGGTTGCCGAGCGGCAGCGCGATCCCCAGCGCCGGCAGGATGCGACCGAACACGGTGTCGGCCGGGATCTGGACCACACCGAGACAAAGCCCGGTGAGCACGATCACGTTCAGCAGCACATTGGTGAACAGGCCGAAGAAGCCGTTCCAGTCGCCCGGGACCCAGAGTCGCGGCGCAGCGCCGTTGGTCACAGCATTCATGTGAATCTCCCCATCGGTTGAGTTGAGAATCCGGGCTTTATTGCACAGCTGAAAAATGGACTACCGTCGGTGCTGCTGTTGCATCGCCGGCCGGAGCCATCAAGCGCCGGCCGATCGCGACTTCGCGGCGATGTAGGCGCGCCAGCCGCCGAATTCGGTGATCTCGCGCTCGTCCTTGCACAGGAAGGGCTCGCCCAGCACGCCGAGGACGATCGAACCACCCGCGAGCACGACCTTGCCGATCGACAGTCCCGGCGGCTCGTTCTGCAGAATGGTCGCGAGTCCTGCCGCGGGAACCAGCCACAGCTCCAGCGCCACCCGCGTGCCTTCACCCGGCGTGCGCAGCATCGCCGGGTGGCGATCGCCGATGGTCCAGATCCGATAGCAGGCATCGGTGCGATCCTCGCGCACGAAGGTGGCGCCGACCGCGAGCATGTTGGGATTGAGTTCGAGGCCGCGCATCAGTGTGCCGTTGACGGCCAGCAGGGTCTTGTCCATCTCTTCCCTTAGCGTGGAAAAATCAGCCTTCGATCCAGGTTCCGGTTTGCCGGCGCAGCGCCTCGCGCAGTTTTTCCGGTGACGTGATGACGCCCGCACCGCCGGGCCGGCGCGCGACGAAACCCGCCACCGCCTCGACCTTCGGGCGCATGCTGCCTTCGCCGAATTCGCCCGCGTCGGCCATCGCCCGGGCCTGTTCGACCGTGAGCGAGTCGAGCCAGCGTTCGTCCGGCTGGCCGAAGTTCACCGCCACTTTTTCCACGCCGGTCGGAATGACCAGAAGGTCGGCGTCGAGCTGCTCGGCCAGCAGCGCCGACGCGAGATCCTTGTCGACTACCGCCTCGATGCCGACCATGCAGCCGTCGGCCGCGCGCACCACCGGCACGCCACCACCGCCGACGGCCACCACGATCGCGCCCTGGCGGCACATTGCGGCGATCGTCGGCAACTCGACGATTTCACGCGGGAGCGGCGACGCCACGGTGCGCCGCCAGCCTCGCCCGGCATCCTCGGCAATGGTCCAGCCATACTGAGCCTTGAGTCGCCGGGCCACGGCTTCCTCCATGAACGATCCCACGGGCTTGGTCGGATGGGCGAACGCCGGATCGTCGGCGGCCACCACGGTCTGTGTCACGATGGCCACGACCGAGCGGTCGCTGCCGCGCCGGCGCAGCTCGTTGCCGATCGCCTTGAGGAACATGTAGCCGATCGCACCCTGTGTGTCGCCGACCACGTAATCCAGCGGCACGGGTGCGACCTCGGCGATGGCCAGTTCCGAACGGCGCAGGATGAAGCCGACCTGCGGTCCGTTGCCATGGGTGACGACGAGGTTCCAGCCTTCGTCGGCCAGGTCGACGAGATACGGCGCGACCGATTGCACGGTTTCGTACTGGTCGGCGATCGACTGGTGCTGCGCATCGCGCACCAGCGCGTTGCCGCCCAAGGCGACCACGGCGAGTCCCTTCATTGGTGTGCCTCCGCGGCCGGCAGGATGGCACTCAATGCGTCGATGGCATCGATGAAGCAGTCCATCGGCGCCGTCGTGACGCCCGCGCCGATCTGGCCGACGCCGGCGTCGCGATGCGCGATGCCGGTGTTGATGATCGGCAGCACGCCGGAGTCGAGCACCAACCTTGCGTCGATGCCCGCCGCCGTCGGCCCGAAATTCAGCGCGGGCAGCGTGAACGCCGGATTGGTGCCGACGGTGATGGTGCGCATCCGGCGACTGTTCTCGGTGGCATCGGCCGGCGTCCCGCCGACGAACTGCACGATCGCCGGCGCCGCGGCCATGGCGAACCCGCCGAGTCCGGCGGTTTCGGTGATCGCGCTGTCGCCAAGGTCGGCGGCCGCATCCTTGATGCCGTAGCCGGGGAAGAACAGGCCGTCGACCGGGTTGGCGGGCGCCTGGAACCACGCCCGCCCGGTACCGCTCAACTGGATGCCGAAGTTGACGCCATTGCGGGCCATCACCGTCACCATCGAGCTGCCGGGCACGTCCGCGGCGGCGTCGAGCATGGCCTTGCAGCTTGCCATCGACAGGTTGAGGAAGAAGTGATCGTTGCCGGCGACGAACTCGATCACCCGGCGAAGCCGGTCGTTGGAGGCGCCGGTGGCGAGCAGCGCCGGCAACAGGCGCTTGAGCAGCAAGCCGGTGGCCGCGGCATTGCGGTTGTGCACCTCATCGCCCATGTGCAGCGCCTGTGCCATCAGCGGCTTCAATTCCAGGTGGCCGAGGTGGCGCACCGCGGCGCGCATCACCTCGTGGAGTTCGCTGCCCATCCACTGCAGCCGCTCGATCACCGCCGGGCTGTTGGCGCCGAAGCGCAGCACCTTGCCGAGCCCTTCGTTGAAGTTGCAGTACGCCCGGTTGCCTGCGGTGGTGTTCTCGACCACCCACAGCGGCATCGATGGACTGATGATCCCGGCCATCGGTCCGACGGCGCCATGATCGTGCGCGGGTCCCAGCGCGACCTTGCCGGCCGCAGCCAGCGTCATCGCGGCATCGGGTGAAGCAGCCCAGCCCTCGTAGACGATCGCTCCGGCAATCGCACCCTGGACCGGGCCGCACATGTCGGCCCAGGCGATCGGCGGGCCGGCATGCAGGATGCGCCGTTCGCCGGCGAGCGCAGGCACAGCTTCGCGCGCGAGCACGACATCGACGAGCACCGGCTGTGCATCGAGATAGTGCGCAAAGGCTGCGCGATTGGCTCTCTCGACCCGAGGATCATTGATCATTTGCGCCAATTTGAGCCCGGTGCCGATATCGCCGCCCGCGGGCGGGCGCCACGCCAGCTGCACGGCATGGCCGCCGGCGTTGATGACGTTCTCGGCAAAGCCCGACAGGCCGACGTTGACGATGCGCAGCTCCCGGGTGAACAGCTGGTCCATCGGTGTTCCCTCAGCGTTTCCTCGGTTTCCCATCAGTGCTCCGCCAGCCGCTTGGCGAGATGGACGGCCCAGGCGGCGGCTTCGGCGTTGCTTGAGGCCACCAGCGCGCCGGCGTCCTGCAACCTGGCGATGCTGTCCTTGCGGTTCTGCGGATCGGCGTCGGTGCCGCAGACATGGGCGATCACCGCGAGGTGGCGCCCCTCGTGTTTTGCCGAACTGCGGGCGTGGCCGAGCACCTCGGTCAGGCGCGTGGTCGGATCGGCCGCCGAACCGTAACCCAGCACCACGTCGACCAGCAGCACCGCGGTCGTGGCGTCCGCTGCATCGCGCTCGATGCGCTCGTTGCGCAGCGAAGGGTCGATCATCGGGTGCGGCCGTCCCTGCGTGAAGGCATCGTCGCCCATGTCGACCATGGTGTGCTCGCGGCTGACGCGGATGTCGTCAAGCTTCGCGTTGCCCGCGACCGGCGTGTTCGACCAGGCGTGGATGCCCGCGTCCCGGCCGATGAGCTGGGCTTCGTAGCAGAATGTTCCACCGCAAAAGATGCCGCGGATGAAACGCTGACCGGTCGCCATGCGCCGCGCGGCGTCCTCCAGTTTGCTGCGGACCGCGGGTTCGAGGTCGGGACTTTCCGGTTCGACGCGCCTGCCGGTGGCCAGCGCCACTGCCATGTCGGCGGCGCCGGCCAGCGTACTCGCGCCGCGGATGACGTCGTCGCTGAACGAGGCAGGATCGGCGCCGAGGAAGATCACGACGACTGGTGTGGTGATCGCCCGGGCGGCGTCGAGCACGCGACGCGCCACGGCGGGCGCGGGCGGCTTGGAGACGAGGACGATGACCCGGGTGTCGGCATCGCGTTCGAGTGCGCGAAGCCCGGCAAGCATCGAGATGCCGCCGATGGCTTCGCTCAGGTCGTGGCCTCCGGTGCCCAGCGCCTGCGAGACGCCCGATCCCAGGTTGTGAATGCGGCTGGTGACTTCCTGCAATCCGGTTCCCGATGCGCCGACGACGCCGATCGGGCCGCGCCGCACGACGTTGGCAAAGCCCAGCGGAAGTCCGTTGACGATCGCCGTGCCGCAGTCGGGGCCCATCACCATCAAGCCGTGTTCACCGGCGAATTGCTTGATGGCCAGTTCCTGGTCCTCGGGCACGTTGTCGCTGAACACCATGACGCTCATGCCCAGGCGCAGCGCCTTCAGCGCCTCGGCCGCGGCGTAGGTGCCGGGAACCGAGACCAGCGCGAAGTTCACCGCCGGATCGCGCGTGGCCGCCATCTGCAGGCTCGACGGTGGCTGTTCGGCCACTGTCCCGCCGTCGCCCGAAAGCTGCTCGGCGAGCAGTTCCTCCGCCAACGCCAACGCGGCCTCGCAGGCGGTGTCGGTGCCGGCGACCGCGACAACCAGGTCCGAAGGCTTGGTGGCGGCGAGCTCGCCGCCGAGTCCGGCGCCGGCCAGGTTCTCGAGGTTGGTCGGCGTTGCCATGACCACCGAAGCGCCGTCCAGACCTTCCAGCGCGAGCAGCTTGGACGAGATCGCCATCAGCGCGACCGAATCCTTGTAGAGATTCGCGACGATGCGATGGCGGGTGGTCATGCCGCTGCCATGCGTCGGTGAACGGGTGAGCATTCGCGCAGCAGGCGCAGACCTGCAACGACGCCGACCAGCGCATCCGCACCCGACGTGGCGCCGGTGGCGCGCACACGGGCTATCTGCTCGGCACTGGCACCACCTTCGGTGCCCAGCGCATCGACCAGGTCGGTGAGGTGCTCGCCGAAGTGGCCGTCGATCGCCAGGCGGAGGTAATGCGCGCCGGCGAACGTCGTGCGGCAAAGCAATGCGTCCAGACTCCCGGCGAGAAGCAGCAGCGGGGCCGCACAGCCTTCGCTCGTGCCGACCCGATGCAATACCGCGAGCAGGCCAACGAGCGCATCGTCTCCCGACGGCGTCAGCCCCGGGCCGTTTCCGACCAGCGCACGCGTGCAGGCGCTGATCGCCGCCGCATCGTCGGCAGCCAGCGCGGCAGCGAGTCGCCGACAGGCGGAATCGAGCCGCGCCCTGGCGTCACCGGGGATTTCACGGCCGATCGTGCACAGCATTTCCTCGGAAGCCGCAACGCGGCGTCGGGGCGCCCGGCGAGGTCGCCAGACACGGGCGTGCCGGACGTCGAGCAGCGTCTCGCCGAAGCGCAAGTAGCCCAGTCGGCCGGTTACGGCATCGCCGCAGGACGTCCCCCAATCGCCACGGCACGCGCTCTCGACAATCAGCGAAGTGGGTGTGTGGCCGTGCCCCGGTCCGTGAACGACCAGCATCGGCCCGTCAGACGCGGCGAGGTATACCGAGCCGGGAAACACGGCGTGGACGTTGCCGCGCAGTCCGTCGATGCGTGCAAGCGGGCCGGCCGACACGACCACCGCGTCGGACATCACGACTCGATGGCAGCGATGGCGTTCTTAGAATTCGAGACCCAGCCGAAGATGGCACCCTGGGCCTTGATCATGCGCAGCGCGTAGTCCTGGAACTCGGGGAAGTAGGAACCGGTGCAGTCCTCGAGCACGACGCACTCGAAGCCGCGGTCGTTGGCCTCGCGCACCGTCGTGTTGACACAGACCTCGGTGGTCACGCCGCAGACGAACAGCGTCCTGATCGCGCGATCGCGCAGGATCAGCTCGAGGTCGGTGGCAAAGAACGCGCCCTTGCCGGGCTTGTCGATCACCGGTTCGCCGGCGATCGGATAGAGCTCCGGAATGATGTCGTGACCCTTGGCGCCGCGCACCAGGATGCGACCCATCGGTCCCTCGGTGCCGATGAAGGTCTTGCCGCCGCGCGTGAGCTTGGCTGGCGGGCAGTCGGTCAGGTCGGGGCGATGGCCTTCGCGGGTATGCAGCACGAACATTCCGGACTTGCGGGCGGCCGCGAGCACCGCGCGGCAGGGTTCGATCGCAGCGCGAACCAGCGACACGTCGTTGCCCAGCAGTTCACCGAAGCCCTTCGGCTCGACGAAATCGCGCTGCATGTCGATCATGACCAGCGCGGTTGTCGCCGGATCGAAAGAAAGGTCGAACGGGTCGGCTGCGATCGTCTTCGTGCCCATGGCGGCGGGTCCTTGCATTGCGGCGCAATGCGCAATTGGACGCGCAATTGCGTGACCGCGCAAGCGGCGTCGGCGGACAGGATCGCGGCGGCGATCGTCGACGGCAACAGTGCTTGCGATGTGGCCTTTCGATGCACCGAAACGGATCATCGCCGCACGGAAACCGTGCGAAAAGATCGCCGGCATGTCGCGCCGGGATCAACCCAGCCAGCTCTTGATCGAACGCGTCATCGCGGCGACCGAGATGCCGTACCTGTCGTGCAGCGTGGGCAGGGCGCCGGCGTCGAGGAACGCATCGGGCAGCGCGATCTGCCGGAATGCGGGAGCGACGCCGGCCCGGAGCAGGGCGATCGCGACGGCCTCGCCGAGGCCGCCCACCGTCGAGTGGTTTTCCGCGACGATCACCAGCCGGCCTGTCTTCGACGCCTCGCGGATGATGGTCTCTTCGTCCAGCGGTTTGATGGTCGGGACGTGAAGCACGGCCACGCCGACGTTGTCCGCGCGCAGCGCCTTGGCCGCCTCCAGTGAACGCATGGTCATGAAGCCGCTGGAAACGATCAGCGCCTCGCGCCCGTCGCGCAGGAGTTTCGCCTTCCCCAGTTCGAACCGGTAGTCGTACTCGTCGAGGACCAGCGGTACCTGTCCACGCAGGAGCCGCATGTAGACGGGGCCCTTGTGGGCAGCGATGGCCGGCACCGCCTGCTCGATTTCCAGCGCGTCGCAAGGGTCGACGATCGTCAGGTTTGGAACACCGCGGAAGATGGCGATGTCCTCGGTCGCCTGGTGGCTCGGTCCGTACCCGGTGGTCAGCCCGGGCAGCGCGCAGACGATCTTGACGTTCAGGTTCTCCTCGGCGATGACCTGATGGATGAAGTCGTAGGCGCGACGCGACGCGAAGACCGCATAGGTCGTCGCGAACGGAACGAAGCCTTCCTTGGCCATGCCGCCTGCCGCTGCCATCAGCAGCTGCTCCGCCATGCCCATCTGGAAAAAGCGGTCCGGATGCGCCTGCGCGAAGACGTACAGGTCCGTGTACTTGGCGAGGTCGGCGGTGAGGCCGACGATGTCGCGCCGTATGTCGGCCAGTTGAACGAGTGCGTGGCCGAATGGCGCCGGCCGCGTGCGTTGTCCCTCTCCGGCAATGGAGGCGATCATCGCCGAGGTCTTGAGGCGCGTCTTGTCCTTGACGACGGAATTCATGGACGCTCTCCCGTGGTTGCCTTGTGGGCCTGGTCGAGCAGGTCGATGGCCCGCTGCCATTCAGTTGCATCGACCTGCATGAAGTGGTTCTTCTCGCGTTCTTCGAGGAAGGGCACGCCCCTGCCCATCCTGGTGTCGAAGATGATGACGCGGGGTTGCGGGTCGCGGTGCTGCCGGGCCGCATCGAAGGCCCCGACGATCGCGTCGAGATCGTTGCCGTCGATCCGCTGCACGAACCAGCCGAAGGCCTTCCACTTGTCGGCGAGCGGCTCGAACCCCAGGACCCTGGTCGATGGGCCGTCGGCCTGTTGGTTGTTCACGTCGACGAGACAGATCAGGTTCGACAGGCCGTGGTGGGCGGCAGACATCGCGCCTTCCCAGGTCGACCCTTCATCGAGTTCGCCGTCGGACATGCAGTTGTAGACGAACGCGGGATTGCCCTTGAGGCGCAGCGCCAGTGCCATTCCGACGGCGATGACCAGGCCCTGACCGAGCGAACCGCCGGAGATTTCCATGCCGGGGGTGTAGCTCGCCATGCCGGACATCGGCAGGCGGCTGTCGTCTCCGCCGTAGGTCTCGAGTTCGCGTTCGGGAATGATGCCTGCCTCGATCAGCGCCGCGTAGAACGCGATCGCGTAGTGCCCGTGCGACAGCAGAAAGCGGTCGCGTCCTTCCCATTCCGGTTCATCCGGCCGATAGGCCAGTACGTGGCCATAGGCGACGGCGAGGATGTCGGCCATGCCCAGCGCCTGGCCGATGTAGCCCTGGCCCTGCACTTCGCCCATCCGGAGCGCGTAACGCCGGATCCGGTAGGCGCGGTCCTGCAGATCGTTCTTCACGCTCGTTTCGACTGCCTGGTTCATGAGAAGGGCTCCGGTCGCGTCAGTGGATGAGCATGCCGCCGTTGACATCGAGCGTGATGCCGGTCAGGTAACTCGACAGGTCACTGGCCAGGAACAGGCAGCAGTTCGCCACGTCGATGGTGTCGCCCAGCCTATTGAGTGGGATGCCCTTGAGGATGTCGACGCGCATCTGGTCGGTCAGCTTGCCGCCGGTGATGTCGGTCTGGATGAGTCCGGGCGTCAGCGCATTGACGCGCACGTTGTCGGGACCGAGTTCTCGCGCCATCGCCTTGGCGAGGCCGAGCACGCCGGCCTTGGCTGCCGAATAATGCGGACCGCCGAAGATGCCGCCGCCGCGCTGCGCCGACACCGAGGACATGCAGATGATCGAGCCGCGCTTGTGCGCGCGCATGGTCGGGATCACGGCCTGGCTCATGTAGAGGGTACCGCGCAGCGACACGTCCGTCACCGCCTCGTAGTTCTCCGGCCGGATGTCCATCAGGCGCAGCGGCTGGGTGATCCCGGCGTTGTTGAACAGGACGTCGACCGTTCCGAGGCGCGCGATCACTTCTCCGACAGCGCGTTCGGCGTCCTCCTTGCGGGTCACGTCGCAGGCGACCCCGATGTGCGCCGGCCCGAGGTCGGCGGCTGCGGCCATCGCCGCGGCCTGGTCGAGATCCAGAATGGCGACCGTGGCGCCGTGCTCGGCGAACAGGCGAGCCGTCGCCTTGCCGATTCCGCGCGGCGAGGCGCCTCCGGTGACGATGGCAACCTTGTCTTTCAGCAACATGACCTGCTCCCGGAGTCCAATGAACGAATGTGGGAAGCATGTTGCGTTCAGATCGTCAATGCGGCAAGTCGTGCGCGTCGAGTCGACCAGAAATTTTCACGTTGCGGCGCAATAATGCGCGCTGCATGCTCGAAAAAATTGCCTTGTTCGAGGTGATCCCTCGCTTAGGCAGGATCTGCGAGGCCGCTGACGCATCGCAGCTGAACGCAAGTGTCACCAACCGTGGAATCTCGGGATTTGGAGGCGGAGGTCGGAATCGAACCGGCGTAGACGGCTTTGCAGGCCGCTGCATGACCACTCTGCCACCCCGCCTGGGGTTGCGCCGCGCCGTTGCGGCGGGGCACGACAAGCAAAAAAGAGGGAGAGCCTGGTCAGAAGCTCTCCCTCGGATGTGGAGCGGGAAAGGAGTCTCGAACTCCCGACCTCAACCTTGGCAAGGTTGCGCTCTACCAACTGAGCTATTCCCGCGTCGGTAAGTCTCGGATTATAGCGGATTTCCGGATTCGGTCAAAACCCCCAGGCAAATCCTGGACCGGGCGCCGCGCCGACCCGGCCACGGGGGTTTCAGCCCATGACCGCGGCGATGGCGTCGGCCACGTAGTCGATATTGGCGTCGTTCAAGGCGGCCACACAGATCCGGCCGGTGTCGACCGCGTAGATCGAATACTCGTCGCGCAGACGCTGCACCTGCGCCTTGGTGAGGCCGGAGTAGGAGAACATTCCGCGCTGGTTGACGACGTACTGGAAACTCGTGCCGGGAACGCGCCTGGACAGCTTTTCGGCGAGCGCCGCGCGCATGACCTTTATGCGATCGCGCATGCCGGCGAGTTCCTGCTCCCAGAGCGCACGCAGTTCGGGCGTGCCCAGGACCATGGCGACAATCTGGCCGCCGTGCGTCGGCGGATTCGAATAGTTGGCGCGCACAAGGCGCTTGACCTGCGACAGCACGCGTTCCGCCTCGTCGCGGTCGGCAGCGACGACCGACAGCGCCCCGGCGCGCTCGCCGTACAGGGAGAAAGACTTGGAAAACGACGACGAGACGAACAGTGGGCCCGGCGTTGCCGCGAAGCGCCGCACCACCTCGCCGTCGGCATCGATGCCGGCGCCGAAGCCCTGGTAGGCGATGTCGAGAAAGGGGATCAGCGCGCGTCGGCGCACCGTGGTCAGGATCTGCGCCCATTGCTCCGCGCTCGGATCAACCCCGGTGGGGTTGTGGCAGCAGGCGTGCAGCACGACCACCGCGCCGGCCGGCATTGCCTCGAGCGCGCGCAGCATGCCCGTGAAGTCGAGGCCGCGCGTGGCGGCATCGTAGTAGGCGTAGTTGTTGACCACGAAGCCGGCGCTTTCGAACAGCGCGCGGTGATTTTCCCAGCTGGGATCGCTGATCCATACCTGTGCGCCGGGTGCGAATTTGCGCAGGAAATCGGCGCCGACCCTGAGTCCGCCGGTGCCACCCAGCGCCTGCACGGTGACCGCGCGGCCGGACTGGACGATCTCGCTGTCGGCGCCGAAAAGCAGCATCTGCACGGCGCGGTCGTAGGCGGGCAGACCGTCGATAGGCAGGTAGCCGTGCGGCGCGCCCTTGTCGGTCATCTCGCGCTCGGCACGGCGCACGCAGTCGAGCAGCGGCAGCTTGCCGTTGACGTCGAAGTAGACGCCGACGCCCAGATTTACTTTTTTCGGGTTCTTGTCCGCGACAAAGGCTTCGGTGACGCCGAGGATGGGGTCGCGGGGCGCGAGTTCGACAGCGGCGAGCAGTGAGGCGGGCGGGGGCGCGTTCATGGCGTTGGCGGAAGGGGAAAGGATGGATTTTACGCCAACTGCCTGCACCGGCCGGGCAGCGCGGTCCGGGCGTAGCCAAGCCGTTGCATGGCGCAGCGCCGGTTCATCGTATTGGCGCCGACCGATCAGCCTGCGCCGAATATTCCGAGCACGCTTCCCAACGCCATCACCCAGGTCACCGCCAACGCAAATGTAGAGATCGTGAAGCCGCGGTGGCGCTTGCCCGCCTGCGCCCAATAGCCCAGCGCATAGACGATGCGGCCGACCAACCAGACGCTTCCCGCGAGCGCGGCAAAGCGTGGATCGCCGAACATTGCATAGATCCACATCGCCGGCATGAAGGCGACGAATTGCTCGAGTTCGTTCGCCTGCACCCTAAAGGCGCGCATGAATTCGGGATCGCCGATGGTCGCTGGAGCGGCGACCTTGTGTTTGGTGCGGGCGCGCCCCACCTGTATGCCGGTGACGACGTACCAGAGGACCGCCAGCAACGTCAGCAGCGCGGGGAAGGCGAGAGGGTTGGACACGAAGTTCTCCTTGTGTGTGGCGCGCGGCCCCTACAATGGCACGAACGGCAGGCCGCAAGGCTAGCCCATCGCGGTCTGGCGACGCAATCGTCGCGCTTCGAAGATCAATTCCATGGCCCGACGCTACGCGCCCATTCCTGACGACGCACCCAAGCTTCCACCGGTAACGGCGCTGAAGACGCTGGCGCGGGTCTGGCGCTTCATCCGTCCCTACCGGCGCCAACTGGCGTTCGCCGCGATTGCGCTGGTGTTCGCCGCCGCCGCGGTACTGACCATCGGCCAGGGACTGAAGTTCGTGATCGATCGTGGTTTCGCCGCGGGCGACGGCGGCGAACTCAACCGCACGCTCGGATTCATGCTGGGCGTGGTGGTCGTAGTCGCCGTGGCCACCTACGCGCGCTTCTACTTCGTGTCCTGGCTGGGTGAGCGGGTGACGGCCGACCTGCGTCGGGCGGTCTTCGACCACCTGCTGGCGCTACCGCCCGGCTGGTTCGAGGTGACGCGTACCGGCGAGGTCATCTCCCGGCTCACCAACGACACGGCAATGCTGGAAACGGTAATCGGTTCCAGTGCGTCGATGGCCATCCGCAACGTGTTGCTGATGACCGGCGGGCTGGTGATGCTGGCGCTGACCAGCGCCAAGCTGACGCTGCTGGTCCTGATCGGCGTGCCCTTTGTGCTGGTGCCGATCATCTGGTTCGGCCGCCGCGTGCGCGGTCTGGCGCGCGCGAGCCAGGACCGCGTCGGCGACGTGGGCGCCTATGTGGATGAGGTGTTGCACGAAATCCGCACCGTGCAGGCCTACGGTCACGAGGACGAGGACCGGCGACAGTTCGCGACGCGGGTCGAGAACGCCTTCGGCATCGCGCTGCAGCGCATTCGCCAACGCGCGCTGCTGGTGGCGACGGTGATCATGCTGGTGTTCGGTGCGGTTGGCGTGATCCTGTGGATTGGCGGCCACGACGTGGTTGCGGGCAGGATCAGCGCGGGTGACCTGTCCGCCTTCGTTTTCTACGCGGTGATCGTGGCCGCGTCCGCCGGCACGATCAGCGAGGTGATCGGCGATCTGCAGCGCGCCGCCGGCGCGACCGAGCGTCTGTTCGAACTGCTGGCGATCGATCCGGCAATTCGCGCGCCGGCGCATCCGGTGCCGTTGCCGCATCCGCCACGCGGCACCGTCGAATTCGCCGACGTGACCTTTCACTATCCATCGCGTCCGGACACGCCGGCGTTGGAGGGATTCACGCTGGACGTCGCGGCGGGCGAGAAGGTCGCGCTGGTCGGGCCCTCAGGCGCGGGCAAGACGACGGTGTTCCAGCTGCTGCTGCGCTTCTACGATCCGCAGCAAGGCAGCGTGCGCATCGACGGGGTCGAGATCACCGCTGCCGACCCGGCTGCCGTGCGCGCGCATCTGGCTGTCGTGCCGCAGGATCCGGTGATCTTCGCGACCAGCGTGCTGGAAAACGTGCGCTACGGTCGGCCGGGCGCGGGTGATGACGAGGTGCGCGCGGCCTGCGCGGCCGCCTACGCGACCGAATTCATCGAGCGTCTCCCCGACGGCTACGCGAGCTTTCTGGGCGAGCGCGGTGTGCGCCTGTCCGGCGGGCAACGGCAGCGGCTGGCGATCGCGCGGGCGATTCTTGCCGACCGCCCAGTGCTGCTGCTCGACGAGGCGACCAGTGCTCTGGATGCGCAAAGCGAGCGCGCGGTGCAGCTCGCGCTGGAGCGGCTGATGACCGGGCGCACGGTGCTGATCATTGCGCACCGGCTGGCGACGGTGCGCCACGCCGACCGGATCGCGGTGCTGGAGCACGGTCGCATCATCGCCACTGGGACGCACGACACGCTGACGCGGTCCAACCCGTTGTATGCGCGGCTGGCGGCGCTGCAGTTCGGCGTCGAATCCGGCGCGGTCGGCGAAGCGCCTCGCCCGGACGGGGCAGCGGCAGTACAATGACCGGTTGCCCCAAGTTGGCGCCTCAGCCTGCTCCCTTCCTCACGCTCCGGATCCGATGCCCGTTACTTTTCCCGACAGTCCCTACGAGTTGCACCAGCCATTTCAACCGGCCGGAGACCAGCCGGAGGCCATCGCCAAGCTGATCGAAGGCCTCGGCGACGGACTGTCGTTCCAGACGCTGCTCGGCGTCACCGGCTCGGGCAAGACCTACACGATGGCCAACGTCATCGCCCGCACCGGCCGGCCGGCGATCGTGCTTGCGCCCAACAAGACGCTGGCGGCGCAGCTGTACTCGGAGTTCCGCGAGTTCTTTCCGGCCAACGCCGTCGAGTACTTCGTGTCCTACTACGACTACTACCAGCCGGAAGCCTACGTCCCCTCGCGCGACCTCTACATCGAGAAGGACAGTTCGATCAACGAGCATATCGAACAGATGCGCCTGTCGGCGACCAAGGCGATGCTCGAGCGGACCGACTGCGTGATCGTGGCCACGGTCTCGGCGATCTACGGCATCGGCGATCCGTCCGAGTATCACAGCATGATCCTGCATCTGAAGCAGGGCGACCGCGTGTCGCAGCGCGACGCGATCAAACGCCTGACCGAGATGCAGTACACGCGCAACGACGTGGAATTCAAGCGCGGCGTGTTCCGTGTGCGCGGCGACGTGCTCGATATCTTCCCGGCGGAGAACGCCGAGAACGCGATTCGCGTGAGCCTGTTCGACGAAGAGGTGGAGTCGCTGCAGCTCTTCGATCCGCTGACCGGGCACCTGAAGCAGAAGCTCGCGCGCTTTACGGTCTTTCCGTCGTCGCACTACGTGACCGGCAGGCACAAGGTGCTTGCGGCCATCGACCAGATCAAGGTGGAGCTGGCCGGGCAGAAGGAATACTTCGTCGGGCAGATGAAGCTGATCGAGGCACAGCGCATCGAGCAGCGCACCCGTTTCGACCTGGAGATGATGACCGAGATCGGCTACTGCAAGGGCATCGAGAACTATTCGCGCTACCTGTCAGGGCGCCGTCCCGGCGAGCCGCCGCCGACGCTGATCGACTACCTGCCCGCCAACGCGCTGATGTTCGTCGACGAGAGCCACGTGACCATTCCGCAGGTCGGTGGCATGTACAAGGGCGACCGCGCGCGCAAGGAAAACCTGGTCAACTACGGCTTTCGCCTGCCCTCGGCGCTGGACAACCGGCCGCTGCGCTTCGACGAATTCGAGAAGCTGCTGCCGCAGACGATCTTCGTCTCGGCCACGCCCGCCGTCTACGAGCAGACGCACGCCGGCCAGGTGGTCGAGCAGCTGGTGCGCCCGACCGGCCTCGTCGACCCGTTGCTTGAGGTACGCCCGGCCACGACGCAGGTCGACGATCTGCTCGACGAGATCCGCCTGCGCGTTCAGCGCACCGAGCGGGTGCTGGTCACCACGCTGACCAAGCGCATGGCCGAGGACCTGACCGACTACCTCGCCGAAAACGGCGTCAAGGTCCGCTACCTGCATTCGGACATTGACACCGTCGAACGCGTCGAGATCATCCGCGACCTGCGCCTGGGCGAGTTCGACGTGCTGGTCGGCATCAACCTGCTGCGCGAGGGCCTGGACATCCCCGAGGTGTCGCTGGTGGCAATCCTCGACGCGGACAAGGAGGGTTTCCTGCGCGCGGAGCGCTCGCTGATCCAGACCATCGGCCGCGCGGCCAGGCATCTCAACGGCATGGCCATTCTCTACGCCGACAGGATCACCGACTCGATGACCAAGGCGATCGGGGAAACGGAACGGCGCCGCACGCGGCAGCTCGAGTGGAACGAGAAGATGGGCATCACGCCGGTCGGCGTGCAGAAGCGCATCAAGGATATCATCGAGGGCATCTACGACCCGGACGAGGCGAAGAAGAGCCAGCGTGTCGCGCAGGCGAAGGCCAAGTACGAAGCCATGCCGGAGAAGGATCTCGAACGCGAGTTGAAGCAGCTCGAGCGGCAGATGTTCGATGCGGCGAAGAACCTGGAATTCGAGAAGGCGGCCGAACTGCGCGACCGGTTGTACCAATTGAAGCAGCAGTTGTTCGGCGTGGCGCTGCCGATGGAAACCTAGGCGTGGTGGCGGTGGTGGCGGTGGTGGCTGAACGGCGAAATCGTGGCGCGGCGTCGCAGCGGATGAAAACCTGATGCAATATCCACCCGAGGACTGCGTGCTGTTCGTCTGCATGGGAAACATCTGCCGGTCACCGACGCTGGAGGGCGTGTTCCGTTCGGTGGCCGAGCAGTCGGGGATGACGCGCATTCACGTCGACTCGGCGGCGACGCACGACTATCACGTCGGGGCGCCACCGGACACGCGGGCGATCCTGGCCGCAGGCCGTCGCAGTGTGGACATCGCCGGGCTGCGGGCACGCGTGTTCAGTCGGGACGACTTCGAGCGCTTCGGCTGGATCTTCGCCATGGACCGCGCCAATCTGCGTGCGCTGGAAGCCTTGCGTCCGAACGAGTACTCGGGCCACCTTGGTCTGATCCTCGACCTCGTGCCGCAGCTCGGCCTGCGGGATGTGCCGGATCCGTATTACGGTGGGACCCAGGGTTTCGAGCGCGTGCTTGACCTGGCCGAAGAGGCAAGCGAGGCGTTGGTCGCGAGACTGGCCGCGATTCGCCGGACCTAGCCGGCCGTTGTGGTACCTGGGACGAAGCGCCGGGTGAAATGCGTCGGTTGCGCCGATCCCGACCGATCAGAATACGCTGGCGGCGATTCCGGCGGCGAGCGTGCCGCCGAGTTCCGCGCAGCGCGCCAGCACCTCGCCTGGAACGGTCTGAGGCTGTGCGGTAACGCCGCTGTTGTGAATGATGCCGGGCAGGACCTTTCTCAGCCGCAGGCCCTTGGCAATGCGATCGGTTTGCAGCATTGCTCCGCTGCCGTCGCTGCCAGCGCAGACCAGCACGCTGTAGGGCCGGCCCTCGACCTGGTGCTCGCACGGGTAGAAGACGCGTTCGAAGAAATCCTTGGTCATGCCGGACAGCGACCCGAAGTTCTCCGATGTCGCTACCAGCAGGCCGCTGCAAGCGAGCAGGTCGCGCACTCCAGCGTCGCGTGCGTGCAGGTAGCAGACGTCGACTTCGCCGGTGGCGAGCGCGCCGTCGCGCGCCGCCTGCGCCATCTGCGCGGTGCCGCCGAACTGCGAGTGCCAGACGATCAACAGGGTCTTCACCCGCCCAAGTATGAACGCAAAAAAGGGGAGGACGCCCGCGTCCTCCCCCTGTTTCACAGCGAGGCGTCGATCAGTCCGCCGGCGATCCTCCATCCTTGCGGGTCTCGACGAATTCCAGCGGCTCGCTGGCAATCACCGCGCGCGGTGGGCGGGAACGCTTCGGGCGTGGCGCTTCCGGTTCCTCGACCGTGGGCGGCGCGGGCCGGTGCACGGTCTCGACCAATTCCAGCCCCGATTCCGGCGGCAGCGTCATCGTGACCGGAGGCAGGTCCGCAACTTGCGGAGGCACCACCACGCGCGGCGGCTCGATCGGCGCGGCAACGGCGACAGGCGCCGGGACTGCGACGGGAGCAGCAACGACGCTGGGCGCCGCCACGGCTGCCGGCGCCACCTTGGCAACGGGCATGTCGACCACGGCAGGCGCCGCGACAACGATTGGCACCTCATCGATGGCGGGAGTGACGCTGGCCACCATCGCAGGTGGTGCGTCGCTGGCCGCCGGCACGGCGATCGCCGCACTGTTCATCGCCACCGCTACCGAATCCGTTGCCGCAATCGGCATGGTGTCGGTGGAAGTAGTTGCCCGCGGCTCGCGGGGTTCACGCGGTTCACGTCGTTCACGTGGTTCGCGTCCTTCCCTTGGCTCTCGTCCTTCCCGCGATTCGCGCGGCGCTTTGGGTGGACGCGGCTCACGTGGTGCGGCCGCTGCACTGTCACCGGTGGAAGGCGAATCGGTGCCCGTGGGCGCGTCATCGTTTGCCGCTACGGCACCCACATCTTTGGCCTTGTCATCGGCGACGGCTTCGCCTTGCGGACGATCGCCGCGATCGCCGCCACGACCGCGACGACCACGGCGGCGGCGGCTGCCGCCTTCCTTGCCATCCTCGACCGAACCAAGTGTAAGCGCGGCCGTCGTGCCGTCGGCGGCTTCGATCAATGCCATTGGCTCGGGGGGCGCGTCACGCGACTCCCTTGCCTCCTTCGGCTCGCGCGGTGGGCGCGGAGCGTTGGCGCGCTCTCCATCGCGCGGCGCATTGCGGTCCTGGGCATTGCGCTCGTCGCGACCTTCGCCGCGACGCTCATTGCGGCCCTCGCTGCGGCCCTCGCCACGGCGGTCGTCGCGCCGCGATTGCCCTTGCGCCTGGCCGCCGCGCTGCTGCGGTTGCCCGCGCGTCGCCTCGCCTCGGCCTTCACGCTTGCCGTCGCCACCCTTGCGATCGCGACCGTCGCGCGATTCGTCGCGGCGTTGCTCGCCTCGGCGGCCATCGCCACGATTGCGGTCGCGTCCGTCGCCATTGCCACGCCCATCGCGTTTGCCGTCTCGCCCGCGATCGGCGCCGCGGTC
This sequence comes from uncultured beta proteobacterium, assembly GCA_963712105.1. GTDB lineage: Bacteria > Pseudomonadota > Gammaproteobacteria > Burkholderiales > Casimicrobiaceae > VBCG01. The sequence goes on from CAVQGR010000007.1 coordinate 209,134, forward strand.
GCCGCTCCCTTCCTTGGCCGCCGGCGCGGCGGATGGCGCGGGTGCGACCCGGAACCAGCCAAGCACGCGCGACAGCCAGCCATTGGCGGCAATCGCAGGTGCGGAGGCAGGCGCCGGTGCTGCAGGTTTGTCGATTGGCATTGGCGCGGGCTGGGTTGGCGTGATGCCCTTGACCATCGCTTCCTGGCGCGGCACGGCCGCTTCTTCCAGTTTCTGCCTGGCGGCGTCGACGTCCTCGGGCTGTTGCACCATATTGAACGACAGCGGCAGCGGTTCGGCCTGGTTCAGTTCGTCGTGACGCAGGCGCTCGATCGTGTAGTTCGGCGTTTCCAGATGGCGATTGGGCACCAGCAGCACGTTGACCTTGAACCGTGTTTCGATGGTCAGCACGTCGGTGCGCTTTTCGTTGAGCAGGAACGTGGCGACGTCGACCGGGACCTGCGCGATGACCTGCGCGGTGTTGTCCTTCATTGCCTCTTCCTGAACGATGCGCAGGATGTGCAATGCGGTGGATTCGGTCCCACGGATGTGGCCGATGCCGTGGCAGCGCGGACAGGGGATGTGTGCGGCCTCGGATAGCGCCGGACGTAGCCGCTGCCGCGACAACTCCATCAGCCCGAAGCGCGAGATCTTGCCGAACTGCACGCGCGCGCGGTCGTAGCGCAGCGCATCGCGCAGCCGGGTCTCGACTTCACGCTGGTTCTTGGCGCTCTCCATGTCGATGAAGTCGATGACGATCAGGCCGCCAAGGTCGCGCAGGCGCAGCTGGCGGGCGACCTCGTCGGCGGCCTCGAGATTGGTATTGAACGCGGTCATCTCGATGTCGCTGCCCTTGGTGGCGCGCGCCGAATTGACGTCGACAGAGACCAGTGCCTCGGTATGGTCGATAACGATGGCGCCACCGGACGGCAGCGGCACCTGCCGCGAATACGCGGTCTCGATCTGGTGCTCGATCTGGAAGCGCGAGAACAGCGGGACGTCGTCCTTGTACAGCTTGACGCGCTGCACGTTGGCCGGCATCACGTGGCCCATGAACTGCTGCGCCTGTTCGAAGATCGCCTCGGTGTCGATCAGCAGTTCGCCGATATCCGCGTGAAAGTAGTCGCGGATCGCGCGGATCACCAAGCTTGATTCCTGGTAGATCAGGTAGGCGCCGGCCTGCATCTTGGCGGCGTCTTCGACGGCATGCCAGAGCTGCAGCAGGTAATTCATGTCCCATTGCAGTTCTTCGGTGGATCGGCCGATGCCCGCGGTGCGGGCGATGACGCTCATGCCGCTAGGCACCTCGAGGCCGTTGATCGCATCGCGCAATTCATTGCGCTCCTCGCCCTCGACCCGGCGTGAAACGCCACCACCGCGCGGATTGTTGGGCATCAGGACCAGATAGCGGCCGGCCAGCGAGATGTAGGTGGTCAGCGCCGCGCCCTTGTTGCCGCGCTCGTCCTTGTCCACCTGGACGATCAGTTCCTGGCCTTCCTTGATCTGGTCCTGGATCCGGGCACGCGCCGGATCGCCATCACGGTCGCGGAAAAAATCGCGGGAGATTTCCTTGAACGGCAGGAAACCGTGGCGATCGGTACCGTAGTCGACGAAGCAGGCTTCGAGTGAAGGTTCGACGCGGGTTACGACCGCCTTGTAGATGTTGCTCTTGCGTTGTTCCTTGGATGCGGATTCGATATCGAGGTCGATGAGCTTCTGGCCATCGACAATCGCCACCCGGAGTTCCTCCGCCTGGGTGGCATTGAACAGCATGCGTTTCATGGGCTTTCCCGAAAGCGCGAGGCGCCGCAGGGGAGCGGGAGGGCGAAGCAGGGCACGCCGCGAAACGCCGCGGCGGCTTCAAGCGCTATGTTGCGGCGGTCGCAGGCGAAGACGACGTTGCGGGCAGGCAGTGCTGCCGGCGGGCGAGGGCGGTGCGCGAAGGTGCGGATGCTGTCTGCATCAGGGCGAGCCCCATGGGTATCGGGGCGGGCGGCTCTCGTCGTGTTACGTGTCTTTAGCGTGTGAACAAGCGGTACTGCTTCGGGCTGCAGATCCGGCGCCCGGGTTGGGCGCAGCGGAGGTGCCGCCCGATACGAAAATTCTCGCTTTGGGGCGCCGCGCAATGCGCCGCTTCAACCGGCCACTGCCGGGTGCGGAGACTGCGCTCATCATTTACCATCGCTACTTCTCCGGGAGAATCCCGACCGGCGAGCGACTGGAGCCGGATTTTTCCCATGCACCCGACAATGGGTCCAACGGGACCGCGCGAAGCGCTTTGCCACCCGAAACACCACGCCCTCTACGGGTCGCGAACTGCTTCGAGCGCACCAGCTACCGAACGCGCGGCTCACTGACAATTATAAGCGAATGAACGAGTTAAGCAAGGATTCTGTGAGCTGGCTCACGGTCGCCGAGGACGGCAGCGGCCAGCGCATCGACAACTACCTGGCCAAGGTGCTCAAGGGGGTTCCGCGCAGCCACATCTACCGGATCCTGCGCAGCGGCGAGGTCCGGGTCAACAAGGGCCGGGCGGGCCCGCAGACGCGGCTGGCGGTTGGTGACGTGGTGCGGGTTCCGCCGGTGCGCACCTCCCGGCCGGCGACGGAGGGCGGGCCTAGCCGGAGCGCCGGCGCGGCCGCAGCCGGACGCTCAATTCCAATCCTTTACGAGGACGATGCGCTGCTTGTGGTCGACAAGCCGGCCGGGCTGGCGGTCCACGGCGGCAGCGGCATCGCTGCCGGACTGATCGAACAGATGCGTGCGGCCCGCCCACAGGCTCGCTTCCTGGAACTCGTGCATCGCCTGGACCGCGACACGTCGGGTCTGATGCTCATTGCCAAGAAGCGCTCGGTGCTGGTGGCGCTGCACGAGGAGTTGCGCGGTCACGGCTTCGACAAGCGCTACGTAGTGCTGGTTCGTGGCCGCTGGCGCGACCAACTGCGCCGCGTGCGGTTGGCGCTGCACAAGTTCGCGACGCGGGACGGCGAGCGGCGGGTGCGCGTGGATGATGACATCGGGCAGGATTCGGAAACGGTGTTCCGCCGCATCCGGACCTGGCCGCAGCACGAGCCGCCGCTGGCGCTGCTCGAAGCCGAACTGATGACCGGGCGCACGCACCAGATCCGCGTGCATCTGACGCACCTGGGTTTTCCGCTTGCCGGTGACGACAAGTACGGTGATTTTGCGTGGAATCACGAACTCGCGAAGCAGGGGCTGAAGCGGATGTTTCTCCATGCCAGTTCGCTGGCCTTCACCCATCCGCAATCGGGCCAGGCGATGACCTTCGAGTCGGCGTTGCCCGACGAACTCGCCGCATTTCTCGGCCGTCTCGACGCTGCGGCGGAATCGCAATGAGTTGCGCGTGATGCGTGCTGCCGGCGACCGCCGCTTTCGGCTCATCGTCTTCGACTGGGATGGGACGCTGTCCGACTCGACCACGATCATCGCCGAGGCGATTCAGGCGGCCTGCCGTGACCTTGCGCTGCCGGTACCCGACGATGAAGCGGCACGCTATGTCATCGGTCTGGGCATGGCCGACGCCATGCGTACGATTGCGCCACACCTGCCCGTCGCACGACATGTCGAAATGGCCGCACGCTATCGGCATCACTATCTGGCGCGGGAGGATGCGATACCCATGTTCGCCGGCGCGGACAAGTTGTTGCGCGAACTGGACGATGCCGGATATCTGCTAGCGGTCGCCACCGGCAAGTCGCGAGCCGGACTCGATGCCGTGCTCGCGGGCAACGGACTTGCCGGGCGCTTCCATGCCACGCGCTGCGCCAATGAAGGACAGCCGAAACCGCATCCGGACATGCTGCTGCATCTGATGGACGTGTTGGCGACTCCGGCGACGGACACACTGATGATCGGCGACACCACGCACGATCTGGAACTGGCGCGCAATGCCGGCACCGCCGCGCTGGCGGTTGCCTATGGCGCGCATTCGGCCGATGGGTTCGCCGCCTACGATCCCCTGGCGACCGTCGAGTCGATCGCCGGCCTGCGCGCCTGGCTTGCCGCACACGGCTGACGCTGGGGGCCACCGTCTGGCGACGCGCTCAGTGGATGTGTTCGGCTGACGCGCGAACCCGGCGCGTCAGTCGCTGGCCACGATGCCCATCGCGATGCCTCGGGCGATGGCCTCGGGGCGATTCATCGCGCCGAGTTTCACCTTGATGTTCGAAAAATGGAAATTGACCGTGCGTTCGGCAACGCTGAGCTTGCTGCCAATGTCGGCGCTGGTCAGGCCGCGCGCGGCGAGTTCAAGGCAATTGCGTTCACGCAGCGTCAGCATGGCCAGTGCCTGGGTCCGTCTTGCCGGTCGCTCGATGCGCCACTTGAGCACGCTTTCGTGCAAGCCGATGGCGAACAGCGTGATGTCGCCGAGGTTGGATTCGATTACCGCGCGCCGTGCCGGGGGCATCGGTGTCAATGGACTGTCGAAGGTCACGGTGACGCGGTCGGCGACGCCGTCGTGCAGCGTGACGACCACGCCGCTGCCGATGCCCAGCGCGGCGGCGCAACGAAGGAAACGCTGCGTGCGCCAATCCCCCGGCAGCGAGGCCGCGTCCCAGAGTGTTGGTCCGATCGAGCGCCGCGCGCGGACAAGCCTGGGATCGATGGCAAGCAGCGCGTCGCGCTTGTAGTGTGCAATCCAGTGCGACGGAAGCGTCGTCCAGAGCAGTTCGCCACCGAGCACGCCATCGCGCTCGCGGGTAAGGAAGTAGGAGGCGCTGGTGAAGCCGAATCGTGCCAGCAGATTACGCACGGCGGTCTGGGGGCGGCGGGCGTGCGCTGCGGCGCGCAACGGACGCGCCAGGGGTTCGGGCAACAGCAGTCGGGGACCCTGGTCGTCGCCGGTGCAGGAGGCGGGCGGGGACTCGATGGCGGTCGGTGCTGCTGTGGTCCTGGTTCCCTTGGCGATCATCGCAAGTCCTCCCCCCGGCGTTGTGCGCACATTATTGACATGGTCAAAATGTAGCGCACAACTCTCCGACGAACGGTGGACGCGGACCGGCGACGAAGTTTTCGGACATGACAAGGGTATGGCGGCTCGACCGCCGAAACCGTCACCTAAACAACGGCCTCGCAAAACTACTGCAACAGGTTGCGGCGATCTAGGGCTTGGCGCGGGCAACGGGAATGCCGCGGACCGTCGACCCCGGTCCGATGCCGCGTTCGGCAAACCAGCCCTTGCGCATCTCCAGTGCGTAGAGCACCGGCCCCTTCGACCAATGCGTCGCTTCGGACTGGGGTCTCATGTCCTCGATATTGACGATGCGTCCATCCGCGGCGATGAAGGCGATCGACAGTGGGATGAAGGTGTTCTTCATCCAGAAGCCCTGCGGCTCCGCACGTTCGAACACGAACAGCATGCCGTGTTCGGGCTTCAGGCTGAAGCGATTCATCAACCCGACCGAGCGTTGTTCGGGCGTCGCGGCGACTTCAGCTGTGATCCGGTGCTCACCGATGTTGAGCGTGGCCGTCGGCAACAGCGTTTGCGCCATTGCCACGGCGGTCGCGACCAGCAGCGTGGTCGCAGCCACCAGGTTACGCAAGCGGATGATCATGTTCGCCACTCCAGAAGATCGACGCGCGCCCGCCGCTGGTAGACGAGCCAGAGCACGAAACCGGCGCCAGTGAATGCGGCCATGCCGATCGCCAGCGTCACCAGCGAATGCGCGAGAAAGGGTGCAATGGTACCGGCATTAAAACCGGCAATCGAAAACTGCACGAAACCCTGCAGTGACGAGACGAGTCCGCGCGATGCGGGCACCAGGTCGAGCAACAGCAGGGTCAAGGTCGGCGTGGCGATGGCCGACCCTGTTGTGTACACCATGATCGGCAGTACGTTGAGCGCGACCAGCGGCGGTGCGAACAGGCAGATGACCAGGTTGCCCAGCGCGCCAAGCGCCATGAACGCGAAACCGAGGCGCACCGTGAGCTTGGGCGACAGCCGTCCGGCCACGCGCCCGGAGACCACGGCACCGAGCATAATGCCGCCGATCATCGGCACGAACAGCCAGGCAAAACCGGTGGTCGACACGCCAAGTCGCTCGATCAGGAAGGTCGGTGCCACAGCGATGTACAGGAAGAAACCGGAGAAATTCAGCGCAGGGATCAAGGCCAGCAGCGCGAAATTACCGTGCCCGAGCACGCTGCGGTAGCTGTGCGCCAGCGCACCCGGACGCAACGACTGCCGGCGCGTCGCGGGCAGCGTTTCCTGGAGTTGGAACCAGGCGATCACCAACACCGCCAGCACCCACGCCAGCATCAGCCAGAAAATCGATCGCCAGCCGAAGAGGTTGAGCAGTGCGCCGCCGATCACCGGTGCGAGCGCGGGCGCCAGCGCGAAGACCATGGTGATCTGCGACAGCAGCCTCTGCGCTTCCGGGCCCTCGAAGCGATCGCGGACGATCGCCCGGCCGACCACCATGCCCACGCCGGCGGAAAGGCCCTGCAGCGCGCGAAACAGCCACAGCGACTCGATGTTGCCGGCGATCGCGCAACCGAGCGTGGCGATCGCGTAAACGGCGAGCCCGGCCAGCAGCACCGGTCGCCGGCCAAGCGCGTCGGAGAGCGCGCCGTGCCAGAGCATCATGAAGGCGAAGGCGAACAGGTAGATCGACAGCGTCTGCTGGATCGCGAGCGGGGCGGCGCCGAATTCGTCGCCGATGGCCTGGAACGCCGGCAGGTACATGTCGACCGCGAACGGCGCCATCATCGACAGCGACGCGAGCAGCGCCGCGTAGGTCCAGGACCGGCGCTGCGGGTGCGATGCGGCTGCCGGGTTCGGCATGGGCGTTTGGCTCATTGCTGGATGGGTGTCGCCAGCGCGGCATCGACGGCCGCGCGGTCGTACTGCGGCGCGAACAGCGCGATGAAGGCGTAGACGTAACCGCGGAGGAACACACCGCGGCGCAATCCGAGCCGTGTCGTCGACGGCGCGAACAGGTGGGCCGCGTCGAGCTTCTCGAATGCGGTATCGCGCGCCGGATCCCAGGCCATCTCGGCGATGATGCCCACGCCCATGCCGAGGTCGACATAGGTCTTGATCACGTCGGAGTCGAGCGCGGTGAGCACGACGTTGGGCTTGAGGTCACTGGCGGCGAACGCCGCGTTGATCGCTGATCGTCCGGTGAAGGTAAAGTCGTAGGTGATGATGGGGAACTTCGCGAGCGCGTCGAGAGTGAGCGCACCGGCTTTCGCCAGAGGGTGGCGCTTGGGTACCAGCACCACGCGGTTCCACTGGTAGCAGGGCAGCGTGGCCAGTTCGGAAACGTCGGCCAGTGCCTCGGTGGCGATGCCGATGTCGGCGTCGCCGCTGGCCGTGTGTTCGGCCACCTGGCGAGGATTACCCTGGTGCAGCACGACGCGGACCTTGGGGTAGCGGTTGGCGAATTCGCGCAGCACGCGCGGCAAGACATAGCGCGCCTGCGTGTGCGTTGTTGCAATCGACAGCGTGCCGCTGTCCTCGTCGTGGAAATCAGCGGCCACGCGCTTCAGGTTGGCGATTTCGCGCAGCGCGCGACGCGCGGTGGCGACGACGATGCTTCCGGCGGGCGTCAGCGAGGCGAGGCGCTTGCCCTGGCGCACGAACACCGACAGTCCGAGTTCATCTTCCAGCAGACGGATCTGCTTGCTGATTCCCGGCTGCGACGTGGACAGGGCCTCGGCGGCGGCAGAGACGTTGAGGCCCTGGTCGACCACGGCGACCAGATACTTCAGTTGCTGAAGGTTCAATCGGTTATAACCAAACGGTCAAAATATGAGAAAATTATATATCTATTGCGTCTTAGTCGCCTCTTCCTCGCCTGACCGTATGGCCCAATTGTTTGCTGTACATCCGACGAATCCGCAGCCTCGGCTGATTCGCCAGGCTGCCGCGGTTCTCCGCGACGGCGGCGTGATCGCCTACCCGACCGATTCGAGTTACGCGCTGGGTTGCCAACTGGGCGAGACCGATGCGGCGCGACGCATTCTTGCCATCCGCGGCCTTGGCGACACGCACCACCTGACCATCGTCTGCCGCGACCTGGCCGATACGGGCCGTCTGGCCCGCCTGTCCAACTGGCAATTCAAGGTCGTGCGACAGGGCATTCCCGGTCCGTTCACGTTCGTGGTGCCGGCGACGCGCGATGTTCCCAGGCGGTTGCAGCACCCGAAGCGAAGCACGGTCGGCATCCGCGTGCCCGATCATCCGGTGGTCATGGCGTTGCTGGCCGAACTGGCCGAGCCCATTCTGTCGTCCACACTGATTCTTCCGGGGAGTGACGCGCCGCTGAACGATCCGGAGGCGATCCGCGTTCGCCTGCAGACCACGGTCGACCTGGTGATCGACGCCGGTCCCTGCTCGAATGTGCCCACGACGGTGGTCGACCTGGCCTCCGAACCGCCGGTCGTCGTTCGTCTGGGTGCCGGGGACCCGGCGAAGCTGGGACTTTCCTGAACCCACGCCGATTGTCGCGAAGGCCGGAGTGCGGCCGAGTTCAGGTAAAATAGGCGCCGAATGGATTTTTCGCTCTCGACCATCGTGATCTGGGCGGTGCCGGTGGTCTTCGCGATCACGCTACATGAGGCCGCGCACGGCTATGTCGCCAAGTTGTTCGGCGACCGCACGGCCGAGATGCTCGGACGCATCACGCTCAACCCGATCAAGCACATCGATCCGATCGGGACGATCCTGGTGCCGGGTATGCTGTTGTTGAGCGCCAAGATGCTGGGAGGCGCCCCCTTTCTGTTTGGCTGGGCGAAGCCGGTGCCGGTGAATTTCGGCAACCTGCGGCAGCCGAAGCGCGACATGATCTGGGTGGCCGGAGCAGGGCCGGCGGCGAATTTCGTCATGGCCGTCGGGTGGGCGCTGTTCGCCCGCGTCGTGTCGCCGGCGGGAGTTTGGGCAAGCGACGGGCTCTACGAGATGTCGCAGATCGGCATCATGATCAATCTGGTGCTGATGGTGCTGAACCTGCTGCCGATTCCGCCGCTGGACGGCGGACGCATCGCGGTGGGCTTGTTGCCGGGTCGGGCGGCCTACGCGCTTTCGCGCCTCGAGCCGTGGGGGTTCATGGTCATCCTGTTGTTGCTGGTCTCCGGCGTCCTCGGAGACCTGATGCGACCGTTGTTGCGGGTCGCGAGTTTTGCACTGTACGCGCTGACCGGCTCGTGACCGCCAAGGTGGCGGGCGGCCGCGAGGCCGGAAAGAAAATTCTTCGATCATATGTTCGCTGACCGCGTGTTATCCGGCATGCGCCCGACGGGCCGTATGCACATTGGCCATTACCATGGCGCCCTCAAGAACTGGGTACGCCTGCAGGAAGAGTACGAGTGCCTGTTCTTTGCGGCCGACTGGCATGCGCTGACCACACACTACGAGACTCCCGGGGACGTCGCGGGGTCGGTATGGGAGATGATGGTCGACTGGCTGGCCGCCGGGCTTGACCCGACGCGCGCGACGATCTTCGTGCAGTCGCGGGTGATGGAACATGCGGAACTGGCACTGCTTCTGGGCATGATGACGCCGATCGGCTGGCTCGAGCGCGTCCCCACCTACAAGGATCAGCAGCTGAAACTCGCCGATCGCGACCTGTCGACCTACGGCTTCTTGGGCTATCCGGTGATGCAGGGCGCCGACATCCTGATCTACCGCGCCAACATGGTGCCTGTCGGCGAAGATCAGGTGTCGCACGTCGAACTGGTGCGCGAAATGGCGCGCCGCTTCAACAACATCTACGGACGCGAGGCCGGATTCGACGACAAGGCGAAGGCGGCGATCAAGAAGCTGGGCAGCAAAAAGGCCCGCCGCTACGGCGAGTTGCGCACCGCCTTCCAGGAAAAGGGCGACGAGGCGGCGCTGGAGTCGGCACGCGAGCTTCTCAATGAAACGCAGAATCTGGCGCTGGGCGATCGCGAGCGGCTGTTCGGCTACCTCGAAGGCTCGCGCCGAATGATCCTGCCTGAGCCGGAGGCGCTGCTCACCGAAAACCCCAAGGTGCCGGGCCTTGACGGCCAGAAGATGTCGAAATCCTACGGCAACGCCATCCTGATGCGCGAGGAGCCGGCAGAGGTGTCCAGGAAGGTCCGCACCATGCAGACCGACCCGGCTCGTGTGCGCCGCAGCGACCCAGGCAACCCGGAACAGTGTCCGGTGTGGCCGCTGCACCGGATCTATTCCAACGCGCAGACGCAGGAGTGGGTGGTGAAGGGCTGCACGACCGCCGGCATCGGCTGCCTTGAGTGCAAGCAGCCGGTGATTGACGCCATCGTGCGCGAACAGGCGCCGTTGCACGAACGGGCGCAGAAGTTCCTCGATGATCCGGCGCTGGTGCGCAATGTGGTCGCCGATGGTTGCGAACGCGCGCGCAAGCTTGCCGAGGAGACCATGCGCGACGTCCGCGAAGCGATGGGTCTCGCCTATGACTGAAGCCACGCTCGATCTGGAGCACCCTTCGCCGGAGCCGAAGCCGCTCGCCCGGGTCTATGGCGAGGCGTTCAACGACCTGCCGCAGGATCTGTACATCCCGCCCGAGGCGCTCGAAGTATTCCTCGAATCTTTCGAGGGACCGCTCGATCTTCTGCTCTACCTGATCCGGCGCCAGAACATCAACGTTCTGGACATCCCGATGGCGGAGTTGACCCGGCAGTACCTGGGTTACGTCGAGATGATGCGACGCACGCATCTGGAGCTGGCGGCGGAGTACCTGCTGATGGCCGCCGTGCTGATCGAGATCAAGTCGAGGCTGCTGCTGCCGCGGCCTCCCGCGCCTCCCGGGGCCGAACCCGAGGATCCGCGCGCCGAACTCGTCCGGCGACTGCTCGAATACGAACGGATGAAGGAATCGGCACGCGCGCTCGATGCCCATCCGCAGGCCGGCCGCGACTTCGCGCTGGTGCGTGTCTGGTTCGACCACGTGGCCGCCGCGCGCCTGCCCGACGTCCACCCGGACGACCTCAAGGCGGCGTGGGCAGGACTGGTGCAACGTGCGCGGGTCAACCGACATCATCTGGTCACCCGCGAGCAACTGTCGGTCCGTGGCGAGATGAGCCGCCTGCTCAAGCTCCTCGAGCCGGCCCGCTATCGGGAGTTCACCGCGCTGTTTGCCGAAAATGCCGACGTCCCCCATCTGGTGGTGACGTTCCTGGCGCTGCTCGAGCTGGCCCGCGAGCAACTGGTCGAACTCGCCCAGGCGCAGCCCTACGCGCCGATCCACGTGCAGCTGCGCACGGCGCCCGAGTTCGCGCTGGCTGCGGACGAAGACTGACGACGCGAATTGCGAATTCAAGAAAAGCCCGGGACGATGAACGACGAACCCCAAGCGCAAGCAATGCCCGCCGATGCGCCCGACGCGCTGGCGGAATTGATGAGCATTCTGGAGGCGGCACTGCTGATCACCGGCGAACCGGTGACGGTCGCGCAGCTGTCCAGATTGTTCGAGCCGCCGCTGGAAACCGACACCGTACGCAAGTTGCTCGACGAATTGCGCCAGCAGTGGGCGGGCCGCAAGGTCGAACTGGTGCAGGTCGCCAGCGGCTGGCGCTTCCAGGGCGTTCCCGCGGTGCAGAGCTATCTGGCGCGGCTGTCGGCAGAGAAGCCGCCGCGCTACTCGCGCGCCGCCATGGAGACCCTGGCGATCATCGCCTATCAGCAACCCGTCACCCGAGGCGACATCGAGGCCATCCGCGGCGTGGCCGTGTCGACCAACGTCGTCAAGACGCTGGAAGACCGACAATGGGTCGAGGCCGTCGGGCATCGAGACACGCCGGGCCGGCCGGCGCTCTATGCGACGACCAAGACCTTCCTCGACGACCTTGGCCTGCGTTCGCTCGCCGAACTTCCTCCGCTGGCCGAGTTCGATTCCTCCCACCTCCTGGAGATGCCTGATGCCCCCCAAAAGGCCGCCGAGGCGGCACTCGCACTCGCGAGCCCCCTCCTCGGATACGATGAAGCAGCCGAACCTGGCGATACAAGCGATCAACGAGAGCCTCCCGCCGACGCGGATCAAACGGTCCACTGACGAGGTCTTCAGCGAGCCGCAGCGGCTGCACAAGGTCCTGGCCTCGTGCGGATTTGGCTCGCGCCGGGCCATGGAAGAAATGATCGTCGCCGGTCGCATTACGGTGAACCGGCTGCCTGCGGAAGTGGGACAGAAGGTGGGACCGGGCGACGAGGTGCGCATCAATGGAGAGATTGTGAAAGTTCGCTTCACCGAGCCGCGCCCGCGGGTGCTGATGTACCACAAGCCGTCCGGTGAGATCGTCACGCGTGACGATCCGGAGGGACGCCCTACCGTGTTCACCCGGCTGCCCAGCATCGGCAATGGCAAATGGATCAATGTCGGTCGCCTCGACTACAACACCGAGGGGCTGCTGCTGTTCACCAACTCGGGTGAACTCGCCAATCGACTGATGCATCCGCGCTACGAAGTCGAGCGCGAATACGCGGTGCGCGTCATGGGACGGATGTCCGACGAGCAGATGCAGATGTTGCTGACTGGCGTGCAACTGGAGGACGGTCCTGCGACCTGCCAGAAAGTCGAGGACGGTGGTGGCGAAGAGGAAGGTGCGAACCACTGGTACCACGTGGTCCTCAAGGAGGGCCGCAACCGCGAAGTGCGCCGGCTGTTCGAGGCGCTGAACCTGCCGGTTTCGCGACTGATCCGCACACGTTACGGGAGTCTGGCGATGCCGTCGGTGTTGAAGCGCGGCGACCTGCTGGAACTCGAAGCCGACCAGGTCGCTGCCGTGGTGGAGGCCGCCGGACTGCGCGGTAACGCCGGCGCGCAGGGGCCGCGTCCGCAAGGTCCGCGCGATGGAGGCGACAAGCGGCGACATGCGGGCAAGGGTGGTCATCCGCGCCATGGCAGGGACGCTTCGCCCCGGCAGGACTTTGTCGGCCCTCTTCGCGAGGGCGAGAGCATGAACCCGCGGCAGGCAGAAGGCACGCGTTCCGGTTCCGGGCAGGGCCAACGACCGCATGGCAAGGGCGGGCGCCCCCACGACAAGGGCGGCGGGCGCCAAGGCGGACAGGGTGGCAAGGGTCAGGGCGGCGGCGGGCATCCTCGTGGACCGCGCCCCGACTTCGACACGACGCAGCCACTGTCCAATGCCAACGCCATTGGTTTGCGCCCATCCGGCGGAGGACGCCGGGGCAAGTTCGGCGGCGCCGGTCAGGGCGGGGCACAGGGTCAGCGACCGCGCGGACCACGTCCGGATTTCGATACCACGCAACCGATGTCGAACGCGAACGCGATCGGCCTGCGCCCGCAGGGCCAGGGCGCGCGCCGTGGTGGAGGATTCGGCGGCACGTTCAAGGGTGGACCGCGGCCGCAGCGCTCGCGGACCGACTACGATGAGAATCAGCCGCTCAGCAATGCCAATGCGTCGCCGTTTGCGATGACTTCGCTGACCGCGCCCGGTACGGTCTCACGCGGCGCGGCAGAGTCCGGATTCAACCATCGCGGCAATCGCAACGGCCCGCGGGGACGCCCCGGTGGCAAGGGTGGGGGACAGGCACGCGGCAAGGGTGGGCAGGGGCAGGGACAAAAGGGCGGCGGTCGTATGCCGCGTGGAGAGTTCAACGGCAACGTCGCGCCGGGTGGTGCAGGTGGTGGGCGTGCGCGGCAAGGCGAGGTCGACGGCAACCGGGCGCCGCGCGGAGCAAACGACAGTCGCGCGCAGCAGGGCGAAGTGGACGGCAACCGGGTGCCGCGCGGAGCGAACGACGGCCGCGCGCAGCAGGGCGAAGTGGACGGCAACCGGGCGCCGCGCGGAGCGAACGACAGTCGCGCGCAGCAGGGCGAAGTGGACGGCAACCGGGCGCCGCGCGGAGCGAACGACAGTCGTACGCAGCAAGGGGAAGTGGACGGCAACAAGGCGTCACGAGGAGCCAACGAACGCCGGGCGCCGCGCCGCGAAGTGGATGGCAATGTCGCGCCGCGCGATGGCGGCGGCGCCCCACGGGTGTCGCGGGACGAAGCCAATGGTAACGTGGCCCCCTCCAAGCCGGCGGTATCCCGGGACGACGACTGACCGGCGTCATCCGCGCGTGGTGCGCGGATGGCTGCGACGTCAGAGAAACAGGTCGGGCAGCAGCGGGTTGCCTGGCTTGGTCGCGTAGGGCGTGAAGTCGGTGATGCCTGCCTCGCGCAGCACTTCCTCGTCGAGAAAGAAATTGCCGGTGGTGGTGCGCGCATCGCGGACGAGTACCGCATGCGCGGCATCGGCCATGATTTGTGGCTTGCGCGTGCGTTCGAGTTGCGCCGCGGCTTCAGGGATCATCGCCAGCGCTGCGGTGGCAATGACCGTTCGAGGCCACAGCGCGTTGACCGCCACGCCCTGCGCCCGGAATTCCTCCGCCATGCCCAGTACGCACATGCTCATGCCGTACTTGGACATGGTGTAGGCGACGTGCGGCGCGAACCACAGCGGATCCAGCGACAGCGGCGGCGAAAGCGTCAGGATATGCGGATTGCGTCCGGCGGCCGCGGCGCGAACGAGGTGCGGCAGGCAGGCCTGCGAGCACGCAAACGTGCCGCGCACGTTGACGCCGAACATGAGATCGAAGCGCTTCAATGGTGTTGCCTGCGTGCCGGTCATGCTGATGGCGCTGGCATTGTTGATCAGGATGTCGATGCCGCCGAAGCGCTCGACCGTGGCCGCCACCGCGGCTGCCACCGCTGCCTCGTCGCGGATGTCGCAGTGCAACGGCAAAGCCTTGCCTCCCGCTTGCTCGATCTCGGCCGCGGCGGAGTGAATGGTGCCGGGCAACTTGGGATTGGGTGAATCGGTCTTGGCGGCGATGGCGACGTTGGCACCATCCTGGGCGGCGCGCAGGGCTATGGCCAGCCCGATGCCGCGCGAACCGCCGCTGATGAACATGGTCTTTCCGGCGAGACTCTGGCGGTACGAGGTTGTCATTTGGTGCCTCCGAATTGCGCCGGCCGCTTGGCGAGAAAGGCGCGAATGCCTTCGACGAATTCGTCGGTGCCGGCGCAGGCGGCGAAACTCGCCGCTTCGGCGGCGAGCTGGTTGGACAGCGAATTGCCGAGTGACGAGCGCAGCAGCCGCTTGACGTTGCGCGTCGCGGCCACCGGTCCCTCCGCAAGATTGCGCGCCAGCGCCGCGACGCACGCATCGAGCTCCGTGGCCCTGACCACGCGGTTGACCAGCCCCCAGTCCAGCGCGCGTTGCGCGTCGAAACGCTCGGACAGCATCATGATCTCGGCCGCCCGGCGGGCGCCAACCAGGCGCGGAAGCGCCCAGGTTCCGCCGCCGTCCGGTGTGGTCCCAATGTTGCGGTAGGCTGAGGTGAAATAGGCATCGTCGGCCGCGACGACCAGATCGCAGGCATTCATCAGCGACAGGCCGAAACCGGCGACGGCGCCCTGCACGCCGCAGACGACCGGGTGCGGCATCCGGTGCAGGTTCTCGATGGCGACGTGCACGCGCTCGATGATCTTCACGAAGTCGGCCGTGCGTTCCTCTCCGGGTCGGTCGAGCCTGGTGGCGAAGGTCTGGATGTCGCCTCCGGCCATGAAATGCCTGCCGGCGCCGCGGATGACGACAACGCGCAGTGCATCGTCGGCGGCGAATTCGGCGGTCGCGTCGACCAGCGCATCCATCATCGCAAGATCGAGGGTATTGAGCGCATCGGGGCGATTGAGCGTCAGTGTTGCGACGGGGCCGGCACGCGCGAGCAGCAGCGGAGTGGTCATTGCGTGGTCCCTGGGCGTCGGATGCGAATCGGGGATTTTACCCTAGCCTGCTGGGTGTTCCGGCCGCCGCGCCCCGCCTTGCTCCGGTGCGGCACGGCGTCCCCTGTCTGTACGCGCACCGGGTCCACGACGGAGGGATTGCGAATGCAGACGACCTGCTGCCGACCCTGTCAACGCGGTTCGCGAAACGGCGACGACGCCTCCAGTTCGTCGAGCGCATGCGCGACGTCGGTTCGCTCGCGCGCGCAGAAATCCGCGATCGCCTCGGCGAAATCACGATCCGCGATTGCGTGTAGCGAACGCGTTGCGATCGGCAGCAGTCCGCGGGCGAGCTTGTGCGCGCCCTGCGCTCCGCCTTCAAAGCTGTCGATGCCACGCTCGATGCAGAACTCGATGGCCTGGTAGTAACATGCCTCGAAGTGCAGTCCCGGCAGATACTGCGTCGTGCCCCAGTAGCGTCCCCAGAGCGTATCCGGCGTGTACACGTCCAGCGCCGCGCACAATCGCCGTCTCTGCCGCGAGCCGATGACCAGCAGCAGATTCTCCGGCATGGCCTCGCCCAGACGGCGGAAAAACCCGGGCGTCAGGTACGGGGTGGACTGGTGCGCGCGGTAGGTCCCCTCGTAGCACTGGCAGAAAAAAGCCCAATCAGCGGCGCTGATTGCCTCGCCGGGAATTCGTTCGAAGCCGACGCCTGCTTCGGCCACGCGCTTTCGCTCCTGCTTGACCTTCTTGCGTTTCTGGTGCGAAAACGCGGCCAGAAAATCGGCGAAATCGCGGTAGCCGGGATTGGTCCAGTGAAACTGCACGCCCTCGCGCGGCGTCATGCCCAGTGCTTCGCCGATCGCGGCTTCGCCGGGAGGCGGGAACAGGACGTGCAGCGATGAATACTCGCCGTCGTGCACCAGTGCCAGTGCGGTTTCGAGCAGCGCGCGGCGAACATCGTCGCGCTCGGCCAGCAGGCGCGGTCCGGGTACAGGGGTGAACGGAACAGCCGCCAGCAGCTTGGGATAATAGCGGCGACCATGCCGCCGGTAGGCTTCGGCCCAGCCCCAGTCGAAGACGTATTCGCCGTAGCTGTGCATCTTGGCATAAAGCGGCATGGCGCCGACCAGTGTGCCGGCCTGCCAGGCGGTCAGCGTGCGCGGCGTCCAACCGGTGCGTGGGGATGCGCAACCGGTGGCATCCAACGCGTGCAGATAGGCGTGCGAGACGAACGGCTGGCCGCCCGCCAGCGCGTTCCACGCGGCGGGATCGATGGCCTCAAGCGGCACATCGGAGCGTACGCGCAGCGAAGGGTCGTTTTCGCCGTGTTCGGTCGGGGCGGGATTGGGGTCGCGCATGGGGGCACAGTAACAGCAGCGCTGCGGCAGCTTCGCCGCGCCTCGTCATGTCGATTTTGACGCCTTCGGCCGAGCCGCTCAAGGCGTGCCGCTTTGGCGCGGGCGTCGCGCGGGCGTGGTTGCGCGTGGCGGCAGGATCCAGGCGTCGAAATGCTAAGATTCCACGATGCAGCTGGCGATCGCGCAGCTCAATCACCTCGTCGGCGACCTCGCCGCCAACGCCCGCGCCATCGTCGATGCCACCGCAGCGGCGCGTCGTGCGGGGGCGAGCCTCGTGGTCACGCCCGAACTGTCGCTGTGCGGCTATCCGCCCGAGGATCTGCTGCTGCGACCGGCGTTTCTCGATGCCTGCGCGGCGGAACTGACGGCGCTGGCGGCGCAGGTTGACGGCACGACGGTGCTGGTCGGATTTCCGGAACGCGCCAATGGCCTGCGCTACAACGCCATGGCGGTCCTGCGCGACGGCCGCGTCGCCCAGGTCTACCGCAAGCAGTGTCTGCCCAACTACACGGTATTCGACGAGGAGCGCTATTTCGCGCCGGGCGATTCCGCCTGTGTGTTCGAGGTGGACGGCGTGCGCTGCGGCCTGGTCATCTGCGAAGACATCTGGTTCCCTGGTCCCGCTGGACAAGCGAAGGCCGCCGGCGCCCAGGTTCTCATCGTGCCCAACGGTTCGCCCTACCATACCCGCCAGCAGGCGTTGCGTCGGGAGCAGGTGGGTGCCCGCGCCAGGGAAACCGGCATGCCCGCCGTCTATGTCAACCGCGTCGGCGGCCAGGACGAATTGGTGTTCGACGGCGCCTCGTTCGTCGCGTCCGCGACCGGCGAACTGGTGCAACAGGCCCCTGCGTGGCACGAGGCGATGGCGATCGTGCACTTCGACGGTGCGCAGCCGCGGCAAGTGCGCGGCGATCTCGACCACGCCCTCGAGCCGCACGTCTACCAGGCGCTGGTCATGGGTGTGCACGACTACGTCGGCAAGAATCGTTTTCCCGGCGTCCTGCTCGGGCTGTCGGGCGGCGTCGACTCTGCCCTGACGCTGGCGGTCGCCGTCGATGCGCTGGGACGCGACCGGGTACGAGCGCTGATGCTGCCCTCACCGTACAACGCGCCGATGAGCCTCGAGGATGCGCGGGCGATGGCGGGCATCCTCGGCGTGCGCTACGACGAGATTCCGATTGCGCCGGTCTATGGCGCGTTCGAGCAAGCGCTGGCCGGCGAGTTTCGCGATCTGCCGGCCGACGCGACCGAGGAGAACATCCAGGCGCGCATTCGCGGCACGTTGCTGATGGCGCTGTCGAACAAGTTCGGCTCGATCGTGCTCACCACCGGCAACAAGTCGGAAATGGCGGTCGGCTATGCGACGCTCTACGGAGACATGGCGGGGGGCTTCGCCGTGCTGAAGGACATTCCCAAGACGCTGGTCTACCGTCTCTGCCACTACCGCAACGGCCTCGGTCGGGTGATTCCGGAGCGGATCATCACCCGTCCACCATCGGCGGAATTGCGTCCGGACCAGACCGACCAGGATTCGCTGCCACCCTACGATGTCCTCGATGCGATTCTCGAGGCCTATGTCGAGCAGAATCGCAGCCCGGCCGAAATCGTCGCGCAGGGTTTCGCCGCGGATGCGGTAGCCAAGGTCGTCCGGCTGATCAAGCTCAGCGAATACAAGCGCCGGCAGTCGGCGGTGGGAATCCGCATCACACCGCGTGGGTTCGGCAAGGACTGGCGCTATCCGATCACTTCGGCGTGGAATGACTGGGCCGGCCTGCCGCCGGGGCCGCGCTTGTTGTAAGCTTGCAGATCGACGGATCGAATCACTTTGCAGGGAAGGATGGCCATGAAAAAAATCGAAGCCATCGTCAAGCCGTTCAAACTCGATGAAGTGCGCGAGTCACTGTCGGAGCTTGGCGTCACCGGACTCACGGTCACCGAAGTCAAGGGCTTCGGCAGGCAGAAGGGTCACACCGAACTGTATCGAGGCGCCGAGTACGTGGTCGACTTCCTGCCCAAGGTCAAGGTGGAAGTCGTCGTTGCCGACGACCTCGTCGAGCGGGCGATCGAGGCGATCGTCAAGGCGGCACATACCGGCAAGATCGGCGACGGCAAGATCTTCGTGACGGCCATCGAGCAGGTCATCCGCATCCGCACCGGGGAGTCGGGCGAGGCGGCAATCTAGCAATTGCGTCGACGTGCCGCCGGCGCCAAGACAGGAGAACATCGAAACATGTCAATGCTCAAGGACTTCCGCGAATTCGCAGTCAAGGGCAACGTCGTCGATCTCGCCGTCGCGGTGATCATCGGCGCCGCATTCGGCAAGATCGTCGATTCGCTGGTCAAGGATCTGATCATGCCGGTGATCGGCCGCATCTTCGGTGGCCTGGATTTCTCGAATTATTTCATCATGCTTGCCAGCCCACCCGCGGGCTACAGCGGTCCGATGACCTACGAGGCGCTGACCAAGGCCGGCGTGCCGCTGCTCGCCTACGGAAATTTCATCACCATCGTCATCAACTTCGCCATCCTCGCGTTCGTGATCTTCTGGATGGTCAAGCGGATTTCCGCGGTGAAGGCCAAGGTCGACGCAGCGCCCGCTGCGCCCGCTGCGCCGGCACCGCCGCCGGAGGATGTCGTGCTGCTGCGGGAAATCCGCGACCTGCTCAAGAATTAGACGGACGCCGACGCTGCTTGATGCGGTGTCGTGACGCGGCGCACAATCGCCGTTTCGGAAGTTCCTTTTCGTACCGGTCATCGGTCGACTCACAGACCCGGGCCGTGTGGCACAAACGCATGACGCAGATCAAGCGGCATGCTTGACACCTGTCGGCGTCGTTTGGGTTAATGGACCTGTATCACGGTAGTCGAGTACCAGTATTGCAGCAATGGCGTTTGGCCGGGCGCCGCAGTGTTGATTGCGTCGCGTGCAGCCATCATCTTCGATCGAATCGCAGTTCGCGATGCCACGTCTGATCACGCGGCCGCGTCCGACAATTAAGGAGACAATCGTGCGACCCAGCAGACTTGGACGGACCATACTCGGCATCGCGACACTCGGGGTCGCCGGTGCGTGCCTTGCCGACATCAACGTTGGCATAACCCTTTCGGCGACCGGTCCGGCAGCGTCGCTCGGGATCCCGCAAAAGAACACGGTCAATCTGTTGCCGGCGACAATAGGCGGCGAAAAGATCAACTGGATCGTGCTGGACGACGCCTCCGATACAACTAAGGCGGTTACCAACGCGCGCAAGTTCGTCGCCGAGGACAAGGTCGACGTCATCGTGGGCTCGTCGATCACGCCCAACTCGCTTGCCATGCGCGAGATCGCCGCGGATTCGGGCACGCCGATGGTCTCCATGGCGGCATCGGCGCGGATCGTCGATCCCGCCGATGCCAAGACCCGCTGGATCTTCAAGACCCCACAGAACGATTCGCTGATGGCCGATGCCATCGCCGTCAACATGAAGGCCAACGGCATCAAGACGATGGGTTACATCGGCTTCGCCGATGCCTACGGCGACGGCTGGCTGGCGGAAATCAAGCGCTCGGCAGAGACGGCGGGAATCAAGGTCGTCGGCGAGGAGAAGTACAATCGCAACGATCCCTCGGTGACTGGGCAGGTGTTGAAGCTCATGTCAGCCAAGCCCGACGCCATCCTGATCGGCGCGGCAGGCACGCCTGGCGCGACGCCTCAAAAGGAATTGGCCGCGCGCGGCTACAAGGGCAAGATCTATCAGACGCATGGCGTGGGCAATCCCGACTTCCTGCGCGTGGTCGGCAAGGACGGCAACGGCACGCTGCTGCCGGTCGGACCGATGCTGGTGTACGAACAACTGCCCGACTCCAATGTGGTGAAGAAAACCGCGGCCGACTACGTGACCAAGTACGAGGCCAAGTATGGAACGCGAACGACCTTTGGGGGTCACCTTTGGGATGCCTACCTGCTGCTCGCGCAGGCCATACCCGAAGCGCAGAAGAAGGCCAAGGCGGGAACGCCGCAGTTCCGCACCGCGCTGCGCGATGCGCTCGAAAAATCGAATGTCACCGGCGTGCATGGTGTGTTTGTGATCAACGCGAACGACCACAATGGCCTCGACAACCGCGCCCGGGTTATCGTGCGCATCGAAGACGGCAAGTGGGTGCTGCAGAAATGAGGCTGACGGCGGCGCAAAAATGAACGCGCCACCGTCGTACCGGTTTCCCTCTTCGGCCGCCGGGTTCCCCGGCGGTTTTTTTTGCTGAGATTGGCGACGGACCGCGCGTGGACTTTTCGATCGCCGCATTGCTGACCCAGGACGGCATCACCAACGGCGCGATCTATGCGTTGCTGGCGCTGGCGCTGGTGCTCGTGTTCACGGTGACGCGGGTGATCTGGGTGCCTTCGGGGGAATTCGTTGCCTGGGGCACGCTGACGCTGGCTGGATTTCAGCTGGGCAAGGCACCGGGCATTGTCGGGCTGCTGGTCGGGATGGCCGCGGTGGCCGCCGCGATGGAGACCTGGAATTGCGTCCGGACCGGCGAAATCCGGCGACTGCCACGGCAGCTGCTGCTGTGGGCCGGCATCCCCCTGGCGATCGCGGCGCTGCTCTGGTGGTCGGCGCCCCTCGCGCCACCGTTCGTGGTGCAGGTGCTGCTGACGCTAGTCGCGGTGACGGCACTGGGACCACTCCTGTACCGGATCGCCTACCAGCCTCTGGCCGAGGCAAGCGTGCTGGTGCTGCTGATCGTGTCGGTGGCGCTGCACTTCGCCATGCTGGGCTTCGGACTGTGGTTCTTCGGCGCCGAGGGATCGCGCACGCCGGCGTTCTCGTCGGCGTCGTTCACGCTGGCCGGCATCAACGTCAGCGTGCAAAGCCTGCTGGTCGTGGGCACCAGCATTTCGCTTATCGGCGCGCTGGCGCTTTTTTTCGGGCGCACGCTCTACGGCAAGGCGTTGCGCGCGACCGCCGTCAATCGGGCCGGCGCGCGGTTGTGCGGAATCTCGCCCAATTTCGCCGGTGCATTGACGTTTGCGCTGGGTTCGCTGTTGTGTGCCTTTTGCGGGGTGCTGATCGGGCCGATCGCCACCGTCTACTACGACTCCGGCTTTCTGATCAGCCTGAAGGGATTCGTCGGCGCGATCATCGGCGGTCTGTCGAGCTATCCGATCGCGGCGGCAGGCGCACTGATGGTCGGGCTGATCGAGTCGTTCTCGTCGTTCTGGGCAAGCGCGTTCAAGGAAGTGATCGTGTTCACGCTGATCATTCCGGTGCTGCTGTGGCGCAGCCTGACCACGCACCACCACGAGGAGGACGAATGAGCATCGCGCCATCATGCCTGCGACCGCCCGTGCGCAGAGGGCAGGGTCGCCGATGACGCTTGGTCCCCGTCTCGCGATCGCGGCCACGCTGGCGACCTGCGCCGCCGTGCCGCTGTTCGCGCCGCAGTTCTGGGTGACGCTTGGCAACTATATCGGCCTGTACAGCATCGTGGCGCTGGGGCTGGTGCTGCTGACCGGCGTCGCCGGACAGACGTCGTTTGGCCAGGCGGCGTTCGTGGGTCTGGGTGCCTACACGTCGGCCTATCTGACGACGAATTACGGAACCTCGCCGTGGTTCACGCTGGCGATCGGTCTGGTCTTTACGGCCGCCGTCGCGCTGTTCCTCGGCTTACTCACGCTGCGGATGAAGGGTCATTACCTGCCGCTTGCCACCATCGCCTGGGGGATGAGTCTCTACTACATCTTCGGCAATCTGGAGATTCTGGGCGGTCACACCGGCATGACCGGCATTCCTGCGCTGGCGCTGTGGGACTTCGAGCTCAAGGACGAGCGTCGCTACTATTTCCTGATCTGGGCGATCGCGCTTTCCGCATTGTGGTCGACCCGCAATCTGCTCGACTCGCGGCCGGGTCGGGCGATACGATCGTTGAAGGGCGGGCTGGAGATGGCCGAGGCCTTTGGTGTGAATGGCGCGCGGCTGAAGACGGTCATCTTCGTCTACGCTGCTCTGCTCGCCTGCATCTCTGGCTGGCTCTACGTGCACCTGCAACGCTTCGTCAATCCAACCCCGTTCGGCATCAACCAGGGCATCGAATATCTGTTCATGGCGGTGGTGGGTGGCGCCGGCAGCGTCTGGGGCGCCGTGCTCGGCGCCACGTTGATCACGCTGCTCAAGGAAGTACTCCAGGATGTACTGCCGAGCCTGCTTGGCCGGACCGGCAATTTCGAGCTGGTGGTGTTCGGCATCCTGATCGTCCTGCTGCTGCAGTTCGCCCGCGAGGGTCTTTGGCCGTGGCTGGCACACCTGCTGCCGACGCGGGTGCCGCCGCCGGTGCCCGACGCGCCATCGCTGCCGACGCGCGCCCACCCGCCGCGCGATGAAGTGCTGCTGCAGGTACAGCGCGTGCGCAAGCAGTTCGGCGGTCTGATCGCCGTCAATAACCTTTCTTTCGAGATCCGTCCCGGCGAAATCCTCGGTCTGATCGGCCCCAACGGTGCCGGCAAGAGCACGACTTTCGCGCTCATTTCCGGCGCTTTGCCATTGACCGCAGGCACGGTGGTGTTTCGCGGCGAGTCGATCGGCAGCCGGCCGCCGTATGAGATCGCCCGGCGCGGACTCGGCCGCACCTTCCAGCACGTGAAACTGATCGCGTCGATGAGCGTGCTCGACAACGTCGCGCTCGGCGCCTACCTGAGAGGCCGTAGCGGCGTGCTGCGTGCGGCGTTCAAGCTTGACCGGACGGAAGAGGCGCGCACGCGGGCCGAGGCAGCGCGTGCGCTGGAACGGGTCGGCCTTGCGGCGCATGCCTTCGACGCTGCGGGCAGCCTGCCTTTGGGCAAGCAGCGGATCGTCGAGATCGCGCGGGCGCTGGCAGCCGACCCGTCGCTGTTGCTGCTCGACGAGCCTGCGGCCGGGTTGCGTTACCAGGAGAAACAGGAATTGGCGAAATTGCTGCACGCGCTCAAGGCGAATGGCATGACCATCCTGTTGGTTGAGCACGACATGGACTTCGTGATGGGCGTGACCGACCGGCTGGTGGTGATGGATTTCGGCGAAAAACTGGCGGAGGGCACGCCGACGGAAATTCAGCGCAATCCCGCCGTCCTCGAGGCCTATCTCGGGGGAGTGCAATGAGTGCCGCCGGGCGGCCCCAAGGCACTCGCTCCCTGGGGGGGGGCGGCGCGCAGCGCCGTTCGGGGGGCGTTTATGAGTGCCGCGGGTCCGGGGATCGCGCAAGCGCGGCAACGCTGCTGATGGTCAAGGACCTTTCGGTAGCCTACGGCAAGGTCGAGGCCGTGCACCGCATATCGCTCGAAGTCGCCGAGGGTTCGATCGTCACGGTCATCGGCCCCAATGGCGCCGGCAAGACCACACTGCTCGGCGCCATCATGGGCACGCTGCCGGCACAAGGGATGATTCGCTATGCGGGTTCGTCGGTCGGCGGGCTGTCCGTCGAACAGCGCGTGGGCCTCGGCCTGGTGCTGGTGCCTGAGAAGCGCGAACTGTTCGCGTCGATGAAGGTCAGCGAAAACCTGGAACTTGGCGCCTTCGCGCGCGTGCGTCGCGAAGGCCGTGGGGTGTTGCGCGATGTCGCCGACGTCTATGCGCGCTTTCCCCGCCTGCATGAACGACATGACCAGCTGGCCGGCACGCTGTCCGGCGGGGAGCGGCAGATGCTGGCGCTCGGGCGCGCGCTGATGGCCAAGCCGCGACTGCTGTTGCTCGACGAACCTTCGCTGGGACTCGCGCCGCTGGTGGTGCGCGAGATCTTCAGCATCGTCGCAGCGCTCAAAGCGGCCGGCGTATCGATCCTGCTCATCGAGCAGAATGCCCGTGCCGCGCTGCAGGTTTCCGACTACGGCTAC
Organism: uncultured beta proteobacterium; assembly: GCA_963712105.1. Classification (GTDB taxonomy): domain Bacteria; phylum Pseudomonadota; class Gammaproteobacteria; order Burkholderiales; family Casimicrobiaceae; genus VBCG01. The sequence goes on from CAVQGR010000007.1 coordinate 234,018, forward strand.
GTGTTGGAAACCGGCGAATTGGTGCTCGAGGGACCGAGCGCGGAACTGGCGGTCAATCCGCGCGTTGCCGCGACCTATCTGGGGCAAGGCGCCGCCGGTCACGCGAGCGGCGGTTGAAGCCGACCGGTTTGGGCCTAAAATAGAAGGCTTCGGGGTCTCCCCAGCGGATTCTCCCCGATCTTTCTTCCCGTTTCCCGGATTCCCCGTGACCGATCTTTCCGTCCCACCGGTATCGGCAGCACTGCTTGCCGAGGCTCACCAGTCATTGCTCGCGCCTGCCGGGCTCGACGAGGCCGCGCTGTCGCGCGTGCTCGCGTCGATCCATTCCCATCAGGTCGACTTTGCCGATCTCTATTTCCAGCACGCATCCTTCGAAAGCTGGAGTCTGGAGGAGGGCATCGTCAAGTCGGGCACCTTCAACATCGACCGTGGGGTGGGCGTGCGCGCGGTCAGCGGCGACAAGCAGGCCTATGCCTATTCCGACGACATTTCGCTGGCTGCGCTGGACGAGGCGGCGCAGGCGGTGCGCGCGATCGGCCGTCAGGGAGACTCGACCTCGGTCCCGCTGGCGCAACGCGGCGCGGCGCGCACGCTTTATGCGCTGGCCGATCCGATCGGCAGCCTGTCGGAGTCTGCCAAGGTGGCCCTGCTGGAGCGCCTGGAGCGGCTGGCCCGCGCGCGCGACCCGCGCGTGATCCAGGTGATGGCTTCGCTCGCCGGTGAGCACGAGACCATCCTCATCGCGCGCAGCGACGGTTTGATCGCGGCGGACGTGCGCCCGCTGGTCCGGGTGTCGATCACGGTCATCGTCGAGGCGGACGGCCGGCGCGAACAGGGGTATTCGGGCGGCGGCGGCCGTTTCGATTACGCGTATTTCGATGACGCCGTGCTGGACCGTTACGCGCAGGAAGCGGTCGACCAGGCGCTGCTCAACGTCGCCGCGCGTGCGGCGCCGGCGGGCAATATGACCGTCGTGCTCGGCAATGGCTGGCCGGGAATCCTTCTGCATGAAGCCATCGGTCACGGCCTGGAGGGGGACTTCAACCGCAAGGGCACCAGTGCCTTTGCCAGCCGTGTCGGCAAGCGCGTCGGGGCGCCGGGGGTCACCGTGGTCGACGACGGCACGCTGACCAACCGCCGAGGTTCGCTGAATGTCGATGATGAAGGCAATGCGACGCACCGCACCGTGCTGATCGAGGACGGCATCCTGCTGGGCTACATGCAGGATCGGCTGAACGCCGGGCTGATGCGCGTGGCACCGACCGGCAACGGTCGCCGGGAATCATTTGCGCACCTGCCGATGCCGCGCATGACCAACACCCTCATGCTGGCCGGGACGCACAAGCACGACGAGATCATCGCGTCGGTCAAGTCGGGCCTGTACGCGGCAAATTTCGGCGGCGGGCAGGTGGACATCACCAGTGGCAAATTCGTGTTCTCCGCCGCGGAAGCCTGGATGATCGAGGACGGCAAGCTCACCTATCCGGTCAAGGGGGCGACGCTGATCGGCAACGGTCCCGACGCGCTGACGCGGGTGTCGATGATCGGCGACAACCTTGCGCTGGATGCCGGCGTGGGCACCTGCGGCAAGGATGGGCAGAGCGTTCCGGTGGGTGTCGGCCAGCCGACGCTGCGCATCGACGGGCTGACGGTCGGCGGCACCGGCTAGAGCGCCGAACGCGCTGCGCCGGCCGTCGGTCAGGTCAGTGCAGCGGGCCGCTCGGCGTCGGCATCACCACGGTCGTCACCGGCGACGCATGGTGGCAGACCATGCGCCAGCCGGTAGGGGTCCGCATGAAAACGTTGGTGGCCGCGGCCGCGCCGCGTGCGGTGCCGTCCGCCGAGTAGACATGCTCGATCGCCGATTGCATGGCCAGCCCGACGGTCTCCAGCACGACGATGTGTTCGAGTCGGAACGTGAGCTTTGTTTCGCCGCCGAACAGTTGCTCCCAGCCGCTGCGCACCGCAGCGTAGCCGACCAGACGCGCGCCACCCGGATGCACGCAGACGATGTCCTCGTCGTCGGCCCAGGCAGCCATCATGGCGTCGATGTCCTGGCGCTCGAACGCCTTGTAGAACGCCAGCGCAGCGTCCTGCGGCGAGGTGAAGATCGGCGGTGTGCGGGCCTTGGCCATCGCTTCAGTGGCGCCGCGATACCGGAACCAGAAGGCCGGGCAATGCGCCGCAGGCGAGATTGTAGACCATCGTCGGGTGCAGTTCACGCATGCAGCGGAAGTGCCCGAGCGGGCATTCCCGCTTGAAGCAGGGACTGCACGCAATGTCGATGCGGGCTATCTGCGCCTGCGCGGATATGGGTGGCGTATACACCGGTGACGACGAGCCGAACAACGCGATCAGCGGAACGCCAACGGCGGCAGCGGCATGCATCAACCCGGAATCGTTGGCGACCACCAGCGAAGCGACGGAAAGCAGGTCGATCGCCGTGCCCAGGTCGGTCCGTCCGGATAGGTCGCGCACGTGCGGCGCCTCGCGGTCCAGCGAGTTCACCACGGCGTCGGCGGCAATCTTGTCGTTGGGCGAGCCGACGATCCAGACCTGCAGCCCTGCGCGCAGGAACATCCCGGCAAGTTCGGCAAATTGATTGGGCGGCCAGCGCTTGGCCGCGCCGAACTCGGCGCCGGGACACAGGATCACCACCGGGCGGTCGGTCTTGAGGCGCAGCGCGCGCATGGCGGCGGCCCGGTTGGCCGTGTCGGGCACCAGCACCGGCGACGGCGGCATTGGCACCAGGGCGCCGCGAGTCACTGCCAGCGCGGCAAAACGGTCGACCAGCCTGGGCATGGCCTTGGGTTTCAGCCGGCGTGGTTCGGTCAGCAGGCCGTAGCGCGCCTCGCCGACGTAGCCGACGCGTTTGCGCACGCCGGCCAGGAAAGGCACCAGCGCAGATTTCCAGGAGTTGGGCAGGACGAAGGCGTGCGTGTAGTCATGTTGCGCCAGTTCGCGGGCGAGCCGCCTCCGCCCGGCAAGATCGAGCTGACCATGGCCAAGTGGATTCTCGATGATCCGGCGAATGCCGCGCATGCGCGCATAGACCGGAGCACACCACGCATTGACCAGCACGTCGACGACCGGATCCTCGAAAGGCTCGCGCAGCAGTGCGACCAAAGGTTCCGACAGGATTGCATCACCAACCCATGACGGCGCGACGATGAGGATGCGTTCGCCGGCCATCGATGAGTCAGGGGGTCAGTGCCCGCCGGGAAGCGGGCCGCCCTTCAGGACGTAGCGCGTGCCGCAGTACGGGCACATCGCCTCGCCGGCGTCGGCCATGTCGAGAAAGACGCGTGGGTGCGACGACCACAACGGCATGGTCGGATTGGGGCAGAACACTGGCAGGTCGGCAGGGTCCACCTCGACCGGCGCACTGTCGCTGATGGCCGGCGCGGTCATACGTGAGTCAGCCATGCCTTCTTCGACGGAATTCGGCCGTTCACCGCATCGAAGTAAAGGGTCTGCAGCCTGGTCGTGACCGGTCCGCGTTTGCCTTCGCCGATCACCCGGTTGTCCAGCTCGCGAATCGGTGTGACTTCGGCAGCGGTGCCGGTGAAGAACGCCTCGTCGGCGATGTAGAACTCGTCGCGAGTGATGCGCCGCTCGATCACCGGAATGCCGAGTTCGTTGGCGAAGGTCAGGATGGTGTCGCGAGTGATCCCGTTCAGCGCCCCGCTCGACAGGTCGGGCGTGTGCAGCTTGCCATCGCGCACCAGAAAGACATTCTCTCCCGAACCCTGGCAGACGAAGCCCTGGGGATCGAGCAGCATCGCTTCCTCGTAGCCGTCGTGCAGCGCCTCTTGATTGGCCAGGATGGACACCGTGTAGTTGCCGACCGCCTTGGCGTTGCACATCGTGATGTTCGGATGATGATGCGTGAATGACGAAGTCTTGACGCGGATGCCGCGCTCGATCGCTTCCTGGCCAAGGTAGGCGCCCCAGGGCCATGCCGCCACCGCCACCCGCACCGGGTTCGATTTCGCGGCAACGCCCATCGCGTGCGAACCATAGAGGGCAATCGGGCGTAGATAGCAGGACTCGAGCTTGTTATCGCGCACGCAGGCGAGTTGCGCCGCGTCGATCTCGTCCTTGGTGAACGGAATCTTCATGCCGTAGATGTGCGCCGAGCGAAACAGCCGGTCGGTGTGGTCGCGCAGACGGAAAATTGCCGGGCCGGCATCGGTCTTGTAGCAGCGTACGCCTTCGAAAACACCCATCCCGTAATGCAGCGTGTGAGTGAGGACGTGGGTGGTGGCATCCCGCCACGGCACCATCTTGCCGTCATACCAGATCCAACCGTCGCGATCGGCCATTGACATGGCGCGTCTCCAATGCGGAAAAACGTCGATTTTAGCCGATTTCCCCGGCGATCCCCCCGCCGGCCGGTCAGGTTGGCGGCGTCGGCGCAAGCCATGGGGCGCCGAACACCTCTTCCCACAGCGCATTCACGGCTTCGCGCTCCGCGCCATGGAGTTCCGGATCTGTCCGGGCGTGGCGCGCCCCGGTGAGGCGCAGCTTGTGCTGTACGCGCCGGTAGAGGCGGTAGGCGTCGGCGACCTGGCCGGCAAGCGCGGCCGGGATGAGTTTCAATTGCGCGGCCATGCCGAGCAGCGCGATGTTGCCGGCGTTGCGCGTCAGTTCGGGGTGCCGGTGCGCATGGGCAAGGACCAGGAACTGCACGGTGAATTCGATGTCGACCATGCCGCCCGGGTCGTGCTTCAGGTCGAACAGCGCCGATTTGTTGGGATGCCCGGCGTACATGCGCCGGCGCATCGACACGACATCCTCCGTGAGGGTCGCCGGATCGCGCGGCTCGCGCAGAATCTCGTCGCGTTCCGTCTCAAAGGCGGCGCCGATACTGGTGTCGCCGGCGACGAATCTGGCGCGGGTGAGCGCTTGGCGCTCCCAGGTCCAGGCATTTTCGCGCTGATACTTGCGAAACGAGCGCAGGCTCGACACCAGGAGTCCGGTGGCGCCATCAGGGCGCAGGCGCAGGTCGGTTTCATAGAGCTGGCCGGCGGCGGTGTTGCTGCTCAACCAGGTGTTCAGCCGCTGCGCCAGGCGTGTGTAGCGCTCCTCGCGCGAGTCCGGATCGGTGTCCGCTTCGTCGATGTCGAACAGGAACACGATATCCAGATCGGAGGCGTAACCCAATTCCTTGCCGCCCAGTCTGCCGTAGCCGATGATCGCGAAACGTGGTGCCGGCGTGTCGGCGCCCGCAAGATGCGCCCAGCAGGCCGCCAGCGTCGCCTCGAGCACCAGGTCGGCGAGCGCCGACAGATGGTCGGCCAGCCGCTCGACCGTCAGCTGCCCGGCCAAGTCCTGCGCCAGCAGGCGAAAGCGTTGCGCGTGCTGGAAGTGGCGTAGCGTATCCATCTGGTGTTCGGCGTCGCCGGTATGCTCGGCGAGATGCCGCGCAAGCTCGCCTGCCAATGCGCTCCAGTCGGGTTCGGCCAGCAGCACGCGGGCGTCAAGTAGTTCGTCGAGCAGCAGCGGATGCCGGGTCAGGTAGTCGGCGGCCCAGGCCGATGCCCCCATGAGATCGGCCAGCCGGGGCAGCAGCGGCGGGTGCTCGATGACCAGCGCCAGGTAGGCGCTGCGGCGGGCGACGCTTTCGAGCAGGCCGAGCATGCGGGTGAAGACCTGCTGTGCGCCGGCGAGGCCCGGATGCGCTGCAGCTGTCGCCAGCACCTGCGGCAACAGCGTGTCGAAGCGCTGCCTGGAGGCGGCGGGCAATTGCAGGTAGCGGCCGGAGGCGCGGGTACGCGCCAGGGTTGCCACCAGCGCCTCCGGATCGTCGAAACCGGCCTCGCGCAGGCGGGCATCCATCGACTCGTCCTCTACGGGGGCGTCCCACAGGCGGACCAGGAAATCGTCCCCGCCGTTGCCGTCGCCGCGGTCGCTGCCTGCGTCGCCGAGAATCTGGGCAAAGGTCTGGGCAACGACGCTGCGGTGATGCGCGAGATCACGCTCGAAGGCCTCGAGCGACGGCGCTTCCATGGCCTCCGCCAGCAAGGTTCGCTCGGCAGGATCGATGGGCAGGTCGTGCGTCTGGTGGTCCTCGCGGTACTGCAGCCGGTGCTCGACGCGGCGCAGGTAAAGGTAGGCCTGCGTCAGGCCAAGCACGGTCGCCGACGGCAGGAGGCCGCGGGCCTCGAGCCGAGCCAGCGCGGGCAACGTGCCACGCTCCCGCAGGTCGGGCTCGCGGCCTCCGCGGACGATCTGCAACGCCTGCACGACAAATTCGATTTCGCGAATGCCACCCTCACCCAGTTTTACATTGCCGGCGAAATCGCGGCGGGCGCCCTGTTCGCGAATCTGCCGGTGAATGTCCCGCAATCCGTCGTAGGCGTCGTAGTCCAGGTATTTGCGGTAAACGAACGGGGTGACCAGCGATGCGAGGGCTTGCCGATGCGTGCCGGTGATCGCACGGGCTTTCAGCCACGCATAGCGCTCCCAGGCGCGACCCTGCGTGACCAGGTAGTTCTCCAGACTGGCAAAGGATGCAGTCAGCGGACCGCTGTCGCCGTAGGGCCGCAACCGCATGTCGACGCGGAACACGTAACCGTCGTCATTGACGTCGTTGAGCGTGCCTATCACGCGGCGACCCAGGCGATCGAAGAACTCGCGGTTGGAAATCGTGCGGGGGCCGTCGGTATCACCTTCGTCCGGGTAGACGAACACCAGGTCGATGTCCGAAGATACGTTGAGTTCGTGTCCGCCGAGCTTGCCCATGCCCAGCACGATCAACTCCTGGGCTTCCCGGTTGTCCCCGCTTCGTGGCGTGCCGTGCACGGCTTCCAGGGCCGTTGCGTGCGAGCGCAGCGCGCCGGTCAACGCGACGTCGGCGAGCGTGCTCATGGTGCCGCAGACCTCGGTCAGTGGTGCGAGTCCGGTGAGGTCGCGCAGCATGGTGTGCAGGAAGACGTGGCGGCGCGTCTCGCGCAGCACCCGGCCAAGTTCGGTGGCGTCGGCCGCGCTGTCGATCGCCGCTTGCGCGGATTTCCATTCGAACGGTGCGGCAAGACCGGATTCGATCGTCGACCGGAGCGACGGGCAGGCCACGACCGCCTGCGAGGCGTACCGGCTGAACGCGAGTGCGCTGGGGATGTCCATGGTGATCGTAATGCGGCGTGGAAGCGATCCGGGGATGACCGGTTTCACCCGGGAGCGAAGACCGTTCGGCTACAATTGACTGCCAGGCTCGACATTATGCCTGCCGCGCGCCTGACGCATTCGCCGACGCTGAAACCATGAAACGCGCGCCCCTGCCTGCCGATTGCCGAAACCTGGTCACGTTCACGCGGGTCCGGTTGCAGTCCTGGATCGCGGGAACGTGACCAGGACGTTCCTGCGCGGGCTGCGCTACCTCGCCAACGCGATCATCGCGACCGTGGTGCTGTTCTGCGCGTTGCTGCTGGTGATCCGATTCCTGGTTTTTCCGAACATCGGTGATTTTCGCGAACAAATCGCGTCGCGCCTTGCCGCATCGCTGGCTGCGCCGGTGACCATCGGTGCGCTCGACGCCGGCTGGGACGGCTGGAACCCGCGGCTGACGGTGGAAGACTTCGCGATTCATGATCGTGACGCGCGGGACGCGCCGCCGACGCTTCAGTTGCCGCGCGTCGACCTGACCATTGCCTGGACGTCGCTGGCCCTGCTCGACCTACGGCTGAAGGTCCTGTCGATCGAGCGTCCCCGGCTTTCGGTGCGGCGCGATCGCGAGGGCCGCCTGCATTTGGCGGGGCTCACGATCGACCCAAACGTGGAGGACGACGACACCGGACTCACCGACTGGTTGCTGCGACAGCGCGAAATCGTCGTGCGCGATGCGCTGCTGATCTGGGACGATGACTTGCGCGAGTCTCCGCAGCTGGTGCTCGATCACGTGCAGTTCCGCCTGGAGCGCAGTTTTACCGGGCATCGCTTTCGGCTGATTGGCGAACCTCCGGCGGAACTGGCTGCTCCGATCGACTTTCGCGGCGAAGTCACCGGCCCGTCATTCAAGGATTGGCGCGGGGCCAAGGGGCGCTTCTACGTTCGACTGGATTTCGCCGACGTCGGGCTGTGGCGTGAGTGGATTCCCGCGTTGCGGCCGGTCGAGGCAGGGCAGGGCGCATTGCGTGTGTGGTTCGATTTTGCCGGCGGCCGGCCCACCGATGTGGTTGCCGACGTCGAGCTCTCCGACGTGCGTACCCGATTCGCGAGCGACTTGCCAAGACTCGAGCTCGCCCATCTGGCCGGACGATTGCAATGGCGACGGGATGGACAGAACCGGGAACTTCTCGGGCGCGGCGTGTCGTTTCGCCTGCGCGACGGGTTTACGCAGGATCCCGCCGAACTACGTGTGGCGGTGAGGCGAGCAGACGACGAAACCATACTCGGCGGTGCGCTGAGTTTTGACCGGCTGGAAGTGGCGCCGCTGGCGTCGCTTGCCGTCCATCTGCCGCTGCCCGACCGCTGGCATGGCGAACTCGCCAAACTCAAGCTTGGCGGCAGTATTTCAGAAGGAAAATTCGTCTGGGACGGACCGCCGGAGGAACCGACGACCTTTTCCGGCAGTGGGTCTTTCATGCAGCTTGGCATCGCGGGGACCGCAACGGAACGCGCCAAGGCGCAGAGTGTGTCGGGCGTGTCAGGAAGCTTCGAATTCGACAACGCCAGGGGTCAGCTGAAGCTCGGCGGTCGCAATATGCAAGTGGCGCTGCCGGATGTCTTTCCCGAACCTCTGCTGCTGGAAAACGCGAGCGGCCGCATCGATTGGACCCGCCCGGACGGTCGGCTGAAGGTCACATTCTCCGATTTGCGTTTCAGCGAAAAGCGCACGTCCGGAACTGCGAAAGGTTCCTGGCAGTCGTCGGCGAAGGGGCCGGGGGTGATCGAGCTCGAGTCCAACCTTGATCGCGTCGAGGCGCAGGATCTGTGGCGCTATCTGCCGCTTACGCTCGATCCGAATCTGCGTGACTGGCTGCGCCTTGGCATCAAGGCGGGAACCGCGTCCGATCTTCGCGTGACGCTATCGGGCGACCTTGCCGAGTATCCATTCGCCGATGCCCGCCGCGGCAAATTCCAGGTGGGCTTCAAGTTCGAACGTGCGACGCTAGACTACGCCGACCATTGGCCGGAGCTGACCGACATCGATGGCGTTGTCCGGTTCGAAGGCGCAGGCATGACCATCGAGACACGCAGCGCGACGGTCTCCGGCGTCCAACTTGGTCCGGTGACCGCGCAGATTGCCAACCTCGGTGTGGAGTTTCCCATGCTCAGGATTGCCGGAAAGGCGGTCGGTCCCACCACGCAGTACCTGGCCTTCATGGATGCCAGTCCGGTCTCCGGCTGGATCGGGCGACCGTTCGATGGTGCCAAGGTGGCGGGAGACGGCGAGCTCGCGTTGTCCATCGAGCTCGCGCTGGGAAGCGACCAGAACGCCGGTCTCGCCGGGGATTTTCGGCTCGTGAACAACCAAATCAATTTTCCGGGAATGCCGAAACTGTCAGGCGTCAACGGGACGATTGCATTTACCGAAGACTCGGTTCAGGCGAGCAATGTCGCCGCGGAGGCGCTCGGAGGGGCGCTGCGCGTGGACGTCGCCGGCGGTGGCGCGGACGGCCTGCGCATCGCGGCACAAGGCAGGGCGGACCTGGCGACGCTGCGCGGTATTTGGGAAATGCCGGTGCTGGCGCGCGTGTCGGGCACGACGGACTGGCGCTTTGTCTCCAGTCTGCGCAACGATCATTCGGAATGGACGCTGGAATCCAGCCTCAAGGGTGCGAACCTGGTGTTTCCGGCGCCGGTGGGCAAGACAGCCGAGGAATTGGCACCGTTAAAGGTCGGTCGCCGCGATGTACCGGGCAAGCCGACGGAGGACGTCATCACCGTCGACTTTCGCAGCAACATGCGCGGTGTCGCGCATCGCGTGCACGGCAAGGAAGGCGCGATGGTCGACCGGGCCGTGGTGTTGCTTGGTCCGGAAACCTCGAAGACGATCGACGCGAAACGCCCCGGTCTATGGATCCAGGGACAGATCGAGGATCTCGATATCGACGAATGGCTGGCGTTTGGCGCCGCGGAGAAACCGGGTTCGGAGGCGACGCAACTTGATGGCGGGTTTGTCCTTGCGGGCGTCGATCTCGCCACCAGTCGAATCGATGTATTCGGCCGTGCGTTCAACGATCTGAAGGTCGCGGCAACGCGTGGCGATGACGGCTGGCAACTGCGGTTGGCGGGCCGTGAAATCGAGGGGACGGCCGTATGGGCCGGTCCGACGTCCGCGTTGCCCAGTGGGCACCTCATATCGCGGCTTTCCCGCCTGCAGACCCCGGGACCGAGCCAATTGCATCCGCCTCGCGGCGAAATCGTCGTACAGGACCGGGGCAACGACACCTGGCCCAAGCTCGACGTCGTCGCCGATGCACTGGTGTCTCGTGGGCAGGATCTGGGTCGACTTGAATTTCTGGCGCAGCCGGTCGGCATGGACTGGCGCATCACCAAGCTGGCGTTGACTAATCCGGCAGGCCGGATTGACGCGACCGGGTGGTGGCGAACGGCGAAGGATCGCCAGACTACCAAGCTCGACGTCGACCTGGTGACCCCCGATGCGGGGCTTCTCCTGCAGCGCTTTGGCTATCCGGTGGCCGTGCGAAAGGCACCGACCAAGATCCATGGCAACCTGGAGTGGGCCGGCGCGCCCAACGAGTTCGATTACCCGACGCTTTCGGGAACCTTTCGCCTGGAAACCGGCGCCGGTCAGTTCACCAAGATCGATCCGGGCATCGGCAAGCTGCTGGGCGTGTTGTCCCTGCAGGCGCTGCCGCGCCGGATCACGCTGGATTTCAGCGACGTGTTCAGCGAAGGCTTCGCCTTTGAAGGCATTGCCGGAGATTTTCGCGTGCAGCGGGGACAGATGCACACGGACAACCTGCGGCTCGACGGTCCGGCGGCGATCGTGAAGATCAGCGGCGACATCGACCTCGCCGCCGAGCAGCAGCGTCTGAACGTGCGGGTACAGCCGGCGCTGTCGGCGAGCGTTTCGGCTGGCGCTGCCGTATTGTTCCTCGCCAATCCATTGATCGGCGCGGCCGTCGGCGCCGGCGCACTGCTGGCGCAGAAGATGCTCGACAATCCGATCGAGCAGATGTTCAGCTACGACTACCGCGTCACCGGCGGCTGGTCCGACCCGCAGGTCGAGCGCGTCACCGCGCCGCAGGCGTCCGGAAATACCGGTCCCGGTGGAGAGACGCCGACCCGATGAACGACACCGGCGTGAAGCGGGAATCATGAGCGACTCGCGCGATCGCGCCGGGACCGTCGGCGGAGACCGCAGCGCGGCGCTGCCGGTGCGCATCGTGGCATTCACGCGGCCATTGGCCTGGATCGCGCTCGGCTGGCGCGACTTCTCGCGGGCATTCGGACCAAGCCTGCTGCACGGGCTGATCGTAATGGTCGGTGGCCTGTGCATCCTCACCATCGCACTCACGGCATGGCCGATCCTGCCCGGCGCGTTTTCCGGATTTGTGCTGATGGGGCCGATCCTCGCGACCGGCCTCTATGAACTGTCGCGGCGCCTCGCGCGTGGCGAAAAGCCGAGCCTGGACCATGTGTTCGAGGCCTGGCGGCGAGGTACAAAACCGCTGGTGGTGCTGGGCATCCTGCTGGCCATCGCCGCGACGCTCTGGGTCGGCGTCTCGGCATTGCTTGTTCAGAACTTTGTCGATGCGCCAGTCACGAGCCTGACCGGGTTCCTCCGTCATTTTGTCGCCGAGTCGCGCTGGTGGGTGTTCCCGCTCTGGGTCCTGGTCGGTGCGCTCGGCGCGGCGATCGTGTTCGGGGCGACCGCTGTTTCCGTCCCGCTGCTGCTCGACCGCGACATCGGCCTCAAGCGGGCGATCCTGACCAGCGTGCGTGCAGTCGGCGAGAACCCGCTGGCGATGGCGCTGTGGGCGGCGCTGATCATGGCGCTGATCGCGCTGTCGATGCTCACGCTGATGGTCGGCTTCGCCTTCGCGGTGCCGGTGGTCGGGCATGCGACCTGGCACGCGTATCGCGAACTGGTTGATGCCGACAGCGTCCCGGTGCGTCGCTGAGCATGCCGACCGATGCGACCGTGCTGGGCTTCACCGAGGCGCAGATCGCCGAATTTGGCGTGACCTTCGGTGTTGGCGCGTTCATCGCCTACATGCTGTACATCATCTGGAATCTCGCCCGGCAATCAAAGGCCGGCCGCTTCGGGACCTTCGTGCTGTTCTTCGTGCTGGCCTTCGGCATGATCGGCTTCATCGCCAAGTCCGTCATTGCCACACTGATGGGGATCTGAAGGGCCGGCAGGCGAACCTCGATGGGCGAACAGGAAGTCCGGCCGTGGCGCCTGCGAACGCCGCGGTTGGCAGAGGCCTGTCCGCCAGTCATTCGATCAGGCGGTCCGCGCGCAGCAGCAACTCGTGCGGGACATTGACCCCAATGGCCTTGGCCGTTCGCAGATTGATGGTCAGATCGACCTTGGTCGGCATCTCGATGGGCAACTGGTCGGGCTTGATGCCTTTGAGCACCCGATCCACGTAGTAGGCCGCACGCCGGAACATCGCCGGAATGTCCGGCGCGTAACTCAACAGGCCACCGGCCTCCGTCAGGAAACTCCAGCCCGACACGACCGGAACGCGCTGCTTCAGTCCGAACTCGGCGAGGGTGGTCCGGTTCGACGCGGCGAGGCCGCCCTCGAAGGTGACGTACAGGATGTCGGGCCGGGCTCGGTCCAACGTACGCGCCAACTCGGCGTCGGACGCCAGTCCGAGCGAATCGCCGATCAGGCCGAATTGCTGCGCGACGGTCAGCACCGCCTGCGCTTCGGCGCGCGAATTGGTGTTGCGCCGGTCCCAGATCACCGCCAGCCGCTTCGCTCCGGGCACGCATTGCACGGCAAGTTGCAGCCTCTTTGGCGCCAGGTCGCTGGAGAGGAACGACACCCCGGTCACGTTGCCGCCGGGTCGCGCCAGCGACGACACCACGCCGATTCCGACCGGATCGCCAAGGGCGAGCATCACGATCGGGATCGTGCGCGTGGCTCTCTTCGCGGCCAGCACCGCCACGGTCCCGGACACCGCGATGACGTCTGGACGTTGTTTCAGGAGTTCCTGGGCCATCGCATTCATGAACTCGATCTCGCCCTCCGCCGACTGGTAGACAATCTCCACGGACTTGCCCGGATGGAGACCGAATTCACGCAAACCGTCGAGAAAAGCCTGGCGTTCGCGCGATGGCGGATCGGTGACCGGCGTGAGCAGCAGGTAACCGATGCGCGGAAGCCTTGCGCTCTGCGCCTGCAGCCAATGCGGAAGCAGCGCGGTACCGGCGCCGATCGCGAGCAGCGCACGGCGCTTCATCAGATCATCCGCTCCGCGACGCAACAAGGCAGCGGAAACTGCTCGGCGTTTCCGCCCACAGGCTCTGGGTCATGTATCCTCCGCCGCCAACGCGAGGCACCAGTCTACGCCGGAATTCCGATACGCGGCCATGCGCTGGCCCTCACGACGGATCGCGCTCGCCCTTCGCGCGGGATTCGCCGAGGACGTGCGGCCGCCGCGTCATATGCACGGTGCCGGTGAACGTCGCCACGACCGCGCCGTCGCCGCGAGTCACGTCGACGCGGTAGAAGGCGAGCTTGGCGTTGCGGCTCACCTCGGTAGCGTGCGCGGTAAGCACGTCGCCTTCATCGACGGCGACCTGGAAGGTCATGTGTGTATCGATGCCGGCCGCCACGACCCCGTGCGCGTTGGCGGCGATGCCAAAGGCGCTGTCGGCAAGGCAGAAGAGCGCGCCGCCATGGCACTTGCCGTTGAAGTTCAGATGTTGCCCGGTGACCCGCATGCGCATCGTCGCGTTGCCGTCCGCATAGGCGGCGAACTCGAGTGCATTGAGCTGCTGATAGGGATCGCTCGCGCAGAACAGGCGCAGGCGGTCGACGACCGGATCGCCGGTGGCCGGCACCGGCGCCGCCCGCAGCCGCCGGCCGGCGCCGGCCTGGGCCGCGTGCGCGGCCAGCGTGTCGACCAGCGTGCCGACGCCGTCGCCGGAGATCGCCACGGTGCGCAGCACCGGAACGCGCCATCCCGGATGGCGTGCCCGCAGTTTCAGCATCTCGTGCAGTTCTTCCTCGGTGCGCTCGGCCAGCGGCTGGTCAGCCTTGTTCACCACCAGCACTTCGGCGATTTCGAGGATTCCGGCCTTAATCGCCTGCACGCCATCACCTTGCCCTGGCGGACAGACGACCACGCTGGTATCGGCCAGCGCAGCGATGTCGACGTCGGACTGGCCGGCGCCGACGGTCTCGACGATGATCACTTCGAACCCGGCGGCGTCGAGCAGATCGACGATGCGGCGCGTAGTGCGTGCCAGGCCACCCGCGTGGCCGCGCGAGGCGAGCGAGCGGATGAATACCGAGTCGGCGGCACCGGCGTCGCTCATCCGGATGCGGTCGCCGAGCACGGCGCCGCCGGTGATCGGGCTCGACGGGTCGACGGCGGCAACGGCGACGCGACGGCCGCGGCATACGTATTCGCGCAGCAACGCGTTGATCAGTGTCGACTTGCCGGCGCCCGGCGGACCGGTGATCCCGACGACGTGGGCGCGACCGGTATCACCCATCAGCGCGTCGGACAGGGCGTACGACGACGGCAGGTCATTCTCGATCTCGGTGATCGCGCGGGCGACGGCCGCACGATCACCGGCACGCAGGTCGGCAAGGCGCTTGGCAAGCGCTGCCGGCGCATTCGTGCCGCTGCTGGTCTCCGGGCCCTTCATCGGTACGCGCTCAGACGACGATCAGCGGGTCGCCGAAACCCAATTCGCGGCGCAGCATCGCGCAGATCTCGCCGTGCGTGCAGCCGACGTCCGCGGCGGCCACGACGCTGCCGAAGATGTTGGCGGCGCCGCTCTTCCGATCCGCCTGCGCGCTGCGGGCGAGGTCGGCAAGCGCCTTGTCGACCGCGGCGGTGGACCGACCGGCCTTCCAGGCGGTGAAATCGCTCCGGTGCGCCTGCATCTGCGTGGGGTCCGGCCGGGCGAGCGCCGGGCGCGCGCTGGCGTCCTCGTCGACCGGGTAGGCGTTGACGCCGACCACGGTCTGCGCGCCGCTGTCGATGCGTTCCTGATGGCGGCGCGCCGACGCGCCGATGCGCCGTTGCACCAGGCCCGACTCGACGGCGCGATACATTCCCCCGGCGGCCTCGACCTCGGCCATGACCGCGAGCACCTGTTCTTCCATCTGGTTGGTCAGCGTCTCGACGTAGTACGAGCCGCCCAGCGGGTCGATGACGTCGGTCAGATGGGCTTCCTCGCGCAGGATGTTCTGGGTCGCCACCGCAATGCGCGCGCCGAACTGCGTCGGGCAGGACAGCGCCTCGTCGAAGGCGTCCGTGTGCATGGACTGCAGTCCGCCGAAGATGCCGGCGATCGCCTGCGTGGCGATGCGTGCGATGTTATTGAGCGGCTGCTGGCGGGTGAGATCCACGCCCGAGGTCTGGGCGTGGAACTTGAATCGCCACGAGCGCGGGTCCTGCGCGCCGTAGCGCTCCCGCGTCACGCGCGCCCAGATGCGCCGGCCGGCACGGAACTTGGCGATTTCCTCGAAGAACGAAATCGAGATGTCGAAGAAGAACGTGAAACGCGGAAGGAAGGCGTCGGGCGACATGCCGGCGGCGACACAGTCGTCCGCGTACTGCAACGCCGACGACAGCGCGTAGGCCATGGCCTCCGCCGGCGTGGCGCCCGCCTGCTGCATGTGCTGGCCGACGACCGACAGTGGATTCCAGCGCGGCAGATGCTCGCCGCACCAGGCCACGTGGTCGGTGAGGATGCGTCGGGCGCCCGGCAGCGCGATGCGGAAGAACATGTGATTGGCGACGAAATGCGACAGGTAGTCGCTCTGGTTCGACGTGCCGCTGATCGAGCGCCAGTCCACGCCGCGCCGCCGCGCAGCGGCCAGCATGAAGGCCAGCAGCGTGAACGGCGACGGATCGTTCATTGCGCATGACTTGGTCGACAGGTCGACGCCGTCGAGGCAGGTCACCATGTGCTCGGCGCTGTTGACCACGACGCCGCAGGTGCCCGAGCAGTTCCTCGTCGACCTCGTCCATGTCGTAGCCGCGAAACACCGAGTTGCACGGAATCAGCGAAATTGCGGTGGCGCCCTGGTCGAGTATGTCGCGCAGCCGCTCGTTGTACGCGGCGGGCGTGCCCAGTCCGATCAGCTGCCGTTGGGTCCAGGTGCGGCCCCGGTGCATGGTCGCGTAGATGCCACGGGTATACGGCGGCTGGCCGGGGAAGCCGACGTCGGCGTCGAAGCGGCCGGCATCGACGTCCAGCGGCGAGTACAGCGGCTGGATCGGGATGCCCGAGCGGTTGTGCACTGCGCGGTCGGCGCCGATCTGCGCGGCGTACTCGGCGGCCCAGCGGATTTGCGCGTCGTCGGTCGACGCGGGAACGGGATCGGCAAGCGGCTTGTTCATGGCGCAAATCCTTCAGGCGGGGAAGCGGGTGGCGCGCACGCGGGCGGTGGTTTCGGCGATGTAGGCGGAAATCTCCTCGAGCGGCGAACCCGGGTGGAATACGCGGGCCACGCCGGCGCCGAGCAGCGCCTGCTCGTCTTCGTCGGGGACGATGCCGCCGACGATCACCGCCACGTCGTGCAGGCCGGCGTCGCGCAGCGCGGCCATCAGCTTCGGGACGATCAGGTGATCGGTGGCCAGTGACGACAGGCCGATCACGTCGACATCCTCCTCCATGGCCAACTTGACCACCGCGCGAATCTCCTGCCACGGCGGCGTGTAGACCACTTCCATGCCGGCATCACGCAGGTGCGCGGCCACGACGCGGCTACCGCGATCATGGCCATCGAGGCCAATCTTGGTGATGAGAACCTTTGGTCGGATATCCATGGAGGCTGGTGTCTGCGCTTGAGTTGGAGGAAGAGGTGGCGCGGCCGGTGCTCAGGGACCGAGCGGGTCGCGCAATAGCCGGACGAAACGCCGAGCCAGCAATTGCGGCGAGTCCTTGCCGGACCGGTACCAGGTTTGGGACCAGTTGAGCGCGCCCAGCAGCATCAGCTTCAGCACGCGACGGTCGGTGCGCGGCGGCAGAGGCAGCGGCGCTATCGCCTGCGCGAAAGTCTGCTCGTACTCGTCGCGCAGCGCCACCAGCCGCGCGGCCACTTCCGGCGCGTCGTCCGGGCGCACGCGGATGACTACCTGGCCATAGTCGCAGTCCTCAAGCAAGGCCGCGAGATGCGCCGCGCAGACGTTTTCGAGTCGCTTCCATGGATCTGCGGTCGACGCGAGCGCCGGAGCAACCGCCTGCTTGATCCGGCGTACGCCTTCGGCGTAGACGGCGACCAGCAGGTCTTCCTTGGAGGCGAAGTGGTAGTACAGTGATCCCGGCAACATGCCGGCTGCGCCGGCGATGTCGCGCATCGACGTGTAGCCGAAGCCCTTGGCGCTGAAAAACCCTGCTGCAGCATCGAGAATTTGCGGCAGCCGGTTGTCCTGGCGCGGCGAGGCGACGAGGCGAACAGCGTTGCGCGTGGCGGACATGGCTCTTCCAAAAACAAACAGTTGTTTGGTATGATGCCGCAACCAGCTGCGCGAAGTCAATGCAGCGAGGGCGGAGCGAGGCTTTCCGGGCTCCGCGATCACCGCGTCCGCGAGTTGGACTGACCGGTCGTGTATATATTGATCAACCCGGTTCGCCCGTCCCGGCGCGCAGCTTCAATGCCGATCAAATTCCTTGCGGCTGCAAGGCATGCGCGAATCTTTGGCGCCGGGCAAACGGACAGACATCCAGCAGAGGGCAGATCGCATGGACTACGCACAAACCACCACTCCGCGGCCCAAGGTAACCATCACCGAGGTCGGAACCCGCGACGGATTCCAGTCCGAGCCCGTGCTGATTGCGGCCGAGGACAAGGCCGCAATCGTCGATGCGCTGATCGCAACCGGCCTCAGGCACATCGAGGCCACGTCGTTCGTCAGCCCGCGCGCGGTACCGCAAATGGCCGATGCGCAAGTCATGCTGGAGCTGGTGCAGCGCCGCGCCGACGCCCATCTGTCGGCGCTGGTGCCCAATGCGCGGGGCGCCGAGCGTGCGCTTGCCGCCGGCGTCGATGAAATGGTGTGTTTCGTTTCGGCCAGCGAAACGCATAACCACGCCAACCTCAACGCGACCATCGCCGGATCGCTGGTGCATGTCGCGGAGATCGCCGACATCGCGCGGGGACGAACGCCGTTGCGCGGCGCCGTCGCCTGCGCCTTCGGCTGTCCTTTCGAGGGCGAGGTCACGATCGATGCCGTGCTGCGCATCGTCGATGCCTACGCGAGACGGGGCATCGACCGCCTTTCGCTGGGCGATACGACGGGCATGGCCACGCCGCCCACGGTGACCCGGCTGGTGCAAGCCATCCGCGCGCGCTTCCCGGAACTGCGCATGGCGCTGCATTTCCACAACACGCGCGGCATAGGCCTCGCCAACGCGATGGTTGGCCTCGACCTCGGCATCCGTGAATTCGAGTCGTCGATCGCCGGCCTCGGTGGATGTCCCTTTGCACCCGGTGCTACAGGCAACATCTGCACGGAAGACCTGGTCTACCTGCTTGAGGAGTGTGGTTTCGACACCGGCGTGGATCTCCCTGCGCTTATCGCCGTGGCCCGTCGCGTCGAAGCGCTGATCGGTCGGCCGCTGCCGGGGCAGGTGATGAAAGCCGGGCCGAGACTTACCAGGTACGCGCTCGACGAAGCATGTCGCGCCGTCGGTTGAACGTCCCGCACCGTGGCCCCCGGCGCGGGACGGTCGCGGACTAGGCGGAGGCCTCCGCAGCTGCCACGTCGGCCACTGCCAGTGCCGTCATGTTGACGATCCGGCGCACGGTCGACGAGGGCGTGAGGATATGCGCAGGCCGGGCGGTGCCCAGCAGCACCGGGCCGATGGTGACGCCGTTGCCGCCGGTCACCTTGAGTACGTTGAACAGGATGTTGGCGGCATCCAGGTTCGGCAGCACCAGCAGGTTGGCTTCACCGGTCAGCGCGCTGCCCGGCAGGAAGCGCTTGCGGATTTCCTCCGACAGCGCAGCGTCGCCGTGCAGCTCGCCGTCGCATTCGACCTCCGGCTGCAGCTTGCGGAAGCGCTCCGCCGCCTCGCGCATGCGTCGCGCCGACGGTCGCTTGCTCGATCCGAACATCGAGTGCGAGACGAAGGCTACCTTGGGCGGCAGGCCGAAGCGGCGAACCTCGTCGGCGGCCATCGCCGCGATCTCGGCCAGCTGCGCGGCATCCGGCTCGTCATTCACGAAGGTGTCGGTGATGAACAGCGTGCGCGAATCGAGCATCAGCGCGTTCATGGCGGCGAAATTGCGGACGCCGGGCTTCAACCCGATCACGTCGCGCACATGTTCGAGATGGGCGTCGTAGCGTCCGACCAGGCCGGTCAGCATCGCATCGGCATCGCCGCGCTTGACCGCCAGCGCGCTGATCAGCGTATTGGACCGCCGCACGGCGGCCTTGGCCATTTCGGGTGTCACTCCCTCGCGGCCCATGATCGAATGGTAGAGCTCCCAGTAATCGCGGTAGCGCGGGTCGTCTTCCGGGTCGACGATGGAGAAGTCAACCCCCGCCTTGAGGCGCAGGCCCGCGCGCTCGATGCGCATCGCGATCACCGCCGGCCGGCCGATCAGGATCGGCTTGGCGAGGCCCTCGTCGAGCACCACCTGCACTGCGCGCAGCACGCGCTCGTCCTCGCCCTCGGCGTAGGTCACGCGGGCAGGATGCGCCTTGGCGACAACGAACACCGGCCGCATCACCATGCCGGTCTGATAGACAAAGCGGGTGAGCGACATCCGGTAGGCGTCCATGTCCTCGATCGGCCGCGTCGCCACGCCGGAGGCAGCGGCAGCCTCGGCCACCGCGGGAGCGATGCGCAGGATCAGCCGCGAGTCGAAGGGCTTCGGGATGATGTAGTCGGGGCCGAACTTGATTTCCTCGCCGACGTAGGCGGCGGCGACCTCGTCGCTGGTCTCGGCTTTCGCCAGCGCGGCGATTTCGCGCACGCAGGCGAGCTTCATTTCCTCGGTGATCCGGGTCGCGCCGCAGTCGAGCGCACCGCGGAAGATGTACGGGAAGCACAGCACGTTGTTGACCTGGTTCGGGTAGTCCGAGCGGCCGGTGGCGACGATGCAGTCGGGACGCGCCTCCCTGGCGAGTTCGGGACGGATCTCGGGTTCCGGATTGGCCAGCGCCAGGATGATCGGCTGGCGGGCCATGGTCTTGACCATCTCCGGGCTGAGCACACCCGCGGTCGAGCAGCCAAGGAACACGTCCGCGTCGCCCATGACGTCGGCCAGCGTGCGCGCCTTGGTGCGCTGGCAATAGCGCCGCTTGCTCTCGTCGAGCTTGCCGGACTTCGCGTCTTCGCGCTCGTCCTGGACCACGCCGCGCGAATCCACCACGAAGATGTTCTCGCGTGCGACACCCAGCCCCACCATGATGTCGAGGCAGGCGATCGCTGCCGCACCGGCGCCGGAGGACACCAGCTTGATCTCGCCGATCTTCTTGCCGACCAGTTCCAGACCGTTGAGCAGCGCCGCTCCGGAGATGATGGCGGTGCCGTGCTGGTCGTCGTGGAACACCGGGATCTTCATCCGCTCCTTCAGTGCCCGCTCGATGTAGAAGCACTCGGGCGCCTTGATGTCCTCGAGGTTGATGCCTCCCAGCGTCGGCTCGAGCGCGGCGATGATGTCGATCAACTTGTCCGGGTCCTTTTCCGCGAGTTCGATGTCGAACACGTCGATGCCGGCGAACTTCTTGAACAGGCAGCCCTTGCCTTCCATCACCGGCTTGGAGGCCAGCGGGCCGATGTCGCCCAGTCCCAGCACTGCGGTGCCGTTGGTGACTACGCCGACGAGGTTGCCGCGCGACGTGTAGTCGGCGGCGAGACTTGGGTCCTCTTCGATGGCCAGGCATGGATAGGCCACGCCGGGCGAATACGCCAGCGACAGGTCGCGCTGGTTGGACAGCGGCTTGGTCGGCGTGACCGCGATCTTGCCGCGGGAGGGTGAGCGGTGATATTCGAACGCGGCGTCGCGCAGTGCTTGTTCAGCCGGGGACAGGGGTTTGGCCATCGAGGCCTCCAATTCATTCTCGGGAGGGTTAGCTTACCGCGGATCGGGAATCGACTGGATCCGTGGTTGCTGCGGCGGCGTTGAGCACGGTTCCCGAGATATTGCGGGAATGCTCCTGATGTGACTCAATCGTCGCCGAAACCAACTTCGCGCAAAAACGCCGCGCGTTCCTGTGTGCCAAGGCTGTCGGCGACCCGGTGCACGAAATCGCTTCGCGTGCCGCCACCGATCGCGGCCCTTCTGGTGACAATCGGCGCGATCGGCCCGAGGTAGACGGCGAGCCGCGCGGCGATCTGGTCTATGAATGCCTGCTCGATCTGCGCGCCACGATGCTGAGTGCCGCCGGAGCGTGTCATGCCGGACCTGCCGGTCGGCGTGCCGGCGTGCATCGCCGACGAGGAAGCCGCTGCGCCATGCAAACCGGAGCCGACGGCGCTGCCTGGCCGCACGCCGCTGCCACTGTGGGTGAATACGTCGACGAACCGCTGCCGCGACTCCGGATCGGTGATGTTGTCGGAAAGGATCGAACACAATTCGGCGCGATCGTTGGTCTGCTCGGCGGCACGGCGGACGAGCAGCTTGGCCATCGGCCCCAGCGCGCGGGCGAGTTCGTGCTCGGCGGTCCGCAAGGTGTCGTCGTCCCAGGTGGACACCGGCTTGTGCAGCATCAGCGTGCCGATGTTGACCATGGTGGTGCCAAGCCCGTGGTCGACCTCAACCGACAGCTGCGCGATTTCGCGCAGCGCATCGTGGAACTGACCGGCGCTCTGGAAGCGGTCGGCCGGAGCCTTGGCCAGCGCGGTGGCCACCAGCTGGTCGACGGCCGGAGGCAGCTTGAATTTGGACAACCGTGACGGTGGCTCCGGCTCCTCGTGGCAAATCTTGTAGGTAATCGCCTCGATGTTGCCGCGAAACGGCTTTTCGCCGGTCAGCAGCTCGTAGAGTACGACTCCGGCGCTGAAGAGATCGGAACGGGCGTCGGTCTCGATGCCGCGGCATTGTTCGGGCGACATGTAGGAGGGCGTGCCGATCACCATGCCGGCCATGGTGAGGTTCGACGTGTCGACGCGGGCGATCCCGAAGTCGGCCACCTTCAGTTGCCCCGCAGCGGTGACGATCAGATTGGACGGTTTGATGTCGCGATGGACCACGCCCATGCCGTGCGCGAATTCGAGCGCGCTCAGCAACTGCGTCAGCAGCGCGACCAGCTGCGCGAAATCGAAGCTGGCGCTGTGGTTCAGGTGCTCGCGCAGTCCGGTTCCGTCGACATATTCCATCGCGATGAAGGTGACAGCCTCATCCTCGCCGTACTCGTAGATGCCGACGATGTTCGGATGGTGCAGCCGCCCCGCAGCCTTGGCCTCGTTTCTGAATCGCGCCATGTACTGCGCGGCGAGTTCGGGATCGACCAGGTCCTTGCGGATGGTCTTGATGGCGACTTCGCGCTCGATGAGCGGATCAAAGCCACGGTAGACGATGCCCATCGCGCCCTTGCCGAGGGCGCCGCGGATCTCGTATTTACCGAGGCGTTCGGGATCGGCCATCAGCCGCGACGGTCGCTGTGGTGACGATTGGTGGCGTCGCGCATCATGCGTTCAGCATCTTCATCGCCTGGACCAGGCTGGCCTTCATCCGCCCCATGGCTTCGGTGAGGACACCGATTTCGTCGTGGCTCCTGGTCTTGAATTCGCCTGCCTCCATGTTGCCGAGGCTCACCTGGTCGGCGATGCCGGCGAGCAGCGTGACGCGGCGAATCACCATCGTGTAGAGCATGATGTTGAGCAGCACGAAGATCGCCACGAATACCAGTGCCAGCGAACCCATGAATGCCGTAAGCGTCTTCTCGGCGCGCGCGACCGGGACCGCCATCGGTACCGACACAATCTGCGCGCCGATGACTTCCTGCATCTTCCAGCCAAAGCCATTGGCGCTGCCGTAGAGGTCGATCATCGTCTTCGGCGCCGTATCGGCGGTGTTGTGGCAGTCGAGGCAGGCCGGGCTCTTGACCTGGATCGGCCGCGCCAGATACAGCGAGCGTCCCCCCGGAGTGTCCCTTTCGCCGATCACTTCGCCACCAGCCACCGCGTTGCGGAACATGTGGACGACATCGGCCTCCCAGTCCGCGGCCCGATTGCGCGGATTGGAGGGATTGAGCGTCGCCTCCTTGTAGGTGTAATCGGGATGCTTCTTGCGCAACTCGTTGAACTGTTCGGTGGCGGCATAGGCGGGTACCGACTGCGGCAGGAACGTGTATTTCATCTGGTTGTCGAGCAGCGGCTTGACCTGCGTGGTCGTGTAATTGCGGGTCGAAAGCGCTGACTCCATCATCAGGCGCGCGTTCTGCAACACTTCCTCGCGCGCATTGGCCTGCAGCGCAAGATAGGAAATGTAACCGGCGATAATGAATCCAAGCAGGAAGATGCCGAGCAGAACGAGATTGAACTTCCAGATGAGTTTCATGTGGTACTCCGTTGTCGTGGACGGCGTCCCTGCGTCACTTCGCTGGCGGTTGTTTTGGCGCGTACTTCTCCGGATGCAGCCGCCGGTCCCACATCGGGTAGTTCGAAACATGCGGCTCGACGGCCCTGCGAAACTCCGGGTCGCTCAGCCGGACGGCGAAGCGCCTCTCGAACACGGCGCGTTCCGGGCCGGCGAGCCACGGTTGCGCCTCGGCGTAGGTAATTTCGTGGTCGACGACCGGCACCGGCTTCGACTTGATCCTCGCGGCCAGCACCGGCAGGGCGTCGATGAAATGTGGCGGCATGGCCTGGACGAATGGCTTGGGCGCCCGCGCAACCGTGGTAAACGTGCCGCTGACCGTCCTGGCCCAGTACTCGCCACGCTTCGCGTCGCGCGTGGGCCCGTCGCCGCGGCTACTCGTCGATTCGATCAGCCGGGCGCGACCGGATTCGACGAAGAGGTCGGCCATATCCGTTTGCGCGTGCACGACCAGAGTGCCGTCCGGCGACTCCACGTCGAATACCGCCGTCCGCACGCGCATCCCCGGTGCCTTGGCCGCAAGCTTGAGCCAGCCGGACGGCAATGCCAGCACCAGTGGGGTGTTCTTCGATGCCGGCATCAGATAGAGATAGCCTGTACCGGCGAGGTTGGCGCGGCTGCCGGTGGCAAATTCGATCTGTACCTGAGAGCGTTCACCGCCTGCCACGATATCGGCTTCCTGCACTCTCACTCCGGCGGCGATCCTGTACCACGTGGCTCCGCGCAGCAGCTGAGGTGCTCCTTCGGCAAGCGTGACCGTGCCGATCTCGGTTGCCGCGGTGGCGGCGACTGAAACCAGCAGCAGGCAGGGGAGCAGCCAAATGCGCGGAAAAGTCATGAAATCGGACCGCCGCCACACCCGAGGTGCGGCAATCGGACACCATGGGAAAGAGCTTGATACTAGGTTGCCAGTCGCTCGGGCGTCAACGGCAGGCGGTACGATGCCTCGTCCCCCGATGAAAACCACGTTTGGGCGAAAGTCACATTCTTCGGGTGCAGGTCACATTCGTCAGCACTGCATTGCAACGGTTCGCCTCGTCCGTCATCGTTTGCGACCTGGTTGCTTCGGTGGCGCGAGCGAGCCGGCAGGGACGAGGTGTGCCTGCAGTGTGAACCGCTTCGGCTTGAGGCCTGGGGTATGCAGGCGCTGCAGCAACCGGTTCCACGCCTGTTCGGCTATTTGCCGCGTCGGATGCCGAAGCACGGCCAGCGGCGGCGTCACGATGGGTGCCCATACGGGCTCGTCGAATGCCAGCAGTGCTACGTCTTCGGGCCAGCGCATGCATAACTGCTGAAGGACGCATAGTAGCGACAGCGCTATGGCACTGTTGCTGGCGATGATCGCGGTCGGCGGGCGTGGCGTGGCCAGACGCTCCGCGATTTGCCGCAAAAAAGCGGACTCGTCGGGATCACGTTGCAACAAGGCGGCGGAAACCGCAGTTCGGGAAGCCTTGACGGCAGCGCGGTAGCCCTGGATGCGACGGCGCGTAGTCGCCAGTCGGTGGTCGCGTACCACGTATAGAAGTCGTCGGTGTCCGAGCGCGATGAGGTGCTGGGTCGCCTCTCGCATGGCGCGATGGTCGTCAATCGCCACGTAGTCGAAGCGGTGGTCATTCGCAACCCGGTCCACGACGATCGTCGGCGTGCCCCGGTCGGCAAGCAAATCCAGGGTGGCCTGAGAGTCGTGAGTCAGGATCATGATCATTCCGTCGACGTTGCGGCCGACCAATGCCTGGACGCGACGAAGTTCGAGAGCAGGATCGCCGTGGCTGAATACCTGCATGATCTCGTAGCCCTGTTTTGCCGCCAGATCCTCGAACATTTCCAGTAGCGCCGCGAAGTAAGCGCTCGACGTTACCGGCGTGCAGAGGCCGATGACGCGCGACTCGCCACCCCGCAACGATTGCGCAACGCGATTCGGAACAAAACCCAGGTCGGCCATCGCCTGCATGACCAGCAGCCGACGATTCGTGCTGACGTTGCCGCGGTCGTTGAGAACGTTAGACACGGTACCCACGGATACCCCGGCACGACGCGCCACGTCGAGGATCGTCGGTCTTGTGGTCATTTTCTTGGTCGATTCACGGCGGGATGACCGTTGCGCCTCAGCCGATACCAGCGTATCGTAGCATCGATTTTGAAACGTTTCATTATTGCTGCCACCGCCGATCGACACCGATGAAGATCACCCGCATCGACACGTTCAAGTACTGGGTCGACTGGTGCAATTGGCTGTTCGTCCGTATCAGCACTGACGAGGGGTTGGTCGGTTGGGGCGAGGCGTCGCTGCATGGCGCTATCGGGTCGGTGGAAACCGCGATCCACGAGTATTCGCCGCATCTCATTGGGCAGGATCCCGCTGGACCAGAGCGCCATTGGCATCGGCTTTACCATGCCTGGCGCTGGCGCGGTGGTGCCGTCCTGCAGACCGCGCTGTCCGCGCTCGACGTCGCGCTATGGGACCTGGAGGGCAAACGACTGGGCGTGCCGGTCGCGCGCCTGTTGGGTGGGGTGTTTCGTACATCGCTTCGCGGCTATGCCAGCCACTGGCTGCAGGGTGTGCAGTCTCCCGAGGAGGCGTTTGCCGGTGCCCGCGAAGCCGTGCGGCGCGGTTTTACGGCCTTCAAGTGCCGGCCGTTCTCGCACGAAGGCCTGCTCAACGACGAAGCAGGCGAAATCCGTCGTGCCGCTGCGCTGATGGAAGCTGCGCGCGAGGGTTTGGGGCCCGACGGGGAAATCTTCATCGAGTGCAGCGAATTCCTGTCGCCGCGGACCGCGATCCTGCTCGACGACGCGCTGCGCCCCTCGCGGCCGGGATGGTTCGAGGAACCGATCCCCTTCGAAAACGCGAAGGCGATGGCGCGGCTGCAACGCGACCTGCGTACGCCGATCGCCACCGGCGAACGTCTGCTGAACCGCCATGAGTATCGCGAATTGCTCGAAAACGGCGGTTGCCGGATCATACAGCCCGACCTGATGCACGCCGGCGGCTTGACCGAGGTCCGCAAGATTGCCGCGCTTGCTGACATGTATTCGATCCCTGTCGCACCGCACAATCCGGGTGGCCCGATCTGTACTGCTGCGGCAATGCATCTCGCTGCAGCCATTCCGAATTTTCTGATTCTTGAGCAGATGGAACCGCAGCGTGCCTTCCGCGACCGCGCCTCCACCGTGCCGATAGGTTTCGAACAAGGACATTTTCTGTTGCCGGAAGGTCCGGGACTCGGCATCGAGCCGAATCTGGAGGTGTTGAAGGAAATGACGTATCGCCCCCAGCCGCGCACGGAACGGCCGGGCTCGCTCTACCGCTAAGGAGAACTCCCATGCACGCCATCACCAGGTTGTCCGCGGCGATCGCCGCCTGTCTGACATTCGGTACGGCCGCCGCGCAGCAGCCGATTGTGCTGCAGTGGCAAACAGCCAATCTCACGGAAAAACAGTACGAGCCGGTCTGGAAGGCGACCATTGCCGAATTCGAGGCTGCCAACCCGGGCATCAAGGTAGAACCCGTCCTGGTCGCGCGCAAGGATCACTGGACCAAGTTCGTCGCCGCCGCGCAAGCCAAGAAAGCCCCCTGCATCGTATCGGTCGACTTGACCACTGCGGCCTACAATGGCTATCTGCTGCCGATCGACAAATACTTCGCTGCGGAGCCCGCCGATTTTCGTGCTGCATGGAGCAACGACATGCTCAGCGCGTCGAAGTGGAAGGGCCAGCTCTACGGTCTTCCAATCTGGGGCGGAACCTACGCGGAAATCTACAACCGTGATCTGGTCACCAAGGCCGGGCTCGATCCGGCGAAGCCACCCAGGACCTGGGACGAATACCTCACCTGGGGGAAGAAACTCACCGGCAATGACAGCTGGGCCACGGCGGTGCTAGGCGGCAAGACCGACACCACGACCCGGGTTCTGCTGATGTGGATTTGGTCGAATGGCGGTGAGGCATTCAACGCTGACATGACCGAAGCGACCTTTGCGAAGAATCCCAAGAGCCTCGAAGCGATCAAGTTTTATCTCGGACTCGCTACCAAGGACAAGGTCGCCGCTCCGGCACCGACGACGACCAATTATCTCGAACAGACCAACCTCTTCGCGCAGGGAAAGATTGCCACGATGCGTAATGCCTACTGGGCGATCGCCAAGATCAATGGCGACAATCCCACGATGAAGGGAAAGGTGTTTGTTGCCCCTGGTCCGGCAAACATCGCCAACGCACCGACGCTTTCCACTGTGACCGCTTCCAGCATTGCGGCCAGCTGCCCGCACCCCGATGCCGCCTGGAAGTTCATCAAGTTCGATGCCGGCAAGAAATGGGCGATCGAGCGCGCCAGGGTCGCGAACTGGATGCCGCTGCGCAATGACCTGGCAGACGATCCGGCGATCAAGGCCGATCCGTTGCTCGAGCAGTTCGTCCGAATCGGAACCACCGCGCGCAGCTATCCGTTGCCGAGTCCTGTCTGGGCCGAGATCGCGGCCAACGACATCGTCAATGCCGTGCAGAAGGCGCTGCTGGCACCGGAAAACACCGAGGAAATCTTTCGTGATCTCGACGTCAGGGTGACGAAGAAGCTGAAGGACGTCTGACCGGCGATCGCAGGAGCGCATTCGTGACGAACGCGGCGCGCCGCATTGTTTCCTGGCGGCGCCGTCGCGTCGGCTACGCATTCGTTGCGCCGGTCTTTCTGTTCCTGTGCGCGGTGGTCTTGTTTCCGCTTTCGCATGCCTTCTGGACCAGCCTGCAGCGGGTGCGTGGTCTCAACTCGACGTTCGTCGGTATGCAGAATTACCAGCGAGTTCTGATGGATGATGCCTTCTGGCACTCCCTCGGCGTATCGCTTCAGTTCACCGGCGCCTGTGTCGCGCTGCACGTCGGCATTGGGCTTGGCATGGCGCTGCTGCTCAATGAACTGCGCTTTGCCCGGACTGCGCTGCGCATCGCCTTTCTGACGCCGTGGATGGTGGCGCCGGCGGTCGGTGCGACCATCTGGCTTTGGCTGCTTGAGCCGCAATTCGGAGTGGTCAACTACCTGCTGCAGGCGTCGGGAATTCTTCGCTCGCCAATCTCGTGGTTGGGCGAACCCGCTCCCGCATTGGCATCGGTCATTGCGGTCGACGTCTGGCGCGGCGTGCCATTCGTGATGCTGCTGATGCTTGCAGGACTGCAAACGATCCCGCGTGATCAATACGAAGCGGCCGCAATCGATGGCGCCAACGCATGGCAGCGCTTCCGCTACGTGACGCTTCCCAATCTGCGATACCTGCTTGTCGTTGCATCCACTCTCGACATCATCAACACCGTGCGTCACTACGACATCATCGGCGTGATGACGGCGGGTGGCCCTGCCGGGGCCACCGAGGTTCTGCCGGTACTTCTATACAACACAGCGTTTCGCGGAAACCGGTTCGGTGAGGCCGCTGCAATCGGTGTATTGCTGCTGCTGCTAGTCCTGGCCTTCTCGATCTTCCATATTCGCTACACGCGGCCGGAACAGGGGGGGGCGAGGTGACGCTGCGCGCGCATGGCGCTGATTGGGCGCGCTGGATAATCGTGGTGATTGCCCTGGTCGTTGTTGTCTTCCCGTTCTACTGGATGATCAACACCTCACTCAAGCCAGCGACAGAAATTTTCCTGTCGCCACCGACCTTCATTTCTTCCCAGTGGTCCCTCGACGCCTACAGAACGGTGCTGACCGAACGGCCAGTTGCGCGGTATTTCCTGAACAGCCTCATCGTGGCGCTGGGTACCACCACGTTGTCGGTGACGTTGGCCGCACTTGCAGCCTACGGCTTCACGCGGTTTTTCCCAGAAGGGGCGACGCCATTCATCGTCTTCCTGCTGTTTACCAAGATGCTGCCGGAAACGCTGCTCATCATTCCGTACTTCCAGCTGATGTCCGACGTCGGCTTGCTGAATACCTACTTCGCGCTGATTCTTGCCTATTCGTCGTTCGCGATGCCGTTCTCGGTGTGGATGCTGATCGGTTTTTTTCGTTCAATTCCGCAAGACATTGACGAGGCAGCGATGATCGACGGCGCCTCGCACGTGCAAACATTCCTCCGCGTGATCTTGCCGCTTGCCCGACCAGGACTCGTCGCGGTCGCGTTGTTCACCTTCCTGATTGCATGGAATTCGTACGTTTGGGCATTGGTGCTGACCACTGACTCGTCGATGTACGTGCTGTCGGTGGGTGTATCCAACATGGTTGGGGAATACCGTGTTCAGTGGAACGAATTGATGGCCGCCACCGTGATCGCCACGCTGCCGGTGATGGTGCTGTATTCCTTTCTCGAAAGGCACCTGGTCAACGCCATCACCGCGGGGGCGGTAAAGGGCTAGAATCTTTTTCCTATCAGCCGAAGCACCGCTCGCACTGTTGGCCTACGGTCGACGGATCGATACGGTTCCCACCGGACCCCGCCGTTGGTGCCGGGTAGCGGGACGAGGAAAGCTCTGCCCGCAGGTTGCCATGCCGATTCGGCCAATGGGACTTTGCTACCCAGGTTCCGTAGCGCGCAAGAAAGCGGACTATTCGGCAAGAAAGAGCATTCGACTAGACGCAACCCCAGGTTCGGCGATCGACCGCGTGGGAGATCGCCACTGTCGGTACCAGCGCCACGCCCAGCCCCGGGCGCTTGGGCACCTGCGCCATCCCGCCGACCGGCCGGGGCGGCAGTGGCTGCACCAGCGCATCGAACAGTGGCGTTTCATTGAATTGCAGTTCGAGGCGCGAGAATCCAGGAAGTCCCGCGCATGCGTGCAGGCTGGCGGCGTGCGCGACCGGGCCGGTGGGATTGTGCGGCGCAATCGCCACGCCATGCTGCGCCGCGAGCGCAGCAACCGCGCGGATTTCATCGAAGCCGCCGACGTACTTGATATCCGGCATCAGCACGTCGTAGGCGCCTGCCCCCAGGAACGGCAGGAAGGCATTGCGACCGACACCGTCCTCGCCACCGGCCAGGCGCATGCCATGCCCGTTGGCGTGTCCACGCAGGCGTTTCAATGCCGGCAGGTTTGCGTCATGCTCGGGAATCGGACATTCGATCCAGTACAGTCGCAGAGGCGCGCAGGCATCGACGACGCGCAGCGCCCACGCCTCGTCGAATCGCCAGTGACAATCAACCATCAGGTCGACGGCAGGGCCCGCAGCGGCGCGCGCTGCCGCAATGCGATCCATTCCAAGGTCGAAACAACGCGCAGTGGGGGCGAGCGCGGATCCCCAATGGCCGAAAGTGTCGATTTCATCGAAGGGCGCAATCTTGACCGCGCCAAATCCTGCATCGATCGCCGCTCGCACGCCATTGGCAAATGCAGCGGGCGCGCGTGAAGCCAGACCGCGGTTCACATTGGCATAGAGTTCGACCTCGCCGGCGGGCGTCTCGACCAGTAACCGGGCAACCGATCGTTGGCTACGCTGCCCGGTCAGATCCCATAGCGCATGATCGAGCGCGGACAAGGCGGCGCCGACGGCTCGCGTCTGTCCGTCCAGCGACGTGCTCGCCAATGCCTGCGGATCGCCGCGGTGGCCGAGCAACATTGGCGCAATTTCCGACAGCGCGGCGGCAACCTGCGACTCCTCCCGCTGCAGCGTAGCTTCCCCGACACCCACGGCGCCGTCCGCGTCGGTGACCTCGACGAACAGCCAGATGGTCTTGGGGCTGACGCGTACGTGGGTGAGGGCGATACCGGTGATGGTCGGCGCGGGAGAGGTCGAATGCGAATCGCGTGCGGCGGATTGCGCCGACCCGACCGGATTCCCGGCGCTCACGTCCGAAACCGGTCGCGCAGCGCCGTGCAGGCGCCACGGAGCAATCCCTGATCACTGCCTACCGCGACAAAACTCGCGCCCCATTCGATATAGCGACGGGCGTCGGCCTCGACCGGGGTCAGGATGCCGATCGCGCGTTGTTGTCGTTTCGCCGCTGCAAACACATGCCGGATCGCCGCCTGCACGTCCGGATGCGACGGATTGCCGATATGGCCATAGGCAGCAGCGAGGTCCTGAGGCCCGACGAACACGCCGTCCACGTCGGTGACCGCACAGATCTCGTCGACGGCGTCGACCCCGGCGCGGCTCTCGATCTGTACCGTGACGCAGATGTTGTCGTCGATCCGGGCAAAGAAATCGGGAACTGTTCCGTAACGATTGCCGCGCTGCGATGTCGCAACGCCGCGGATGCCGCGCGGCGGGTAGCGCGTCGCCGCCACCGCCCGTGCGGCCTCCTGCGCCGACTCCACCATCGGCACCAGGAAGTTGTAGAAGCCCGCATCGAGCAGACGCTTGAGCAGCACGGCATCGTTCGACGCCGGCCGCACCATGGGTGCGCTGGCGCTGTCCTTCAGCGCCATCAGCTGTGGGACCAGGTTGATCGCATCGTTCAGCGAATGCTCGGTGTCGAGCAACAGCCAGTCGAAGCCTGCCAGTCCGAGAATCTCGGTGCAGGTCGGGTTTCCCAGCGAGCACCAGCAGCCGATCAGTTGCCGGCGGGCGCGAAGGTCGCTGCGGAATTTATTGGGGAAGGCGCTGTAGGCAGTCATGCTGGACAATGTCGACAACTTCCCCAAGACTGTCAAGCACATGAATCGCACCAATGACAACACGGCGGGGTTGCCGCACGGGAATCCGGCGGTCGCGATGATCTCACAAGCGACGATAGCCCGATGAGCATCGACATTCTGGTCTCCTGCGCCAACACTCTGGGCGAGAGTCCGCTGTGGTGCGTGCGCCGCAAGCGGCTGTTCTGGGTCGACATCCGCGCGCCGGCGCTGCATGCCTGCGATGCCGATGGCGGCCGAGTGACGACCTGGCCGATGCCGGAAACCATCGGCAGTTTCGCTTTGCGCGCCGGCGACGGCATGATCGTTGCGCTCAAGTCCGGCTTTCACGCCTTCGATCCGGAGACGAGTTCGCTGACAATGATCGTCGAGCCCGAGTACGAGCGGGCGCGTCCGCAGCATCGCTTCAACGAAGGCAAGTGCGATCCGCGCGGCCGGTTCTGGGCAGGGACCATGAACGACGTCACGCGGGCGCCCGAGGGTGCGCTGTACCGTCTCGATCCTGATTTCCAATGTCGGCAGATGCGCACGGGCATTTCGGTGCCCAACAGCCTCGCCTGGAGTCCCGACGGTCGGCGGATGTACTTTGCCGACACCGATACGCGCAGGATCTGCAGCTACGCCTACGACCTTGACATGGGAACCTTCGGCGACGAACGCGTATTCGCCGACCTGCGTTCGGGCATCGGCCGGCCCGACGGATCCACGGTCGACGCCGACGGTTGTCTGTGGAACGCCGAAGTGGTCGCGGGACGGGTGGTGCGCTACGCACCCGACGGACGCGAGATCGCATCCTGGAAGCTGCCGGTCAGCCGGGTGACCTCGCTGACCTTTGGCGGCGCCGACATGAAAACGCTGTTTATCACGTCGGCGTCGTTCAGGCTGACGCCGGAGGAACTGGCCGCGCAGCCGCACGCGGGCGCGCTGTTCGCGATGCGCTGCGATGTCGAGGGGCTGGCGCCTGCGCTCTTCGCCACCGCGGCCCTCTGAGGGCGCGTTCGCTGCACCCGCTGCGGTGGCGGCCGTCCGCTATCGCGCTGAAGGCGAAGTGAGGTCTGGCGCGCCCGCGCCGCCTGGCGGATCCATGCCGCGGCAGGGCCCCAGTATGGTCGCGATGACCACCGCGTTTTGCACGTCGCGGCGGTTCCCCAGCAGCGCTTGCCGGGAAAACCTTCGCCGCGGACGTCTGGCAGATGCAGCGGAGGCAACGTTCGCCAAGACCGGAATGAGCGAACGGACGGTCACCGGCGGCGGCGTCGCGGCAGCCGGAGCGGGCTGTTCCAGCCGGCCAAAGTCGAGGAAATTGTCTACGGTTCCCTGCGGCTCGACCTCCTGCTGCCGGAGCTGCTGCTCGTCTTGCCGGGCCTGTTCGGTCATTGCGGCACGGCGTCGCATCATGAACTGGTACAGGATGACGCCGACAAAGATCAGCGCGTAGAACAGTTCGGAAGGAATGCCTTTCATGGCCGTCGGTCCTCAGGCTGTTGGCGTACCGGGACGATCGTCCCCGGTGCCGGCGATCTCGTCGCGCATGGCGGTATCGGCCTGCAGGTTCTTCATCCGGTAGTAGTCCATGATGCCGAGGTTGCCCTGACGAAACGCCTCGGCCATCGCGCGGGGCACTTCGGCCTCGGCCTCGACGACCCGCGCGCGCATTTCCTGCTCCAGCGCGACCGCCATGGCGCGGCGCTCTTCGGCCTTCGCCTGCGCGATCTGCTTGTCGGCGTTGGCCTGGTCGATCTGCAGCTTGGCGCCGATATTGGCACCGACGTCGACGTCGGCGATATCGATGGACAGGATTTCGTAGGCGGTGCCGGCATCCAGGCCCTTCGAAAGCACATGCTTGGAGATGTGGTCCGGGTTTTCCAGCACGTTCTTGTGGCTCAGCGCGGAGCCGATCGTGCTCACCATGCCTTCGCCGACGCGCGCGATGATCGTTTCCTCGCCGGCGCCACCGACCAGCCGGTCGATGTTGGTGCGCACCGTCACGCGGCACACGGCGATGAGCTGGATGCCGTCCTTGGCGACGGCGGCGATCTTGGGCGTCTCGATCACCTTGGGCAGCACCGACATCTGCACCGCTTCCAGCACATTGCGTCCGGCCAGGTCGATGGCTGCGGCGCGCTTGAAGGGCAGGGGAATGTTGGCCTTGTCGGCGGAGATCATCGCATTCACCACCCGTACCACGTTGCCACCGGCAAGGAAGTGCGCTTCCAGATCGTTGATGGAGATTTCCAGCCCGGCCTTGACCGCGCTGATGCGTGCCGTGACCACTGTCGTCGGTGGAACGCGGCGCAGGCGCATGCCGATCAAGGTCAGCAGTCCGACATAGGCGCCGGACGCCCAGGCCGCGATCCACAGCGGAATCGGCACCAGATACAGCACCAGCACCAGCCCGGCCACGATCACGATCAGCAGCCCGAGGCTGCCCGTCAGAATTCCCATTAGTTCACCCATGTCTCACTCCTTGTTGCCGACGTTCGTTATGTGCCGCACGACAATCCTGTTGCCGTCGACGCGCGTCACCTCGATTGATTCCCCGGCCTCGATCAGGTCACCCTCGGAGACCACGTCGACGCGCTGCCCGTCGATTTCGGCAATGCCTGCCGGATGCAGCGGGGACGTTGTGCTGCCCCTCTTTCCCAGCAGCCTGGCATCACCCTCCGGCGCCGAGGCATAGCCCTTGGAAGAGGCCAGCCCGCGATCCAGGATCAGCCGGCGTCCAAACGGCAGGCGCGGCAGGAAACGCAGCAGAATCAGGCTGCCAACCAGTGCGAACACCATGGAGAACGCGACGCGACTCATCGCCTCCATGATGATGATGACCGTGTCTCCGCTTCCGACCATGCTCAGGACAAGACTGGCGAGAATGGCGACGATGCCCAGGATACCTGCTATGCCGAAGCCGGGAATGACCAGGAGCTCCAGCGCCAAAAGAATGATGCCTGCGGCGGCGAGCAGAATTTCCTCCCAGCCGACCAGTTGCACCAGCCAATGGCCCCAGAAAAACAGCCCAAGGCTCGCGACTCCCAACGCGCCCGGTACGCCGAAGC
Source organism: uncultured beta proteobacterium (assembly GCA_963712105.1). Classification (GTDB taxonomy): domain Bacteria; phylum Pseudomonadota; class Gammaproteobacteria; order Burkholderiales; family Casimicrobiaceae; genus VBCG01. Next base: position 269,292 of record CAVQGR010000007.1, read on the forward strand.
CCGGCGTCCGGATTTCGATCAGGATGCCGATCATGGCAATGCTGATCAGCAGCGAACTGACCACCGGATTGGTCAGAAAGCGCACGACGTTTTCGGCCCAGTTCGGCGCGGCATGCCGCACTTCTGCTCCGGCGAGTCCCAGCTTCTCAAGTGCAGCGTCCAGCGTGTCGGCGCGGAAGTCGGCAACCTTGTGCTTGATGGCCTCGTCGGTGGTCAGCGTCAGCAGCTTGCCCTTGTCGACCAGACCGCGGATCGTGACGTCGGCGTCGACCATTGCTTCGGCAATGTTCGGCGGCCGCTTGCGAGCTTCGGCCGTGGCGCGGAATTCCTTCCTTACGTAGGAAACCGTTTTCTCCGAGACCGGCACCGCGTCGGCGCCGGGCGCGCCGCCATGCACCGGTGTCGCCGCACCCATGGTGCCGCCCGCGGACATGACGATGTTCTCGGTGGCGAGCGCGATCAACGCACCCGCGGAGATGGCTCGCTTGTTCACGAACGCCACGGTGCGGATGCGTGCGTTCAGCAGTGCATCGCGGATCTGCACGGCCGCGTCGACGCGGCCGCCGAAGGTATTGATGTCCAGTATCACGGCGGCGGCGCCAGCCTGCGTCGCCTGGTCGAGGACACGCTGGACGAACGGCGCCAGCCCGAGGTCGATGATGCCCTCGACGGGAACCACATAGACAACCGCCGGCGGCTTGTCCTGCGCGACGGCGGGAATTGAAGCGGCGAACAAACTCAGCACAAGAAGAATCAGCTTTCCTGCGCACTTGATCGTGTTCATGCTGACTCCCGGAAGGCACATGCAAACATGGACTCATCAGGAAACCTGGCGCCGATGCTTTGCATTCTCTTTGGAGGGTGGCAGGAATGGCAAGGTTCCGCAAACCTGATCGAGCGCGGCGACCTGACCAAGAAGCTCCAAAGATCGGTGTCTCCGAATCGGTTTGTTCCGCGCAGGCGAAGGCCACGCCCGGGCATTGCCCGCACGCGGCGGATGCCGTCGCTGATCACCTGAACAGGTGGGGCGCACCACTCGTTTGGGCCTCCGATGCTCGTTCGGGAGCCGGCGATCGAACTACGGTGAAAAAAACATAAACTTGACACCGTCATATATTGACAATGTCATAAATAGAGCAGATTGTGCTGTACATCGGAGCCGGCCGGATGGCGCTGATACCTACCGACAGTCCGTCGAGCCGAAACCAATCCACCCATTGCTTCGGTCGTCCAGGAGGAATCACCAATGATCGCCTTGAACGTGAATGGCAAGAGCTACAACGTCAACGTGGACGCTGCGACGCCACTGCTGTGGACGCTGCGGGACATCCTCGGCCTCACCGGCACCAAATACGGCTGCGGCATCGAGGTTTGCTGGGCTTGCACCGTGTTGGTCAATGGCCAGCCGGAAAAGTCCTGCAAATTCGACACCTCGTCGGCGGCTGGAAAGAAAGTTGTAACTATTGAAGGACTTTCTGCGGATCGCAGTCATCCGGTCCAAAAGGCCTGGATTGATCATCAGATTCCACAGTGTGGATACTGTCAATCAGGAATGATAATGGCTTGCGCCGGAGCGTTGAAGGCTAATCATCACGGTAAGGAAATTCTGTCGGAAATGAAAAATATCTGCATTTGCGGCACTTATCAGCGGATCAAGGAAGCGGTCAGTGGCCTTTAACCCAAGGAGAATGGCAATGACGCATCCTGCAGAAGACTTCCTCAAGACGCTGCCGAACCATCGGCTGGATCGACGTGGCTTTCTGACCTTTGCCGCAAAAGGGCTTGCTGTTGCATTCGTGCTTCCAGTGGCCGGCCGGATCGCAAGTGTCGCCGCCGCAGCATCGCCGCAGCAACTGGCGGGCGCGTATGTGCGCATTGGTACCGATGGCAGCATCACGCTCGCGTTCGGTGGCGCGGAAATGGGACAAGGCTCGATGTCCGGATTGGCGCAGATCCTCGCCGAGGAACTGATGGCGGACTGGAATCAGATCACCGTGGAACAGTCGCTCGTCAACCCGATCGTGTCCTACCTGACGGGCGGCAGCAGCGCGGTGCGCGGTCGTTACGCGACGTTGCGCAACGCGGGTGCAGCGGCACGTGAGCTGCTGGTCGCGGCAGCGATGGCGGCGAAGGGCGACCCCGCCCGCGACAACTTCAAGGCGGCCAGCGCGGCGGTTACGCACATTCCGACAGGCACGGTATGGCCATACAAAGCGCTGGCGAACTCTGCGGCAGCGCAGTCCGTGCCCGTCGATTTGCGGTTGACCGACCCGGCCAAGTTCCGCTTGATCGGCAAGCCGGTTGCACGCATCGACATTCCGGCGAAGACTGACGGTAGCGCGAAGTTCGGCATTGACACATGGTTCCCGGACATGGTGTTTGCGGCGATCAAACATTGCCCGACGATCGGCGGCACGCTCGTCGGCACGCCCGCCAAGCCATCGAGCGCCATCGCCGTGGTGCCCTGCACGGCGTCGGACTCACGCGGTGTTGTCGTCGCCGGTTCGACCAACGCTGTTGCGGTGGTGGCGAGCAACACATGGCTGGCGTTCAAGCTCGCCAGTTCACTGTCGGTGCAATGGAAATTGCCGGTGTCGACCAACGTGGTCGACAGCGCGCAAATTCTTGCACTGGCGCAGTCGCTGGCAACCGATGGCGCGGCGCTGGTCGCCGAGCCGGCACCTCCACCCGGCTACACGCCCGCGACGTACGCGCCGGTCATCGAAGCGCAGGTTGCCAGCGAACTTGGCACACCCACATCGGAAGCGACCTACACGTTGCCCTATCTCCCGCATGCCACGATGGAGGTGCTGAACTGCACGGTCCGTATCTCCTATGCCGGAGGCGTGGCGCAAAGCTGCGAAATCTGGGCCCCAACGCAGAGCGCAGCGGGTGTGGCCAACATCGCCAAGGCACTGACCGGGCTCGTGCCGACGCAGATCGTAGTCAATACGACGCTGCTTGGGGGCGGACTCGGACGCAAGATTGAACTCGATTTCGTCAGTCAGGCGATCCAGGTCGCGCTCGCTGTGAAGAAACCGGTGAAGCTCACCTGGCGCCGTGAGGAGGACATGGCCAATGACCAGTACCGGCCGTGCGCAGCGGTCAAGGTGAAGGCGACGCTCGACGCGGGCAAAAGGATCAAGGCGTGGTCGTACCGCAACGTGTCGCAGGCGATCCTGGGCCAGCGTGGATGGCTTCCTCCGGGTGCCGTCGATTCGCAGGCAGTAGAGGGATCAGTGCATCTGCCCTATGCGCTTGGAACGCATGTCTGCGAATGGGTTCCGCTTCCTGCGGGCGTCCCGGTAGGATTCTGGCGCTCCGTCGGCTCGTCGATCAACGCATTCGCGGTCGAGAGCATGATGGACGAGCTCGCGACGGCCGCCGGTGTCGATCCGTTCATATTCCGCTACAACCATCTCACCGACGCGCGAAGTCAGGCCGTCATATGGGCCGCCGACATCCTGAGCGCGTGGCGCAAGACGTTGCCTGCAGGCCGCGCGTGGGGGATGGCGTTTGCCGAGTCGTTCGGGACCCGCGTTTGCCAGGTCGTGGAGATCTCGAATCCGACGGCGAGTTCGGTAACGGTTCGTCGCGTCGCCTGTGTCATCGATTGCGGCACCGTGATCAATCCCGACTCGGTCGAGGCGCAGATGCAGGGCGGAATCCTGCACGCCCTGAATGCGACGCTTTGGGGCCAGTCGACATTCGCTGCCGGAAAGGTCAAGGAGACCAACTTCAACAAGTTTCGCGTCATGCGGATCGGCGAGATGCCCCAGGTTACCGTGCAGATCATTGCCAGTGGCGAACCGCCGGCGGGCGTGGGCGAGCCCGGGGTGCCGCCGCTCGCGCCTGCGTTGGCAAATGCCTATGCACGTCTGACCGGGGTGCGGCGGCGCGATCTGCCGTTGTTCCCCAACGCATCGATGGGCGGTGGCTGAGCGCCGCCAGTACCAGCTGCGACCGTTGGCGTTGCGCTGAGACTGCTGGTCAACGCCCCTTCAGCAGCACCAGCACCGCGCCGCCGCCGCCCGCGTGCGACGGCGCCTCGGCGTACGCCAGCACCTCGTCCCAGTGCGCCAGCCAGCGCCGGACCTTGCCCTTCAACACCGGTTCCTTGTTGGGCGAGGTAAGGCCCTTGCCATGGATGACGCGCACACAGCGAAAGCCGCGTGCGCGCGCCTGCATGATGAAGTCCGTCAACGCGTCGTGGGCCTCATCGGCGATCATGCCGTGCAGGTCGAGTTCCGCCTGCACCGACCAGTGCCCGCGGCGCAGCTTGCCGGCGATGTCGGGGCCGATGCCCTTGCGTACGAAGGTCTGCCCGTGCTCCTGTTCCTGGCCGATGTCCCACGATTGCGGCGCCGGGTCATCGCCAAACTTGGACGCGTACAGCACGTCGCGCTCGTCGGCGAGCGTGTGGCGTGCGACCGGCGTCGGTCGTGCTGCGGTGACCGGTGCCCGGTTGGTGTTGGGCAACTTCTGCACGTCGGCAAAGGCCTGATGGAGGTCGATGTCTCCGTGGGCGTGCTTCGACGCCGCGACCGAGCGCCGCGCCGATGGCCGCGACGCAGGCTTGCCGGGATCAAACTTTCCGGGATCGGGCCGCCCCTCGGTGAAGTCGTTGGCCGGCGCCGATGCTGGCGCCTTGCCGGCGGGATCAGGTACCGCGTCGCGCCGGGCCGCGCGTGCCGCCTCCATCAGTTGCTTCAACTGTTCGAGCTTGGCCACGGCAAGGCTCAACTCACGCCTGGAGGTGTTCGAGGTAGGCTTCCGCGTCCAGCGCGGCCATGCAGCCGGTGCCTGCCGAAGTGACCGCCTGCCGGTAGACGTGGTCGGCGACGTCGCCCGCGGCGAATACGCCCGGCACCGAGGTCGCGGTGGCATTGCCTTCGCTGCCGCTTTTCACCTTGATGTAGCCGCCCGCCATGTCCAGTTGGCCCTCGAAGAGCTGCGTATTCGGGGTGTGGCCGATGGCGATGAACACGCCATGCACCTTGAGCTCGGTCGTGGCGTCACCCTGGGTCGCCTTCAGCCGCACGCCGGTCACTCCCGAGTCGTCGCCCAAAACCTCGTCCAGCGTGTTGTTCCACAACACGCGCATGTTGCCGCCTTCCCCGGTCTTGGCCATCAGCCGATCGACCAGGATGGCTTCGGCGCGAAACTTGTCGCGCCGATGCACGACGGTCACCTGCTTGGCGATGTTCGACAGGTACAGCGCCTCTTCGACTGCAGTGTTGCCGCCGCCAATGACCACCACGTCCCGCCCCTTGTAGAAAAAGCCGTCGCAGGTGGCACAGGCGGACACCCCCTTGCCCATGAACGCTTCCTCCGATGGCAGGCCGAGATAGCGTGCCGAGGCGCCGGTGGCGACGATCAGCGCATCGCAGCTGTATTCGCCCGAGTCGCCGACCAGTTGAAACGGCCGCTTGCCGAGGTCGACAGTCTGGATATGGTCGAAGATCAATTCGGTATCGAAGCGCTCGGCGTGCTTCTGGAAACGCTCCATCAGCGCCGGTCCCTGCACGCCGTCGGCATCCGCGGGCCAGTTGTCGACGTCGGTGGTGGTCATCAGCTGGCCACCCTGCGCCAGACCGGTGATCAGCACCGGCTTCAGGTTGGCACGTGCCGCGTATACTGCCGCGGAGTAACCGGCGGGGCCGGAGCCCAGGATGAGGAGGCGGGCGTGCTTGGTGGGCATGGCGATCTCGCAGTGCAAAAGGAAAGTTTAGCCGATGCGGCCGGTGCCTCCCTTGATCGCGGCAACCTGCCCGATGCCTTCCCGGGCCGTTTCTCCCCCTTGCCGATCGTTTCACCAGGCGTATAATGTCTCGCTTGAGATAAACGACGCAACTCCATGTTTTTCATAATAATCGAAGCCTGATTCCTGGCGCCGTAATGTCCGCTGCCGCCCCTCTGTCACCACGCTTTGCCCGCCTCGTGCGCGAGTCGTGGCTGCTGCTCGTCGTCGCCGCCTTCCTCTACCTGTCGCTGATCCTGGCAACATACACGCGCAGCGATCCGGGCTGGTCGTTCACCGGGTCAGGCGCGCCGTTGGGCAATCGCGGCGGCGCTGTCGGTGCATGGCTTGCAGATCTGTTGCTCTACCTGTTTGGCCTGTCGGCGTGGTGGTGGGTGGTGGGCGGCGTGGTGCTGGTACTGGCAGGGTACCGGCGGGTGATTCATCCGGAGCATGTCTCCGAACATCCGCTGCTGCTGGCGCTGATCGGTTTCGCGCTGACGCTGGCGTCGAGCGCCGCGCTGGAGTCGATTCGCCTGTGGCGGCTCGACTTGGCGCTGCCGTTGTCCGCCGGCGGCGCGCTGGGCGACACGCTGGGGCAGGGCCTGGCCCGGGGGTTGGGATTCAACGGCGCCACGCTGCTGCTGTTGGCGCTGTTCGCGGTGGGCACGTCGTTGCTGTTCGGCATATCCTGGCTGCGCGTGATGGAGCGCATCGGCGCCGGCTTCGAGCTGCTGTTCGCGTGGTTTCGTCGTCGGCGTGAGGAAGCGGTCGACCGGCGCATCGGTCACGAAGCCGCGGTCCAGCGCGAGCATGTGGTCGAGCAATTGCGCGAGACCGAGGTCGAACGTGAACCGGTGCTGGTCGTCCCGCCCGTGGTCAGCGTACCCAGGTCGGACCGGGTGGTGAAGGAAAAGCAGCGACCGCTGTTCACCGAATTGCCGGATTCGCCGCTGCCGCCGCTGGCGCTGCTCGAGGATGCGCCGCCGGCGCAGGAATCGGTCAGCGCGGAGACGCTCGAATACACGTCGCGGCTGATCGAACGCAAGCTGGCCGATTTCGGCGTCAGCGCCAAGGTGTTGGCGGCCTATCCGGGACCGGTCATCACCCGCTTCGAGATCGAGCCGGCGGTGGGCGTGAAGGGTGCGCAGATCGTCAACCTGATCAAGGATCTGGCCCGTGCGCTGTCGGTGGTTTCGATCCGCCTGGTCGAGACCATTCCGGGAAAATCGTGCATGGGGCTGGAACTGCCCAATCCGCGCCGACAGATGGTCAAGCTGGTGGAGATCCTTTCATCGACGACTTACAACGACACGCATGGGGCGCTGACGCTGGCGCTTGGCAAGGATATCGCCGGCAAGCCGGTGGTGGTCGATCTTTCCAGAATGCCGCATCTGCTGGTCGCCGGAACCACCGGGTCGGGCAAGTCGGTGGCGGTCAACGCAATGATCCTGTCGCTGCTCTACAAGGCCGAGCCGCGGCAGGTGCGGCTGATCCTGATCGATCCGAAGATGCTCGAGCTGTCGATGTACGAGGGCATTCCGCATCTGCTCGCGCCCGTCGTCACCGACATGAAGCTCGCGCCCACCGCGCTCAACTGGTGCGTCGGCGAAATGGAGCGCCGCTACAAGCTCATGTCGCAACTGTCGGTGCGCAATCTGGCGGGCTACAACGCCAAGGTGGTCGATGGAAAGAAAACCGGCAAGCTGCTGCACAACCCGTTTTCGCTGACCCCGGACGCGCCCGAGCCTTTGGAGGAAATGCCGCAGATCGTCGTCGTCGTCGACGAATTGGCCGACCTGATGATGGTCACCGGCAAGAAGATCGAGGAACTCATCGCACGCATCGCGCAAAAGGCACGGGCAGCGGGCATTCACCTGATCCTCGCCACGCAGCGGCCATCGGTGGACGTCATCACCGGCCTGATCAAGGCCAATATCCCGTCGCGCATCGCCTTCCAGGTGGCCAGCAAGATCGACTCGCGCACCATCCTCGACCAGATGGGCGCAGAGGCGCTGCTGGGTCAGGGCGACATGCTCTATCTGGCGCCCGGCACCGGCTATCCGGTGCGTGTGCACGGCGCCTTTGTCTCCGACAGCGAGGTGCACCGTGTTGTCGAGCACCTGAAGTCGCTAGGTGAACCGCAATACGTCGAAGGCCTGCTCGAAGGCGGCGAAAGTGGCGATGGCGAGAACGGCGCTGCCGCAAACGGCGCCGATGCCGAATCCGATCCGGTCTACGACCAGGCGGTCGCCGTGGTGCTCAAGACCCGGCGCCCATCGATTTCATTGGTGCAGCGGCATCTGCGCATCGGCTACAACCGCGCGGCGAGGTTGATCGAGCAGATGGAGCGGGCTGGCCTGGTGTCGCCAATGCAGACCAACGGCAATCGTGAGGTGCTGGTGCCCTCGCCCAAGGGCGAGGGCTGACGCGGTGCAGACCCACGGCCTTGCCGCCGCGCTGTTCGCTTTCCTGGCCGCCGGCGCCGCCGCGGGGCCGGTCGACGTCTATCGCGAGGGTCCCCGCTATTGCCCGCAGGACCGTCCTGCAACGGCGGCGCGCATCGACGCCAGGCAGGCGGTCGAGCGCACCCGGGCGATGCTGCCGGTGGACTTCTGTGGTCCAGGCGTTTTCGTCTCGGGCTGCACCTTCGATGTGGAGAACGAATACGATACCTGGCGCGTCTATGCGCATCAGTATCTGGATCGCGGCGGACGCAAGGACAAGGGCGGGCTGGGCCACACCTACTTGATTCTCGATGCCGTCGGCAACTGCCTCGCGCATATCCCGGGCACCGAATTCGGGGCCAACAATTGATCGCGCAACCGCAGCGCCGCCCCCGTCGCAGTCACTTCGCCGCCTGCATCGCACTGGTCGTAGTCCTGGTGGTCGGTCTGGCGATCCCCGATCCCGCCGCGGCCGCGACGCTCGAACGCCTGCGCGCGTTCGTTCGCGACACCCAGACCGCCCGCGCTGCATTCACCCAGACGGTTGCCGACCGCAACGGCAACGTCAGGCAACAGGCCAATGGCGAGTTCCTGCTCGCCCGGCCGGGAAAATTCCGCTGGAGCGTGGACAAGCCCTACAAGCAACTGCTGGTCGGTGATGGCAAGCGGGTGTGGATCTTCGACGAGGACCTGAACCAGGTGATCGTGCGCAAGATCGGCGAAGCACTGGGCGCAACCCCGGCAGCATTGCTCGCCGGCGACCAGGAGGTCGAGAAAGCATTCGCCTGGCGCGACCTGCCGGCGGCGAATGGCTTCGAGTGGTTGTTGGCCAGGCCGCTGGCCAGCGATGCGCCCTTCGCCGAAATCCGCCTGGGTTTCGACGCCAGGGGCCTGGCCACGCTGGAAATGCTCGACGCCTTCGGCCAGAAGAGCGTGATCCGCTTCACCGACATGGAGCGCAATCCAATACTTGCGCCCGAACTCTTCCGCTTCGTGCCGCCCAAGGGCGCGGACGTGATCGGCGAGATTAACTGAGCGATTGTCAGGGCAACGTCATCGCGCGTTGCGTCATGACCGCGCGCAGCCGGTCCGGATAGTCGGTGATGATGCCGTCCACCCCCATGTCGATCAGGCGATTCATGTCGGCGGGATCGTTGACGGTCCAGGGGAGCACCGTGAGACCAAGCGCATGTGCGGCGACAATGTCCTCGCGGGTCACGTTGCGCCAATACATCGACCAGGTGCTGCATCCTGCCGCTTTGACCAGTCGCGGCAGCGATCCCCCATGCTCGCGCAAATCGAGGCCCGCGTGCCATGGAGAAGGCGCGCTGTCGCGCCGGCGCACGGTGTCGAAATCGGTGCCCTCCATGGTGAGGCATGATGTCGGGATCTGCGGCGCCAGCCGCCGCGCCTCGATGAGCGTGCGCCAGTCGAACGATTGGATGGTCGTGCGTTGCGCCATGCCGGCGCGCTGCACGGCCTCGACCAGCAGGCGGGCGAACGTCTCGGGCGGCGGCGTGGCGTCGCCGCCGTCCGGGGTGATCTTGGTCTCGAGATTCAGGCGCACCGGCTTGCCCGAGTCCCGCACCTGCGCGAACAGTTTTGCCAATGTCGGGTAGCGCTGACCGTCAACGGACTGCTGCTCAGGGAACTGCCGCGCATAAGCGCTGCCCGGCTTCATCCTGCCGATGTCGTAGCGCTCGAGTTCCGCCAGCGTCAGCGTACGGATCGACGGCCCGCGCGACGCCAGCCAGGCGCCGTCCGGAGCGCGTGCGAAATTGGCGTTGACATAGGGATCATGCGCGATGACCAGTACCTCGTCGAGGGTCACGCCGACATCGGTTTCCAGCGTGGTCACGCCGATCGCGAGAGCCCGTTGGAAACCCGCCAGCGTGTTTTCCGGGGCCAGGCCGCGCGCACCGCGGTGGCCCTGCAGGTCGAAGGCGGTCGCGGGCAGCGTCAGGAAGAACGCCAACAGCCACGCCGCGCGGTGCGGCTGGCTCATCGCGCGGCGGAATCGAACAACGACCGGACGCGATCGTGCGCGAGTACCTCGCGATTGACCACGAATTCCGGCACTCGGCCCCCAAGTGCATCGACGATGCTGGTCAATCCGGTCGTCGCCATGTTGTGGAAGCACTCGTCGGTCCAGCACAGCGAGTGCGGCGTGACGATGACGTTGTCCATCGTCAGCAGCGGGTTGGCCGGGTCCACCGGCTCCTGCTCGAACACGTCCAGCGCCGCGCCGGCGATTCGACCCCCTTGCAGCGCGGCGATCAACGCAGGTTCATCGACCACCGGTCCGCGCGAGACGTTGATGAAATACGCCGTCGGTTTCATTGCCGCGAATTGCGCGGCGCCAATCAAGTGTCGGGTCTCGTCGTTCAGAAGTGGGCAGGTGACAACGAAATCGGCCTCGCGCATCGCGGTGTCCAGATCGACTTTGCGCGCGCCGATATAGCCCAGCTCGACCGCGTTGACGTAGGGATCAGCGGCGAGCAGCTTCAGGTCGAAGGTGCGCGCCATGCGCAGCAGTTCGCGGCCGATGCGTCCGGCGCCGACGACCGCCAGCGTGCGGCCGGTGAGCCCCATCCCCATGTTGTCCATGCGCTCGTCCCAGCGACCGGTCCGCGTCAGCCGGTCCTTCAAAATCAACTTGCCGGCCAGCGTCAGGATGAAGGTGAGCGCGATGGTCGCCACCGGACGCGGCATCGGCATCGGTGTATTGGTCACTACGATGCCGGCGTTGGTCATCGCCGGCACGTCGACCGAGTCGTAGCCGACACCATGCCGGGCGACGACACGCAAGCGACAATCGGCACCGGCGACCGCGGTGCCCGGCACGCGTGCGAGGTTGACGTACAGCGCGTCGTAACGCGCGGCGTGTTCCGGCGCGATCTCGCGGACGATCGCCGGCAGGTACTCCCAATCAACGTCCGGCGCGTCGTCGAGGATCTTCAGCGCCGCCTTGCCGAATGCCGGCTCACCGCGCGAATCCAGAATGTCGCGGGTGATGCCAATGCGGAATTTCGCGGTCATCGGGTGCGTCCTCCCTCTTGGCGCAGGATGGCGAGGCCGTCGCGCAGTGCGTTGCCCAGCATCGCCTGGTCGAGGCCATAGGCGAACAGGCGAAAGCCATGCGCCGTGTATTCGCGCGCCCAGGCGTCGTCGGTGGCGAGAAACGCCGCGGTCTTGCCCGCCTTTTCGCAGGCCGCGACGATGCGCTTCACCGCCGCCAGGTATTCCGGATGCTGGAACTGCCCCGGGATGCCCATGAAATTGGTGAGATCGAAATGGCCCAGCCACAGCGCGTCGATGCCCGGCACCGCGGCGATGGCCTCGACCTCGGCCAGTCCCTCGGCGGTCTCGATCTGCGCGATCACCAGCGTTCGCGCATGGATGGCGGCGATCTTGGCCGCCACGTCGCCGCCCTCGTAATCGTCGTGCGCGAAGCCGAATGCGGCGCCACGCCGGCCTTCGGGTGGATAGCGGGTGCAGGCGACGATGGCGGCGGCTTCGGCGGCGTTGGCCACCATCGGCACCATCACACCGAGCACGCCGACGTCCAGCGCCCGGGCGATGAAGTGGTATTCACCGCGTGGCACGCGGACCATGGGCACCAGTGGCAGGCCGCGGCACAATGCGACCTGGGTCTTGAGCGACTCGAACGACAGGCCCGTATGTTCCATGTCGTAGAGAATGAATTCGGCGCCGGCGTTGGCGCAGATTTGCGGCAGTCCAGGCGAGAAGAACTCGAAGACCATGGCGCCGCAGGCGCGGCCACCGGCGGCGAGAGTGGCCTTCAGCGGGTTTTCGCGCATGGGGAAGCCGGGTCCGTTGGAGAAAACGAAACACCGGGCCGCGCGTAGCGCCGGTCGGTGCCATCGACGTGCAAGACCGGACTCTACCCCCCATAATTCACGCAGGCAACGCGACCTGCTCGGCGCTGCCGACCCGTTGCCCTGGAATGCCGTGACCGACCTGTTCGCTGCCTCGCCGTCCGCTGCCGCCGCTTTGGCCAATACTGCAGCCAACGCCGCGGCCCCGCTTGCCGAACGCCTTCGCCCCCGCGGCGTTGCCGACGTGATCGGCCAGCGCCATCTGCTGGGACAGGGAAAGCCGCTGGCCGTCGCATTCGCGTCAGGCAAGTTGCATTCGATGATCCTGTGGGGCCCGCCCGGCGTGGGCAAGACCACGCTGGCACGGTTGATGGCCGACGCCTTCGATGCCGAATTCATCGCGCTGTCGGCGGTGCTCTCGGGCGTCAAGGACATTCGCGATGCGGTCGCCCGCGCCGAAGCCACACTGGCGCAGTCGGGCCGCGCGACGATACTCTTCGTCGACGAGGTGCATCGCTTCAACAAATCGCAGCAGGACGCCTTCCTGCCCTTTGTCGAAAAGGGCACGGTGACCTTTGTCGGCGCGACCACCGAGAATCCGTCGTTCGAGGTCAACGGTGCGCTGTTGTCGCGCGCGGCGGTGTATGTGCTCGAACCGTTGTCGCCCGATGAACTGGGCACGCTGCTCGCACGCGCACTGGCCGCGGCCGCGCCCGGGATGCCCATCGACGATCCGGCGCGCGATGCGCTGGTCGCCTACGCCGACGGCGACGGTCGCCGGCTGATCAATCTGGTCGAGCAGTTGGCGGTCGCAGCGGCCGAGGCGCAGCGCCAAGGGGTCGATCTGGAATTCGTCGAGGCGACCATCGCGCGCAGCCTGCGCCGCTTTGACAAGGGTGGCGAGGCGTTCTACGACCAGATCTCGGCACTGCACAAGTCGGTGCGCGGTTCCGACCCCGATGCCGCGCTGTACTGGATGTGCCGGATGCTCGACGGGGGTGCCGATCCGCTGTACGTCGCGCGTCGATTGATTCGCATGGCCAGCGAGGACATCGGTCTCGCCGATCCGCGCGCGCTGCGCCTGGCGCTCGACGCGGCGGAGACCTACGAGCGGCTCGGCTCACCCGAGGGCGAATTGGCGCTGGCGCAATGCGTGCTCTATCTCGCCGTGGCGGCGAAGTCCAACGCGGCCTATGTTGCCTTCGGCGCCGCCAGGGCGTACATCAAGGACGATGGTTCGCGGCCGGTGCCGCTGCGCCTGCGCAATGCGCCGACCAAACTCATGAAGAACCTCGGCTATGGCGAGGGCTACCGCTACGCACACGACGAGGAGGGTGGCTATGCCGCGGGCGAAGCCTATTTGCCCGATGGCATGAAAGCGCAACAATTCTATCGACCGACCGAACGCGGACTGGAAGCGAAGATCCGCGACAAGCTGGCGGCGCTGCGGGCACTGGATCGCGCGGCGAGCAAAGGGCCGGCTGGGCGTCGGGAAAGCGAGGATTGACCGGGCCCGGGTCTGCACGCAAGCCTCTGATAGAATTGGCGAATGCTTGATATCAATCTGCTTCGCAACGATCTCTCCGCGGTTGCCGCGGGCCTTTCCAAACGCGGCGTCACGCTGGACAGCGCCCGCTTCGAAGCGCTCGAGGCGCGCCGACGCGATATCCAGACGCGTACGCAGGAACTGCAGGCGCGACGCAACGCCGCGTCCAGGCAGATCGGCATCGCCAAGGGGCGCGGTGAAGATACGACACCGTTGCTCGCCGAGGTGGCCGGGCTCGGCGGTGCGGTCAAGCAGGTCGAGGCGGAACTCGACGAGGTGCAGCGCGCGCTGCGCGATTTCCTGCTCGAGCTGCCCAACCTCACGCATGCCAACACACCGGTAGGCAAGGACGAGACCGGCAACGTCGAAGTCCGCCGCTGGGGTGAGCCACCGAAGTTCGATTTCAAGCCGCGCGACCACACCGACGTGGGCGAGGCGCTGGGCTTGCTCGATTTCGCCACCGCCGCCAAGCTGTCGGGGGCGCGCTTTTCCTTTTTGCGCGGGGATCTCGCGCGGCTGCACCGGGCGCTGGCGCAGTTCATGCTCGACGTCCACACCCGCGAGCATGGCTACACCGAGTGCTATACGCCCTACCTGGTTGGCGTGGACGCGCTGGTCGGCACCACGCAGCTGCCCAAGTTCGAGGACGACATGTTCGTCGTGCGCCGGGGCGGCGCGGAGCAGGGCGACAAGCTCTACCTGATCTCGACCTCCGAGATCACGCTGACCAACTCGGTGCGCGACGAGATTCTCGATCCGGCGACGCTGCCGCGCAAGCTGACCGCGCACACGCCGTGCTTTCGTTCCGAGGCCGGCAGCTACGGCAAGGACACGCGCGGCATGATCCGCCAGCACCAGTTCGACAAGGTCGAACTGGTGCAGATCGTCCATCCGGAAAAGTCCTACGAGGCGCTGGAGGAGTTGACCGGCCAGGCCGAGACGATCCTGCAGCGGCTGGGCCTGCCGTACCGCGTCGTAGCGCTGTGCACCGGCGACATCGGTTTCGCCGCCGCCAGGACCTACGATCTCGAAGTCTGGCTGCCCGGTCAGAACGCCTACCGCGAGATCAGTTCCTGCTCGAACTGCGAGGCGTTCCAGGCGCGGCGGATGCAGACCCGCGTGCGTGTTGCGCAGGGGCGCACGGAATTCGTGCACACGCTGAATGGCTCCGCGCTCGCGGTCGGCCGTACGCTGGTCGCGGTGCTTGAGAACTACCAGCGCGAGGATGGCTCGGTCACGGTGCCGGAGGCGCTGCTGTCCTACATGGGCGGAGTGACGCGGCTCACCAAAGACTAGCAACGGTTCGGTGACTGCAGGGCGCGCGCAACGTCGCGCCTTGCCAGACCGATCAGCGCAGGTTACCCGTATGCCCCAGTGAATAGCGGCCCGGCTGTGGCCACACCGTCAGCCCGTGCGGCTCGCGCCCCACCGGGATGATCTTCACCTCGCCACTGGTCGTGTCGAACACATAGACGACGTGATCGTAGCGGCCCGAGAGCCACAGATGCTTGCCGTCGGCGCTGACATTGCCCATGTCCGGGCTGCCGCCGCCGGGGATCATCCAGGTTGCCTCGACCTTGCCGGTGGCGAAATCGATCACCGATACGCTGCCCATGCCCTTGGCCTTGCCGTGGATCTTGTTGGTGCCGCGGTTGGCGACATAGAGCTTCCTGCCATCGCGGCTGGGATAGAGGCCGTGCGTGCCTTTTCCCGTCTCGATGAATCCGACCTGGCGAAAGGTCGCGAAGTCGACCACGTGCACGCCGTCGGCCATCATGTCAGCGACGTAGAACAGCTTGCCGTCGGGCGAGGCGCGAATGTCCTGCGGCATGCCCTTCCAGGTCGTGCAGATGGTCTCGTCGCGGCCGTCCGGGCCCTTGACGATCTTGGTCGGACGGCCGGGCTGGATGACCTGGGTGTAGCCCAGCACCTTGCGCTCGACCATGTCGATCTTGGCGACCAGGCCGGCGAATTCACAGGTGAAGATGGCGTGGCGGCCGTCGATCGAGAAGTCGGCGTGGTTGATGCCGGCGCAGCGGGGCACCTCGATCGTGTACTGCAGCGCCATGGTCTTCGGATCGCGGAAGTCCAGGCGCTTGAATGCCTCGGCGACGATGATCGCCGACTTGCCGTCCGGCGTGTAGTACATGTTGTAGGGATCCTCGACGGGGATCGCCTTGCCGGGCTTGCCGGTCCTGGGATCGATCGGTGTCAGGCTGCCGTGCGGCGTGTTCTCGGCGTTGTTCGCCACCCAAAGCGTGCGCAGGTCGTACGACGGCACGACGTGCTGCGGGTTGAGGCCGACGTTGAACTTGCCCACGACCTTGAACGTCGCCGGGTCGATGACGTAGACGTCGCTGGACTGGATGTGCGGTACGTAGACTCGCGGCAGGTCGCCGGCGAGTTCCGGCGATATTTTTCCGGCAGTGGTCTCGCTGTAGAGATTCTGCGGGTCGGGGACGCCGGGCATGCCGGGAATGGTGCCCACAGCAGCAGGCGGCGCGGGGGCCTTGGCGGGCGCCTGGGCGAAGCCCCACGAGGACAGGGCAAGCGCCAGCGACAAGGCTGACAGGATGGGCATGGGACGGGCAAGGCGGTCGAGCTTCAAGAACGTTCCTCGGGGGGAGAAAATTGATGGAATTCCGGGTGTCCGGCGATTCTGCGGGACGGATGGTATGCGATCACGGCCGCGTTGTCGCGCGGCGAATCGCCGCGACCGCTTGCCGGACGGTTTCGTCGACGGCCAGCGCGCCGAGTTCGGGGGTCGCGCGGCGCGGATCGCCGGTGACGCCGGGCAGCGAAGACTGGCCCGCAGCGGGAGCCATGCGGTCGGCGCGCACCATCCGCGGATCAAGCGCCAGCATCAGCGAGGTGTCCGCGAGCCCCGCGTGCGGGCCGATCTCGGCGTCGCTGTGTCCGCGGCGCTTCAACTCCTGCGCGAACCAGGCGGTCGGAACCCGGTAGTACTCGGCGATCGCGTGCGCCCGTACCGGCGCTAACGCCCACTCGCCGTTGAGCAGCGTGGCGACCGCGGCGTTGTCGCGCTGGTAGTCGCCGGAGTCGCCGAGGAAGACGATGTCGCGAAAGCCATGCAGCCGGAAACTGCGCGCAGCGTATTCGAGGACCTTTCGATAGGTGTCGGCCGGGATGGTGATGGTCCCCGCGTAGCGCATGTGCCCGGTGGGCGGCGCGATGCTGCCCTCCGGTACGTAGGCGATCACCGGCGCGACCACCGCGTTGCCGAGTTCGCGGGCGATGCGCTCCGCCAGCAGCCTGGCGCGAACATTGTGCTTGCCCAGCATCATGTGCGGACCGTTCTGCTCGGTACCGCCGATGGGAACGATCACGGTCGTCTTGCCGCCCTGGATTTCCCGGGCGAGTTCCGGCGAGGTCATTTCTTCGAGCATGACGGTCGCGGCGGACGCGGCACTGGCGAAGGAAAGCGCGCCGAAAATGCAGCATGCGGTCAGGCGCAGCGCCATCCTTGTCATCGTGGCATTTTACGTGAGGGCGTTACCCGCTGCCGCGGAATCAGCGCGGTTCGGTCGCCGGTTCCACGTGCAGGCGCGGTACCGCCGGGCTTTCCTGGCGCAGCAGGATGTCGTAGTAGGCACGGACCCGATCGACGAACGCCACCGGCATGCCGCCGCGCGCATAGCCGTTGCGCGCCAGCGCGTAGTGTTCGGGCAGGGTCAGCAGCGGCAGCGCGGAACGAACATCGTTCCATCGGTCGGGATCGAGCTTCTGCCGCTGTGCCAGCACCCGTGCGTCCTCCAGGTGCCCCGGTCCGATGTTGAACGCCGCCAGCGCCAGCCAGGTGCGGTCCGGCTCGGCGATCCGCGCGGGCAGTCGGGCGCCGAGTTCGGCCAGGTAGCGCGCTCCGGCAATGGCGCTCTGGCGTGGATCGAGCAGGTCGGCGACACCGAGCTTTTTCGCCGTGTCCTCGGTGATCTGCATGAAGCCGCGAACGCCGGTCTCGCTGACGGCAAACGGATCCCATTGCGATTCCTGGTAGGCGAGTGCCGCAAGCAGTCGCCACTCGATGCCCGACGCCGACTGGGCGTCCTCGAACAGCTTGCGGTACTGCGGCAGCACGGTCCGGATTCGTTCCTGAAAGATGCCGGCGTCGATGCGCTGGATCTGCCGATCCTGGGCGAAATAGCGGTCGACAAGGCGCGCGAGCGCGCCGTTGCCGCGGACATCCGCAAAAAACCTGTCGATTTTGTCGCGCAAGGCACGATGCGCCGGCGCCACCGCCCACGCGAGGTCTCGCTTCCGGCCAATGACGAAGGCCTGGTCGAAATCGAGGAACACATTGCGGGCAGCGTCGGCATCCGTCGACGGCACCACCACGTAGTCGAAGGTCCCGGCAGACAGCGCGCCGATCAAGGCATTGGCCGACGGCAACGTCGAGGCGATCCACTCGATGCGCGGGTGCGCGGCGCGGACAGCTTCCAGGTCCGCTTCAATGCCCGTATAGGCAAGGTAGGCGACCTTCGCACCATCCAGGTCGCGCCATGACCGCGGCTGGAAGCTGCCGCTCCCGTACAGCAGCACGGGCTCGACCGCGTAGTACCCATTGGTCCAGAGCACGCCACGCCCGTCACCGGCGGCGGCATCGGCCTTGTCCCTGCCGGGGGCCGGAGAATACAGGCCGCCGACGCCCAGATGCACGTTACCGGCGGCGACTTCGGTCACCAGTGCGGCGGCACTGCCGACCTCGACGACGTCCAGTGTCAGGCCACGGCTGCCGGCAAACTGTGCAAGCAGATCGTGATCGAAGCCCGTCGCCGTGCCGGCGGGGCCGGCAAGCCAGGCGATGGGACTGGCATGCACGGCCACCTTCAGCCGTACCGTTGCGCTCGGCGCCGGCAGCCCCTCGGGTTGGCAGGCAGTGAGCATCGCCGCGATGGAAATTGCGC
The DNA here is from genome assembly GCA_963712105.1 of uncultured beta proteobacterium. Taxonomy (GTDB): domain Bacteria; phylum Pseudomonadota; class Gammaproteobacteria; order Burkholderiales; family Casimicrobiaceae; genus VBCG01. Next base: position 287,786 of record CAVQGR010000007.1, read on the forward strand.
AGGGCAGGCTCGCCAACAGTGCGCGCGCGTGCAGCGGAGTCCTCCAGGCGAGCCGGGTTGCGGACAAGGCGGGCGCGATCGATCCACTCGCGTTGACGATGTACGCCGCCGATTATAGCCATGCGCTGCACATCGTGCCGTCCGGAACCGGGCAGCGGACAGATCCCGCTATAATGTCCATTGAAGCTCGGACATTCATCCGATCATCGGCGGGTCGCCCCGCATTGCACAGTCGTGAATCTGGTCAGGTCCGGAAGGAAGCAGCCACAGCGACAGCGTGCAAGTGCCGGGATCACGGCTCGCCACCCATTCCGGCACCTCGCCCCCGGGGCGCGGTGCCTGTGGCGGCAACGGTCGGTGCGCCGACCAACGCACCGTTGCGCGAATCAGGCGATAATTCCGCGATGAGCTATCAGGTCCTCGCCCGCAAGTGGCGGCCCATGACCTTCGCCGAGCTTTCCGGGCAGGCGCATGTCGTAACCGCGCTCGCCAATTCGCTGGAACGCGGCAGGTTGCACCATGCCTACCTGCTGACGGGAACGCGCGGGGTCGGCAAGACGACCATTGCCCGGATTCTCGCCAAGAGCCTCAACTGCGCCACCGGCGTCACCGCCACGCCATGCGGCGTCTGTGCGGCCTGTACCGACATCGATGCCGGGCGCTTCGTCGACCTGCTGGAACTCGATGCAGCCTCGCATACCGGCATCGACAACATGCGCGAAATTCTCGACAACGCGCGCTACGCGCCAACCGTCGGCCGCTACAAGGTCTACCTGATCGACGAAGTGCACATGCTGTCCAAGCAGGCGTTCAATTCGATGCTGAAGACGCTCGAAGAGCCACCCGAGCATGTCAAGTTCGTGCTGGCCACGACCGATCCGCAGAAGATTCCGGTGACCGTGCTGTCGCGCTGCCTGCAGTTCAGCCTCAAGCCGCTGACGCCGGCGCAGATCGAGGCGCGAATCGACCATATTCTGCGCGAAGAGGGCGTCGAGCACGACTCCGCCGCGGTGGCGCTGCTGGCGCGGGCAGCGCATGGTTCATTGCGCGACGGCCTGTCGCTGCTTGATCAGGCCATCGCCTATGGTGGTGGGGAAGTGCGCGAGCAGGCCGTGCGCACTATGCTGGGTGCGGTAGATCGCGATTACGTATACCGGATCACCGATGCGCTGGTGGCGGGCGACGGTGTGGCACTGCTCGCCGAATGCGACGCGCTGGCCGAACGTGGCCTCGCGTCTGCGTCGGCGCTGGAGGAACTCGCCGGCCTGTTCCACCGGATCGCGGTGGCGCAGGCGGTGCCGGAGGCCGCAGAGGCATTCGACGACGCGGCGCGCATCGTCGGCTACGCGGCGGCATTCACCGCCGAGGTCGTGCAGCTCGACTACCAGATCGCCACGCAGGGCAGGAGTGACCTCGCGCTGGCACCGGACGAGGCCACTGGATTCGCGATGACGCTGCTGCGCATGCTCGCATTTCGGCCGGAGGATGAGTCGAATGCGCACGCGCTGGATGCCGGAACTTCGCCGGCGTCCGCGCGCCGGGAGACCGAGCGGACGCAGCGTGCACCGGCGCCGAGCGCCGCAGCCGCGCAGCCGCCAAGTCCGGCCAATCCACCTTCGATTGCCGCCATGGCTCCGGCGCGGGTGCCCAGCCGGGCGCCGACCAGCGACCCCACCGGAACCAGGCAAGCGTTGCCGGAGAGTGCCGAAGCCTGGCCGGATTTCATCGCCGGACTGAAGCTGATCGGCATGGCTGCGCAGCTTGCCGCGCAGACGCAGCTGCAGTCGGTGAAGGGCAACGCGCTGACGCTGGCGCTGCCCGCAGCGCACAAGCATCTTGCGGACAAGGCCTATGCCGACAAACTCAAGGCGGCGCTCGAGCAGGCGACCGGACGCAAGCTGCTGCTGGCCTTCGAAGTTGGCGCACCGGTGGAAACATCGCTCGCGGCGACCGAACGGCGCGAGCGTGCCGCGGCGCAGGCCAGTGGCGAAGCAGCCTTTCGCGACGAACCGTTCGTGCGCGACCTGCTCGCGCGCTTCGACGGTCAGGTCAAGACCGACACCATCGCCCCGCTCGCGGGCGATACCGATTCCAGGTAGAGGAGCAGGTGCACGCATGATGAAAAACCAGTTGGCAGGCCTGATGAAGCAGGCCCAGCAGATGCAGGACAACATGAAGCGCGCGCAGGAGGAACTGGCGCAGACCGAGGTCGAGGGTCAGGCGGGTGCCGGACTGGTCAAGGTGACGATGACCTGCAGACACGACGTCAAGCGCGTCGCGATCGATCCGTCGCTGCTCGCCGAGGACCGCGACATGCTGGAGGATCTGGTCGCGGCGGCGGTCAATGACGCGGTGCGCCGCGTCGAAGCGACGACGCAGGAAAAAATGTCCGGCCTTACCGCGGGCATGCCGCTGCCGCCCGGCTTCAAGATGCCATTTTGAGCCGCAGGCCGGCGCGCGGCATCGCGATACGCACAGGCCCCCATCGATGAGCGCACGTGCATTCGCACCGCAGGAACCGCTCGGCAGCCTCGACGGGCTGACGACGGCGCTGCGCTGCCTGCCCGGCGTGGGTCCCAAGGCGGCACAGCGCATGGCGCTGCACCTGATGCAGCACGATCGCGACGGCGCGCGTGCGCTGGCGGCCGCGCTGACGCATGCGGCACAGTCGATCCGCCACTGCGAGCGCTGCAACACCTTTACTGAGGACATGGTCTGCGCGATGTGCCGCTCCGATCGTCGCGATCGCACGCTGCTGTGCGTCGTCGAGACACCGGCGGACCTGCTGATGGTCGAGCACACCCAGGCCTACACCGGGCTGTACTTCGTGCTGATGGGGCGATTGTCGCCGCTGGACGGGATCGGACCGAAGGAAATCCGTCTCGATCGCCTGTTGAAGCGGGTCGGCGACGGCAGCGTGCGCGAGGTCATCCTGGCCACCAATTTCACCCATGAGGGCGAGGCCACGGCGCACTACATCGGCGAACTGCTGCGTGCACGAGGGCTGAAGACGAGCCGCCTTGCGCGTGGTGTGCCGGTGGGTGGGGAACTGGAATACGTTGACGCCGGCACGCTGGCGCAGGCTTTGCGCGAACGGCGCCCGCTGGCCGAGTAGGCTCTTCCCCTACCTGATTCAATTCCCGGCGCGCGGTGGTCGCCGCCGTTGATTCATCACTGGAGAATTCATGACGCAATCGAATCCGTCACCCGCAGCCGCCGATGCCACGAGCCGTCGCGGCTTTCTTTCTGCCGTGGCAGCGGCAGCCGGTGGCACAGCGCTGGGTTTCCCGATGCTGGCGCGTGCGCAGGGTCCGATGGTGATGCGCTGGCAAAGTGCGTGGAGCGCCAAGGACATCTTTCAGGAGTTCGCTCTCGACTACGCGAAAAAAGTCGGTGACATGACCGGCGGTGACGTCAGGATCGAAATGCTGCCCGCCGGCGCCGTAGCGCCTGCCTTCGGTTTGCTCGACGCGGTAGGGAAGGGTGCACTGGATGGCGGCCATGGCGTGTTGTCCTACCATTACGCCCGGCAATCGGCGCTGGCGCTCTGGGGCTCCGGACCGGCGTTCGCCATGGATGCCAACATGCTGCTCGCCTGGCACCGCTACGGCGGCGGCCGGCAACTGCTCGACAAGGTCTACGCGTCGCTCAATGCCAACGTCGTCTCGCTGCTCTACGGTCCGATGCCCACGCAACCGCTCGGCTGGTTCAAGAAACCGGTGACCAAGATCGATGACTTGAGCGGTCTCAAATACCGCACCGTCGGCATCGCCATGGACCTGTTCACGGCGCTGGGCGCGACGGTCAGCGCAGTGCCCGATGCGGATATCATCCCGGCACTGGATCGCGGCCAGATCGATGCCGCCGAATTCAACAACGCGTCTTCGGACCGGCAACTCGGCCTTGCCGAGGCCTGGAAGATTTGCATGCTGCAGAGCTATCATCAGAATGCCGAGCAGTTCGAGATCCTGATCAACAAGGCGAAATACGACGCCTTGCCGGAAAAAATCAGAGCCATTGTGGTGAACGCTGCCGACGCCGCGTCCGCCGAAATGGCGTGGAAGGCGATCGACCGCTACTCGATCGCCTATGCGGAGTTGCAGGCGACGGACAAGGTCAAGTTCTACAAGACACCCAACGTCGTGCTGCTGCGCCAACTCGACGCCTATGACAGCACGGTGGCGAAGAAGGCGGTGGAGAATCCACTGTTTCGGGAAGTGCTCGAATCGCAGAAACAATTCGCCGCGCGTGCCGTCAAATGGGAACTCGACACGGTCATCGGCCGGCGCATGGCCTATCAGCACTATTTCGGCGAGAAGCGTCCGACGGGCAAGAGTTAGGACGCAAATTCACGTCGACTTGCTGCGCGGCGCGTCGATGCGCGATCGCGGCCAGAAACGCCGGCGTTGCGCCGTGCGGCCAGGCGAGAGTAATCTGTCGGTGGGGATAAGGCGGCTTCAGACTGCCTGCGAGGAGAATTCATGCTGGTCAGCGAAATCCTGCGCATCAAGGGCAACACACTGTTCACCACGACGTCCGAGGCCAGTGCGCTCGGCGCAGTCGAAGTCATGGTCGAGCACGACATCGGCTCGCTGGTGGTGATGGACCACGGCCGGCTTGCCGGGCTGCTCACCTTTCGCGAAGTCCTCGCGGCGCTCCAGCGCGGCAAGGGAGCGCTGGGTGACGTCAAGGTCGGGGATATTTTCGAGCGCGACCCGATGACCGCGAGCCCGAAGCTCGACGTGATGGAATTGCGCGGCGCCATGCTCGAACGACACGCACGCTATGTTCCAGTGATGGACGACACGACCCTCCTGGGCGTGTTGTCGTTTCACGACGTGGCCAAGGCGGTCTACGAGGAGCAGCACTTCGAGAACCGCATGCTCAAGAGCTACATCAAGAACTGGCCCGACGAGGAAGGGCAGTAGCGCTGATCGCAGAAGTTTCGCGCCACCGGGAGGCCCCGGCGCCGACAACGGCCACGGCGCTCGCGGTCAGGCCTGCAGCACGAACAGTGCGGGCCGCCTGGCGAAACGCGCGACATCCTGCGTGCGCCACTGCTCGGCGGTCCGTCGCTCGATCGATTCCGTCGGCAAGGTCAGGTCTGCCGCGACGCAGACCACCGTCCTGGGTCGCAGCGATTCGCCGATCGACTTCAGCATGGCCTCGTTGCGATACGGCGTTTCGATGAACAGCTGCGCGCAAAGCATGGCCCGCGATTCCGTTTCGAGCCGGCGCAGCGCCTCGGCACGTGCGTCCGGAGGCACCGGCAGATAGCCGTGAAAAGTGAAACTCTGGCCGTTCATGCCGGAGGCCATCAGCGCGAGCAGGAGTGACGACGGGCCCACCAGCGGTACCACCCGCAGTCCGGCCGCATGCGCGGCGGCCACCAGCGCCGAGCCGGGATCGGCCACGCCAGGACACCCGGCATCCGACAGCAGCCCGATGTCCTGGCCGGCCTGCGCCGGGGCCAGCAACGCCGTAAATTCCGCGGCGCCGGCCCGATCGGACAGCGCCTTGATGTCCAGCGTGGCAATCGGTTGCGGCGGATCGAGCGACTTGATGAAGGCACGCGCCGGCTTGGGCGTTTCCACCACCCAGTGCGCAAGGCCACGGGCGATGGTGATGGTCCGTGCCGGCAGCACGTCGGCAGGCGCAACGATGCCCAGCAGGTTGGGAACGAGGTAGAGCGCGCCGGTCATGCCGCCGCCAGCGTGGCGCCCGGCGCCAGCACGTCGATACCTTCGGCGCGCAGCAGCCGGCACAGCGCAATCAGCGGCAGGCCGATCAGCGCGGTCGGGTCGTCGCTTGCCACCCGGTCTAGCAGTGCGATGCCCGCGCCTTCGGAGCGCACCGACCCGGCGCAGTCGTAGGGCTGCTCCCGGTCCAGGTAGGCGACGATGTCGGCGTCGGTCAGCGTCCTGAAGGTGCTCGCCACATCCACCCGTGTGCAGGCGCCGCGGCCGCTTGCCGCGTCGACCAGGGCCACACCGGTGTGAAAGATCACCGTGCGACCGGACAGCGCCCGCAGCTGTTCGATGGCCGCGGCATGGGAACCCGGCTTGCCCACCGCCACGCCTTCGCAATCGGCCACCTGGTCGGAGCCGATCACCAGTGCGTCGGCGTAGCGCGAGGCCACCGCGCGGGCCTTGGCCAGCGCCAGGCGCAGGACACAATCCGCCGGCGCCTCGCCGGGCAGCGGGGTCTCGTCGATGTCGGGCGCCGCGACGGCGAAAGGCAGCCTGAGCCGCCCAAGCAGCTCGCGCCGGTAGCGCGACGTCGATCCCAGGACCAGAAGGCGTGCCGGCGGAATTACACTTCCCGTTGTTTTTGCTGACATTTCTTTGACACTCCAGGCGAATCCAGCTATTATCTCCGGTTTGGTCTGGCAGCCCAATTGGCAGCGTCGCGTGGCAGCGTCACGTTCGCGCCGGACGACGGGCGGAAAAGGCCGGCCTCCTGAACCCTGTGACCGATGATGCACGCTCCCGAACCAGCGGCGAAGCGGACGGGAGCCCCCGTGGGAACCTTCGACGCCTTCGCGTTGGCGCGTTCGCGGGGTGTTCTCGAGGGTACATTGGCCGTCGTGGCCTTGCCGCGATTGGCCGAGTGCCTGGCCGACGACTCCGGGTCGCTGGCCTGGCGCATCGAGGGCACCCGCGACGCGGCCGGCCGGCCGGCATTGGCGGTAGAGGTGAACGGCGAAGTGCTACTGGAGTGTCAGCGCTGTCTCGGGTCATTCCGGTTTCCGGTGGCGCAGCGAACGCTGGCGGTACTCGTGAAGAGCGAGGCCGAGGCGGATGCGGTGGATGGATCGGTCGAAGACGAAGTGCTGGTCGCCGCGGCTGCGGTGAATCCGGCGGAGCTGGTCGAGGATGAGTTGTTGTTGACGTTGCCCTACGCGCCCAAACACGCGGATGGCGATTGCAGCGACACGCAGGATTGACGAACAGGATTACAACGAGGAGAACCTCATGGCAGTTCAGCAGAACAAGAAGTCGCCGTCCAAACGCGGCATGCATCGCGCGCACGATTTTCTCACTGCGCCCACACTTGCCGTCGAGCCGGTCAGTGGCGAGGTGCATCTGCGCCACCACATCAGCCCCAACGGCTATTATCGGGGCAAGAAGGTCGTCAAGACCAAAGCGGACGAATAACGCGAATTAGCGCGCGGGTGTTCACGCGCCCGCAATTGCCGGACCCCTGCCACAACATGTTGCCTGGCGCGGTGGTCCGCGACGGCAACACTCCCGGGGGGCCCAAGGCATGACCGTCACGGTCGCCGTCGACGCCATGGGGGGCGACCACGGCCCCGCCGTCACCGTCCCGGCCTGTCTCGCTTTTCTCGAGCAAACGCCCGGGGCGCGCGTCATCCTGGTCGGACTGGAAGCGCCGTTGTCGCAGGCGCTCGACAAGGAGCGCTCGGCGGCGCGCGAGCGCATTTCCGTGCACCTTGCCACCGAAGTGGTGGGCATGGACGAACCGCCCGCGGACGCCCTGCGCAAGAAAAAGAATTCGTCGATGCGGGTTGCCGTCAATCTGGTCAAGGAGGGCGTCGCGGATGCCTGCGTGTCGGCGGGCAATACCGGCGCGCTGATGGCCATTTCCCGCTTTGTGCTGAAAACGCTTCCGGGCATCGACCGGCCGGCGATCGCCTCGCATATGCCGACCAAGACCGGCGTGACGCTGGCGCTGGACCTTGGCGCCAACGTCAATTGCACGCCCGAGCAATTGCTGCAGTTCGCGGTGATGGGCAGCGCGTTGGTCACTGCGGTCGACGGCAACGAGCGGCCGACGGTAGGCCTGCTGAACGTTGGCGAAGAGGACATCAAGGGTAATCTGGTGGTCAAGGAGACCGCCGAACTCCTGCGCGCGTCGCACCTCAATTTTCACGGCAACGTCGAGGGCAATGACATCTACAAGGGCACCACCGACGTCGTCGTCTGCGACGGCTTCGTCGGCAATGTCATGCTGAAGGCCTCCGAGGGACTCATCATGATGCTCTACGAATTCCTGCGCGGCGAGTTCCTGCGCAACCCGCTGACCAAGCTCGCTGCATTGGCCGCGTACCCGGTGCTGATGGCGTTCAAGCGGCGCGTCGATCCGCGCCGGTACAATGGCGCGATGCTGGTCGGTCTGAAGGGCGTGGTGGTGAAGAGCCATGGCGGCGCCGATGCGGTCGGTTTCCTTCATGCACTGATGAAAGCTCACACTGAGGTCACCAACGGCGTGCTCGACAAGATCACCGTCGCCATCGCGGCCATGCCGCCGCACGTGGCGAGCGTGGCCGAAGGCGGCGCGGCAATTCCTGCCGCAGCGGCGTCGCAGGGCGCGGCCGCGTCTCCCGGGCTTTCGACGGATGCATAGTCGCATCGCCGGAACCGGTCGCTACCTGCCGGCCAACGTGCTCTCCAATGCCGAACTGGCGCGGCGTGTCGCGACCGACGACGAGTGGATCCGCACGCGCACCGGCATCGCGCAGCGGCACATTGCCGCGCCGGACGAAGCGACTTCCGACCTCGCGTCACGTGCTGCGCGCGCGGCACTGGAAGCGGCGAAAATGGATGCCGCGGATATCGATCTGGTCATCGTCGCGACAACCACGCCGGACATGGTGTTTCCGTCGACCGCGTGCATCCTGCAGGACAAGCTGGGTATCAGCGGTGGCCCCGCCTTCGATGTGCAGGCGGTGTGTTCCGGGTTCATCTACGCGCTGACCATCGCCGACCAGATGGTGAAAAGCGGCGCCGCGCGCAATGCACTGGTGGTCGGCGCGGAAATCTATTCGCGCATTCTCGATTGGACTGACCGCGGCACCTGTGTGCTGTTCGGCGACGGCGCCGGCGCGGCGGTGATCGTGCCGTCGGTCGCACCGGGCATTCTCGCCTCGTGCCTGCACGCGGACGGAAGTCATCGCGGCATCCTGAGCGTGCCGGGCCAGGTCAGCAACGGCACGGTGAGCGGCACGCCATTCGTGCAAATGGACGGCCACGCGGTATTCCGATTTGCGGTCAAGGTGCTGGCGGAGTCGGCGGAGGAGGCGCTGGCGGTGACCGGCATGAAGGCCGCGGACATCGACTGGGTGATCCCGCACCAGGCGAACATCCGCATCATGGATGCGACGATGAAAAAGCTGCACCTAACGCACGACAAGCTGATCGTCACCGTCGACCTGCACGGCAACACCTCCGCCGCCTCGATACCCATGGCGCTGGACATTGCCGTGCGCGATGGCCGCATCCAGTCGGGACACCGGGTGATGATGCTGGGTGTCGGAGGAGGATTTACCTGGGGTTCCGTTTTCCTGCAGTGGTGAGATGAGGGTCGTGCGATGAAACTGGCATTCGTGTTTCCCGGGCAAGGCTCGCAGGCCATCGGCATGATGGGCGGCTTTGCCGCGCATCCAGTCGTGCGCGAGACGTTCGCTGAAGCCTCCGCGGCCCTTGGCGACGACCTGTGGACGCTGGTCGAGAACGGACCCACCGAGGCGCTGATGCTGACCACCAATACGCAGCCGGTGATGCTCACTGCCGGGGTGGCCACGCTGCGGGCGTGGCAGGCGGCCGGCGGGCCGGCGCCGGACGTCGTCGCTGGGCACAGCCTGGGCGAGTACACGGCGCTGGTTGCCGCCGGCGCGCTGTCCTTCCGCGATGCGGTGCCGCTGGTGCGCTTTCGCGCCCAGGCGATGCAGGAGGCGGTGCCGGCGGGCGTGGGAGCAATGGCGGCAATCATGGGCGCCGACGACGAGGCGGTTGCAGCCGCCTGCGCCGAGGCGGCGCAGGGGCAGGTGGTCGAACCGGTCAATTTCAATGCGCCGGGGCAGGTGGTAATCGCCGGTCATCGCGAGGCCGTGGAGCGCGCGATTGTCGCCGCGAAGCAGCACGGTGCCAAGCGCGGCGTCCTGTTGCCGGTGTCGGCACCGTTTCACAGTTCGTTGCTGCGACCCGCGGCCGAGCGTCTTGCCAAGCGTCTCGCCGACGTTGCATTTGCCGCCCCGGGGATTCCGGTGCTGCACAACGTCGACGTGGCCGAGCATTCCGAGCCGGAGGCCATCCGACTTGCGCTCGCGCAACAGGCGGCAAATCCGGTGCGCTGGACCGCGACCGTGCAGGCGATGGCTGCCGGCGGCGTGACCCATGTCGTTGAATGTGGCCCGGGCAAGGTGCTTGCCGGACTCACCAGGCGTATCGTCGATGGCCTGCCCGCGTATGCGCTCACCGACGGCGACGCGCTGGCCGCTGCGCTCGCCGAACTCGGTGGCGCAGGAGCCCAGGAGGGATGACGATGAGTGAGGGAACGCTGGCCGGACAGACCGCGCTGGTCACCGGGGCCACCCGCGGCATCGGTCAGGCGATTGCGCTGCGCCTTGCCGCCGACGGCGCCAGGGTGATCGGCACTGCAACCACCGACGAGGGTGCTTCGAGCATCACTGCGAAGCTGGAGGAGTCCGGCAACGTCGGGTACGGGATACGCCTGGATGTCACCGACACAGCGGCGACAGATGCCGCGCTGGCCGCGCTGGAGAGCAAGCATGGCGCGATCACCATCCTGGTCAACAACGCCGGCGTCACCCGCGACAACCTGCTGCTGAGAATGAAGGACGACGAGTGGGATGCCATCATGGCGACCAATCTGAAGCCGGCGTTCAGGCTCGCCAAGGCGCTGTTGCGGGGCATGATGAAGGCGCGGCATGGGCGCATCATTCAAATCGGCAGCGTGGTCGGTTCCAGCGGCAATCCGGGCCAGGCCAATTACGCGGCGGCCAAGGCTGCGCTCATCGGCTTTTCCAAGTCCCTCGCGCAGGAAGTCGGCAGCCGCAACATCACCGTCAACTGCGTTGCTCCGGGCTTCATCGATACCGACCTGACCAAGGGCCTGCCCGACGCTACCCGCGCGGGTCTGCTCGCCCGGGTACCGTTGGGGCGCCTGGGGCTGCCCGAGGACATTGCGCATGCGGTGGCCTATCTGGCCAGCCCGGGGGCGAGCTATGTGACCGGTGTCACCCTGCATGTCAATGGCGGCATGTACATGGCCTGACGGTCGCGCAGGCCGTTCGCCATGGCATGGCAGCAGTCCGGCATCATCCGGGGTTGTTCTGGTAGAATCTTTCGGTTTGAATCAAGGGGCCCCGAAGGGGGAGGAGAGCATGGAAAACGTCGAACAGCGGGTCAAAAAAATCGTCGCCGAGCAACTGGGCGTCAACGAAGCCGAAATCAAGACCGAATCGTCCTTTGTGGATGACCTTGGCGCCGATTCCCTCGACACCGTCGAACTGGTGATGGCGCTTGAGGAGGAATTCGAAACGGAGATTCCGGACGAGGAAGCGGAGAAGATCACCACCGTGCAGCAGGCGATCGACTACGTTTCATCTCATCTCAAAAAGTAGTTCCGCGCTGCGCGCGGCGGGTTTCGGCCCGCCGTTGTGCTGCCGCAGCGCACGGCCCGGCGCCCTGTTGTTCCGGTGCCATTCGCGCCGGATACCATTCCAAGTGTTCATCTGCGTTCGCAAATCATGAGCCGCCGTCGCGTGGTCGTTACCGGGCTGGGATCCATCGCGCCCGTCGGCAACGACGTCGAGTCCGGCTGGGCGAACATACTCGCGGCCAAGTCCGGCATTGCCCGCATCACCCGCTTCGACGCCTCCGCCTTCCCGGCGCAGATAGCCGGTGAGGTCAAGGACTTCGACGTCACGCAATTCCTGTCCGGCAAGGAAGCCCGTCGTTATGACACCTTCATCCACTACGGCCTGGTCGCGACCATGCAGGCGGTGAAGGACGCGGGATTGGACGGCTATGCCGGAGATCTAGAGCGGGTCGGCGTCTGCGTCGGCTCGGGCATCGGCGGCCTGCCGATGATCGAGGAAACGCAGAAGGCCTATTCCGAGGGCGGTTTGCGGAAAATCTCGCCGTTCTTCGTGCCTGGATCGATCATCAACATGATCTCGGGCCTGGTGTCGATCCACTACGGCTACAAGGGACCGAACCTGGCCACGGTCAGCGCCTGTTCGACCGCCAACCACAGCATCGGCGAGGCATCGCGGCTGATCGAGTATGGCGACGCCGACATAATGGTCGCCGGCGGTGCCGAGTCGACGGTGTCGCCGCTGGGCATAGGCGGCTTCTGTTCGTCGCGCGCCTTGTCCACGCGCAACGACGACCCGGCGACAGCCAGCCGACCCTGGGATGTCGGTCGCGACGGTTTCGTGCTGGGCGAGGGCGCCGGTATTTTGGTGCTTGAGGAATATGAGCATGCAAAGGCGCGCGGCGCACGCATCTACTGCGAACTGGCCGGCTACGGCATGAGCGCGGATGCGCACCACATCACCGCGCCGCCGGAAGACGGAGACGGCGGGCGGCGCAGCATGCTCAATGCATTGAAGAACTCGCGCCTCAATACGACCGACGTCGGCTATATCAATGCCCACGGCACCTCCACGCCGCTGGGCGACATCGCCGAGTGCATGGGCATCAAGCGGGCCTTCGGCGATCACGCTGCAAGGCTCGCGGTGTCGTCGACCAAATCGATGACCGGGCATCTGTTGGGCGCCGCCGGTGGCATCGAGGCGGTGTTCACCGTGCTCGCTCTGCGCGACCAGATAGCGCCGCCGACGGCCAACCTCACCGATATCGACCCGAAGTGCGACCTTGACTTCGTGCCGCTGACGGCGAGGCAAATGAAAATCGGCGTCGCGCTATCCAATTCCTTCGGCTTCGGAGGCACCAACGCGACGCTCGCGTTTCGCACGCTGACCTGACCCGATTTTTCGTCTCAGTCCCGTTACTTCTTTTGTCGCAAGCAGTTCTCCGCTTCACATTGCCATGGCGCTCATAGTCCAGAAATACGGCGGTACCTCGGTCGGCTCGACCGATCGCATCAAGAACGTTGCCCGCCGCGTCGCGCATCACCACCGGCTGGGGCACCAGCTCGTGGTCGTCGTCTCGGCGATGTCCGGCGAAACCAATCGACTGCTCGGCCTGGCGAAGGAACTTTCCGCGAGTCCCGACGCCCGTGAACTCGATGTCATTGCCGCCACCGGCGAACAGGTGACCATCGGCCTCCTGGCCATCGCGCTGCACGAGCTGGGACTCAAGGCCAAGAGCTATACCGGCGGCCAGGTGCGCATCCTGACCGACAGTGCATTCGCCAAGGCGCGCATTCTGGAGATCGGCGACGCCAACATGCGCCGCGATCTCGATGCCGGAACCATCGTCATCGTCGCCGGCTTCCAGGGCGTCGATGCCGACGGCAACATCACCACGCTGGGCCGCGGCGGCTCGGATACCTCGGGCGTCGCGCTTGCGGCGGCGCTCAAGGCGGACGAGTGCCAGATCTACACTGACGTCGATGGCGTCTACACCACCGACCCGCGCATCGTCCCCGAGGCGCGCCGGCTTGACACGGTCACCTTCGAGGAAATGCTGGAAATGGCCAGCCTGGGGTCGAAGGTGCTGCAGATCCGCTCGGTCGAATTTGCCGGCAAGTACAAGGTCAAGCTGCGCGTGCTGTCGTCGATGGACGATCCGGAATCCACGGCCACCGGCACGCTCATCACCTACGAGGAAGACGATCACATGGAACAGGCGATCATTTCGGGCATCGCGTTCAACCGCGACGAGGCCAAGATTTCGGTGATGGGCGTGCCGGACAAACCCGGCATCGCCTACAGCATCCTGGGCCCCATCGCGGCGGCCAATCTCGACGTCGACATGATCGTGCAGAATATCGGCGCATCGGGGCACACCGACTTCTCGTTCACCGTCAACCGTGGCGAATACCTGCAGGCGCTGGACGTGCTGGAGCATGAGCGCGACAAGAGTTTCGCCGCGCGCTCCATCATCGGCGACAACAAGATCTGCAAGGTGTCGGTGGTCGGCATCGGCATGCGCTCGCATGTCGGCATCGCGTCCAGGATGTTCAAGGCGCTGGCCGAATCCGGAATCAACATCCAGATGATCTCCACATCCGAGATCAAGATCTCGGTGGTGATCGACGAGAAATACCTCGAACTTGCCGTGCGCGTGCTGCACGACGTTTTCGAGTTGGAGAAGGTGCCGGCCTGAGCGGCGGCGGGTGACCTAAGGTCCGGATTTTGCGGGATAAAATCCAGCTTCCGGTGGACGGCCCGGCGTCCTCCCGGTAGAATGCGCAGTTCCCGGAGACGTGGCCGAGTGGTCGAAGGCACTCCCCTGCTAAGGGAGCATACGGGCTAAAACCTGTATCCAGGGTTCGAATCCCTGCGTCTCCGCCAGTTCAATTTTGTACGACCCTGAGACATGGGTAACAGGTTGTACCTGAGACATGGGTGACAACCGCGCGCCGTGTTGCTGGTGCATGGCTGAGCCTGGCGACGTCGGGCCGATCAGGCGTTTTCGCTGCCAACCCCGTGGTGGACGTGGAAGAGGTTGCCGGGGTCGTACTTCCGCTTCAACTCGAGCAGGCGAGGGTAGTGCGTGCCCCAGAACTCCTGCTGCCAGTTCTTTTCGAAGTAGTCACCCTCGTTCGAATACGACGCGCCGCCGGGCGTGGCGCGCTTGATGTGCGCCATGGCCGCCGTTACGTCGGCCAGCTGCTTTCGCCCGGTCTCCGGGTCGGGCTCGTGCCCGGCCACGCCGGCGTATTGATACTGGGTCCAGTCAGCCAGGGTGACGAACGCGGCGTTGTCGAAGACGGCTGGATGGATCGACGTTTCGCGGTCGCGCGCGGCGGCCTCGGGATGCTCGCCCGCCAGCGCCTTGTTGGTCTGGAAATTCAGCAGGCTGGTGCGCGACGCGTTGAAGAAGGCGTCGGCCAGTGCCTTCACCGCATCGCTCCGCATGGCCGACAGCGGAATGCCGCGCCCCTGGTACGCGCCCCAGTAGGCGCCGACCTCGGAGACATTGCCCTCAAACCAGAAGTAGCCGGGCTTGGTGCCGGGACGATCGTCCATGACGATGCCGGTCCGTTTGCTGTAGTTCCACTTGTCGGCGAACGGGCGCACGGTGAAGCGCGCATCGACGGTGAACTCGTCGGGCCGCGCCCGCAGAGGTTCGAGCAGCGGCGCCCAGACGCGCCTGGCATCGTCGACGCTCATGTCGAGGTACTGCGTATTCAGTTCAATTGTGTTCTTGCCCTTGACCAAAAGGACGCCCTCGCCCCAAGCCGGGTTGTTGAGCGCATCGGGCACGAACGCCAGGTAGCGCTCAATGAGTTCGCGATACCCTTCGTCGGTCTTCGCCGACAGCGAGCCCGACAGGACGCCGTCGAGGCGGGGAATCGGATGGCTGAGCAGCGTCATGCGGCTCACCACGCCGAACGTGCCGCCGCCTCCGCCGCGCAGCGCCCAGAACAGGTCGGGCTCCCGGTACCGGTTCACCACATGGATGGCGCCGTCAGCGGTGATCACCTCGATTTCGAGCACGCCCCCGGCGCCACTGCCGAAGCGCTTGGAGTACGACCCGAAGCCGCCACCCAGTGCGAAGCCGCCGCAGGCGCCGACGCTGGCGCAGCCGCCGCCCTGCACGTAGCGGCCGGCGGCGGTCGCCGCCGCGTAGGCCTCGAGCCAGCGGTTGCCGGCCCGCACCGACAGCGCAGGCAAGGCCTCGGCCGCAGCGGGCGCGCCCCGAGGGCGGAAGCCGTCGTGGACCGTTACGCCGCGCATCCTGTGGGTCCAGATGAGCAGCGAGTCGGGCGCGCACGAGCGGCCAAAGTAGTCGTGTCCCGTCCCCTTCACGACCGGCCGCACGCCGTGTTCACGCGCGAAGTTCACGGCGGCCACGATGTCCCGAACGCTTTGCGCAGCGACCGCGTAGGTGCTCGGTGCCGAGGTCCAGGCGCCGTGCATGCCCGTGGACTGCGTGGCCCCGGCCTGCTCCTCCAGATACCAGGGATTCTCGAGGTCGGCGGGGACGGCCCCAGCGCCGATGGCTGCCCAGGGCGCTTTCGGCTTGACGAGGCGACCCCCGACGGCCTGGCGGAGAGACTGCCACGCGTGCGCGCCGGGCCACGGCCGGGGCGCAGCGCCCCCAACGGTCGCGGCGGCTGCCGGCGAAAGGACAACCGACTCAGGGAACGCCGTCGCGCCGACCGCCGTCGCCAAGGTGCCGAGAAACTTCCTGCGCGTCAGGTAGGAGAATTCCATGGCTGTCCACTATACGACAGGCGGGAGGCGATGCCCTCGGTAGTGCCAGTGGCGAGGCGTCACCGAGTCCCGGCCTGCCGCCCAATGGACAACCGGCCAATCCAACGTCTCTGACATTCACTACGCGCTTTCACGATTTCGCCGGCACTATGGTGATGCACTGGCACATGCTCACTCACGAAACCATGGGCATGATGCAGACGATTGAGATCGTCTGACGGCGACTTTCAATCAACGGCGATCGAAGAAGCGCATCGCGCTATTCCAACGGCAGGCCGGCTACGGTCCGCAGCGGCTGTCGATCGCCACCTTGGCCGCAGCCACCGTTGCCGGATCGGCGGTCACGGCGGAAAGCGCATCCAATCCGTCCTGCTCCGTGCCGTAGGCGCAGCCGGTGGCCACCTGGGCGGTGTAATGCGCGGCGACTTTCAGCTTGTTGGTCACCACCGTCGAATCCGGCGCGGTGGTCGCGCCGTTCAGGACGTCCAGCGTGATGGTCTGCAATGTCTTCCGGCCCGCCAGGAGTTCACCCACGTAGTAGTCCAGGCCACCTTGCTCGGGATTGCGCCCCAACGCCTGCTGGTAGATCTTGGTTACCAGCGCAACGAAGTCAAGTCCGCCGTAGCGGCGGTTGAATTCGTCCGAATAGCCAAATGCACCGATGATGGCATCGAGTGACCCGCCTTCCGCATCCATCCTCGACGCCCAGTAGTTCTGTCCCGGAGGGTCGCCGGGCCGGCCGTAGTAGGCGACATAGGCCTTCTGCACATAGTTGCGGGCGTAGCCGCTGCCGGTGGGCGATATGGCCGTCTTGCTGAAGATTGTCTGATAGGGAAGAAGTCCGGCACCGATCGGTCTGTTGCTCACCACCGTGCGCTCAATGCCTCCCTGCTCGACGAAGAGGCTGAAGGTATCGGCCGCCATGGCGGTGGCATCAGGAATCACGGTGATCTCGTAGTTGCCGGGCAGCGGCGCGGGAATTTCGATCAAATCAGTCCGGTGTCCGTTCTGGTCCTCTAGTGAATCGTAGGTCGCTCCCCAGATGCCCCGCGTGGTCGTGTCGACGACCTTTCCGGCCGGATCGACGACGCGAAGCGTGGCTGGGGATCCCAGGCGAATCCGCAGCACATCGATCACACCGATCGCCTCGGCGATGCCGGTGCCATCCTTATATTCCGAGGTCCTGGAAATTTCCGCGGGGCAGCCCGCAAAATGGCGCCGCCAGGTTCTCTCCCTGATCTCGTGCCCACTGCCGCGATAGCCAACCGTCCGCATGTCCTGCGACGCCTTGCTGACCAGGCAGTCATCGTCGGCAAGCGGGCCGATGCTGCCGATCAGGTTGACGACGGGCAAATTGTCCGGGAGCGGGAAGTTCGAAAAGTCGTTCAACGTATCCAGAAAACGACTGCCCGGCTGCAGGAGCGTCTGGGCGTGCCCGGTGTAGGCCGGGAGCGCGTCGGCGCCATCATGCGGTGTGCCAAAGGTGATCAGGCCGGCGATATCGCTATTGTCGCGATTGAAGAATGGCGGCTGATCCTTCAGCGCCAGATAGCAGGCGGTTTCCGAGACCGACAATGCCGGGCCGAGCGAGAATTGGTCGGAGAAATTCCTGGGATCCTGACCCGCCTGCATGTAGGCGCGTGCCACGAGTCCACCCTGGCTGTGGCCTACCAGCATGACCTTGCCGGCACCGCCCTGGGCGCGTGCATCGGTGATCCATTGTTTGAGCTCGACAGCCTGTGCACAGGCATTCTGATTCGCATCCGAAAATGTCTTCGCAACGATCGTCCCGAATTTCAGGTCCTGCAAATATTTGACAACCGTTTCCCATTCCGCGCCCTCAGACGCATAACCGTGCAAGAAGAGCACCGGGTAGGGAAGCGCTTCGGAGATCAGTGTCACGGCGGCAGGAGGCGCCTGCGGAGTAACGCTCACCGACGACGACGGTGGCCCGGCAACCTGCGCGGCATCAAGCGCAAAGGCCCGAACGCCATAGGGCGTCCCGTTGGTCAACCCGGAAACGACGGTTGAAGCGCTACCATCGGACGCGGCCACGATCGTCTTCGTCAATACCAGAGGTCCGCCAACCACTTCGATTCGATACGCTGTGGACACCGTGGTCCCGAACGGAGGGGCTGGAACCAGGCGCACACCGACCGCGCCGTCGAGTGCGGTTGCCTGCTGTATGCGGCTCCCTCCAACGGCAACAGCTGTCTGGCAAGCCAGCCAGTTGCCCGCGGCCGTGACCCAAGCGGCATCTACGGCCGGATTCCCACTGGAAACCAGATAATTGGCGCAAAGGTCGGCAAACCCGGTGACCAACGAGGCGGGCGGCGCTGGTACGGGTCCGCTCAGCTGGTTGTGGTCGACCCGAAGCACCTGCAAGGTGGTCAGTCCGCTAAGGGAGGGAATGGATCCCGACAGCTGATTGCTGCTGCCATTGAAATGCGCCAGTGCCGGCAGCCCGGTCAGCGAAGGAATCGATCCCGACAGTTGGTTGCTGCCGACACCAAGAATGGCCAATGCGGTCAGCCCGGTCAGCGAGGGAATCGATCCCGACAATTGATTGGCGTCGACATTGAAATAAGCCAGTGCCGACAGCCCGCTGAGCGAGGGAATCGATCCCGATAACTGGTTGTTGTTCGCTCCAAACGTCTGCAGGGCGGTCAGCCCGCCGAGGGAGGGAATCGATCCCGATAACTGGTTATCGTTCGCCACCAATGTTTGCAAAGTGGTCAGCCCACTGAGGGAGGGAATCGATCCCGACAACTGGTTGTAACTGACACCAAAATAGGCCAATGCCGGCAGTCCGCTGAGGGACGGTATCGATCCCGATAACTGGTTCTCGTTTGCCACCAATGTTTGCAATGCGGTCAGCCCACTGAGAGAGGGAATCGATCCCGACAGCTGGTTGCTGCTGATATTGAAATGAGTCAATGCAGTCAGCCCACTCAGCGAGGGAATCGATCCGGATAGTTGGTTGCTGCCGACACCAAAAATGGACAAAGCGGTCAGCCCACTCAGCGACGGAATCGATCCCGACAGTTTGTTGGCGTCAACATTGAAGTAAGTCAATGCCGGCAGCCCGTTGAGAGAAGGAATCGATCCCGTCAGCTGGTTGCCATATGCCCAAAAGGATTGCAATGCAGTAAGCCCATTGAGCGAGGGCAGGGTGCCGACAAGATTGTTGGAGGGCAAATCGATACGAATGACTTGGCCCTGCCCGCCATCGCATATGACGCCAAACCAGGTGCATTCCGTCCCGACGCCACCGTTCCAGTTGGTCCTGTTGGTCCAGGACGCGCCATTGGTCGAGCCGTATAGACTCGTCAGCACCGATCGTTCGGATGCCGGTATGACGGCCCACGCTGTTGTTACACCACCGATGAAGAGCAGGGTCAGCAACACGCACTGTCCTGCCAGTGCTGCCGACGCGGCGATGAAGCAACGTGCAATGTTGGCAAGCAACCCGTCGAAAGAAACGGTCATGATGAATGTCTTTCATTGGCCAGCCGTGTTTCTTGGTAGCATTTGGCCGGCGCCGATAGTCTGTGCGGGCTGTTAGAGTATCAACCCTGCAGTTCGCGATGGGGAAACCGTTATCCTTGCGACACACCGGTTCGACGTCGGCGCAACCGCAAGCTGGGTGCGCAGCTTCAGCCCGCGCAGGCCATGCCGAAGCGCAGCGCAGAACTGCGGTCATTGCCCAACGATCGCGACGAGTCCCGACTAGCCTGCCCAGCGCTGGAAACTCGAGCATACGTCCCCGACACCGTCGTCGTGGTTGCTGTGCATCAGTGCTGTCCGTGGTCGTTGCCAAATACATGGCAGCGGCCGTTCGGCGCCTGATTACCGCAGTGGAAATTCGATTCTACCAAGTGCGCGCATCGCGAATGCGGCACGCGTCCCGGCGGATTGTCGAGCAGAGGCCCATCGCCGGGACAGCCTGGCTTGTTGCCGGGACGTGTGCGGGGGACAGCAGACAATGCGCGAACAGTCGGGTCTTGTGAGTGCCTCACGGACACTGCGCGTCGATGCTCGCCTTGGTTGCGATCACCGTGGATACCTCCGCGGTGACGCCCGCGAGAATGTTCACCGCATTCTGTTCCGTGCCGTAACCGCAGCCCGCGGCCACCTTGTCCGTGTAGTACTGCGCAACGTCGAGCTTGTTGGCCACGGTCGTTGAATCCGGCGCCGTCGTTGCACCATTCAGGATGTCCAGCGTGATGGTCTGCAAGGTCTTTCGACCGGCCTGCAATTCACCCACGTAATAGTCGAGCCCCGCCTGGTCGGGATCGCGCCCCAGCGTCTGCTGGTAGATCATGGTCACCAACTGCGTGAAGCTCAACCCGCCATAGCGACGATTGAATTCGTCGGAGTTGCCGAACGGTCCGATGATGGCGTCCAGTGATTGACCCGCGGCATCCATTTGCACCGCCCAGAAACCCTGTCCTCCCGGATCCGCCGCCCGGCCGTAGTAGGCGACATAGGCCGTTTGCACGTAGGCGCGGGAATAGGCGCTGCCGGCACCGATGTAGTTGAAAGTGGCGGTGGCGCTTTTGGCCGCATTCATGCCGAGGGTACAGGTGGACTGCGTGCCGAAAGCGGAGCAACTGCCACCCCAGCCGGCAAAGACATAGGCACCGCCCGGTGCATTGGGCGTGGGCGTGGCGGTGAGGTTGACATTGGTGCCGCTAATCAGGTTTTCTGAGCAATCGCTGCCGCAATCGATCCCGCTGCCCGTCACCGTGCCGATGCCCGTTCCGGCCGTGGTCACCGTCAGCGCGAAGGTCGAGGGCGGCGGTGGCGGCGTCACGCTGTTCACGGCCTGGGCGAGGACGCCGCTGACCGATGCGGCATTGGTGCTGCTGCCGGCGTAATTGGCGACGACGGAACGGTTGCCCACGGCGAGGGCGTTGGTGATGCAGGCGGCGGAGCGGCTGTTGCCGGCGCCGGTGAGCGCGACCGCGCTGCATCCCGCAATGCCGGTGCCGTCGACGGTGAAGGCGACGTTGCCTGTCGGTGCGAGACCGTTGACCGTGGCGGTGAAGATGACGCTGGTCCCGAACACGGACGGATTCAGCGAACTCGTCAACGTCGTCGTGGTGGGCGCCGGGATCACCACCTGCACCAGTGTGCCGCTGGCGGAGGCGGCATTGGTGGCGTTGCCGGCGTAATCGGCGACGATGGAATGATTGCCTATGGCGAGCGCATTGGTATTGCACGTCGCTGAGCGGCTGTTGCCAGTGCCGGTGAGTGCGACCGCGCTGCAACCGCCGATGCCGATGCCGTCGGCGGTGAAGGCGACGTTGCCGGTGGGCACATTGCCGCTTACGGTCGCGGTGAACATGACATTGGTCCCGAACATGGATGGACTATGCGAATTCACCAGAGACGTCGTGGCGGGCGCCTTGTTGACCACCTGCGCCAGCGTGCCGCTGGTCGAGGCAGCATTGTTGGCGTTGCCGGCGTAGTTGGCGACGACGGAACGGTTGCCCACGCCGAGTGCGTTGGTCATGCAGGTAGCGGTGCGGTCGTCGCCGGAGCCGGTGAGCGCGACTGCACTGCATCCGCCGATCCCGGCGCCGTCGACGGTGAATGCCACGGGGCCGGTGGGCGAGTCGCCACTGACGGTGGCCGTGAAGGCGACGATCGCGCCGAAGTTGGATGGATTGACCGAACTCGCCAGCGCTATCGTAGTCAGCGCCGGCGGCGGGGTATTGACGACCTGCGCCAGCGTGCTGCTGGTGGAGGTGGCATTGGTGGCGTTGCCGGCGTAATTGGCGACGACGGAGCGATTGCCCACAGCGAGGGCATTGGTGAGGCAGGCGGCGGTGCGGCTGTTGCCGGAACCGACGAGCGCGACCGCGCTGCAGCCGGCAATGTCGGCACCGTCGACGGTGAAGGCGACGTTGCCTGTAGGTGCATTGCCGTTGACTGTGGCGGTGAAGGTGACGGCCGTACCGGCGGTAGATGGGTTAAGCGAACTCGCCAGCGCCGTCGTGGTTGGCGCCGGGTTGACGACCTGCACCAGCGCGCTGCTGGTGGAGGCGGCATTGGTGGCGTTGCCGGCGTAATTGCCAACGATGGAGCGATTGCCCACAGCGAGGGCATTGGTGAGGCAGGCGGCGGTGCGGCTGTTGCCGGAACCGACGAGCGCGACCGCGCTGCAGCCGGCAATGCCGGCACCGTCGACGGTGAAGGCGATGTTGCCGGTGGGCGCGTTGCCGTTGACGGTGGCGGTGAAAGTGACGGCCGTGCCGGAGGTAGATGGGTTAGGCGAACTCACCAGCGCCGTCGTGGTTGGCGCCGGGTTGACGACCTGCACCAGCGCGCTGCTGGTGGAGGCGGCATTGGTGGCGTTGCCGGCGTAATTGCCAACGATGGAGCGATTGCCCACAGCGAGGGCATTGGTGAGGCAGGCGGCGGTGCGGCTGTTGCCGGAACCGACGAGCGCGACCGCGCTGCAGCCGGCAATGCCGGCACCGTCGACGGTGAAGGCGACGTTGCCGGTGGGCGCGTTGCCGTTGACGGTGGCGGTGAAAGTGACATTGGTCCCTGACACGGATGGATTGATCGAACTGGCCAGCGTCGTCGTCGTGGGCCCCGGCGGCGCGGTGTTCACGACCTGAATCAGCGCCGAACTGGTCGATGTGCCATTGGCGCTGTTGCCTGCGTAACCGGCGACGATCGAGCGGTTGCCGACGGCCAGGGCATTGGTCGTGCAGGCAGCGTTGCGGCTGTCGCCCGAGCCGGTCAGCGCGACCGCGCTGCAGCCGGTGATGCCCACGCCGTCGCTGGTGAAGGCAACACTCCCGGTGGGTGCGCTGCCATTGACGGTGGCGGTGAAGGTGACGTTTGCGCCGGACGTGGATGGATTGAGCGAACTGATCAGCGTGGTGGTGGTCGGGGTCTTGACCGTTTGCGATAGCGCCGAACTGCCCGACGCCGTATTGGCTGCATCGCCGCTGTAATTGGCGACGATGCTGTTCACGCCGACGGCAAGCACGGAGCTTGCGCACGCGGCGGTGCGGGTGTTGCCCGAGCCCGTTAGTGCAACCGATGAACATCCCGCAATCGGACTGCCGTTGGCCGCGAAGGCGACGGTGCCGGTCGGCGCCGCGCCGGTGACGCTGGCGGTGAAGCTGACGCTCTGGCCCTGCGTCGACGGGTTGAGCGAACTGGCGACCGTGGTGGTGGTCGGAGTCAGCGAACCGGCCTTGGACACCTTGACTGCCAGATCGGATGTCGATGCCGAGATGATTTCGATGGTGATGCCGTGCGTGCTGTCGACATACGACTGCCCGACCGGCAACGCGGCGTTATTGAAGCCATTGTTGCCGAAACTGCCACTGTCGCCCGGCGTCATGTCAAGCAATTGGGTATCGTCGTAGGTACCGGTCGAGCAGCCGGAACAGTTGTTCCATTCGAACGGCCGGGCAAGGCGGATCTGCGCACCGGTGGCGCCGGCCGACAGCGCACTGTCGAAGCCGATGGGCCGGCGGAATTCGACCCAGTAGGTCCGACTGGAGTTTGCTGTGGGAATCTTGACTGCGTAGGACGACTGACCAGGAAGCTCGATCGGGCCGAGATTGTAGGTCTGTACGCCGGCGCTGTGTGTTGGCGTTGTCGACGGCAGGATGTAGCCGAGGATGAGCTTCTGCGACGCCGCCAGGTGCATCGAGGAAATGTTGCCCATGATGTCGAATGGGTCGCCGTATTCGGTGACGGTGCAACCCGAGGTGGCGATGACGCTGCTGCCGCAGTTCAGGCGCCCGGCGTGATAGAGCCCGAAGTTGTGGCCGAGTTCGTGGCCGACGACGCTCAGTGCGGCCGTGCCCTTGGCATAGGCGCGTTCCCAGCCGATGTAGCCCAGGCCCAGCCAGCCGCAGGGCAGGGCGTCGATGACGTACAGGATGCCGGTGTAACTGCCTACGTTGTAGCCGGCGGCCGATGCCAGCGCAGCACCCTGCGAATTGATGGTGTTAAGTACGGCGTCGAGTTGGGCGTTGGTGCCGCAGGTCGTTGGACGCGCCACATTCGCCTGGAGCCAGGCATTGCCCGAATGCGCGACCAGACCGTTGATCAGTTGCGCGCCAAAGGATACCTCCTTGTAGTATTCGGCCGCGCTCTGCGAAGGGGCGGCCCCGTACACCTTGTCGGTGATCGTGGCGATGGGCCAGGATGCCGGATCGGCGTTGTAGGTGAACGGCGCGGCGGCGTTGTTCGGAAACTTGATCGGCAGCGTGATGTAACCGGTGGTCAGCGCAACGGGCGCCCCCGCAAATTTAGCGTTGGCGCCCGTCCCTTTTTTTGCGGGTGGCGCCAGGATCTCGATGGTGTCGACAGTGACGTAGCCGCGCGCATCCTCGGTGCCGGACACCGTTGCGCGCATGCCGTTTTCGAGTTGCGGCAGCAGCGTGCCCAGTTCGACGATATTCTGGTGTCCGGCATCGGTCACCAATGAAAAGCCGAATTCGGCGGGCCGATCGGCGAAATCGACATGGAACATGCGCAGCGTGCCGGTCAAGGCCTTGCGCTGTGGCGCGGCATTGCGCAGTGCCTGCGATGTGGTCGGCGTCGTGACTTGTCGCGTGCTCTGGACGAACAGCGCACGACCGTCGACGCGGCCGGTGACGGCCAGCGTGGTGCCGGTCGTGGGCGCGGTGCTGCCAGGGTTCTTCAACAAATAGCGGCTGCCGTCGGCCAGTTCCAGCACTGGATGGTGGGTCGTCTGGCCGGTCAACCGGCTGATGACCACGATCGCCCCGACCCGGCCCTGCACTTCGACCGCACTCGCCGTGGCGCTCGGTTCGCCGGCTGTTGCCGCCGCCAGGTGGCTGGTCCCCTGATGCGCAAGGCCGACTGGGGCCAGACCGGCGAAGGCGAGGAAAATGGCACAGCACCACGCGGTCAGGAAGGGCGCGGCGTGCTTTTCCTGGGGGTGGACCGAAGGCATGGCCGGCTCACCATGGCCGGACGTTGTGCGCTCGTCATTGCCGCTGCAGGGAAGTCCCGCACCCGGACGACGATGTGCGTGGAGGTCAACCCTGCTCAGCAGGCGCGAGACCTGGGACTCAAGAAATATCATCATAGAATCAATCGCTAACAAGAATGGCCGTGGCAAACGGCCATGCTGGTCAGGGCGTAGTTACCGCTGGCTGGAGGGTACCCCAATTTGGCTAGTTATGCCAAACGCATAATATATGCCACATCTGGATTTTCGCCACAGAACTGCTGGCATCCGCGCTGCGTCGCTGATCCGGGTTGGCGACGGCAACGCTGTGACCTGCGTGGGATGTTGGGGATAATGGCTGAAGCCATGCAAACCCGGGAAGCAGACCAGATCCAGGCGCCACCAGAAACGGTCATCGATCCGGCCGCCGCAACGGGCATCGCGCGCTTCGACCGCGCCTTTGCGCGCGCGGCGGGGGCCGTACCCACCGATGGCAATGCGGTGCGCATCCTGCTCGATGCGGGCGAAAACTATCCAGCCTGGCTGGCGGCGATTCGTTCGGCGAGGTGCTACGTGCTGTTCGAGAGCTACCTGTTCGCCGACGATCAGGTCGGCCGGGAGTTCACCAACGCCCTGGCCAAAAAGGCGCGCGAGGGGGTTCGGGTATGCGTCGTCTACGACTGGCTGGGTTCGCTGTTCGCTGGCCGGCTCTGGCCCGCATTGCGCGAAGCGGGGGTGGAAGTGCTGGGATTCAACCCGCCACGACTGGACAGCCCCTTTGCCTGGCTCACCCGTGACCATCGCAAGTCGATCGTCGTCGATGGCGAGATCGCTTTCGTGGCCGGGCTGTGCGTGTCCGCCGAGTGGCAGGGCGACAAGCAAAAGCGCCTCGAGCCCTGGCGCGATACCGGTGTCGAGATTCGCGGCCCGGCGGTCGCCGACGTCGAGGCGGCGTTCGCGCAGATGTGGCTCGCAGCCGGCGGCGCGCAACTGACGTTGACCTGCGATTCTGGAGGAGCAAAAGCCAACCTGCCTGCCGGTGACGTGCGGGTACGGGTGATCGCCGGCATCCCCGGCGCCACCGGGACGTACCGCAACGACCTCTTGATCGCCTCGGTGGCGCGGACGCGACTGTGGCTGACCGACGCCTATTTCGTGGCCAGCGCCGCGTACACGCAGGCACTGCGCGCGGCTGCCCATGACGGTGTCGATGTACGTTTGCTGGTGCCCGGGGCGAGCGACATTCCGCCGGTGTCGCCGCTGTCGCGCGCCGGCTATCGCACGCTGCTCGACGCCGGCGTGCGCGTGTTCGAATGGAACGGCACCATGCTGCACGCCAAGACCGCCGTCGCCGACGACCTGTGGTCGCGCGTAGGGTCCACCAATCTGAACATCGCCAGCTGGATGTCCAACTACGAACTCGACGTGGCAATCGAGGACCGCGATTTCACTTTGCGGATGGCCGCGCAGTACGAGCGCGATTTGTGCAACGCCACCGAGATCGTGCTGACGCGGCGCAATCGCGTACGCCGTGCGGAATCGCGCGCCGCCGCGGCGGCGTGCGAGGGCGCCGAGGTTGCCCGGCGCGCGCTGTCAGGCAGTGCCGGGCGTGCCGCCGCCGGCGCTGCGAGTGTCGGCAGCGCGCTTGGCGCCGCGCTTACCAACCGGCGCATGCTGGGGCCACCGGAATCCGGAATGCTCATCGCCACGGCGGTGGTGACGTTGACGCTTGCCATGGTCGCCGTGCTGTATCCGCGTGTCGTCGCCTGGCCCATCGGCGTGCTCGGCGCCTGGCTCGGGCTGGCCTGGGCATGGAAGGGATTCGGACTCTGGCGGCAGGCACGCCGAGGCCGGCAGGTGTCGCCAAAACCCAAGGCCGAAGGCCCGCCGGACAGTGGCAAGGCGGGGGACTGAACTGATATAATTACCGATTACGCGCCCGTAGCTCAGTTGGATAGAGTACCTGGCTACGAACCAGGGGGTCGTGGGTTCGAATCCTGCCGGGCGCGCCAGTAAAACAAGGGCTTACAGAAATGTAGGCCCTTTTCATTTCTGCCGGGCTAGCGCCGGCGGCCGATCTTTGGCGGCACCAATCGGCTGCCAATTCCCCGACAAGCCTGAAAGGCTGCGACTAGGCCGTATCGTCAGCCGTTTCCGTTTACCCGGCCGACCATTCGGGACCTCCCAATCGCGATCACCGGAATCTCCCGCAAACGAGGGGCCCACGTGTCATCGCCACCGCGATTTGCGCGTGCCGGCAGCCAGCGTCCCGCTGCGCGATTGTGCAAACGCGCAGGCGCCCGTAGAGTGGGCAGATGACCGCACCGTCCCTGCTTCGGCGCCTGCATGCGTTGCGGGCGCGCTATGGCGACGACTTCGCACGCCGCAAGCTCGATCTGCTCACGCAACTCGTCCGGCAATCGTTCGCGTCCCCGCGCTCGTTGACCGCCTTCCACGAGGCGCTCTGCTGGCTGCGCGCCTACCCCGATAATGCACAGGTGCTGCGCCGGGTCGAGCGTGCCTTGCGGGGTTTTGCGACCCGCGACGACCTGCGCCGCGACGCGGGCAAGCTCGAGAACAGCGGGATCGCCGGCACCGCAATCCACGACCGCTTCTACTCGCCGGTCGCGCAGTGGCTTGCAGTCACATGGCCGGAGCGTCTGCGCATGGACTGGGACGCGTTCGAGCACATGGACGAGCTGCTGACACTTGCTGCCGCAGCTCGCCACGTACAGCGAGTCGCCCGGACTCGACGAACTGGATCTCCCGCCGCGCGCGTGGATCGACCTCTTGCGCGGCCGGGAGTCGGACGGCGCGTTTCTCGCGCGGCGGCTCCATGCGCTGCCGATGGACGCGTTTGCGCGGGAGCGGATTTATGATGGCCTCGACCCGACGCTGACGCTCGCGTGGGGCCGCGGCGGGCTGTCGCGCACGCATGCGCGGGCCGCCGGCCTCCCGGTCACGTTCCAGACGGGACCGTTGCGGACGCAGCGGCCGCGCCTTCCGGACGCCATCCTCGAGCCCCCGCTGGCGATCCGGCCGGTCGACCGCCACCGCGGCCGGGCGCTGATCGACCTCGCGCGCGAGGCGATGGTGACGCGCAAACGCGACCTCGACGCGTTCTCGTACGGCGACCCGGACGACGTGCGCCTGATCGACTGCGGCGACGGACTCGTGTTCGCCTGCATCGGCGTCCTGCCGGAACGCCGGCTGATGCTGGAAACCGTCTACGCGTTCCTCACGCTGAAGAACGGCGTGCCGATCGGCTACGTGCTGGTGAGCGGGCTGTTCGGCTCCGGCGAGGTCGCGTACAACGTGTTCGAGACCTTCCGCGACGGCGAGGCCAGCTACGTCTACGGGCGCGTGCTCGCGGCGACCCGTGCGCTGCTCGGCACCGACGCGTTCACGATATTTCCCTACCAGCTTGGCGACGACAACGACGAGGCGCTGGAGTCGGGCGCGTGGTGGTTCTACCAGAAGCTGGGATTCCGACCGCGCGATCGCGAACTGCTGGCGCTGATGCGCCGCGAACTTGCGCGGATGCGCGCCCGCCCGGGCCATCGCTCGAGCATTGCCACGCTGCGGCGGCTCGCGAAGGAAAACGTCTACTACTTCCTGGACGCGCCGCGCGAGGACGTGATGGGGTTGCTGCCCACCGGCGAGATCGGCCTCGCCGTGACGCGCTATCTCGCGCGACGTTTCGGCTCGGACCGGGCCGGCGCCGAGGCGGCTTGTGCCGCCGACGCCGCTAGGCTGTGCGGCGTGCGCTCGTTCGCCGGCTGGAGTCGCGGCGAGCGGCTTTGGTTTACGCGCTGGAGCCCGCTCATCCTTGCGCTGCCCGGCGTGGTCGGCTGGACGAAGGCGCAGCGCCGGGCGCTGGCCGACGTCGCAAGGGCGAAGGGCGGTCGCCGCGAGTCGGACTATTCGGCGCGGCTCGACGCGCACGCGCGGCTGCGGGCGGCGCTGGTGCGGATGGCGACGCGCTGACGACCCCCGAGCCTTCAGATCTTCCCGATCTGCTGGAGAAAGAAGGCGACGATGCCCAGACCGATGCCGCAGAAGATCACACCCCCGAGCGTGTAGTTGCGGATCTTCCGGCCGAGCTTCCGGGACACTTCGTCGATGTCTCCAGTGAGAATCCGCGTGTCCTTCGACCAGTTCGGGTGCGGGACGAGCCCGCCGCGCTGCTCCGAGTAGAGGCCGTACACGTACACCTTCTCGCCGGACTTGATGACGTCTTCCTGGAATCGGCACTCGTCGAGGGGAATCGGCTCCGTCGTATGGTTCTGGTCGCACTGGAATGCGCCGTTGTCGTCGGTCAACCGCCTTTCCAGCGTGCCGCGCACGACCTTGCCCGGCGACTCGAACCGGGCGGTGCGCAACAGC
This sequence comes from uncultured beta proteobacterium, assembly GCA_963712105.1. GTDB lineage: Bacteria > Pseudomonadota > Gammaproteobacteria > Burkholderiales > Casimicrobiaceae > VBCG01. The sequence goes on from CAVQGR010000007.1 coordinate 317,245, forward strand.
TCGGTGGCGTTGCGGATGGTGGATTCGCGAGCTGCCCCGTCGCCGGAGAACAACCCTCCGCCGGTCTCGAGTGTCGGCACGGCGAGCAGCTTGAAGCTGCCGCAGGGCGTGGCGATGGTCGACGGCACGATGGCGATCCCTTCGACCATGGTCACCACGTTGCGGTTCTTGCCGGATTTCTGGCGCATCGAGATCGTGTATTTGTACGCGAGACACTGCGTTCCGGAGAGCGGCGCGCGAAGCAGCGGACTCGCCGTGGCAATGGTTCCGACCAGGCCGACCTGCTGGCCATCCACCGGACGCCGGCCGTCGTGGCACGCGCGCATCGACCTGCGCTCGCGGAACACCTCGGGAATTGCGCCGAGCAGGGTCAGTCCGATCCAGACGAACACCCCCGCGCCGAGCGAGACGTGCCACATTCGATCGAGCGGCAGGTCGAAGCGCTCGTACAATAGCCACGCGATGGCTGCGGCGCTCGCGACATACACGATGAGAGTCAAAGCGAGGCTGCGTGCGCATCCCTTCATGATGTCTCCCTGCGGCGTGGGCCTGTCGCCGTTCTACCACAGGATTTGCGGTTGTTCCCGTTGACCGGGGCTCACGCCTTGAAAACCCGGGGCGCCGGCCTCATCTCGATGCCACCCGGGCTGCCCGCCTGATTTGCCCGCCCAGTTTGCCCGCCCAACCATATGAAATTGTCATGACCAAACAGACACTATCCTTCCAGGCCGAGGTGAAGCAGATCCTCCACCTCGTCACCCATTCGCTGTACTCGAACAAGGAAATATTCCTGCGCGAACTGGTGTCGAACGCGTCGGACGCCTGCGACAAGTTGCGCTTCGAGGCGCTGGACAATCCGGCGCTGTTCGAGGACCAGCCAAACCTCGAAGTACGAGTGTTCTTCGACAAGGACGCCGGAACGTTGACAATCCGGGACAACGGCATCGGCATGAGCGCCGACGAGGCGGTGGAGCACCTGGGCACCATCGCCAAGAGCGGCACGCGCGAGTTCCTGGCCAGGCTCGAAGGCGAGAAGAAGAAGGACGCCAACCTGATCGGTCAATTCGGCGTGGGCTTCTATTCGGGCTTCATCGTCGCCGATCGGATCACCGTGCTGTCGCGCCGCGCGGGGGCCAAGCCGGAAGAGGGTGTCAGCTGGACCAGCGAAGGCGCCGGCGAATTCGAGGTCGAGGCGATCACCCGCCCGGAGCGCGGCACCGACGTCATCCTGCACCTGCGTGAGGGCGAGGAGGAATTCCTCTCGACCTGGAAGCTGAAGTCGATCGTCGGCAAGTACTCCGACCACATTTCGCTGCCGATCCTGATGAAGAAGGAGGAGTGGGACAGCGACAGCAAGAAGCAGGTGACGAAGGACGAGTGGGAGACGGTGAACAAGGCGGCCGCGCTATGGACGCGTGCCAAGAGCGACATCACCGACAGCGAGTACCAGGAGTTCTACAAGCAGCTCAGCTATGACAGCGCCGTGCCGCTCGCCTACACGCACAACCGCGTCGAGGGCCGCACCGAATACACGCAGTTGCTGTACATCCCGGGCAAGGCGCCGTTCGACCTGTGGAATCGCGACCAGCGCGGCGGCGTCAAGTTGTACGTCAAGCGCGTTTTCATCATGGACGACGCCGAGGCCCTGATGCCGGTTTACCTGCGCTTCGTCAAGGGCGTGATCGACTCGGCCGACCTGCCGCTGAACGTATCGCGCGAGTTGCTGCAGGAAAGCCGGGACGTCAAGGCCATCCGCGAAGGCTCGACCAAACGCGTGCTGAGCATGCTCGAGTCGCTGGCCGATAGCGAGGACGCGGCCGAGAAGGAAAAATATGCCGCGTTCTGGAAGGACTTCGGCGCGGTGCTGAAGGAAGGCGTCGGCGAGGACCACGTCAACGCCGAGCGCCTGGCCAGGCTGCTGCGCTTTGCCAGCACGCACGCCGACGAGGGCGTGTCCTTTGCCGACTACGTATCGCGCATGAAGGAAGGCCAGGAGGCGATCTACTACATCACCGCGGACAACCTGGCCACGGCCAGGAGCAGCCCGCAGCTGGAGGTGTTCCGCAAGAAGGGCATCGAAGTGCTGCTACTTGTCGACCGGGTGGACGAGTGGATGTTGAGCCACCTGCACGAGTTCGAAGGCAAGAGCCTGCAGAGTGTGGCCAAGGGCGCCTTCGACCTGGGCAAGCTGCAGGACGAGGAAGAGAAGAAGCAAGCCGAGGAAGCCGCCGTCGAATTCAAGCCGGTGCTCGAGCGACTGAAAGTGGCGCTCAAGGACCGCGCCAAGGATGTACGCGTGACAACGCGGCTGGTCGACTCACCGGCGTGCATCGTCGTCGACGAGGGCGACATGAGCGGTCACCTGGCACGTCTGCTGAAGCAGGCCGGCCAGGAGGCGCCGAAGTCGCTGCCGACGCTGGAAGTGAACGCCGCGCATGCGCTGGTCAGGCGGCTGGACGGCGACGAACGCTTCGACGACCTGGCGCAGATCATCTTCGATCAGGCGCTACTGGCCGAAGGCGGGCAACTGGAAGATCCTGCCGCCTACGTGCAGCGCGTCAACCGTCTGCTCGCAGTCTGACGCGTCGGGTGGCGCCGGCGGCGGGGCATGACACCGGCGCAGTCTTCCCGGTCCGGAGCTGCAAGAAAACGTGCGGCCAAGCGCTGGTACGTCTACCTGATCCTGTGCCGCGGGGACAGGATCTACACCGGAATCGCGATCGATGTGGCCGCGCGCTACGCGCAGCACCTGGCCGGCACCGGGGCGCGCTATACGCGCGCGAATCCGCCGCTTCGCCTGCTCGCCAGATTCGTCTGCGCCAACCAGTCGATCGCTGCGAGACTGGAGGCGGCAATCAAGCGACTGCCGACTGCACAGAAGCAGGGCCTGATCGGCAAGACCGCCGCAAAGGTTCGCAGGAGTCTGCTTGAATGCGCGCCGCCCGATATCGCAGTCCGTGAACCAGGCGATCGCCGCTGAGGCAAACCCCTCCATGGGTTCGCATCCTGGCCGTGCGAACCGGCTCATCCATGCTGCGGAATGACGCCTACGGCTTCTTCGGCGTCTTGTACTCGACTTCCTTCTGGAACGTTTTCCAGATGGTTTCGTAACCGACAAAGCCCTTTTCGTTGGGCGCCATCTGTTTGGTTGTGAAATACGGCGTGTGGCCGTCGGGAACCTTGGTGATGGGTTTTTGCTCGCTCATGGGTCAGCTCTTTTCCGTGAAGTCAGGATTGCAGGTGCAGGGTTCACTGCCGAAATGCGTCCGATGCCGTTCAGCACCGCGGCTCAAACAGGTCTCAAGCGCGACGGGTCGACAGCCGCGCTTGCAGTGATTGCCCCGCCCACTCGTATTTCTTCATCCGTTGCATCGCGCACGGTCAGTATCTCCAGCCTGAAGACGACCGCCCGGCCGCAAAGCGGATTGTTGCCATCGACCGTCAGCGTCTCATCGTCCATTCGCGTCACCAGAAAGCTGCGGGTCTGGCCCTTGTTGCTTTCCATGAGGATGGAGGTGCCGATCTGCCGATACTCCTCGGGAACGCTGTCGATGTCGGAAGTAAAGACCAGCGAGTCATCTCTGGGGCCGAAAATCTGATTGCCATCGATTGGTACTTCGATGACGTCGCCGGCCGATTTCCCCTCCAACTGCATATGGACGGACGGGGCCAGAATTTCACTGTGTCCGTGAACATAGCCCAGGGGAAACTCGACGCGGGTGAGCACATGCCCCGACTTCCTGTCGCTCACTTGGTAGATCAGCTCGACGAACTTGCCGTCCTGGATGCGTTCACTCATGTCGAATCCGGGCGAATCGTTCAGAAGATGGATGCGCCAAAGATCTTGAGCTCTGCATCTTCATAGCCGAGGACAAGCCTGCCAAGCCACTCGCCTTGCTTCCTGGTGCTGCGCTGCCGGTAAAGAACCGTCACATGTTCGCCGCGACGAATGATGCCGAGCGAGTCGAAATCTTCGGACAGGCTTCTCGCCAGTTCACTGTGCGCGAACTGGTGGCCCGCCACGACATGGTTCATGGCAAGTGCCAGCGAAGAGGAAAAATGCTTGACGAACTCGCCGTACTTGCCCTCGTTCGAATAGGTGACGAGGCCGCGCCAAAGGGGATTGGCCAGGGCCAGAATCTCGTCGTCGGTCTTGTCGATGATGTTCACGTGCGGCTCGCTGCGATCGGAAGGGACCAGCTTTACAGGGCTAACGACACTCGACATGCGGATCCCTTCTGCGCTGCGTGGATGGTCAACGCCAAATTCTGCATTGGCATCGCTACTCGTCTTCAACCAGGTGATAACAAGGCGCTTTTTCCATCTCGTATTCGCCGGTTTGCGGATCACGACGCGACACGGTCAGCACGTGCCAGTTCTCGTCGTCCACCTTCATGGCGTCGCCCCGGTAGTAGTAACCCGGCCAACGCGTCTCCTTGCGGAAAAGCGTGTGCTGGGTGACGCACTCCGCAGCGCGATGACGGTGCATCAATTCCCACGCCCGCAGCAACTCGTGAATGTCCTCGGCGGCCAGGCTCTGCAGGTCTTCCTCCATGATCGCAAGCTTCTTGAGACCGATGTTCAGGAGCTTTTCGTTGGTCATGTAGTTGACGGTGACGCCGCCGCAATACTCGTCCATCAGCTTCTGCAGACGGTCCAGGCCCTGCTTGGGATTGATGTAGTGCGGATTGACGTCGCCCGCCACGATCGCATTGCGGTACATCCGGTAATGCTCCATGGGCTTGTAGATCTCCGTCTTGCGGCGGTTGATCTGCTCATCGGATACGGCAATGCCTTCGGCCTTGCCGTCGTCGATGTATTTGCAGGCGGCCTTGGCGGCAAGACGACCTTCGGTGAACGAGCCGGATGAGAAGGCGTGCGGCGTGCCGCCGACCGCGTCACCGGCACCGAACAGGCCTTCGATCGTCGTCATGCGGTTGTAGCCCCAGAAATACTCGGGAGGGGAAACGTCCTCGGGACCCGAGCACCAGGCCCCGGAGCCGGTCGCGTGCGAGCCCATGACATAAGGCTCGGACGTGGTCAGCTCCGGATTCTCGTTCTTGGGATCAACGTCGGTGGCGGCCCACAGAACCGCCTGGCCGATGGTCATGCCGAGGAAGTTTTCCCAGCCGACCTCTTCCAGATGGGGATCCTGGAAGGCTTTCATGGTCACCATGTGAATGGGGCCGCGGCCGGCATTCACTTCGCTGATCAAGGCATGGTTGCGCAAACAGGTGGGGATTGGCCGATGCGTCAGGTGCGAAGCTTCCGGATCGAGATATTCCTTGCCGACCATTTTCTGCAGTTCGGGGAACCATTTGGATTCGTACTCTTCGCCCAGACCGTTTTGCGTATAGGTCTTCAGGTGCAGGAAGTAGGCGCCGACCGGGCCATAGCCGTCCTTGAAACGCGCCAGCACGATGCGATTTTCCATCTGCGTCATCTTGGCGCCGGCGTTGATCATCAGCCCATAGGCCGATGCAGACGACCAGGGCGCGTACCAGGTGCGCCCGGATCCTTCGCCCACTGAACGCGGTTTGAAGATGTTGGAGGCGCCGCCCGCGCCGCAGACCACGGTCTTGGACTTGAAGACGTGGTAGTTGCCGGTGCGGACGTTGAAGCCAACGGCACCGGCAACCCGGTTCTCCTTGCTGTCATCCATCAGCAGGTGGGTAACACAGATGCGGTTGAAGACCTTGTCCGCCGATTTCTTCGCGGCCTCGGCCACGATGGGCTTGTAGGACTCGCCGTGAATCATGATCTGCCATCGCCCTTCGCGCAGATAGCGCCCGGTTTTCGGGTCCTTCATGATGGGCAGGCCCCAATCCTCGAACTGATGCACGGTGGAGTCGACGTGACGGGCCATGTCGAACAGCAGGTCTTCGCGCACCAGCCCCATCAGGTCGATACGCGCGTAGCGGACATGGTCCTCCGGCTTGTTCTCGCCCCAGCGGGTGCCCATATAGCAGTTGATGGCGTACAGACCCTGGGCGACCGCACCGGAGCGATCGATATTGGCCTTCTCGGCAATGACAATTTTCTTGTCCTTGCCCCAGAATCTGGCCTCCCATGCGGCACCGGTGCCGCCAAGACCTGCACCCACGACCAGAATATCGATGCCGTCTTCGATGATCGTTTCGTAACTCATCAGTACACCACGCCTTTCGTCATCTTGAGACCATTGGACTTGAGCGTATGCAAGCCGCCTTCATCCATGCGGATGAATTTCGGCTCGCTATACAGCAGTTCGCTGTCGCGCATTTCCTGGCTGGGCCCGGGGACGTCCGCAAGCTTGGGGATCGCCGTCCCCCAGGGCTTGGTGGTAATGGGCGACAGGAAGTTCTTTTCCGTACCGTTGCGGAATTTGATCTTCCAGGCGATCGTGCCTTTGTCCTCGTCGCGCTGGACACGTACGCTGTGACCGAGGGGAGCAAAGTCGGCGTATCCACGCACATCGATCGCATTCTGCGGACAGGCCTTGACGCAGGAGTAGCACTCCCAGCACATGTTCGGCTCGATGTTGTAGGCACGGCGATACGTCTTGTCGATGTGCATGATGTCGGACGGACAGATGTCGACGCAATGTCCGCATCCGTCGCACCTTGTCATGTAGACGAAGGTAGGCATAAGTCGGTTCCTTGATGTGTTCTGATGGAACTTGCAGGGTGTTTTCTAATAGTGGCGGGGTGGTTCGCGCTTGATGCCAAGTCCCATGTGCATCGGAGCGTCCCGCAATAGCTCCATGGAGTGCCGTTTCTGTTGTTCGGGATCGTCACGGGTCTGCGTCGGCAAATTCTCGGCCGTACCATCGGCCTTGGATATTCTTTTTTCGAAGGCCGCGGCGGGCTTGAAGAACATGTGCGCGAACTTCGACCACGGCACCGATCCGAACAGCACCGTCGTGGCAATGATGTACAGGCCGAACAGCGCGCCGGCGCCGACACCGCCCCTGACTTGCACAAACGCCCAGATCAGGCCAAGCGTCACGCTGGCGAGCAGCGAAAGGATGAACAGGTCCGCGCGCACGAGGCGAAATGGCGAGTGACCCTCCGCGGCGACGTCGACCCGGATGAAGAACCAGAACCAGTAGCCGCCGACGCAAACCATCAGGCCGCCAAGCCACCACAGCAGCGGCAGAAGTCCTGGCGTCGGCGTAGCGGGCGTCGGGTAGCTGAACACCATCAGTGCGGTGGTGACGACGTAGATCACGAACCCGTACATGGTCAGCAGATGGGCGAGCCGGCGCCGCGGATTGCAGAACTCACCGGAGGTCATTACGTCGACCAGACCGGTCTTGACGGCGAGTGACACCATGTCGCCGCCACCGAGTTGCTTGGCGCTCTTGTTCTTCGATTTGCGCCAGTTCTCAAAGAAATATTTGGCGCTTCCCTTGTGCACGACGTCGAACAGCGTCCCTGCCACCACCAGTACGATCATGACGACAACATAGGTCTGCATGACGGTAGGCGAAAGGGACGCCGAAAGTTCGGCGAATGGATTGCTGGTGAACATCAGGCACCTCTTATTCGATCGACCGGCGGAGTAGCTCTTTAGGGGTAGGTTCCCCGCCCAAATGGGTAGTTCAACGCCTTCGGCATGGTCGAAAAGACCAAAAACCGAGCGACGATGTGCAGGAAAAAACAACTCTGGAATGTTGCCACAATTTTTCGTTCGTTGCACCACAAAGGCGCGCCGGAATTTCGGCGACACCGACGTGCGAATATTTGATGTGTTGATGCAATACAGGCAACATGATTGAGTGTGAACCTCCGGTCGAAGTCAGGAGTGGAAGGGTTCGCAAGGCGCACCGTCGCCGTCGGCGAGGATGAATGCCAATGGTTTTTCGCGACCGCCCGGTACCGCACCGGCAACCAGGCGACGCGCGAGTACTGATCACGTGAGGAACTCCGGTGGAAATCCGTCAACCCGTACACAGCGAGCACGCCCGAATACTGGACACCGAAGGCCTGCGCCGCCACTTCCTGATCGAGCGCATCTTCGTTCCGAGCGAGATCACGCTCACCTACAGCCAGATCGACCGGATCATCGTCGGTGGCATCTCGCCGTTGACCGAAGCCCTGCAGTTCGCTCCGGAACTCGGCAAGCACACGGGCACGGATTACTTCCTCGAGCGCCGCGAGCTGGGGCTCATCAACATCGGTGGCGACGCCGTCGTAACTGTCGACGGCGTCGACTTCGAGGTGAAGGCGGAGGAAGCGCTGTACATCGGCAAGGGCGCGCGCGACGTTCGTTTCGCCAGCGCGGATCCCGCCCGCCCCGCGAAGCTGTATTACAACAGCGCGCCGGCGCATATGACTTACCCGCATCGCAGGATCACGCTGGCCGAGGCGTCGCCCGAGACGCTGGGCGACGCGCGCACGGCCAACCGGCGCACGATCCACAAGTTCATCGTGCCGACGGTGCTGCCTTCGTGCCAGCTGGTCATGGGCATGACCAGGCTGGAGGAGGGCAGTCTGTGGAACACCATGCCCTGTCATACGCACGACCGCCGCATGGAGGTGTATTTCTATTTCAACCTGCCGGACAACGGCGTCGTCTTCCACATGATGGGCCAGCCGCAGCAGACGCGGCACCTCGTCGTGTGCAACGAGCAGGCGGTGATCAGCCCCAGCTGGTCGATCCATACCGGGGTGGGCACGCAGGCCTACACGTTCATCTGGGGAATGATCGGCGAGAACCAGGTCTTTCCCGACATGGATGGCGTCGCGACGACGGACCTGCGCTGAGGACGACGTGAACAAGCTGGCGATCCGGCCGGCGGCGACGCTGATCCTGTTGCGCGACGCCGCCAATGGGCCGGAACTCTTTCTGCAGCGCCGCGCCCCCGCCGCGGCTTTCCTGGGCGGCGCCTACGTGTTTCCAGGTGGTGCACTGGAAGCTTCCGACGCCGACCCGGGCGTTCAGGCACGCATTGTCGGGCTGACGGAAGCGCTGGCAGGCGAGCGGCTGGCGCTGCCGTCGGGGGCGCTGGCCTTCTGGGTGGCGGCGGTCCGCGAGTGTTTCGAGGAGGCCGGCATCCTTCTGGCGCAGGATGAGGCCGGGTTGCCGCCGCTGCCCGCGCTGGTCGAGGCGATGGCCGCCGATCGGCAGGCGTTGAATCGAAACATGCTCGGTTTTGCCGAGTTGCTCACGCGCCATGGCCTGTTCCTGCCGGCAAATGAAATCGTCTATTACGATCACTGGGTCACGCCGCCGATTCGCCCCAGGCGCTTCGACACGCGGTTCTTCCTGGCGGGTGCGCCGCGCGGCCAGGACGGTTCGCACGACGACTGCGAGACCGTGGACAGCCTATGGTTGTCGCCGCAGGAAGCGCTGGACCGCGCCGAACGCAAGGAAATCGAGATCGCGCACGTGACGGCGTTCGTGCTGACCGAACTCGCACGCTTTGCCACCGTCGACGAGGCGTTGACTCACGCGCGCGCGAAGGGGCCGGTCGAAGCCAACCGGACGGTCGTCGCGCAGGGTGCCGCCGGGCAGAAGATCTTCCGCCGCAGCGATGCCGCCTACGCGGAAATCCACTGGAGCGATCCCGAGGAAACGACGCGGACGTCCTACGACATGTTGCCGGGCGTTGCCAAGAAACTCGATCGGCTGGTGACGCGGATCATCGCGCCCAATCGGGGCATGATGACCGGGCCGGGCACCAACACCTATCTGCTGGGCGGCAATGAACTGGCGGTGATCGACCCGGGTCCGGCGATCGATTCGCACATCGCGGCGATTCTCGCGGCGGGTGGCGGGCGCATCCGCTGGATCCTGTGCACGCATACCCATCGCGACCATTCGCCGGCCGCACTGGCTTTGCAGGCGGCCACCGGCGCCCGTCTGATCGGATTGCCACCCCCGGACAGCGATTCGCACGATCAGGGCTTCGCTCCGGATCTGCGCCCGACCCACGACCAGCAATTGCAGGTCGCCGGCCTTGGCCTGCGCGCGCTGCACACGCCGGGACACGCGTCCAACCACCTGTGCTACCTGCTCGAAGAAACGAGGATGCTGTTTTCCGGCGATCACGTCATGCAGGGCTCGACCGTGATCATCAATCCACCGGACGGCGACATGCGGGTCTATCTCGCGTCCCTCGAAGCGTTGTTGTCCCAAGACATCGCCGTCATCGCGCCAGGCCATGGCTATCTGATCGGCAAGCCTCATGACGAAGTTCGTCGACTGGTCGAGCACCGGCTGTCGCGCGAGGCGAAAGTCGTCGACGCGGTCGAGCGCAATCAAGGCGCGACGCTGCCGGAACTGGTGCGCGTCGCGTATGCCGACACGTCAGAACGGCTGCATGTGGCGGCGACGCGCTCGCTGCTCGCGCACCTGCACAAGCTGGTTGTGGAGGGGCGGGTGGTGGAATCGGAAGGGCGTTACAACGCCACGATCACGGGTCGTACTTGAACGACAGCGAAACCCGTGCGCGGTAGGCGACGACCTTGCCATTCTCGATTTTCATGTCCAGCTTGGTGATCTCCGCGACGCGCAGATCGCGCAGTGCCTTGGCGGCGGTTTCGACGGCGTTCTTCGCCGCAGCCTCCCACGAAACGGTGCTGGTGCCGATGATCTCGGTGACCCGATAAACGCCGGATTCGTTTGTTTTTTTGGCCATGGATCGCACTCCTTTCGGAAGCGGGGTGCAGGATCGATTTCCTCATGCCCCGTAGTGGCCATCATAGGCCCGTTCAGCGTTGGAATAAAGCGCCGGGACCTCTGGTCGGACCAATTTGCCGGCAGATCGACGACCTGGAGCAGGTATGGTGGGGCGAGGCGGTACTTCACCTAGAATGTCCGCACAGACCACCGACGCGTCCACGCGTGGACGCCATCGCATCGCTGGAGATGGAATCATGGCCATGCAGGAAGACGATTTTTCGGCCTGGGTAGGCCGCCGGGAAACGACCACCGACACCATCGGTGCGGCGCCGATCGTGGCGCTGAACGCCACACTGGATCACCCGACGAAGGAAGTCGCGCCGGGTGCGCCGTTGCTGCCGTTGTGGCACTGGCTGTACCACCTGCCCATGCACAGGCAGCGCGAGATCGGCGCGGACGGACACGCGACGCGAGGCGAATTCCTGCCTCCGGTGCCGCTGCCGCGGCGCATGTGGGCCGGCAGCCAGATGCAGTTCCACTTGCCGGTGCGGGTGGGCGATACGGTTGTACGCACGTCGACGATCGCGGAGGTTACGCAAAAGACGGGACGCACCGGCAGGCTGGTGTTCGTGAAGGTGCGCCACGAACTGCGCTGCAACGGCGCCGCCGAGCCGGCGATCGACGAGTTCCACGACATCGTCTATCGCGAGGCGTCGAAGCCGACCGACGTCGTGCCCTCACCGAATCCCGCCCCTGCCGGCGCGACCTGGCAACGCGAAATCGTCCCGGACGCCGTGCTGCTGTTCCGCTATTCGGCGCTGACCTTCAACGGTCACCGCATCCACTACGACCGGCGTTACGTCACCGAAGTCGAAGGCTACCCGGGGTTGATCGTGCATGGCCCGCTGATCGCCACGCTGTTGCTGGACCTGGTGCGTAGAAACGCGCCCACCGCGGACGTAGCTGCATTTCAATTCAAGGCGGTGCGGCCAACCTTCGACCTGCATCCGTTCCGGGTGGGTGGCACGCCGCAGGCCGACGGCAAGTCGATCAGGCTCTGGGCGCAGGACCACGAAGGCTGGCTGACCATGGACGCGCTGGCCACGCTGCGCTGAAGCCTGCGCAGTGCTGGTCAGTTCCCGGTCGCCAACAGCAGCGGAACGCGCTCCGCCAGCGCGATCGACCAGGCGCTATCCAGCAAGGTGTTCATTTCCGCCTCGGTGGCCGCGCCGCTGAACTGCGCGAGACGCTGTGCCTTGGCGCGCAGTTCGTTGCGGCTCAACGAATTGCCCGGATCGCCCTTCGGTTCGTTCACGCGTCCGTCAAGGCGCGCTCCATCGGAAGTGAGCACGGTGACCTTGCCGATCCAGCGTTGCGGGTAGGCGGCGTCGACTTCCTCGTCGAACTCCATGCGCACGCGATCGCGGAAGTCGACGGTCTCGGCATCGAGAAAATGCTGCTCGAACTCGGGCAGGCCGGCGTGCTCGAATCTGGCCACCAGTGCCAGCACCGTGCCCATCGAGAACTTCGACTGGTGCACGGTGGTGGGACTGGTCACCGGCCCGAGCACGTCGATCGCCGGGCGATGCACATGCGCGGTCACCTGCGCGACCTGCGCCGGTCGCAGCGAATGCTCGCGCATCACCTGCAGCAGCGCATCGGCTGCCGGATGCGTGTGCCGGCACGCGGCGTGGTACTTGAACGACGTTTCCGCAGTAGCCCAGCGCCTGCCGAGGCGGTCGACCAGTCTTGCCACATCGGCGTCGGGCGCGGTGCCCGCGGCCAGGCCCTGGAGGCCTTCGAGAATGTGCCGGGCACCGGTGAAGCCGTCCCAGGCCAGATACGCGGCGGTGAGTCCGGCGGCCGCCGCATGCGCCGCGTGCAACTGCTTGGAGTCGGCGCCGTCGCGCAGGAATTCCCACAGTCCGGAGGATTGCGTGCCGGCCGAGCCGAACGCATGGAGCATCTGCGCCGGATCGAGGTGCAGCAGGCGACCTACCGCCGCTGCGGCGGCCAGCGTGCCGGCGGTCCCGGTGGTGTGGAAGATCTTGTAGTGCGTGCGGCCCAGGAATTCGCCGACGCGGATGCCGACCTCGTAGCCTGCCACCGCGGCAGTCAGCAGGTCGGCGCCGCTGCGGCCCAATGCCTGCGCCACGGCCAGCACCGGCGGGAAGACCACCGTCGCCGGATGAAACACCGAACCGTTGTGCACGTCATCCTGCTCGGCGAAGTGCGACGACGCTGCGTTGGCGGTGGCCGCCACCAGTGGACTGCTGCGGCGACGATGGATCAGCACCTCGCTGGGACCGTCGGCCGGTCCCATGTCTTCCATGAAACCGGTGATGGATTCGACCGGCCGCCCGCCTTTGCCGGCGAGTGCCGAGGCCAGCCAGTCGACGAAGAGATCCTCGGTGCGCCGGACGACGGATTCCGGAATGTCGTCGAACTGCAGCGTCGCGGCGAAGCTGGCGAGCGTCTTGCTCGGATGATCGTCGGTCATGACGGTTGGCACTCCTTCGCTTACCACGCACCTTGTGCGTGCAACTGTTCGATCTCGTCCTTCGAGAAACCGAGTTCGCCGAGAATGGTGGCGGAGTGCTGGCCCAGCGCCGGAATCGGGTCCATGCGCGGGTGGAAGGATTCGGGCATACCGGGCGGCAGCAGCGCGGGAATCGCGCCTGCCGGCGTGTCCACTTCGGTCCAGCGGTTGCGCGCCTTCAGTTGCGGATGTGCCCAGACGGCGTCCAGCGTATTGAGTTGCGCGTTGGCAATCTGCGCCTCGTCCAGGCGTGCGACCAGTTGCTCGGCCGTGAGTTCCGCAAATACACTGTCGATGATCGGCAGCAGTTCCTTGCGCGCGGTCACGCGCAGCGCGTTGGAGGCGTAGCGCGCATCGGTTGCGAGCCCCGGCTGGCGCAGCACCTGGACGCAGAACTCGCGCCACTCGCGCTCGTTCTGCAGGCCGAGCATCACCGTCTTGCCGTCGCCGGTCGGAAAGGGTCCATACGGGTAGATGGTCGCATGCGCCGCCCCGGCGCGCGGCGGTGGCGGCGCGCCCTCGAAGGCATAGTAGAGCGGAAAGCTCATCCACTCGGCCATGCTTTCGAGCATCGACACGTCGAGGCGGCAGCCCAGCCCGGTCTTGCCGCGCTGGATGAGCGCGGCGAGGATATTGGTGTAGGCGTACATGCCGGCGGCGATGTCGGCGATCGAGCAACCGGCCTTGGCCGGCGCCTCCGGCGTGCCGGTGACCGCGAGGAAGCCGGACTCGCTCTGGATCAGCAGGTCGTAGGCCTTCTTGTCGCGATACGGACCGGGATTGTCGCGGTCGTCGCCATAGCCGGAGATGTCGCAGACGATCAGCTTCGGAAAGCGCGCGTGCAGCGTGTCAAATGATAGGCCCAGCCGAGCCGCGGCGCCTGGCGCGAGGTTCTGCACCAGCACGTCGGCGTGTTCAAGCAGGCGCCCGAGCACCTGCGGCGCCTGCGCGTGCTTGAGATCGAGCGACAGGCTTTCCTTGGAGCGGTTGGTCCACACGAAATGCGACGACTGTCCGCGCACGCGCTGGTCGTAGGCACGCGCGAAATCACCGACACCCGGGCGCTCCACCTTGATGACTCGCGCGCCGAGATCCGCCAGCTGCCGGGTGCAGAAAGGGGCGGCGATCGCGTGCTCCAGCGAAACGACGGTGATGCCGTCGAGAGGACGCAGCGTGGAGTCCATCGGTGCAATTCCTCAGAAGGAACGGGGCATGCCGAGCAGATGCTCGGCCACGTAGGACAGGATCAGGTTCGACGAAACTGGCGCCACCAGATAGAGCCGTGTCTCGCGGAATTTGCGTTCGACGTCGTACTCGCAGGCGAAGCCGTAACCGCCATGGTATTGCAGGCAGACGTTGGCGGCCTCCCACGATGCCTTCGCCGCGAGGTGCTTGGCCATGTTGGCCTGCGCGCCGCAGGGCAGCTGGGCGTCGAAGAGTTCGCAGGCCTTCCAGCGCATCAGGTTGGCAGCCTCGACCTCGATAAACGCCTCGGCGATCGGAAACTGCACACCCTGGTTCTGCGCGATCGGCCGGTCGAACACGATGCGGTCCTTGGTGTAGCGGGTGACGCGATCGACGAACCAGTAGCCGTCGCCGATGCACTCGGCGGCAATCAGCGTGCGTTCGGCGTTCAACCCGTCGAGGATGTACTTGAAGCCCTGGCCTTCCTCGCCAATCAGGTTCTCGACGGGAATCTCCAGATTCTCGAAGAACAGCTCGTTGGTCTCGTGGTTGACCATGTTGGCGATCGGGCGCACGGTCAGGCCGTTGCCGATCGCGTCACGCAGGTCGACCAGAAAAATCGACATTCCCAACGATTTCTTTTTCACCTCCGCCAGTGGCGTGGTGCGCGCCAGCAGGATCATCAGGTCCGAATGCTGGACGCGCGAGATCCACACCTTCTGGCCGTTGACGACGTAACGGTCGCCTTTCCTGACGGCGGTGGTCTTGATCCTGGTGGTGTCGGTGCCGGCGGTGGGCTCGGTCACTCCCATCGACTGCAGCCGCAGTTCACCGCTGGCGATCTTCGGCAGGTAGCGTTGCTTCTGCTCGTCGGAGCCGTGACGCAACAGGGTGCCCATGTTGTACATCTGGCCGTGGCAGGCTCCGGAGTTGCCGCCGGAACGGTTGATCTCTTCCATGATCACGCTCGCTTCGGACAGGCCCAGCCCCGAGCCGCCGTAGTCCTGCGGGATCATCGCCGCCAGCCATCCCGCCCTGGTCAGCGCGTCGACGAATTCCTCCGGATAGCCGCGCTGCTCGTCGATCTTGCGGTGATACTCGTCAGGAAACTGCGCGCACAGGTCGCGCACGGCATCGCGAAGGTCGTCGAATCGATTGTCCATGTCCATTGCGCAGATGCCCGATGCGAGGCGGAGTCGCGACCGGGCCATTTTACTTCGTCCGGTGCCGCACTTGCGGGGGTGGCCGCCGACAACGTATGGTTGTCGGGAGCGGAGCCTTCCACCGCGCGCGATTCGGCGAGTCAACCATGATGAAATTCGGATACAACGGCCTCTGGGGCCTGCTGATACTCGCGGGCGACATCTGGGCAATCATCAACATCTTCCAGAGCGGCGCTTCGAAGGAGAAGAAGCTGCTCTGGACACTGGCGGTGATCCTGCTGCCGGTGCTGGGCCTGATCCTGTGGTTCTTCCTCGGGCCCCGGGATGCCGGAGCGCGGGGCGGGTGATCGGCGCGTGGCCGCAGTTCGAAAGCGGGGGCCGGCAGACATGACCGTGTCGATCACCGGATTGCGTTCCGAACTGGGGCGCGTCCTGGCATCGCGGCGGATGGCTGGCGATGCGGCGAACGTCCGGATCAACCTGGCCGGGCAGCAGGCCAACACGCTGCTGCACGACGGACATGCGTGGAAGGACTTTGCCGGCCCCGCATTGTCGGGCGCGCGCCGGGCGATGCGGGCAGCGCAGGCGGACGGCGCAGCGATGCTGGTCCACGCCAGCTTCGCATTTGTGCACGCCATCGAGCGCGGCGCGGTCGTCGACGAGCCGCTGCGCTCGCAGGTCGAGGCGATCCTCGAATGCGAGGCGCTGGTGCTCGCCGGCCCGGTGCCTGCCTGCGTGGTGCGCCTGGGCTACCTCTACGGCCCCAAAAGTGCCGACCTGCGCGCATATCGCAAGGCGTTCGGTCTCGGCCGACCCTACTGGTCGGGTCCGTCGAAGGCGCGGCAATACCATCTGCACCAGTTTGACGCCGCCACGGCGCTGCTCGCCGCGGGGAAAGCGCGAAATGAAGGGAGGATCCTGTACGCCACCGACGGGCATGTGGTCCCGTTCATGACCTTCATGGACGCGTTCGCGCACCGCGTCGGACGGCGCAGGCCGCTGCATCTGCCGTTGTTTTCCAGACCACTGGCCCGGGCCATCATTGCCGGGGAGCACATGCAGCAGACGGCACTGCCGATGCCCCCCGGCGCGCCGGCACCGCGCGTGCCCGGATGGAAGCCGGAATTCCCGGGCTACCGGGCCGGACTCGATCAGGTCATCGAGTCCTGGGGCAAGTGAGGCAGGCGACGCCATAGGCTGGGGTGACGGCAATTTCTCCGCAGTGATGCAGATCGTCGAGGCCCGGACCGGCAGGCGCCTCTCCGCTCGGCAGCTTTGAGGCAGAATGGAGGCGAGGCCGACCGCCCGTCCGGTGGTCCGCCGACATTGCGCCCAAGCGACGCAACAAACTCCAGCGGGAACTTCATGGATTTCGACCTTTCCGACGAGCAGAAACTGATCGTCGAAACCGTCCGCCGCTTTGTGCAGACCGAGTTGATCCCGCTCGAGAACGGGATCGAGAAGTCCGGTCATCTCGACCCGGAAAAGGCGCGGGAGATCTTCGAGAAGTCGCGTGCGCTCGGCTTCTACGCGATGAACATCCCGGAGCGCTACGGCGGAGGAGGACTCTCGGCCGTCGACACCATGCTGGTCGAGGAACAGTTCGGCCACACCAAGGACATCCTGATCCGGCGCGCGTTCGGCAACGTCTACGAATCGCTGCTCGAGGGGAATGAGGCGCAAAGGGAACGCTGGCTGCTGCCTGCGGTGCGCGGCGAACGCACCTGCTCGATCGCGTTCACCGAGCCGGACGCCGGCTCGGACGCCGGCGCGATCAAGACCCGGGCGGAGAGGAGTGCCGGCGGCTGGGTGCTCTCCGGCAACAAGCACTTCATCAGCGACGGGCTGTTCTCGGATTTCTTCATCGTGACGGCGGTGACCGATCCGGCGGCGCGACCGCGCCACGTGTCGCTGTTCCTCGTCGACAAGACGATGCCCGGCGTGGAGATCGGCCGCAGCCAGGAAATGATGGGCCTGACGGGCACCAGCCACGTCGAGTTGTTCTTCCACGGCGTCGAACTTGCCGCCGAGCACCTGCTCGGCCGTGAGGGCGAGGGGCTGGCGCTGGCCTATGCAACGCTGGGCCGGGTGCGGTTGGGGCAGGTCGGCGCGCGCGCGGTCGGCAAGGCCTGCAGGCTGCTTACGCTCATGACCGATCATGCCGGCGAGCGCAGGCAGTTCGGCAAGGCGATCGGCGAATTCCAGATGATCCAGCAGATGATCGCCGACAGCGTGGTCGAGATCAACGCGGCGCGCCTTCTGCTGCTGCGGGCGGCGTGGGAGATCGATCAGGGCCGCGATGCGCGCGACTGGATCTCGATGGTCAAGATCGAGGCCGCCGAAACGCTAGGCCGCGTGGCGGATCGCGCGGTGCAGGTCTTCGGCGGCATGGGCTATTCGCGCGAACTGCCGATCGAGAGGCTTTATCGCGACGCGCGGATCTTCCGGATCTTCGACGGCACGTCGGAGATCCATCGCACCGTTGTCGCGAAAGGCGCGCTGAAGCGCGGCGCGGCGCTTTGGGACATCGGCGCCTGAACGTCAGTAGGTCGCGCGGCCGCCGGACAGGTCGAAGACAAAGCCGGTGGTGAAGCTGCATTCCGGGCTGGCGATCCAGGCGACCATCGCCGCCACTTCCGGCACCGTCAGCGTCCGTCCCCATCGGAATCCGGCTTCTGGCCAGCGCGATGTGCTCTGGCGTCATCTCGCGGAACAATTCGGTCTCGGTGAGCACCGGCGCGATCGCATTCACCAGCACGCCGCTGCCGATCAACTCCCGCGCCAGCGACTTGGTGAAGCCGATCACGCCCGCCTTCGCGGCGGCGTAGGCGGCGATGCCCTGGTTGCCTTCCTTGCCGGCGATCGACGCGACATTGACGATGCGCCCGTAGCCGCGCCCGCGCAGGTGCGGAATCGCGGCGCGGCTGCAGTAGAAGACGCCGGTCAGGTCGACCGCAAGCACGCGGTCCCAGGCCTCCAGCGGGTATTCCCAGACGGGGGCCACCGGGCCGTTGATGCCCGCGTTGTTGACCAGGATGTCGATGGTGCCGAGCGCCTGTACGGTGGCGGCGAACGCCCGCTCGACCTGCCGGTAGTCCGCCACGTCGACGGTCTGCAGCGACGCGGGCGCAAAACCGGCGGCCGCGGCGTCGAATTCGTCGAAGCTGCGGTCCCACAGCGCGACGCGGCAGCCTTCGCTGGCCAGGCGCTGCGCAATGCCAAGACCGATGCCGCGCGCGCCGCCGGTGACGATGGCGCCCTGCTGCGCCAGCAGGCTCATCGCCTGCCGCCGATTCCGCGGGCGGTCGCGAGCAGGCCGCCGCCGGTTGCCGGATGCGGGAACGGTCATTCCTGCCAGACGTTGGCGATCGCCACCGGAACGCCGCGGCTGCAATGATTCGACGGCGGCCTCGGCGATGGCCTGTGCGCGCATGCCGTCGACCAGCGTGGGTTCGACCGCGAACGCCGGCGCGGACGCTCGCCACCAGCGCATCGAGTTGCGCCACGTAGGTCGGCGCGAAGCGCTCGTACCAGCCGGAATGGATGCCGTCGTCGATCACCCGGCCGCCCTGGTAGAGCGACACGGAAAGCGGCCTCGGCTGCCGCGACTGCAGCATGCCCCTTCGAACCGAACACCTCGATCGATTCGTCGCAGCCGTAGGCGGTCCGGCGGCTGAAGCTGAACGTCGCCAGCGCACCGGAGGCGAAGCGCAGCGTCAGCGCGGCCGTGTCGACATCGCCGTAGGCGGCGAATCCGGGATCGAACAGACAGCCGCCGGCGGCATAGACCTCGACGGGTTCGGAGCGCACCAGCCAGCAGGCGAGATCGTAGTGGTGCGTGCCCTTTTCGCGCAGCATGCCGCCGGCACGGTGCGCGGCCGCAGGCGGTGGGGCCGCCGAGGCGCGGGAGACGATGTGGACGGATTCGACCGTGCCGATCTCGCCGGCCCGCACGCGGTCGTGGACCTCCCGGTGCTGCGCATCGAAACGGCGATTGAAGCCGATGGCGGCAATGGCATTGGCCGCGCGGACGGCGTCAAGGCAGTTGCGCGCGCGCTCGAGGCTGTCGGCGATCGGCTTCTCGCACAGGATGGCCTTGCCTGCCCGCACGCAGGCGAGCAGATGGGCCTCGTGCACGTCGGTCGACGAGCCGATCATCACCACGCGGACCGCCGGATCGGCGAGCATTTCGTCGATGGACGCGGTGAAGCGCGCGCCATGGGCAGCGGCGAGCTCGCCGCCGCGCGTCGCGTCGATGTCGACGATCCAGCGCAGCCGCGCGTCCGCGCGGGCGGCGACGTTGCGGGCATGCACGCGCCCGATGACGCCGGCGCCGATCAGGCCGAATCCGATTTCTTCCATTCAAACCGCCTTGCCGTAACGTTCTTGATGACGCCGATCACCTCGTCGGGGTCGCGCTGCCACCAGTCGCGCTGCGAGAAGATCTCGAACTCGATGTAGCCGTCGTAGCCGGCCGCCTCGACCGACTTCCGCAGTCCCGGGAGGTCGATGACGCCATCGCCCGGCATGCCACGGTCAAGGCGCAGGTCGCGGGTGTCGGCCAGCCAGTCACTGACGTGAAACGAGCAGATGCGCTTGCCCGCGCGCGCGATCTCGGCCTCGATTTCCGGGTCCCACCAGACGGCGTAGGTGTCGACCGCGATGCCGACGATGTCCTCGGCGCCGAGCCGGTCGCACCAGTCGTTGGCGAGCTTCACCGTGGACAGGACCGAGCGCGTGGCGCAGATCATCGGATGCAGGGGCTCGAGCGCCAGACTTGACGCCGACGCTGCGGGCGTGGGGAATGAGTTCGGCGATGCCTTCGACGGCACGCTCCCGCGCTTCGGCGATGTTCCGGTCCCGCGCATCGACTCCGCCGGCGACGAACACCAGGCAGGGCGCACCGAGGGTGGCCGCCTCGTCGAGCGCGCGCCGGACGTCGTCCCGCGCCTTGGCCGCCTCGTCTTTGTCCGGCGAATTGATGAGTCCGGCAAAGCAGTAGCCGGACAGCGCGATGCCACTGTCGGCGATCAGGCGCGCCGTGGCTTCGACGCCGAATTCCCGCGTCTTTTCGCGCCAGAGGCTGGTGCAGGGGACGCCATTGCGCACCAGCGCGGCGACGAATTGCGGCGTCGTGCACTGCTGCAGCAGCGTCACCTGGTGAATCGACAGGCGTTCATGTTTCATGCATGGCGGCCGCCGGCCTCCGTTGCGTTCGGCGAAGCCCGCGCCTGCCGGGTCGCGACTCGCGTCACGATGCGCGCAGCGCCTGTTCGACCCGTTGGCGCTGTTCCGCCGTCACCACCGGACGCACGCCGAACCACTTCTCGAAGCAGATGGTGCCCTGGTGCAGCAGCATCCCGAGTCCGTCCGAGACGGCGAGGCCGCGCGCGCGGGCGCGCTTGAGCAGTCCCGTTTCGAGCGGCACGTAGACCGCGTCGGCGACCGCCGCATCGGCGCGCAGCGTCGACAGGTCGACGTCGAGGTCGGGATTGCCGACCATGCCGAAGGATGTGGCATTGACGAGGAGTCCGGCGCCTTCGAGCGCCGCCGGCAGTGCCGCGGTGTCCGTGGGAACGATTTTCGGACCGAACCGCTCGCGCAGCGCCTCCGCCTTGGCCGCGGTGCGGTTGTGTACATGGACGATCTGCACGCCGCGCTCCAGCAGGCCGTAGACGATGGCGCGCGCCGCACCGCCGGCGCCGAACACGACCGCCTTCTCGGCGCGCCGGTCCCAGCCCGGCGCCGACTCGTCGAGCGCGGCGATGAAGCCGACGACATCGGAGTTCGTCGACCGGAGCTTGCCGTTGTCCAGCCAGATCACGTTGGCTGCGCCGATGGCCGTGGCGCGGGCGTCGGGCTCGGTCAGCGTCAGCGCCATCTGCTTGTGCGGCATCGTCGCCGAACCGCCGACATAGCCGCGCTCGCCCAGGTGCGCCAGAAAATCCGCGAACGCCTCCGGCGGCACGGCCTCGAGACGGAAGTCGGCGTCGATGCCGTGCTTTTCGATCCAGTAGCCGTGGATGATCGGTGCGCGCGACTGCTTCACCGGCCAGCCCATGACGCACGCCGCGGGTCTCATGCCGGCCATGTGCGCTTCTCCGATGTCGTTGCCGGCCGGATCGGCGCGCCTCGCCGGACCTGCGGCGGCCGCGGCGCAGCCGCCGGGGATGGCGGCGTTCAATGGGCCCCCGGGGTCGCCCCACCATCGACGGCGATGGCGGTTCCCTGGATGTGGCGGGCAGACTCCGAGCACAGGAACAGCGCCAGCGCAGCGACGTCCTCCGGCTTGCCCAGGCGGGCGAGGCCGTCCTTGGCGATCAGCGCATTGCGCACCTCGTCGATCGAGGTACCGGCGGCTTCGGCGCGCTGGCGGAACAGCTGTTCGACGCGCTCGGTCTCGGTCATCCCGGGCAGGATGGCGTTGACGTTCACGCCGTCCCGCTTGCCCAGTCCGGACAGGCCCTTGGTGAAGTTATGCATCGCCGCGTTGACCGACCCGCCGATCAGGAACTCCGGGTCCGGCGTGCGCGCTGCGCCGCCGACGATGTTGACGACGTGGCCCTTCGCGGCTTTGAGCTGCGGCCAGAACAGGCGACACAGGCGGACGCAGCCGAAGAACTTGAGCGCGAAACCGTCCTGCCAGGCGTCCTCGTCGAGGCTCAGGAAGGCGCCGGCGCGCGTCGCGCCGGCGGAATTGACCAGGATGTCGCAGCGGCCGTGACGTTCGGAGACCAGGCGGAACACCCGTTCGCAGCCTTCCGCGCGACGCAGGTCCGCCGCGCATACGTCCGGGCGCATTCGCGCCGCTGGCCGGCAATCGCGTCGGCCGCCGCGTCGAGGTTCGCCTGCGACGAGGCGGCCAGCACGGTCTGCGCGCCGCGCGCCGCGAATGCCGCGGCGATGCCGCGGCCGATGCCCCGGCTGCCGCCCGGCTACCACGACGATCTTGCCGCTGAATTCAGCTGCCATCATTGTCTCCTTCCGTGTTCGTGTTTCAGGTCCGGGCCTCGGCCGGCGGCGGAAACCGCCGCGCGCAGGCCCAGCAGATAGCTGTCGAGGCCGAATCCGACGATCTGGCCCTTGACGATTTCGGCAAGCACCGAGTGGTGGCGAAACGCCTCGCGCGCATGGATGTTGGACATGTGGATCTCGACCACGGGCACGGTCAGAATCGCCAGCGCATCGCGGATGCCGTAGCTGTAGTGGGTCCACGCGCCCGCATTGATGACCACGCCGTCCGTCTTCTCGACAAAGGCCTGGTGGATGCGTTCGCACATCGCGCCCTCGTGATTGGTCTGGAAACTGGCGACCTCGACGCCCAGCTCCCGGCCGAGCCTTTGCAGCTGGCCGTCGATTTCCGCCAGCGTGATGGTTCCGTACTGGACCGGATCGCGCTTGCCGAACATGTTGTGGTTGATGCCGTGCAGCATCAGGAATTTCTTCATGTCGGTTTCCGAGGTGGCTCTCAGTAGGTGGCGCGACCGCCCGACAGGTCGAAGGTGAAGCCGGTGCAGAAACTGCACTCCGGTCCCGCGATCCAGGCGACCATCGCGGCGATTTCGTCGATGGTCAGGAACCGCCCCATCGGGATCTTGGCCTTCGCCGAGGCGATGTGTTCCGGCGTCATTTCCCGGAAGAGGTCGGTCTCGGTGATGACCGGGGCGATGCAGTTGACCAGCACGCCCGAGCCGATCAGCTCGCGTGCCAGCGACTTGGTGAAGCCGATCACGCCGGCCTTCGCTGCCGCGTAGGCGGCGATGCCGGGGGCGCCTTCCTTGCCGGTGATCGACGAGACATTGACGACGCGACCGTAGCCCGCATCGCGCAGGCGCGGCACCGCCACCCGGCAGCAATGGAAGACACCGGTCAGGTCGACGGCGAGCACGCGATCCCACTGCGTCCAGCGGATACTCCCACGTCGGCAGCACCGGTCCGCTCACCCCGGCGTTGTTGACCAGGATGTCCAGCCGCCCGACGCGCGCCATGGTCGCCGCGAAGCCGCGCTCGACCGATCGCGTAGTCGGCCACGTCGACCGACTCGATCGCCGCCGGCACGAAGCCGGCGGCATCGGCGTCGAAGGCCGTCGATGTCGCGATCCCAGATCACCACCCGGCAACCCTCGCGCGCCAGCCGCGCCGCGATGCCGCGACCGATGCCGCGGGCTGCGCCGGTGACGATGGCGACCTGGCCCTGCAGGCGAGCCGCTCATGGCCGTCCCTTCGTCGCGCCGCGCTGCGCGCGCGGCGCGGTATTCGCGCAGGATTTCGTCGATCACCCAGGTCGTGCGCGCGGCGGATTCGCCGCTGCTGGGGCAGTGGCCCCTGTCCGTTCAGTTCGTCGACGATGGTCTGGATCAACGGCTGGTGAACGTGCGGCGGATCGTCTATCGCGATTTCCTCGACCGAATCGCCGCGCAGCACGCGGATGGGAACGGGCCTGGTCGTCGAGAAGCGGATGCGCCCTTCGGCGCCGACGATTTCGACCAACTCCTCCTCCCGGTCGGCCGCGTAGCACCAGGCGCCGCTGCCGAGGACGCCGGAAGCGAAGCGGAAGCTCGCGGTGACGATGTCGTCGGTGCCGTAGGCGCCGGCCTGGTTGTCCGCGAACGAACGCACGCGCTCGATCGGACCGAACACGAAGTCGAGAAAGTCCAGCGTGTGACTGACCATGTCGACGAACAGGCCGCCGCCCGACAGCGTCGGGTCGATGCGCCACGGCGGCGAACCGGGGTTCATGTCGGCCGGGGCCTTGAGCGGCTGGAACTGGCGGCTGGTCACCAGTCGGATCGGGCCGATGGCATTCTGCCGCAGCAGGTCGCGCACCGCGAGAAAGCGGGGCAGCGCGCGCCGGTAGATAGGCGACCCACAGCGGCACGCCGGCGCGCACGGCAGGCGTCGATCATCTCCAGGCACTGGCCGTGGTCCATGGCCATCGGCTTTTCGACCAGCACCGGCTTGCCGGCCGCCGCGCAGCGCAGCACGTAGTCGCGATGCGACTCGGGAACGGTCGCCACGTAGACGGCATCGATGTCCGGCGCGCGGATGATCGCCTCCGCGTCGTCGTGCCAGCGCGGCGACGCCGTGCCGGCGCGCGTAGTCCGCCGCCAGCGCGCCGTTGCGCCTCATGACCGCGAGCAGCTGCGAATTCGCCGCCTTGTACAGGCCCGGGCCGCTCTTGATCTCGGTGACGTCGCCGCAGCCGATGATGCCCCAGCGGATGGTCTTCATCGCGTCGTCCGTCGGCCGATCGGCGGCCGCCGCCATTTCCGCAGGCGATTGTTCAGCCAGGCCGCATGCGTGGCCACCGCTTCTTCGGCGTAGAGCACGCCGTCCTTCACCATGGCGTCGATTTCCTCGGCCGGAAATCCCAGGCCGGCGGCGATCTGGCGATTGTGCTGGCCGAGCAGCGGCGCGGGCGTGCGCGGCGTCACGTCGCAACCGGAGAACCGGAAGGGAATGTTGGCCAGACTTCACCTTGCCGAGGACCGGATGCTCCTGCTCGACGATCATCCCCCGCGCCAGGATCTGCGGGTCCGCGAGCACCGCGTCGATGTTCTGCACCGCGGCGTTCGGAACGTCGGCCGCATCGAGCGCCGCGACGCATTCGGCGACCGTATGGCGCGACGGTCCAGGCCGAAACGTGGCCGAGCGCTTCCTCGCGATTCGCGTTGCGGCCCTCCGGGCTGTGAAATCGGGCGTCGGCGGCAAGCGCTTCGCCGCCGATCAGCCTGGGCGAGGCGCTTCCAGGCATCGGTGACCTGCGCGGCGATGGCCAGGTTGCCGTCGCGCGCGGCAAACACGCCGTAGACGGTCGAATGCGGGAGGTCGTGTCCGGTCTGCACCGGGATTTCCTTGCCGCCGCTCATCGTGTAGCACTGCAGTGCATAGTCGTGCATGCCCGACCATGCAATCGTAGAGCGCCATGTCGATATGGCTTCCCTTGCCGGTGGTCGCGCGACCGATGAGCGCGGCGCAGACGGCCGCCACGCCGTGAATGCCGGCATACATGTCGGCGATGGGCATGCGGAACAGCGGCGGGGGCGCGCCAGGAACGCCGATCATCGCCATCGCGCCGCTTTTCGCTTCGGCGATCACGCCGAAACCCCGGCCGCGACGCATCGGGGCCGGTGTGGCCGTAGGCGGAGACCGAGCAATAGACGAGGCGGGGATTGATTTTCGACAGTGCCTCGTAGCCCAGGCCCACCTTCTCCAGCGCGCCGGGTCGGTAGTTCTCGACGAACACGTCGGCGGTTCGCGCCAGTTCGAGCATCAGCTTGTGGCCGCGCGGGTCCTTGAGGTTGACGCACAGACCCTTCTTGCCCATGTTCTGCTGCAGGAAATAGCCGCTTTGACCGTCGATGAAGTAGGGATGGTGCCGGCCCGCGTCGCCGTCCTTCGGCCGCTCGACCTTGATCACCTCGGCGCCCATGCCGGCGAGGCAGCGGGAGAGGTAGGGCCCCGCAAGGAAATGCGTGTAGTCGATGACGCGAAGGCCGGCGAGGGGTAGTGGTTGCTTTTGCATGGAGCGCTCCGAATGGGTCGCGGGGGCCGGGATCGAGTACGCCCGGACGCACGAAGTGCGGTCAGGCGGCGGCGTCCGGCCGGCGCGGGATCATCAGCCGGTGTTCGCCGCGATGCACGACCTGGTCGTCCTGGTTGAGCAGTTCGCAGGGAATCACCACGATTCCCCAGCCGGGTTTGCTCTTGGACAGCCGCATGCTGCCGATGCGGAACTTGACGCGCAGCACGTCGCCGATGCGGATCGGCAGCAGGAAGTCCCAGGTCCAGCCGAGCGACATGCCGGGACGAAAGCGATACTCTGCCTGGCACTTCAATCCGTCGGCGACGGCTAGGCCGAACAGTCCGTGCGCGACGCGCTCGCCGAAGTGCGACTTGCGCGCGTACTCCTCGTCGACGTGCAGCAGCGTGTGGTCGCCGGAGACGTCGGCATACATGTCGATCATCGCGCCGGTGACCGTCACCGTCGGCGTCACGCCCTCGTCGCCGACCTTGGCATCGTCCCAGTATCGTTCCACGGCCATCCTCTCGCTCCCGTCAGTTTCGATTCGTGGTGAGCGCGCCGCGCTCCGGCACGCTCACGCCTGCGCGGCGCGCTGGCCGACACCGCTGCGCGCAGGCCCGAGCAGGTAGCTGTCGACGCCGAAGCCGGCGATGTAGCCCTTGGCGATCTCCGAGATCACCGAGTACTGGCGGAACTTGTCGCGCGCGTGGTTGTTCGACATGTGAATTTCGACGATGGGCACGGTCAGGATCGCCAGCGCGTCGCGCATGCCGTAGCTGTAGTGGGTGAAGGCGCCCGCATTGATGATGACGCCGTCGACCTTGTCGAAGAACGCCTGGTGGATGCGCTCGCACATCGCGCCCTCGTGATTGGTCTGGAAGGCTGTCGACCTCGACCCCCAGTTCCCTGCCCAGCGCGACGAGCTTGCCGTTGATCTCGTCCAGCGTGATCGTGCCGTAGAATTTCGGCTCGCGCTTGCCGAACATGTTGTGATTCACGCCGTGCAGCATCAGGAATTTCTTCAATCCGACTCTCCGTCTGTCAGTGGTTGCGGTGGCGATGCCGAAGCATCAGATCCTTGGATCGATCGCCAGGACGGCGGCGACCGCGTTGCCGGTTGCCGGCAGGATCTCGACGCACAGCCCGTCGGGCAGCGCGAGCCAGTTGCGTCCCTGCGGCATGGCGGTGACGCCGGGCCACGCATAGGCGGCCTCAAGCGCGGCCTCGAGGTCCTCGGTCATCACACCGAGATGCGCGAGGCGCCCCTCGGGTCCCTTGAAATCGGGATCGGCCATCAGTTGCACGCCACCGACGGTCCAGACCTGTCTTCGGGTTGTCCTGCGGACCGTCGTACTCGCGGACCGCCATGCCCAGCGCCTCGCGGAAAAAACGGATGTGCCAGTCGATGTCGCTGACCCGGATCGCGACGTGTTCGACGTAGGATCGCTTCGGGTAGGCGATGACGCGCTCGTTCACCGGGGATCCCTTGTCGAAGCCGGTCCCGCCGGCCGGGCCGCACGCTGCTTCAGCGCCAGCTCGATGCCCTTCACGCAGGCGACCAGCGTTCGGTTCACCGGCGTCGGAATCCGGGTGCGCTCGCCCCAGCGCACGACGGCGCCGCAGATGAAGTCGACCTCGGTCGGCGCGCCCGCTTCGATGCTCTGCAACAGCGACGTCTTGAAATCGTCGGGCAGTCCCTGCGCGGCCAGCATCCAGGCATCCTCGGGGCGGTCGCTGCTGAGCTTCACGCCCAGCGCGCCGGCGACGTCGATCGCCTCCTGCACCGCTGCGAGCGCGCAATCCCTCACCTCGGGCAGGCTGTAGAGACCGCCATAGGTCAGGCGCGTGATCCCGGAAAGCGCGCCGGTGGCGACGTTGATCAGCAGCTTGTCCCACATCGTGCCCACGATGTTGGCGCTGACCTCGGTGGCCAGACCGGCTTCGGTGAAGGCTGCGGCGATGCGTTGCGCGCGCTCGCTGATGCGGCCGTCGAGTTCGCCGATGTAGGTGGACTTGCCCGCCGTGCTGGCGCCCACCAGACCCGGCCCGAGCAGAACGCCGCCGGCGTAGGTCTTGCCCGCCAGCACGCGCTCCTTGCCGAGCGACCTCCGCGATGATCTCCTCGTGGCCAAGGCCGTTCTGCAGCGACATCACCGCGGTGTCGGGGCCGATGATTGCGGCGGCCTGGCCGATCGCCTCGCGGGTATGAAAGGACTTCACCAGCACGACGACCAGGTCGGCGGGGCCGATGCCCTCCGCCGAGACGCGGGCGTTCACCCTTACGGTCCGGTCGATGCCGCCGGTGCGCAGCGTGAGACCCTTGCCGTTGATGGCGTCGACGTGTTCCTTCCAGGCGTCGATCAGCCAGACCTCGTTGTCGCGCTCTGCCAGCGCCCCGCCGATGGTGCTGCCGAGCGCACCGGAGCCGAGCATGCAGATCTTCATGGCTGCAGTGGCGCTGCGCGTCGGCAGGCGGGGATCAGGGGCAGCATGCTCAGGCCGTATGCACGACTCGGCCGGTCTTCGCGGCCTCGACGATGGCGTCGGTGACACGCAGGTTCTGCAGCCCGTCGCGGGCGCCGACCAGCGGTTTGGCCCTGCCGCGGATCACGTCGACGAACTGGGCGATCTGCCGCTGCAGCGGATCGACGGCCTCCAGTTCGATCACGCGGGTCGGCAACGCCTTGTGCCACGAACGATCGGCCTCCGACGGATACTGCTGCAGGCGCATGGTGGGAATCGCCAGCGAGCCCATGGTGCCGGTGACCAGGTAGCAGTCGTCCTCGCCGGTATGCGCCTTGTCGTAGCGGGGATCCTCGCCGGAGGCGTGCTCCCAGCTCCGGTCGGAGGCCGCGGTGTCGGAGAGCATGAAGGTGCCCAGCGCGCCGCTGGCAAAGCGCAGCGCGATCGCCACCGTGTCCTCGACCGGGAAGTTTCTCGTGGCGCTGGAGGAAAACGCCTGCACGGCGACGATCTCGCCGCAGAGCGCGCGCAGGTTGCCGACTTCGTGAATCATGTTGAGCAGGATCGGTCCGCCCCCAGGTTGCCGGCGCCAGGCGGAGGCGCCGTCGAAATAGCCTTCGTTCTCGGCCTTGTAGAACAGCACGGTGCCGACCACGGCGACGATTCTGCCCAGCGCGCCGCTGCCGATGATTTCGACCGCCTTGGCGATGATCGATCCGTGCGGACGATGATGTCCGACCAGGACGGGCACGTCGGCGGCTTCCGCCGCCTCGCACAGGCGCACTCCGGCTGCCAGCGTGTGCGCGATCGGCTTCTCGACCAGCGTCGGCACCCCGGCCGCGATGCACTCGAGCGCATGGTCGACGTGCAGCTGGTTGGGCGTGGCCAGGATCACCCCGTCGGGCCGGCCGTTCGCGAACAATTCGGCCAGCGTCTGGTAGTACGGCACGCCCAGCGTTCGCGCGAAGTCGGCGGCGGAAGGCAAGGGATCGACGATCGCCGACAGCGCGCACTCGTCGTTGCCGAGGATGTGTTCGATGTGCCGCTTGCCGATCTGGCCGGCGCCGGCGACTGCGATTCTCGATTTGGATGAGGACATGATCTGCGTTAGCTTTCGGACCGGATGCGGCTCACGCGCCGACGTCGATTGGAGGCTTCCCGATGGACGATAGGATCAGCAGGATGATTTGTCCATGCAATGATGGACAATAAAGAGTATTTGAAATGTCAATGACGGTTGAAGGTCGCGGCAGTCGCGGATCAGGCAGGCACAGCCGGCATCGCGGCGGTCCAGGCACCGCCGTTCGCGTGCGACGCCACGGCCGCCTCGACGAAGGCCATGCCGATGACACCGTCGTGCGCCGTCGCGAACGAGCAGGCGAGTGGATTGGCCGCTGCGGCCTTCGCGGCGCGCGGAAATCACTTCCGCAGCGTCAGCATAGACGTTGCCGAAGGCGCCGAAGTAGCCTTCCGGGTTGCCGGCCTTGGTTCGCGACCGGTGCCGCGCGACCTCGCAGAGATAGGCTTCGCCACGGCGCAGGATGCGATAGGGCGCGTTGTCCGCACGCAGGTGGAGTTCGTCCGGCCGCTCCTGGTCCCAGTGCAGTCCCGCCTTTTCGCCGAAGACGCGGATGCGCAGTCCGTGGCCGTTGCCGGCGGCCACCATGCTCGACCAGAGTTGCCCGCGGGCGCCGCCGGCGAAGCGCAGATTGACGAAGGCATTGTCGTCGGCCATCCGTCCCGGAACCACGGCGGAGAGTTCGGCGGAAAGCGTGTCGATTTCCAGTCCGGTGAACCGGCGCAGCAGGTGGTGCGCATGCGTGCCGAGGTCGCCCAGTACGGTCGACGGCCCGGCGATGGCCGCGTCGACGCGCCAGGCCATCTTGGCGTCGCCTTCGGCTTCGAGCAGGCGGTTGCGCGTCCCCTGCGCGTACTCGACGGTCACCACGCGGATCGCACCCAGCGCGCCGGAGTCGACCTGATGCCGCGCCTCGGCCACCATCGGATCGGCGCTGTAGTTGTGCGTCAGCGCGAACAGGACGCCGTGTTCGACGGCGGCCTGCTCGACGGCGATGGCGTCGGCGAGCGAGGTCGTCATCGGCTTGTCGCAGATGACGTCGATGCCGTTGCGGATGAAGGCGAGGCTGGCGGCAGCGTGCGTGTCGTTGGGCGTGACGATGCTGACGCATTCGATGCCGTCCGCGCGCCGCCTCGGCGCGGGCCATCGCCGCGAAGTCGCGGATAGACGCGGTCGGGCGCGATGCCGAGTTCCACGCCCATCGCCCGATTGGCCTCGGCGTTGCGCGAAAATGCGCCGGCGACGAACTCGAAGCGTCCGTCCAGTCGCGCGGCGCGCCGGTGCGCCGGCGCGATCCCCGCGCCGGGACCTCCGCCGACCATGCCCAGGCGGAGCGGGCGCATCAGCGGATGCCCACCGACAGGATCTGCAGGCCCTTGAATTCGGCCTCATAGGTCTGGCCCTTATGCAGCGGCGTCGGCACTGTCAGCGATCCGGTGGACAGGAGGTCGCCCGCGGCAAGTCCGATGCCGCGCTCGGACAATCCGTTCACCGTCTCGACCAGGATGTCGACGGGGTCGCGGCGGAATTCGCCGACATAGACTTCGATCGGCGCGCCGGAATCGATCCGCGCGACGATCGGAAGACGCTCAAAGTCGACGTTCTTCCAGTCGGCGATGCCGTCGCCAAAGACATAGCCGCCGCCGGTGCCGTTGTCGGCAATGGCGTCATGGGTCGTGAACTTGCGGTCGCCGGTTGCGGGTGCGAACCTGCTCGCCGCGAGTTCGAGTCCCGGATGGAGCACGAGCAGCGGCTCGAGTTCGGCGCGATCATAGGCGCGCGAACGCGCCGGCACCGCGTCGCGGAAGCGAAAGGCGAACTCGCACTCGATCTTGTAGCCGTCGAACAGCGCCGCGGGCACCTCGGCGGGACTCGGAAACATCCGCGAGGCAAGCAGCCGACCGGTGATCGGGCCGTCGTGACCCTCGAGGATCTGCACGGCCCGAACCGCGGCGCCGACCTTCCAGCCGACGCAGCGATCGCCGATGAGCTCGGCCATCCGGTCCTGGATGGCGAAGGCATCGGCGCGCGAGGCCGGCCCGGCGCCGGCCGGGGGGAGGGCGATGATTCCGCGCGTGCGCCAGGCCTCGGCCAGCGACCGCGCCAGCTGTTCGAACGAATCCTTCATCTCGTGCTCCGTGAGTTGCGCGGCGCCGCAGTGCGGCTGCCGGCGGTTGTACCTGCAAATTTCCGAATCGGGCTCAGGCCTTGGTTTTGGCCAGGACACCGAACATGCCCGCCGGTCGAACCATCAGTACGACGATGAGCAGGATGAAGGCGTAGATGTCCTTGTAGCTTCCGGACAGGTAGCCGGCGCCGAGGCTTTCGACCACGCCGACCATCAGGCCGCCGAGCACCGCCCCGGGCAGGCTGCCGAAGCCGCCGATCACCGCGGCCGCGAAGGCCTTGACCAGGATGCCGAGGCCCATCAGCACATGGACATAGTTGATCGGCCCGACCAGGACGCCGGCGGCCGCGCCGAGCGCACAGGCGACGCCGAAGATGACCGAGATGGTCAGCGGGACGTTGATGCCCATCAGGTAGGCGATTTCCTTGTTGCCGGCGACGGCACGCACGGCGAGTCCGAGCCGGGTCTTCTTGAGGAACAGGTGCAGTACCGTCATCAACACCAGCGCCGAGACCACGATCCACACGTAGGCCGAGGGCAGCGTCAGGTTGCCGATCTCGATCGGCATGCCGAAGGTGACCGGAAAGGGCAGGGACCTGGGGCCCCAGATCAGGAAGGCGATGTTCTGCAGCACGAAGGACATGCCGAAACCGCAGATGACCATCGCCATCCCCGCGACCGTGTAGCCGCCGCCGCTTTTCAGGATCGGACGGTAGAACACGCGCTCGATGACCACGCCGATCAGGCCGGTGATGACCATCGATGCGAGCAGCACCAGCGGAAAGGGAAGGTGGAAGGTGTTGAACACCCACAGGCCGATGAACGCGCCCAGCATGTAGATTTCTCCGTGCGCGAAGTGGACGACGTCCAGTCCGGAGTAGATCAGCGAGATCCCAATCGCAACCAGCCCGTAGATCATCCCGATCGACAGGCCGACGATGACAAGATCGATGAAATAGGACATGACGCTTCTCCTTGCGCGCGCTCGCGGCGGTTACATCGACAGCTTCTGGTCGCGGTCTGCGACCGTTCCGCCAAGGTAGGACAACCGAACGGCGTCGTCGCTGATCAGGTCCTCGGACGGACCTTCGATATGGATGACGCCGTCCTTGATCACATAACCGTAGTCGGCCAGCAGCAGCGCCATCCGCACGTTCTGCTCGACCAGCAGCAGCGTCATGCCGTCGCGGCAAATGCGGGAGACCGCGCGGAAGATGTCGAGCACCACCTGCGGCGCCAGCGCGGCGCTGGGCTCGTCCAGCAGCATCATCTTGGGTTCGGACATGAGGCCGCGGGCGACGCACAGCATCTGCAACTGCCCGCCGGAGAGCGTCCCGGTCACCTGCCGCCGCCGCTCCTTGAGGATTGGAAAATAGGTGTAGGAGCGCTCCAGTCCGCGGGCCCGAACCGCGCGATCGGGCTTGACGTGCGCGCCGAGCAGCAGGTTCTCCTCGACCGTCATGGCGGGGTAGGCTTCCTTGCCCTGGGTGACCTGCACCAGGCCGCGGCGGACGATGAGGTCGGGGCGCATGCCGTTGATGCGCTCGCCGTCGAAGAGGATCTCGCCGCTCCAGGGCGTGATCAGGCCCGACATGGCCTTGAGAATGGTCGACTTGCCCGTCCCGTTGCCGCCCAGCAGCGCGACGATCTTCCCGCGTTCCACCGACAGCGAGACCCCGTTGAGGATCTGAACGCTGCCGTAGCCGCCAACGACGTCGGTTGTCTTCAGCATGTGATCTGCCATGGTCGAGCGCGATTGTTCTTCAGGGCCGGGTTCATGCGCGCCTCGTCACCGGCCGGCCGGCTTCGTGTAGTGCGACTGCAGCCCCTTGACGATGCCGACCATGGCGTCGATGGTCGGGGTCGGGACGTTGCGTTCGCGCCCAAGCCGGGTGACCGATCCGTGGATGGTGTCGATCTCGGTGGGACGGCGATTGGCGATGTCGATCGCCATCGACGACTTGCTCGTCCCGGTGCCGCCGTTGCCGACGGCGGTGAGCTGGTCGAAGATGGTGCGGGTCTCGGTCTCGCCCAGCGGGATTCCGCAGGCGCGCGCCACGGCCGCGGTTTCGTCCAGCGCGCGCAGCACGATCGTGCGCAGTTCGGGAATCGCGACGATCTCCGCCGACGTCAGGTCGGTCGAGGCCGAGACGGCGCCGAGCGCGACATTGCCGAGCAGCTTCTGCCACTTCTGCTTCTTGATGTCGTCACTGGCGAACGTCGGCAGGCCGTGCCTGGTGAACGCGTCGGCGATCGCCGTGGCGCGCGCCGACAGCGCCTCCGGCGAGTTCTCCGATATAGCTCGGCAGGTCGCCGAAGTTGCGGATCACACCGGCTTCGACGACGGTTGCGCCCTGCGCAGTGAGCCCGGCGAGGATGTGTTCGTCGCCGAGGATTCCGCCGATCGTCTCCTCGTTGCCGAGGCCGTTCTGGAACGAAATGACCGCGGTCGAATCGGCGACCAGGTGCCGGACCGAGCGTGCGGCATCGACGTTGGCGTAGGCCTTGCACTGGAACAGGATCACGTCGGCGGCGGCAATGGAACGCGGATCGACGGTCGCCGCGACGCGCACGGTCCGGTCGCCGCCGTGGCCGAGGATCCGGAGTCCGAAGCGGTTGATTGCGTCGACATGCTCTTTCCAGACGTCGACCAGGGTGACGTCGAGCCCGCCGTCGGCGAGCAGGCCGCCGAACAGGCAACCCATGGCGCCGCCGCCCACGATCACGATTTTCGGTGTTGCGGAAATCATCCGTTCGGGAACCCTGGCTGTGTAGGAAGGCGACGAGGCGCGCTATCCGCGCAGGAAGGCGCGTACTTCGGCGTCCTGCATTTCCTTGCCGAGATAGGCCTCGATCACGCGATGGTCGTCCTTGACCTGCGCCGGCGTCCCCTCGGCGATCTTCTCGCCGTGTTCGAGAACGCGAGACGATCGTCGCAGGTGTCCATCACGACCTTGAGGATGTGCTCGATGATGATCAGCGTCAGGCCGAAGCGCTGCTTCAGCGCCATGACCGTCTCGAGCAGCTTGTCGACATTGAGCGGAGACAGGCCCGGCGGCCGGCTCGTCGAGCATCAGCAGCTTCGGGCGCATCGCCATGGCGCGGCCCAGCGCCAGCAGCCGGCGCTGCCCGCCCGACAGTTCGCCCGCGGGCATCCGCGCGTACTCGGCGAGCCCGATGAAGGCGAGCAGGTCCATCATCTCGTCGCGGACGCGGCGCTCCTCCGCCCAGACGGAACTGGTGCCGATGACCGCCGAGGCGAGGCCGTAACGGGTGTGCCGCTGGTGGCCGACCAGCAGGTTCTCGAGGACCGTCATCTGCGCGAAGATGCGCAGCATCTGGAAGGTCCGGGCGATGCCGCGGTTGGCGATCTCGTGCGGCGGCAGGTTGGTGACGTCCTCGCCGTCGAAGTACATGGTTCCGCCGGGCTCGGGCTTGTAGACGCCCGAGATCAGGTTGAAGAGCGTGCTCTTGCCGGATCCGTTCGGTCCGATGATCCCGCGAATCTCGCCTTCGGCGAGATTCAGGTCGACGTTGGACAGGGCGACCAGGCCGCCGAAGTGCTTCGAAAAGCCGGTGACCTCAAGCAGCATCTTTCCTCGCCTTCCGGATCGCGATGAACCGGCGGGTCACGAGGTAGCGGTCGATGATGCCGCCGATCCCGGTCGGCATGTACATCACCGTCAGCACGATCACCAGGCCGAAGATCAGCATCTGGTAGGTGTAGTAGTCGCGCGTGAGGTCGTAGATGATGGTCACGAGGATGGCGCCGATGATGCCGCCCCAGATGTGGCCGATGCCGCCCAGCACGACCATCAGCAGCAGCGTCACCATCTCGGCGAGCATGTAGCTGTTGGGATGGATGAAGCCCGGCGTCATGTGCGCCGCCAGACTGCCGGCGCAGCCGGCGTACAGCGCGCTCAGCACGAAGGCGAGCGTCTTGAATTTCTGCACGTTGATGCCCGCGGCGGCGGCGGCGAGCGGGTCCTCGCGCAGCGCCTTGAAGGCGCGGCCGATGTTGGATCGCAGGATGCAGAAGGAGAAATAGACCCCGGCCAGCGCCAGCGGCATCACCACGTAGTAGTAGCTCAGGTGGCTGTCGAGCAGGAAGCCGAACAAATTAGGGGGCGGAATGTCGCTGATGCCGATCGAGGCGCCGAGGTAGTCGGTGGCCGAGATGAAGATCCGGACCGATTCCGCCAGTCCGAGGGTGGCCAGCGCAAGGTAGGCGCCCTCCAGCCGGAAGGACGGGATGCCGACGATCGCGCCGGCGATGGCGGTGACCAGCACCGCGCTGGGCAGCGCCAGCCAGAACGGAAAGCCGAACTTGGTGGCCAGGATGGCCGACGTGTAGGCGCCGATCGCCATCAGCGCGATGTGCCCGACGGTGACCTGGCCGGCGAAACCCTTGACGATGTTCAGGCCGACGGCAAGGATGATGTTGATGAGGATGAGGTCCAGCAGGAAGCGCTGGTAGTCGTTGAAGACGAGCCAGGGCAGCGCCAGACAGCACGCCGAAGCCCAGTACCCAGGGCAGCAGGTGGCGGGAGGCGGTCATCGGAGGTTCAGCGAGCGTCGCCACTCGCGCAGCCTCGGGTCCGTTGGTTGTCATGCGCGGCCACCCTCTTGGTTCGGTGCAACGTGCGGCAAACACGTGGTCCTGGGCAGGCTCCGCCGCCGGACGGGAGGCAATCCCGTCCGGGGCGAGCCGAATGCGTGCTGCGGGTCCCGCAGTCTGCCGGGATTACTTGGGCAGGCCGAAGTCCTTGTCGAAGCTCACGCGGCCGATCACCTTGGTCGCGAAGTTCTCGCCGCCCTTGGTGTACTGGACGAGCATCGCCGTGCGGTTGCCGTCGCGGCACTGCGGCGTCGGCGCGGCGCAGAACTCGATCGGACCCCCGGCGAGGCCTTCGTACTTGATGGTCGCGAGTCGCGTCGCGGATCGCGCGCCGGTCGTCGGCCAGCGAGGCGTCGGTGAGCTTCAGGTTCGCCTTGCCGAGCGCCACCAGCGCGATCTGCGCGGCATCCCAGGCCTGCGAGAAATCGTGGTCGGGGCAGGCGAACTTGTATTTATCCTTCACCATCGCGACGAACTGCTTGGCGATCGGCCGCTCGTCGGCGCAGTTGAATGCCTGGGTGAACGTCGTGCCGATCGCGGCGTCGCCGGCGAGCTTGGGATAGGTGACGTTGCCCGCAGACGACGCGGCGACGCGCAGCACGCTCTTGGGAATGCCGACTTCGAAGGACTGCTGCGCCTGGCGGGCCAGCGCATCCGACTGACCGGCGATGGCCAGGATCTGCGGATTGGTCGCCTTGATCTTGAGCAGGTGCGAGCGGAAGTCAAGGTCGGTCTCCTGCATCTGCGTCTGGTAGACGGGCTCGGCCTTGAAGTACTCCTTCATGTAGTCCTGGAGCTGCTTGACGAAGGCGATGCCTGCGCCGTCGGTCGTGTACAGGTAGGCGATGTTCTTGCCGACGTTCTCGCCCAGGTACTTGCCGTAGGCGCCTGCGTAGAAGCGCTCGGACACCGACACGCGGAAGACCCATTCGCTGCCCTTCTGGGTGATCGAAGAGTTGGTCGACATCGGGACCAGCTGCGGCACCTGTTCCTTGGCAGTGATGTCGACGATGGGCATCGATACCGAGCTGCAGGTCGAGCCGATGATCAGGTGCACCTTGTTCTGATGGATGAACCGGTTGACGTTGGCCACGCCCTTGTCGGGCTTGCACTCGTCGTCGAGCAGGATCACCTCGACCTTGGCGCCGTTGATGCCGCCCTTGGCGTTGACCGCCTCGATCACGTTCTTCGCGATGTCGCCGTAGGCGATTCCGGATTCGACCAGCATCCGCAGCGTGATGCCGACGCGGATGGTCTTGTCCTGCGCCATGGCCGGACCTGCGGCCAGGCACAAGCCCAGCAGCGCGACCGTGCCCGCGCCTACCATCGATTTTCCAAGCTTGGTTTTCATTTGCCACTCCTCCTCAGGTTGCGCCAATTAATTATGTAACTGCCAAGACGTCAACACCATCGACCCGATGCAACCATGTCAGGCGGGTCGGTATCGAAACCCGCTCGCCGCCGCTGCGCCTTGCGGCGATTCGCGACCCCGCGCATTGCGCGCGGCGGCGGCCAAGACTTCCCTCCGGCGCCACCACTGATCCGAGACAGACAATAGGGTTGCCCGATATTGTTGTCCATGCAATGATGCAAATATCCTACATTCATTATTTCAATAATGGAACCGGAATTCGGGGCGATCCCGCGCGATGCCCGCGTGCTCGTGCTTTTCGACGAGATCTATCGCACGCACAGCATGACCCGCGCGGCGGCGCGGCTCGAACTGAGCCAGCCCACGGCAAGCATCTGGCTGGCCAGGCTCCGCCGGGAATGGCACGACCCGCTTTTCGTGCGCACATCCACCGGCATGCGGCCGACGCCTCGCGCGGACGCGCTGATCGGCCCGGCGCGCGAGGCGCTTGCGCTGCTGCGGGGGCTGGCCAGC
Organism: uncultured beta proteobacterium; assembly: GCA_963712105.1. Lineage (GTDB taxonomy): Bacteria > Pseudomonadota > Gammaproteobacteria > Burkholderiales > Casimicrobiaceae > VBCG01. The sequence goes on from CAVQGR010000007.1 coordinate 355,437, forward strand.
GACACGCGGGGATTCGATCCGAAGTCAGCATACCGCAACTTTCGCATCTGCATGACGGATGCCAGCCACGTGACCATGCTGCCCCGCTTGCTGGCCGTCGTGCGCGCCGCCGGTTCCGAGGTGCGGCTGGACGCATTGCCCATCTCCGCCGCGACGGCGCACATGCTGGAAACCGGCGACGCCGACCTGGCGCTGGGCTTCGTTCCCGGGCTGGACGCGGGCTTTCACGCGCAGCAGCTGTACATGCAGGATTTCATCTGCCTGGTCAATGCGAAACATCCGCGCATCAGTTCGACATTCACCGCGCGGGCGTACAAGGAGGAGGCGCACATCGGCATCCTGTCCTCGGCCAGCTACCCGATGCTGCAAAGCGCGCTGAAGGGCCAGCGCATCAATCGGCGGGTCCAGCTTGAACTGCCCGGATTCCTGGGGGTCGCGGCCATCGTGTCCTCGACCGACCTGATCGCCACGGTACCCCGCACCATCGGCGAGGAGCTCGCCAGGTCCGGGTCGGTCCGGGTCTTTCCCTGCCCGGTGAAGGTGCCGAGCTTCCCGGTCAAGCAGTACTGGCACACGCGCTACCACCACGATCCCGGCCTGCGCTGGCTGCGCGGCGTCTGCGCCAAGCTCTTCGTGCAGGCGAATCCCGGTGCGGGGCAGGGCGAAGGGCGCGGCCTGACGCGCGCCAGGGCCAGTTCGCCGCATCCGGCGCCGGACGCCGACCCCGGCGGCTGCGGGTCAGTCGCAAGGTCCTGCCACCGGCCGAGCGTCGCGGAGGCGAACAGCGCCTCGATGATCCGTGAGCGTGGTCAGGGCGTCCTCGATCGGCCAGGACGGGACGGCCTCGCCGCGCAGGTAACGGGAAAAGCGCTCGACCTGCAGCGTGTACTGGTTCACCGGCGCGAAGTCGTAGGCGATGGTTTCGAAGGCGCCGTGGCTGCCGTGGTCGCCGACGTACACCCGGCATGCCGTTGGGCGCCCGTGCGCATACGGAAAGTCGCAGCGCAGCCACCCGTTGCTTCCCAGGACCGAGAACTGCTGGTGCGTCGCCCAGGCCGACGGCCCGCTCTGCGTGCCGACGGTGAAGCTGGCGTGCGCGTCGCCGTAGTCCAGCAGGGCGGTCGACAGCCGGTCGATCTTCCAGGCGGGGTCCCGGTCGATCGCGGCGATCACGCGTCGCGGCGCCCGTCCGAAGACGGCGCTGCACGAACTGATCGTGTAGGAACCCACGTCGTAGAGCGCGCCGCCACCGCGGTCGGGGTCGTTGCGGATGTCGTTGGGATCGAGAAATTGCTTGGCGAGCGTGCATTGCACCGCGCGCGGCGCCCCGATCGCGCCCCCCGCCAGCAGTTCGCCGATCTTCGCCCACTGCGGGTGGTTGCGGTACGAGAACGCCTCCTCGACATGCCGCCCGCTGCGGTCTCTCGCGGCGATCAGCGTGGTAACGTCGGCGGCGGTGAGGCAGAGCGGCTTCTCGCACAGCACGTGCTTGCCCGCTTCCAGCGCCCGGATCGACCACTCGAGATGCAGGTGATTGGGCACCGGAATGTAGAGCGCGTCGACCTCCGGGTCGGCGAGCAGCGCCTCGTAGGTTCCGAAATGCCGGGGAATGCCGAACTCCCGCGCAACGGCCTGCGCCGTTTCGGCGCTGCGCGACGCGATGGCGACGAGGCGGGCACTGCCGCGCATCCTTCATGGCCGGAATGAACCGGGATTTGGCGATTGCGGCCGCGCCGAGCACGCCCCAGCGGACCGGTTTCATGTCCATGCCTTCATTTCCCCTTCCATCGCGGCTGGCGTTTTTCGGCGAACGCCAGCGGACCTTCGCGGGCGTCGTCGCTGGCCAGCATGCGCTCGGCGGCCGGGTAGCGCCTGCGCATCGCGGCGGCAAGATCGGGCTCGGCGACGCTCTGGTGCATGACCTGCTTGGATGCCTCGAGCGAGAGCGGCGCGCAGTCGAGCAGGTCCCGCGCGACTGCCCGGGCGCGTTCGAGCGCGGTCCCGCGCGGCACGACTTCGTTGACCAGGCTGATCCGGCGCGCCTCGTCGGCGGCGATGCGCTTGCCGGTGAGCACCAGCCACATCGCCTCCTTCATCGGCATCTGGCGGGCCAGGCGCTGCAGCGCACCGCCGCCGAGCGCCGCGAGTCCTACGCGCGGCTCCGGCAGCGCGAACTCCGCATGGTCCGAGGCGATGGCCAGGTCGCAGGCCGCCACGATCTCCACGCCGCCGCCGAGGCATAGGCCGTTCACCGCGGCGATCACCGGCTTCCACAGGTCGAAGCGCTTGGTGATTCCGGCGAAACCGCCGGGCGGATAGGCATAGTCTCCGGTCCGCGCCATCTCCTTCAGGTCGGTACCGACGCAGAACGCGCGTTCCCCGGCGCCGGTGACGATGGCCACCCGCAGGTCGGACTCGGCCGCGTAGAGATCGAACGCCCGGTTCAGTTCGAAATGCGCCGCCTCGTTCAGCGCATTGAGGACCTCGGGACGGTCGATGGTGATGGTCAGGATGGCGCCGTCGCGCTCCAGCCGGCAGTATCGGTACGCAGGCACAGCGGCGGGGTCGCCCATGGTCATCTCCTGGTCAAGGGGCCGCGGGCGATGCCGTCGCGCGCCCGGGGGCGCGCCCCGTGTTGAACTCGGCGAGGCAATCCTCGATCACGCGCGCGGTGCGCGCCGCCGACTCGCCGGTGCTGGGGCAGCGGCCTTGCCCGTTCATCTCGTCGACCACGGTCTGGATCAGCGGCTGGTGGACGTAGGGCGGATCGGCGATCGGGAACGCCTCGACCGCAGTCGCCGCGGATGAGCCGGATCGGCACCGGCGGCCGGCCGGCCGGCGGGGCGAGCGGGCGGGAAGGTCGAGAAGCGGATGCGACCGGTGGCGCCGACGATCTCGTTGTACTCGTCGTCGCAGTCGGCGGTGAAGCACCACGCCCCGCTGCCGAGGACGCCGGACGCATAGCGGAACGACGCGGTCACCACATCCTCGGGCGGATAGACGCCGGCCTGGTTGTCGGCAAAGCTGCGCGCGGACTCGATCGGGCCGAGGATGAAGTCGAGGATGTCCAGCGTGTGGCCGACGGCTTCGAAGAAGATGCCGCCGCCGGAGCGCGCCGGGTCGAGCCGCCAGCCCCAGAACGGGCCGCGCATCGCCTCGGCGGACGGAATGCGCTGATAGTGCCGCGTGACCACCATGCGCACCGGGCCGATCGCGCCGTCGCGCACCAGGTCGCGGACTTTGAGGAACCGCGGCAGCGCGCGCCGGTAGTAGGCGACCCACAGCGGCACGCCGGCGCTGCGGCAGGCCTCGATCATCTCCAGGGCGCCCGCGTGGGTCATGGCCATCGGCTTTTCGGTGAGCACCGGCTTGCCGGCGGCCGCGCAGCGCAGCACGAAATCGCGATGCGACTCGGTCATCGTCGCCACGTAGACCGCGTCGATGTCGGGCGCGCCGATGATGGCCTCGCGCATCGTCATGCCAGCGCGCGACGCCGTGCCGCCGGGCGAACTCCTCGGCCCGTCCGGGGTTGCGGTCGGCGACGGCGACCAGCTGCGAGTTCGCGGCCCCGTACAGGCCCGGTCCGCTCTTGGTCTGCGCTACCTCGCCGCAGCCGAGCATTCCCCAGCGAATCGTCTTCATCGGCCCCCGCGCGCGCGGCGGAGGATGTCGTAGACGGCGACCAGGTCGGCGATCGGGATCTGCCCCGGCGCGGAGGCGGTGTCGCCGACCGCGAAGCTCAGCGACGAGCCGAAGGCGCCGCCGATCATCCGGGTCAGCGAACCCAGCGGTCCCATGGACATGCTGATCAGCGGAATGCCGCCCTTGGCGTCGGCCTCCGCGGTGGCCGCGAGCAGCGTCAGCACGTCGCCGCGATCGCGCGGCATGACGGCCACCTTGGCGACGTCGGCGCCGAGGCGCTCGGCTTCGAGAAAACGCTGCACCAGGAACTCGAGGCCTGGCGTGTAGCCGAAGTTGTGATAGGAAAGAATCAACCTGCATTCGTGCGCGTGCGTACTTTCGCGGACCTGGCGCAGGTGGTCCGGATCGTTGCTCATCTCGAAATCGAGGAGGTCGACCAGACGGCTTTCGGCTATCGCGGCGTAGAGCCGGACAACCGCGTCGTCGCCGATGGGTATCGGCTCGCCGCCCTCTTTGGTGGAACGGCGGGTGAAAATGATCGGCAATTCGCCCACTGCGGTACGCAGGGCGCGCGCGACGTCGAGTACCGCCGCGGTATCGCCGATTCCTTCGAAGTAGTCGACGCGCCACTCGATGATGTCGGGCTTCTTCGGCGATCACGTTGGCTGCTTCCGCCAGGACGCGGTCGCGGCTGCGCCCGACCAGCGGCGTGCAGATCAGCGGTGGCTCGCCGCCGAATTTCCTGCCGCGGGTCTCGAACACCTTCGCCTGTTTCATTCGGTTCGCTCCATTGGATTCGTGATTGCGCTCAGGTCAGCGGGACCGACAATTGGTCGATCAATGCCCGCGTCTCCGGCCGCACGCCTCGCCACCACTCGAACGCCTCGGCGGCCTGTTCGACCAGCATGCCGATGCCGTCGACGACGCGTCCCGCGCCGGCATCCTTGGCCAGGCGCAGGAACGGCGTCAGGCCCTTGCCGTAGACGAGGTCGTAGGCCAGGCACCCGGCCGCAAAATTGTATTCCACCACCGGCGGCAGCTCTCCACGCAGACTCGCGGACGTCGCGTTAACGACGATGTCGAAGCGCTGGTCGGCGAAGTCCGCATAACCGCCGGCGAACAGATTGCTCCGCGCCGCGAACTGCTCGCGCAGCGCGGTCGCCTTGGCAACCGTGCGATTGGCGATGGCCAGCACGTCGGGACCATGCTCGAGAAACGGGAGCAGCACGCCGCGCGCGGCGCCGCCCGCGCCCATCAACAGCACCCGTCGGCCGGCCATCGGGGTCCCCTGATTGCGCTCGATGTCGTTGACGAGACCGAGTCCGTCGTAGTTCTCGGCCATGGCCATTGCGCCGTCGAATTTCATGCAGTTGACGGCGCCGGCGAGTCGGGCCCTTTCGGACAGCTCGGTCGCGTACGCGGCGGCGTCCAGCTTGAACGGCAGCGTGACGTTGATGCCGCGTCCGCCCTCCGCGCGGAAACGGTCGGCGGTGGCCGCGAAGCCGCCCTCCGGCGCCTCGATCGCCGTGTAGGTCAGGTCCTGCCCGGTCTGCCGCGCGAATTCCGCGTGGATCAAAGGGGACTTGGAGTGGCCAAGCGGGCGTCCGATCAATGCGTACCGGTCAGTCATCAGGGGTTCTCACGGTTGTCCGGTGATGCTTCAGTACGCGACTTTCGCCACGGCGCGCAGTGTCTCGGGCGTGGTCGTGCCGAAACCGAAGAATTCGAGATAGGCGGGAATCATCTCGAACAGCATGTCGGTGCCGACCACGAAAGGGCAGCCCTTTTCCTTCGCCGCCCGGAGCAGCGGCGTGATCTCCTCCTTCATCACGACCTCGCCCACGAAAGTGGTCGTCGCAAGACGAGTGAAGTCGAAGGGCAGCGGATCGGTCGGCTTCATGCCGAGCGGCGTACCGTTGACGACCAGATCATACCCGGCCGGATCGTTGGATCCGACCCGCACGTCCAAGCCGGGGTAGTGCGTTCGCAGCCGGGCGGCGAGTCCCTCGGCCGCCGCCGCGTCGACGTCGAACAGGCCGATCGAGGCCACGCCCTCGGCCGCGAGCGATGCAGCAATCGCCGACCCCACGCCTCCCGCGCCGACGATCAGGCACTTCGCGCCGCTGAAGGCGAAGCCCTTCCGACCGAGTCCGCGGGTGAATCCGGTGCCGTCGAACATGTCCCCGAGCAGTGAGCCGTCCGGTCGCTTGAGAATGGCGTTGCACGATCCGGCGATCTTCACCGTCGTCGTGCACTCGTCAACCAGGGATGCCGTGGTCACCTTGTGCGGCATGGTCACCAGCGCGCCGCGGATGTTAGTGACCCGAAACAGCGCCCTGAGCGTCGTCGGGTAGTCCTCTGCCTTGACGCCCAGCGGCACCACGCGGGCATCGATGCCCATGTGGTCGAACCACGGGTTGTAGATGTAGGGCGCCTTGAAGGACTCGGTCGGGTATCCGATATGCGCGATGATGGTCGACTTGCCGTTGATCATGATGAGTCCAGATGTGGTCCGAACCGGATTCCATGCCCGAGTCGCGCGGCACCTTCAGCCCGAATACCCGAACAGCCTCGGCAGGAACAGCACGAAATCCGGCACGTAGGTGATGATGAGCAGGGCGATAACCATGACGCCGAGGAAGGGCATCACCTCGCGGATGATCTCGCGCAGCGGCACGTCGGCGACCTTGGTCATCATGAACAGCAGCAGGCCGTACGGCGGGGTGACCAGGCCGAACATGATGTTGGTTATGGCCATCACCCCGAAGTGGACCGGATCGATGCCGAGGGCCATCGCGGTCGGAAGCAGGACTGGAAGGATGACCAGGATGATCGTGGTGCCCTCGAGCAGGCAGCCCAGCACCAGCAGGATGACGTTGACCAGCATCAGGAACGCGACCGGCGTCAGTTCGGTTGCGGTCAGGATGGCACTGACCGTCTTCGGGATGTTCTCGATGGTGATCACGTAGTTGAAGGCCATCGCCCCGGCGATCAGCATGCCGATGGAGACCGTGGTGCGCGCGCTGGTGAACAGCGAGTTGTAGATGCCGCGGAAAGTGAGGCTGCGGTAGAGCAGTCCCGAGATCAGCAGTGCATAGGCGGCGGCGACGGCCGCCGCCTCGGTTGGCGTGGTGATGCCGCTGTACAGGCAGCCGAACAGGATCACCGGCATCAGCAGGGCAGGGAAGGCCTCCCGGGTGATGCGTGGCATCTCGCGCATCGGCACCCGCGGCTCCAGCGGGAATTTCCGGCGCTTGGCCACGGCCATGATCAGCGCCATCTGCGAGGCGCCGATCAGCAGGCCTGGGACCACGCCGGCGAGAAACAGGTAGCCGACCGAGGCGTCGGAAACCAGCGCATAGATCACCAGTGGGATCGAGGGCGGCAGGATCGGGCCGATGGTCGCCGAGACGGCGGTCAGCGCCGCGGCAAAGCCGCGGGTGTACTTCCCCTCGCGCGTCATCATCGACTGCATGAGCTTGCCCGCGCCGGCGGCATCGGCGAGCGCCGAGCCCGACATGCTGGCGAAGACGATGCTCTGCGCGACGTTGACCAGCGCCAGTCCGCCGCGGAAGCGCCCGACCAGCGCGTTGCAGAAGCGCACCAGCCTGTCCATGATGCTGCCGGAGTTCATGAACTCGGCGGCGAGGATGAACAGCGGAATGGCGAGCAGCAGATAGCTCTGCGACATGCCGTTGAGCAGCTGTTCCGCGGCCGTCCCCATGTCGAGGCCCGCCAGGAACAGGTACAGGATGGATCCGCCGATCATCGCGTGCCCGACGGGCAGGCCCAGCAGGCTCAGCGCCAGGATCGTCAGCAGCGCAAGCGAGAACGGACTCGTAGGATTCATCGCGCGCCCTTCGCGTCCGCGGGCGAATCGTTGTTAACACCGCCGCGAAGCGCCTCCCACAATATCCACGCATAGCGGACGATGATCGCGACGGCGAAGATGACGTAGATCGAGTACAGCCAGTCGAGCCGGATGTTGAGATAGGACGAGCGCTCGACCTTCATGAAGAGGACATACTTGACCACCGCCGGAAGCGACATGCCGTAGAGCACCACGATGGCGATCGCGATGATCGCCGCCATGGTCCGACGGGTACGCGGGCCGACCGCGGTCAGGATGAGATCGAGGCGAATCTCGTCGTCCTCCTTGAGCGCGAAAGCGGCACCCCACAGCACCAACCACAGCCAGCAGACAAGCGAGAGTTCCGTCGACCAACCGGTGGGGAGGTTCAGGAAGTAGCGAAAAACGATCTGCGTCACAAAGGCGACGAACATGATGCCGAGCAGCGCGGCGATCACATTCTCCGAGCGGCGCTGAATCCAGGCGGCGACGCCCAGGAGCGGGGATTTCATTTTCTGCGAATCTCCCTGTAGCCGGACTGTGCCGGTTCCCGGCTTTCCCGCAAGATGGCATGGCGCCGGACGCGCATGGTGAACTGCCGCGGACCGCTTGCGGTCCGCGGCGTCAGGCCACTACTTGACTGCAGCGATCTGGTCGAGGATCCCCGGCGCCCAGGACTTGGCCTCTTCCGATGCCAGATAGACCTTTTGCGCGTGAGCGCGGAATGCGGCGATGTCCGGCGTGTTGATTTCCAGCCCCTCCTTTTTGAAGCCCGCGGCCAGTTCCGCCTCGCGCTTCAGGTGCTCCTGGATGCTCCAGGCAAGCGCCTTGTTGACCGCGGTCTGGAAGGTCTTCTGCTTCGCCGCACCCATCGCGTTCCAGGCCTTCTGATTCATGCAGAGCACGTCGAAGGCGACGAGGTGCGAGGTCAGCACGATTTGCGACATCACCTCGTAGAACTTCATGTTCTGCACGTTGGGCAGCGGATTGTCCTGGCCGTCGATCGCGCCCGTTTGCAGCCCTGTGTAGACCTCCGCATAGGCCATCGGAGTCGGGTTCGCGCCGAGCGAGCGCCCGAGCAGCTGCCACGCATCCCCCGGCGGCATCCGCAGCTTGACCCCCGCCAGGTCGGCTGGCGTGGTGATCTTCTTCTTCGGCTTCAATCCGACCTGGCGGGTGCCGAAGAACGTCGGTCCGAGGATCTTGATCTTCAGCTGGTCTTCGGCCTGCTTGATCATCTTGCCGCCGACGTCGCTGCTGAAGAATGCGAGCACGTGGTTGGCGTCGCGGAAAGTATAGGCGGACGTCAGGACCGACCAGGCGGTCAGCTGCTTGGAAATGTCCTGCGGCGCGATGTTGCCGATCTCCAGATTGTCGCGCTGCAGTGCGACCAGCTCGGTGCCCTGCTTGAACAAGGTGCCGCCGAAGAACTGTTCGATGGTGAAGTCTGCATTAACGTCCTTGGCGAGCGTGCGCATCATGTCGGCGCGGATGTCCTTGTCCGAGAACACCGCGGCAAAGCGCAGCGTGGGCTTGGCTTGCGCCCAGGCGGGCAGGACCTGCGTCGCGGCCAGCGCGGCGCCCGCCTTGAGTAGCGTACGACGGTCGATGGTGAAGTTCATGAATTTCTCCTCGTGGTGAACTGCGACTGCGGGGTTGGCGAATCGGCGTCGGGGCGCGCCGGCTGGGTATGGCATCCGCCGCCATGCAGCGGCGGGCGGGCAAGTCTCCTTCGGCCGCCATTCCCCGAATTCAGCCGGAGCCGAAGGCATTCCGGTTCATGGCATCGGACGTCCCCCCAGGAGGATGTCGCTTCCAGGGCGCTTCCAGGCCAGACATCCGGATGCACAGCGCCCATCATGTCAGGGCACCCGGGCGAAACGCAGGCATCTGCTCTCGCGTGTTGCCGGACGCGCTCTCCCGGACCGTGGATTCCCGTTGGATGCCGATGTGGTTGTCGTGACCGTCGAGGTAGCTGCGGGTCACGGTGATGGCGAGCCGCGCGACTTCCTCGGGTCCGACCGCGTGAGTCAGGGTGATGCGCGGAATCTCCAGCGCATAGGGAATGTCCGCGGGCATGCAGCCGAGAATGCCGCGGACGTCGATCCCGCCTTCGCCGGGGAACTGCCGCTCGTCGCGTGCCGTATGGATTATTCCCGCCATCGTCTGCGGCACCTCCCGCGCGGCATCGCAGACGTGCGCGAAGCGGAACCACTCGCGCGGAAGCCTTGCGAGTTCCTCGAGCGTCGAGTCCGAGCGGCCGAAATGGAGCATGTCGACCAGGATGCCGGCGTTGCCGCGGTTCACGGCGCGCAGGACTCTTGTCGCCTCGGCGAGGTTGCCGGTTTCGGTCCAGTGCGGAAACTCGAGACTGACGACGATTCCCGCCGGCCTGGCCAGGTCGCAGAGCCGCGCGAAGCGGTCGATCTTGCGCTCGCTGTCGGGATCGGGCAGCTGCGCGATGACATGGCGGGCGCCGAGTTCGGCCGTGGCGTCGAGGACCGGGATGAAGGACTCCGGCTCCAGCGAGGGATCCATCCGCAGCAATTCGACGTCGTGGACCTCGACGCCGGTGTCCGCGAGCCGCGCCTTGGTCTCCCGCATCAGCGCGCGGTCGTGCGCCAGGTCGTAGAGGACTTCGTCGGGCGTCACGCGCGTCAGGCGCAGGCCGACATAGCGATAGCCGCAGCGGGCTGCAACGTCGATCATCTGCGGCGGCGGCAGTGACAGGACAGTCAGGTGGGCAAGCGAGTAGTCGTGCTTCATCTGATGACTCCCGTTGTGTTGCGGCTCAATCGGCGGCGACGGTGCTGGTGCTCGCGTGATGGACTTTCCTGCCGGGCGAGTAGATGTCCATGATGTTCCAGTGGCCAGCCGTCGGCACCGGCTCGTTCTGCATCACGACATCGATGACGTACGGCTTCCCGGAACGGATCGCCTTCTCCAGCGCCGGCCTGAATTCGGCGGCGGCGTTGATCTTTACGCCGTCGACGCCATAGGCCTTCGCGATGGCGGCGTAGTCGGGGGAATAGGGCTTGCCGCCCTTCTCGAACACCGTCCCGAAGGTCGTGTCGAAGTGCGCCTTCTCCAGTCCGGCGATCGTCCCGTAGGCGAAGTTGTTCATGACCACCCATACGACCGCGACGTCTTCCTCGAATGCGGTGGCGAGCATCGCCGGGTTCTGTCCGAAGCCGCCGTCGCCGACCAGTGCCACGACCACACGGTCCGGGCAGGCGATCTTGGCGCCAAGCGCGGCGGGCGCGCCGAAGCCCATGGTCGCGTAGCCGCCCGGCGTGAAAATCGTGCCGGCAGTGAGGATCGGGAACTGCTGGCCGACGCCGTTCTTGTTCCAGCCTACATCGGTGGTGATCAGCGCGTCGCGCGGCAGCACCTCGCGCACATCGGCGAGAATCCGCTCCGGGCGCATCGGATAGGCATTGCTGGTCGCATGCGCCTTGTTGCCGGCAACGAACCTCGCATGCGTCTCGGCGATTTCCTTTGCCAGCGCCGGCCGTTTGACGCCCTCGGGCACCAGCCGCCGCGCGACCCGATTGAGCACCTTCAGCGCTTCCCTGAGGTCTGCCACTGCGCCGATCTCGACCGGGAAATTGCGGCCGATTTCCGCTGGATCGATGTCGATGTGCATCAGCTTGGTCGGCGGAAAGCTGAACGTGTACTCAGGTTCCCATGAACTGCAGTCCGCCTCCGAGAAACGCGTACCGAGGCCGAGCACCCAATCCGCGCCGCGACAGCGGTCGTTGGTAGGCTTGGTGCCCCAGAAGCCAGTCATCCCGAGCACAAACGGATGATCGTCGGGCAGCGCACCCTTGCCCATGATGGTGTGGGCGACCTGGATCTGCAGGTGGTCGACGAACTCGCGCAGTTCCGCCGTGGCATCGGCCAGCATGATGCCGCCGCCGACGTAGAGCAGGGGATTCCTGGCCGCGACCAGCCGGTTGATGATGTCGGCCGCAGTGGCCTCGTCAATCGTGGGTCGCTTCAGTTTCTTGGTGTTGTGCCGCAACCGTTCGAACAGCCGGACGTCGATTTCCTTGGAGAAGATGTCCATCGGCACGTCGACCAGGACCGGGCCGGGACGGCCGCTCTCGGCCAGTGCGAAGGCCTTTTCGATGATCTCCGGAAACAGGTGCGGCTGGTCGGCGCGCCAGGCGCGCTTGACGAAGGGGCGATAGATCTCGTACTGCGAGGCGTCCGAATGCAGGTTCACTTCCTGGTGCGGATGCTTGCCGTAGTAGTGGCTGGGAATATCCCCGGCGATGACGACCACGGGCACCGAGTCAAGTGCAGCATTGGCCACGCCGGTCGCCGCGTTGGTCAGGCCAGGGCCAAGATGCGACAGCACCACCGACGTCTGCTTCTTCGCCCGCGCGTAGCCGTCTGCGGCATGCGCGGCGATCTGCTCATGCCGGGTGTTGATGAACTTGATCTTCTTGCTCTTCGAAAGCGCGGCGAGCACTGCGATGTTGGTGTGCCCGCACAGTCCGAATACGTGCTCGACGCCGCGGTCTTCGAGGTATTTCACCAGCTGGTTCGAGATCAGGTCCTTCATTCGTTTCTCCTTGGTTCCCGGAATTCCGCGCCGGTCGCGCCGCGGATCGAGTCGGTTCAGTCTTCCTGCGCCTTGTCGTCACGGGTCCGCTTGGGCACGGCTCGCCGCGCGGGTCCGCTATAGCGATAGGGAATTTCCTTCGGCATCGGGCCCATGATCCGGCGTCCGCGCTGTTTTTGTTCCCAGGCGTGCGCGAGAATTCCGACCGCGCGCGAAAGGACGAACAGGCCGCGCCCAAGTTCGGGCTCGAAACCGAGTTCGCAGTAGACGACGGCGGTGATGCCGTCGATGTTCATCGGGATGTGGCGGCGCTTGATCGCCTTGAGGGCATCCTCGACCGCCTGGCCGATGGCAGCGAAGCGTCCGCTGACGGCGCCTTCTTCCTTTGCCTTCGCCACCAGCCCGAACAGCGGTGCCGTGCGCGGGTCGATCGGGTGGAAGCGATGACCGAAGCCCGGCACGATCTTGTCGCCCGCGGCCATGCGACTCCTGATGATCGCTTCCCCAGCTGCCACGAGGTCGCCGTCGGCGCCCGCGGCCGAGTCGATCTCGGCAAAGAGCTCCATGCACTGCTGCCCGGCACCACCGTGGACGTCGTCAAGTACGTTGATCGCCGAGGCCATCGCGCCGTTGACAGGCAGGCCGCAGGTGACGGCCATCCGGGCGATGGCGATGGACGGCGCGTGCGGCCCGTGATCCACGCCCGGGACCATTGCCGCCTCGAGCAGGTCGGCCTGCCCGGGGGAGGGCAGTTCGCCGCGCAGCATCAGCCAGATCATCTCCGGAAAGCGCACATGGCCGATCAGTTCCTCGATCGGATAGCCTCGAATGGCGATCTTGCCCGGATGGATGTCGATGATCGACGTATCCCACCAGGCGGACGCGTCCCTCACCAGTTCTTCAGCGGACTTCGTGGCCATGACTTCTTTCGGCTCGTCTTGGAAGGTCGGCGGCCCGGAGGCGGGCTCAGGTCGTGATGGCCTCGACTTCCGCCTCCATCTCCGGGTCGTAGAACGACCCGAAGAGTTCCTCGTCGGACGGCTTGTCTTCCTTGATCGGCACCGACACCCAGGTGGTGTTCAGGTAGTGCTTGAGATGCACGTTCTCGGAGACGATGTTGCCGCCCCAGGTGCCGCAACCGAGGCTGGAGGTCATCGGCATGCCGTTGTTGAAGGCGCCGGCGTTGGCCTTGGACTGCGGCTGCCGGACCATGATCCGCGACACCGGCGCCGCCATCGCCAGCCGATGAATATGATCCTGATCGAACGAGTAGATGCCGCAGGAGTGGCCCTTGCCGCCGACCTCATAGATGCCGCGCATCATCTCCAGCGCCTGGTCGAAGCCCTGGTACTTGTAGAGAGCGAGCAGCGTGGTCAGCTTCTCGCCGGAGAACCGATGTTCGCGGCCGATGCCGTCGCCGTGGACCATGATGAACTTGCGATCGGCGGGAATCGTGAACCCCGCCGCCTTGGCCAGCTGCTGCGGCGAAATGGCGACCGTGTCTGGCCGGCGATGGCCTTCGTCGTCCCACATCGCGCTGCGCAGCGCGGCCTTCTCGTTGTCGCTGGCGAGGTAGCCGCCTTCGGCCTGCAGCTGCTTGAGCAGCTTGTCGAAAATCGAGGCCTCGATGATCAGGTTGCCGTCTGCAGAGCAACCCGAGCCGAAGTCCGAGGTCTTGCTCAGGCGCGTGTTCTTCGCCGCCTCCTCGATATTGGCGGTCTCGTCGATGACCATCGTCGAGTTGCCGGCACCGACGCCGTAGGCCGGCGTTCCGGAGCTGTGCGCCGCGCGGACCATCGGCTGCCCACCGGTCGCGATGATCAGATCGGCGCGTGCCATCAGCGCCTGCGACATCGGGATGTTGACCCTGGTGAGGCACTGCAGGATGTCGGGCGGCGCACCTTCGCGTTCCAGCGCCTCGCGCATCAGCCGCACTGTTTCGAACGAGGTCTTCTTCGAGCGGGGGTGCGGCGAGAAGATGACCACATCGCGGGCCTTGATTGCATAGATCGCATTGCCCGCGGGCGTCAGGTCCGGGTTGGTCGTCGGCACGATGCAGGCGATGATGCCGACCGGCTTGCCGTATTTCACGATGCCCTTCTCGGGCAGTTCCTCGATCGCGCCGACGCTCTTCTGGCGCAGCGCGTCGCGCAGCACGCCCCGGATTTTCATGCGCTTGCCCATCCGGCTCACCGCGTCGCCAAGACCGCTTTCCGCAATACCCATGTCGACCAGCCCCGTGAAGGTCCGCTTGTTGGCCACCGCCCAGGCAACGGCCTGGCACAGGCGATCCACCCGCGCCTGGTCATAGGTTTCGATCACAGCCAGCGCCTTCCTTGCGCGTTCGAACGCCAGATCGAGTTCCTGCTGCTGTTCCTCGGTGATGCCTTTCCTGACTTCCGTCGCGGTCATGGGAATGTCCTCCGGTTCGATTCCATCGCTGGTGGCGCTGGCCTGCCGTGCGTCGTGGGTGCGGGCGGAAGCGGGTGGTATCCCTGGCGTCTGCAGGTCCGTCTTGTCCCGCCTCACGTGCTTCATTACAGACTATGACCACGGCCGGAGTCCCGCAAGGGCGCTAATCGACAATGTGTGCGTATAGCGCCCACAATATGCGAAACAACGGGTACCTAAGTTAGACTATTCGCAAAGGCCTACAGGAAGCACCCGGCGTCGCTCGGAGACGTTCCGTGGTCCGTCAACGCGCAGGGACGATTCAGACCTGTTCACGGGAGGCATTGATGTCCAAGTCCGCGACAGCCGCAATCGAATCCGCCGGCGCTGCCGCGGCGGAGACCGCGACTGCTGCGGTTGCACACGCGCTTCCGGGGGGCGACACGCTGGCGCCCGAGACGATCGGCGCCTTGGGCGCCGATCCCGATTTCGTGACCTCGTTGGCCCGCGGGCTGGCCGTGCTCCTCGCGTTGTCCGACAAGCGGCGGCACATGTCGATCGCCCAGGTCAGCCATCGCACCGGCATCCCGCGCGCCGCGGCCCGCCGCAGCCTACATACGCTCGAAAAACTGGGATTCGCTGCAGCGGACGAATCCCGCCGCTTCTACCTGCGGCCACGCGTGCTGTCGTTCAGCCATGCCTATTTGTCGGCGTCGCCGCTGGCCGTGCTTGCCCAGCCCATCCTCGACCGGCTGGGCGAGTCGCTGCACGAGGCGTGTTCGCTGGCGACGCTCGACGGCGACGAGATCGTCTACCTGGCGCGTTCGGCATCGTCGCGGATCATGTCGCCGTCGCTCAACGTCGGTCGGCGCCTGCCGGCGTACTGCACGTCCATCGGCCACGCGTTGCTCGCCCACATGCCACTCAAGGAACTCGACGCCTACATGGCGCGCGTCCACATGGTTCCGTACACACAGTTCACACCGAATTCACCGGAAGAACTGTTGCCGCTGCTTGCCGTCGTTCGCGATTCGGGATTCGCATTCGCGAGCGAGTTGATGGAATCGCGCCTGTGCACGATGGCCGTGCCGGTCCGCGATGCGGGCGGCCACTACGTCGCCGGCATCAACGTCATCCTGCAGGGGCGGCTTGTCTCGCGCGAGGACATGGCCGAGCGACTTTTCCAGCCGCTGCGGCGAGCCGCGCTGGAACTTGGGTCGTCGCTGCTGCCTTGAGCCTTCCTGCGTGAACGGATCTCCGGTCCGGGACTGCGCGAAGCAATCGAGGACCGGCGATGGCAGCGTGAATCACGGTAGGCTATGATGTTTTCGCCGCCGGGGCGAAGCGGTCGACAGCGAGGAAATGCGATGACCAAGGCGATGGACCGGGAGACGGTCTCCGAACCATTGAATCCGCTCGGAATCGATGGCGTCGAATTCATCGAATTCGTGACATCGAAGCCCCAGGCGCTCGGTGGCGTGCTGGAAGCGATGGGTTTTCGGCTCATCGCCCGCCATCGTTCGCGCGAGGTCGAACTCTATCGGCAGGGCACGATGAACCTCATCGTCAATTCGCAGCCCGATGACATTCCCCGTCTGGGGCGTCCGGTCGAGCGGCCGATCATCAGCGCGTTCGCGCTTCGCGTTCACGATGCGGATGCCGCGTTCCGCCGCGCGCTCGACCTCGGTGCCTGGGCGATCCCGGTACGGGCCAGGGCGATGGAACTCAATATCCCGGCGATCCATGGCGTCGGCGAAAGCCTGATCTACTTCGTCGACCGTTACGATCGCTTTTCGATCTACGACGTCGACTTCAACATGACGCCGAAGGTCGACCCCAGGCCCCCGGCGATCGCCGGCATGCATTTCTTCGGCATCGTCCAGTACATCGGCGGCGAACGCACTGCGGAATGGGTGGAGTTCTACTCGCGGATATTCGGCTTCTCGCCGCTTTCCGAAAAAGTACGCTTCGGCATCATGCCCAAGGGACTGCTGCTGCAGAGTCCGTGCCGGAAGTTCTTCATGCAATTGATCGAGCCCGAGGGGCCGACCCAGTTCGCGCCCGCGGACGAGCAGCTCCAACGCATCGGGATCGGCACGCCGGACGTCCCCGCCGCAGTCGCGCAGCTCGAGGCGCGCGGCGTCGAGTTCGTGGCATCGGAGAACGTCCATTCGAGCGACCGCGGCGCGCTGACCAAGCCGGTTCTCGGCGGCGTGATGTTCGAGCTCGTCCACACCGAATGAACTTCAACGAATTCGGCATCGATACCGTTTCGCTGGCGGGTTCGCTGGAAGGTCGCCTCGCGGCGGCGAAATCCGCTGGATTCGAGCACGTGATGATCGCGGCAACGGACATCGTTGGCCATCCCGCCGGCGCGGCGGCCGGTGTCGATGCGGTCCGTGCCAGCGGGCTGAGGGTGACGGGTCTGGAAGCGCTGCGCGATTTCGAAGGACTGACCGGCCAGATGCACGCCTACAAGCTGGACGTCGCCAAGTCGATGCTCCAGGTCTGCGGCGCGATCGGGGGACGCCTGCTCATCGTCGAGGCGTCGACGTCCACGCACGCGGACGCGGATGAGGAGGGGCTGGTGCGCGACCTCGCGAAACTCGCGCTGCTGGCCGTACCCCTGGGCATCCGGATCGCGTTCAAGGGGCTTTCCTGGAGCCGGACGGTACGCGATTTCGCAACCGCCGCGGACCTGGTGAGTCGCGCCCGCTGTCCCAATCTCGGAATTGCCATCGACGCCTTCGACGTGGTCGCCGCGGGTGTGTCGCTGGACGATTTCGAGCTGATCGAGCCCCGGCAGATCTTCGTGGTTCAACTTTCTGATTTCATGTGGCGCGAGATCCGCTCGTTTGAGGAGCGGGCCGCGACCGCTGAGCATTTCCGGGTGTTTCCCGGCGAAGGCGCCCACAGCGAGATGCTCACGAACATTGTCGCGAAACTCGAAGCCCTCGGCTATTACGGCGACTACAGCTTCAACGCGTACAACGACGACTACCTGCAGATGCCGCCGGAGGTCGTCGCGGTTCGCGCGCGGTGTGCGGCCGACTGGCTGGGAGAGCGGGTATTGCGGCGGGCCTTGCCGGTGCCGAACATGGCGCGGCTGCGGCGCGTTGCCGAGGCTGCGCCGCAACGATAGTTTCCCGGCCGGCCGCCGCTAGCCGGTATTGCGCAGCCCCGCGGCGATGCCGTTGATCGACAGGTGCACGCCGCGGCGCAGCCGCTGCTCTGCGGCATCGGGGTCGCCGTCGCGATGGGGCAGGCGCCGGTAGCGGCGCATCAGTTCGACCTGCAGGTGGTTCAGCGGATCGAGATACGGAAAACGGTGCTCGATGGAGCGCGCCAGCGCAGGGTTGGACTGCAGCCTGACTTGCTCCCCGGTGATCAGCGTCAGCGCGGCGTTGGTTCGCTCCCACTCGGCGCGCATGGCGGCAAAGATGCGCTTGCCTGCCTTCCTGTCCTCGACCAGGTCGACGTAGCGTTCGGCGATGTGCAGGTCGCTCTTGGCCAGCACCATGTCCAGGTTGGACAGCAGCGTACGGAAGAACGGCCACTGCCGGTGCATCCGCCGCAGCAGTTCGAGGCGCGGCTCGCGCGTTACCTTTTCCGCGAGGTAGGCGTCGATCGCCGAACCGAAGCCGCACCAGCCCGGCAACGCCATCCGGCACTGGGCCCAGGAGAAACCCCAGGGAATCGCGCGCAGGTCCTCGATGGCATGCGTGGCCTTGCGCGAGGCCGGGCGGGAGCCGATGTTGAGTTCGGCGATTTCGCGGATCGGCGTGGCGGCGAAAAAATACTCGGCAAAGCCCGGGGTCTCGTAGACCAGCCCGCGATAGGCCTTGTAACTTTCGGCGCTGATCGTCGCCGCGGCGTCGAGAAAAGCCCTGGTCGCATTCTTGGTCGGATGCAGCAGCGTGGCTTCCAGCGTGGCGGCGACCAGCGTTTCCAGGTTGCGCCGGCCGATCTCCGGGTTGGCGTACTTGGAGCCGATGACCTCTCCCTGCTCGGTCAGGCGGATCTGGCCCTTCACCGTTCCCGGCGGCTGCGCAAGAATCGCCTGATAGCTGGGGCCGCCGCCGCGGCCGACCGTGCCACCGCGGCCGTGGAACAGGCGCAGCGTGATGCCATGCGAACGCTCCAGCGGCTCGAACAGTTTGACCAGCGCGATCTCGGTCCGGTACAGCTCCCAGTTGCTGGTGAAGAAGCCGCCGTCCTTGTTGCTGTCGCTGTAGCCCAGCATGATGTCCTGCTCACCGGCACTGCGCGCGACCAGCGGCAGCACGCCGGGCAGCGCGTAGAAGTCGCGCATGATGCGCGCGGCGTTGCGCAGGTCCTCGATGGTCTCGAACAACGGCACGACGATGAGATCGCCTACCGCCGAATCGTCAAGCGTGCCGCGCAGCAGCCCGGCTTCCTTCTGCAGCAGAAGCACCTCGAGCAGGTCGCTTGCATCCTCGGTGTGCGAAATGATGTAGTGCCGCAGCGCGTCGGCGCCGTAGCGCCGGCGCATCTCGACCGCGCATTCGAAGATCGCGAGCTCGTCGCGCAGCAGCGGCGAATACTCGGCGCCGCGCACGCGCAGCGACCGCGCGTCGTTGAGCTGACGCAGCAGCACCTGGCGGCGCCGGGCTTCGTCCAGCGCAAGGTAATCGGGCTCGATGCGCGCCGCGGCCAGCAACTCGGCCACCACGGCCTCGTGCTTGTCCGAGCTCTGCCGCAGGTCCACCGTCGCCAGGTGAAAGCCGAACACCTGCGCCGCCCGCAGCAGCGGCGCCAGCCGGGGAGCGATCAACGCCTGCGCATGGTGTGACCTGAGCGAACGGGCAATGACCTGCAGGTCGCGCAGGAATTCGTCGCAGTGCGCGTAAGGGCGCTGCGGCGCCACCGCATGGCGCAACGCCTCGGTGCCGGTGAGCTCCTGCAGCGTCGCGGCGAGGCGGGCGTAGATCCCGACCAGTGCGCGGCGATAGGGCTCGTCGCTGCGGTGCGGATTATGGTCGGGCGAGGTTTCCGCCAGCGCCAGCATCTCGTCGCTGACCGGCGCCAGAAGCTGCGACGTCGACAGCTCGGCGCCGAGCTCGTGCACTTCGGTCAGGTAGAAGCGCAGCGCGGTCTCGGACTGCCGCGACAGCGCCGTGCGCAGTGTGGCCGCGCTGACATTGGGATTGCCGTCGCGGTCGCCGCCGATCCAGTGGCCCATGCGCAGGAATGACGGAACCGCATGCCCGGGCAGCGCCTGCTCGACCTCGCGGTAAAGCCGTGGAATCTGGCGCAGAAAGGTGGCCTGGTAGAAGCTCAGCGCATTCTCGATCTCGTCGGTCACGCTCAGCCGGGCGTTGCGCAGCATCCGCGTCTGCCACAGCTGGGTGACGCGGGCTCGGATCAAATCCTCGTTCTCGGCCAGTTCGCGCGCGGTGTCCAGCTCGTCGCGCTCGCTGACCAGGCGGGCGATGGCGCGCTCGGCGTCAAGGATGCACTTGCGCTGAACCTCGGTGGGGTGCGCGGTCAGGACCGGGGAGATGTAGGCATGGCGCAGGACTCCGGCGATGTCGGCGGCGCGCAGGCCGGCATCGTGCATGCGCTCAAAGCACATCGCCAGCGAGCCTTCCTGCTTGCGGCCGGCACGTTCGTGATACAGGCGCCGGCGCACATGCTGGCGGTCCTCGGCAATATTGGCCAGGTGCGAGAAATAGCTGAAGGCGCGAATGACGCTGACCGTCTGGTCGCCGGACAGGTTGGTGAGCAGGCGGTCGAGCATCCGTCCGGCGCCGGCGTCGCTCTTCAACCGGTAGGCCACGCTCAGCTGGCGCACGCGCTCGATGAGGTCGAAGGCTTTCCTGCCCTCCTGTTCGCGGATCACCTCGCCCAAGATGCGGCCGAGCAGCCGGATATCCTCGACCAGGCGCCTGTTCTTCTCGGAAGGATCGCCCGCGCCCTGTTTGGCTGCGGATGGCTTGCGCGCCCTGGCAACGGTCGCGGTTCTGGTGGACTTGGACAACGGCATCTCCCCTGGTTTTGACGATGTTACCAAGGTGTGCGGTGACGCCGGGCGACCAACGCTGTGCCAGTGCGGTTTCTCCGTAGGCGGGCCATTTCGACCGGACATGCGCTGGCCGGTCGCATCGAGGCGATGATCGACGGCCGGTTGGCAGAGCGGTTAAGCTGCAGCCATCGATGGTGCGAGGGGCAGGGGAGAGGGATGGCCAAGGCGAAGTCGTCGCACAGGCGGGGTGCCCATGCCGCGCCGGGTCCTGCGGTGGCCGTGAGCACGGCGCCAATAGCGTCGATGGCTCCCGACCGTTTGTTGGGCCAGGCCTGGACGGCGATATTCCTCGCCTGGGTCGTCGTCGGTATGTCGACGCTGGGCGCGCTGTTCTTCAGCGAAGTCATGGAACTGCCGCCCTGCGTGCTGTGCTGGTATCAGCGCATTTTCATGTTTCCGCTGGTGCTGATCCTGCCGTTTGGTCTTTTCCCGTTCGACGGAAGGGTGGTCCGCTACGCGCTGCCGCTGGCCCTGGTTGGGTGGCTCATTTCCATTTTCCAGTTGCTGCTCGTCACGGGGGTCTTTCCGCAGAGCCTCACGCCATGCATGCAGGGTGTCGCCTGCAACGAGGTGCAGATTCAGTGGCTGGGATTCATTTCGATTCCGCTGCTATCCTTCCTTGCCTTTTCGGCGATCAGCTTCCTGTTGATCTTCGCGCATTTCAGGACTGCCAAATGAATCGAAAATTCCTGTTCATCGGAACCATGCTCCTGCTGGTGGCGGTCTTCATCGTCGGCACACTGGTCTACAGGAGCGAGCAGACGCAGCAGACGACTCAGAATGTCGACCGCAACCAGGGCAAGCTGGTGCAGTTTTACTCGCCGGTGCTGGGCGACCCCAATGCCAAGGTGCACATCGTCGAGTTTCTCGATCCTGCCTGCGAGACCTGCGCGGTCTTCTATCCGTATGTGAAGCAGATGATGGCAGCCAGTCCGGACAGGATTCGCCTGACCGTCCGCCACGTTCCCTTCCATACCGGCTCGGACCAGGTGGTCAGGATCCTCGAGGCGTCACGCAAGCAGGGCAAGTACTGGCAGGCGCTGGAGGCGGTGCTCAAGAACCAGAATTACTGGGTGAAGAATCATGCGGCCCAACCCGACCAGGTCTGGCAGACGCTGGAAGGCCTCGGACTGAACATCGAGCAGGTCAAGGTCGACATGAACGCGCCGGATATCGCCCAGCGCATCGCGCAGGACCAAAGTGACGCCAGGGCGTTGAACGTCACCAAGACCCCGACCTACTTCGTCAACGGGCGCCCGCTGCCGAGTTTCGGCCTCGAGCAACTGCGCACGCTGGTCAAGGATGCGGAGCGCGCTGCGTATCGCTAGGCCCCCGGACCTGGAGTTTCCAGGGGTTGGACGACTAAACGACCCCAGGGTTGGCTTGTGCGCAGTCAGCAGGCCGACAACAGCCGATCATCGAACTCAGATCGACAACCGTCCACGGCGAGTTGCCTCTCGCGGTGGAACTACCGTCAGCCGTAGGATTGGAAGATGCGGTAGCTGCCGTTGGCCTGGACGAGCAACACGTCGTAAGGATCCTGCCGGCCTTTATAGGCAGGACCGTCCATGCCGGGGGAACCAACAGGCATGCCGGGCACGGCCAGGCCGATTCCCGCCGGCTTTTCCTTCAGCACGCGCTGGATATCGGCGGCAGGCACGTGGCCCTCGAACACATATCCACCGATGCTCGCCGTATGGCAGCCGCCGTATTTCGCCGGCATGCCGAAACGTGCACGCGCGGCGGTGTTGCCGACATCGTGGACCCGGACGGCGAAACCGTTGTCTTTCACGTGCTTGATCCAGTCATTGCAGCAGCCGCAGCTTGCGTCCTTCCACACCTCCATGACGGCGGCACCCTGTGCCCACAGCTTCGGTCCGGCGACCAGTGCAGCACCAGCCAACGTGCTCCCAAGAAATATTCTGCGTTTCATCGTGCTCTCCTCAATCTGATTGGTGTCGCCCGCCGCGCAGCTGCGCGAACGGCAGTTTCGGGGTGCCTAGGTGACGACAGTTCGGGGAGGCCGAAAATGCTCATCGCCAATTTGCGAAGCAAAGGGCGATTCGACGTGCGAGGACGCCCGCAACGTGGTGTCGGGAATCAGTACCGCGACCGGGGGCGAGATAATCGCTGTGGCAGCGACACTGCAACCGGTGTAGAGATTGCACGCTCCGGCGGCGTTGGGCTCCGCTCCAGAATCGGCGGAGGCAGCCAAAGCACAATCCGGGCAGGCCAGATCGGCGGCTCCCGTGTGGCCTGCCTGCGGGACGAGCTTCGGAGCGTGGGCCGACCGTGTCGATTCCTCGGTCGGCGTTTGCTTGGTCGCGCAATGCGGGGCAGCCGCCCCCACCGCCGCCTGAAACGGTACGGTAAACAACAGCAAGATCAGAAAACAGCGGCGAACCTTGTTCACGGCGTGACTCTAGCAGGCGTCGCTGCATTGAACTGCCTCGAGCGACTGCCGGTTTTGCGCGCGATCAAGGAAGTTGCAGGATTTCCTGGCGCCAGCGTTCATTGCATCCGGATGCCCGGTTTGTTCGGCCTGATGCCAACCGGTACCATGGGCTCGCCCTTAACGACAGGAACCTTCGATGACCGGATTCAAGAATCCGCTGGAAACCTGGAACGCGCGTTTTTCCGGAGAGGACTTCCACTTCGGCGAGAAACCGAATATCTTCCTGCAGGCGCATGCAAATCTGCTGTTGAAGGGCCAGTCCGCGTTGTGCGTTGCCGATGGCGAGGGTCGCAACAGCGTCTTTCTGGCCGAACGCGGACTCAGGGTAACGGCCTTCGACTTCGCGCCCAACGCCGTGGCCAAAGCCAGGCGCCTGATGGCGCAGCGCGGAGTTCACGTCGACATCCAACTCGGCGACATCCTCGCCTGGAACTGGGCCGCTGCGACCTACGACGCGGTGGTGGCGATTTTCATCCAGTTCCTGCCGCCGGCCGAACGCGAAATGGTCTTTGCCGGAATGAAGCGGGCGGTGGCGCCTGGCGGCCTGTTCGTCCTGGAAGGTTACCGGCCGGAGCAGGTCGACAATGGCACCGGAGGCCCGCCACGGCGCGACCACATGTACACGCGGGAATGGCTGGAGAGCGAATTTTCTGAATGGGAAATTCTGGAGTTGAACGACTACGATGCGGTGATTCACGAAGGCCGGGCGCACGGCGGCATGTCGGCCCTGATCGACCTCGTGGCAAGGAAGCGTGCAGCCCGGTCAGCGTAACGGGTAGAGCAGCACCACCATCCCGGCAACGGTCAGTAACAGCCGTTTCATGACCGGACCCGGCGCGATTACGCCATAGGAAACCAGGCTGACGGCGATGCCCACCTTGAGCATCGCCAGAAAGGCCGCTGCCGGCGAGGCAGAAAGCGCGATCAGCGCCGGACTGGAGACCATTCCCAACGGAATCAGATAAAGGCCGAGCCCGAGTGCCATGGCCTTGAGCGCAACCTTGAGCCAATTCTCGCCGACCATGCCGGCGGCGATGAACACCGCGCCGCATACGGGAGGGGTGATGGTCGACAGCAGCGCGAACCAGAACACGAACAGATGCGCCTGAAGTATGCCCAGCCCCAGTTCGATCAGTGCCGGTCCGGCCACCGAAACGCAGATCACATAGGCGGCGGTGGTCGGCACCTCCATGCCCAGCAACAGGCAGGCCAGTGCCGTCAGCAGCACCGCCGGCCACAGCGCGCCACCCGAGCCCGACAGGATGACCGAGGTGATCTTCACCCCGAGACCGGTGATGCCCAGCACGCCGATGATGATCGATGCGCAGATGATGATTGCGGCGATCATGCCGATCTGCTGGCCGCTGCTGATCGCGGCATTGGCAAGGCGCGAAGCAATGGCCCGCGGATCGACGCGGAATCGATCGTCGGTGACCAGCAGCACGGCGGCTGCGAGGATGCCCAGGCAGGCCGCGTACTGCGGCGTGTAGCCCGCGCCGAACATGCCCCACAACAGCACCGAAAAGGGCACCAGGAAGAACCCGGTCGTGATCAGCGCGGTGCGCAGCGGCGGGCGTTCGCTGTCCGGCATGCGCGGCAGATCGTAGCGCCGGGCGAAGGCATTGATGCCCACCCATACGGCAAAGAAATACAGCAATGCCGGCAACAGCGCCGCCATCATGATGCCCTCGTAGGGCACGCCGGTGAGTTCGACCATGACAAAGGCGCCGGCGCCCATCAACGGCGGCATGATCTGGCCACCGGACGAGGCGACGGCCTCGACGGCCGCGGCCAGACTCTTCGGGTAGCCCAGCCGGACCATCGCCGGCAGGGTGATCGCGCCGGTGGACGCCACGTTGGCCGAAGCTGACCCGGAGATCGAGCCGAACAATGCCGACGAAATGATCGACACCTTGGCCGCACCGGCCGACAGCCGGCCCGCGGCCACGGCGGCGACGTTCATGAAGCCGGCACCGGCCTGTCCGGCATTGAGCACCGCGCCAAAGATGACGAAGATCGCCACGATGCCTACCGATACGCCGGTGAGACTCCCCCACAGTCCGCCCTCGGCGATGGTCAGCGTGCCCAGAAGGCTTGCCAGCGGCAGTTCAGCGTGGCCGAATTCGCCGGGAACGTATTCACCGAAGAGTCCGTACAAGAGGGCGAGCGTGGCCAGCGCCGGCATCGGCCAGCCGACGGCGCGGCGTGCCATGTCGATGGCGCTGAACAGCAATACCACTGCGATGGCCATTTGCAGGTCGCCGGAAAGAATGCCGTACTGGTCACTGAGCGCCGACTGATTCCAGGCCACCCAGACGCAGGCAGCAACGCCGAGCACGCAGGTCACCCACGCCTGCGGTCCGGGTCTCCGGCCAGCCGACGACCACAGCATCACCCATGGCAAGGCCAGCGCCATGTGCAGCGGACGGCTGACCAGGTTGGGCACCAGCCCGGCGAAAATCAGCCAGAGGTGAAAGGCGATGCTGACCGCGCCAAGCGTGATCCAGAGCGATCGTGGAAGCAAAATCGGAAAGACCAGGTGCAGGAGGGGTACAGCGGTCGCGTGGGACGAACGCTATCCGGTCGAGCCGTGAACGGCGCGCACCGCGCCGCGTCCCGACTCGACCGAACCCTGGCTAGCGGTTGGCGTCGATCAACGGATAGCCCGCTTCGGTGTAGAAGCGCAGTGCACCCGGGTGGATCTTGCCGTCGATATTGGCGAGCATGTCCTTGTTCACGCCATTCCACCAAGGCGCCGTCGCGGCCATCTTGTCGCGCTGGGCCCAGAAGGTCTTGGTCAGCAGGTAGGCGGTCGGGTCGTCCATCTGCGTCATGCTGTAGGCCACCACCGGGAGCGAGGTGGTGACGATGTCTTCCTTCTGTCCCGGATAGGTGCCGGCGGGAATCACCAGCCGGGTCCGGCCCGTCTGTTTCACCTGCTCGTCGGAAAGCGAAAGAATGCGCACGCCCATGCCGGCTGCGGCTTCGATCACGTTGGGTGCCGGGAAGGAACCCGCGGTGACGAAGCCGTCGATCTGGCCGTTCTTCAGTGCGGGCACCGCGTTGTTCAACTCGACGTCGGCCAGCTTGACCTTGCCCTCGAGCCCGAACAACTTCAGATACTTCTCGCCTTCGGTTGCGCTGAAGGTGCCCTTGCCTATCAGGATGGTCTTCCCCGCGAGATCGGCGAACAATTTGATGCCGGAGTCCGCGCGCACGACGAAATGCATGGTTAGCGAGGGAATCGGGAACAGGCCGCGGATGTCAGCGAATTTTGGATTGCCCTTGTCCTTGAAGGGACCCTTGGCTTCCTGCGCGCTGGTGACCAGCGCCGGCGGCGTCGTGAACACGAAATTGCCCGGACGAGTCGGGGCCTCCATCACGTTCTGCACCGATCCCTGGCTTTCCTCGAGGGTGACGATCATCTTGCCGTCGGTGCCGGTCTTCACCGCCTGGGCGATTTCCACGCCCATCTGGTAATACGACGACCCTGTCTTGGCCGACTTGTAGGTGACGCGCGTCTGTGCGGCGGCGTCGAGGCTGTGCGTGGCCATGGTCGTTGCCAGACCGGCCAACACGATCAGCTTAAGCACGCCGCGGCGGCAATTGCAGGTTTGGTGCATTCTCGTTCTCCTCAAAGTGCGCGTCCGACGCCGGTTCGAAATCGACCGGGCTTGCAGGAATCCTGTTCGGTGCGAGCCTTATTGTAAGCGACCGGGCGGACGTGAAAATCTTGTCCGGCAAGGAAGTCGCTAGGTGAATTGCCGAACCCGGTCCCAGGTATGCGCCATGTGCCGTCGCAGCACTTCGCCGAGGGCGTTCGCGTCCTGCGCTTCAAGCGCCGCAATCATCTCTTCGTGCTCGGCGGCGGCACCGGACCAGCCTCCCGTGCCTTCGTGTCCGACATAGCGGATGCGTTTCTGGCCGGACTGCAGGCGCGTGTGGCATTGGATGAGGGCGGTGTTCTGCGACAGCGCCACGATCTCGGAGTGAAAGGCCTGGTTGAGCTTGAAATACTGCAGGCGTTCGCCCTTGCCGTAGTACGCCATCATCGAGTCGTGAATTCCGCGCAGTCGTGCGATGTCTTCGGTGCGGGCGTTGGCAACGGCCAGCGGCGCCGCCTTGGCCTCGAGCAGGGCGATCAGATCGAGCGCGTCGGCGACTTCCTTGGGCGAGAACCGTCGGACGTAGGCGCCTCGCGAAGGCGTCAGTTCAACCAGTTCTTCCGCCGCCAGCGAGCGCAAAGCCTCGCGCAACGGGGTACGCGATACCCCGAGCTGTTCGCCCAGTTCGCCCTCGACGATGCGCTCACCGGGCGCCAGATGGCCCTCGGTGATCATGTCCCGCAATCGCTCGACCACCTGTTCCGCCAGCTTGTTGCGGGCGATGGGGGGACGGCGGTTGGCGCTTGCGGTCATTGCGATCGGGGATTGTTGGCGACGACGGACAGTGGAAGCATAGGTCGGTTTGGCGCAGTGGCTGAACAATCAGCTTGTTTTTATACTGTATACAGTATATCGTCCGGCGAACAGTGGGTTTCACGAGAAGAGGGGACAGGTCCCCGGTTTCCCGGTCGCAAGACGCCGCAAGCCCCAATTCAACCCCAAGGATCAGGAGCGATTCCGATGCCGTCCCAGCCACCGCGACCGTTGATTGCCCTGGCCATGGGCGACCCGGCAGGCATCAGCCCGGAATTGACCGCCAGGGTCCTGGTCGACCCCGACGTCCGCGCCGCCTGCCGGGTGGTGGTGATCGGCGATCGCCGGGTGCTCGACGCGGGCGCGGCAGTGGCGGGTTGCGCGCCGGAGCTGCGCGAGCAGGCGCCGGATGCGCCGTTGGCGGTGGGAGAGGAGTCGCTGCTGATCGATCTCGCGCACGCGGACCCGGCGACCATCCACTGCGCCGAGGTCACCCGTGCGGGTGGTGAGTTCGCGCTGCGCAACCTGCGCGTTGCGCTGGGGCTGGGCCATGTCGGCGCGGTCGACGCGGTGGCTTTCACACCGTTCAACAAGGCATCGATGAAACTCGCCAACCCGGGCTACGAGGACGAGATCGTCTATACAGCGGAAGTCACCGGCTTCACCGGCACCGCGCGCGAATTCAACATCCTCGAAGGCCTGTGGAACGCCCGCCTCACGTCGCACGTACCACTGGCCGCGGTGGCCGGTCTGATCACCCGCGAACTCGTCGCCGAGGGGCTGGTCTTCACCGATCGCGCGATGCGCGACGCCGGCTTCGCACGGCCACGGATCGCCGTCGCGGGTCTCAACCCGCACGCCGGCGACGGCGGCCATTTCGGGCGCGAGGAGATCGACATCATCGCGCCGGTGGTGGCGACGATGAAGGGGAAGGGGATCGCCTGCGAAGGCCCATTCCCCGCCGACACGGTATTCGTGCGTGCGCGCCGCGGTGATTTCGACGCCGTGCTGACCATGTATCACGACCAGGGCCAGATCGCGATGAAGCTGATCGGCTTCGACCGCGGCGTCTCGTTGCTTGGCGGCTTTCCCGTACCGATCTGCACGCCGGCGCACGGAACCGCCTTCGACATCGCCGGCAAGGGCATCGCGCATCCGGGCGCCACGCGCAACGCACTGTTGATCGCCGCGCGCATGGGTGCCGCGCGACTGGCGACATTGAAGGCGGGCCCGCGCGCGACGGCTACTGCCAATGACGCGCTGCGCGCGCTCGCGGCCTGAGTTTTCGACTGCAACGCAATACTCGAAGGGAGGAAAGCATGAAAAGCATCGGCATGGTGTTGGCGCTGGTCGCCGGAGTCGCACTTCACGCAGGACCATCGTGGGCGCAGCAGGAGATCATTTTCGCAATCGAGGCCGAAAAGGGCTCGCTGCAGCAGCTCACGCAGGAAGAGTTCGCCAAACGCGCCAACGAAAAACTTGCCGGAAAGGCAGTGGTGAAGATTTTCTATTCCGGTCAGCTCGGCAAGGACAAGGACCTGATGCAGAAGCTGAAGCTGGGCTCCGTGCACCTGTCGATGCCGTCGTCGATCATGTCGTCGGTGGTCGATCTCTACGGGGTCTGGGACATGCCCTTCCTGATCAAGGATCGCGCCCACGTCGGGCGCTTCGCCGACAAGGTGTTCTGGCCGAAGATCGCGCCGGCGACCGAGGCCAAGGGCTACAAGGTGCTCGGCGTCTGGGAGAACGGCGTTCGCAACATCACCAACAACACCCGGCCGATCAACAAACCGGAGGACCTTGCCGGCCTCAAGATCCGCGTGCCGGGTGGCGTGTGGCGCAAGAAGATGTTCGAGGCATGGGGTGCCAATCCGACACCCATGGCGTTCTCCGAGGTCTTCGTCGCGTTGCAGACCAACGTCGTCAACGGCCAGGAAAATCCGAACACCAACATCTACGCGGCGAAGTTCTACGAGGTCCAGAAGTACCTGTCGGTGACCCGGCACGTGTACACGCCCTCGTATCTGGTCGCGGGCAAGGACACGTTTGCCAAGCTCGACCCGGCAATCCAGAAGGTCTTCATCGAACTCGGCCGGGAACTGGAAGGCTGGGCGCGCGCGCGCGGCGAGGCCGATGACGCCGACCTGGAGAAGAAGCTGGTGGCCGGCGGCATGCAGCGCAACGTCGCGGACTATGCGGCCTTTGTCGCCGCCTCCAAGCCGCTCTACGCGCAGTTCGCCAAGGAGGTGAACGGCGGCGGGGAACTGATCGAGCAGGCGCTGGCGACGGCGAACTGATCGCAATCCCCACCCGCTATCGGGTATTCCCCACCCGCCATCGGGTCTCCCCGTACCCGCCGACGCGCCAGCCGCGCCGGCGGGCCCTCACCTGCATCGGCGCCGGTTCCGGCGCTGGAGAGCATTCGCCATGAAACTGGCCGCGCGCGTCCTGCAATCGGTGCTCGAGACCATCACGCTGGCGCTGATCGCAACGCTGGCTGTGGTCGTGGTTTTCTCGGTGGTGATGCGCGCCTTCGGCTCGTCCCCCGGCTGGTACGACGAGATCGCCTCCAACCTGCTGGCCTGGATCACCTGGTTCGGCGCCGCCTACGCGGCGCTGCGAGGAAGCCACATGTCGGTGCAGTCGGTGCTCGTCGCTTTCCCGCCGCGGCTGCGCCTGATCCTCTTCGGCGTGGCAGAGGTCGTGGTCTTCGCTACCATGATTCTGGTGGTCGTGGCCGGCTGGAAGATCGTGGAGACACTCTCCGACGAGATGTTCGTGTCGCTGCCCTGGCTGCCGCGCGCGCTGGCGCAGAGCGCGCTTCCGGTCGGGGCGGCGCTGTTCGTCCTCGGCCGGTGGCTGGCGTTGCCGGAGGCCTGGCGCAAGATCCGCGCGGGGACCGATGCCGATGCCGCGGAGATCGCCGCGGCGATCGAGCGGGCCGAGGCGATGCACGCTTCGGCGGGCGGGTCGAAGTCATGATCACCGCCGCACTGGTCTTGCTGCTGATGGCCGTGCTGGTGGTGATCGGCGTACCCATCGGCATCGCCATCCTCGCCTCGGCGCTGGTCGGCCTGTTCGCGCACAACGGCATGCTGGGCCTCTACAACGCCGCGCTGTCGCTCTACGACGGTGCGTCGAGCTTTCCGCTGATCGCGATTCCGCTGTTCGTGCTGGCGGGCGCGCTGATGAACACCACCGGCATTTCGCGCCGGCTGATCGCCTTCGTCTCGGCGCTGGTCGGCTTCATCCGCGGCGCGCTGTCGATGGTGACCATCGGCGTGTCGATGTTCTTCGCCGAGATCTCCGGCAGCGCGGTTGCCGACGTCGCAGCGATCGGCTCGGTGCTGATCCCGGCGATGAAGGAGCGCGGCTATCGTCCGGAATTCGCGGCGGCGGTCAATTCCTCGGCGGCGTCGCTGGCGATCATCATCCCGCCGTCGATCCCGATGATCCTCTACGCGGCGCTCGCGGATACCTCGGTGGTCAAGCTCTTCGTCGCGGGCGTCGTCCCCGGCATCCTCGGCGGCGCGCGGCCTCTTCGGCGCCGCCTACTACCTGGCGCGCCGCTACAACCTGCCGCGCGAGGCGGCGTTCAGCCTGCGCAATGTCTGGCGCACCTTCAAGGAAGCGTTCTGGGCGCTGACGCTGCCGGTGATCATCCTCGGCGGCATCTTCGGCGGCTTCGTCACCGCGACCGAGGGCGCCGGCCTGGCGGTGGTCGCGGCCATCGTGATCGGTGCGTTCATCTACCGCGACCTCGACCTCGCGAACCTGCGCGAGGCGCTGCTCGACGGCGTCAACCAGACCGCGGTGGTGATGCTGCTGGTCGCCGCGTCCGCCGTGCTCGGCATCTACCTGACCGAGGTGGAGGTGCCGCAGAAGCTGGCCGGGGCGATCCTGTCGATCACCCGCGATCCGATCTTCGTGCTGATGATCCTCAACGTGTTCTTCTTCTTCCTGGGCTGCATCCTGCACGGCGCCGCGGCGATCATCCTGGTCGTGCCGGTGGTCATGCCGCTGATCCATCAGGTGGGGATCGACCCGATCCACTTCGGCATCGTGCTGACGCTGAACATCGCCATCGGCCAGCAGACGCCGCCGGTCGCCAGCGTGCTGGCGGTGGCCTGCTCGATCGCCAAGACCGACATGTGGACGACGACGCGGGCCAACATTCCGTTCATCGGCGTCCTGCTGGCCGTGCTGCTGCTGGTGACCTACGTGCCGTCGGTGTCGCTGTCGCTGGTCAACTATTTCTACGGCTGAGGAGGCCGGATCCGGCGCGCGGATGGCTGACGAGGGTTGTCGATGGCGGTTCGAAACAGATCGGCATCATGGTGCTGCCCGAGTTCTTCCAGAACGAAGGTGTCGAAGCGGTGCTCGACAATCTGCAGCAGCGGGCCGGCGCGACGGCGATCGCGACCTCGCCCTACGTGATGGCGCCCGCCGCGGACGGTGAGGGCGGCCGCGAGCCGCCGATCGACGGCGGCGCCGGCAGCGTGCGCGTGCTCGACCGCCCGATCTTCGGTCGGACCGCGCTGCAAGGTGCGCACCGCGCCGAGCTGGGTGCCGGATGCCATCGCTGTACGCCGGGACTGCGCTATCGGCCACCGGTCGTCGACGCGTTGACCCGGCGCAGGGCGCGGATCGTCGCCGATGCGGTGGACGCGGCGAAGCGCCGGGGCCTGACGGTGCACTTGCAGGTGATGGCGGCAATTCCGCCGGGCGTCCGCGTGCAGTTCGGCGGACCGATCGACGAGGATCGTCCCGCGGCTGCCCGACGGCAGCCATACCGGCACGCGAGTCGACAACAACGGTTCGCTGGCCAGCCCGCACATCCGCGCCTACACACTGCGCGCTGATCCGGGACGTCGTGCAGGCCTATCCCGGAGTCGACGTCATCCGCCTGGACTGGCCGGAGTATCCGCCCTATGCGCTGGCGTCCTGGTTCTTCGATTTCAGCGATTCATGCCTGCGCCGCGGCGCAGCGGCTTGGACTTTGCGGTCGACGACCATGCGCGCGGATGCCCAGGCCTCTACGACACGCTGATCAGCGGCCTCGACGAAGACGATCTGGCGGCGTGGCGGGAGTCCTGCAGGATGCACTCGGCCTGCCGCGCTGGTTCGGGCGATTTCCGGGCTTCGATCGAGCTGCTGCGCTTCAAGGCCGCACTGGTCGGCGAGGTGCTGCAGGACTGCCAGGCGACGTTGCAGCGACGCCGGCGGGGGCAGGGTGCGCCTGATGCCACAGGCGTTTCCGCCACCGTGGAATCGTTTGTCCGGATTCGATTTCGCGATGCTGGCGCCGCTGGGCATCGAATCGGTGGGCGTCAAGCTCTACACGATGCACTGGATGATGATGCTGCGCGGTTATGCCGACGCCATGCTGGCGCGGCAGCCGCAGCTTGCGAACACGCTGCCGCGGGCGCTGGTCGACCTGTTCGGCGTCAGCGACGATGCCGCTGCGCTGTACCCGGCTCGAGGACGATCTACTATCCGGAACCCCACGAGCCGCATCGCGTCGGCCGCAGCGCTCAGATACGGATGATCCGCCAGGCGCAGGCCGAGGCGGGAACGGCGACTGTGGCCGCGTTCGCGCACGGCTATGGACCGCTGGAAGACGTTCGATCCGGCTGGGTACCGCCATTGAAGCGTGCCAACGGCCAGCTGTGGGTCAACCGCTACGGCTATCTTTCCGACGCCAAGCTGGAGGCGATCGGCGAATTGTCCCTGCCCGGCGCAACGGCCTGAGCGCAGCGACCGGAATCAGCCCTAAGAATTCCGCATTGTGGGACGATGGTCGGCCATGCTGCGCACGGTTCGGTTCATCGAGCCGAAGGTCGCCAACAACAGGTTCAATCACTGCTATATTTCACCCCGTCCTCGTCTCGAAGGAGTCACCATGTCCAGAGTTTTCGCAACTCGTCGTCGGCCGCTTCCGCTGCCGTGCTCGTTGCCATCGCTCCGCAGGTATTTGCGGCCGGATGGCCCGAAAAGCCGGTCAAGATCATCGTGCCCTTCGGCCCAGGCGGGACGACCGACACCCTGGTGCGCAATATCCAGCGTGTCGTCGACGAGAAGAAGCTGCTGACGCAACCGCTGACGGTCATCAACGTCGGCGGTCATTTCTCCGTCGGTGGCAATCAGGTCAAGAACGCGGCGCCGGACGGCTATACCTTCCTGACCATGCATCTGGCGATGTTGTCCGGCGAGATCGTCGATCCGAATCGCAAGCTCTCCTACCGCGATTTCGAGCCGGTCGCGCTGACCGGCGGCTTCTGCCTGCACCCGGTGGTGCGCGAGGACGCGCCCTGGAAGTCCTTGCAGGAACTCCTGGCCGCGGCGAAGGAAAAGCCGAATACCATCATCTTCGGCGTGAACGTCGGCGCGCTCAATCATCTCGGCGGAGGCATGCTCGAGGCGGCCTTCCCCGGCGCCAAGTTCCGCTTTGTGCAGATCGGTGGCGGCGCCGAGAACTTCGCGGCGTTGAAGGGCGGCAACACCCAGGTCGGCATGCTGTCGTCGTCGGAGTACCAGAACTTCAAGGCCGGCGGCATGCGCGCGCTGG
Source organism: uncultured beta proteobacterium (assembly GCA_963712105.1). Lineage (GTDB taxonomy): Bacteria > Pseudomonadota > Gammaproteobacteria > Burkholderiales > Casimicrobiaceae > VBCG01. Next base: position 389,377 of record CAVQGR010000007.1, read on the forward strand.
GCTATACCGGCGCCGAGCGGCTGAAGCTCGAGCCGAACATTCCGACGCTGCGGGAGCTGGGACTCAACGTCGAGTTCTGCATCAATAACTACTGGTTTGCGCCCAAGGGGACACCGAAGGAAGCGGTCGACGGCATGGCGGCGATGCTGCAAAAGGCGATGGCCTCGCCGGAGATGCAGGCGATCCAGGCCAAGCAGGCCTCGACCTGGGAGTTCATGTCGGGTCCGGCATTCCAGCAGTCGCTGGACGAAACGTTCAAGGCCATCGAGCCGGTCGCCAAGTCGCTGGTCAAGAAGTAGGGGCTCATGCAACTCACCAGCACTCGCCGGGCCGAGATCGCAATGGCTCTGCTGGCCATCGCGATGGCCGCGGCGATGCTCTTCGACGGTCGCGAGTTGGCACCCGGCGTGCTTGAGCCGGTAGGTCCGGGCACCATTCCCAACGCCACCTGCTGGATCGTGATCGTGCTGGCGCTGGCGATGCTGGTGCGCACCGTCTGGGGCAGCGGTAGCGGTCAGGCGAGCGCCTCGGTGGCGCATGAGCGCTGGCACGACCTCGCCGTGCTGGTCGGCGTGACCTGCGCCTACGTGGCGGTGCTTGGCTTCGGCCTGGTCCGCTACAGCATCGCGACAGCGGTTTTCGTCGCCATCACCGTGCTCTGGCTGGCCGAGAACCGCCGGTCCGCGCTGCCAGGAACACTGGCCGTGGCACTGGTACTGGGTTTCGGTCTTGATTACGTGTTCCGGCACGTGCTGGTCACCGACCTGCCATAGCGCGTCGCAATGGAGATCCTCAATGCCATCAGCGGCATGCTGGCGCCGTTGCCGCTGCTGCTGGTGGTCTTCGGAACGGCAGCGGGCATCGTCGTCGGCGCGATTCCCGGACTGACCGGGGCCATGCTGATCGCGCTGGCGCTGCCGTTCACCTTCCATATGACGCCGGTCAACTCGATGATCATGCTGGTGTCGATGTACACCGGCTCGATCACCGGTGGGCTCATCTCGGCGACGCTTTTCCGCATCCCTGGAACGCCGTCCAATGTCATGACCACCTTCGACGGCTACCCGATGGCCGCGCAGGGCCAGGCGGGCCGCGCGCTGGGCCTGGGCATCGGTGCGTCGACCTTCGGCGCGCTGTTCGCCTGGGTAGCGCTGGCCACGATCACCGAGCCATTGTCGGACTGGGCAGTGCGTTTCTCGCCCTGGGATTATTTTTCGCTGACGCTGATGGCGTTGGTGCTCATTTCCTCGGTGACGCAGGGTTCGATGCTGAAGGGCCTGCTGTCCGGCGCCATCGGCGCGATGGTGGCCTTTCCCGGCGTGGACCACACCAGCGGACAGTCGCGCTTCACGTTCGGCCAGTGGCAGCTCGAAAGCGGTTTCGATGTGCTGCCGGTGTTGGTTGGCGTGTTCGCGGTTGGCACGGTGATGGCCGACGCCATCAAGCCGCATGCGCACGGTCAGTCGGTGCGCTATACCAGCGACGGTCTGATCATGCGCTGGCGCGACTGGAAGACGCAGGCGGTCAACCTGCTGCGGTCATCGGCGATCGGCACCTGGATCGGCATTCTGCCCGGCATCGGCGCCAATATAGGCTCGGTCGTCGCCTACACGGTCGCCAAGAACACGTCCAAGCACCCGGACGAATTCGGCAAGGGTTGTCCGGACGGGGTGGTTGCTTCCGAGGCGGCCAACAACGCCACCGTCGGGGGCGCGCTGATCCCACTGATAGCGATGGGTATCCCCGGCAGCGTAATCGACGTGTTCCTGCTTGGGGCAATGCTGATCCACGGCATCCAGCCCGGGCCGCTGCTGTTCAAGAACAATGGCGACGTGGTCTACGCGATCATTGTCGCCTGCCTGCTGTCGACCATCGCGATGTTCGTGCTGATGACGGCGACAGTGCCGCTGTTGCGCCGGTTGCTGGACATTCCGCGCCACTACATCCTGCCGGTGGTGCTTACTTTCTGCGTCGTCGGCGTGTTCGCGTCCAACAGCCGCGTCGCTGAGGTTGTGTTCATGCTGGCTTTCGGTGTGCTCGGGTTCATCATGGAGCGCGCCGGCCTGCCGCTCGGGCCATTCGTGATCGGCTTCATACTGGCGCCATTGGCCGAGGCCAAGCTGCGTTCCGGTCTCGATGATGTCGGCGGGCGACTATTCGCCGTTGGTGACACAGCCGTTGTCCGCGACGCTGCTGGCGATTTCCGTCGGACTGTTGTTCTGGCCGATGTGGAAAGCGCGATCACGGCGCTAGCTGGACCGGCGTCCCGTTCGGCGATCGAAGGTCGGTCGCGCCAGGCTCCCGGTCCGGGTCGACAACGGATTGCTTGTGGAGGAAAGTCTCGCGATGACCGCCACGTCCCAACATCATCATGATCGTCGCCGACGATCTCGGTTACGCGGACCTTTGCTGCTGCGGCCAGACCGACTACGCGACGCCGCATCTGGATCGACTCGCGGCTGAAGGCGTGCGCTTCACCCAGGCCTACGCCAACGCGCCGCTGTGCACCAATACCCGCGTTGCGCTGATCACCGGCCGTTATCAGTACCGCTTCACGCTGGGCCTGACCGAGCCATTGCGCCATCCGCAGCGCCACCGCCCGGACATGGGCCTGCCCGCCGACCATCCGACGCTGCCGGGATTGCTGCGCGACGCCGGCTACCGGACGGCGCTGATCGGCAAGTGGCACCTGGGCGCGCTGCCGCGCTTCGGCCCGCTGAAAAGCGGCTACGACGAGTTCTTCGGCGTCATGGGCGGCTACACCGGCTATTTCACCCATCTGGGCGACGGCGGCGAGCACGACCTCTACGAGGGTGAGACGCCGATCGAGCGGTCGGGCTATGTGACCGACATGCTCTCCGACCGGGCCGAGGCCTGGGTGCGCGACGCGCCGACCGACGCGCCGTTCTTTCTCAGCCTGCACTACACGGCGCCGCACTGGCCCTGGTCGGCGCCGTCGGTCGAGGCGGCCGCACGTCTGCGCGAGGCGGATCTCGCCAAGGCACACGACGGCGGCTCGCCGCGCATCTACGCGGAAATGGTGACCATCATGGACGCCGGCATCGGGCGCGTGCTGGATGCATTGCGGGCGAGCGGTCGCGAGCGCGATACGCTGGTGTTCTTCACCAGCGACAACGGCGGCGAGCGCTATTCGAAGAACTGGCCTTTCGTCGGCCGCAAGCGCGACCTGCTCGAAGGCGGGCTGCGGGTGCCGCAGATCGCCCGCTGGCCGGCGGCCCTGCCCGTGGGCCGCGTCACCGACCAGGTCGCCATCTCGATGGACCTGACCGCGACCGCACTGGCGGCCGCCGGAGTGAGTATGCCCGCAGCCACGCCGCTGGACGGCATCGATCTGACGCCGCTGCTGCGCAGCGATGCCGCGCCGATCGAACGCGCGCTCTTCTGGCGGATGAAGGTGCGCGACCAGCGCGCCTTGCGTCGCGGCGACTGGAAGTACCTGAAGGTCGAGGACTGCCGAGTTCCTGTTCGACCTCTGCTACGATTGGCGCGAGCGCACCAATTTCGCGGCCGACCATCCGGAGTCTGGTCGACGAGCTGCGCGCGCAGTGGCTGGAGTGGGACCGCGGCATGCTCCCCATGCCGCCCGAGCACACGATGATCACCGTGGATCTGAACAGGATGCTGTGGTGAACGCGGCCCGCCGGGTTGCGTGTTGGAGCGAGACGACCCGCGGCGTGAGCATAGCAAGACGGTCACGCAGGAGTAACATACGGAGCGTTCCGGGTCGGCTGGCTACTTCGGCCGTCTGTTTTTTCGTTTTTTCAATTACAGAGAGGCTTTACATGATGAGCAAGCGTGTAATGTTCGGACTGTGCCTGGCCGGCGCGGTCGTCCTTGGCGGACTGTCGACGGCCGCCGTTGCGGCAGATCAGCCGAAGAACAAGGTGGTCATTCAGGTCAGCGACTCTGATCCGAAGAATTGGAATCTGGCGTTGAACAACGCCAAGAACGTGCAGGTGGACCTGGGCGCCGAGAACGTCGCGATCGAAATCGTGGTTTACGGCCCGGGCATCGGCATGCTGAAGAAGGACTCCGCGGTCGGCAAGCGCGTGGAAGATGCCCGCGCTGGCGGTATCGGCGTCGTGGCCTGCGAGAACACCATGAAGGCGCAGAAACTCACCTACGACGACATGCTGCCCAAGATCGGCTATGTGCCTGCAGGTGTGGTGGAGATCATGCAAAAGCAGCAGCAGGGCTGGGCCTACGTGCGCCCGTACGGCGGCGTTGCGCGACCGGATGCCGGGCGGGTCCGGTGACCGGTCGTTCAGGCGACGCGAATCGTCGCCATCATGCCGCTGGCCTGGTGCTCCAGCACGTGGCAGTGGAACATCCAGTCGCCGGGGTTGTCGGCGACCAGCGCGATCTGCCGCGCTCTCGCGCGGCGGCAGCAGCGACGTGTCGACCAGGTCCGGGCGTGCGGTCGCGCGGCCGTTGCGCGAGACGATGCGAAACGAATGACCGTGCAGGTGGATCGGGTGCCACCACGCGGTGTCGTTGACGCAACTCGATCACGTGCGAGCGTCCCAGCGCCAGCGTCAGCAGCGGCGCGTGCAGTGTGCTGCTCGTCCGCGGACGACTGGCCGTTGATCGCCCATACGCCGCCGCCCATCATGCCGCCCATGCCCCGCTCATGCCGCCGCCACCCATCATCCCCATCATCCCGCCGCTCATGGCGATCACGGTGGCGCTCGGCCGCCGCCAGGTCCGGCATCGGGAACCGGATTCGGCGGCAGGCGCAGCCGGACGCGGGTGGCGCTGGTTTAACCGCGGAACCGGGGCGATAGGCCAGCGCGACGACCTCGTAACGATTGCGTCGCGAAGAAGTCGTCGATCACGCGAAACGCTCGACCCCGCCTGCTGCGTGGCCTCGAGGATCACGTCGGCGCGCATGCCCGGACCGAGCAGCGATGCGTCCGCCATCGGGCGCGTGCGGCACGCAGGGCATGCCGTCCAGCGCGATGACGTAGGGTGCGTGACCCTCGAATCGCAGCGAGAAGATGCGCGCGTTGGCGACGTTGAGCAGGCGCAGGCGGATGCGCTCGCCCGGCGTCGATCTCGAAGCGGTCGGGGACGCGTGCCGTTGATGGTCACCGTGTTGCCGATGCGCCCGTCGTGCGCGGCGTCGAACATCGCGCCGAAGTCCTCCGGCAATCGCGGCGTCGCGGGTGAGGCGCCAGTCGTCGAGCACCCAGAGCACGTCGCGGTCGACCGGCAGCGCCCGCGGCTCCTCGACGATCAGCGCGCCGTGCAACCCCATCTCGACCTGCACGTGGCCGCGCAGGTGCGGGTGGTACCAGAAGGTGCCGGCGTCGGGGCAGGCGAACGCGTAGTCGAAGCGTCCGCCGCCGGCGGCGATCGGCGGTTGCGTCAGGTGCGGCACGCCGTCCATCGCGTTGGGAATGCGCAGGCCGTGCCAGTGCACGGTGGTCTCTTCCGCCAGGTCGTTGGTCACCTGCACCGTCAGCCGCTCGCCCTGGCGCACCCGCAGCACCGGACCGGGAACGACGCCGTTGTACGCCCAGACCGACGTCGCCGGATAGCCGGCCCCCGCGATGCCCTGACTGGCGACCCCGGTGCGCAGCGCGTAGGAGGCGCCAGCCGTTTCGGCGCTGGTGGCCCGCGCGCCGAATGCACCCATCCATGGCGCCACGGCGATGGCGCCGAGTGTGCCCAGCGCACGGCGGCGCGACGGACTTGACGGTGCGACAGCGACGCGCATCCGACACCTCTCCGGTTGACGGAGAAATCATTCTAACGCCGTGACTTGGCCGAGGGCTTGCGCGACGTCAACGCGCGGGCAAACGCCTTGTTGCCGTTGCGTTGTGGATGAATGCGCTGTGCCAGAATGGCCTTGGTGCATGCTTCGCAAGCGCGCATCGACACTAACCGCCCCTGGACCTCGATCACTCGTTCACTGCCATGTCCATGATCCCGACCTCGTCCCGCGTGACCGTCTTCCCGCGCTGCTCGCGCGCGATGCCCAAGGCCGAGTTGCACATCCACATCGAAGGTTCGCTCGAGCCGGAACTCATTTTCGCGCTGGCGAAGAAGAATGGCGTCAGCCTGCCCTACGCCGACGTCGAGGCGCTGCGCGCCGCCTATGCCTTCACCGACCTGCAGAGTTTTCTCGATCTCTACTACGCAGGCGCGAGCGTGTTGCGCACCGCGGACGATTTCCATGCGATGGCGATGGCCTATTTCGCCCGCGCGGCGGCCGACCACGTCGTGCACGCGGAGCTGTTCTTCGATCCGCAGACGCATACCGCGCGTGGCGTGTCCTTCGCGACGGTGATCGACGGCCTGTCGCGCGCCTGCACCGAAGCCGGGCCGCGCCACGGCATCGACGCCTCGCTGATCATGTGCTTCCTGCGGCACCTCACCGAGGCCGAGGCCTTCGCGACGCTCGAGGAAGCGCTGCCGTTTCGCGACCGCTTCATCGGCGTCGGCCTCGACAGCGGCGAACGCGGCAATCCGCCGGAGAAGTTCGCCCACGTGTTCGAACGCTGCGGCGAACTCGGCCTGCACCGGGTCGCGCATGCCGGCGAGGAGGGTCCGCCGGCGTACATCCGGGCGGCGCTCGACGTGCTGCACGTCGAACGCATCGACCACGGCGTGCGCTGCGTCGAGGATCCAGACCTGGTGGCCCGTCTGGCGCGCGAGCGCATCCCGCTCACGGTTTGCCCGCTGTCCAACGTGAAACTGTGCGTCTATCCGGACCTGGCCCGCCATCCGTTGCCGGAGCTGCTCGCTGCCGGAATCGCGGCGAACGCTGAACTCGGACGACCCGGCGTACTTCGGCGGCTACGTCAACGCCAACTGCCGGAC
>CAVQGR010000008.1:0-18982 GCA_963712105.1 uncultured beta proteobacterium
AGGCCTTGCGGATGTCATCGGGATCGAATTTCCGCCGCCAGGCGCGCCATGGCGATACATAGCCCAGCCGGCCTGACAGCAGGTTCTCCATCACCGTCAGGCGTTCCACCAGGTTGTATTCCTGGAACACCATGCCGATCTGCCGTCGGGCGAGGCGCAGCTCGGTGCCGGACAAGCGGGCGAGATCCTGCCCTTCGAGCAGGATCTCGCCGGCCGTGGGTTCGACCAGCCGGTTGATGCAGCGAATCAGTGTGCTCTTGCCGGTACCCGAGGGACCGATGATCGCGGTAATGCCGTGCGCGGCGATGTCGAGATCGATGTCGGTGAGGACCGGTTTGCCCGGGACATACGACTTCGACAGGCGCCTGAGCTCCAGCATCAGCTTTTCTTCGCGGCGGCCGCCTTCTTCTTGGCCGCGGCTTCGGCCTCGTTCTTCGTCTGCTGGTCGTAGTTGGCCTTATCGAACGCCTGCCCGGAGCCCTTGGCCACCGCGCGCACCACCTCCCAGGTCGTCTGGAAGTTGATCGGGAAGAAGCGGTCGGCGCCGCCGAAAGCCTTCACCATCTCCGGCGGGAAGCGATAGTCGTAGAAGCAGCCCAGCATCTTGTCGACCAGCTTCGGGTCGAGGTCGTGCGCATAGGCGAAGGACGAGGTCGGGAATTTCTGGCTGCGATAGATGATGCGGAAGTCGGCTTCCTTGATCTGCCCGCGCTCTGCCATGCGCGTAAATACGTCGGAGGCCACGGCCGCCGCGTCGTAGTCGCCGGAATTCACGCCAAGAACCGACTGGTCATGCTTGCCGGAGAACAGCGGCTTGTAGTCCTTGTCCGGAGCGAGGCCCAGCGCCGGGAACAGCGCGCGTGGCGCAAGGTTGCCCGAGTTGGACGACGGCGACGTATGCGCGACCTTCTTGCCGGCGAGATCGGAAGGCTTCTGGTACGGCGAACTCGCCTTGACGATCAGGATCAGGTTGTAGCCCTGGAACTCCTTCGCGTCACCCTTGACCGCGAACGGCACGGCGCCGGCCAGGTTGACGGCGAAGGCCGTCGGACCCGTGGAGAAGCCGCCGACGTGCAGGCGGCCCGAGCGCATGGCCTCGATTTCAGCGGCATTGTTCTGCACCTGATAGAACACGACCTTCTTGTTAAGGCAGGCGGACAGATGCGTGGTGAACGGCTTGAAGATGTTCTCGTAGACCGCCGGATCCTCCACCGGCGTGTAGGTGAAGACGATGGTCGACGGGTTCTTCCACTTCTTTGGATCCGACGGGGCGTCGGCGACCAGGTCCTTGTTCGTATCGCAGTACATGTTGTCGAGCTCGCCCCGGTTCGCGCACGCGTCGGCCGCAAAGGCGGGGAACGACAGGAACGACAGCGCCGCGACGAAAGCGGCGGCGGGAAGCGACAGCCAAAGGTGCTTTTGCATTATTTCCTCCTTGCAGAACTGTAATGCGGGCGCGCGCAGCATCATCTGGCGGGTTTCGAAAGCCGTTACTGCGGGCGCGACGGAAAACACAAACCTCGCCGATGATCCCCTGAGGAACGCCGCCGGGTGGGTCTTTTTGACCAAATATTAGCATTCGCGACGCCGGGTTATTCACCGGAGTGGGGGGAATGGCCGTATTCCCTGTCCCCGCCCGTCGAGGGCCGGTTCTGTCCGCCGTGGCCGGCCCGAAGGCGGGACGCGATCGGTGCTCCTGCGTTGGCGTATGATCGGGCGTCTTTTGGTTGACCATCCTGTCGTGGCCACTCCGCTCAACGTCATCGTTCTCGCCGCCGGTCAAGGCAAGCGCATGCACTCGGCGCAGCCCAAGGTGCTACACCGACTTGCCGGCCGTCCCATCGTTGCCCATGTGCTGGCGGCGACGCGCGAACTCGCGCCACGAGCCATCGTCGTCGTCGTCGGACACGGCGCGGACCAAGTGCGCACTGTGCTGGCCGCGCCGGACCTCAACTTTGTCCTGCAGGATCCGCCACGTGGCACCGGCGACGCCGCGCGCATCGCGCTGGAAGCGCTGCCCGCCGACGGCGTCACGCTGGTGACCATCGGCGACATTCCGCTGGTGCGGGCGACGTCGCTGACGGCGCTGGTCGACAGCGCGCAGGCCGGGGAATTGGCCGTGCTGACCGCGCACGTGCCCGATCCCGCCGGACTGGGCCGTATAGTGCGCGACGGCGCCGGGCGCCTGCGCGCGATAGTCGAGGACCGCGACCTGCAACCGGGGCAGCGGGCGATCGACGAGATCAATTCGGGCGTCATGGCGGCGCCGACGGGCCTGTTGCGGCGTTGGGTTGCGGCGCTGAAACCGGACAACGCGCAGGGCGAGTACTACCTGACCGACATCATCGCCGCGGCGGTCGCCGATAGCGTTCCCGTCACCGGCATCGCCGCCGCTGACGAGCGCGACGTGCGAGGCATCAACGATCGCGCGCAACTGGCCGCTGTCGAGCGCATCCTGCAGGCGCGCCGGGCGGAGGCGCTGCTTGAGAACGGCGTCAGCCTTGCCGACCCCGCGCGCATCGACGTGCGCGGGACGCTGGCCTGCGGGCGTGACGTGAGCATCGACGTCGGCTGCGTCTTCGAGGGTGAGGTGACGCTGGCCGACGGGGTCAGCGTCGGCCCGTACTGCGTGCTGCGCGACACTGCTGTCGGCGCCGGCACGATGATCGCGGCCTTTACCCACATCGACGCGGCGAACATCGGCGCACAGTGCCGCATCGGTCCCTACGCGCGGCTGCGCCCCGGCGCCAAGTTGGCGCAGGACGTCCACGTCGGCAACTTCGTCGAGATCAAGGCGAGCGAACTCGGCGCGGGCGCCAAGGCTAATCACCTCGCCTACGTCGGCGACACGGACGTGGGCGCGGGGGTGAATGTCGGCGCCGGCACGATCACCGCCAACTACGATGGCGCGAACAAGCACCGGACCCGCATCGGCGCAGGGGCGAGCATCGGCTCCAACTGTGTGCTGGTCGCGCCGGTCAGCGTGGGCGACGGCGCCACCATCGGTGCCGGCAGCGTCATCGCCGGCGATGCGCCGGCCGGTGAACTGACGCTGGCCCGGCCGCGGCAGGTGACGATAAGTGGCTGGCGCCGGCCGGTGAAGGCCGCCAAACCAACGGAACAGGGCTAGACCCGATATGTGCGGCATCGTCGGCGCAGTTTCGAACCGTAACGTCGTCCCGATCCTGATCGAGGGCGTGCGGCGGCTTGAGTACCGCGGCTACGACTCCACCGGTCTGGCGGTGATCAATGGAGGCGCCGAGCCGGTGCTGCAACGCCTGGTTTCGACGGCGCGTGTGGCCGACCTGGCCGCGCAGGCGCAGGAGCGCGCGCTTGCCGCGACCACCGGCATCTCGCACACGCGCTGGGCGACGCACGGCGCGCCTTCGCCGGTGAACGCGCATCCGCACACCTCCGGCGGCGAGATCGCCGTCGTGCACAACGGCATCATCGAGAACTTCGAGGCGCTGCGCACCCGCCTGCAGCAGCAGGGCTACACGTTCCAGACGCAGACCGACAGTGAGACCATCGCACATCTTGTCCACGCGCATTGGCACGGTGCCGCGCAGGGCGACCTGCGGCGGGCGGTGCAGCTGGCGGTGGCCGAATTCCAGGGGGCCTACGCGATCGCCGTCATCTCGGCGCGCGAACCGGGCCGCGTCGTGGGCGCGCGCGCCGGCAGTCCGCTGGTCGTGGGCCTGGGTGTGGACGATCATTTCGTCGCCTCCGATGCCGCGGCGCTGGTCCAGGTCACGCGTCGCGTCGCTTACCTGGAGGAGGGCGATGTCGTCGACGTGCGGCAGGACAGCTACGCGATCCACGACGCGCAGGGCGATCGCGTCGAGCGGCCCGTGGTCGAGGTGCCGCCGACGGCCGGCGCCGTTGAGCTGGGGCCGTACCGCCACTACATGCAGAAGGAGATCTTCGAGCAACCGCGGGCCGTGGCCGACACGCTAGAGGGCATCGCCGGAATCGCGCCGACGCTGTTCGGCGAGAAGGCCGCCGCGGCATTCGCCGAAATCGACTCGGTGTTGATCCTCGCCTGCGGTACCAGCCACTATTCGAGCCTGGTCGCCAAGCAGTGGATCGAGACGCTGGCCGGGATCCGCTGCACCGCCGAGATCTCCAGCGAGTACCGCTACCGAGACAGTGTCCCCGATCCGCGCGCGCTGGTCGTCGTCGTCTCGCAGTCGGGAGAGACCGCCGACACGCTTGCCGCGTTGAAACATGCCAAGGCGCTGGGCCACCGGCACACGCTCGCCATATGCAACGTGGCGACGAGTTCGATGGTGCGCCAGACCGAACTCACCTTCCTCACCCGCGCCGGGACCGAGGTGGGCGTCGCATCGACCAAGGCCTTCACCACGCAGCTGGTCGCGCAGTTCCTGCTGGCGCTGTCACTGGCCAAGCAACGCGGCCGGCTGAGCGAAGCCGACGAGGCGAAGTGGCTGCGCGGACTGCGCCACCTGCCGGCGGCGATCCAGGGCGCGCTGGCGCTGGAGCCGCACATGATCGCCTGGGCCGAGGCGTTCTCGCGCCGCCAGCATGCGCTCTTCCTCGGCCGCGGCCGGCACTACCCGATCGCGCTGGAAGGCGCGCTTAAGCTCAAGGAAATCTCCTACATCCATGCCGAGGCCTATCCCGCGGGCGAGCTGAAGCACGGACCGCTGGCGCTGGTCGACGCGCAGATGCCGGTGGTGGCCATCGCGCCCAACGACGAGCTGCTCGAAAAGCTGAAAAGCAATCTCCAGGAAGTGCGCGCGCGCGGCGGTGAACTCTACGTCGTCGCCGACCTCGACAGCCACTTGACCGGTGGCGACGGCATCCACGTCACCCGCGTGTCCGAGCACGCCGGCCTGCTCTCACCGGTGGTGCACGTCATTCCGCTGCAGCTGCTGGCGTATCACACGGCGGTGCTGCGCGGCACCGACGTCGACAAGCCGCGGAATCTGGCGAAGAGTGTGACGGTGGAGTAGCGGGGGCCCGGCGGGCGGTCGATTGTTGATTCGAAGAAATAGTGTCTGTCGGATCGAAATAAGGGTTGTCGCGTGATGTGGTTTGAATCGTTTGAGGCAATCATTCCGACCAAACAGTGTCGAGGACTCGGCGTTGAGATCGAAAATGAGCAGATAATTTCGAAACCAAATTGCCTAATTCCTAGCAGCGGTACTTGGCGCACTGTTCTCGTTAACACACGCCTTCAAACAGCCAAGACTCAGTTGATCGACGTAAGAAGCCCCCAGACAAGGGGCGTGGCGAAATCCGCGCTCGGCAATGGCCCGCGCCGAGTCCGGGCGCGCCGGCGCTGCCACGCCGCCACGATGATCCGACAGCCGGTCAAGCCATCGCCGCTCACTCCGGCAGCCTGACCATCCAGGCTTCGGTCTGCCCCTGCGGGTTCGTTCCCTGACCGGCGATCGTCAGCGCATCGCCGGAGATTGCGCTGGCCCGGGTGAGTCGCCAGCCGGGGATCTGCGTCTGGTAGTCGGTCGCCAGCGCGGCATCCAATAACCGCAGCCCCTGATCGGCGTCCCAGATCAGTGCGGCATCGCCGGTAACCGTGGGGCCCCAGCCGACGATGATGCGCCCGTCGCCGGAGACGGAGGCGGCGACGCTGCCCAGGACACCGGCAGGCGCGTTGCCGAGGTCGACCATCCCGTTTTGCTGCGTCCACCGGAACGCGCGCGATTTCCCGGCGGCGTCGGTCGACGTGCCGACGACGACCGATCCGTCCCGTGATACCGCCGTGGCCGTGCTGGTGTCGTCGCCAGGCAACTTGCCGAGAATGTTCGCACTGCCGTCGGCGGCCCAGGTCACGGCGCCGGTCAGCACCGGATGACCGGCGCCCGCGATCACCGCGCCGTCCAGGGAAATGGCACCGGTGGTGCTCTGTTGGTTGCTTCCGCCGCCGAAACGGCTCAAGGCGACGGCGCCCGAGCCTGCCGTCCAGCGAAACGCGGTGCTGTTGTTCTGCAGGCAGGTGCCCACTACGGTCGCGCCGTCCCCCGACACGCCGGTCGCGGTGCAGAGATAGGCACCCGGTAGCGGATCCAGACGCTGCGGACCGGCGCCGTCGGTCCAGCGGAACCCGGCGGAGGGCGTCGGTTGGTCAGCTCTGCTCGCATCGGCCGTGCCGACGATGACCGCGCCGTTGGCGGAAATGGCGGTGGCGGCGCTGGTGCTGCCGCCGGGCAGGAAGCCGAGACCGACGATCCCCTGTCCGGCTTCCCAGCGGAACGCCTGGCGATTGCCGGGCGCGCCGGTGGCCGTTCCCGCGATGACGCTTCCATCGGACGAGACGGCCGTGGCCTCGCTGGATGCGTATCCGGGCAGGAAGCCGAGACCGTGGAACGTCGCCTGCTGCGCGCTGCCGCCGCCACCGCCGAGGCAGGCCGCGAGCGGCAGGACGCCGCCGATCAACGCCGCGAACATCCGCAGCGATCGAAGCCTGGCGTCCCAACGCGAGTTCATGACGCCGTTGCCGTTGTCGGCGGTCGGCGACCCGGCGACCAGGTCGGCGACCACATTTGCTATATGCGGGTCGACGCAGCGCAATCCAAGCGACGATGCGCACGCGGGCGGACTCGATTGGCGTGTGCCGTGGTCACACCGTCGCTGCTCACCCATTGCGGCGCCCGGCGGGCTCGTGCCCGTCCCCGCCGGCCTGCCCGCTACTCGACATTCGGCCTCGTGCGTCCGGAATGACCAGCCGTCACCGATACGTGGCGCGCTTCTTGCGAGAGTGTTGGCCCGCAAAGCGCTCACTCCCGGCTCGAATTTCCCGAAATGCAGGCCACGACTCTGCCGCTGCAGCACTACCTGAACGCGCTCCATCAGCAGTACCACTCGCTGGACGACGGAAAGGTCGCCACCTATATTCCGGAACTCGCGAAGGCCGACCCGTCCGACTTCGGCATCTGCATTGTCACTGCGGACGGCCACGTCTATGCGGTCGGCGACAGCGATCGCCCGATCACCATCCAGTCGATCTCCAAACCCATCGTCTACGCCGCCGCGCTCGCGGACCGCGGACGCGCGCACGTACTCTCCAAAGTCGGCGTCGAGCCGAGCGGCGAGGCGTTCAACTCGATCAGTCTCGATCCCCAAACTGGTGCGCCGCTGAATCCGATGATCAATGCTGGTGCGATCGCCACGACCGGACTGCTGGGCGGCGCCACGGTGGCGGACCAATGGGGTCGCCTGGCCAGGGTCATGGCGGATTTCGTAGGGCACGACATCACGGTCGACGCCGCCGTCTACCGATCGGAAAGCGAATCAGGCTTCCGCAATCGCGCCATTGCCTGGATGCTCAAGAACTTCGGAATCATCGAAGGCGATCCGATGCCGACTCTCGAAAACTATTTTCGGCAGTGCTCGATCGAAGTCACCTGCCGCGATCTCGCGTTCATGGCCGCAACGCTGGCCAATGCCGGCGTTCACCCGACGACGGGCAGGCGCGCCGTGCCCGCGGAAGACGTGCAATCGGTGTTGAGCATCATGGCCACCTGCGGGATGTACGATTACGCGGGAAGCTGGCTGTACGAAGTCGGCCTGCCGGCAAAGAGCGGCGTCAGCGGCGGCGTCATCGCGGTGCTGCCCGGACGCTTTGGCGTCGCCATCTATTCGCCGCGGCTGGACGAAAACGGCAACAGCACGCGCGGCATCGCGGTCTGCCGGCAAATCTCCAGGGATTTCGGACTCCATGTTTTCGGCACATCCAATTCGCCGTCCCTTGTGCTGAGCCGCGCGTATACCGGCGTCGAAGCGCCGTCGCGGCGGACACGCGCACCCGTGGTCGCTGCGCGACTGCGGCAGTTGTCGTCGCGGATCAGGCTGCTGGGACTCCAGGGCGAAGTGGCGTTCGACGGCGCCGAGTACGTCGTGCGCGCGCTGATGCGCGCCGCAGCCGACGCCGACAGCATCGTGCTGGACATGAATCGGGTCAGCGTCGTCAGCGACAGTGCCGCGTGGCTGCTGCACGAGGTGCGTCGACTGCTGGTCGCCCAGGGACGCGCGCTGGTGTTCTCGCGCATCCGCGGCCGCGCCGCGATCGAGGGCGCGTTGCGGCGCACGCTGTCCGAGGATGATCGCGGTTACCTGAGCTTCGAGGACAACGACATGGCGGTCGAGTGGTGCGAGAACCGCCTGCTTGCTTCCGAAGGCGTCGCGCCGCCGGTCGTAACGAAGCTCGCCGATTTCCCGATCTTTGCTGGCACGACCGATGCCGACCTCGCCGAGTTGCAGGATCGCATGCAGTCGGTCGCCTATGCGGCGGGCGCGGTCATCGTCGCCGCGGGACAGCAGAACGACGATCGTGTCTTCCTCATCCGGGAAGGCGAGGTGAGCGTCGTGCTGGAATTGTCCGACGGCTCGCAGCAGCGGATCGCCACGTTGACCAGTGGCATGAGTTTCGGCGAACTGGCGATGCTCGGGCAAGCGGCGCGCAGCGCGAGCGTTTACGCCGATACCCCTGTAACCTGCTGGACGTTGAGCGCCGACACGCTCGACCAGCTGTCCGTGCGGCGTCCGGAAATCAAGATTGCGATCCTCATCAACCTTTCGCTGGATCTCGCGCAGAAGCTGCGCCAGGCCAATCAGCTGATCGGCGTGCTCGCGGCATAGCCGCCGGAGTCCGCCGTCGAACGGCGGCCTTCATCACCTGCACGTCTCGCACCCTGCCAGCGGTCGTCGATCAGGGCTTGCTCGACGTCTTCCCGCCGTGCTTCTCCGGATGTTCGTGGTGCCCCTTCTTCCCGTGACCAGCGACATGGGCCTCGTGACCATGCTCCTTGCCCTGGTGGTGCCCATTGTGGTGATAGCCGCAATGCTCGCTGTCCTCGTAGAGCACCGGCTTGTCGGGAGAGAGCGCGGCGCGCTTCTTGAGGTCGGCCGGCAGCGCAGAGTGGGAGAGGCCCCGACCCGGCGAAAGCTTGGTTTGAGACTTTTTTGGCTGGCGCGCGCTCTAAACCGCTAGAGTCAGTTGCCTGTTCGGGAGCTTCGCGAAAGCATTGCGCGCGTGACGGCAACACACTTCATAGACAAACGGTCCGCCGGTTGTTCGAGACCTCATTGGATACGACCATTGCCGGCGGAGTCTTCCTCTGGAAAATCCGGTGCAAATCCTCGTCTTCAGCGGTGCGCCGCGCAGACGTCCCGAACGTGGCCGCGCAACCAGCGGTGTGCCGGATCGGCATCCAGCCGCGGATGCCAGAGCAATGAAACGGTGATCTCCGGCGTGGCGAACGGGAGGGGAAAGCCATGCATTCCCGCGCGCAGGATTCCGGTGTGTCGCTCCGGCACCGTGGCGATCAGGTCAGAGGCGCGTGCCAGCGCCAGCGCGGTTGAAAAGCCGCCGACGATGGTGACGATGTCGCGCTCCAGCGCCAACGTATTCAAGTCTTCATCAATCGGCCCCCTGTCGAGA
This sequence comes from uncultured beta proteobacterium, assembly GCA_963712105.1. Classification (GTDB taxonomy): domain Bacteria; phylum Pseudomonadota; class Gammaproteobacteria; order Burkholderiales; family Casimicrobiaceae; genus VBCG01. The sequence continues at coordinate 9,425 of CAVQGR010000008.1, forward strand.
CCGCGTCGCGAGACGCCGATGTGCCTGCCGGCCCCGTAGCGGGAGGGCGTGATCTCGCCCTGGCTCAGCGGGTGCCCCATTCGCACGACGCCGATGAAGCAGTCCCGGAACAATGCCTGCACGCGCAGTTCCGGCGCCGTCGCTTTCCCCACGACACCGGTTTCCAGATCGACGATCGCGTCGCGCAGCGGCGTGCTGTCCTTGTCGGGCTTCTGCACGAAGCACAGGCGCACGCCCGGCGCGTCCTCGCCGACGCGAGCGATGAGGTCCGGTCCGAAATTCTCCACAAAGCCTTCGCTGGTCCGCAGCGTGAACGTTCTGACCAGCTGTTTCAGGTTGAGCTTCTCGGCGGGGCGCAAAACGGCTTCTCCATCGTGCACGAGCTGGCTGACCCGCTCGCGCAGTTCGATCGCCCGGGGCGTGGGGACGAGTCCGCGTCCGGCCCTGACCAGCAGCGGATCGCCTGTCGTCGCGCGCAATCGGGCCAGCGCCCGGCTCATCGCCGACGGGCTGAGCCGCAGCCGTCGGGCGGCGCGCGCAACACTGCCCTCTGCGAGCAGCACATCGAGGGTGACGAGCAAGTTGAAATCGGGTGTCGGCATGCGTCGACCATAGCGTAGTTTGGCAGTGATGTGGCGTCAAACGCATCAATAAGATGCAAATCGTGCGTCTTCCGCAATGTATAGCCAAGCGCTACGCTTCTCACAACCCCATTTCGGGGCTCGCCAGAAAGCGGAGTTCATGTTGAAGCCAATCCCCGCAGGACCCGATGAAGCAGCAGCTGGAGACGCGGAACGGTCGCCGTCGGTTCGCTGGGCGCTCGCCACCCTTTCGCTATCGATGTTGCTGTCCTCGCTCGGCACCAGTAGCGCCAATGTCGGCTTGCCGGCGTTGGCCCAGGCGTTCGACGCCTCCTTCCAGCAGGTCCAGTGGGTCGTCATCGCCTATCTCCTTGCCATCACCACCCTGGTCGTCAGCGCCGGCAGGCTGGGCGACGTCATCGGCCGCCGGCGGCTGCTGCTGGCCGGAGTCCTCCTGTTCACCGGGGCTTCGGTCCTGTGCGGCGTCGCACCCACGCTCTGGCTGCTGATTGCCGCCCGGGCGGCGCAGGGTCTTGGCGCGGCGATCATGATGGCCCTCACTATGGCCTTCGTCGGTGAGGCCGTTCCGAAGGCAAGGACCGGTCGCGCCATAGGGCTCCTCGGAACGATGTCCGCCGTTGGCACCGCCCTTGGTCCATCGCTTGGCGGCGTTCTGATCGCCGGATTCGGTTGGCGGGCGATTTTCCTCGTCAACGTACCGTTGGGAATCATGACCTTTCTTCTCGCGCTTCGCTACCTGCCCGTTGACCGCCGGGAACCAAAGATCGAACGGACCCGCTTCGACACCATGGGCACGCTGCTGCTCGCACTGTCGCTCGCGGCCTATGCACTCGCCATGACCGTTCACCACAATGAGGGGCGCGGCGGCTTCGGGGCGCTCAACCTGGCGCTGCTGTTGGGTGCGTTCCTCGGCGTCCGCCTCTTCGTACTCGCCGAGTCGAGGGCTGCATCACCCTTGATCCGCCTGGCGATGTTCCGCGATCCGGTGCTGAGCCGGAGCCTTGCCGCGAGCGCGCTCGTTGCGACGGTGATCATGACGACCATGGTGGTCGGGCCCTTCTATCTCTCTGGCGCGCTTGGCCTCGACGCCGCCATCGTCGGACTTGTCCTGTCCATCGGCCCGCTTGTTGTCGCGCTGACCGCGGTACCGGCCGGGCGCATGGCGGACCGATTCGGCGCACAACGCATGACCATCGTCGGGCTCATCGGAATGGCGGCCGGCGCCCTGGCGCTGGCCGTGCTGCCGGCGAGGTTCGGTATCCTGGGCTACGTCGTGCCCATCGTCGTGGTCACGGCCGGCTATGGGTTGTTCCAGACGGCCAACAACACCGCGGTCATGAGAGACATCGAACCCTCCCGGCGAGGGGTCGTTTCCGGCATGCTCAACCTGTCGCGCAACCTGGGGCTCATCACCGGCGCATCGGTCCTGGGCGCGGTGTTCGCGTTCGCATCGGCGACCAACGATGTCACGATGGCGCATCCCGAGGCCGTCGCCACCGGTATGCGGGTCACGTTCGCGGTCGCCGCGGCCCTCATCGGTGTCGCGGTTGCCATCGTGACTGGAGTTGCGGCCACTCATCGCGCAATCGGGAAACTGCTCCTCAAGCGATGAATCGGCCTGGAGTTCATGGACGCGAGGCGCTGCTGACCTGCAGCGTGTTTTCCTGCAACGGAAGCCAGGTGCATTTCGTCGATGGCAGTGACGGCGGTTATGCGATGGCCGCGCGCGGCTTCAAGGCGCAGCACAAAGCGCTCAGGACCTGATTCTGTACGCCACCGGGCTGGCTCGTGCCGGCAGCCGCCGCATCCGCGATGCGGGCACCCTTCCGCGCACGCGCTACCGTGGGTAGGGACCCAGCAATCCTTGCAGGCGATCGAAGCAGAGATCGGCGACGATGGCCAGCAGTGCGACCAGGACCGCACCCTGGATGATGTAGGCGGTGTTGAATCCGGAGAGTCCGATGACAATGGGCGTACCCAGACTCCTGGCGCCCACGGTCGCCGCCAGTGCGGCAGTGCCGATATTGATGATGGTGGACGTGCGCACGCCGGCGACGATCACCGGCATCGCCAGCGCGAGCTCGATACGGGTCAGTATTCGCCCGGCGCCCATGCCCAGGCCCAAGGCCGCTTCGCGCGCCGCTCCCGGGACCGATTCGAGGCCCGCCACCGTGCCCTGCACGATTGGCAGCAGGCCGTAGAGCGCCAGCGCAATCAGCGCCGGCGCTTCACCGAACCCGATCAACGGAACGGCGACGGCCAGGACCGCCACCGGCGGAATGGTCTGGCCCATCGCCACGGTACTCTCCACCAGCGGCCGGAAATCGCGCCCGGAAGGACGGGTAATGAAGATTCCGGCGCAAATCCCGACGACGATGGATGCGGCGCTCGACAGTGCTACCAACGCGAGGTGCGCGAGCGTCAACGCAACGAAGCTGTCCTGTTCGAAGATCGGCCGTTGCAAATCGGGAAACGCCGCGGCGAACAGCGGCCGTAGTGCCGTCATCCCGAATACCAGCGACACCAGAGCGGCGATCGTCCAGACGAGTGGATCGCGCGCCAAAGCGAGCCATACCGGTCGCACGCCGCGATGCCTGGTCACAAGCGCAGTTGCGTGAGGTCGGCGAGCGCAATAGCGCCCATCGGCCGACCCTGATCGTCGACCACTGGCATCCGATCCACTTGACGCGCGACGAAGGCCGACAGCGCCTCGCGCAGACTCGCGGCAGCGGCGATGGGCGGACCGGCGGCGATCTCGCCCGGACGGAGGCAGGTAGCCACCGAATACAGGCCAAGCAGCTTGACGCCGACATCGCTGCGCCCGACAAAATCAGCGACGAAATCATTCGCGGGACTGGACAGGATCTCGCGGGGCGTCCCGACCTGGACGACGCGACCATGGTCGAGGATGACGATTCTGTCCGCCAGGCGCAGCGCTTCGTCGATGTCATGCGTGACCATCACGATCGTCTTGCCTGAGGTTTGGTGAATCCGGGCGATCTCCTGTTGCAAGGCAGCTCGGGTCACCGGATCGAGCGCGCCGAACGGCTCGTCCATGAGCAGCATGTCGGGATCCCCCGCCAGGGCGCGGGCAACGCCGACCCGCTGCTGTTGTCCCCCCGACAATTGATGCGGATAGCGGTCGCTATAGACGTCGGGCGGAAGCCCGAGCGTCTCCAATAGCTCGGTCACGCGATTGCGCGTGCGCGACCGCGGCCACCGGAGCAGGTCCGGCACGGTCGCAATGTTCTGCTCGACCGTCCAATGCGGAAACAGCCCGACTGACTGGATGGCGTAGCCCATGCGGCGGCGAAGTTCCTCGGGCTTGAAACTGCGGATTTCCTGCCCGGCGAACAGAATGCGCCCGCTGTCGTGTTCGAGGAGGCGATTGATCAATTTCAACGCGCTTGACTTTCCCGAGCCGGAGGCGCCGATCACGACCGTGAATTCACCCTGGGCTACGGACAGCGAAAGGTCGTCGATCGCCTTGACGCCATCAAACGCCTTGCTGACATGCTCGAACGTGATCACCGCGCGAGCACGCCGACCATGAACCGGAACATGGCATCGAGGGCCACTGCCAGCGCAACCACCGGGACGACACCGAGCAGCACCAGGTCCAGCGCGCTGCTCGACAGACCCTGAAACACCAGCGCGCCCAAGCCACCGGCGCCGATCAATGCGGCAACCACCGCGAGACCGACGGTCTGCACGGTCGCGACACGCAGCCCGGAAAGCAAGACCGGCAACGCAAGCGGCAACTCAACCCGCCGCCAGATCTGGCCACGGCTCATGCCCATGCCGGTGGCGGCCTCGATGACGGGCCGCGGCACCTGCGTCAGCCCGGCCACCGTGCTGCGCACGACCGGCAACAGCGAATAGAGCGTCAGCGCGATCACCGCCGGGGCAATGCCGATCCCGCCGATGCCAAGGCGGCCCAGTACCGGGACCTGAACGGCAAGCGCCGCCAGCGGCGCCAGCAGCAGTCCGAACAGTGCAATCGATGGCACGGTCTGGATCACGTTCAGCGTCGCGAACAGTGGCGCCCGCCATCGTTCGCGGCGAAACGAGGCAAGCCCCAGGGGAATGCCGATCAGCAAGGTCGGCAGCAACGTGGCGGCGACGATTTCGAGATGCCTGAAAAACGCGGCGTGAAACACACCCTGCCGATTGGCGTATTCCTTCAGCAGCGACAGCTCAGAGAGCTCGCCCGCAAGCAGTAGTCCGATGCAGGGTGCAATCACCGCCGCGTTGGCAAGTATGGTGGAAGGGGCACTCAGGCGCAGTCGCTGGATGGCATCGGCAGCGGCCAGCCACGAAAGGAAAACCAGCAGCCAGAACCCGCCGCCAAAGGACGTTCGACTGATCGGCGAACCAGTTTCCGCAAGCCGATGCGCCTCGGTCCCGGCAAGCCACAGCCACCCTGTCAGCAGGACTGTCGCGGTGATGACCATCGCCAGATGTGTTCGTCGTCCCTGCGGCAGGAAAACGCCAAGCGCCAGCAGGGCCGCGGGGAAAAGAAGCGAGGCCCGCCATCCGACCAGCAGCGTTTCAAGACGAATTCCGGTCCCGGTGACCAATCGGTTTGGCGCGGTGGTGAGAAAGGCGAGCCCCCACCCGGCGAGGAGACCGCCAAGGATCAGCACGAGCAGGACGCGGTTCCCGACGAACTTCACGCGTCGCGGGACCGCCTGCAAACGCTTGGCCGATTACGCCGCGCGGGCCGGCACTCCCGCGGCGTCACTTGATGAATCCGCGCGATTTCAGGTAGGCAGCCGATACCTGTTTGGCATCCTGGCCTTCGAGCGCCACCTTGGCGTTGAGCATCTGCAGCGTGGGCGTGTCGAGCGACCGGAATACAGGTGCAAGGACGTCCTTGATCTTCGGGTGCCGGGCGAGCGTATCGGCTCGAATGATCGGGGCCGGCGCATAGATCGGCTGAATCCCCTTCGGATCCTCCATGATCACGAGCCCGAGGGCGGCAAGCGCGCCGTCGGTACCGTACGCCATTGCGCCATTGACCCCGGAGGTTCCTTCGGCGGCGGCTTTGATGGTCACCGCCGTGTCGCCCCCCGCCAGCGTCAGAAGTTGGTTCTGCTGCAGCTTGAAACCATAGGCGGACTGGAACGCAGGCAGGGCATCGGGTCGCTCGACGAATTCGGCGGATGCTGCAAGCTTGAATTGGCCCCCTCCCGCCACCCACTTGCCGAGGTCGGCGAGCGATTTCAATCCGTGCGTCGTCGCGACGTCCTTGCGTACGGCGATGGCCCACGTATTGTTCGCCGGCGCGGGATCGAGCCAAACGATCCGGTTCTTGGCGAAATCAAGTGCCTTGACCTTCTCGTGCCCCGCCCTGGCGCTCTTCCACGCGGGATCAGTTTCAGCGGAGAAGAAGAACGCGCCGTTACCCGTGTATTCAGGATAGACATCGATTTCGCCGGCGACAATCGCGCCGCGCATGATTTTCGTGTTGCCCAACTGCACCTTGTTCTCGGTCCTGATGCCATTGGCTTCCAGGACCTGCACGATCATGTTGCCGAGCACGGAACCTTCAGTGTCGATCTTCGACCCCACGCGGACAACGGTCTGCGCGTGGGCCGCCGAGCCCAGCAGCAACGCCACAGCAATGGCACAGGCGAAACGCAAGGAGAAGGTTGAACTCATGTTTGCCATTGCCGTTGCCATTGAGGTTGTGCGCTGTCGGAACGATGACGATGGCAGCCAAGATTATTCTGGACTTCCGGCGGCGGGTTGTAAATCGTGCGATCTCGCCGGTCTGCAGGTTCGAAGAATGTCTCGACGATCGACGCGAATAAACAGGCACGCTGGTTCTTCGAGAGGCCGAACGACGTGGAAACGGCCATGGTGCGCGTACGCGCCTCCGTCAGACGGACAGTTCAGAACTGGAGTGTCCACGGGTTCCGTGGTCATCCTGCGTCGCTGTGTCGATACGCCGTATCCGTGCCGTCCGCGGGCGGTGGCCGGTGCTCCGCCAGGGGCCTCCACAACAGCATCACGCCGGCGATGGCTGAGACGATCGACGCGGCAAATATTGCGATCTAGGCAGCGGCGAAATCTCCGTCCGACGGCATCGCCTGCCCGGCGATGAACAGCGACATCGTGAAGCCGATGCCAGCGAGCGCACCGGCGCCCAGCAATTGCCGCCATGAAAAGGCGGCCGGTTGGAATCAGCGCGGCCGAACGCGACTCGGTTTCCGGCGTGGCGATGAACCTTCGCGTCAGCGTCGAACGGGTCAGTCCCGGCGCGACCACGTTCACACGCACGCCCTTGTCGGCGTAACCGGCGGCGGCGCCCATTGCGTGCCGCAGTGCCGCGAGCGCGGCGCCGATGGCGCCTGTCGCGCCGGTGATCACGATGTTCATGGTCAAATTCTTTCCTGATGCTGAGGGCGCCCGGACGACACCGGCGCCAATTCGCCGGGAAGCGGAAGACCCTCCGCGCGGGCGACGCGCACCAGCGCATCCTCGAACAGCGCACGCGCGGAGCCGGCCACGCGCTCCAGATGGCGGTGCAGTATCGCGTCGGCGGGGCTGCGGTTCGCGCATTCCGCGCTGTAGCGCTCGAACGCGCCGAGGCTCAGCAGGAGGTCGACCACGTGGCGGGGGCACTCGCAGTACAGCGTTGTCAGCGCGCCGGAGAGCTGCGTCAGCGAGTGATCGTCGAACCGTGGGAGCGGGGCCGCGTCGAATCCCGGCCGGGCGACGGGTACGCGGGTAGCACCCGCCACGAGCGCGTCGCGCGCGAGACGCCCAAGCGCGTCTGCATCCAGCGGCGCCCGGACGACGACGTCGCCCTGGTCGCGCAGAGCGCCGATGACGGCCTCCGGACCGAAGCGGTATGCGACGATCGCGCGCCGCGCACCCGCTGCTTTCTTCAGCGTGCGCACGGCGTCGATCGATCCACGGACCAGCATCGGCAACTCGACTGCCAACACGTCGGCGGAGACGCCGCCGAGCACCGCCGCCGCGGTTTCCGGCTCGGCACAGGTTGCGACCAGTTGCAGCGCGGGATGCAGAGCGGCATCGCGGGCGATGCGTTGCGACAGGGCTTCGCCGACCACCGCGATCCGGATCGGTTCTGGCGAACCCGCGGCGCCCACCGGTGTCAGCCCTGACGACGCGGCCTGCATTTCGCGAAGTGTGGCGAGCGGCAGACTGGCAATCGAGCCGATGGCGCTTCCGAGGTCGACCAACTGCCGGATCAGGGTCAGCCGGCCGACATCGGCGGCCGAGTAGACACGATGGCCGCGCGGACTGGGCCCGGGCCCGACGACCTGATAGCGGCGTTCCCAGACGCGCAGGGTCTCGACCGGGATGCCCGCGAGGCGCGCGGCGACGCCACTTCGGTAGCCGGGTTCGGCCGCCTTTGCGGGAGCTTCATCCGACATTGGCTGTTCCTTCACCTTGGACAATGACCGGGCGGATCGTCGCACGATGAACCGTTAAATACAAGAAACAACGGTTCATAGGTTGGACAAAGCAGATATATCTATTGACAAAGCCGGGTCATCACAATTATTGTCTAGGACAAATGCGGGACAGTTATTATTTTGACAGGATTGCCATCATGTTGAGGCTCACGCTTTTTTGTTCTAGACAAAGACGCCGCCAGCGCGAATTCGCAGCAGGGCGCGGGCGCTGACGGCACGCCGTGTGGCACCCAAGTGGGGGCGCGCGGCTGGGCGCGCTGTCGTCCGGCCAGGCGGGAATGGCGGACCACGGGGTGGAACCGGCGGGACAGACGAGCGTGGCGGAGTGACCCTTTGACTCCCGCTCCCGACTGCACGGTCTATTACGACGGCGCCTGCCCGGTCTGCCGCCGGGAAATCGCGCACTACCAGAGCCTGCGCGGCGCGACGACCATCGCCTGGGTGGACGCCGCCAGCTGCGACGAACGCGAACTCGGCCCGGAGCTCGATCGTCACGCTGCGCTGAGGCGTTTTCACGTGCGCGAGGCCGACGGTACGCTGGCCTCCGGCGCGGCGGCGTTCGTCGCGATCTGGCGGCGGCTTCCTGCCTTCGCCTGGCTCGCGCCGCTTGCGGCTTCACGCCCGATGCTGGCACTGCTCGACGCGGGTTACGCGATGTTCCTGCGCATCCGCCGCAGCTGGCGTCCCGTCGCCGTGGCCTCGCATGGAGCACGGTCGGGCGATCTGACTCTGCGTCGTCACACGGACGGCGAGTTCGCGGCTGACGCGGGACGCGGCCGGCGCACTCGCCGCCGCATCGCGCCTTCCCTGACGTTCAACCACGCAAAAGGACAACCATGACTACTCGCCGCCATTTCGTGATCACGATTCCCGCCGCTGCGCTCGCGCTAGCCGCTGGCGCACTGCAGCCGCGCAGCCCGCCAAGCTGGAGGAGTCGGACCCCCAGGCCGCTGCGCTCGGCTATCGCCACGACGCGGCCAAGGTCGACGCCAAGAAGTACTCGACCTACTCCGCGGGTCGCAATTGCGCCAATTGCCAGCTCTACCAGGGCAAGTCCGGCGATGCGTGGGGCGCCTGCTCCGCGTTCGGCGGCAAGCTCGTGAACGCCAAGGGTTGGTGCGTCGCATGGGTGAAAAAGGCACGACCCGAGGCGGCCTGCTGCGTCAGCTCCGCCATTCGGGCTTGCCTGCCGCAGTCATTTCCTCCCCATTTTTTCGCGCTCGCGGTGGTCGACGCCGTGCCGGCGCAGGACATCTGTGCAGTTCGTCGACAGCAGACATCGCCGACAAGCGATTCTCCGGGTCCGGATTTCCGGGCGCGATCCACGTCGTATCACCACACGAAGGAGTTTCACCATGACCAAGTTCAAGTCTCTGCTTGCCTCTGCCGTTGCCGCCACCATCCTCGCTGCCGGAGCCCCCGCCGTTCTTGCCGAGGCCACGAAAACCGCGATGCCGGCAAGCGGCATGGCCATGACGAAGTCCGACATCGTCGACACGGCGGTC
>CAVQGR010000009.1:0-34973 GCA_963712105.1 uncultured beta proteobacterium
GCAGGGCGAGGTTGCAGTCGCCGCCTCAACCGCGGTCGCGAGCAGCCGCAGCTTTCCCTGCATCCGGGCGGCATTGTCCATCGCTTCGTAGCGTGCCTGCAGGCGCGGCGGTATTGCCAGCAGGTCCGCCGCGAACGGCTCGTCATCCGCGCCGATGCTGCCGGCGGCGATGGCCTGGTCGAGCGCGGCCCGCCGCGCCGGCGCGTCCGCGTCGTTCGGGATTGCGAGCAGGCTGCAGTAGATGCCGTGGACGGCGTCGCGTCCCTGCGCCGCGCCGAAATCGAGGACGGCGGCCAGGTGTCCGACCTGGCCCTGCCGCTTCGCGATGGCCAGGAACTCCTCGACGAGCCGCGTCTTTCCAGCCCCGGATCGGCGCAGACGAGCACCGTGGCGCCGGTTCGCTCGCGGGCGGAACGCGTTCGAGAATCCCGGCGAACCGCGCGGCCTCGCTGGCGCGACCGATCAGCGGGGTCGTGGAAACAGCCGGACCGCGCAGCGCGAGCAGTTTCCACACGGGAGCTCGCGGTCCAGGCCGCGGATGCGCATGCTTCCCTGCGGCTCGGCATCGACGAGGTGGCGCGGGGCCGGTAGACGTCGTCGGCAATGATGGTTTCGCCGGCGCGGGCGAGCTCGTCCAGTCGCGCCGCAAGGTTCACCGCGTCGCCGGTGACCGTGTAGGTCCGATGCACGCTGCTTCCCGTATCGGCGGCCACCACTTCACCGCTGGCCACGCCGACGTGCGCGAACAGCGGACGGCCGAATTCCGAGGACAATGCTTCCATCGCCGCATGGATGCCGACCGCCGCCCGCAGCGCGCGCAGCGAATCGTTGCCATAAGCGACCGGCGCGCCGAACACGCCCATCACGGCGTCGCCGATGTGCTTGTCGATCGTGCCGCCGCACTCGCCGATCAGCGCATCGACCAGTTCGAAGTAGCGCGAGAGCAGCCGGTGCACGTCCTCCGGGTCGAGCTCGCTCGACAGGGCGGTGTAGCCCGACAGGTCGGCAAAGAGGACGGCGACCTGCCGCCGCGCGGCGGAGACCGCCGCCGGCGCCGCGGCGGCAGGCGCGGCACCGAGCGCGGCGCCGCATTGCGGGCAGAACCGCGTGTTCGCCGGCACGGCGGCGTGGCAACGCGGGCAGGCGTTCGCGTCGGGCGGCATCGGAGAACATTCTGCCACGCGGCCCGCACGGTGTTTCGGGTGGCGTGGCGTCGAGGGCAGCGGTCTAGAGGCGTCGCACCGGTCAGGCCCCGCCCCGGAAGCAGGACAGTCCCCACGGGGTCAGCTTCATTGGCAGATGATAGTGCTGCTCCGGGTCGGCGATGCCGAACCGGAAGATCGCGATGTCCAGAAACGGCACCGCAGGCAACGCGATCGGCACGTTGCGATAGAACTCCGCGACATGAAAATGCGCAGCGAAGTAGCCGGGAACGAAACGTGCCCCGAGAGCCGGGTCATCCAGAACTCCGCTCGGAGCAATCTGCCCGGACGCGATCAGGCGCTGTGGCCCCAGCGCGTGCAATTCGACGCGCATGCCCGCCGCGACCAGACCCCGGGAGACATCGACGACGTGGATGGATATTCCGGGCATCACGATCCTCGGTCCTGCGTGCAAGAACCGCGCACGATACCGCAGATCCAATGCGATTTCTACGCGACGCGGTTGCCGCGGACCTGCTCGAGGCAGGCGCGTATGTCGTTCGCCAGCATCTCGGCCGCAATCCGCGCGATCCTGGGCAACGGCCGACGCGCGCTGATTGCCACGCCAACCGACTGCGGGCGCGCGTCCTTGTCGCGGATCGGAATGAAGCGCAGCGTCCCTGCCGCTATCTCGGGCGCAGCGTCCAGTTCGGAGGTGATGGCCACGTGGCTGGCGCCCAGGACCAGCCTCTTCACCAGTTGCAGCGAATTGGTCACCACCGGCGGTTCGCCTTCGGAGAACAACCACGCATGGCGGGACTCCAGGTAGCGCCGGATGGTAAGCGAGCGGCCCTGGACCGCGAGCGGATAGGCCGCGACTTCCTTGAGCGCGACCTGCCTTTGCGCGGCTAGAGGATGGTCCGGCGCGACGACGCATCCCAGCGGCAGTCCAGTCGACCAGATGATGTGCAGGTCGCGTTGTGGTTTGAAATTGAATGCGATGGCGATGTCGAGCGCACCCTCGACGAGAGCGCTCGTCGCCTGGTCGGTGCTCATGATGTCGATTTCGAGCCGGATGCGGGGGTACTGTCTGGCCCAGCGGCCGACGAAAACGGGCAGGAACCCATTGACGTGGCTGTCCATTGCGGCCAGCTTCGTCCCCCCTGCTCGACGCCCTGCAATTGTCTGATCTCGAGCCATGCGCGACTGACGTCGGCCCGCCAGCGGCGCGCCAGGACGACAATGATCTCGCCGGCGGCGGTCAGGCGCATGCCGCGGGGTTGCCGTTCGAACAGCGGCACGCCTAGATCGGACTCGAGCAGCAGAATCTGCCGGTCGATCGCCGACGCCGAGATGCTGAGCTCCTTGGCCGCGCCCTGGATCGACCCCGCCTTTGCCACTTCTTCGGCATAGCGCAGTTGCTTCGGCAGGATCTGGGTGGGCTGGCGGTTTGCAGGCATGCTAATTTTTCGAACGCATCATTGCTTATTCTGATATAGACCGCAATGCAAACGCAAGCGCACACTGCATCCCGTCATTGCAGAATGGGACAGTGCCGTGAACGCTGTGGGGATCGAAAGGCAGGAGCGCGGGCGAGCGCCGCAGGTGACCTTGGCGGAAGTCAACGCCGCGACGCCGGAAGCATTCGTCCGGACGCTGGGCGGAATCGTCGAGCATTCTCCCTGGGTCGCCGAAGACGTCTGCGCGATGCGTCCCTTCGACTCGGTCTGGTCGCTTCACGCCGAAATGCTCAAGCGGATCGAACGCGCCCCGCTGGTGCAGCAGATCGAACTGGCGCGGATGCATCCCGAACTCGCGGGGCGCGAGGCCGAGACCGGCAGCCTGACCGCGGATTCGAGCAGCGAACAGGGCCGACTCGGACTATTGTCGCTGAGCAAGGACGATCATGCGCGGCTGACCCGCCTGAATCGCCAGTATCGCGCCAAGTTCGGCTTTCCCTTCATCATCGCCGTTCGCCTTCATGCGAACCTGCAGTCGATCTTCGCCGCGTTCGAACGGCGCCTCGCACGCGACCCGGGGAGCGAAATGGCGGAGACGCTGCGCCAGATCGGCGAGGTCATGCGGGGGCGGCTGGCGCGCATGTTCGGGACCCCGCTGGGCTGGCTCAGCACGCACGTGCTCGACAACGTCGCGGGAAGACCGGCTGCGGGGGTGACGTTCGACCTATCGGTGCAGGACGGCCGCGACTGGAGGCACCTGCGCACCGGCAGAACCAACGAATTCGGCCGAACCGATTGTCCGGTTCTGGCCGACGTCGACATGGAGCGGGGCGTTTATCAGTTCGAGTTCCATCTCGGCGCCTACTTCCGTGAGCGCGGGGAGCCCCTTTCCGATCCGCCGTTTCTCGATCGCGTGCCGGTACGCGTGGGGATCGCGGATCCGGACGCGCACTATCACGTGCCGCTCGTATGCACGCCCTGGACCTACAGCACCTATCGGGGAGGCTGAGCGTGGCAACCGGACGCGGCCATGAACTTAAGCTCGACAACATCACCAAACGGTTCGGCGATGTCGACGCAGTGCGCGACGTTGAACTCACCGTCGCCGCAGGTGAATTGGTCGCGCTGCTTGGACCCTCAGGCTGCGGAAAGTCGACGCTGCTGCGAATCATCTCCGGGTTCCTCCCGCAGTCCGAGGGGCGCATCCTGTTCGACGGAAAGAGCGTCGATCACCTGGGTTCGAACCGTCGCGGCGTGGGCATCGTGTTCCAGAATTACGCGCTGTTTCCGCACATGACCGTGCGGCAGAACGTAGCCTATGGCCTCGAAGTCCAGCGCAAGGCGCGCGCCGGCATTGCTGCGCGTGTGGGGGAAATGCTGTCGCTGGTGCAGATGTCGGAATTCGCGGACCGCTTTCCCCGTCAGCTTTCCGGCGGTCAGCAGCAGCGCATTGCGCTCGCGCGCTGCCTTGCCGTCGATCCGCAGATCCTGCTTCTCGACGAACCGTTCGGCGCGCTCGACAAGAACCTGCGCCTGGATATGCAGATCGAGGTGAAACGGCTGCAGCGCGAATACGGCATCACCACGATACTGGTCACGCACGACCAGGAAGAGGCGCTGTCGATGGCCGATCGCGTGGCGGTGATGAGTCGGGGCCGCATCGAACAGGTATCGGCGCCGACCGAGATTTACGATAAGCCGCGCACGTTGTTCGTCAACCAGTTCGTCGGCACCTCCAACACCTTCGGGGCGGTGATCGAGGACGCGTCCGGTGAACAGGCCAGCGTGCGGCTGGCCGGCGGCGAACTCGTGACGGCTGCCGTGGTCGAGCCCGTCGCGGCCGGTGCGTCCGCGACCGTGAGCATACGTCCCGAGCAACTGCAGCTGGTCGATGCGCCGGCCGCCAACGCGCTCGCCGGCACCATCACGGCCGCCATGCCAATGGGCCCGGTGGTTCTCTACGACATTCGTGGCGGCGGCGGGACGGCGTTCAGAGTCAGCATGCCGCGTGCGGAAGGCTCCCCCATCCTGGCGGCGGGGCGATCGGTATTCGCCGTCCCTGTCGGTGAGGCCCGTTTCCGCGTGTACCCCGCCGTTTCGCCAACCCAGTCCGTAACCTGACTTCCAACCGAGGAGATCGATATGACGACGAAAACTCACCTGACACGCCGGGAGCTGCTGCAGACCCTTGCCGCGCTGGGCGGGGCGGCCTTGATGCCCAGGTATGCCCTTGCGCAAAGCGGCACGCTTGTCGCAGCGACCTTCCCGGGGACCTGGAACGAGGCCCAGCGCACCATCCTCAAGCCGGCGTTCGAAAAGGCCACCGGCGGCTCGGTGACGCAGTCGATCATCCTCGGCACCGACCAGGTCTCGCGACTTGTGGCCGCCAAGGGCAAGACGCCGCCCTTCGACGTGGCTATCTTCGACTCGCCGCAGGTGCTCGACGCGACGAAGCAGGGACTCATCGCCGAATACCCGGTCGCCAAGTCGACGAACTTCAAGGATCTCCTGCCGCCGTTCCAGGACAAGTGGGGACCGAAGATCTCGATGCAGGTGATCGGCATCGCCTACAACCCGAAGAAGATAAAGACGCCGCCGAAGCAGTGGTCCGACCTGTGGGATCCGAAATACAAGGGGCGGGTGGGCCTGACGGCGCTCAACAGCCAGCTCGGCATCGCGTTTCTTGCGGAATTGAATCGCGTGCGCGGCGGCACCGACGAGAACTTCGATCCCGCCTTTAAGGCGTTGCGCGAATTGTTGCCATCGGTCGGTGCCATCGCGGCCAACCTCGGCGCCTATGCCACGCTGTGGCAGCAGGAGCAGATCGACATCGCGCCCTACAATTTCAACTTCGTGCAGACGCTTAAGGGCAAGGGCGTGCCGGTCGAATTCGTCGTGCCGGAGTCCGGCGCGGCCGGCTGGGATACGAGTCTGCACATCGTCGCCAACACGGCGAACGCAGAACTCGCCTTCAAGTACATCGATCTTGCCATCGACGCGGCGGTGCAGGCGGCGATGATGAAGCCGCCATTCGACGTCATTCCGACCAATGGAAAGGTGAAGCTGGACGGAGCGATTACCCAGTCGCTCGCCAAGACACCGGCCGACCTGGCAAAGATCCGCGGTTTCGACTGGGCCAGGCTCAATCCGCAGCGGGGTGAATTGATCGAGCGGTTCAACCGCGAGATCAAGGTCTGATCGTCCGCCGGCCGTGAAACTCAACCCGTCCCAGCTCACGCTGCCGCTGGCGGCGCTGTTCGTCGCGTTTTTCGTGGCGCCGCTGTGCGTGCTGTTCGCGCTCTCGCTGGCGACGGAACAGGGGGCGGGTGATTTCACCTTGGCCAATTACACGACGTTTTTCGGCGATCGATACCACTTGTCGATCCTGACCGACACGCTTTGGCTGGGGGTGAAATCGACGCTGGTGTGCCTGGTGTTCGGCTTTCCGATCGCCTGGGTCTGCGCGCGGGCGCAGGCGCGCTGGCAGAGCGTGCTGATCTTCCTGGTGATCCTGCCCATCCTGACCAGCGTGGTGGTCCGCACATTTTCGTGGATCGTGATTCTCGGGCGGCAGGGAGTGCTCAACCAGATCGTGCTTGGGCTCGGACTCACCGACGAACCGCTCAAGCTGCTGTTCACCGAGACCGGTGTGATCATGGTGCTCGCGCAGGTGCAGATGCCGCTGATGGTGCTGCCGATCCTGACCGTGCTGTCGCGCATCGACCCGAATCTTGGCGACGCGTCGCGCGCGCTCGGTGCGGGCGAGTGGCGCACGCTCTGGCGGATCACCATGCCGCTCTCGATGCCCGGCATCCTTGCAGGATGCATCCTGACCTTCGCGGCCTGCATCACCGCGTTCGTTACCCAGACGCTGATCGGCGGAGCGCGCCTCATCTACATGCCGTTGCATATCTACCAGCAGGCGGTCGGGGCCAACAACTGGCCGTTCGCCGCAGCCATCTCCGTGATCTTCATGGTGGCGGTCCTGCTGGTCGTGGCGGCGCTGAACGGTTTTGGGCGACGGTTCGAGCGCTATGCCTGAGCGCCGAAACGTGGTCGATATCGAGGCTTGGTCGCTGCGCGCGGCTTTCGGGTTGCTCGCTGCCGTCGCCATGATTTTTCTCGTCGCGCCGACGCTCGTCGTGCTACTCACCTCGTTCACCGCGTCCGAGTCGCTCAAGTTCCCGCCGGACGGATTGTCGTTCCGCTGGTACATCGCACTGCTCGATGCCGACCAGATGCAGCGAGCCGCGTGGAACAGCCTGATCGTCGCGATATGGACCACCGTGATCAGCGTCGTGCTCGGCACTATGGCGTCGATCGCGATCGCCCGCAGCAAGCGCCCCTGGGTACGCGCCTGCGACGTGCTGTTCATGTCGCCGCTGCTGCTCCCGGCGCTCGCGTTCGGATTCGCGGCGCTGATCTACATCAATCAGGCGGGTTTCCAGCCGAGCCTGACGTTTCTGGTGCTGGGCCATGTCATCGTCTGTGTTCCCTTCGTGCTGCGCACCACGGTGGCCGCGCTCTCGCAACTCGACCCGGCGCTGCTGGACGCGTCGCGCAGCCTTGGCGCCGGCGAATGGGCGACGTTTCGCCGCGTCACCCTTCCGTTGATCGGCAAGGGCATCTCCGCTGGCGCCTTCCTGGCGTTCATGGCGTCGTTCGACAACGTGCCGGTTTCACTCTTCCTCGCGGATGCCCGCACGGAGGTGCTGCCCATTCATCTCTGGCAGCAGATCGAGTCGAATCTCGACGTCAGGACTGCCGCCGTGTCCGGGGTGATCGTCGTCTTCACGCTGGCGTTGATGATCGTTGCCGAGCGGATGGCCGGGCTGACGCGGCAGATGCGCTAGCGGACCGCTGACGCCGCCGCCGGCGCCGCGGCGGCGGGTGCGCCACCGAGCGCGACGCCGCATTTCGGGCAGAACCGCGCGTTCGCCGGCTCGGCGGCGTGGCCTTGCTGCTCAGAACCCGAACCAGTGGGCCGGAGTCGTTGCCAGGATGGCGCGGCGATCTGCCGCGTGCGGGACATGGCGTGCCAGAAGCGCCAGGGTTGGCGCGTAGTCGACGCGCCTGGGACTGCGCAGAAAGGGCCAGTCCGAACCCCAGACAAGTGCCCGAACGCTGAAGGCACGCAACAGCGACGCGACGAAGGGGTCCGCGTCCCCATGGGGCGGCGGCCCTGCGGAGAAGCGCATGAGACCGGATAGCTTGACTGCGATCCGGCCGGATTCCGCACTTGCGAGCAGCGCTCGAAAGCCCGGGGCATCGAGCCCGCGTGCCGGGTCCGGACGTCCCATGTGATCGACAACGCAACGTATCGGAACTTGCGCAAGTAGCGGAGCGAGCTCGGCGAACTGGTCGCCCTCGCATTGAATTTGCAGCAGCATCCCGGCATCGGCAAGCCGCGTCAGGAAAACGCGGAAGCCGCGAACTTCGAGCACGCGCAGTCCGCCTGCGACGAAATCGACGCGTACGCCGACGACACCGAGTCCGCGCAATGCTGCGAGCGTCCTCGGCAGGACGCCCGGCGAGACGCGCGCAATCCCGCGCGCGCGCGCACCGAGTTCTTCGAGCGCGGCCAGCATGCAGCGATTGTCGTCACCGTAGCCGGATGTAGGATTGACAAGCACCACCCGGTCGATGCCGCTGGCATCGAGCAAACGTATGAGATCGGACGCCGTTCCGCATTCACCCGGCGCTGGCCGATAGGATGCCTTGGCGGAGTAGGGGAACCGCGCCGGGTCGAACACGTGGACGTGCGTGTCGACGCTGCCGACGGGCGGGCGGAGTACCTTGGGTGCGGCTTCGGCATACAGCGAAGTAGCGACGGGCACTTCTCGTGCTGGCCTGATGCTCATCGATCCGTTCTCGAAACAGGATTTTCGGCCTCGGCGAGCGCCGTACGCATGGCGACGACGGCGCTGCCGGGGCTGGTGAGCACCGGCACGTCGACGGTGGCAGCGACGGCGGCCTGGGCGCGGCTGGTCGAGAAGTGCGCCAGCAGTAGCAAATCACAATCGAAGAATTCCGCTGCCGCATCCGCGAGCAGACGGTCGTGGTGGTCGCCCCGCCCCGCCCGCAGCGCCTGCATCGCTTCGGGAACGCAAGTCGAGCGCAGCGATGCTTCGATCCCGCGTGATCGAGCCATCACATGGAACTCTTCCTCCATCGATGGCACGCTGGGTGCGAACGTCGCGAGCATTCCGATGCGCCGTCCGCGCTCGAGCGCTTCCGCAAACATCGCCTCGTTGGGCTTCAGCACCGGCATCGGCATTATCGCTTTCACGCCGTCGATGGCGGGGCCGAACGCGGAACAGGTGAACAGAATCCCGCTGGCGCCTGACGAGCGGGCGTAGCTCGCGAGATCCGCAATGCGCGAGCGCATCGCCGGCGTGAGTTCGCCGTCGGACTCGCGATCCGGCGACAGGGCATCGTCGAGGAGGTGCTGGAGTCGCGCCTGTGGCCACAGCGAGGTGAATGCGGCGACCACCGGCGGCATCGCGACAGTGACGGCGTGTACCAGCGCGATTCGTGGCGGGCATTGATCGGTCATAACCGGGCGCTCTCTTCGTTGGCCATCCCCGGCCGCGTGCTCGCCGGCGTCGTCGCGTCGGGTTCGATCATGGTGAGAATCTCGTCCAATTCGCGAAGCCAGCGCCGCTTGTGCGCGCGATGGATTTCCACCGCGGTTTGCGCATCGCCGCGACGGATCGCCTCCACCACGGCTGCATGGTTCACGTTGGAGTACACGGGTGGCTTGCGATGTGCGGAAGTGAGGTGACGGAAGCGGTTGGCCTGTTCGAGGAAGCGCTTGGCCGTGTCGATCAGATAGCGATTTCCGCAGGACTCGATCAGCAGCAGATGGAAACGGCGATCGGCATCGTTCCAGGCGTCGATGTTCCCGCGTTCGAGCGCGCGATCCATTTCGTCGATCGCCGCATCGAAGGCCTTCAGGTCGTCAGGCGGCAGCCGGCGCGCGGCGGTGCGCTCGGCGGCCTCGACCTCGAGGCAGGCCAGCAATTCCGTGATCTCGCGTATGTCGCGACGCGACAGCGAAGTGACCCGCATGCCGCGCCGCACCTGCAGTTCGACGTAGCCTTCGTCCTGCAGGCGGACCAGGGCCTCATGCACCGGCGTTCGGCTCATGCCCAGGCGCAGCGCGAGCGCCGGTTCGAGCGATTGGAAGCCGGTCGGCATATCGCCGCAGAGGATCGCATCCTTGATGCGCCGGTACGCCTGCTCGGCAGCCCGCGCGTCGGTCCGGATTGACTCGTTCACATGACTTGACGGCATTCAATGCATCCTATAGCCTATATCAATGCATGCATTATACTCGCAAACAAGGTTGGCAACAAAATGTGTATGAACGCCTACGCACAGGAAACCTTGCCGGAAGGTCAATGATTGGATCAGGTCCCACGGATTCATGGCGAGGTTTAATGAATGCATTATTTGCCACTGCTGTTTAGCGCGTCAACAAACGTTTCGAAGGAGGAGCGATCCATGAACGCAATCCGCTCGATGGTATGCGCGGTCATTCTTGCTGGGCTTGTCGCTCCTGCCATGGCGGCGACGAAGATCACGCTGGGTTCGGCCAATGGCACCAAGGATTTCGGCAATGAGGCAATGGTTCGCTGGGCGGATGCCCTGCGCAAGGCTTCGGGTAGCGACATGCAGATGGATGTGATCGTCGGCGGCTCACTCGGCGGCGACAAGGAAATGCTGCAGCAGTTGTCCAGCAACGAGATCCAACTTCATATTGCGGGGCCCGTCGTTGTCCATTTTCTCGCCCAGCAATTCCAGTGCATGGAGGCTGAGTATGTCTTCGACGATCAGGAGCAAGGGCTCAAGATCTGGCGTGGTCCGCTCGGGCAGGAAGTCAGCAAGGCACTGGAAGCCAAGTACGGCATCACCATCGTCGGCGTCGGCAAACGCGGTGCGCGGGATCTGACCTCGAACAAGGCAATACGGGTTCCCGACGATCTGAAGGGTGTCAAGGTCCGGGTCACCAACAAGCTGCGCGCCGATGTGTTCAGGGCCTACGGCGCGCTACCCACACCTGTTCCAATCGACGAGCTCTACGGTGCGTTGCGGCAGGGCGTGGTCGATGCACAGGAGAATCCGATTCCGACAATCTATGGCAACAAGTTCTACGAAGTCCAGAAGTTCATCGACCTCACCAGCCACGTACAAAGCTACTACGTCGTCTCCGCCAACAAGAAGTTTGTCGACGGACTGAGCCCGGACCAGCGCAAGCTGTTCGACCAGACGCTCGCGGAGTCGATCGCCTGGCTCGACCAGACAGTGGACAACGACACCAAGTCGTTGCTGGCGAAGATGGAAAACTCCGGTATCACGGTCATCCGTTCGGACGTTCCGGCATTCAAGAAGATCGCCGCACCGATCGTCAAGGCCTACGCCGAGAAGAATTGCCGACCGAACCTGATGGACGACATCAACCGGCTCGCACGCTAGCGTCGCCTGCATGCCGCCGCAATCGAGGTCTTCGCCGGCACCACCATCCCCGGCGAAGACCTCTCCGTTGCAGGTATTTGATCGTTCGCTCGACCTGATGGCGACTTCGGGGTTCGCCGTCATGCTGGTCATCACTCTTCTGCAGGTGATCTTTCGCTACGTGCTGATGTGGCCGTTGGCGTGGACCGAAGAGGCGGCGCGGGTTCTCTTTGTGCTTACGATGTTCTTTGGAATCGCCATCGCCATCCGCGAGCGCGAGCACGTCGTGGTCGATTTTCTGTTCAACCGACTTCCACCGCGATTGCAGCTGGTCGCGGCGCTCGCGTTCGAGGCGGTCATCGTCCTGCTGCTCGCCGTGATCGCTCGAGGGACCTACATTCTGGCCGTACGCAACTGGGATTCCAGATTGCTGATCATCGACTGGCTGACCAATGGGCAGGTCTACATGGTGCAGTTTATCGCCATCCTGATCATGGTCTGGTATGTGTTGCGCTCCATGTACCGGTCCGCTGCGGATCTGCGCAGCGGCCGCCTGCACGCCGCGCGCGAGCTGCGGCCGGACGGGGAAATCTGATGATCTTTGGCCTGCTGACGCTGGCACTGATTGTCCTGATCCTGATCGGCTTTCCGGTCGGCTTCGGCGCCGGTCTGGTGTCGCTGTTGGGCGCCGCCGATCTCTTCGGCGGACTGTTCCAGGAACGGGTTGGGACGTTTCTTGCAAGAACCTTCTCCTCGCGCATGGACAGCTATCTGCTGCTTTCGGTGCCGTTCTTTCTCCTGGCGGGCCGATTGATGAACACCGGAGGGGTCACCGACCGGCTGTTTGGCTTTATCAGCCTGCTGGTGCAGCCGATCAAGGGTGGGCTCGGTCACGCCAACGTGCTGTCAAGCATGGTGTTCGCCGGCATGTCCGGCTCGGCGACTGCCGATGCCATGGGACTCGGGACCATCGAGATGCGCGCAATGACCCGGGCAGGTTACAGCCGCGAATTCAGCGCCGGCATCACCGCGGCGTCGTCGCTGATCGGGCCGATCATTCCACCGTCGATCGCGATGGTGGCCTACGCGGTCGAAGCAGAAGTCTCGGTCGCGGCGATGTTCATTGGCGGCATTGTCCCTGGCGTCCTGATGGCGCTGTCGCAGATGGCGTACGTCGCTTACCGTGCGCGGCGCGACAATTTTCCCGGCGGCGCCTTGCCCGGGCTTGGCGTGCTTGGAACTGCATTCTCCCGGGCGATCCTCCCGATGCTGACCCCGGTGATCATCATGGGTGGCATCTATCTCGGCATTTTCACGCCGACCGAGGCAGCTGCCGTTGCGGCCTTCTACGCGATGTGTCTTGGCGTGCTGTTCTACCGGGAATACGGCATCGCGTCGCTCTACCGGGAAATCCGTGCCACGATGATCGACAGCTCGGTGATCATGTTGATCATTGCCTTCACTTCCGGGTTTGGAGTGATCATGATTCGCGGGCATGTCCCCGATGCGCTCGCAGCGGTGATGGTCGGCATGACCACCGACCCCATGGTGCTGATGGCCTTGTTTGTCGTGCTCTGGATGATCGTCGGCTGCTTCATGGCCCAGACGCCGGCGATCATCATTCTCACACCAATTCTGCTTCCGGTCGCGGCGACCTACGGTATCGACCCGGTCTATTTCGGAATCGTGATGACGGTCACGCTGACGCTGGGGTTGCTTACGCCGCCCGTAGGCATGGTCCTCTATGCGCTGGTGAAGGTGACCGAACTGAGCTTCGAACGTCTCGCTGTTCTCTCCGTGCCCTATCTCGTGATCACGCTCGCAGTCATCGCGCTGCTGGTGATTTTTCCGCAGCTCGTGATGTTCCTGCCGAACGCGATTCACTGAAGGTGAGTTGCACGTTGCGCATGCATCCTGGCCAGATGCGCTATTGAATGAGGATATTTTCGTCATGAAGATTCTGGTATTGCCCGGGGATGGCATCGGGCCCGAAATCACGCGCGCGGCAATCACCGTTCTGGAAGCGGTCGACCGGCGATACGGGCTTGGCCTGGAGTTCGAATACCACGACATTGGATTTGCCGCACTTGAGGCATTCGGCACAACGATGCCGGAGCAGGTTCTGGAGAAGGCGCGAGTGTCCGACGGCATCCTGCTGGGCCCGATTTCGCATCTGGACTATCCGGCGCGCGATCGCGGTGGTGTCAATGTCTCGGCGGCGATCCGGGTTCAGCTCGATCTCTATGCCAATGTCCGACCGGCGCGTACGCGGGAAGGCGTTCCAAACGTCGTCGGGCCATTCGACCTCGTGATCATGCGCGAGTGCACCGAGGGCTTCTACCCCGACAGGAACATGTATGCGGGAACCGGGGAGTTCATGCCGGACCGGGACATGGCGCTGTCGGTTCGCAAGATCACGGCTCGAGCCTGCGAGCGGATAGCGCGGCGATCGTTCGAACTTGCGCGGACGCGGCGGAAGAAGGTAACCGCAATTCACAAGGCCAACAACTTCATCCTCAGCGATGGGCTGTTCCTGCGCGAAGTTCGCCAGGTGGCGACGGAGTTCCCTGACGTCGAACTCGATGAGAAGATCGTCGACGCCAGCGCTGCCCTGCTTGTGCGCAATCCGCGGCAGTTCGACGTCATCTGCGCAACCAACTTTCATGCCGACATCCTGTCGGATCTGGCATCGGAGCTGTCCGGTGGGCTGGGACTTGCCGGGTCGGTCAACATGAACGAAGAGCTATGCTGTGCGCAGGCGCAGCACGGGTCCGCGCCGGATATCGCGGACCAGGACCGGGCAAATCCGACGTCGCTGATTCTCTCGGCCGCGATGCTGCTGAACTGGATCGCCGACCATCGCGACCACTCGCGCTTTCGCGAGGCGGGTGTTGCCATCGACGATACCGTGGACGCAGTTCTGGCATCGCCGCAAACGCGTACGGCCGACCTCGGCGGCACGCTGGGAACACGGGCGTTTGCCGCCGAAGTGGCGCGCCGGCTGCAATGACCGCGCGCAACCCAGGGGTCTGGACGCGAGGACGTTCACAAACCTACTTCATCTTTCTATAGTCCACCGGAAGCACCTTGCCGCCCATCACGTTTGCGACGCCGTTGCGGCCTGACTTGAAGTAGTAGAGCCAGTTGAAGTTGGCGGTAAAGCCCTGGATTGAACTGTCGGTGATGAATTTGATGGAGCCGATCGACAGGCACGTTGCTGGTTTACATCAGCGACTTGACTAAATTGAGTCCGCCCTTGCCCTGGTCGTCCCTAGACTGGATCAGCTGGGTCGGCGGAAGGAGCGTCAGGCAAATCGGAATTTCCGGTTCGAGAGAAGCGGCGCGGGAGGCATTGCGGCCTCCTGGGGGTGTCCGGCGCGGTGATCTTGCTCTTGTTCAGCGCCACGCAGTTCACGTAGTCGCTGTGCACGCTGGTGTGCCGACCACGGTCGGATGCTTGCCGGTGGTCGGATCGAGGTCGGAAATGGTCATCGGCTGGTCCTGGTGGAACTCCGGCTTGTAGCGCCAGGCGACCATACAGTGTCATTGTCGCTGGCATTGCGGGCGGCGGCGCGCCCGACGTCAACGACTCCCCAAGCATGACCGGGCCGTGCGCATTCTAGCCGTACTCGATACCATGATGGCTGCGACCCTGCGCCGGGCACGGATTCGGCGTGGATTCAAGCCCCGGCGATTGAGTCATAATGCGGCTGCTCCCGGACATCGACTATGTGCAGCGTCCGCGCCGTTGCGGATGATGCGCCGTTGGCGCGGGCCGCCAGTACTTCCGCCTCACTGCCATGAATTCACTCGAGACCAAACTGCATGCCCTCGGCCCCGAAGGCCTCGCCGGTCTCCGCCGCGGGATCGAGAAGGAAAGCCTGCGCGTCCGCCCGGACGGCAGGCTGGCAAGCACGCCGCATCCGCGTTCTCTTGGCGCGGCGTTGACGCATTCGAATATCACAACCGATTTCAGCGAGGCCCAGCTCGAACTCATTACCGACGTGCATGCGACTGCGGCGTCGTGCCTGACCGAGCTGACGCACATTCACCAGTTCGTCTATCGGCGCATTGGCGATGAGCTGCTCTGGAGCGGCAGCATGCCCTGCGGCCTTCCGCATGAGGATTCGATCCCCATCGCCCAGTTCGGCACCTCGAACGTGGGTCGCGCCAAGACCGTTTACCGTACGGGGCTCGCGTATCGCTATGGCAGGCGCATGCAGACGATCTCGGGGATCCACTACAACTTCTCGGTTGCGGATGTCTGCTGGTCGCGCGCGGGCTACCGCGATGCCAACGATGCGTATTTTTCGCTCATCCGCAATGTCAGGCGGCACGCGTGGCTGCTGCTGTATCTGTTCGGCGCATCGCCCGCCGTCTGTTCGTCCTTTGTCGAGGGACGCGAGCATCAGCTGCAGGAATTCTCGCCTGGTACGCTCTATCTTCCGTACGCGACCTCACTCCGGATGGGCCGCCTGGGCTACCAGAGCGCGGCGCAGGATGCGCTCGACATCAGCTACAACGACCTGCCAAGTTATGCCGCCTCGCTCGAGGAGGCGATGACCATGCCGCATCTGCCCTACGCCGCCGTCGGGGTTCGCGATGGCGCCGGCTACCGGCAACTGGCGACCAGCCTGCTGCAGATCGAAAACGAGTTCTACAGCTCCGTGCGGCCTAAGCGCGTGGTCCAGCGCGGCGAACGCCCGTTGCGGGCGCTGCGGGCGCGCGGCGTGCAGTACATCGAGGTCCGCGCCATGGATCTGGATCCGTTCTGCTCGGTCGGCATTACGCCGACGACGGTTCGCTTTCTAGACCTGTTCCTGCTGCGCTGCCTGCTCGGCGACAGCCCGCCCGACTCGCCAGCGGAGATGGCCGAGTTGAGCCGCAACCGGCTGCTGGTGGCTTCGCGCGGACGCGAGCCGGGACTGCGCCTCGGGCGCGACGGTGGCTCGGTCGGACTCGACGAGTGCGTGTCGACGCTGCTGCGCGAATGCGAGCCCATCGCCACGGCGCTGGACGCCGTGCATGGCGGAGCAGATTACGCGCAGGCGCTCGCGACGGTGAGCCGCACCGCGGCAGACGCGCAGACGCTGCCCTCCGCCCGCATGCTCTCGGCAATGCGACAGCAGCACGACGGTTCGTATTACCGCTTCGCGCTCGAGCAGTCGCGCCGGCACCGGGAGTCGCTGCTGACCGAGCCGCTGGCCGCGCAGATCGAGGAGCTGTTCGGCCGCCTTGCCGACGAATCGCTGGAACGTCAGGCGGCGATCGAGGCCGAGGACAGCATGCCGTTTGACGAATTTCTGGAGCACTACACCTCGCCGGAGTCGCTGCGCGCCTAGCGCCCAAACAGCGGCTGGCGCGCCGCCGTCAGGGGCGCCCGCCGAGCACGCGATCCCATTGCGCCTGACTGAACATTTTCGGCACGATTCGCGTCACGAATTCCACCTGCCCCAGGTCGAGTCGATGGATGGCGCAGCGTTGCGCGGCATCCGCGGAAGAGTACAACAACATGACAAGCCCGGGGAAAGGTGCGATGGCGCATCCTGCCGCCTGCCCCGGGCGCCGCTGGCGTCAGTTTTCCTGGCGTTGCGCCAGCGCGCGCAGCCGTGCCTCGTGCTCGGCCTCGACGTCCCTGATTTCGCGCATCACGCCATCGACGTCGGCGACCCGCGTGTTTTCGCTGACGCGGCCGGTGAGCACGATGGCGTCGTGCAGCTGTCCGCGTTCATAGTGCTGCCAGATTTCACGACCGAACTGGGTCGACGCCAGCGCGGGTGCGAATCGGCTGAAATAGGCGGTGATGTTGCCGACGTCGCGCAGCAGCATCGCGGCGGCATTGTTGTTGCCGGCCGCATTCACCGCCTGCGGCAGGTCGATGATCACCGGACCGTCGCGGTCGACCAGCACATTGAATTCCGACAGGTCGCCGTGGATGACGCCGGCGCAGAGCATGCGCACGATCTCCCCGATCAGCATGGCGTGGCAGGCCAGCGCCTCGTCTTCCTGCATGACCAGATCGTTGAGCCTGGGCGCGGGATGGCCATCGGCGTCGGTCAATAGCTCCATCAGCACCACGCCTTCCATGAAGGCATGGGGGCGCGGCACCCGGACGCCGGCAGCGGCCAGCCGATACAGCGTGTCGACCTCGACGCTTTGCCAGGCGTCCTCCTGCGCGCGACGGCCGTAGCTCGTGCCCTTGGCCATCGCCCGCGCCTGCCGGCTATTCTTGGTGTTGCGGCCTTCGCGATACAGCGCAGCCTGGCGGAAATTGCGCCGGTTGGCGTCCTTGTAAACCTTGGCGCAGCGGATTTCGTCGCCGCAGCGAACCGCATAGACGGTGGCCTCCTTGCCGCTCATCAGCTGCCGCTCGACCGAGTCGATCAGCCCCTCGTGAACGAGCGGCAGCAACCGCGCTGGTGTTTTCAAGCGGAGCCTAGTGGCCGGTTTTGGCGCGCGGATGGAACAGCGCCGGCGTCGCGGTCGAACGGGACGCAGAACCGCGCGCCTGTCCGTTGCCTGCCGTGGCGTGGCCATTCGACCGCGGCGGCGCCTGTCCGCCGCTGCGCGCCTGCGGTTGGCCCTGGCTACGCGGCTGCGATTGACCGTGGCCGTGCGACCTGGGCTTGGCCGGCGCATTCGCCGGCCTTCCGGTCGACGACGGGCGCGGTCCGGTTGCGGGTGCGCCGCGCCGCTCATGCGCGTTTTCGGTCCGGCGCGCCGGCGTCGTTCCTTGCGTCCCGCGCGAACGCTGGCCCTGTCCTTGTCCGCGCGCGCCGCGCTGCGCGAACACCGGTTGCGCGACGGCGTTGGGGTCCGGCTCGAATCCCGCGATGACCTGGCGGGGGATGGCACGCTTGATCAGCCGTTCGATGTCGCGAAGAAATGCGTGTTCGTCGACGCAGACCAATGAAATCGCCTCGCCGTCGGATCCCGCACGTCCGGTCCTGCCGATGCGATGGATGTAGTCCTCGGGGACGTTGGGCAGGTCGTAGTTGACCACGTGCGGCAGCTGGTCGATGTCGATGCCGCGCGCCGCGATGTCGGTGGCTACCATGACTTCGACAGTGCCCGCCTTGAAATCGGCCAGCGCGCGGGTGCGCGCGTTCTGGCTCTTGTTGCCGTGCAGCGCGACGGCGCCGATGCCGTCGGCGTGCAGCGAGCGGACGAGCTTGTCGGCGCCATGCTTGGTCCGGGTGAACACCAGCACCTGCTGCCAGCGGTGGTGACCCACCAGCCACGCCAGCAATTTGCTTTTCTCCTCGCGATTCACCGGATGCACGCGCTGTGCGATTGCATCGACGGTGGAATTCGGCGGCGTGACCTCGATCACCCGCGGCCGGTTCAGCAGCCGGTCGGCCAGCGCCTTGATCTCGGCGGAGAAGGTGGCCGAGAACAGCAGGTTCTGGCGCTGCTTCGGCAGCAGCGCAAGCACGCGCTTGACGTCGGGGATGAAGCCCATGTCGAGCATGCGGTCGGCCTCGTCGAGGACGAAGATCTCGATGCGCGAAAAGTCGACGTGGCCCTGGCCGTGGTGGTCGAGCAGGCGGCCTGGTGTTGCGACCAGGATGTCGACGCCGCGCTTGAGTTGGGTGGTCTGCGGCCCGAGGCTGACGCCGCCGAACAGCACCATCGACGTCAGCTTCAGATGCTTGCCGTAGACCCTGATCGATTCCTCGACCTGGGCCGCGAGTTCGCGCGTCGGCGTGAGAATCAATGCGCGCAGCGGCTTGCGCGCGCCGCCCGCGTACGGCGACGGGCGCGTGGAGAGCCGCTGCAGCATCGGCAGGACGAAGCCCGCTGTCTTGCCGGTACCGGTCTGGGCGCCAGCGAGCAGATCGCCGCCTTCGAGGACGACGGGGATGGCCTGCGCCTGGATGGGGGTGGGGATGGAGTAACCCTGTTCGGCGACCGCGCGCAGCAGCGCTTCGGACAGCCCGAGTGTGGAGAAGGACATGAATGCTTTCGAATGGGTGCTCGGCCATTCACCCCCAGCGGGGGTGGCCAGTCACAGCCAAACGGAAATGGTGCGGAGGTCGGAATCGACTGCGGCAAGGGGACTGGAACAAGGGCCGCAGGCGCGATTATACCCTGACAAGGGGCGCGCGGGGCCGGTGACCCGATGCCCGCTGCAGTTGCCCGGCAATCGCTGACCGGGCGTTGCCCGGTGACATGAGGGTACGGGCCAAAGCAGGTGAAATAATGCTTTGCAACAATGGGTTATCGGTTAATCTAAAAATCAAATGTCATTGATTTGAAAGAATGATTTGATTCTGCCTGCTCTTGTCACTATCTTGTGATTGTGCGACGCAACATCGATTTGACTTACAAGTCGCCTACCCGTAAATGACCCACAGGAGCTCGAAATGCGGTCCAACCGCTTGCAAGCCGACGACGTCAGTGCCTTCCACTTGCTCTCCAAGGCACTGGCTTTCCAACCCACAGGCCCGTTCGCATCGCCCGCAGACGCCGGCCCGGTCGAGCGCGCGTCGTTCACCCGCTTCGGCAAGGGGCTCGGCTCGGCGATCCGCGAACGGCTCGCCGGCGAGAAGACGCCGGCGTTCACCCGCGACGACCCGGCGCAGCACCCGCTGTATGGCCAGGTGTTACGCGCAACGCTGGATCGCGATAGCGCAAAGGCGATGTTCCTGAGCGGCTGGTGGATGCGCGCCGCGCTCATCTCCGCGGTCGCGGCGGTCTCCGGGGCGATCTTCCTGTTCACGGGTGACGTGAAGCCGGTCCCTGCGCTCGCGCTGGCCGTCGGCGGCGGCCTGCTCGCGCCCTACTCGATGCGGCGCGTGCTGGCGATTGCCGACCGCGCCTAAGCGGCCTGGACCCCGGCGGTTCGCGTCCTGCCCGCCCGACCACAGCTTCGGGTCGAAGATGGCTGGCAGATTTGGGATCGGCAATCCTAGGCTGATGCGGTCTTGCGCGGCTTGCCGGCGCCATGACCTGCCGATTTCCTGCCGGGTTGCCGGCGTCCGGTAGCCGGCGCGCCGCCCGACCAGACCTCGCGCAGCACTTCGAGCAGTGCCGCGAGCAATGGATCCTCGCCCTGCGCCGCGGTATGCACCAGCCAGAGCTTGGTCGTGACCGTGCGGCCGGTCCAGATCAGGCTGCGTCCGGAGGCGACCGAATTCGCGGCGAACTCGTCGCGGATGAGGCTGATCCCCACACCCGACTCGACCAGGTTGTTGATCACCAACTCGGTGTCGGCCTCGATGATGCGCTCGGGCTGCGGCACGCCCTCGCCGAACAGTCCCAGAACCAGTTGATGGTGCGAACTGGGCTCGGGGGCGACGATCCACGGTTGCCGCGCGATCAGCTCCCACGGCGCATCGGCCAGCCGGTCGGCCCAGGCAGCGGGCATGGTCACGCGGTAGACGACGTCGCGCAACGGCAGGCCGGTCAGGTCCGCCGGCAGCTCCCCGAAGTAGAAGCTCGCGTCCAGCGTGCCGTCGCGCACACCCGCGATGGCGTCGCTGGACATGAACTGATGCAGGTCGAGTTCGAGCTGTGGATGCCGTTCCAGCATGCGCAGCATCAGTTCGCCAACCCGCAGCGTCGCCGGGTCGAGCACGGTGCCGATCTTGAGGTTTCCCGTCGGCCGGCCGCGCAGGTCCTGCGCCAGATGCGACAGCCTGTGAACCGCCGCGATGATCTGCTCGGCCTCGGCGAGCAGGCGTCGGCCGGACGGCGTGAGGGTCATCCCCGACGACGAGCGCTCGAAGAGGATCACGCCGAACTCCTCCTCCAGAGCCTTGATGTGGCTGGACAGCGCCGGCTGGCTGAGATGCAGTGTTTCGGCAGCTCGGGTCAGGTGACCCGACTGGGCGACGGCGGCAAAGGAGCGGAGGTGGTGGAGTTCCAATTGAATCCGATCGCGCCGGCCCCGCGGCCGAAAAGAGCCGGTGCGGGACCTGCATAACCGGCCACGGCGACCTGAACGGTCGTGGCCTCGTTGCCGGATTCGGGCATTCTAACGCAACGATGCTGCAATGCACAAAACGACCGGTCCGCAGCCCGGCTCGCGGAGGGCCCGGCGACTACTCCTTCACCGCCCCGGTCATCGCCGACACATAGTGCTCGACGAAGAACGCATAGAGGATCACCAGCGGCAGCGAACCCACCAGCGCTCCTGCCATCAGCGAGCCCCAACGGTACTGGTCGCCGTCGGTGAACGCGGAAAGGATCGCCACCGGAACGGTCTTCTTCTCGGTGCTGTTGATGAAGGTGAGCGCATAGATGAACTCGTTCCAGCACAGCGTGAGGCAGAAGATCGCCGCCGAGATCAATCCCGGAATAGCCAGCGGCAGGATGATCTTCACCAGGATCTGCCAGCGAGTCGCGCCGTCGATCAGCGCGCACTCCTCCAGCTCGTAGGGGATGGTCTTGAAATAGCCCATCAGCAGCCAGGTGGAGAACGGGATCAGGATGGTCGGATAGGTCAGGATCAACGCGAACGGCGTGTCGAACAGCCCATACTGGAACACGACGGTGGACAGCGGGATGAACAGGATCGACGGCGGTACCAGGTAGGCCAGGAACACCGCGCCGCCGATCCACTGCGCACCCTTGTAGCGGATGCGGGTGATCGCGTAAGCCGAGAAGACGCTGGCGATCAGCGACAGCACCGTTGCCGCCACGGCGATGAACATCGTGTTCCACAGCCACAGCGGGTAGTCGGTCTTGAACAGCAGGTCGTAGATGTGATCGAAGGTCGGGTTCAGCGTGTAGAACGGATTGTGCGTGTCCAGGTCGAGCAGATGCTCCTTCGGCTTGATTGCCGTCATGGTCATCCAGTAGAACGGAAACATCAGCACGAACACGATCAACCCCAACGGCATGTAGACGCGGACCAGCCGCTGCGGCAGCGTAGTCAGGTAGTGCATGCCCTCGTTGTCGTCGGACTTCGAGTTGTTTTCCACCACCGGTTTCGCCGTAGCAGCACGAGGCTCAGTCATTGCCTTCTCCACTCTGCCACTTGCGCTTCTGCAGGCCGAACCACGACACCAGGATCGCGCCCAGCAGGAAAGGCACCATCGCTGTGGAAATCGCCGCCCCCTCGCCAATGCGCCCGCCCAGGATCGCGGTGTTGTAACTCATGGTCGCCATCAGCTCGGTCGCGCCGGCCGGACCACCGTTGGTCAGCACCTTGATCAGCTGGAAGTCGGTGAAGGTGAACAGCACTGAAAAAGTCATCACCACGGCGATGATCGGCGTCAGCAGCGGGTAGGTGATCTTGCGGAACATCTGCCAGCGCGAGGCGCCGTCGAGCGTCGCCGCTTCGTAAAGTGAGGCGGGCACCGTCTGCAGTCCGGCCAGCAGCGAGATCGCGATGAACGGCACGCCGCGCCAGACGTTGGCGAAGATCACCGACCAGCGCGCATTCCAGGCGTCGCCCAGGAAGTCGATGTTGCCGTCGATCCAGCCGATCTGCCGCAAAGACCAGGAGATGACCGAGAACTGCGGGTCGAAGATCCACCAGAAGGCGATGGCCGACAGCACGGTCGGAACGATGAAGGGGATCAGCACGACCGCGCGCAGGATCGCCTTCATCGGCAGCTTTTCGTTCAACAGGATGGCCAGATACAGTCCGATGCCGAACTTCACGATGCTGGCGGCAACGGTGTAGAAAATAGTAAAGAATACCGCCGTCTGGAATTTGCTGTCGCCGATGATCCACTCGTAGTTTTCGAGGCCGACGAAATTGCCGGGACGGCCGATCCGCGCGTCGGTGAACGACAGCCAGATGCCGAGACCCAGCGGATAGACGAGGAAAAGCAGCAGGAACGCCGCCGTGGGCAGCATGAACAGCCAGCCCAGGAAATTGCGATCGTTGCTCAGGCGGGACCACATGGCGAATCGGCGCTTTCGAACGGGATGGAACCGCGGACCAGCGTGGAAAGGATGCAGCCTTCAAGTCCGGGGCGCGCCGGCGACCGCCCGCGCGCCCCGAAAGACCGGCGCTTAGCGATAGATGCGCCTGGCCTGGCGTTCGGCCACCGCGATCGCGTCCTTGATCGACGCACGATCGGTACAGACCGACGCCACCATGTCCAGCACGACGAAGTCGGCCAGCGCCGACGCCGCCTTCTCGCCGACCGAACCCTGGCCGCCGGCCGTCAGCGTGCGTCTCGCCGCGTCCTTCAGCATCGACAGCTTGGGGTCGGACTTCCACACCGGATTGTCGTCGTAGGCATTCAGCGGGTGCGTCAGGTAGGCCACCGCGCTTTCCAGCCACGGGCCGTAGTTCGCCGCTTCCATCATGAAGGCGATGAAGGACTTGCAGGCGTTCGGGTACTTGCTGTATTTCATGATCATCATCGGGTAGGCGATGTGGAACTCGGTCGGCTTGCCGATCGGCCCGATCGGCCACAGCGAGTGATTCATGTCGTCCATCACCTCCTTCATCTTGGCGTCACCCTTGGCCGCGCCGGCCTTGGCCGCGGCGTAGATCGACACGCCGTTGTTGGTGACCGAGACTTCACCGGTCAGGAAGGCCTTGTTGTTGAATGCATCGTTCCACGACGCGGTGCCGTTGACGAAGGTTTCCGACAGTGCCTTCGCGTACTCCAGTGCCTTGACGGTTTCCGGTGAATTGATGACCACCTTGTCGTTCTTGTCGACCAGGTTGCCGCCGTTGGACCACAGCACCCAGTGCACCCAGGCGTTGCCGTCGCCGGAAGCACGGCCGAGCGCGAAGCCGCCGGGCACGCTCTTGGCCTTCAGCGCCTTCATCATTTCCAGGAAGCCCGCGTTGTCCTTCGGGATTTCCTTGAAGCCCGCCTTCTCGATCATGCTCTGACGGTAGTTGATGACGTTGCCGTTGTAGGCGACCGGGATGTCGATCCACTTGCCGCCGCTCTTGCCGTAGGTCTCGGCGGTCGGTGTCCAGCCGCCGTACTTCTTGCCAAGGTAATTGGCGACATCGGTGATGTCGACCAGCTTGGACGGGAACAGATGCGGCAGCGAATACAGGCCCCAGAACATGTCGGGACCCTGGCCGGTGTTGGCCGACACGCTGGCCTTGGGCTGCACGTCGTCCAGCGACTCGTTCAGAACCTTGAGTTCGACGCCGGTGGCCTTGGTGTAGGCCGCGACAAGTTGCATGAAGCCGTCTTCCTCGGCCTGCACGAAGCGTTTCCAGCGCAGTAGTTGAATCTTGGCGCCCGCCTCCGGCTTCCAGGGCGATACCTGTGCCCAGGCCTTGGCGATCAGGCCGAGGTTCGGAATCGCGCCGGCCGCAGCAAGCGCGGCAGCGGCCTTCAAGGCATTGCGGCGGGTGAGGTTGCTTTCGTTCATCGCGGTCTCCTGTCGTTGAGGAAGTGTTGCAACTGCATGGAATGCCGGCGAATACTCAGAGTCGGTGACCGTCGGCGGGGTCGAAGAGATGCGCCTGTTCCGCGCGCGGCAGGAAGCGGACCTTCTGCCCGGGGTTGAACTCGTGACGTTCGCGGAACACGCCAACGATCTCCTGCTTGCCGAGGCGCACGAACACCTGGGTCTCGGATCCCGTCGGCTCGACCACCACGACCGCGGCCTCGAAGCCGTCGTCGGTAAGGTCGAGATGCTCGGGGCGGATGCCGTACACCACCGGCATGCCGTCGGTCACCTTGGCGCCGGTCGGCAGGGGCAGGCGCTTGCCGCCTGCCTCGACGTGCGGCGTCGCGCCGAGGCGCACCGTACCGTCGATAAAATTCATTGCCGGCGAGCCGATGAATCCGGCGACGAAACGGTTGGCCGGCCGGTCGTAGAGTTCCAACGGGCTGCCGATCTGCTCGACGATGCCGTCGTGCATGACCACAATCTGGTCGGCCATGGTCATGGCCTCGATCTGGTCGTGGGTGACGTAGATCGAGGTCGTGCGCAGGCGCTGGTGCAATTCCTTGATCTCGGTGCGCATCTGCACGCGCAGCTTGGCGTCCAGATTTGACAGCGGCTCATCGAACAGGAAGACCTGCGGATTGCGAACGATGGCGCGGCCCATCGCCACGCGCTGGCGCTGGCCGCCGGAAAGCTGGCGGGGAAAGCGTCCGAGCAGCTCGGTCAGGCCAAGGATCTCGGCCGCGCGGCTCACGCTCTTCTCGATCTCGTCCCTGGATTTCTTGGCCAGCTGAAGCGAAAACGACATGTTGTCGCGCACCGTCATGTGCGGATAGAGCGCGTAGTTCTGGAATACCATGGCGATGTCGCGCTCCTTGGGCGGAACGCGGTTGACGACCCGATCGCCAATGCTGATCTCGCCACCGGTGATTTCCTCGAGACCGGCGATCATGCGCAGCAGCGTCGACTTGCCGCAGCCCGACGGACCGACGAGCACACAAAATTGACCGTCGGCGATTTTCACGTCGACGCCGCGGATCACCTTGGTGGAACCGAACTGCTTGTGCACGTCGGCAATGGTCACCGCGGCCATGCATCCCCCAGCGCCCTTTTGTTATGGTATGGCCGTTGGCGCATGGGCTGATGCGCTGGCAGCGCGACCTGCGCTAACCTCGACCGGTTGCGTTTTCCACGCCTGCCAGCCGAACATATGCATCAGTATCAGGGCTGGAGGGGCACCGGTCAATGACCATTGCCCGATGCTGCGGTGCACCGGGCCGGTGCGAGACCGTTGAAATGGCGGAATCGGCGGCGGTCGGCGCAAGTGACCGGGCAGACCCCGGGGGAAATTCGATTCGATCCGCTGCGCGAGTGGCGCCACCGGAAAGGCAGACAGATATGAAAAAGGTTATCTGGGGAGTTTTGAGCACCGCCAAAATCGGTCGCGAGCGGGTGCTGCCCGGAATGAAGAAAAGCGACCTGCTCGAAATCCGCGCCATAGCGTCGCGCGACGAGGCCCGTGCGCGCAGCACCGCCGACTCGCTCGGCATTCCCCGATCCTACGGCAGCTACGAGGAGCTGCTCGCGGATCCGGAAATCGAGGCGATCTACAATCCGCTGCCCAATCACCTGCACGTGCCGCTGACGCTGCAGGCGGCGGCTGCGGGCAAGCATGTGCTTTGCGAAAAGCCAATCGCGCTGACCGCTGTCGAGGCGATGCAGTTGCGCGAGGCGGCCGGCAAGGTGCACATCGCCGAGGCCGTCATGGTGCGCTTTCATCCGCAGTGGCTGCGCGCCCGTGAACTGGTGCTAGGCGGGCGCATCGGCACGCTGCGCGCGGTTCAGATGTTCTTCGGCTACAACAACGTCGACCCGGCCAACGTGCGCAACATGGCTGACATCGGCGGCGGCGGACTCTACGACATCGGTTGTTATGCCATTGTCGCCGGGCGCTTTTTCCTCGGTGCAGAGCCAACGCGCGCGATCGCGCTGATCGACCGCGACCCGAATTTCCGCACTGACCGACTGACCAGCGCCCTGCTCGACTTCGGCGACGGCCGGCGGCTGGATTTCACCGTGTCGACCCAGGTCGCTCCGCACCAGCGTATCCAGCTATGCGGCAGCAAGGGCCGCATCGAGATTCCGATCCCGGTCAACGCTCCGCAAGGCGCAAAGACGTCGATTGCCATCGACGACTGTTCATCGCTGGACGGCGCCGGCATTCAGACCGAGACGCTGCCGGAATCCGACCAGTATCAATTGCAGGGGGAGGCGTTTTCGCGCGTGGTTCGCGGCGAGATTCCGCTGGAATACGGCATCGAGGACGCGGTCGCCAACATGCACGCGATCGATGCGCTGTTCCGGTCGGAAGGCAGTGGAAAGTGGGAGATGGTGAAATCCTTCCCAGCGTGAAATCCATGAGCATCATTCCCGGCAGTTCGATCCGGCCGCAAACTGCGGCGCGCCTCGCACCGGGGCCGAGCCTGACATATGATGGAGGCTCGGCGGCCTTCGCAGGGAACCCGGCCGGATTCGCAAGGGACTCCGGATCGACAACATCAGGCATGCAACCCGAGGCCGAAAGAGTGTGGCCATCTTGGACCGCACCACGATGATTTTTCCATGGAGGAGTTCATGAAACAGTTTCCCCGTCTTGTCGCGGCATTCGCCGTCGCCACGCTCTGCGCAGCACCCGTTGCAGCGCAGGAAATCAAGATTTCCCACCAGTTCAAGGCGAATGTCGACGGGCGCGACCTGGCCACGCGCGTGTTCGTCGACGAGGTAACCAAGCGCGATCCCAAGCTCAAATTCCGTATCTATCCGGCGCAGTCGCTGGGCATCAAGCCCGTGGCGCAGTTTGATGCGCTGCAAAACGGCACGCTGGAGATGGCGGTTTTCCCGATGTCCTACGCGGTCGGCAAGGCGGCGGAATTCTCCATCATCATCATGCCGGGCAATCCGTCCACGCTTGAGCATGCCATGCGCCTGCGCGGTACACCGTTCCAGGCGAAGTTCCAGGAACTCGCCGAAAAGCACGGCGTTCATGTCGTCACCTGGTGGTGGACTCCCGGTGCCTTCGCCACCAAGGATCGCGAGGTCACCGGCCCGAAGAGCGTGGACGGCCTGAAGATGCGCGCGGCCGATCCGACCTTCGAGTCCATGCTCAAGGCCGCCGGCGCGTCGGTGGTCAGCATGCCGTCGACGGAAATCTATCCGGCGCTGCAATCGGGGGTGATCAACGGCACGCTGACCTCCGCGGAGACCTTCGTCAGCATGCGCTTGTACGAGCAGACCAAGTTCGCCACGGTGCCAAGCAAGTACGCGCTGTGGATGCTGCTGCAACCGCTGGTGATGTCCAAGCAGCACTGGGACAAGCTCACGCCGGCGCAGAAGAAGATCTTCGAGGAGGCCGCGGCCAAGTCGGACGAATTCTTCCTCAAGCTGCAGAAGGACGCCGTCGACAAGATGGAGGCAGCCTACAAGAAGGCCGGCGCCAAAATTCACGAGATGACCCAGGCCGAGTACGAGCAATGGGTCGCGCTGGCCAAGGAAACGTCCTACAAGGAATTCGCGGCGAAGTCGCCGGAAGCCAAGCAGCTGCTCGAAGCCCTGTTGCAAGTGAAGTGATCCGCGGGAAGCAGCGCACGCGTAATTGCCGAGGCAGCTACGCGTGTTTCCGACCCCCGCATGAGTAATTTCGTGCGCATCATGGACCGCCTGTCGACCGCCTGCGCGGTGGTCGCGGCGGTGATGCTCGCGCTCGCCGCGCTGGTGATCACCTGGAGCGTGATCTACCGCGCGATGGGTGAGTCCACGTACTGGGAGATCGAGTTCTCGGTCTACATGATGGTGGCCTCGCTGTTCCTGGCCTCGCCGTACACGCTGCATACCAACGGGCATGTCGGCGTTGATCTGCTGTC
Organism: uncultured beta proteobacterium; assembly: GCA_963712105.1. GTDB lineage: Bacteria > Pseudomonadota > Gammaproteobacteria > Burkholderiales > Casimicrobiaceae > VBCG01. Next base: position 28,306 of record CAVQGR010000009.1, read on the forward strand.
GCATTTCCTGCCGCAGCGCATGGCGCATCCGCTGGCCATGGCGGTCGCGGTGATCGGCCTGATCGTCTGCGGTTACCTGGCGATCGCCGGTGGCTTCCTGACCGTCGAGTCCTTCATCAAGGACGAGCATACGGAGAGCACCTGGGCGCCGGCAAAATGGCCGCTGTTTCTGGCCATGCCGGTCGGCCTTGCGCTCACCGCGCTCCAGTACGTAGCTGAAATCGCCCGGATGCGCGGAGCAAGAGGGCGCAAGTCATGAGCGAGTTGCAGATCGGCGCGCTGGTCCTGGTCGTCACGCTGGTCGTGTTGTTCTCGGGGCTGCCCATCGCCTGGGGCCTCACGCTGGTATCGGTGGGCTTCCTGATGATCTTCGCGGGGCCGGCGAGCATCGTCAACGTGCCCATCCTGATGATGGACGAACTCTCGTCATTCGCGCTGCTGACGATTCCCCTGTTCGTCCTGCTGGGTGCGGCAATAGGTGTCTCGGCCGCCGGCAAGGATGTGTACGAATCGCTTCACCGCTGGCTCGACCGTGTGCCCGGCGGGCTGGTGATCGCCAACATCCTGGCCTGCGGCGTGTTTTCCTCGATCTGCGGGTCGAGTCCGGCCACGGCCGCGGCCATCGGCAAGGCCGGCGTACCGGAAATGCTCAGGCGCGGTGTTCCGCCGGCGCTGGCCACCGGCGCGATCTGCGCCGGCGGAACCCTGGGCATCCTCATTCCGCCGTCGATCACCATGATCCTCTACGGACTGGTGACCGAGACCTCGATCGGGCGATTGTTCCTTGCGGGCGTGGTGCCGGGGATCCTGATGGTGCTGCTGTTCTCGGCCTACGCGTGGGCGGCCACGGTTTTCGCGCGCCGGTCGATCGACGCCAGCGACATCCGGCACTACTCGCTGCGCGAGAAGATGGAAGGCGTCGGCCGCGTGTCGCCGTTTCTCGCGATCATTTTCGCCATTGGCTACGCGATGTACGGCGGGCTCGCAACGCCCTCCGAAGTGGCGGCGATTTCGGCGGTCCTGGCGCTGGTCCTGGTGATCGTCATCTACCGGACCTGGCGTCTGGAACAGCAGTGGGAGATCTTTCGCGCGACAGTGCGCGAGTCGACCATGATCCTGATGATCATCGGCGCCGCGGCGGTGTTCTCCTACATGCTGTCGCTGCTGTACGTGACGCAGACTGCGGCGCAGTGGATGGTCGACCTGCATCTGAACATCTGGGTGCTGCTGGTCGCCATCAATGTCTTCCTGCTGCTCGCCGGCTGCTTCCTGCCGCCGGTGGCGATCATCGTGATGGTGATGCCCATCCTCACCCCGGTGCTCGAGGCGGCAGACTTCGACCTGATCTGGTTTGCCGTCATCCTGACCATCAACATGGAGGTCGGGCTGATCACGCCACCAGTCGGCCTCAATCTCTATGTACTGAAAGGGGTGGCGCCGCAGGTGCCATTGACGACGGTGCTCAAGGGTTCGTTTCCGTTTGTGCTGATCATGCTCGCCACGATCGTTCTGATCGTGGCCTTTCCGCAGATCGCGTTGTGGCTGCCCAACCAGATGATGGGAAGATAGGCGACACTGCGGGCAGGATGCCGCCGGCGGGGAGGCCGGAAGGCGCGAGCGGGTTCGGCAAACCAGGGAACCAGGCGATCGCCGGCGCTGCCGGAAATCAATATGCGCGAATTGCTGCACGATCTGTACGACAAACTGCGCGAAGCGTTCGCCGATGGACGGCAGTGGCTGGATCGCGGCGTGGTCCTGGGCTATGCGGTGCTCACCGGAAGCATCGTGGTCGGCTTCACGTTCCTGGCCGAAGCCGCCAGTCACGGATTCGAGCGCTTGCGAGCGCTGGGACCCTATGGCCCCTGGCTGGCGCTGGTCTGGACGCCGGCGCTGGCCGTGGCCCTGCTCTGGTGGACGCGCCGCTTCGCGCCCGGGGCGCAGGGTTCGGGCATTCCCCAGGTCGTCGCCGCGCTCGACAGCAAGCTTCCGCAACCGCTGCGCAAGCCTCTGGTGTCGCTGCGCGTGTCGCTGCACAAGATCCTGCTGGTCTCCGGTGGACTGTTCGCCGGCCTGTCGATCGGTCGCGAGGGACCGACGGTGCAGGTCGGCGCCGGCGTGATGCAGCATGCGCAGCGGTGGCTTTCACCGCAGTCGGACATCGACACGCACGACCTGATCGTCGCCGGTGCCGCGGCGGGCATCGCGGCGGCTTTCAACACGCCGCTGGGCGGTGTGATCTTCGCGCTCGAACAGCTGTCGCGACGGCGCAGTCTCACGCACAGCGGGCTGGTGATCATCAGCATCGTGCTGGCGGGTCTGGTCGCCGTGTCGGTCTTCGGCAACATTTCCTATTTCGGCGAGTTGCGGGTGCAGAGCCTCAGCTGGTCGCTGTTCACGCCGGGGCTGCTGGTGGCGCTGGCTGCGGGTCTTGCCGGTGGGCTGTTCTCCAAGCTGATCGTGGTGTCGGCCAGGGGGCTCCCGGACCGGATTTCGAAATGGCGCGCGCAGCATCCGCTGCGCTTCGCGGCGGTGTGCGGTCTGGCGGTCGCGCTGATAGGCATCGTCAGCGGCGGCGCGACCATCGGCGCCGGCTATGCGCCGACGCGAGCGATGCTCGAGGGTCAGGGGGAAGTTCCTGCGGTCTATACGGTGCTCAAGTTCTGCGCGACATGGCTGTCGGCGTGGTCCGGACTTCCTGCCGGCGTCTTCGCGCCCTCGCTGGCCATTGGCGCCGGCATCGGCAACGATGTCGCGATACTGACCGGGGTCAGCCCGGATGTGGCGATTCAGCTGATTGCACTGGGCATGGTCGGATTCCTGGCGGCGACCACGCAGGGCCCGCTGACCGCGTTTATCATCGTGATGGAAATGGTATCGGGGCACGCGATGGTGCTGAGCCTGATGGCAACCGCATACCTGGCCAGCGGCGTGTCGCGATGGATTACACCGCCGATGTATCTCGAACTCGCGGCCATGCTGATGCCGACGCCACCTGCGCCTTCGCCGGCGGCAGCGGTCGATCCGCCTCTGGCGCGATAGCCCGGCGCCGGGCGGTCGCCGGCAGTGTCACTGCCTGGGCGGGTCGACGACCAGCGCCTTGCGGATCTCGCGCAGCTTGGCCTTGAGGCGCGACTCGTTGGCGAGGCCGACCCGTACCATGATCTTCTGCCCTGCCGAAAGATCGGCGAGCGCGGGGTCGGCGAACTGGTACATGACCTTCGGCTGCGTGAGGGCGATGGGCGCCTTGGGCTCGGGTGCCGCCAGCAGATGGTCGATGACACCGACCAGCCGATCGTTGAAATAGCCGTTGGGATAGCCGAGTTCGACGTAGGCCTGCTGGAAGAGCGGATACAGGCGCACGTAAAATTCGACTAGCCGTTTCGCGTCGATGGCGTCGGCCGCCTTGACGTAGTCACCGTATCGGGCGGCGTTGGCAGGCGCGATCGACATTCCGGTGGCGGTCCCGGTGGTTACGAAGGCACCGGGCACCGGCTTCACTGGCAGGATCCGGGTAGCGATGGTCTTGCGCGGCAGGTTGTCCACGGTGACGACGATCTGCCGAATGAGCCCGCCGGGAACCAGCAGACGGGTCCAGCCATTGCCGTTCAGAAACGCGGCGATCGAATCGCCGGCAACCGCGTCGCTTTCATCCAATTTGGGCAGCGGAGCCTGCGCTTCGGCGGTCTTGCCGTCAGGCAGCCCCGGGGTCTGGTCGATCGGATGCGCGATCGCCGGTGCGGCCGGTGCGGGAGGCGCAGGCGCGACCACAGGTGGCGCGTCGGTCAGCTTGGACGACGGAGCGGCGCGCAACCAGAAGAAATAATAGGCGATCGCGCCGGCGAGCAGCACGATGACGGCAAGCACCGCGAATGCCGGCCTGCGCGCGCGTTGCGGGGGCGTGGCTTCCGACACTGGCGAGGCGGACTCGGACGCGACGGCGGCGACGGTGAATTCGGCATCCGGATCGGGCGACTTGATCGACATGGCGATCCTCCTGCAGGGCAAATACACAAGATTATGCGCCGCGGCCAGCAGCGATGCCGGGGATCGGGCAAGCGACGCGGCAACAATGCGCGCGACCCGTCATGCCGCGCGATCTCGACAACCGCTGCGCGAACTCTTAGCGCGCGAAGATATTGACGACCACCGCCCCTTCTTCGACGCCCACCAGGCCGCCACCGTTTTCCTGGATCGCGTGGCGAGCTCCCTGAACCTGCCGTGCGCCCGCCTCGCCGCGCAACTGGGTGACGAGTTCGTAGATCTGCCCGAGTCCGGTGGCGCCCAGCGGGTGTCCCTTCGATTCGAGTCCACCCGAGGTGTTGATTGGAATACGACCGCCGAGGGTGAATTCGCCGCGCTCCGCGGCGGGGCCGCCGCCACCGAAGGGCACCAGGCCGAGGTTCTCCGACTGGATGATCTCGCCCATCGCTGACGCGTCGTGCACTTCGGCGACGCTCATGTCCTCGGGGCCGAGACCGGACTGCGCGTAGGCGCTCTGTGCCGCGAGGTGTCCAACGCCGCGCTCCGGTGCGTCGACCGGTCGGTGGGTGAAGCTGCGCACGACGCTGGCCGCGACCCGGATCGCGCGCTTGCGATCGGCGCCGATGCGCTTCAGTCCTTCCTCGTTGCAGACGATCGCCGCCGCGGCGCCGTCGGACAATGGCGCGCACATCGGCAGCGTCATCGGATAGGTGATTGGCGGCGCGGCGAGCACCTCGTCGATGGTGAAGGGCTTGCGGAACTGCGAGTGCGGGTTGTGCACCGAATGCTGGTGATTCTTGGCCGACACCGCCGCGATCTGTCGCTGCGTCGTTCCCCAGGTCTTCATGTGGTAGCGGCACATCGCCGCGTAGATGGCCATGAAGCGGCTGTACGGGCGCTCCGACTCCGAACCCGGCGGGACGTCGACGCCCTCGCCGAGCGTCTTCAGGAACTCGAAATTTTCCTCGGCGCGCGAGACGTCCCAGCCCGCCTCGAAGATCGCCATCGACTTGACCTTGTCAGGAATATTCATCTTTTCCGCGCCCAGCGCCAGCGCGACGTCGCAGGAACCCGCCCGGATGCTTTGCACGGCGAGGTGAAACGCCGAACTGCCCGAGGCGCAGGCGTTCTCGACGTTGAAGATGGGGATGCCCTCGACGCCGATCTTGCTGAATACCACCTGTCCAGGGATCGAGATCTGGCCCTGCAGCGGGCCGTTGGTCATGCCCGAGTAGTACGCGACGCCCAGGTCGGCAATCGTGCAGCCGGCGTCCTTCAGCGCGCCCTGCAATGCCTCGCCGGCGAGGTCGTCGAGCGCCCGATCCGGATGCCGGCCGAACACGGTCATGGCGCTGCCGACCACATAGACGTCATTCATTGGCGATTCCTTTACCCATTGTGATTCGCGCCTTCCGGCTGCGCAGAAACCCGATGAACAGAACGGCGTAGACAAGGTCCACGCTGCCGAGAGCGGCCATGTGCCAGCTCGCCTGACCCGCGAGCCAGTAGTAGCCGACGATAGCGAAGACGAGGAGCTTGGCGATCGCGCCAGTCAGCACCAGCGCCGTCTGCGACAGGTCGCGGCTCACCATGTAGTAGCCACAGCCGAACATGAAGACCGCCACCATGAACAGCTGGAAGTACACCAGCTGCTCCGGCATCGGCGCGATGCCGAGCGCCGGAAAGACCGCGCGATATCCAAGGCCGCAACTGACCGACACCAGCCAGTTGTACCAGGCGCCGCTCAGAAACATCCGGCTGTAGCCGGCATCCGTTTTGATGAACACGGTCAGAAGCCCAGCGCTTTTTTCTGCACCCAGACATGGCTGACCGGCAGCAGGCGCGACAGGAACGAGATCATCCGCGAGCCATAGCCGGTGAGGATGCGTTTTTTGCCGCGCGCGATACCGACCAGGATGTCGTTGGCACAGACCTCGGGCGGCGTGACCAGCGCCGTCTCCAGCAGCGGCTCGATCTCCTGCCGGGTGGCGGGGGCGACATTCTTGCCCCAGCGTCCCTTGGCGCCAATATTGGTCTTGATGCCGCCAGGGTGCACGCTGACCGCTTTCACGCCGGTGCCGGCGAGTTCGCGCCACAGGCATTCGGTCAATCCGCGCACGGCGAACTTGGTCATGTTGTAGGCACCCTGCGCCTTGCCGCCGACCAACCCGAAGACGCTGGACAGGTTGACGATATGGCCTTCGCGCTGTGCCAGCATTATCGGCAGGAAGGCCTTGGTGCCGTAGATCACGCCCCAGAGGTTGATCTGCAGCTGCCACTCGATTTCCTCGATAGTGGCTTCGTTGATCTGCGCGCACAGCGTGACGCCGGCATTGTTGAACAGGAAATGCGCGGTGCCGAAATCGCGCTTGACCTCGTCGGCATGCGCGAATACCTGCTCGCGCGAGGCGACGTCGAGGCGGTAGCATTTCACTTCGGCGTCGCCGCAGAGTTTCGCGGTTTCCGCAAGACCTTCCATGTTGACGTCGGAAAGCGCCAGCCGCGCGCCATGTCCGGCGAGCAGCCGGGCGAGTTCGCGTCCAATGCCAGAGCTTGCGCCGGTGACGACGGCGACCTTGCCTTTGTAGATTTCCATTGTGTGCCCGTGTAGGTGACGCGAAAGCGGGATTTGCCCGCCTCCGGTCTGGTGGGAGATCCATCGCCGCGATGCCGCGGCCGACGATTCT
>CAVQGR010000010.1:0-55395 GCA_963712105.1 uncultured beta proteobacterium
AGATCTTGCGTCCCTGTGCCGCCCAGTAGGTCTGGCGCAGGTCCTTCTTGAGCACCTTGCCCACCGCGCTGCGCGGCAGCACGGCGATGAAGTCGACGCTCTTGGGCGCCTTGACGCTGCCCAGCTTGTCCTTGCACAGCGCGATCAGTTCCTCCGCCGTCACCTGCTGCCCGGCATTGAGTTCGACCACCGCCTTCACCGCCTCGCCCCACTGCTCGTCGGGCACGCCGATCACCGCGCAGTCCTGCACCGCAGGATGCGCCCAGATCACCTGCTCGACCTCGCTCGGGTAGACGTTGAAGCCGCCGGAGATGATCATGTCCTTCTTGCGGTCGGTGATGTGCAGATAGCCGTCGGCGTCGAGATGGCCAATGTCGCCGGTGTGCAGCCAGCCGTCGACGATGGTCTCGGCAGTCTTCTCCGGCGCCTTGTAATAGCCTTTCATCACCAGGTCGCCGCGCACGCAGATTTCGCCGGTCTCGCCCGGCGCCAGGATCTCGTTGGCGTCGTTCATGATCGCCACGCGATTCATGGGGTTGGGGCGGCCGACCGAACCCAGCCGCTCGTCCGGGGCCAACTGGCCGTCGACGAAATGCTCCTCCGGGGTCAGGTAGGAGATCGACGCCGGCGCCTCGGTCTGGCCGTAGCCGCCGGTCATCACCGGGCCGATCACCTCGATCGCCTTCTTGAGCTTCTCCACCGACATCGGCGCCGCCCCGTAGAGCAGGTAGCGCAGCGACGAGAAGTCGACCTTCCTGGCCAGATCCGGAACGTCGAGTAGCCGGTAGATCACCGTCGGCGGCAGGAAGAACTCGGTCACCTTGTGCTTCGGGATGGAGCCCAGCAGCAGCATCGGGTCGGGCTTGGACAGCACCACCACGGTGCCGCCACGCGCGGTACAGGGCATCGACAGCACCCCGGCGGTGTGTGTCATCGGCGCGGCCATCAGGTTGACCGGGCGCTCGTCCGGGCGGTAGCGGATGGCGATCATGTAGTTGGCGACGAAGGCCTGCAGGCTGCGGTGGGTGTTCATCACCCCCTTGGGCGCGCCGGTGGTGCCGCCGGTGGCCATCACCGCGGCGACGTCGTCCATGGCATAGGCCACGTTGGGCGGCGTGTCCGGCTGCGCCGCGACCCAGGCGTCGAGCGCCGGCGTGTCGGCCTGGGTGTCGGCCGGTGCGGCATCGATGCAGACCCACAGCCTGACCCGGGGCAGCTTCGGGCGCAGCGCCACCACCATCGGCGCGAACACCTGCTGGAAGAACAGCACCTCGCAGTCGAAGGCGTCGAGGACGTAGAGATTCTCCTCAGCCGAACCCTTGGGATTGACCGGGATCCAGGCCATGCCGGCGCGCCAGGCACCCAGCGTGCAGGTCCAGGCCAGGGGGTCGTTGCCGGCCAGCACCGCGGCCTTGCCGCCGCGGCCGAAGCCGGCGGCGATGAGGCCGTTGGCGATGCGGCAGGACAGGGTGCCGATCTCGGTGAACGAGTAGCTGCGCTCGTCCATGATGTAGGCGGCGCCCTGTGGATTGCGGCTCCAGCCCTGGTCGAAGAAGTCGATCATTGCCATGGCGTTGCTCCGATTGCTCCGGTTCAATGCGAGGTGACGTGGGCGCGGGCCAGGCCGCGCTGCTCGAGGAAGCCCAGCAGGTAGCGATGGCCGAAGGCCTGGCAGGCCGACGCGAAGCCCACCTTCGCCGTCTCGCCGTCGAGCAGCTTGATCGCCGCCGCGGCCTGCAGCGCGCCGGTGGTGATATACGGGGTGACGCTGTGCACCACCGCGCGCACGCTGGCCAGTTGCCCGCGGCCGATGGCGAAGTCGACCGAGCGGTTCATGGTGGTGCGCTCGCGCGGTGGCATCGACGGCGTGGCCCCCTGGACGATCTGGGCGATCACCGCGTCCTGCTGCGCCGGCGGCAGGTCCTTGTACTCGCTCTCCCACTTCTGGCCCAGCTGCGCCACCATCCGCATCGCCGGGTTGTCGTAGAAGCCGACCAGCGAGCGGCAGTAGCGCACCCGCGCATCGCGCTCGTAGAACACCGGCAGCGCGGTGCCGCCCCAGGGCAGGCAGAACACCGGGGTCAGGAATTCGGGTGCGGACACGTCGTAGGACACGTTGACCGGATGGTCGATGAGCTGGTTGTCCCAGAGGTATTTCGCCGGGTAGCGATAGAGCTCGAAGATCGACGCCGTCGAGCCGACGGTGACGCCCGATCCCTGCATCGGGCCGCGGCACAGCGTCGCGGTCTCGAGCATGTCGACGCCGGGCGTTTCCAGCGCCAGTTCGGCGGCGATCTCGGCCAGCGTGTACATGTACGAGGTCGACGGCGCACAGAGCAGGCCAGCGTCGGCGTAGGCCTGGCCGAACTGCTCGCGGGCTTCGAACATGTAGCTCTGCTCGCCGGTGGTGTCCAGGTGGTGGCAGCCAGCCTTGAGCGCCGCCTCGACACCGACCAGCCCGAAGTTGACGAACGGGCCGACGGTGTTGCAGACCACCCTGGCGCCCTTGAACGCCTTGGCCAGCGCGTCGACGTCGTGCGCGCACTCGATGATCTCGTAGGTGGCGGACTCCAGCCGCACCACCCGCTGCGCCATCATCTCCTGGGTGCGCTTGGCGTTGCGCGCCACCGCGGTGAACGGAATGTTCTGGTCGATCAGCCAGTCCATGATCAGCATGCCGGTGTAGCCGGAGGCGCCGTAGACGACGACAGGATATTGGGCCATGGGAAAAATTCCTTTTCTGGTGATGGTCGTATGGGGAACGGCGACGGCCGTCCCGGTGCAATCTAGTTCTGCGTCCAGCCGTCCTCGTAGAGAAGTCCCGCGAGGAGGCCCAGGCGCATGGTGAGCACGTAGTTCTCGCCGTCCTCGATCAGCGCCGAACGGCAGTCGCGGAAGATCTTCTCGATTGGATACTCGCGCGAGGTGCCGGCGCCGCCGAACAGCTGGAGCGCCTCGGTGGCGACCTTCATTGCCTCCTCGGTCACCGTGACTTTCGCCGATGCGGTGATGTAGGGGTGCGAGGTCTGCCCCAGGCGCGCGAAGGCGAGCGAGCGGCGGGCGACAGAGCGCGCAATCTCCACCCGGCGCAGCATGTCGCCCAGCCGGTAGCGGGTGAGCTGGTGATTGATGAGCAGCGTGCCGCCCTGCTTGCGCTCGTGGCAGTAGGCCAGCGCCAGGTCGAAGGCCGAACGCGCGACGCCGGTGAAGACCTGCGACATGACCGTGCCGGCGTAGGACCAGGCCGAGGCCATGTTGCCGTAGTACCCGTCCTGCAGCGCGATGCAGAAGCGCTTCGGCACCTTGACGTTGTCGAAGTAAATCTCGCCCTGCGGCAGCGCGCGCTGGCCGATCTTGTCCAGCGGCTTGCCGCGAGAGACGCCGGGCAGGTCGAGTGGAATGATCACCGCCAGCCCATGCGGCTTGCCCTGGGCATCGAGAAGTCCCTTGCCGTAGTCGGCGCCGATGTAGGCGACCGCCACCTGCGCGACGGCACCATTGGACACCCAGGCCGAACACTGGCCGTTGATGACGACCTCGTCGGCACCAACCTTTGCGTGGACGTTTCCCTTGTTGCCTGGCGTGCCTGCGGGAAGCTCACGATCCTGGTAGAGGATCTGCACGTCGCTGCCCTTGTCGGGGTGGGTGATGATCCAGCAGCCGATTTTTCCGGCGCAGAGGTCGATGAGCTCCTGGTTGCCCGTTGCGACCGCCATCTCCATCGGAAAGCCGGCGGCCATGATGGAGATACCCAACCCGGCGTCACCCCAGCCCAGTTCCTCACCGATGATCGATTCGGCGCGGATCGCGACGTCGGGGGGCAGTTGCGCCAGCAGCGACGAGTCGAGTCCGAGCTTGGCGACTTCGGCGAACACGCCCCAGTAGGGCGAACCCGGTGCGATGGCCTCCTCGACGGTCATCCTGTCGAGTTGCCGACCGACCGGGCGCAACACCTCCTTGGCGAAGCGGTGCACCGAGCCTTGGATGGCCCGCTCCTCCTCGGTCAGGGGCGTTTCGAAACCGGTCAATCCGACCGAGGGAAGGGTGACTTCGGTTTGTAGTTTCATGGTGGAAGCGATTGTGGAAGCTTCGAAAAGGCGGGGCTTGCCTATTCGGGACAATGGCTTATCATTTCAGGACAGGAGTGTCCTATCCAAATGAAAAGCCGACCGATCGAAGCGGCCCGGCCGCCGCGATCCCCCGATGGCTCGATCCTGGCGCTGGCGATCCGTGCCGCGCCCGATCTGCTGCGCGAGTTCGGGATGGACCCGACGGTCGTGGCGCACAAAGCCGGTTTCGATCTTGAGCTATTGGACGATCCGGCGGCAGTGATTCCGTTCTCGGCCTTCGGACGGTTTCTGGCCGAATGTGTGGTGGCCACCAAATGTCCGCACTTCGGACTGCTCATGGGAGCGCAGGAAGGCTTTGCCGCGCTGGGCATCGTCGGCCATCTCGCGCAGCATTCCACCGACGTCGGCGTGGCGCTGCGCAATGTGGTCGACTACCTGCATCACCAGGAGGATGGCGGTGTCGCCACGCTGTCGGTCGAGGGTGACGTGGCGGTGCTGGAGTACACGGTTCAGCAGAACGATGTGGTGGCGACCGACCAGATTGCCGATGGGGGCATGGGCATCGCCGTTTCCGCAGTGCGATCCCTGTGCGGGACTTCCTGGAATCCGATCGAAGTCACGCTGATGCGTGCGAAACCAGCCGACGTGACCGCGTACTGGCGGGTCTTTCGGGCGCCGGTGAACTTCGGCGCCGAGCGCAACGCGATGTTGTTTCATGCCCGGTGGCTGCGGCATCCGCTGCCCGCCGGGGATGCAACCTTGCGCGCGATGGTCGTGGACAGGATCGCGGAACTGGAAAACCAGCGCAAGGCGGAATTTCTCACGCTGGTGCGCAAGACCATCCGGACTGCGATCCTCGCCGGGCGTTCCGGAATCGACGAGGTGGCGGGCGACCTGGGCATGAACCGGCGCACACTGCACCGGCGCCTGCTGCCCTACGGCCTCAGCGGAGCGCAACTGCTCGAGGAGATCCGTTTCGACATCGCGCAGCAGCTGCTGGAGAACTCCGCGACGTCGATGGTCGACATTGCGCTCAAGCTGGACTATGCCAATGCCAGCGCGTTCACGCGCGCGTTTCGGCGCTGGTCGGGGCAATCGCCGAGCCAGTGGCGGCAGCGCCCGCGCTGAACCGGCGTTTTTTTCGGTCCAGCGTCAGTCGTCGTCGAAGGGCAGGCCGACGTAGTTCTCGGCCATGGTCGTCGCCGCGGCCCGCGAACGGAACAGATAGTCGAGTTCGGCATGCTGCAGTCTGCCGCCGATTGGTCCGCTTTCGGGAAAGTGGTGCAGCAGCGAGGTGAACCACCACGAAAAGCGCTCGGCCTTCCAGATGCGGCGCAGGCAGCGCTCGGAATAGTGGTCGATGCCCGCATCGCTGCGCTCCGCATAGTGCTCGACCAGCGCCAGCGCCAGAAAGCGCACGTCGGACGCGGCGAGGTTCAGGCCCTTGGCACCCGTGGGCGGCACGATGTGTGCGGCGTCGCCGGCCAGGAACAGCCGCCCGAAGCGAATCGGCTCGACGACGAAGCTGCGCAGCGGGGCGACGCTTTTTTCCAGCGACGCACCAGCGACCAGCGTCTGCGCGGCATCGGGCGGAAGGCGCAGCCGCAACTCGTCCCAGAACGCGCCGTCGCTCCATTGTTCGGGGTCGGTGTCGAGTGGACACTGGATGTAGTAGCGCGAGCGCGTGTGCGAGCGCATCGAGCACAGCGCGAAACCGCGCGCGTGATTGACGTAGATGAGTTCGTCGGAGACCGGCGGCGTGTCCGACAGGAGGCCCAGCCAGCCGAACGGGTAGACCCTCTCGTAGATCGACAGGCTTTGCTCGGGCACGCTGGCGCGACTGACGCCGTGATAGCCATCGCAGCCGGCGATGAAGTCGCAGGCGAGCTCATGCGCCATGCCGTTCTCGCGCCAGGAGAGCCGCGGTGCGGTGCCGTCGAAGTCGTGCAGCGCGACATCCGCCGCCTGGTAGACGGTGCGCAGTCCTGCCGCCGCGCGCGCCTCCATCAGGTCGCGCGTGACCTCGGTCTGGCCGTAAACCATCACCCGCTTGCCACCGGTCAGTCCGGCGAGGTCGATACGGTGACGGACGCGGTCGAAGGCAATGTCGAAGCCGTCGTGCAGCAACCCTTCGGCATGCATGCGTGCGCCGACCCCGGCCTGGTCGAGCAGGTCTGCCGTCGTCTGCTCGAGGACGCCGGCGCGGATGCGCGACAGCACATGTTCGCCGCTTTGGCGCTCGACGATCACATTGTCGACCCCCGCCTTGTGCAGCAACTGGCCGAGGAGCAGTCCGGCCGGTCCGGCGCCGATGATCGCGACCTGGGTGCGTGCCTGGCTCATCTGGATTCCCGGGAGTTGCGGCGCGAAAGACGCGGCGATGGCGCCATTGATAGCAAGGCGATGGCGGGATCGTCAAGGTCGCCATGCCGGTCCGGCTTCGCGATCCTGCCGGCGCGCGGGCAACAGTTGCCGATCCGAAGCGCTTGCCAGGACTGCGATGGTTTCACTGGTGTATGCTCTCGATCGACGCGACACCCCACTGGGGCCGCCCCCAAGCCAGTAACGGGGACGCAAGCGCGCTGCTGACAGCCTGAATATGACGACTGTGCGGGGAAAGGCGACGGGAAACACCGGCAACGGCCTGCGTGGCGGTAGCCGGGGCCGACGCTCCACTGCGGCGCGGACCATTCGAGACCCATCCGTGTCGGCTTTCGCTGCCGCGTTCATGCGGACGTTGCGCGAGGATCATGCGCGGCAGACGCGGGTGCTCTGGGTGATCGAGGAGCTCGCGCCGCAGCTGCGCGCCGATCCCGAATCCACCCGGCCGGCGCTGCTCGAGGCGATGCGTTTCCTCCGCTACTACCAGCACGTATGGCATCACCCGCGTGAAGACCAGTTGTTCGCCCGCATCAGCAGGCGGGACCCGGGGCACCGCGCGGACCTGCGTGAATTGATGCGCGAGCACCGGGGTGGACTGCGCGGCGTCAAGGCGCTGGTGGATGGACTGGCGCAGGCGAGTCCCGCGCAATTGCGCCGTTCCGAAGGCAAGCGCCTCACGCGCGGCCTGCACCGATACGTCGCGCACCTGCGGGAGCACGTCCGGCACGAGGAGCGCGCTTTCTACGCGCGAGCGGAGAGTGCGCTCGACGCCACAGACTGGCAGGCGCTGGCGGCCGAAGCGGCGCCCGAAGATCCGCTGGCCGACGCGGACAGGCTCGCCCGCGAATATCCGCATCTCGCCGGGCGTCTGGCGAATTCTGAGCGCGTGCTCGCATCCGATGCCGTGTGGCGCGGCGTAGCCCGGTCGGCGGAGGCCTCCCCATCTGCGGCGTACGACCGGGTGACGCGCCTGGTCGAGATCTATGGCGAGCTCCTGCACGACGGTTTTGATTTGCTCCGCGAAAATCTGGACAGTGCGCGCGCCGTGCACTCGCCCGCCGATCTTTGGCGAGTGGCAACGCCGATTTGCCGCCGCAGCGGCGTCTTTGCGCTGCGCTGTTTCACCATGCCGGCGCAGTTCGTCGGGGAGACGGCGCGCGACGTCGCGGCCTCGACGTTTTCCTTCCGGCGTCCCGCATCCGGCAAGCGCTGACGCGCCGGCGTCACGACGCCTGCGGCATCTGCGCCTGGTCGCCCGCGCCCGTTCCTCTTTGTTTGGCGCGAATCACCGCGTCCTTGATCTTCTGGCAACGCCCGACCAGGTCGACCAGCACGCTGCCCGACCAGCCAAATGTGAACAGGCCGGACATGGCGATGACCGGGGAAAGCATGCCCCATCCCTTGGGCAGTACGACGGAGTCGTAGCCGAGCGTCGTGTAGGTGTTGCCGGCGTAGAACCCCGCAGTGCGCCAGTCGGCGATCAGGCCGCCGTAAACCAGCGCGCTCGACCACACGTAGATCTCCAGGATGTGCAGCAGCAGCAGCATGAACACCGTGCCGCCCATCAACAGGTCCGCGCGCCACATCGACGGGTAGGCCAGCGCCTGTTGCGTGCGTTTGGCGACATGACTGGTCACCGTGCGCACGCCCGCGGCATGCAGCAGGATGACCATGATCAGCATGCCTCCCCCGAACACCAGATCGGCGGCAGGAAACGCCTGCTCGAAGAACTGCAGCAGCGGGAGCTTTTGGATATCGGACGGAACGCTGGCGATGGTTGCTGCGCCGGCGCTCAAATCTCCCTGCAGATTTTCGAGAATGCCGCTCTTCGAGGTCGTGTCGGCGGCGAGCATGATGGACGTATTGGTGGGCATGGTGGCATTTCCATTGGGGCACAAGGGATGCGCGCATGATCGCACGCAGTGCTAAACTCGCGCCGGCCGGGAGTGCGTCCGGACGCCCTGGCGGTAGTAGCTCAGGGGATAGAGCACCGGCCTTCTAAGCCGGCGGTCGCAGGTTCGAATCCTGCCTACCGCGCCACGCTTTCCGGTCTTGCGCGAACCGGCCACGCGCGAGCAATTCCGGACCCGGGCCGCAAGCCCGATCCCGCCAGCGGGATCGAAGCACTGCGTCGCGAGCCGGCCACCGCAGCAGAGACGACGACCATGCAATTTGTCGGAGATTATTCGATCGACCCCAGCGTCTGCGACCGCCTGGTCGAACTGCATCGCCAATGCGACCGCAAGGGTATCGTCAAGCGCGGGCTGATGGCGAAAGCCGAAGCGGCCGTCGTAGATGTCGCCAAGAAGGATTCCTTCGATCTGACGTTGTCCACCATTCCCGGCGAGCTGCAGGAAGAGTACGGCCTGCCCGGCTATTTCGCCGAGTTGAAGCGCTGCCTCGAGCAGTACGTCGAGCAGCACCCGCTGCTGAAGAGCATTGGTCAGTACGGCGTGACCGAGTCGCCGGTCATCCAGCACTATCGTCCGGGTGGCGGCTTCAAACTCGTCCATTTCGAACGCAGCGGCCTGTCGACCACCACGCGCATGCTGACCTGGATGACTTTCCTGAACGACGTGACCGACGGCGGCGGCACGCAATTCATCTACCAGAAGCACACGTTCGAGGCGCGCCGTGCTCGGACGCTGATCTGGCCGTCGGACTTCACGCACTCGCATGCCGGCGTGGTGTCGCCGACCCAGCACAAGTACATCATCACGGGCTGGCTCAACTTCACATCCTAGTTGGACTCGGCCGCCGGGGTATTCGTGGTGCCGCGTTCCTCACCAGATGTGAAAGCACAGGCCATGCACGGACCTGTCGTTGCTCGCGGGGTTTCAGATCGTCAGCTTGCGCAGCGTCTCCGGATTGCTGATCACCGAGCGGCTGCGCCCCGGCGGCGCGCCGTAGAGTCCGGCCGGCGGATTGGACTCCAGCCGTGCCAGCACGGCGGCGTCGTGGCAGGCGGCGTCGAAGCCGAGCGTGACCTGCTCGCCGGTGACCGCGCCGATGCCGAAGCATGACTGCCCAAGTTTGGCATTCAGCGGCGCAGCGACGACCGTCGCGACGAGATCGCCAGGCAGGCCACCGCCAGATAGCTGAAGATCGAATGCCGGTCCACTCGGCGTGCGCCGCGGCATGGCCGAAAGTACCGCCGGCAGTCCGACCAGTTCGCGCGCGACCGCGGCCTCGGCGGCACTGTCGGGCAATCCGGTCACCACGATCGTCACCTTGCGGGTCGCGGCATGAACGTGCTGCAGGAAGAAGTCACGTGAAAACTGGTCGCCGATTTTGGCGCCGATTGCGCGTAGCGCCTCCTCTTCGCTCGCCCAGCTGCCGGCCCCCTTGGGCAGCACCGTGTTGAAGTAGATCTCCTCGCCGGTGGCCCGATCCACGGCCTTCACCGTCCACGACGTCAGCGTGTACTTGTTGATGGTCAGGCCGGAGGCTTCCAGTCGCGTCGACAGTTTCTTCACCTTTGCCTGGCCCTCGACGACGAAATCCGGCGTCTGTCCGGCGGCGTCGGGCGCGGCTTCGGACCAGGTGCGAAAGCCGAAGGATTTGATGCGCTCCTTGAGCACGTTCTCGGCGATTGGCGAGCGCTGCGCCTGCGAGTCAGAACGGTCGGTATCGCGGACCGAGATGGACAGCGCGATCCGTGGATCGCCGCTGGCACGAATCAGCTGGATGCGTTCGGCGCGGGTCATCTCGTTCAGCGACTTCTGCAGCGCCTTGATGTCGACGACGGCCTGTGTGGTCAACGACATCAGTCCATCCTTGCCCAGGCGCGGTTCGCTCTCCTGCACGACGGTGTTGATGAAATTGCCGCTGTTGGCCAGCAGCCGCGCCTGCAGGACATCGTAATTACGGTTGAACGAATCGCGCTCGAGCAGGAGACCGAGCGCCTTCGCCACCGCCTGACCCTTGGAGTCGGCACGCAGGTCGCTGTTCAGCAGCGCCTTGTCGGTCTGGTAGCGCGGGTTGCTGGGATCGGCGAGTCCCACCGCCGATACGACGACCGTGCCGGGCGCGGCGACGACGGCGGGTGCGGTCGACTGCGCGACCGGCGCAGGCGCGGCGGCTGTTCCGGGTGCGGACGATGCGGCATTGGTCGCGGGGGAGGATGCGGTGGCGATGGTGGAGGCGGCCTGCGGGGGCGCTGTCGGCGTCAGCGCTGCCGTACCGCCGTCGTTTCGCTGCGTCAGCGTCCAGGCCACGAACGCGACGGTGAGAATGGCGGCGCCCCCCATTAACACCCAGGTGCGAGGTCGGCGCGCGTAGGGCGCCGGTGTTGCAGCCGCGCTGCCCAATGCCGAAGGCGGCGAGGCATCCGCGGCGGCAACACGGGCTCCGGTCGCGGCTGCGAGGTCCTGGGGTCGCAGCGTTGCATCCGGATCGACCTCGGTTGGCGATGTCCTTGACTGTCCGGCGACGGCCAGCGCGGCCGCAAACTCCTGCGCCGACTGGTAGCGCTCCTCCGGACGCTTGGCCAGTGCCCTCCTGACCACCGCATCGAAGGCCGCGGGCAATTGGACATTGAGCGACGACGGCGGGAGCGGGCTCTCCTTCAGCACCTTTTGCATGATGGTCGTCGCCGAGCCGGAAAACGGGCGCTCGCCTGTCAGCAACTGGTACAGGATGACGCCGGCGGAGAACAGGTCCGAACGGCCATCCACCGGCATGCCGAGGATCTGCTCCGGTGACATGTAGGCAGGCGTGCCGATGACCGTTCCGACCTGCGTCAGGTTCGAGGACTCAAGATGGGCGATGCCGAAATCGGCGACCTTGGCCGTACCATCTGCCAGCAGGAAGATGTTGGCGGGCTTGATATCGCGGTGCACGACACCCTGGCGGTGCGAATAATCGAGCGCCGCCAGGATCTGCGCCATGATGCGCACGACGTCGGGCAGCGCGATGCGCTCGTTGGCCGCGAAGATCTCTGCGAGTTCACGCCCGCGCACCAGCTCCATCGCGATGTACAAGGTGCCGGCATCCTCGTCGAAATCGTAGATCGCGACGATATTCGGGTGGGTCAGGCGCCCGGCGGCTTCGGCCTCGCGGCGGAAGCGGGCGATGATCTCCTCCGACGCCTCGCCGGCCAGCTGGTCGGCGCGGATGGTCTTCAGCGCGACGACACGCTTGATCCGTGGGTCGAAGCCCTCGTAGACGACGCCCATCGCGCCGCGGCCCAGTTCACTGCGAATTTCGTACTTGCCGAGCTTGCCTGTTTCCGCCATGACCGATTGTGCCGGATCAGGCGATCCTTCCGGCACCTCCGCCTGCGCGAGTTGTGGGACGTCGCATCAAATCTACGCCTCGCGCGAATTGGTGAAGTCGCATCACTTGTACTTGTTGTCGATTTCCCAGACCGATTTCTGAACCAGCCGCTGCACCATCGTATCCAGTCCCACGCCACCCTGCTGCGACTGCGATACACCGAGCACCGAACTCGACTTGGCGCCGACCTCCATTTTTTCCTCGGTGTAGCCGGTCGCCACCTGCTCGGTTGTCTCGGCATTGATGACCTTGTAGCGCATGCCGATGATCCAGACGCCGGAGGATTCTCCGGTCTTCACCGATCCAATCCCCGCACCAGCGACCGTCCCCGCCTGCGCGCCGCCGCGCGAGCCGCTGAAAATGCCCGCGAGTGCGGCCATCTGGCCGATCGCCGCGCCGTCGAAGCCGGACTGCGCCGCGGCGACCTGCTCAGTCTTCAGGATGTCGAACTTGACGACGTATTTGGTGGCTTTCAGCTTGCCCATGCCGAGGAACTTGCGCGCCTGCTGCGGATCGCCCAGGTTGTAGGCCAGCTCGAACTCACGCAGCAGCGGACCGAGATTCGAACGCTCGAGCACCGGGAAATTGGCCGCCGACAATTCCACCTCGGCAAAGTCGGCGATGTTGTTGGAAGTGAATTTCTGCAGAAAGGTCGCGTTGCTGCTCTTGATTTCGCCGGGGATCACCACCAGCGCAGGACCCTTCTTGTTCACGTTGGTGTAGACCACCGGCTGGTAGATCGCCTGATCAGCGGACTGGTTGGCCTGTTGCGAGGTCTCGCTGCCGGCGGTTGGCGATGCGTTGCCGAATTTCGGCTGCGCCAGCACGGCGGGCGCGGTGACGGCGAGCAGCGCGGCCAGCAACAGCGCGTGGGTTCGGTTGGGTTTGGCGTGGATCATGGCGAATCCTCTACAGAAACGGGTTGGAGGGCGATCGGCGGGTTCGCACCGATCACTTCGGCGCGGGCTTTCGGGCCGGAGGAATCGTTGCCTTGCGGCAGTAATCGGAATAGAGCCTGGCGACCACTTCGTCGGCCTTCTCGTCGACCAGCGTGAGCGCCATTCTGGCGATATCGTTGCCGGCGTAGGACGCCTCGCTGGCCTCGGCGTTGGAAATGACCCGGCCGTCGCTGGCCGACAGCGTGAAACCCATGGTCACCGACACCTGGTTCACCGCCATGATGCGATTGCCGGCGGCGTCTGCGGAAATGAGGCCGCGCAGCACGAATTTCGCGCCAAGGCGCTTCGACGCCGCGAGCGCGGCATCCGGGTCGTTGCGGAAATAGGCGTCGATCTCGGCCTGCGCGACCTGGCGCTTGATCTCCTCCGGCGTGTAGGTCCGCAGCCCGAGCGCGCGCAGCCGCTGGTCAATCGCCTGGAAATGCGGGCCATAGTTGCTCTGTTCGGCGACGATCCAGCCATTGCTCTGCCGTTCGCCGATCACGATCATGATCTTCTGGTCCTTGAGTTCGGCGCGGCAGGGCACCGAAACCATCCTCGAAACGCGTTCGCGCTTCGCGTCCTCCTCGGCCTTGGCGGCCTTGGCACTGTCGTCCGGTTGCGAGAACTTGAAGCCCTGTGCGGCAAGACCGCCGGTGGCCATCGCCAGCAGCAATACCAAGGCGTTGCGCACGAGCGGCCGCACCGCCTTGGCGGGGCCGGGCAGCCGCAGCTTGAGGGTGGAGGTCACTGTGCGAAGGATAGCCGATCGCACCGCCGGGTTCCACCTCCGGGGCGTTTCACCCGGGTCGGGGGGCTAGCAGGCGCCGGCCACCCGGAGGCCGATTCGGTTCCCATGGCCGGCGAAGTGGGCGTGTATAATTTGTCGATCCGCGCCCACGGTCCCCCTGGGGCGCGCGGCTGGTCGCCAGCCGGGTCGCTTTAGTGGCAACCGGCGGGGTCCGATTTCTGTACGCAATGGTGGCTGTAGCTCAGCGGTAGAGTCCCGGATTGTGATTCCGGTTGTCGTGGGTTCGAACCCCATCAGCCACCCCAAATTCTTCGCGCGACCTGCCTGCAACGACCGCGCCCATGGCCTGCGGTCGAAGGTCGGTCGATGTCCGCCGCCGACGCCCCCCCCGGTGCGGATGCGCAGGGCTGCATTAGTCGCGCGCGTGCGCAGGCCCATCCTCGTGCTCCGGTTCGCGAGTGCACCTGAATGGTGGGCCGCGTTCCTTTGCGAAATTTCCCGCTACCATACGCCGATGACGCGTCCGCCCCAGCCTTGCCCGCGATGAAGTTCACCGTCGCCACCTACAACATCCACAAGGGATTTTCCCAACTCACGCGTCGGATGGTCATCCATGAGCTGAAGGAGAAGCTGCACGGACTGTCGGCCGACCTGCTGTTCCTGCAGGAAGTGCAGGGCGTGCACCATCGGCATGCAGGACGCTACCGCGACTGGCCGGGCAAGCCGCAGCACGAGTTCATCGCCGATACCATGTGGCGGGAAGTCGCCTATGGCCGCAACGCCGTCTATCGGCAGGGGCATCACGGCAACGCCGTGTTGTCGCGCTTTCCCATCATCGCGCAGGCGAACGAGGATATATCGGCGCACGCCTTCGAGAGCCGCGGGTTACTGCATTGCGAGGTACGGATCGGTCCCCGGTCGCCGGTGCTGCATTGCCTCAACGTGCACCTGGGACTGTTCGAGCGGGGACGGCAATGGCAGATTCGCGCGCTGGTCGAACGCATTATCGCGACGGTTCCGCGCGACGCGCCGATGATCATTGCCGGCGATTTCAACGACTGGCGCCGCAAGGCCGACCGCACGCTGGTCGATGCGCTCGGTGTCTACGAGGTGTTCGAGGAAGTCCGGGGCCGACCGGCGCGCACCTTTCCGTCGGTCATGCCGGTCTTTCGCCTGGATCGGATCTACGCGCGCGGGCTCGACGTGGTCGACGCACGCGTGCATTACGCCTTCCCATCCGGCCGGATGTCCGACCACGCGGCGCTCGCCGCGACGTTCGAGGTTTCGCGCCGGCGCCGGTGACGCGCCCCCGCGTCCATCGCGATGAACCGGTTCAGGTCGGGCAACACGATCGACCTGCTGCGCAGCGGCACCGAATTCTTTCCGGCGCTGGCCGAGGCGATCGATGCCGCGCAGCGCGAGATCTGGCTCGAGACCTACATCTTCGCCGACGATTCGGTGGGCCGGGCCATCGGCGAAGCGCTCGTTCGCGCAGCCGCGCGCGGTGTCGACGTGCGGGTGCTGGTCGACGGCTGGGGCGCGAAACAGTACCTGTCGGAATCGCTCGAGCGGTTGTTGTGCGATGGGGGCGTGCGACTGCTCAAGTACCGGCCCGAGGTCGCGCCATGGCAATTCCGTTCGCACCGGTTGCGCCGTCTGCACCGCAAGCTGTGCAGCATCGATCGCGAAATCGCCTTCGTCGGCGGCATCAACCTGATCGACGACATGAATACGCCGGGCCACAAGCCGCCGCGCATCGATTTTGCCGTGCGCGTGCGTGGTCGGCTGCTCGCGCCGATTGTCGGGACGATGCAACGGCTCTGGGCGCTGACCGAACTGGTCCAGTTCGAGCGCGGCCAGCTGCCGCTGTTTCCCGATGCAGTGGAGTCGGCCGCGGTCGGCGCGCAGACCGCAAAATTCGTCATCCGCGACAACCTGCGTTACCGACGCGACATCGAGACCGCCTATCTCGCGTCGATCCGCACCGCGAAGCGTGAAATACTCATCGCCAACGCCTACTTCTTTCCCGGCATCCGCTTTCGCCGTGCACTGATCGGCGCCGCGGCGCGCGGCGTCACCGTCACGCTGCTGCTGCAGGCGCGGGTCGAGTACCGGCTGCTGCATCATGCGTCGCGTGCGCTGTACGGACAGTTTCTCACCGCGGGCATTGCCATCGAGGAATACCACCAGTCCTTCCTGCACGCCAAGGTGGCGATCGTCGACGGCATCTGGGCGACGGTCGGCTCGTCGAACATCGACCCGTACTCGCTGTTGCTGGCACGTGAGGCAAACGTGGTGGTCCGCGATACCGGATTTGCCGGCCAGTTGCAGGCGGAGCTTGTCGGCATGATCGCCAATGGGTCGCGGCGGGTGGATCCGCGTGGTTGGTCCGGGCGATCGCTGATCGCGAAGATTGCCTGCTGGACTGCCTACGGTATCGTGCGTGCGGGAATGGGACTGCTGGGCCTCGGGGTCGACGAGTGGTTCGCGGGGCGCCGGTCGCGAGAACGTTGAGACTCCGCAGGGTCCCGGACCCGGACTGCTAACATCGCGTTGTCCGCGGCGAGCCGCAGTCGCAACTGCCGGATCGGTCTCGACCGGTCTGCCGGCTTCTCCCGCGCCTCCTCCATGCGCCACCGCTCCGCCTCCCTGCCGGCACCCCGCGAAATCGACGTTGCGCGCACGCGCGGCGGCGACTGGTCGACGATCCGTACGCTGCTACCCTACTTGTGGGAATACCGTGGCCGCGTGCTGGCGGCGATCAGTTGCCTGGTGCTTGCCAAGGTGGCGAACGTCGGCGTTCCGGTGGTGCTGAAGCAGGTCGTCGACAGTCTCGATCGCGAAACCGCCATGCTGGCGGTGCCGCTCGCGCTGCTGATCGCCTACGGCGCGCTGCGCCTGTCGATGACGGTGTTCACCGAGTTGCGCGAATATCTTTTTGCCAAGGTGACCCAGCGCGCGATGCGCAAGATCGCCCTGCAGGTTTTCCGGCACCTGCATGCGCTGTCGCTGCGCTTTCACCTGCATCGGCAAACGGGGGGGCTGACGCGCGATGTGGAGCGCGGCCAGCGCGGCGTTTCGACGCTGATCAACTTCGCGCTGTTCTCGATTCTGCCGACACTGGTCGAGATCGCGCTGGTGTCGATCGTCCTGATCGCGCGCTACGACTGGACCTTCCTGGCGATCACGGCCAGCGCGCTCGTTCTCTACATCGTCTTCACCATCCGCATCACCGAGTGGCGGACGCATTTCCGGCGGACGATGAACGAGCTTGACTCGAAGGCGAACACCCGGGCGATCGACAGCCTCATCAACTACGAGACCGTTAAGTATTTCGGTAACGAGGAGTGGGAGGCGCGCCGCTACGACGAGAGCATGCAGCGCTGGGAACACGCGGCGGTCCGCAGCCAGACCTCGCTGTCGGCGCTCAACGTCGGGCAGAGCGCAATCATCGCGATCGCGGTCACGCTGATCATGTGGCGGGCAACCGTTGGCGTCGTCGACGGCGCGATGACCATCGGCGATCTGGTGCTGGTCAATGCGCTGATGATTCAACTCTACATCCCGCTCAATTTCCTGGGCGTCGTCTATCGCGAGATCAGGCAGGCGATGGCCGACATGGAGCGGTTGTTCGGACTGATCGAGGAGAACGCCGAAATCAAGGATCGTCCGGGCGCCGTGCCCGTCGCGCTGACCGGCGCGACCGTTTGCTTCGAAGGCGTGAACTTCGGCTACGAGTCGAACCGGCAGATCCTGTTCGACGTGTCGTTCACGATACCCGCGGGGCGCACGGTAGCCGTCGTCGGCCCCTCCGGTTCCGGGAAGTCAACGCTCGGGCGCCTGCTGTACCGTTTCTACGATGTCACCGGCGGGCGCATCAGCGTCGACGGACAGGACCTGCGCGACATCACCCAGTCCTCGCTGCGGGCGGCGATCGGGATCGTGCCTCAGGATACGGTGCTGTTCAATGAATCGATCGAATACAACATCGCCTATGGCAAGCCCGGGGCGTTGCACGAGGAGATCGTCGCCGCGGCGCGGCTGGCGCAGATTCACGACTTCATCGCCACGTTGCCCGACGGCTACGCAACGACGGTGGGTGAGCGCGGACTGAAACTCTCCGGCGGCGAGAAGCAGCGCGTGGCCATCGCCCGAGCGGTGCTCAAATCGCCGCAGATCTTGATCTTCGACGAGGCGACCAGCGCGCTCGACTCGCGCGCGGAAAAGGCCATCCAATCCGAGTTGCGCGCGATCGCCCGCAATCACACGACGCTGACCATCGCACATCGATTGTCGACCATCGTCGATGCCGACGAAATCCTGGTGCTCGAGTACGGCGTGATCGTCGAACGCGGCACCCATGCGCAGCTGCTTGCCGCACGTGGCGACTATGCCCGGATGTGGCGCCTGCAACAGGAGGAGGCCCGTCGGGCGCCGGATAATGGTGGTTAAGTAATTGATTTATATGAGGGCATTGACCTTTTCCATGGTTACATGCGATAAACGCCCGGTCATCAATCGAGAATGCGCGTGATGAATCGTTTCTTAATCATTGTTTTGGCTGGATTTACCGCCTTGCAGTTCCGCATGGCGCTGGCCGCCGACGAGTCGCGCGACCCGAACAAGCTGCAGGTGAAATCGGCCAATGCGCTGGTGCTCGACGCCACCGACGGAACGCTGGTCTACGGCAAGGCGGCCAACGAAGTCACCCCCATTGCATCGCTGACCAAGCTGATGACGGCGATGGTGGTGCTGGACGCCGGGCTTTCTCTCGACGAGAAGCTCGCCGTCGACATGGACGATTTCGATTTCCTTAAAGGCAGCGGGTCAAGGCTGCGCATGGGGGCGACGCTGTCGCGCGATGAGATGCTGCATCTGGCGCTGATGTCGTCGGAAAACCGCGCGGCCTCCTCGTTGGCGCGGCATTATCCCGGCGGACTCGCCGCGTTCGTGGCGGCGATGAACGCCAAGGCTAAGGCGCTGGGCATGACGCGCACGCGCTTCGAGGACCCGACCGGGCTGTCGCCGCAGAATGTCTCCACCGCGGTCGATCTTGCGCGTATGGTGCAGGCCGCCGCCGACTACCCGCTGATCCGTGAGTATTCGACGACGCCGGCGCACTATGTCGAAGTCCAGCCCAACGGGCAGACATTGGGATTCAACAATTCCAACGCGCTGGTGAAGAACGACGCGTGGGATATCAAATTGCAGAAGACCGGCTATATCCGCGAGGCCGGACGCTGCGTGGTGATGCTGGCGACGATTGCCAGCCGCCCGGTGGTGATCGTCCTGCTCGACTCGCTGGGCAAGTACACACGCATCGGCGACGCCGAGCGCGTCCGCTACTGGCTCGAAACCGGCGAGACCATGCCGACGGCGAAGAAAGCGAGCAACAAGGCGTCGAGGTCGACCGGCAACTCGCGCGCGAAGCCAACCAAGGTTCGCAGCCGGCCGTAGCGTTCTCGGCCGGAACGTCTAACGGGTTGCCCCTCCGGCGCGGCGGCGCGAGGCGTCCAGCATTTCCTTCGCATGCGCACGGGTCTTGGCGGTGATCGTCGTGCCACCCAGCATCCGCGCAATTTCCTCGACCCGTTCAGCGCCGTCGAGCCGGGTCAGCGCGCTGGTGACCCGATCGCCGTCGCCATGCTTGCTCACCTGCAGATGCGCATCGGCGAATGCCGCCACCTGCGGCAGGTGCGTGACGCACAGCACCTGTCGTCTGGAGGCGAGCTTTTGCAGGAGCTCACCGACGGTTGCCGCCACCGCGCCGCCGATGCCGCTGTCGACTTCGTCGAAGGCGAGCGTGGGCACGGCGCCGACCTCGCTGGTCGCGACCTGGACCGCGAGCGCGATGCGCGATAGTTCGCCGCCGGACGCGACTCGCGCCAGCGGGCCGACCGGCTGCTGCGGGTGCGCCGATACGCGCAGCTCCGGGGTCTCGAGTCCGTAACTTGCGGCCGCGGCAACCGGTTCATGCGCGACCTCCATGCGGCCGCCGGACATCGCCAGCGCGTTCATTGTCTCGGTCACGCGATTGGCGAGTTCGTTGCCGGCGAAGCGGCGCTTGGCAGCAAGCTGCGCCGCCTGGGCGCGATACGCGGCTTCGGCATCGTCCGCGATTCTGGCGAGCGCCTGCCCGTCGGCTGCGCCGGCGAGAATGGCCAGCCGCGCCTGCGTAGCGGCATGCAGTTCCGGCAGCGTCTCCGGTCGCACGCGGTGTTTGCGCGCCAGGTCGTGAATGGCCGCGAGCCTCTCCTCGACGCGCCGCAATTCGGCGGGGTCGAGGTCGAGCCGCCGCTGGTAGTCCCGTAGCGCCCGTGCGGCCTCGTCGAGTTCGACGCCCGCCGGCTCGAGCATTGCCACGATTGCCGACAGCGCGGGATCATGCGCGGCGGCGGTGGCCAGCCGTGAGGTGATCCGTGCCAGTCGCACCGTCAACGCGTCGTCGGCATCGGCGAGGGCAGCAACGGCCTCGGTACTGGCGGCGATGAGGTCCGCTGCGTGCGCGAGGCGCGACTGGTTGGCGGAAATCGCCTCCCACTCGTCCGCGGTCATCGCCAGGGCCGAGAGTTCGCTCAGCTGAGCCTCCAGCAACCGGCTCTCATCCGCAACCGCGGCCGATGCCTGCGCGGCGGCATCGCGACGTTCGCAGGCGATGCGCCAATCGCGCCAGCAATCGCCGACGGACTGCGCGAGCGTGGTGAAGCCGCCGTAGGCGTCGATGAGTTCGCGCTGCGCCTGTGGCGCCGACAGCGCCTGATGCGCGTGCTGGCCATGGATGTCGACCAGTCGCTCACCCAGCGCCTTCAATTGCGTCAGCGTTGCCGGACGCCCATTGACCCAGGCCCGGCTGCGGCCGTCGGCGTCGAGAACGCGGCGCAGGAGAACCGCATCGTCGTCCGCCGGGAGTGCGTGCTCGATCAGGAAGGCGCTGACCGTGGGCGCGCCGGCCACGTCGAACTCAGCGGCGAGTTCGGCGCGCGCGGCTCCGGGCCGCAGCTGCGCGAGCTCGAAGCGGTCGCCCAGAAGCAGGCCCAGCGCCTCGATCAGGATCGACTTGCCGGCACCGGTTTCGCCGGTGAGCACGGTGAGACCGGGCTCGAACTCGATGTCCAGTGTTTCGACGACGACAAAATTACGGACCGACAGAAGCCGCAGCATTACTTGCCCTTGTGCAGTTGCTCCGGCGTCTCGCTCCAGTGCAGCTTTTCGCGCAACGTCGCGAAGTAGTCGTGATCCTCCGGGTGCAGGAAGCGCGCGCGGAATGTGGCGCGGGCGACAGTCACCCGGTCTCCCTCGGCGAGCGGGAAATGCGCCTGGCCGTCGGAATGCATGGCGGCGTCGCGTCCCCGCATCACGGTGATGGCGATCGACGCGTCGTCGCTGATGGCGATCGGCCGGTGCGTCAGCGCGTGCGGGGCGACCGGAACCAGCAGCAGGCAGGCCAGCTCGGGCGCGAGAATCGGTCCACCGGCCGACAACGCATAGGCGGTCGATCCGGTCGGCGTTGCGACGATGATGCCGTCGGCGCGCAGGCGGTAGGCGTAGCGGCCGTCGATTTCGACCGCACACTCGATCATGCTGCCCAGGGCGCCGCGGTTGACGACGACGTCGTTGAGCGCAAGCGACTGGTCGCTGCCCCCGTCGGCACGGACCACGGAAACGGTCAGCAGCGTGCGCCGCTGTTCGTGGTAACGGCCGGCGAGCATCGCCTCCAGTCTGTCCTGCATCCGGTCGACCGGTATGTCGGTAAGGAAGCCAAGCCGGCCCTGATTGATGCCGATGAGCGGCACCTCGAAGGGCGCGATCTGCCGGGCGATGGACAGGATCGTGCCATCGCCGCCAAGGACGATGGCCAGGTCGACTTTGCCGCCGAAATCCTCGGCGGCGATGATCGGGTAGCCGGGCACAGGAGCGATCTGCGCGGTGTCCGCTTCGATCAGCACCTGGTGTCCCCGTGCGGCAAGGAATCCGGCGAGCCGCGTGAGTGGCTCCGCGACTCCGGGACTCGCATGCCGGCCGACGAGGGTGATCCGGGCAAATTGCGTCGTGGGGCTGGGGGCGGGCATGGTCACGATTAAACCACAGGCAACGCAGGTTTCCGTTCGACCATCTCGCCGAGGCTGGGTCGGTCGTGCACCGTCCATTCGCCGGGGCGGGTGCGGGACGGTAGAATCGACGTCATGCTGGATCCACGCGCACAGCACCTGCTCAAGTCGTTGATCGAACGCTACATCAGCGACGGTCAACCGGTCGGCTCGCGCGCGCTGTCGCGGCATTCGGGACTCGATCTGTCGCCGGCGACCGTACGCAACGTCATGGCGGACCTGGAGGAAATGGGCTTCATCGCCAGTCCGCACACCTCCGCGGGCCGCGTGCCAACAGTGCGCGGCTACCGTTTCTTCGTCGACAGCCTGATGGTCATGAAGCCGTTGGGCGAGTCCGAGATGCATCAGCTCGAAGGGGAGCTGTCCGCCGATCGTCCCGGACAGTTGGTCAGCGCCGCAGCCAGTGTCCTCTCCCAGCTCACGCAGTTCGCCGGCGTGGTGATGACGCCGAAGCGGCGCGAGGCGGCGTTTCGGCACCTGGAATTCCTGCGCCTGGCCGAACGGCGGGTGCTGCTGATCCTGGTGACCGCCGAGGGCGACGTGCAGAATCGCATCCTGCACACCGACCGCATGTACACCCATGCGCAGCTCGCCGAGGCCACGCATTTTTTCAACGAGCGCTTCGCCGGACAGCCGTTGTCGACGATTCGCACGCGAATCGCCGCCGAGTTGCGCGCGCTGCGCGAGGATATCGCCGGCCTGATGGCGGCCGCGGTTGACGCCGGCGAGGGCGCCTATGCGCAGGGTGAGTCGCTGGTCGTCACCGGTGAGCGGAACCTGCTGCGAAGCGAGGACTTCGGCTCCAACATGGAGCGCCTGCGCCGGCTGTTCGACATGTTCGACCAGAAAACGTCGATTCTGCATCTGCTCGACCTGTCGCAGGGTGCGCAGGGCGTGCAGATCTACATCGGCGACGAATCCGGACTCAGGCCGCTGGACGAATGCAGCGTGATCACGGCACCGTACACCGCCAACGGGCGGGTGATCGGTACGCTTGGCGTGATCGGGCCGACGCGGATGGCCTACGAGCGGGTGATCCCGATCGTCGACGTCACGGCGAAGCTGCTGTCCAATGCCATGTCGCAGCAACTTGCCGAGGAATAGGGAGCGTCGCATGCATCCGAATGCCGCGCTGATCGATCGCTTGTACGCATCTTTCAGTCGTCGCGACGCCGAGGCGATGGCGACCTGCTACGCGGCCGGCGCCACCTTCGCCGATCCCATTTTCGAGGTCGAGGGCGACGCAGTCGGCCTGATGTGGGCGATGCTCTGCGAGCGCGGCCGCGACCTTGTCCTCGACTGGCGCGACGTGCGTGCCGACGACGGGTCGGGCAGCGCGCATTGGGAGGCGCGCTACACCTTTTCGGTGACCTCCAGGCAGGTGTACAACCGGATCGATTCCGCGTTCACCTTTCGCGACGGCCTCATCGCGACCCAGCGCGACCGATTCAGTCTGTGGCGCTGGAGCCGGATGGCGCTCGGACCGAAGGGTGCGGCGCTGGGCTGGACGCCCTTCGTGCAGAATGCAATCCGCGCGGAAGCACGGCGCGGCTTCGCGCACTGGCGCGCGAGGCGCGCGCAGTGACGCTGATCGTTTCCCCGGGTCGCCGCCGGCTGCGGCGCGCCTGATTACCCGATCGGGACCGACATGGCGATGGCGCCCGAGCCTGTGTTCACCCACGATCGCACGCCGCGCATCGGCATCCTGCTGGTCAATCTTGGCACGCCGGATGCCGCGACGCCGGCGGCGGTGCGCCGGTATCTCGCCCAGTTCCTGTCCGATCCCCGCGTCATCGAAATTCCAATGGCATTGTGGAAACCGTTGCTGCATGGCGTGATCCTGCGCATCCGGCCGGGCAAGTCGGCGGCGAAGTATGCGGCGATCTGGACCAAGGACGGTTCGCCGCTGCTGGTGCACAGTCAACGGCAGCGCACGCTGCTGCTGGGCTATCTTGGCCAGCGCCTCAAGGCCGCCGGATTCCCGGCCGATCTTTGTCCGGTCGAGCTGGGAATGAATTACGGCAACCCGGGCATAGGCGACGCGATCGACCGGCTGCGTGCGGCGCACTGCGAACGAATCCTGGTGTTGCCGCTGTTTCCGCAATATTCGGCGAGCGCGACGGCGTCGAGCTTCGATGCCGTTGCCGCCCATCTTGGCCGGATGCGCCGATTGCCTGGCCTGCGTTTCGTCGAGTCGTTTCATGCGGACGCGGGCTACATCAAGGCCCTGGCGCGCAACGTCAACGACTATTGGATGCGACACGGCCGGCCGGAGAAGCTGGTCCTGTCCTTTCACGGCGTGCCGCGGCGCACGCTGGAGCGCGGCGATCCTTATCATTGCCATTGCCAGATGACCGGGCGCCTGCTGGCCCGGGAACTCGGCCTCGAAGCCGACCAATGGGTGCTGACCTTCCAGTCGCGGTTTGGCCGGGCGCCGTGGCTCGAACCCTATACGGTAAACGTGCTTGAGACGCTGGGCGCCGGGAAGACCCGGCGTGTCGACGTGTTTTGCCCGGGTTTCGTCGTCGATTGTCTCGAGACGCTGGAGGAAATCGGCATCGAGGGCCGCGCGACGTTCGCCAAGGCCGGGGGCGGCGAATTCCATCTGATTCCCTGCGTCAACGAGCATGCCGCCTGGATCTCGGCGCTGGCCGACCTCGCCTTTCGCAATCTCGGCGGATGGCTGGATTCGCCGCCGGATCGCGACGCGCGCGAATCGACCCAGACGCGCGCCAAGGCGATGGGTGCCGCCCGCTAATGCTTTGCTGCCCGACGGGATAACCCCCGGCGATGCCGTCATAACATATTGTTTTTACACCGCTATGGCCTGAATTCATGATCCAGGGCCTTGAATTGTTTCGATTGACCCCAACGTGCGCACGGTCAGCAACGATTGTTCTCGCAAGGACCAAAGCGCATGACCAACAAGCACCAGGATGGCGCCGCAGCCGACATGATTGCGACGAGCGAGGCCGCCGCAGTCGGCGCACCGGATGGCAATGAGCTTGCCCACGTCGCCGACGACATCACCACGCAGCTGATAGCCGTCGAAGCCGAGGTGGCGGAACTGAAGGATGCCTGGCTGCGGGCCAAGGCCGAAACCGACAATGTGCGCAGGATCGCGCAGGCGGACGTCGCCAAGGCGCACAAATATGCGATCGAACGCTTCGCCGAGGACCTGCTGCCGGTGAAGGATGCGCTCGAGCAGACACTGGCCACCGGCGACGTGCCGCTGGAAACGCTCAAGTCCGGCGCCGAACTGACGCTGAAAGCGCTGCAAGCCGCCTTTGACCGCGCGCAGGTGGCCGTCGTCGCGCCCAAGGGTGGCGACCCGTTTGACCCGCACCAGCACCAGGCGATGCAGATGGTGCCGTCGCCGCTTCCCGCCAACACCGTGGTCGACGTCTTCCAGAAGGGCTATCTGGTCAACGACCGGGTGCTGCGCCCGGCGCTGGTCACGGTATCCAAGGGACCGGATTCGACGGCCTGACCCACCGGCGAGCGCGCGGCGAGGCTTGATCCAGCGTGCGTCATCCCAAACTAGAACACAGATAAATAAACCCGCAGGAGAGTGGCAGACATGGGCAAGATCATCGGCATCGATTTGGGCACGACCAACAGCTGTGTTTCCGTGATGGAAGGCGGGCAGCCCAAGGTCATCGAGAATTCGGAAGGCGCGCGCACGACTCCCTCGGTCGTCGCGTACATGGAAGACGGCGAGATTCTCGTCGGTGCGTCGTCGAAGCGCCAGGCCGTCACCAACCCGAAGAACACGCTGTACGCGATCAAGCGGCTGATCGGCCGCAAATTCGAGGAAAAGGAGGTCCAGAAGGACATCCACATGATGCCGTACAGCATCGTCAAGGCCGACAACGGCGACGCCTGGGTCGAGGTGCGCGGCAAGAAGATCGCGCCGCCGCAGGTGTCCGCCGAGATCCTGCGCAAGATGAAGAAGACCGCCGAGGACTACCTGGGCGAGGAAGTCACCGAGGCCGTCATCACGGTGCCGGCCTATTTCAACGACTCGCAGCGCCAGGCGACCAAGGACGCCGGCAGGATCGCCGGGCTCGAGGTCAAGCGCATCATCAACGAGCCGACGGCGGCCGCGCTGGCGTTCGGCCTCGACAAGAAGGAAGGCGACCGCAAGATCGCGGTCTACGACCTCGGCGGCGGGACCTTCGACATCTCGATCATCGAAATCGCCAATGTCGACGGCGAACACCAGTTCGAGGTGCTGTCGACCAATGGCGACACCTTCCTGGGCGGCGAGGACTTCGACCAGCGGCTGATCGACTACATCGTCACCGAGTACAAGAAGGAGTCGGGCGTCGACCTCAAGAACGACGTGCTGGCGCTGCAGCGGCTCAAGGACGCCGCGGAGAAGGCAAAGATCGAACTGTCGAGCTCGCAGCAGACCGAGATCAACCTGCCCTACATCACGGCCGACCAGTCGGGCCCGAAGCACCTTGCGCTGAAGATCACCCGCGCCAAGTTCGAGGCACTGGTCGAGGAACTGATCGCGCGTACCATCGAGCCCTGCCGGGTGGCGATCAAGGATGCCGGCGTCAAGCTCACCGACGTTTCCGACGTCATCCTGGTCGGCGGCCAGACGCGCATGCCCAAGGTGCAGGAGAAGGTGCGCGAATTCTTCGGCAAGGATCCGCGCAAGGACGTGAATCCGGACGAGGCGGTCGCCGTTGGTGCAGCGATCCAGGGTGGCGTGCTCAAGGGCGACGTCAAGGACGTGCTGCTGCTCGACGTGACGCCGCTGTCGCTGGGCATCGAGACGCTGGGCAGCGTGATGACCAAGCTGATCCAGAAAAACACCACCATCCCGACCAAGGCGACGCAGGTGTTCTCGACCGCCGACGACAACCAGGGTGCGGTGACTATCCACGTGCTGCAGGGCGAGCGCGACATGGCTTCGGGCAACAAGAGTCTTGGCCAGTTCAATCTCGAAGGAATTCCGCCGGCCCCGCGCGGCACGCCGCAGATCGAGGTGATGTTCGACATCGACGCCAACGGCATCCTGCATGTGTCGGCCAAGGACAAGGCGACCGGCAAGGAAAACAAGATCACCATCAAGGCGAACTCGGGCCTGTCCGACGCGGAAATCCAGAAGATGGTGCAGGACGCCGAGGAGCACGCCGAGGAAGACCGCAAGCTGGTCGAGACCGTGCAGGCGCGCAACGGCCTCGACGCGCTGGTGCACAGCGTGAACAAGTCGATCGCCGAGTACGGCGAGAAGGTCGGTGAGGAAGAGAAGGGCAGGATCGAGGCCGCGCTGAAAGAAGCCGAAGAGTTGTTAAAGCAGAAGGACGCGACCAAGGAAACGCTCGAAGCCAAGTCCGAGGAACTCGCCAAGGTGGCGCAGAAGCTCGGAGAGGCCATGTATGCCGAAGCGCAGGCTGCGGCCGACGCGGCGGGGAAGGCGGAAGGCGGCGCCGGCGCCGGTGGTGGCGCGCCGGGCGGCGGCAAGAACGAAGAGAAGGTGGTCGACGCGGAGTTCACCGAAGTCAAGAAGTGATATTTCGTCGCGTTGTGCTGTTGAGTTTCGGTCAACGGCGGCGCGCGACGTAATATCTGGCCGGATTCGAGAGGTCGCCGTGCCGGCGACCCTCAATCCGGCCTTTGTGTTGTGGCCTCACTGGCGGCTGGATGGGATTTTTTTGCGGCCCGGCTGACAGACCGAATGGCATTTCTTTGAATGTGCTCATCGCCGGCGGTGTGCACGCAGGAACAGGGATTCATGTCCAAACGCGACTACTACACGGTGCTGGGACTGGGGCGCGATGCCAGCGATGAGGATCTGAAGAAGGCCTATCGCAAGCTGGCAATGAAGCATCACCCGGACCGCAATCCTGACAATCAGGCGTCCGAGGCCCATTTCAAGGAAGCCAAGGAGGCCTACGAGGTCCTGTCGGATGCGCGCAAGCGTGCGGCCTACGACCAGTTCGGCCATGCGGGTGTCGATCCGTCGGCCGGATTCGGCGGCCCCGGTGGGCGCGGTGGGCCGGAGGGCTTCGGCGGCTTCGCCGACGCCTTCGGTGACATCTTTGGCGAGATCTTCGGCCAGCAGGGTCGCGGCGGTCGCGGCAACGGCATGTTCCGCGGTGCCGATCTGCGTTACAACCTCGAGCTGTCGCTGGAGGACGCGGCGCGCGGCGCCGAAGTCAAGATCCGCATCCCGGCAATGGAATCCTGCGAGCCCTGCCACGGGACCGGCGCCAAGCCGGGCACCGAGCCCAAGACCTGTGCGACCTGCCACGGCCGTGGCGAAGTCCGCGTCTCGCAGGGTTTTTTCTCCATCCAGCAGACCTGCCCCACCTGCCACGGCACCGGCAAGGTCGTCGCCGATCCCTGCACCAGTTGTCACGGTGCGGGACGATTGAAGAAGAGCAAGACGCTGTCGGTGAAGATTCCTCCCGGCGTCGACCAGGACGATCGCATCCGGCTCACCGGTGAGGGCGAGGCGGGGGTCAACGGCGGTCCGCCTGGCGACCTCTACGTCGTCGTCAACCTGAAGCCGCACCCGGTTTTCCAGCGCGAAGGCGCCGACCTGCACTGCGAAATGCCGATCGGCTATGCCACCGCCGCGCTTGGCGGCGATCTCGATATTCCCACTCTCGACGGACACGCAACCATCAAGGTTCCGCCCGAGACGCAGACCGGGCAGACGTTTCGCCTGCGCAACAAGGGCATCAGGCCGGTGCGCGGCTCGGTGCAGGGTGACCTCTATTGCCATGTCGCCATCGAAACGCCGATCAAGCTGACGGCGCGGCAGAAGGAACTGCTGCGCGAGTTCGAGCAGATCAGTGCCGAGGATCCTGGCCGGCACAATCCGCGCGCCAAGGGCTGGTTCGACAAGGTCCGCGACTTCTTTGGCCAATGACGGCGGGGCCGCGTACGACGTAATCGTCGTCGGCGCCGGCGCCGCCGGCATGATGTGCGCGGCCGAGGCCGGCAAGCGTGGCCGGCGCGTGCTGCTGATCGAGCACTACCACCGGCTGGGCGAGAAGATTCGCATCTCCGGCGGCGGTCGCTGCAACTTCACCAACATCGATGCGGGGCCGGCCAATTACCTGTCGCGCAATCCGGATTTCTGCCGTTCGGCCCTGGCGCGCTTCACGCCTGCGGATTTCGTAAAGAGGGTCGAGCGCCACGGCATCGCCTGGCACGAAAAGAAGCTGGGCCAGCTGTTCTGCGATGACAGTGCAACTGCCATCATCGACATGCTGCGCGCCGAATGCGAGCGTGGCGGCGTGCACTGGCGAATGCCCTGTCCGGTCGACGGCGTCCTGCACAAGGACAACGCCTTCGTCGTCGCCACGCCGCTGGGTGCCGCGCGTGCGCCCGCGCTGGTCATCGCTACCGGAGGTCTGACGGTTCCGAAGATCGGCGCGACGCCATTCGGTTATCGGATCGCCGAGCAGTTCGGACTGCCGGTCGTACCGCCGCGGCCCGCGCTGGTGCCGCTGGCCTTTGCACCCGAGGCGCTCGCGCGGTATGGCGATCTGTCGGGAATCTCGGTCGACGCGGAGGTTTCGTGCAACGGCGGCCGCTTCCGCGAGAATCTGTTGCTGACACATCGTGGCCTGTCCGGGCCGGCGATCCTGCAGATCTCCTCGTATTGGGACGGCAGGCAGCCGTTGGTGATTGACCTGCTGCCCGGGATCGACGCGCAAGCGTGGCTCACGGCACAGGCTGGGTCGGGCACGCTGCTGCCCAACCTGCTTGCCGAGCGACTGCCGCGGCGCTTTGCGCAGCAGTGGTGTGCGGCGCAGAGTATGGCGCTGCCGATGCGCCAGTTGGGCGAGAGGCGGTTGCGCGCGGCTGCCGATCTTCTGCACCGCTGGTCCATCATGCCCTCGGGCACCCTTGGCTACAACAAGGCGGAAGTCACGGCGGGCGGCGTGGACACGTCGGCGTTGTCGTCGAAGTCGATGGCCGCGCTGGCGGTGCCCGGTCTTTACTTCATCGGTGAAGTCGTCGATGTCACCGGGTGGCTGGGAGGCTACAATTTCCAGTGGGCCTGGGCCTCCGGCCATGCGGCCGGGCAGGCGGTCTGAAGCGAAGCTTTCCGTTTTTCTCCGCCGGGTCTTTTCAGCGTCCCATTTGAGGAGTCTTTTCGTGCGAATTCGCCGTTTCGTGACATTTGCCGTGCTGTGCTTTCCTCTTGTCGTGGCCGCGCAGGTGCGCATCGGTCTCATGGTGTCGGCAACGGGCCCGACGACTGCCATCGGCATTCCGCAGAAGAACACCGGAGACTTGCTGCCGCGCAAGGTCGGCGAGGCGACCATCGAATACTTCCAGCTCGACGACGGCGGCGACACGACGCGCGCCGTGCAGAACATCAAGAAGCTGATCCAGGAACACAACATCGACGCGATGATCGGGCCGTCGACGACTCCCAACGCGCTGGCCATCCTCGATATCGTCGCCGAGGCAAAGGTACCGGTGATGGCAACGGTCGGCACATCGGCGGTGGTCGAGCCGCTGGACGCGCGCAAGCGCTGGGTGTTCAAGACCACGCAGAACGATGACCTGATCGCCGCCGCGCTGATCAAGCACATGGTCAAGAACGGTGTGAAGACGGTCGGCTTCATCGGCTTCAACGACCCGTACGGCGAGAATTGGTACAAGGTGTTCTCCGGCCTTGCCGAAAAGGCCGGCATCCGCATCGTCGCCAACGAGCGCTATGCGCGTCCTGACCAGAGTGTGACCGGGCAGTCGTTGAAACTGATCGCGGCAAAACCTGACGCGGTGCTGATTGCCGGCGTGGGCGGGCCGGCAGTGCTGCCGCAGGCGACGCTGTATGACCACGGCTACAAGGGACGCGTGTACCAGACGCATGCCGTCGCCACCAACGACTTCATCAAGCTCGGCCGCGAAAAGGTCGAGGGTACGGTGCTTGCAGCCGGGCCGATGCTGGTGATCGACGAGATTCCGAACTCCAATCCGACCCGCCAAGTCGCGCAGACCTACATCGCTGCCTATGAGAAGCGATTCGGCGCCACGCCGGCGACGTTTGGCGCGAACACCTGGGACGGCGGCCTGCTGCTGGCGCAGGCGATTCCGGTGGCGCTCAAGGCCGGCAAGCCCGGCACCGAGGCGTTTCGCAGTGCGCTGCGA
This sequence comes from uncultured beta proteobacterium, assembly GCA_963712105.1. Lineage (GTDB taxonomy): Bacteria > Pseudomonadota > Gammaproteobacteria > Burkholderiales > Casimicrobiaceae > VBCG01. The sequence goes on from CAVQGR010000010.1 coordinate 30,659, forward strand.
GACGCGCTCGAGAAGCAGGGCGAAGTGGTCGGTACACAGGGCGTATTCAACATGTCGGCGACCAACCACAATGGCATGGACGAGCGTGCGCGCGTCCTGGTCGTGGTCCGCGACGGCAAGTTCCGGCTGTTGCCCGAATGAGCCGCGGCGCCGCATGCGTATCGTAGGCATTCTGCTGGCCGCGGGGCGCGGGGCGCGCTTCGGCGGCGCCAAGCTGCTTGCACCCCTTCCGGCAACCTCGCACGGCGTCGGTGCCGGCACGCCGATCGGCGCGGCCGCCTGCATGCATCTTGCGTCGGCGCTTGATGAAGTGATTGCGGTGGTTCGGCCGCGCGACCCGATGCTGCTGCACGCGCTGCAGCCGAGCGGTGCGCGCATCGTCGAGTGTCCGCGCGCGGACGAAGGCATGGGGTTCAGCCTTGCCTGCGGCGCGCAGGCGGCAGAAGGCGCCGATGGCTATGTCGTCGCGTTGGCCGACATGCCGTGGATCGCCCCGGCGACCATTCTCGCCCTGGCGCACGCACTGGCCGAGGGTGCCGAGATCGTGGCGCCGGTCCATCGCGGCGAACGCGGCCACCCGGTCGGCTTCTCCCGCGCCTATGGCAGCGCGCTGGCGGCGCTCACCGGGGACGAGGGCGCGCGGACGATCATTGCGGCGCGGCAATGGGTTCTCTCCACCATCGAGGTCGACGATCCGGGCATCGTCAGGGATGTCGATGTGCCGGAGGATCTGGCGCGTTAGCCTAGCGAAGCGCGGTCGCGCCACTGCCGCGACCCGAACCCGCGGGCAACTAGGCGTCGACGGCTCGCTGCCAGAGATCCGGCTGGCGATTGCCGTTGTCCAGCAGGCGCTCCTGGATCCGCCACCAAGAATGCAGTTCCAGCGCCGCCAGCGGACGCGCGATGAGGAAGCCCTGCGCTTCCTCGCAGCCATGCGATTTCAGGAAGTTGTATTGCGCCGCGGTTTCCACGCCTTCGGCGATGCAACGCAGGCCAAGCGAGTGCGACAGTGCGATGATCGCCTGTGTGATCGCCTCGTCGTTGCGGTTCATCTCGAGCCCGTGGATGAATCGCTGGTCAATCTTCACGCTCTGGATCGGCAGCCGGGCGAGATAGGACAGGCTCGAGTAGCCGGTTCCGAAATCGTCGATGGTAATCGACACGCCCATCTGTTTCAGGCTGACCAGCGTCGCAACGGCCTTCTCCGGGTGCGTGATGATCACGCTCTCGGTGATTTCGAGGTCGAGGTATTGAGGGGAGAGACCGCTGCCCGACAGCGCATCCTGAACGACCGACAGCCAGCTGTCGTGCTGGAGTTGCTGCACCGACAGGTTGACCGACAGGCGCAGTGGCATGTTCTGCCGGTGCCATTGCACGACCTGTCGGCAGGCGTCGCGCAGCACGCGCGCGCCGAGCGCCTGAATCATGCCGGATTCTTCGGCGATGGGTATGAAATCCGCCGGTGCGATCACCCCGCGTTCCGGATCGCGCCAGCGCAGCAGTGCCTCGACGCCGCAGGGACGTCCGGTCTGCATCTCGATCTGCGGCTGGTAGACGAGGAAGAACTCGTCGTCCATCAGGCCTCGCCGCATGTCGGTCTCCAGCTGCAGTCGCATCTGCACGCGGGCATTCATGTCGGCGGTGAAGAAGCGGTAGGAATTGCGTCCCGCATCTTTGGCCGCGTACATCGCCGTATCGGCCTGCTTGATCAGCTCGACGCCGTCGCGCGCGTCGATCGGATAGAGCGCGACGCCGGCCGAACAGGTCAGCGTGGGCGCCTGATCGGCCAACCGGAATGCGGAATTGAACGCCTCGCGCACGCGATTGAGCACCGTCATCACCTCGAACGACGCCTGCTCCGGATCGAGGCCGGGAAGGATGACCACGAACTCGTCTCCGCCCAGGCGCGCGACAGTGTCCGACTCGCGTACCGCGCCGGTCAGGCGCTGGGCGATCGCCTGCAGCAGCTGGTCGCCGGCATCATGGCCGAGCGTGTCGTTGATGCGCTTGAAGTGATCGAAGTCGAGGAAGATGCAGGCAACCTGGGTCCCGTCTCTCTGCGACTGCGCGAGAATCTGCTTCAGCCGCTGGTTGAGCAGCGAACGATTGGGCAGGCCGGTAAGAATGTCGTGCTGGGCAAGCTTGTACGCCTGCGCGGTCGCGATTTCCAGTTCGCGCGTGCGCTGCGCGACCTTCTCTTCCAGCGTGCGCTGGTAGTTGGCCACCTCGAGTTGCGACTCGGACAGCTTCTGCGTCATGTGGTTGAACGTATGTGTCAGCAATCCCAGCTCGTCGGACGAGTGCGCAGGCACATAGACGTCGAGTCGACCGGCGCCGACCGCGCGTGCCGCGCGCATCAATCTGCGCATCGGCGCCACCAACCGACGGGTCAGCAGCAGGGTCGCAAAAATGGCGAACAGCACCAGCAGCGCGATGACGCCGACGGCGCCGATCAACTGCTCGCGAAACTGCCTGCGCTGGTGGTCGAGAGTCATCCCCAGCCGGATGATTCCAAGAGGCTCCGCCTTGGCGCCGGGCACGGTCGTCGATGGCAAGGCCGCGCCGCCAAATTTCGATGGGCCGGTTCCGGTTCCGACGGTCGTAACCAGTTCGATGAATTTCCTGCCGTCCATGTTGACTTCATGCCAGACGACGCGCCCCGGGACCGGCAATTCGATCCCGGGCATCGGTGGCAAGACCGCCTTGGGCGGAGTGTTGCCGAAGCGGCGCTCGGCCAGCGGCGCCTGCTTCATGTCTAGCACGCAGGCGTAGGTGATCATCGGGTCGCTGCCCAGGCTTCCCAGCATCTGCTCGAGGTAGGCGTTGTTCGACGTGTAGAGGCCGTACTCGGCAAGTTCGGCAATGATCGCCAGCGCCGCCGTGCCCTGGTTTCGCGCATCCTGCTCCTCATTGCGCCACTGCTGCACGTAGTAGAACGTGGTGATGGCGATCGCGGTGATGAAGATCAGTCCTACAGTGAGCAGATTCAGCTTGGCAAGCAGGCCCATGCGCACCGGCGGCAGATTGAGCGACGACATGGTGTCGCCCGCCAGCGGTGACAGATGCCTGCGCAGCACACCGCGCACCCGTTTCATGCGAATGTCCACGCGCACGCGTGCTGCCGTTTCGCGACCCATCGGAGGCGAAGCGCTTCGGGCGGTCGTCGCTCGGCGACGACCTGATCGACAGGGTGGTCCAAGGGGGAGGGACCTGCGACCGACCCGCGCCGGCGCCCGACACGGAGCACCAGCCTGTGGCCGGAAGATCGCAATGAGCGCTGTTGGTTGACGTCCACGAGCGGAAAAAGCACACAATGTGCCATTCGCCGCCCGGCCCCGTCTACTCTGACGTGATTGGGATCTTGCCGATCCTCGCCTGCCACTGCTTCGGCGCCGTGTGGTGCACCGAGGCGCCGCGGGCATCCACGGCGACGGTTACCGGCATGTCCTTGACCTCGAATTCGTAGATCGCCTCCATGCCCAGGTCGCCGAAGGCGACCACCCGCGAGGCCTTGATCGCCTTGGAGACCAGGTAGGCAGCGCCGCCGACCGCCATCAGGTAGGCGGCGCCGTGCTTGCGAATGGACTCGATGGCCGTCGGACCCCGTTCGGCCTTGCCGATCATCGCAATCAGTCCGGTCCTGGAAAGCATCATTTCGGTGAACTTGTCCATGCGGGTGGACGTGGTGGGTCCGGCGGGCCCGACCACCTCGTCCCGGACCGGGTCCACCGGGCCGACGTAATAGATGACCCGATTGGTGAAGTCGATACCCTCCGGAAGCGCTTCGCCGCGCGCGAAATAGTCGGCAATGCGCTTGTGTGCCGCATCGCGCCCGGTGAGCATCCGTCCCGACAACAGCAGCGTTTCGCCGGGTTGCCAGGTTGCGACCACTTCGCGGGTCAAGGTGTCGAGATCGACGCGCCGCGCGGTTGGCGAGGGCGTCCATTGCACGTCTGGCCAGTTGGCCAGATCCGGAGGCGTCAGGACTGCCGCGCCGCTGCCGTCCAGCGTGAAGTGCACGTGACGGGTGGCCGCGCAGTTGGGAATCATGCCGACCGGCTTGGACGCCGCATGCGTCGGGAAGTCGAGAATCTTGACGTCGAGCACGGTCGACAGGCCGCCCAATCCCTGGGCGCCGATGCCCAGCGCATTGACCTTGTCGTAGAGTTCGATGCGCAACTCCTCGGTCTTGTTCGCCGGCCCGCGGGCCAGCAGCGCGTGCATGTCGATGGGCTCCATCAGCGCTTCCTTGGCCATCAGCAGCGCCTTCTCGGCCGTGCCACCGATGCCGATACCGAGCATGCCGGGCGGGCACCAGCCGGCGCCCATGGTCGGCACGGTCCTGACCACCCAGTCGACGATCGAATCCGACGGGTTGAGCATCACGAACTTGGACTTGTTCTCGGAGCCCCCGCCCTTGGCCGCGATCCTCACCTCGACGCGGTCACCGGGGACGAGTTCGTAGTGGACGACGGCCGGGGAATTGTCGCCGGTGTTTTTCCTGGCGCCGGCCGGATCCGCGACGACCGAGGCGCGCAGCCGATTGTCCGCGTCCATGTAGGCAAGCCGCACGCCCTGGTTGATCATTTCCGCCAGCGACATGGTCACGCCTTCCCAGCGCACGTCCATGCCGACCTTCACGAAGGCCACGACGATTCCGGTGTCCTGGCAGATCGGGCGGTGGCCCTCGGCGCACATCCGCGAATTGGTCAGGATCTGCGCGATCGCATCCTTGGCCGCCGGCGATTCCTCCACCCGATACGCGGCGGCGAGCGCCTCAATGTAGTCGGTGGGGTGATAGTAGGACATGAACTGCAGCGCATCGGCGACGCTCTGCACGAGGTCCTGCTGGCGGATGGCGGGCATGGCGATTCCTTTCAGTGACTGCCTTTCGCATCGGCGCCTGCCCGCGCCTTTGTGGGCAGCATCAGTCGATCGACGGCGGCGATGGCGAGCGCGGAAAGCAGGAAGGTGATGTGGATCACGGTCTGGTAGAACAGCGCCTTTTCCGAGAAGGCTTCGGCGTTTATGAACGTCTTGAGCAGGTGGATCGACGAGATGCCGATGATCGCGGTCGCGAGCTTGACCTTGAGCACCGAGGCATTGACGTGCGACAGCCACTCCGGCTGGTCCGGATGCCCTTCGAGGCGCATGCGCGAGACGAAGGTTTCGTAGCCGCCGACGATCACCATGATCAGCAGGTTGGAGATCATGACCACGTCGATCAGACCCAGCACCAGCAGCATGGTCAGCGTCTCGCGTGACTTGATCGAGCCGCTCTCGGCACCCGGCACCGCGACGCTCTGGCGGATCAGTTCGAGCGCATGCTCGTTGCCGAACGCCCCCTGCACGAGATGGGAGAGCTCGACCCAGAACTGCCAGACGTAGACGCATTGCGCGACGATGAGGCCGAGGTAGAGCGGCAGCTGCAGCCACCGGCTCATGAAGATGATCTGGGGCAGCGGCTTCATTGGCGACTCATGGCGGGAGTGAGGATCGGCCATCCTCGAACAACGGATCGAAGGACGGGACAACCTGCAAGTCTACCATCGCGGAGTGGGGCGCCCCCGGGGGGCGGGTTGCCGATGTGCAATCGTCGCGCGACGTCGGCGCCATCACAGTGACATGGATCAACCCGGCACGCCGACGGACGGTCTCGTCATTGTGCCGAGTGCGGCGAATTCGGTAGACTCGACAGTTCGCGCATTGCATTTTCACCCAAGACTGGAGGACGCGAGAATGTCATCTGAGATCGAATCGGTACTGCACGAGGATCGCGTGTTTCCGCCGCCGGAGGCCTTTGTCCGCCAGGCAAACATTTCCGGCATGGACGCCTACCGCGCGATGTGCGCCGAGGCCGAGCGCGATTTCGAGGGTTTCTGGGCGCGGCTGGCGCGCGAGGAGTTGATCTGGAAAAAGCCCTTCACCAAGACGCTGGACGAGTCCAAACCGCCGTTCTATCGCTGGTATTACGACGGTGAACTCAACGCGTCTTACAACTGCCTCGACCGCCACCTTGACACGCAACCCGACAAGATCGCGATCATCTTCGAGGCGGACGACGGCAAGGTCAGCACCATCACCTACAAGGGCCTCCACCGCGAGGTCTGCCGTTTCGCCAACGCCCTCAAGGCCGGAGGCATCAAGACGGGCGACCGGGTACTGGTGTACATGCCGATGTCGATCCAGGCGGTCGTGGCCATGCAGGCCTGCGCGCGCATCGGCGCCACCCACTCGGTGGTGTTCGGCGGCTTTTCGGCGAAAAGCATCCAGGAGCGGGTCGTCGATGCCGGCGCGGTCGCGATCATCACCGCCGACGGACAGTTCCGCGGCGGCCGCGAGATCCCGCTGAAGCCGGTCGTCGACGAGGCGCTGGCCATGGGTGGTTGCGATTGCGTGCGTGCAGTCTGGGTGTACAAGCGGACCGGCTCGGAAGTGACCATGGCTGCGGGCCGCGATCTGTGGTGGCACGACGCGGTCGATGGGCTGGCGGACCAGTGCGAGCCGGCCTGGCTGAACGCCGAGCATCCGTTGTTCATCCTCTATACATCGGGCTCGACGGGCAAGCCCAAGGGTGTCCAGCACTCGACGGGCGGCTATCTGCTGCATGCGATCCTGACCATGAAGTGGACTTTCGACTACAAGCCCACCGACATTTTCTGGTGCACGGCCGACGTCGGCTGGGTCACCGGTCATACCTACATCGCCTACGGTCCGCTCGCCTGCGGCGCCACGCAGGTGATGTTCGAGGGGGTGCCGACCTATCCGGATGCCGGTCGTTTCTGGAAAATGATCCAGGACCACAAGGTCACAGTCTTCTACACGGCGCCCACCGCCATCCGCTCGCTGATCAAGGCCGGGGCGGATCTGCCGAAGAAGTACGACCTGTCGCGGCTGCGCATCCTCGGGACCGTCGGCGAACCCATCAATCCCGAGGCCTGGATGTGGTATCACGAGACTGTCGGCGGCGGACGCTGTCCGATTGTCGACACCTGGTGGCAGACGGAGACCGGCGGGCACCTGATCACGCCGCTGCCGGGGGCGACGCCGCTGAAGCCGGGGTCGTGCACGTTTCCGCTGCCTGGGATCATCGTCGACATCGTCGACGAGACCGGCCACTCGGTCGAATTGGGCAAGGGCGGCATCCTGGTAATCAAGCGCCCGTGGCCGGCGATGATCCGCACCATCTGGGGCGACCCGGAACGGTTCAAGAAGAACTACTACCCGGAAGACTTCCAGGGCAAGTACTACCTTGCCGGCGACGGCGCATCGCGCGACCTCGAAGGCTATATCCGGATTATGGGTCGCATCGACGACGTGCTCAACGTGTCCGGACACCGGCTGGGGACCATGGAGATCGAATCGGCGCTGGTGGCCAATCCGCTGGTTGCCGAGGCGGCGGTCGTGGGCCGGCCGGACGACACGACCGGAGAGGCGGTCTGCGCGTTCGTGGTGCTGAAGCAGGCGCGACCTTCGGGCGAGGCGGCGGACAAGATCGCCAAGGACCTGCGCAATTGGGTCGCAAAGGAAATCGGTTCGATCGCCAAGCCCAAGGAAATCCGCTTTGGCGAGAACCTGCCCAAGACGCGTTCGGGCAAGATCATGCGCCGTCTGCTGCGCTCCATCGCCAAGGACGAAGCCATCACGCAGGACACTTCGACGCTGGAGAATCCGGCGATCCTCGATCAGCTGAAACAGAAGAACTAGGCGACATCGACGCTGCCGGCCAGGGGGAAATTCCCCGCGCCGGCCCGGTAACTGGCAGAATGCGCGGCGCGGCGGCCATTGCGGCGGTCGCGTCGCGTGGTTTGTCCGCGCGCCATGCGACAAGGGCAGGTCGATGCGTCAGATTCTGGGTTCTATTCAACTGGTCGTGGCGATTGCGCTGATGGCGCTGATCGGGCAGGGCATCCTTTACATTCTTGCCGGACGCAACCGGGACAAGAATCTTTTTTATCAGATCATCGGCATCGTGACTTCGCCGTTCGTCAAGCTGGTGCGGATGCTCACGCCGCGGGTCTTTGAGGACCGGTTCATTCCCTTCGCAACCTTCTGCATTCTTGCCGTGGTGTTCATGTGGCTGGCCTTTGCCATCCCGGGTGTCGAGCCATGACAGGGAGGCTTTCCTGGTGAACTCTGGATTTCGTCGCTGGTTTTATGTGGAGCTGGCGAAGTGGTGCCAGGGCTTCCGCCAGTCGGAGGCGGCGCTTCGCTACTATGGCCTTGCGTTGCAGGCCGCTCCGGACGACCCGAAGGTGATCGCCAGCATCGGCTTCGAACTGGCCGGTCAGAATCGCAAGCGTGAGGCATTGGCGCAGTTCGACCGCGTGGTCGAACTCAAGCCCGACTGGGCCGAGGCGCACTTCGACCGTGGCTTCCTGCTGCAGGAGCTCAACGACCACGAGGCCGCAATGGCCGCGTTCGACCGCGCGATCGCGGCCAACCCCAAGCACGACCGCGCTTACTACGGCAAGGCGCTGTCGCTGATCGGCCTGTCGCGCAAGGCCGAGGCGGTCGCGCCGCTGGAGAAGAACACCAAGCTGCAGCCGATGAGTCCCTACGGTTGGTATCAGCTCGCGCGGGTCCAGTTCGATCTGGGCAAACCGGAGCGCGCGCAGTCGATCATCGACCACCTCGCGAAGTTCGAACCCAAGGTCGCCGCGCAGCTTGCGCGCGAGACCGGGCTGCGCGCCCCGGAGCGTCCCTGACCCTGCGTCGTTGTGGTGCAACAAATGCGAATTGGCCTCATTTCCCGGGGCGATCGCCACCCAAAAGTGCATCAACCACGATAAAAGGGCTTGTTGCCCCGGAAAAAAGCCGTCTATACTCGTCGCAATTTGGCGACAGGCATGCCCGTATGCCGGCATGTTGGGTGGCCTCGTGAATACGGTCGAAGCAGCGGAAGACTGCCGATCGGTCGGGTAGTGTTTGGGCACTGGCCGTAGTCAAACAGGAGGAGCCATTCCATGCAGTTGACCGAAAAGCACCAGGAATACTGGAGCAAGAACCTTCGCATCACGGCGGTCTTGCTGTTCATCTGGTTTGTCATCACGTTTGTCATGGGCTTCTATGCACGTGATCTGAGCTTCAACTTCTTCGGCTGGCCGTTCGCCTTCTACATGGCAGCGCAGGGCTCGTTGATCATCTATGTTCTGATCATCTGGTTCTACGCGCATTACATGAACAACCTCGACAACGAATACGGCGTCAACGAAGCGGAGGAAGAATAATGGCCAGCCCTGCACCCGGTACCGGGGGCATATTCGCCGCCGGCTCACAAAAGGCGTTCAACGCCCAGCTGAAGAAGGTGTACATCTGGTACACCGGGGGCTTCCTGATCTTCATCGTCGCGCTCGCCATCCTCGAGCAGCTGGGGCTGCCACGGCGCTGGATCGGTTACCTGTTCCTGTTGGCCACCATCGGTCTGTACGCCGGCATCGGCGTGATGAGCCGGACCTCCGATGCGGCTGAGTACTACGTTGCGGGCAGACGGGTTCCAGCGCTGTTCAACGGCATGGCCACCGGCGCGGACTGGATGTCCGCGGCATCGTTCATCGGGATGGCCGGTTCGTTGTACTTGCTGGGGTTCAACGGCCTGGCCTTCATCCTCGGCTGGACCGGCGGCTACGTGCTGGTGGCGCTGTTCCTCGCGCCCTACCTGCGCAAGTTCGGCCAGTTCACGATCCCCGACTTCCTCGGCGCACGCTACGGCGGCAATATTCCGCGCCTGGTCGGCATGCTGGCGGCGATCCTGTGCTCGTTCACCTATGTGGTGGCGCAGATTTACGGCGTCGGGCTGATCACCACGCGCCTCACCGGCGTGCAGTTCGAACTCGGGGTCTTCCTGGGTCTGGGCGGCATTCTGGTCTGCTCGTTCCTGGGCGGGATGCGCGCGGTGACCTGGACGCAGGTGGCGCAGTACATCATCCTGATCATCGCCTACATGATCCCGGTGGTCTGGCTGTCGGTGAAGGCCACCGGCATTCCGCTGCCGCAGTTCGTCTACGGCAAGGTGCTGGAGAAGGTGACGGCGCGCGAAGCGGAACTGATCAAGGATCCGAAGGAACAGCAGGTCCGCGAAATCTTCAAGCAGCGCGCTGCAGAGGGCAAAGCCAAGCTGACGGATGTCGAGAAGTCCTATGTCGACGGCAAGGCCTTCCTCACCGCGGCAGTCGCCAAGGCCGAGACCGACAATGCGGCGCCGGAGGTGGTCGACGCGGCCAAGAAGGCACTGGCCGCGTATCCGGCAGATGCGGAGGAAGCGAAGGCCGCCTGGACCAAGGAGTCGAGGCTGGCGGCACGGGCCAATCCGCCGATACGCCATGCCGAGGCTTTCCCGGGCAAGGACGATGCGGCGCGCGATCTGTCCAGGCGTAACTTCCTGGCACTGGTGTTCTGTTTGATGGTGGGTACGGCGGCGCTGCCACACATCCTGATGCGCTACTACACGACGCCTTCGGTGAAGGATGCGAGGCAGTCGGTGTTCTGGTCGCTGTTCTTCATCTTCCTGCTGTACTTCACGGCGCCTGCCTTGGCCGTGCTGGTGAAATACGACGTCTACTCATTCCTGGTAGGGTCGGATTTCTCCAAGTTACCGCAGTGGGTGGCCTCATGGTCCAGGGTCGATCCAAGCCTGCTGTCGATCGTCGACGTCAACAAGGACGGCATCGTCCAGTTGGCGGAGATTGCGATCGGCGGCGACATCGTGGTGCTGGCGACGCCTGAAATCGCCGGACTGCCGTATGTCGTCTCGGGCCTGGTGGCGGCCGGTGGCTTGGCTGCGGCGCTGTCGACTGCGGATGGCCTGCTGCTGACCATCGCCAACGCGCTGTCGCACGACTTCTACTACAAGATGCTCGATCCGAGCGCATCGACGACCCGCCGGGTCACGGTGTCCAAGGTCCTGCTGCTGGTGGTGGCGTTGCTTGCGGCGTGGATGGCTTCGCAGAAACCGGCGGATATCCTGTTCCTGGTGTCAGCCGCGTTCTCGATCGCCGCGGCAGGGTTCTTCCCGGCGCTGACGCTGGGCATCTTCTGGAAACGGGCCAACAAATACGGCGCGGTTCTGGGCATGCTGGCCGGCGTGGGCGTCACCATGTACTACATGATCACCACCCAGCCCTGGTTGCGCGGCATCTTCGGCGTCACCGGCTCGGTTGCCGAACACACCTGGTTCGGCATCGGGTCCATCTCGGCGGGTGTTTGGGGTGTGCCGCTGGGCTTTGCGGTGATCATCATCGTCAGCCTGTTGACCCCGTCCCCGGACAAGGAGGTGCAGGAACTGGTTGAACACGTCCGGTATCCGAACCTTACCGGCGACACGCTGGATACGCGAGGGACCTAAGGGCACCTGAGAACGGCAACGCTGGCGCAAGCCGGCGGCACGACAAAAAGGCCCGCAGCGATGCGGGCCTTTTCATTGGCAGGAATTCCGTGCGCCGGACTGTTGGCGCCGCAGAACCCCAGGGCCGTCAGGCCGCCGGCGGCATCGTGTCCTGGAACGACGCCCGCTTGGCCAGCTTTTCGGCCAGCTTGGCGAGATTCGGAAAGTCGGCACGCCAGTCGAACTCCGGCTGGCGGAAGTCGAGGTAACCCAGTGCGCAGCCGGTCGCGATGTCCGCCAGCGAGTACGCGTCGCCGTTGCACCAGGCGCGCTCGCCCAGTTCGCGCGCCAATTCGGCGACACCGGAGCGCACCTTGTGATGCTGCCGGGCGATCCAGTCCTTGCTTTGCTGACGCGCCGGGCGCCTGGTCTCGACCACCGCCGACACCGCTGCGTCGCCGATGCCATCGGCCAAAGCCTCCCAGCGCCGGACCAGGATGCGCTGGCGACTGGGGTCCGGAATGAGCCGCGAGACCGGACTCACCGTATCCAGGTACTCGACGATCACGCGCGAGTCGTAGAGCTGCGTGCCGTCATCGAGAACCAGCGCGGGCACCTTGCCCAGCGGATTCCACTCATGCACCGGGTTGGTCGCGCCCCAGGGTGACACATCCACGATCTGGAAGTCGATCTTCTTCTCGGCGAGGACGATGCGCACCTTGCGCGCAAAGGGACTGGCTGGGGATGAAATCAGAGTGAGCACTTGAAGTTGGCACGTGGCTGGACGAAGCGAAAATTATATCATTCGCCCCGCGGATTCCCGGTCCGCGTGCCGCGCCGCGGGGGCGGGGCGAGGCGGGTGTGCGTGATAGACTGAAACTCCCCAGTGAGGCCGACGAATGGCTGCCAACGCAGATCTTCATGCGCTGAATGCGCTCTCGCCGCTGGACGGCCGCTACGCTGCGAAAGTAGCGCCTCTTGCGGCACATTTTTCCGAATTCGGCCTCATCAGGCACCGTGTCCGCGTCGAGCTTGCCTGGCTCGAGGCCCTGGCGGAAGAACCGGCCATCGCGGAAGTGCCGCCGTTTTCCGCCGAGACCCACGCGTCGATCGCGGCGATCGCCTCGTCATTCGCGCCTGACGATGCCGCCCGCGTCAAGGCCATCGAGCGCACGACCAACCACGACGTAAAGGCGGTCGAGTACTGGTTGAAGGAGGCCTTTGCCGAAGTGCCCGAAGTGGCGCGCGCAGCCGAATTCATCCATTTTGCGTGCACGTCGGAGGACATCAACAACCTCGCCCATGGCCTCGCGCTGGCCGGCGCCCGCAGTGAACTGTTGCTGCCTGCGCTGCGTGACATCGCGGCGGAACTGCGCACGCTGGCCCGGGCGAATGCGGCGGTGCCGATGCTTTCGCGCACCCACGGCCAGCCGGCGACGCCGACCACGCTCGGCAAGGAGATGGCCAACGTCTACGCGCGACTCGAGCGGCAGATTGTCGCCATCGAGCGGGTTCCGCTGAAGGGAAAGATCAACGGCGCCGTCGGCAACTACAACGCGCATGTCGCCGCCTATCCCGACGTGGACTGGGAGCGCCTCGCCGCGCGTGTCGTGGCGCGGCTGGGACTCGAATTCAACCCCTACACGACCCAGATCGAGCCGCACGACTACATGGCCGAGCTGTTCGACGCCATCGCCCGCGCGAACACGATCCTGATCGACCTGGACCGGGACATCTGGGGTTACGTCTCCCTCGGCTACTTCCGCCAGCGGGTCAGCGAGGGCGAAGTCGGCTCCTCGACGATGCCGCACAAGGTCAACCCGATCGACTTCGAGAATTCCGAAGGCAATCTCGGCATCGCCAACGCATTGCTGCGCCACCTCGCCGAGAAGTTGCCGATCTCCCGCTGGCAACGCGACCTCACCGACTCGACGGTCCTGCGCAACATGGGCGTCGCGCTGGGGCACGCGCTGCTGGGCTGGAGTTCGCTGCGGCAGGGTCTCGGCAAGCTCGATGCGGATGCCGCGCGGATGGCCGCCGATCTCGATGCCAACTGGGAGGTGCTGGCCGAACCGATCCAGACAGTGATGCGGCGCTACGGGATCGCCAATCCCTACGAGCAACTGAAGGCGCTGACCCGCGGCCGCAGTGGCATGACGCAGGCCACGCTGCATGCATTCATCGACAGTCTTGCGCTGCCCGCCGAGGCCAAGTCACGCCTCAAGGCGCTGACGCCTGCCGGCTACACCGGCAACGCCGCCACTCTCGCGCAGCGAATCTGAGCAAGGCCGCTAGACGGGCGGCACCTTCCGGGCGCGTCGTTCCTGCAGGTAGGTGGTGACCGCGGGAATCAGCGACACCGCCACGATCACGATCACGATCAGCGTCAGGTTCCGCTTGACCCAGGGGATGTTGCCGAACAGGTAGCCCGCGTAGACGAGCGAGGAGACCCATGCGATCCCTCCGATCACATTGAAGGCAAGGAAGCGGCGGTAGCTCATGCCCGCCACGCCGGCGAGGAAGGGGGCAAAGGTTCGGATGATGGGAACGAAGCGGCCGATGATAATCGTCACGCCGCCATACTTGTCGTAAAACGCCTGTGTCCGGCGCAGGTACTCCTGCTTGAACCAGCGCGAGTCGGGCCGATCGAAGACCTTCGGGCCGATGTAATGCCCGATCGAATAGTTGACCGAGTCACCGAGGATCGCCGCGACGATCAGCAGCGCGATGAGCAGGTGAACATCCATTCCGGCCGAGGCCGCCACGGTGCCGGAAATGAACAGCAGCGAATCGCCGGGGAGCAACGGGAAGATCACCAGCCCGGTCTCGGCGAAGATGACGACGAACAGCAACAGGTAAAGCCACGGCCCATACTCGGCCGCAATCAGCGCCAGCGTCTGGTCGAGCGACAGCAGCGAGTAGAAAAGAGTGGTCAACATGTGCCGGACGGAAAGTCGTGGCCATCACCGGCGAACGTGCCGGCCCCGACGCGTGAGGTCAACGGACATGGGCGCGCCGTCGCGCGGAGTGTGGGTCCGCGCGGAGGCCAAATCCGGGAGCGCGCGCCGCCCGTGGCGGACCTAGGGCAGGATCTTCTCGCCGGCCGGGCCGTCGCCCTTTCGCTCGGGCTTGACCAGGTCTTCGCGCGACACACCCATCCACATCACCAGCGGCGCCATCACCAGCACCGACGAATAGATGCCGAAGCAGATGCCGATGGTCAGCGCCAGCGAGAAATAGTGCAGCGTCTCGCCGCCGAAGAACAGGATGGACAGCACCATCAACAACGTACTTCCGTGGGTGATCATCGTGCGTGAAATGGTGCTGGTGATCGCGTTGTCGATGACCGTCGTCACTGGTGCCTTGCGCATCTTGCGGAAGTTCTCGCGGATCCGGTCGGCGATCACCACCGATTCATTCACCGAGTAACCCAGCACCGCGAGGACCGCGGCGAGCACCGGCAGCGAAAACTCCCACTGGAACAGCGCGAAGAAGCCCAGAATGATGATGACGTCGTGCAGGTTGGCGACGATCGCCGCCACGGCGAAGCGCCATTCAAAACGCATCGCCAGATAGCCGACGATGCCCAGCGACACCAGTAGCAGCGCCAGCGCGCCGTTCTCGTAGAGCTCGCGCCCGACCTGTGGCCCGACGAACTCGACCCGCTGCTGCGTCGCGGTCGGGTCGTCTGCCTTGAGCGCGCTCATGACCTGCTCCGATAGCTGGGCGCTCGACGTTCCTTCCTTGAGAGGCAGGCGGATCAGCGCGGTGTTCGACTGTCCGAACGACTGTGCCGTGTATTCGCTCAGGTTCAGCTTGTCGATCGCTGCGCGCAACCGCGTGAAGTCGACGGCGTGACCGTAGGTGACCTCGATGACGGTGCCGCCGCGGAAGTCCACGCCGAGGTTGAGGCCCTTCCAGCCGAGGAACACCACGGCCAGCAGAAACGTGATCACCGAGATCACGTTGAACACAAGCGCGAACCGCATGAACGGGATGTCGCGCTTGAATCGGAAGAATTCCATGTCGTTTCCTGGCGTTTGCTTTGGTGGCCGGTTTGGCGCGATCCCGGTTTCTACGCCTTGGTCGGCGCAGCGGGCGTCGTGGCGCCCGGGCGCCAGACCTGGCCGATGGAGATGCGGTCGAGTCTCTTGCGGCTGCCGTAGATCACCGCGACGATGCCGCGCGAAACGAACACCGCCGAGAACATCGACGTGAGGATGCCCAGACAGTGCACGACCGCGAAGCCGCGCACCGGGCCTGAGCCGAACAGGAACAGCGCCACGCCGGCGATCAGCGTCGTGATGTTCGAGTCGAAGATCGTGCCCCAGGCGCGCTCATAGCCCAATTGCAGCGCTGCGTGCGGCGTCGCGCCCCAGCGCAGTTCCTCGCGGATGCGCTCGTTGATCAGCACGTTGGCGTCGATCGCCATGCCCAGCGTCAGCGCGATGGCGGCGATGCCCGGCAGCGTCAGCGTCGCCTGCAGCATCGACAGCAGCGAAACCAGCAGCATCAGATTGACGGTGAGCGCGATGGTCGAGATGATGCCCATCAGCATGTAATAGACGCACATGAAGATGGCCAGCACGATGAAGCCGTAGGTGACCGAGTTGAAGCCCTTGTCGATGTTCTCCCGGCCCAGCGAAGGACCGACGGTGCGCTCCTCGACGATTTCCATCGGGGCGGCCAGCGCGCCCGCGCGCATCAGCAGCGCGACGTCGTTCGCCTCGCGGGTAGTCATCCGGCCGCTGATCTGAACGCGACCACCGCCGATTTCCTCGCGGATCACCGGCGCGGTGATGACCTCGGCGCGGCCTTTCTCGACCAGGACGATGGCCATCCGCTTGCCGACGTTGTCGCGCGTGACTTCCTTGAAGATTCGCGCGCCGGAGCCGTCGAGACTGACGTGCACGGCGGGCTCGTTGGTACGCTGGTCGAAGCCGGACTGGGCGTCGCTGATACGGTCGCCGGTGAGCACAACCTGCCGGCGCACGACCAGCGGCGTCCCGCCGCGCTCGGTGAAAAGGTCGCTGCCAACCGGGACGCTGCCACCCTGCGCCGCTTCCAGCGCGCCGGGCTCGTCGTTGACCATGCGGATCTCGAGCGAGGCGGTGCGACCGAGGATGTCCTTCGCGCGAGCAGTGTCCTGGACGCCGGGCAGCTGGACGACCACGCGCTCGGCGCCTTGCTGCTGGATGATCGGCTCGGCCACGCCGAGTTCGTTGACGCGATTGCGCAGGATCTGGATGTTCTGGGCGACTGCGCCGTCCTGAATGCGCTTCTGCGCCTCGGGCTTCAAGGCTGCGATCAGGCGAAGGTCGCCGCCGGTGACTTCGGCTTCGCGCAGCAGGAGATCGGGATAGTTCTTCTCGATGGCGAGCCGCGCCCGGTTTCGCTCCGTAGGGTCCTTGAAGCGCATGGAAACGCTGGATCCTTCGCGCGCGATGCCGGTGTACTGCAGCTTCTCGCTGCGCATCAGCGAGCGCAGGTCGGTCATGTAGCGGTCGGCTGCCTTGTCCAGAGCGGCCTTCATGTCCACCTGCAGCAGGAAGTGCACGCCGCCACGCAGGTCGAGGCCCAGGTACATGGGCAGCGCGCCGATCGACGCCAGCCACTGCGGCGACGACGACAGCAGATTCAGCGCGACGATGTAGCTGTCACCCAGCGCTGCCTGCAGTGCGTCTTTCGCCTTGAGCTGGATGTCCGGATCGGCAAAGCGGACTTTGATGCCGGTCGCGTCCAGCGCCGTCCCGATGAACGGAACGTTCGCTGCCTTGAGCGTCGATTCGACATTGGCGAGCACCGCCGTATCGACCTTGACCCGTGCGGACGAGACCTGGACCGCCGGCACCTCCGGAAAGAAGTTCGGCAGCGTATAGAGCATGCCGACCAGCACCGCGACGGCGATGATTACAAACTTCCAGAGCGGATAGCGGTTCATGGCATGCGGCCGTTGGTGGGGGGCGCCGGATCGGGAGGTCGGGTCCGCCCTCCGGCGGGGCGTGAATTCGGAGACAATGGCAACTGGGCGGATTGGCTGCCGGGCTGCGCGGCAGGCGAGTCCTCGCTCAGAGCGCCTTCATCGTGCCCTTTGGAAGCAGCTGCGAGATCGCCGCGCGCTGCACGCTGATTTCAACCTGTGGGGCAATCTCGACCGATGCGTACTGGTCGGTGAGTTTGGAGATGCGCCCGACGACACCGCCTGCGGTAATGACCTCATCGCCTTTCTGCAGCGCGGCGAGCATGGCCTTGGTTTCCTTGGCCCGCTTCTGCTGCGGTCGAATGAGCAGGAAATAGAACACCACGAAAATGGCGATCATCGGCAGGAAGGTCATGAACTCGCCGCCGGGGGTCCCGGCGGCGGCTTGGGCATAGGCTGGGCTGATCAGCACGGTGGTACCTCCAAGGGCGATTGTGGCAGCGGCAGGGTCCGCCCCGGACCTTGTGCTGCAAACACGGCGCGGCGCGGAATTTTCTGTGAATTCCCAGCCTGCGATCAACTCAGGATTCTAGCATGCGGGAACGGTCCGACCGGAACCTGGCGACGAAGGCCGCCAACGCTCCTGCGGCGATCGCGTCCCTCAACTCGGACATCAGCTGCTGGTAGTAGTAGAGGTTGTGAACCGTGGCAAGGCGCGCGCCCAGAATCTCGTTCACCCGATTCAGATGATGCAGGTAGGCGCGCGAGAAATTGCGGCAGGCGTAACAGGTGCAGCTGGAGTCGACAGGCGCGGTATCGGTGCGATACCGGGCGTTGCGGATCTTGACGTCGCCGAATCGCGTGAACAGCCAGCCGTTGCGCGCGTTGCGCGTCGGCATGACGCAATCGAACATGTCGATGCCCGCACTCACCCCGGCGACCAGGTCCTCCGGCGTGCCTACACCCATCAGGTAGCGCGGGCGGTCTGCCGGCAGTCGCGGAGCGGTGCGCGCCAGAACCCGCAACATCTCTTCCTTGGGCTCGCCGACCGACAGGCCGCCGATGGCGTAGCCGTCGAAGCCGATGCGCTCGAGTTCACCCTGCGACTCGTCGCGCAAATCGTCGTACATGCCGCCCTGGACAATGCCGAACAGCGCATTCGGATTCCCGCCACGTTCAAATTCCTCGCGCGAGCGTTGCGCCCAGCGCAGCGACAGTGCCATTGATTCCGCAGCCACCTCGTGCGCCGCCGGGTACGGCGTGCATTCGTCGAAGATCATTACGACGTCGGAATCGAGCACGCGCTGGATCTGCATCGACAATTCCGGTGTCAGGAAAAGGCGGTCGCCGTTCACCGGCGAGGCGAAGGTCACGCCCTCCTCGGCGATCTTGCGCAGCGGGCCCAGGCTGAACACCTGGAACCCCCCGGAGTCGGTCAGCAGCGGGCGTTCCCAGCCCATGAACCGGTGCAGTCCCCGGTGCGCCTCGATCACCTCGAGGCCGGGCCGTAGCCACAGGTGAAAGGTGTTGCCCAACACGATCTGGGCACCGAGCGCAACCAATTCGTCCGGTGCCATCGCCTTGACGGTGCCGTAGGTTCCCACCGGCATGAACACGGGCGTTTCCACGACACCGTGGGCGAGTTCGAGGCGCCCGCGGCGAGCCTCGCTGGAGGTGGCCAGTACGGTGAAGCGCATTGAATTTCGCGCGTGCCCGGTCGACGGTCGACCGGTCTTCGGCGACTAGCGGCGGGTGAACCGGCGCCGCTGAGTCCAGCCCACGCCGGCCACCAGCAGGGCGGTCAGCAACAGGCCCAGGTTCGACAGCGTGGGAATCGCCAACGCTTCCTGACCGCTGGCATCGACGGACGCTCCGACGCAGCGTTGACTGGCGAAATCGAAGGCATTCGCCCAAGCACGATGGAAATCGCCGGAGAAATCCCCGCTGGCCAGCAACGGATAGCTCGGCGCGATCGCCACGTGGATCACGCAGGCCTGATCGGTGATGCGGTATGCGATCGCCGGATCGGGCAGACCGCGGGCGTTGGGTTCCTTCCACGTAGCGACTACCGTGGTGCCGGGTTTGGCCTGGTTGCCGCCGGCCCACTTGGCGCTGGTCAACGATTTCAGTCCGCGTGTCAGCACATGCGGCACCAGCGAGGCGGTGTCGAGCGCGCGCGGCGCGTAGGGCGTGCCGCGACCATCGGTGATGTTCGGATCGATCTGCTCCAGCGGTCCCCAGCCATTCGGGTTATTGGTCGACAGCGCATCGCTGCGCTCCTGCTCGTAGAACGTGCCGAGCACGACCACACGACCCGAGTTGGCGAACGCCGCGGCAGCCTTGCCCACCGATGGGGCGTTGACGTAGGTGACATCCTCGAACACCAGCAGCACGTCGTAATTCTCGAGCAGCGTCTTGACGCTGGGCACGGAAATCGACGTGTCGACACCCCTGAACGTATGCGCGGGAATGCGATTGGCGAAATCCGCGGCGGTCTCGGTCGACAGTTTGTTGGACAAGACACCGACGCGCGCAGCGTAGGCGGGCAGGGCGACTGCGATCAGGACGACGGCGGCGAAGAGTGCTCGCGCCGCGTGGGAGCGGGCCTGGCAAGGCTTCATGGAATCGCGGATTCTCCTGTCGAACGGCGCTACGGCAGGATTTCCGCTACGAATTCAGTTGTCGGGAGAGTAGCGTGTCTGCCGCATGACGACAAGCCAGATCGTCGGAAACGGGGCCCTTTGGTCAGGCTTTTGTTGCACGGAATCGGGTCATGCTGGCAAATGTCGTTTGTTGGCGACGGATTTCCAAGCCCGACTGTCGGGCTGCGGCGTCACCCCGGGGTGACGCCGCCGTCGCGCACGCCGGAAGCGGCTTCCAGAAGCATGGCGTCGCCATAGCTGAAAAAGCGGTATCGCCCGGTGATCGCGTGTGCATAGGCATCGCGGATCGCATCGACGCCGGCGAAAGCGCTGACCAGCATCAGCAGCGTCGATCGTGGCAGGTGAAAATTGGTCAGCAGACGGTCGACGACCCGGAAACGAAAGCCCGGGGTAACGAACAAGGTCGTTTCCGCGGTCCCGGCGGCGAGTCCGCCCGGCGTCAGCGCGGCGGATTCCAGCGCCCGCAGCGTGGTGGTGCCGACGGCCAGCACTCGCCCGCCGCGCGCGCGGGTGGCGGCGATGGCGTCCACGGTATCGGCCGGGACGGCGAACCACTCGCTGTGCATCCGGTGACGGGCCAGATCCTGTTCCTTCACCGGAGCAAAGGTACCGGCGCCGACGTGCAGCGTTATCCATGCAGTGGCCACGCCGGCGGCAGCGAGGCGCTCGAACATGGCGGCGTCAAAGTGCAGTCCGGCCGTGGGTGCGGCGACTGCGCCCGGATTTTTTGCGTAAATGGTCTGGTAACGCGCTTCGTCGTCGGGACCGGCGCTGCGCTCGATGTACGGTGGCAACGGCACCTGCCCGTGGTCGTCGAGCCACTGCGCAAGCCCGTCCCGGACCGCGAACTCCACATGGAAGAAGCGCTGGTCGCGTCCCGTCACCGTGGCTTGCGCACCGCCGGGAAGGCGCAGCACCGCCCCGACTTTCGGCGCGTGGCTGGCGCGCAACTGGACCAGCGCCTGGCGCTCGCCGAGCAGTCTCTCGATCAGCATTTCCACCCGCCCGCCAGTGGTCTTCTCAGCGAACACACGGGCGTGGATGACCCGCGTGTCGTTGAATACGACCAGATCGCCCGGTTGAACCAGCGTGCTCAGATCGGCAAAGCGGCAGTCCCGGCGAGCGGACCCGGCCACATGGAGCAATCGGCTTTCTCCGCGGCGCGAGGGCGGCGCCTGCGCGATGAGTTCCGGGGGCAGGGTGAAGTCGAAATCGGCGAGCGTGACGGACATCGGGCAGGGCGGGTGGGGTCGGGTGTGCGGAGAGGGCTGCGCAAACCTTTCGTCTGCGGGCCCGGCCGGACGCCAAACGACCGCCAGAGAGGAGGACTGTCGGGCGGCCTCAAGGGTGGTGCCGGGAGGGGGACTCGAACCCCCACGATATCGCTATCGGCGGATTTTGAGTCCGCTACGTCTACCAGTTCCGTCATCCCGGCAAGGGACGCCGCGCCTGTTGCCGATCGGCAAGATCGACGCGAAGCGCGGCAGGTTCGCCATTATCGCCAAAATCGTCGCGTCCTGCGCGGGTCGTCGAATCAATCGCGTTTGCCCGGCGTTTCAGGCGGCGCCGCGATGCGAACGTAGTCGACGAACGCGTACGCGTGTCCATCGGGGGTTCTGCGGGTTTCCCGCCCGGCCTCTCGCCACAGGGATCGATCGAATGCCGGAAAGACGGCATCGCCGTCAAACCTGCGCGCGATCTCGGTCAGATACAGCCGCTGTGCGTGCGGCAGCGCAAGCGCATAGAGCTCGCCGCCGCCGATGCAGAACGCCGGCGCGGGCATGCGCACGAGGTCGAGCGCGGAATCGAGCGAAGCCGCGACTTCGGCCCCGTCGAGGCGCAGACCGCTTTGTCGGGTCACCACGATGTTTTGCCGCCCCGGAAGCGGACGTCCGATCGACGCCCAGGTCTTTCGTCCCATGATCACGGCGTGCCCGGTGGTGAGCGTGCGAAACCTGGCCAAGTCTTCGGGCAGGCGCCATGGCAGCGCATTGTTCGCGCCGATGACGCCGTTGTCGGCGATGGCGGCGATCATTGCCAGCGCCGGGCGGGTGCGATCAGCAACGTCGGCGGAGGAAGTCGTCACGGCGAAAAATCGTCGATGCCCGCAAGTCGCATGCGGTCCCTGCGCAGACCCCGGCAAGGACCCGGCCGCCGCGCGGGCAGGCGCGGTGCCATAATGGAAGCCATTATATCGGCTGACATTTTCCGTGTATTACCCGCGCTCCTTTCTCAAGTTCATCCTGCTGGGCTTTCTGCTTGTCAGCCTGCCGCTTCTGTACGCGCTCGGCGAATTGATTCTCTCGCTGGACCAGCTCGCGACGCAGAGCCGCCAGGAAGTGCTGCAGGCGTCGCAGGCGGGACGTACCAGCCGTTTGCTGGTGGAACAGGCGACCACGCTCGAGCGCATCGCGCGTCAACAGCTCATCCTCGAGGACCCGGCGCTGCTCGAGGACTATGCGCGCGTGCGCACCGAGTTCCGCCAGACGGCGCAATTGCTCATGCGCCTGCCGCTGGAGACCGGGCAGGTGTCCGCGTTGGCGGCGCTCGGCGAGCGCGAGGACCGGTTGCACACGCTGCTGAATGCTCCGACACGCACCTCGGCGAACATCGCCGAACTTGCCGACGGCTACGGCAGGCTGGTCGAAGGTGCGCAGGACATGCTGACCATCACCAACCAGCTCACGCGAAGAGCGATCGAGAGTCTTCAGGACACTGCGACCAAGGGTCGCGAGAAGTGGTTCTACCTGACGGCGGCCGCCGCGGGAATCGCGCTGGCGCTGGCAATCGTGTTCGCCGTGCTGATCGCGCGGCCGATTCGCCAGCTGGACCAGGCGATCCGGCAGATGGGCACCGCCGACTTCGCGCACGCCATCGAGGTCAACGGGCCGCAGGATCTGCGCTATGTGGGACAGCGACTTGAGTGGCTGCGCACGCGGTTGCAGGACCTCGAGCAGCAACAGAATCGCTTTCTGAGGCACGTGTCGCACGAACTCAAGACGCCGCTCACCGCCGTGCGCGAAGGCGCCGAACTGTTGCGCGACAACGTCGGGGGGCCGTTGACGCCCGAGCAGCGCGACATCGTCCGCATCGTCCGCGAGAACACGCTGTCGCTGCAGAAATTGATCGAGGACCTGCTCACCTATCACCAGACGCGCGCGATGGAACCGGCGACGCTCGGAACCGTGGCATTGCAGGAAGTGATCAGGCGGGTGCTGCGCGAACAAAAGCTCGCCGCGCTGGCCCGCATGATCACCATTGAGGACGACCTGGAGGCGGTGGCGGTGGTCGGCGACACGGAAAAGATCCGCACCATCGTCGACAACCTGCTATCCAATGCGATCAAGTACTCGCCGCGATCCGGAGTCATTGAGATCGCGCTCGCGGCGAGTGATGGCTACGCGGTGCTCGACGTCTCCGACCGCGGCCCCGGCATCGGCGCCGTCGAGCGCGAACGCATTTTCGATTCCTTTTATTCGGGCAAGGCGCCGCTGGACGGCAAGGTCAAGGGTACGGGATTGGGCCTGGCGATCGCGCGCGAATACACGGCTGCGCATGCGGGCCGGCTCGAAGTGCTGGATCGCGCCGATTGCCAGCGCGGCGCGCGATTCAGGCTGTCGCTGCCGCTGGAGGCAGGCAGCGGCGCCCGCGGCCGGGCGCGCAAGAACGCGGAAGTTCAGGTGGCCCTTGGAGGACAGCCGTGATGCGCCAGTGGCCGCGGTCGTTGTCCACAGCGCTGCTCTGTGCCTGGCTCGCTGGCTGCGCGACCACGCCACCGCCGATCATCACGCCGCAGGAAGAATACGAGCCCGAAACGGTTCAGGTACCGTCGCCATTGATTGAGTATCCGCCGATCGAACCGGTCGAGCCGCCGGAAGTCCTTGCGTCGCCCACGGCCACGCCGGCCCCCGCAGCCTCTCCCGAGCCGAGCCCGACCGCCGTGACCGCGGCACCGGTGGAGCAAACCATGGCTTCTGCGGCGCCCTCGCCGGTGGCGTCGCCGCTGGCCGCTGCGCCTGAGCCCACCATCGTAACGATCGTACAGGACAGCGAAGTCGTGACTCTTCTCGCCGACCTGCAGCGTTACGGCGGGTTGCCCCCCGACGATGTCCGCCGCGAATTACTGGTGGTGACGCAGACGCTTTCGCGCCAGCGTACCGACGCGAACCGCGTGCGCCTGGCGGTGCTCTACACGCTTTCCCGCGCGAATCCCCAGGACGATCAGCGCGCATTGCAGCTGTTGGAAAACGTCGCGAAAAGCAATCCGGGATCGCCCGAAGTCAAGCAACTTGCGGGCGTGCTGCACGCGCAGATCGCCGGCCGGCAGCGAGCGGTTCGGGACGAGCAGCAGAAGGCCGATGCCGCGCTGCAGAAACTCGAGGCGTTGCGGCAGATGGAACGCAGCCTGCTTCGCGACCGTGTGCGCAGCGGCGGTGGCGGCGGCGGCGGTGGCGGCGGCGGATCCGGCGGCGGACAGTGAATCTCACCATGAAGGCAAACCAATGACCTCCGGCGACATACTCCTGGTCGATGACGACCCCGACCTGCTGAAACTCATCAGTCTCAGGCTGACGTCCGCCGGCTACCGCGTGCGGACCGCGGAAAGCGGCGAGACGGCATTGGCCGCGATTGCCGTGCGTCGCCCTGCTGCCGTGGTGACCGACTTGCGCATGCCTGGAATCGACGGCCTGCAACTCTTCGATGCCATCAATCGCCAGCATGCGGGGCTGCCGGTGCTCATCCTTACCGCGCACGGCACCATTCCCGACGCCGTGGCGGCCACGCAGCGCGGTGTGTTCGGTTTCCTGACCAAGCCATTCGACAGTCAGGA